>NZ_CYGY02000281.1 GCF_900007165.1 Paraburkholderia piptadeniae
CCACAATCCCTTGCTGAGGCCAAACGGGTAGTACCTGCTGTTGAACCAGCCGGAGTGGACGAAGTGCGCGGTGTTGACGTCGGCGGGACTCCATGTGATGAAGCCGTTGACGTGCAGCACGTCGTACTCCTCGCGGTGCGTGCGCAGCCACCGCGCGCTCTTGAGCGCGAACACCTGCTGGCGCAGCAGATTGGTCGGCCAGAAGCGGCCGATCTTCACAGGCACCCAGCTCACGAGCGGATGCTTCAGCAGTTCGGGCGCGACGTGCGAGGCGATCAGCGTGACCTCGATGTTCTCGTCGAGCGCCGCGCGCGCGATCTCGTGATTGACGCGGCCCTGCCCGTCGTTATGACGCACCACGTGCGTGACGATGGCGACTCTCAATCAGTGGCCTCCATGAAAAAATGATTGGCGGCGCCGGTTCAGCTTTTGCCAGTGCGCCGCGGAAAGAATCGAAAACGCGCCCATGAAGAGCAGCAGCCCGCCCGAGCCCACGAGACTC
>NZ_CYGY02000255.1 GCF_900007165.1 Paraburkholderia piptadeniae
GTGTTCCGGCGCGGCGGTCGATGCCATTGTCATCGAACAGAATGGCAATGCGGCGTCATGCACGCCGCCGATTGCGCGAGAGGCCCGTAGCGCTTTTTATCGTTAGTCGTTCTGCAGCTTCCACTTGCCGTCGACGATCTGCACGATCACGCGTGCACGCTTGTCGAGGCCGTTGTGGTCGGCCGTCGTGATGTTCATGATGCCGTGCGATACCGGCAACTCCTTGATGCTTTCGAGAGCGCCGCGCAGTGCCACGCGGAACGCTTCCGTGCCCGGCTGAGCGGTCTTCAGCGCGACCGGGATCGCCGCTTGCAGCATCTGGCCGGCATCCCACGCATGGCCGCCGAAGGTCGCTACCGACCCCGCGCCATACGCTTTCTCATACGCCGACTTGTACGCAAGCGAGCTCTTCTTCACCGGATTCGATTCCGGCAACTGGTCCGCCACTAGAATCGGGCCGGCCGGCAGCAATTCGCCATCGCAATCCTTGCTGCACACGCGCAGGAAGTCG
>NZ_CYGY02000205.1 GCF_900007165.1 Paraburkholderia piptadeniae
TCTGAGACAGAACACTAGCCGTCATTGAAATAGGTCGGGGCGAGTATCGTCTTTGTCATAACGACCACCGCGATAGCAGCGATAGCTGCAAACAATCTCGGTCATTGGTTTGGAAACTTTGGTTTTCTCACGTAGGACGACTCGCACTTTTATGCCGGTACATTCCGGACCGCCAGTGCGAGTCGATTTAAGGAGACTGCACAATGACCACGATTGACCGCGAATTGAACATTCGCCCGCTCGATGTCGACTACAGCTGGCTTGAAAAGATGATCAGCGCGCTTTACGGAGGAACATCTTCACGGTGGGCCGTACTGTGTGTATGTTTCCAAGACGATCCAGATACGCTACCTTCGCTGGAGCCTCGCCAAAAACTATTCACGAGCGAGGGCGGCGGAACGATGAATATGCCGGAATTTTTCAGCGATATGTCGCATGGGCGTCTTGATCTCGATCGATCAAAGGTCTTCGGATGGTATCGACTTAGTCAGCCTCGCAGCGCCTATGTTGGGAACGTCTACCCGCAGCCTGACGGAAAGCTCAACCGAAATGGCCTGCTGGATGCCGCGCGTGCACTTGCGTCGGCCGATATGGCGGCATCCGGCACGTTCGACGGTGTCGTCGTGTCCGCGTATGGCAGTACCGACCTGTGTGGGTGGTTAGGAGGCATGGCCGCCCTGTGTGACGACGATTCGCTTCAGCCCAGCCTTCTCGGACAGGAGATGGGGCATGGATACGGGCTGGACCATGCGCGCCTTGAAGGTTCCTTTACAGACTATCGGGACCCGTGGGACGTGATGAGCACCGCGGCCTTTCCCGATCGCGAAGCACCGGATGAAAACTACGTGAACATCGGTCCGGGGTTAAATGCATGGTGTATGCGCTCCCGAGGCTGGCTCGACGAAAGCCGCGTGTGGAGTGGTCCCTATGGCGGGTTCGATTCAACAGTGACGCTCCGTCCACTGCACCATCGATCTCTTCCTGGCTATCTCGCCGCAGAAATTGGCCAATATCTTGTAGAGTTTCGCGTACGCGAGCGCTGGGATGCCGCGATTCCACGCGCGGCAGTGCTTGTGCATCGCTTCGAAGGTAACCATTCGTACCTTATGCCGGCGGTGAGTGGCAGCGAAGATCTTGTGAAGGGTGATCGATTTGAATCTGGACGCAGCGATGCACTACTGCGACCATATGTGTCGGCATCCGTGTTGGACATCGATGAAGGAAACCGAAGCGCGACGTTGCAATTATCCTGGCGGCCCGCTCAGCCGCCCAAGGATTACGACGTAGTAGGGCGGTTGTTCGGCGGCGTGGCTGTGGACGGGAATGGCGGTCTCATCGTGAACGGTGTTTATCATCCGGTTCCACCGCGGGGCCCTGAAAAAGTCTTGCTCAGCGCATTTGCACAGTATCTCTCGACAGACGTCACATCTGCGGTCGCGGCTGGAACGCAACTCAAGCGCGGCCTGATACGTGAGGTCGTGCGTCAAGCACTGACGCTACACGCATCGCTCGAAGATGTTTCCGAATCTCCTCCGAATTTCCGCTGACCAGGAACAGCTTTGCCTCCAGCGTGTCGGCGCCATTGGCAGGCGCGTGCCGGCGGCCGCCAATGGCGCCCCTCATGGGTTGGTGCGCTACAAGGGTGGTCACTTGCGAGTCAAGCGTCGCATCCTCAAGGTGCCTATCGCCTGGCGGGGATCAGACTGAAGAATCATGAACTTGCGCCATTTGCCACCGTCGAAGGCCCATAAAGGCTGTTGCTCTGAATTGACGTAGGTGGCCGGGCCGTGACTCATGATCGCGATGTTCGTATTTCCGGTCTCGTTAAGGTT
>NZ_CYGY02000068.1 GCF_900007165.1 Paraburkholderia piptadeniae
GCGCCCGATATCGCGGGCAGGGGCATCGCCAATCCCATCGCGATGATCTGGTCGGCTGCAATGATGCTCGACTTTCTCGGCAACGGCCAGGGCAAGGAACGCGAGGCGCACGATGCGATTCTCGCAGCCATCGAAGGCGTGCTGAAGGACGGCCCGCGTACGGGCGATCTCGGCGGCAAAGCCAACACGGCGGAAGTGGGTGCCGCGATTGCACACCGGCTTGCGTGATTGCACCCGATTGAACTACATCCGCGCGCGAGTGCTCTTATGACAGAGGACGCGCGCCGGGAAAATCGATTCGCGGCGGCAAATTCATCGAAGCGCGCGATCGCTCGCCGCAGCAGCCAGCGGGCGCATCGCGACAGCGATTTCCAACTCGGTGGATCAGGCATTACATCAGCTCATGCCAAGCCTTCGCAAGAAACTGCCGAGTGCCAATGCGCTGTTCGTGTTCGAAGCGGCCGCCCGCTGCCGCAACTTCACGCACGCCGCGCAGGAACTAGATGTGAGTCAGCCGGCCGTGAGCCGCATGCTCGCGCGCATGGAGGACCATATCGGCGTGCGCCTGTTCGAACGCGTGCGCGGCGGCATCGAGTTGACGGAGAGCGGCAAGATTCTGTATCGCGCGATTTCGGAAGGCTTCGATGGCATCGAAAACGCAATACGCGAAATCGAGGCCCGCGCGATGGGTGTCGAGCCCGTCATGCTCTCCGTATCGACGGACTTCGCGACGCACTGGCTGATGCCGCGCATGGGCCGCGTTAAGCAGGCTTTCCCTCACATCGATTTGCGGTTTCAACTGATTGGCGGGCATAGCGACGCGCCGCTCAATGACGTGGATCTGGGCATGCGCTTTCTGCACGACAGCGAGATCGACGAGAACGCGGTGTTCGTGATGCCGGAAACGTTGCTGCCCGTCTGCAATCAGCGCTATCTCGACACGGTTCGTACGGACGCCGGCCGCGCACAAGGCGACACGCTGATCGTAACGGACAACGAACAGCACGGCTGGCACGAACACTTTAGCGCGTTCATCGGAAACGGACGACGTGTCGTGGGTATGCTGAGCTTCGCCGACTACGCGAGCGCCGTGCAAGCCGCGCTGCTTGGCCAGGGCATCGCGCTCGGCAGGCTCGATGTCGTGTCGCATTGGCTCGCGCAAGGCGCACTACTGCCCGCCGAGCACGAAGTGATCGTGACGGATTGGCGTTGCTGTCTTCTCACGCCGGCCAACAAACCGTTGCGGCAGATCGTTGCCAACCTGCGCGACTGGCTCGTTGAAGAGACACGCAACGATATGCGCATCGTCGCGAAGAAGTACCCGAAGCTCGGCTTGCAGGAAGCGATGAAGCAGACGGGGCTGAAGTTTGGCTAGGTGATGGCGCCTATGGCGCGGATGCGAGCTAGCGCGTGTTTGAGCCAAACCCGAAATGCCCGCAAGTGGTCCAATCGAAAATCGCGCGCTTGCGGACATTCAGAAGATCACTTCAACTGCACTCGCTTGATTTCACCCACGATCAGCAGATAACTCACGATCGCAACCAGCGCATTGCAAGCAACGAACACGAGTGCGCCACTAAACGACCCCGTCAGCTTGACGATGTAGCCAATGATGATCGGCGTGGTGATCGCGGCGATGTTGCCGAACGTATTGAACATGCCGCCGCTCAGACCGGCGATCTGCTTCGGCGACGTATCCGCGACAACGGCCCATCCGAGCGCGCCCAGCCCCTTGCCGAAGAATGCGAACGCCATGATAGCCACGACGACAGCCGACGAATCGACGTAGTTGCACGCGATCATGCTCGTCGACAGCAACATGCCCACCACGATCGGCACCTTGCGCGCGACGGTCAGCGAACATCCCTTGCGAATCAGGAAATCGGAGAAGATTCCGCCAAGCACGCCGCCGATGAATCCGCACACGGCAGGCAAAGCGGCGACGAAACCCGCATTGAGAATCGACATGCCGCGCTCTTTGACGAGATACACGGGGAACCAGGTCAGGAAGAAATACGTGAGCGTCGTAATGCAGTACTGGCCGATATAAACGCCGAGCAGCATCCGGTTGCGCAGCAACTGCTTGACGTACGACCACTTCGGCGCTTCGTCCGTGGATTGGGCAGCGACGTTCGATTCGCGCGTCGCCGCTTCGTCGGCGACATTGCGCTTCTTCGGTCCATCCATGTCGACGAGCGCGCCGCCCTCCTTGATGTGGTCGAGTTCGGCGCGGCTGATGCGCGGATGATCTTTGGGACCGTAAACCGTCTTCATCCACGCGATGCTCACGACAATGCCCACTGCGCCCATGAAATAGAAGACATACGGCCAGCCGAAGCGATGCGTAACCCAGCCCATGATCGGCGCGAACATCACTGTCGCAAAGTACTGCGCGGAATTGAAGATCGCAGAAGCCGTGCCGCGCTCGGCAGCGGGAAACCATGCGGCCACGATGCGGCCATTGGCGGGAAACGACGGCGCTTCACTCAAGCCGACAAGAAAGCGCAGCGCAAACAGCGTGCTGATCGCGAGCGAAATGCTCAGGTAAGTGACCGTGCCCTGCAATACAGTGAACAGCGACCAGATGAAAATGCTCGCCGCGTAAACGCGTTTCGATCCGAAGCGGTCGAGCAGCCAGCCGCCCGGCAATTGACCGATCACATACGACCAGCCGAATGCGGAAAAGATGAAGCCCATGGCCACCGCGTCGAGACCGAGATCTTTGGACATCGCAGTGCCCGCCATCGAAAGCGTCGCGCGGTCCGCATAGTTGACGGCCGTGACAAGGAACAGCATCGCAACGATCCCGTAGCGGATTCGCGTCTTCTGTCCCACGGATACGCCTTGCACAACGTTGGCCATGAATCGTCTCCTCCTGACGCGCCGACGTTCTGCCGGCAAGATTCGCAAACGCAGCATGAAGGCTCGCGCTCATAGGTTGTCTGATAACAGAATGAAACGGCACAATGATTTTTGCAACGACGCGTTTACCCTGAGCATCTTTCCCTAAAGCGCTCGCCATGGACAAGTCACACATGTTTAGCATGCCATCAAGTGCGTGATCAAGGGATTTGAGAAGTGGTTGCAGACATGTGTTATACGATGACGTATATCGCCAAATTTCGGCGTGCATTCGCGGCTGATCAGCAGGTCCATGCCTTAAAATCGCGCGATGAACCGAGTTCGCCCTCACATTCGCCCCCTGTGTGCGAGCGATGCAGTCGCTTACGCGTCGCTGCGGCTGTGCGCCATTGACGAAGCGCCTCACGCGTTCGCGTCCACGCGCGAAGATGAGGGAAAACGCTCTCTCGATGAAATCGAGGCGCGTATCTGTTCGACGGCGAACCAGATTGTGTTCGGCGCCTTCGACGGCGACGCGCTCATCGCCGTGGCGGGACTCAAGCGCTATCCGTTGCGTCCCGTGCAGCAAAAGGGCTTTCTGTGGGGCTTGTTCGTCGTGCAGGCGCATCGCAGGAGCGGCATCGCGCGGCAACTGATTGCCGTCGCCGTCGATCACGCGCGCGCAATGGGCCTGACCCATATCGCGCTGAATACGGACGCCGAAAACGCCGGTGCACTCGCGCTCTACAGATCGACGGGATTCGAAGCCGTCGACAACGAGCCTTGCGTCGACGGAATCGACGACGATACGGATCGCGAAGTCGAGATGATGCTGCGGCTCAAATGAGCGAGCCTCGTGCGGCTATCAATAGCCGATAAATGAACTGAGCATCCGGTTGAACGCAGCCGGACTGGCGACGTTCATGCCATGCGATGCGCCCGCAATCGTTCCTCGGTCCGCGAGATAGATCCACTCTTGAAGACTGTCGACGTTATTGCGGAACATGCGCGGGCTCTTTTGCCCATCGACGAGCAGCGTCCGACACTTCACTTGCGCCGCCGCGTCGCGTGAATAGGCAGGCAGCGGATCGCGAAACTGCTTGGGCAGCGTGCTCGCGTTGTCGAGCGCCATCGTGCGAAAAGTGGTCGTGCTCTTTCTCCATGCGCCGGGTGTGCTGACGGAATCGACGAATAGTTCGAGTCCCGGCTCGACGATACCCTCTTCGATCATGCCCGCGACTTTCGCGCGCAAAGCGTTCGTGGTGGCGGGCAGCGACGCTTCGCGCACGCCGTCCTTTTGCAGCGGCCCACCGGGATCGGCGAGCGTCAGTGTTTTGACGAGACGCGGATATTCGCACGCCAGGTGAAACGCGATGCACCCGCCTCGCGAATGGCCCACCACATGCACGGGCGCGAGATCCAGCGCGTCGATGAACTCCGCCAGTTCGGCGACATGAGCGTGCCAGCTAAAGTCGTCCTGAATGCACGCGTCGGCAGCCGGCCAATAGTGGCTGAGGCTCGGAGCGATGCAGCGAAAACGCGCGGAGAGCGGCGCGATCTGCGCGTCCCAGTAACGGTAGTCGCACAGCGATCCGTGGACGAATACCACGGGCTCACCCACACCGCGTTCGATGTACGGAATGCAGATGCCCGATGCGACGTTCGCGAAGGTCAGTTGAGGATTGGCCAGTAACGCGTGGTCGGTTCGCATGTTCATGGCAGTCACAATCTCGGGTAGGTCGTCGTGTGACTACTATGCCGCAATCGCGGGCGTAAGAAAAACGCGTAATCCGCATCGGATTGTTCAGCTTTTCTGATACCTGCTGAACGCACTGTTATGGCGCGCTGGACGGATCGTAGGGCACCACTTGCTCATGCTCTTCAGGATGATTGCGCGCCACGATCGCGCGAGCCGGCGTCGTCGTACTGAGATTGAAAGGCTGATGCGGCACGCCGGGCGGTATGAAGAGAAAGTCCCCCGCTTCCGTCACAACTGACTGACGCAAGCCCGGCCCATAACGGGTCTCTACACGCCCTTCCAGAACATAGATTCCCGTTTCGTAGCCGCTGTGAATGTGCGGTTCGGCGTGTCCGCCGGGCGGGACCACGACGAGGTACATCGACAACGCCTGCGCGCCCGTCGTCGTGGCCGAAATGCCCACGAAATACGGCAGGCGCTGACTCGTTGCGATCTCCCTGTCGGGATGCACCACGACGAGCGGCGCCAGTTCGCCTTGCGATTCGTCTTTCATGCGCGATCCTCCCCGGTTCCGTGGAATGGGCGCGGATTGAATGAAAAGCCGCATTCAATGTAATTTGATTCTACGCTGACGCGTTGCTGCTTCAGCATCGGTGAAAGGTTTAGTGACTGCAGGTTTAACGTTGCGCGTGTAAAAACCGCAGAGCATCATGAAACGCGCACACGCGAGCGCAGACCTTCGCGTCGACTGGCAATCGCCTGAAAACAGGCTCATCAGCGGAGCAAATGAACATGAACAAACGTCAGTTCCTGACCAGCGCCGCTGCATTCGGCGCAGCCGTGACGCCTGCGTTCGCCGCAACGAACACCAAGCATCCCGCTTGCGCGGCGGCGTCCGCGATCCTGACCGTCTCGGGTGCGATCAAGCGCACGAATCGCGGCGCACTCGATCCGGCATTCGATCAGTTGATGGCGAAGCAACTGGTCAAATTCCCGGAGGCTTATACGTTCGATTACCCGTCCGTCGCCGGCCTGCCCGCCGTGACGATCAAGCCGACAATCGAATACGACGCGAAGCAGCACACTCTGAGCGGCCCGTTGCTGACGAACGTGCTCGAACAGGCCGGTGCGCCCAATTCCGGCGACACCAAGATTGCATTGCGCGCAGTCGATGGCTATACGGTGCTGACGACGCTCGACAACGTGCGCGCCTGGAAATTCGTCGTCGCGACTCACATGGACGGCAAGCCGATGCCATTGGGCGGACTCGGTCCTTTATGGGCGATCTACGACGCCGACAACATTCCGCAACTCGCGGCAAAGCCATTGAAAGACCGCTTCGTACTATGTCCGTGGGGGCTTTATCACATACAGGTGAGCGAGGCGTAGAGAAATCACGCCCCTTGCATAAGTTGCGCTTCGCAACTATAGTAGTTGCGAAGCGCAACTCCAGGAGCCGTGATGGACATCATCGATAAACCTTCCCAATCACGCGACAAGACCATCCTCGAATTGCGCGAGTTCTCGCGCAAGCTCGTTCGCGAACTCGGTTTCATGCGATCCACGCTCGCGGAAAGCGATCTTGCACCATCGGCCGTCCACGCGATCCTCGAAATCGGCGCGACGCCCGGCATGCAGGCGCGCGATCTCGCCCATCTACTGCGCCTCGACAAGTCGAACGCCAGCAGGCAGATCGCAAAGCTGGAATCGGCGGGGCTCGTCGAGCGCACGGCATCGAACCAGGATGCGCGTTCGTCGGAGCTTTATCTGACGAGAGCAGGCCAGCAGCTGCGCAAGAAAATCGACAAGTTCGCAACCGATCAGGTGTCGAGCGCTTTGCGCAAGCTCGCGCCGTCCGATCAACAGGCGTTGGTGCGTGCGTTGTCGCTGTATGCGAGCGCGCTCGCGCAGGACAACGATGCCAAGGAGAATCAGACGCCATCGGCGCCGCACGTGCAAATCGTCGAGGGCTACTACCCCGGCTGCATCGGCGACGTCGCGAGCCTTCACGGTCGCTATTACTCGCAGCACTCGGGCTTCGGCGTGTTCTTCGAAAAGCGCGTCGCGACAGAGCTCGCGGCGTTCGCAGAATCGTTGCCGGACCCTGGCAAGGGGCTGTGGCTCGTCGTCGACAACGCGCGCACGCTTGCGTCGGTCGCCATCGACTCGGACGCATCGACGCGCATCGCACACCTGCGCTGGTTCATCGTCGACGATTCGCTGCGCGGCTCGGGTCTGGGCCGGCAATTGATGGCACGCGCGATGGCCTTCGTCGACGAACGTTTCGACGAGACCTACCTGTGGACGTTCAAGGGCCTCGACGCCGCGCGTCATCTGTATGAGGCGTTCGGCTTCACGCTGGCCGAAGAAGCGGACGGCACGCAGTGGGGAAAGACGGTCGTCGAACAGCGTTTCATCCGGCGCACGAAGCCGCCTCGATAGAAGCGCTACAGCAGATCGAATCGTGCAAGCTCTCGCGAGAGCGCATCCGCATCGACGAACTGATACGCGTGCAAACCGGCATCGATTGCGCCTGTGACGTTGGCCTCCGAGTCGTCGATGAAAAGCGTTTCGCGCGCATCGACGCCGAGATGGCCGACACAGCCGAGATACGCTTGGGCCGCGGGCTTCGCCGCGCCGAATGCAGCCGACGGATAGACATGCGAGCCGAAAAGTTGCGCAACGGGCGGGTTGAGATAACCGATGTGATCCGTGACGAGGCGGCAGTTGTTGGTCAGCACGGCAATCTTGCGACGCATGGCAATCCGCGCTGCGACGGCGAGCGATTCGGCGTTAGGCGTGATCGACGCGTGGCGCGCAACGAGCCAGTCGTCGCGGCTGACGCGACAGCCCAGCAAATTGCCGAGTTCGAGCAGATACTCGTCATCGGTGATCTCTCCGGCATCGGCGCGCGCTTCGAGCCCTGAGTCCCAGATCGCGTGGCGCACGGCCTCGGGCGGCTTGCCCGTGATCGACGACATGCGATCGGTCCGCGCGGCGCGGTCGTAATGTGACAACACGCCCTCCATGTCGAAGAGCACGAGTTTGATCGATGACGTCATGGTGCCGCCTCCGCATCGAACGCATCCACGCGACGCTAGTACCCGCCCTTTGCCGTCGTATCCGCGCGCCTCTGATCTGCGATATACGAAGCCGCAAGATCGGCGGCCGCGCGGCTGAGCAGCCCCGCATCGGTGCCTACGGCGACGAAGGTCGCGCCTGCCTCCAGATATTCGGCCGCGAACGCGCGATCGGGCGCGAGCACGCCCGCCGCCTTGCCCGCCGCGCGCACCGTTCGAATGCCCTCGCGAATCGCCTCGCGCACGACGGGTTCACCAGGCTTGCCGAGAAAGCCCATCGACGCGCTCAGATCCGCCGGCCCGAAGAACACGCCGTCCACGCCATCGACTTTCGCAATCGCATCCAGATTCGATAACCCTTGCACCGTCTCCACCTGCACCAGCACGCACAACTCGTCGGAAGCAGTGGCCAGATAATCGGGCACACGGTTCCAGCGCGACGCCCTCGCAAGCGCGCTGCCGACACCGCGCACGCCTAGCGGCGGATAGCGCGTCGCCGCGACGGCCGCTTGCGCCTGTTCCTCGGTATCGATCATCGGCAGCAGCAAGGTCTGCGCACCAATATCGAGCAACTGCTTGGTCAGCGCCGCATCGCTCTTGACCGGCCGCACGACGGGATGCGAGCGATACGCCGACACTGCCTGCAATTGCGCGAGCGTGCTGCGCACATCGTTTGGCGCGTGCTCGTTGTCGATGAGCAGCCAGTCGAATCCCGCCGTCGCAAGCAGCTCGACGACGTAAGCATCGGCAAGCGCCGTCCACAATCCGAATTGCGGCTCGCCTTGCGCCAATCCGCGCTTGAAGCGATTCTGGACACATTCCATAGCAAGCCCTCAGACAAAGTTGAGCGCAATACCGCCTAACGGGCCGTAATCGACATGAAACGTATCGCCGGCGCGCGCGGAAATCGGACTCGTGAACGAGCCGCTGAGTATTACGTCGTTTGCATTGAGGCGCTCGTCATACGGCGCGATCTTGTTCGCGAGCCACGCAACGCCTGTCGCCGGGTGATTGAGCACCGCCGCGGCGAGTCCGCTCTCTTCGACGGCACCGTTCTTGTACAGCAACGCGCCGACCCAGCGCAGATCGACATCCATCGGGCGCACGGGTCGGCCGCCCATCACGATGCCCGCGTTCGCGGCGAAGTCGGAGATCGTATCGAAGACCTTGCGCGGCGCGCGCGTGTCGCGGTCGAACTGCTCGATGCGCGCATCGATGATCTCGACAGCGGGCGTCACGTATGCCGTCGCGTCGAGCACATCGAACAGCGTCACGCCGGGGCCCTTGAGCGGTTTCGCGAGAATGAACGCCAGTTCCACTTCGACACGTGGCGCAATGAAGCGGTCCGCGCGAATGTCCTGTCCGCTTTCGATAAACATGCTGTCGAGGAGCGGCGCATAGTCCGGCTCGTCGATCTGCGACGAACGTTGCATTGCGCGCGACGTCAGGCCGATCTTGCGCCCTTTGATCACGTGGCCCTCGGCCAGTTTCATCTTCACCCATTCGCGCTGGATCGCATAACCATCTTCGATCGTCATCTCCGGATAGGCAGAGGAAAAATGCCGCAATTGCGTGCGCGTTTTCTCGGCGTGGTCTAGCTTCGCGGCGAGTTCGCGAATAGTCGTCTGGTCTAGCATGATGAACTCCGGTCCCATGCAAAGCGGTCGATAGCAGTTGGCGCTTTAGCGCATTACTGATCCCATGCAAGGCTGTCGCGTTCAGCTCTTCAGGCGCGCATGCAGATTGTTGTGCTTCCACGTGCCCGATTCGCTGAATTCGCTGATTTGAAGCGATAGCGCAAGGCCCTGCTTGTCGAAAACTTCGGCGAAGTGCTGCTTGATGACATCGAATAGCGCATCGCCTGTCGCTTTCTTTACGGCTTCCGAGCGGCCCGCGCCGATCTTCAGGTTCGCATGCAGAAAGGCGGCATCTTGTCTGCCGTCTGCAATGCAATACTGCTCGCAACGCAACGCGCGCACGCGTATGCCGCCGATCGGATAAACGCGCTGGTCGTTCTCGCGTTGCGCGTCCAGGCTTTGCGCGAGCTTCCCGCACAGCGCGCCGATGCTGTCGTCGTTCGCCAGATTGGCGCTGTATTCGAGCGTGAGATGTGGCACGTTGAACTCCTTCGAGCAATCAAGCCGGCAATGGCGTCACGGGAAAAATCGCGTTGATCTGCCCGGTGCCCGAACTGCCGAAATAAGGCGTCACCACTTCGGCCTTGCCTTCGTAGCGGTCCCAACCGAGTGCGCCGAGCAGCATCGCCGTGTCGTGCATGCCGCCCTCGCCCCAGCATTTCTCGTTGTAGAGCGGCAGCATGCCGCAAAAGGTCTTCCAGTCGCCCTTCTCCCAAAGCGACACCACGTGCCGGTCCGTCTGTTCGAGAAACGGGTCCCACACCTTATGCATGAATTGCTCGGCTGTGCCGTTGTTCGCGAAGTGATGGCTGAGCGAGCCGCTCGCAAGAATCGCAACCGTACCGTCGTAGCGTTCCTCGATGGCCTTGCGCACCGCGAGTCCGAAGCGCGCGCTCGTCGGCAGGTCGTGCCACATGCACCATCCCGCGATCGATACCGTCTTGAAGCGCTGATCCGAATTCATATAACGCATCGGCACGAGCGTGCCGTATTCGAGGTCGAGCGACGTCTCGCTATGCGCGCGCGTTTTCACGCCCATTTCATTCGCGACTTCCGCGATTAGCTGGCCGAGCCTCACATTGCCCGGATACGCATACGCCATGTTGTTGATGAAATGCGGCAGTTCGTTGCTCGTATAGATGCCTTCGAATTTCGGCGCGCAATTGATGTGGTACTCGCTATTCACGAGCCAGTGCACATCGAACACGACAATCGTATCGACACCCAGTTCGCGACAGCGCCGGCCGATCTCATGATGCCCGTCGATGGCCGCCTGACGGCAGCCTTTGTGCGGTCCATCGAGTTCGGATAGATACAACGAAGGCACATGTGTGACTTTGGCGGCCAGTGCAAGCTTGCCCATCGCGGTCTCCTTTGTTTAGTGCTTACTCCAGTCCCATGCAAAGCCGAATCGCTACCTGCAAAAACACTGGCGCGCAAAAATTCAAACGCCCCAGCGCGGAATATGATGCGATCCGAGCGACACGCACACGTTCTTCGGTTCGAGGAACACTTCATAGCTCCACGTGCCGCCTTCGCGCCCAACACCCGAAGCCTTCGTGCCGCCAAACGGCTGGCGAAGATCGCGCACGTTCTGGCTGTTCACGAAGCACATGCCCGCTTCGATCGCTGCGGCCACGCGATGCGCGCGCCCCGTGTTCCCGGTCCATACATAGCTCGACAGACCGTACGAGATATCGTTGGCGAGGCGAATGGCATGCGCTTCGTCGTCGAACGGAATCAGGCACGCGACCGGCCCGAAGATCTCTTCCTGCGCGATACGCATGCGGTTATCGACATCGACGAATACCGTCGGCGCGACGAAGTTGCCTTTCTTCAGCGCGTCGGGCAACGATGGCGCATCGAGACCACCGCACGCGAGCGTCGCGCCTTCCTTCGGCCCCAGTTCGATATAGCTGCGCACTTTCGCGAGATGCCCCTGGCTGATCATCGGGCCGATGATCGTGTTCTCGCTGAGCGGATCGCCAACCGAGAGACGCTTTGCGCGCTCGACAAAGCGCTCCGCGAACTTCGCGTAAATCGATTTCTGCACGAGAATCCGCGAGCCTGCCGTGCAGCGCTCGCCATTGTTCGAGAAGATCATGAACACGGCGGCATCGAGCGCGCGCTCGAAATCGGCATCGTCGAAGATCACGAACGGCGACTTGCCGCCCAGCTCCATCGAGAACTTCTTCAGGCCCGCCGTCTGCACGATGCGATTGCCCGTCGCGGTCGAACCCGTGAACGAAATGGCGTGCACATCGGGATGAGCGACGAGCGATTCACCCGCTTCCTTGCCATAGCCGTGCACGACGTTCAGCACGCCCGCGGGAATGCCCGCTTCGAGCGCGAGCGCGCCGAGCATCGAGGCCGTGAGCGGAGACAACTCGCTCATCTTCAGCACAGCCGTATTGCCGAACGCGAGACACGGCGCGACCTTCCACGTGGCCGTCATGAACGGCACATTCCACGGCGAAATCAGCGCGCACACGCCGACGGGATGAAACAGCGTGTAGTTCAGATGCGAATCGGTCGGGTACGTATGGCCGTCGACGCGCGTGCACATCTCCGCGAAATACGAAAAGTTGTCGGCGGCACGCGGCACCAGTTGCTTGCGCGTTTGCGAAATCGTTTGGCCCGTGTCGCGCGTTTCCGTGTCGGAGATTTCGGGCACGTGTTTCGAGATCAGTTCGCCGAGCTTGCGCGCGAGTTTCGCGCGCTCGGCTGCGGGCGTGGCGGCCCATGCGGGAAACGCGTCTTTCGCTGCGCGCACAGCCGCGTCGATATCTTCGCCGGTGCCGCGCGCGACTTCGGCCAGTACTTCTTGCGTCGCCGGATTCACGGTCTCGAAGTAGTCACGAGCGGCCGTCGATTGGCCGTTGATCAGATGTTCGATTCGCATTGGCATGTCCCAGACAGTCAGTCGCGGTTGAAGTCCGCGTCGGAAGCGATCACGTTGACGAGACGGCCGAGGCCATCGATCTCGCAGACGACCTCGTCGCCCGCATTCACATTGACGACGCCCTCGGGCGTGCCCGTCAGAATCACGTCGCCGGGCGCGAGCGTCATGAAGCTGCTCAGATATTCGATCAGCGAGGGAATGTCGGTGACGAGATCGCGCGTATTGCCCTTTTGTTGCAGTGTGCCGTTCACGTAGGTGCGCAACTCGAGCTGCGCAACATCGGCAATATCGGCGGCATCGACGAACCACGGTCCGAGTACCGTTCCGCCATCGCGATTCTTCACGCGCAGATTGGGCCGGTAGTAGTTCTCCAGATAGTCGCGGATCGCATAGTCGTTCGCGATCGTGTAGCCCGCGACGTACTGCATTGCCTCGTCGCGTTTCACTTCTTTCGCGGGCCGGCCGATCACCACGGCGAGTTCGCACTCGTAGTGCATGAACGCCGCATCGTTGGGACGGCGCGTCACCCCTCGATGACCGATCACGCTGCCTGGCCCCTTCAGAAACACGAGCGGCTCTTCCTGCTTCGAGAATTGCAGCTCCTTCGCGTGCTCCGCGTAATTCAGACCGAGCGCGAAGATCGTGCCGGGTTCGATGGGCGCTAGCCATACGACTTCTTCTTCGCGACAGACGCGGCCATCGGCAAGCCTCACGCCGCGCTCGTGCGGATACGCCTCGTGAATGGCGCCTGCATACGCAACACGGCCGCGCATCATCGTTCGCCTCCTTCTTTCGACGTCGTCGAGAAGCGCAACGGCGTCCATGCGCCGATCGCGATGCTCACCTTGTCGCCCGCGTGCGCGATGGGCGCGCCATGCGGGACACCCAGCGTCAGCACATCGCCGGGGGAAAGCGTCATGAAGTCCGTCACATCGGCGATCAATTGGGCGACGTTGCGAATCGAAGTAGAAGTGCTCGCATCGAATGCGCGCTTTCCTTCGATGCTGATCGCAATACAGAGCGCATCCGCATCGGCCACGTGCCGTCGCGCGACCACGGCAGGACCGATCACACAGAAGCCATCGCGCGCGCGAAACCGCACCGACGGCCGATAAACGCTTGCATGCGGCACGCAAAGATCGGCAACGATGGTGTATCCCGCGACGAACTCCAGCGCCTGCTCGACGCTCACGCGACACGCCGTGCGTCCGATCACGATGCCGAGCGATCCGCCGACTTGCACGCCATGCTCATCGTCAGGCACGACGACTTGCGCGCCGTGCCCTGCCAGCGTGTTACGCGGCTTCACGTACACAACGGGCGCTTTCGGCGGCGCCTTGTACGGCGGAGCATGGACGGCGTCGCCCAACGCATCGAGCGCGGCACGATCGTTCAACAACGTGCCATAGACCGTGCCGCATACGGGCGGACGACAGGTCTTTCCATGCGCGAGCAGCGCGCTCACGGCGGGCGCATCGACATCGCGTGCGAGCGGCTCGCCTTCGAGATGAATCCGGTGATCGTGGATTACGAACATGGCCTGGCTACATCCGTCAATTCACTAATATCTTAGTAGTATTCGCGCAGCTCAACCGATGGTCAAGCGCATCGGTGGTCAGCGCGGGTTTTCCCTGGCGCGGCACTTGCATGCCATTGCTCTGTGATGACGAGACCTTACATGGGGACAGAAAAAACTGGTACGACCAGTGTTCCACCGGGTCGACAAGCAGCGCAGAACACGGAACAATGGACCCCAAGTCATATATAAGACTGGACCTCGCTCGCGCGTAAATCGTGCGTGTGTGCGCCGCCTGTCATGTCGATCCGCGACTCGCGACCGGTCTGTAGATGGAAGTCACCTCAATCGTTTCAGGAAACGCAACATGCAGACAAAATCCGTTCTGACGGTCGCCGAGTCGACGACCATCATCGAAGCGGCGCGCGCCGAAGCCGAACGCAACCAGTGGGCCGTCGCCATTGCCGTCGTCGACGACGGCGGCCATCAACTGGCGCTGCTGCGCCTCGACAACTGCGCGCCCATCGGCGCCTACATCGCGACCGAAAAGGCCCGCACGGCCGCGCTGGGCCGCCGCGAATCGAAGCAGTATGAAGACATGATCAACGGCGGCCGCACCGCATTCCTGAGCGCGCCGCTCTCGGGTACGCTGGAAGGCGGCGTGCCCGTTGTGGTAAATGGTCAGGTGGTCGGCGCCGTCGGTGTTTCCGGCGTGAAGGCCGATCAGGATGCGCAAGTGGCAAAGGCCGGTGCCGCGGCCGTTGCCACCCGTGCGAATGGTTGAACGCCGCCCCGAAGCTAGTCGAAATCTCGCCCCTCTTGGAACAGCCCATGACCCAAATGACTCAACGCGGCGGATTGCAGGTCGCCGCGAACCTCGAACAGTTCATCGAAAAGGAAACCCTGCCTGGAACCGGTGTCGATAGCGCCGCATTCTGGGCCGGTTTCGATGCCATCGTGCACGACCTCGCGCCGAAGAACCGCGCGCTGCTCGCCGAACGCGACCGCCTGCAGGTCGAACTCGACAAATGGTATCGCGCCAACCCCGGCCCGGTGCGCGACCTGCGCGCGTATCGCAGCTTCCTCGAAAGCATCGGCTATATCGTGCCCGCGCCTGCGAGCGTGAAGGCCACCACGGAGAACGTCGACCGCGAAATCGCCGAACAGGCGGGCCCGCAGCTCGTCGTGCCGCTGTCGAACCAGCGTTACGCGCTGAACGCAGCGAATGCGCGCTGGGGCAGCCTGTACGACGCGCTCTACGGCACCGATGCGATCGACGAAACCGACGGCGCCGAGCGCACCGCGAAGTACAACCCGGTGCGCGGCGCGCGCGTGATCGCGTACGCGCGCAAGTTCCTCGACAATGCCGCCCCGCTCGCGAACGGTTCGCACGCGGATGCGACCGGCTACCGCGTCGAGAACGGCAAGCTCAGCGTCGCACTGACGAACGGCGCGACCACGCTGGAAGACCCGGCGCAGTTCGTCGGCTATCAGGGCGACGCGAATGCGCCGTCGGCCGTGCTGCTCAAGCACAACGGTCTGCACTTCGAAATCCAGATCGACGCAAACGATTCGATTGGCAAGACCGACCCCGCGCACATCAAGGACGTGCTGATGGAAGCGGCTGTCAGCACGATCATCGACTGCGAGGACTCGGTTGCCGCCGTCGATGCCGACGACAAGGTGCAGCTGTATCGCAACTGGCTCGGCCTGATGGTCGGCACGCTGACGGAAGAAGTCACGAAGAACGGCAAGACGTTCACGCGCCGCCTGAACGCGGACCGCGAGTACACGGGCGCAAATGGGCAAGCCCAGGCCGTCAGGCTGCATGGACGCTCGCTGCTGTTCATCCGCAACGTCGGCCATCTGATGACGAACCCGGCCGTGCTCGATCGCGACGGTCATGAGATCCCCGAAGGGATTCTCGATGCCGTCGTCACGACGCTGTGCGCGCTGCACGACCGCACGCACAAGTTCAATTCGCGCACGGGCTCCATCTACATCGTCAAGCCGAAGATGCACGGCCCCGCCGAAGTTGCGTTCGCGAGCGAGGTGTTCGCGCGCGTCGAAGATCTGCTCGGGCTCGCGCGCAACACGATCAAGATGGGCATCATGGATGAAGAGCGCCGCACGAGCGTGAACCTTTCCGCGTGTATCGGCGAGGCATCGGCGCGTGTCGCGTTCATCAACACGGGCTTCCTCGATCGCACGGGCGATGAGATGCACAGCTCGATGGAAGCCGGCCCGATGATGCGCAAGGGCGATATGAAGTCGAGCAAGTGGATTGCCGCGTACGAGCGCAGCAACGTGCTGGTCGGTCTCGCTGCGGGCCTGCGCGGCCGCGCGCAGATCGGCAAGGGCATGTGGGCGATGCCCGACCTGATGAAGGCGATGCTCGAACAGAAGATCGGTCATCCGAAAGCGGGCGCGAACACGGCATGGGTGCCCTCGCCCACGGCCGCGACGCTGCATGCGCTGCACTATCATCAGGTCGACGTGCAGGCCGTGCAGAAGGAACTGGAGCGCACGGACTTCGCGAGCGCGCGCGACGAACTGCTCGACGGGCTGCTGACCATCCCCGTCGTCGAACGCGCGCGGTGGAGCGACGACGAGATCCGCCAGGAAGTCGAGAACAACGCACAGGGCATCCTCGGCTATGTGGTGCGCTGGATCGATCAGGGCGTCGGCTGCTCGAAGGTGCCCGACATCCACAACGTCGGCCTGATGGAAGACCGCGCGACGCTGCGCATTTCGAGCCAGCACATCGCGAACTGGCTGCGTCACGGCGTCGTCAAGCCGGAGTTCGTGAAGGAAACCTTGCAGCGCATGGCGAAGGTCGTCGATCAGCAAAACGCAGGCGACCCGAACTACAAGCCGATGGCACCGAACTTCGATGCTTCGATTGCGTTCAAGGCGGCGTGCGCGCTGGTGTTCGAAGGCTGCGCGCAGCCGAGCGGCTATACGGAACCGTTGCTGCACAAGTTCCGTTTGCAACTGAAGGCAGGCAAAGCGTAATTTCCTGCGCTTAGCCGTTGCATGACGACAAAAACGCCGGCCGGATCGCCAAAGACCCGGCCGGCGTTCCTGTTTTTAGCGATTAGCGCGATCTCAATGGCAAAGCTCTTCGAGCCGGACGCCATTCGTTTTCGGCCCGAATCCGCCGATCGAAATCATCACGACGATCATACACGCGGTGATGCCGACGAACACCCCCGCAACGCCGAACTCACGCAACAGGTGAGCGATGACGAAGCCCGACATCATTGCGCCGATGCGACTCGCCGAATAGACGATCCCGTTTGCGCGGCAACGGATGCGCGTCGGGAATAGCTCGGCCTGATACGCGTGATAGCAAACGGAGATGGTCTGTCCCGCGAGACTGATGAGCACGCCGAGCACGATCAGCGGCACGACGGCTTTCATCTGCCCGAACATGAGCCCGAACACGACCACTGCAAACGCGGAGCCTACGATCAGCCATTTGCGCTGAAGCCTGTCGGCGAACAGCATCGCGAGCAACGGACCCGAAGGCAATGCAATGGCGATGATGAACGAGTAAAGCAGGCTCTTCGTCACCGTGATGCCTTGACCGATCAGCAACGTCGGCACCCAGTTCGCGAATCCGTAATAGCCGATCGCCTGGCAGAAGTTGAAGACGATCAACATGATGAGCCTCGAGCGATACGGCGGCTGCCACAATTCCGCGAGCGACGCGCGTCGATGCGCGGGCACTTCGACGGCAGGCAGCGGCTCCGGCAACGCTCGACCCGTTTGACGCGCGGCCATCGCTTCCATCTTTCTGACCACGCGGTCGCCCTTTTCGACATGCCCGTGGCTCGCGAGCCAGCGCGGGCTTTCCGGCACGACGAGACGAATGAACCATACGATCACCGCGCCCGCCGAGCCGATCAGCACGACCCAACGCCAGCCGTCGATGCCGGCGAACGTGGTCGGCACGAGCCAGTACGAAAGGATCGCCGCGGCAGGCGCGGCCGCGAACATCACCGCCTGGTTGAACGCCATCGCGCGGCCCCGCATGTGCTGCGGCACAAGCTCGGTGACGTAGCTGTCGATCGTCACGATTTCGATGCCCACACCGATGCCCGTGATGAAGCGCCACAAGATCAGCCCTTCAGGCGTGTGCTGAAAGGCCAGTATCGCGGAGCCGACCGAATACCACAGCAGCGACACCGTGAACACCTTGCGGCGCCCGAAACGGTCCGGCAGCCAGCCGAAGCAGAACGTGCCGACGAACAGCCCCGCGAACGTCGACGCAATAAAGCCCGCGATGCCCTGAAGTACGAAGAACGAGTCCGTCGTCGTCTTGAGCAGACCGCTCTTCGCCATCCCCGGCGCGATGTAGCCGGTGAAGATCAGATCGTAGACCTCGAAGAATCCGCCGAGCGAAATCAGCAGGACGAGCATCCACAGATAACGCGTGACGGGCAAGCGGTCCATTCGCGCCGACAATGCCGCCGCCGCGCGCAAATTGGTCTGCGCTTCGGAGGGCGCAAACGGGGGATTGTCCGCTGTCGCGGGTATCGTGCGCTGCATAGTTGTCTGTCTCCTGAAATGCGCCATCAGTTGTCGGGTTGGTCTGGATGCCTGATGGTCGGTGCTTCGTTGGTGTCAGTCGGTATCGGTCGGTCTCCGTTTCGCGGCCATCGACGCGGTCACGCAGTGGCGCGCCCCGTCAGCCGCGAAAGAATCTCCTGCGTGTGCTCGCCGACTTTCGCCAGCGCCTGACGCACGCCCGGCCGCCGCCCGCCCATCGTCAGCGGCAGCAGGACCACTTCTGTCGTGCCGCCGTCGTCGGTTTGCATCGGCACGAGTCCGCCGCTTTGCTTCAGATGCGGATCGTCGAACAGTTGATCGGGGCGCACGATGTGCGCGTAAGGAATGCCCGCTGCTTCGAGCTTTGCCGCGAGGTCGTCGGCGCGATGGTGCTTCACTATGTCGCCCAGACGCGCGAGCAGTTCGGGACGCACGGCCACGCGCATCGCGTTGTCCGCGAATTGCGGCTCGCTCGCGAGATCCGGCCGGCCAATCACATCGCACAGCGTGACGAACTGCCTGTCGCTGACGGCGCCGATGAACAGTTGCTCATCATTCGCGAGCGTAAACACGTCGTACACGCTCCATGCGGAGACACGCGACGGCATCGGCGGCGGCGCTTCATGCGTCATCGCGTACTGCTGCATGTGCTGGGCGGCGAGGAACACGCAGTTCTCGAACAGCGCGCTTTGCACTTCCTGTCCTTGCCCCGTGAAGTCGCGTTCGCGCAGCGCGGCGAGCACGCCGATCGCGCCGAACATGCCGCCCATGATGTCGTTGACCGACGTGCCCGCGCGCAGCGGACGCCCTGCCGGCCCCGTCATATACGACAGACCGCCCATCATCTGCACGACTTCGTCGAGCGCGAGCCGCTTTTCATAGGGCCCCGGCAAAAAACCCTTGTGCGATACGTAGATCAGGCGCGGAAACTTCTTCGATAGCGTGTCGTAGTCGAGGCCCAGCTTCTGCATCAACCCCGGCCGGAAGTTTTCGAGCATCACGTCGCACTGGCCGATCAGCTCTTCAGCGGCGGCGTGACCGTCGGGCGTGTTGATATCGAGCACGACGCTCTTCTTGTTGCGGTTGAACGTGCGAAAGAAGCCGATGCCGAGGCCCGGCAGCTTGCGCGTCTTGTCGCCGCCGGGCGGCTCGATCTTGATGACTTCGGCGCCGAGATCCGCGAGGATCATCCCGCATGTCGGCCCCATGACCATGTGAGTGAATTCGATGACGCGCACGCCTTCGAGAGGCAGCCGGCTGGATGTGCTCATGTTGAACCTCAGGCGGTAACGATGGGATTCGCGGTGCGCTTCGCACCGCCGTTGAATGTCTTCGGCAAGCCCGCGCGCCATAGCGTGCCGTGCAGCGTTTCGTTCGACAGCCACTGCGCGACCTTCGCGCGCAGCGCCAGCAGCCGTTCGATGTCGATGCCCGTTTCGATGCCCATGTCCGCGAGCATGTACGCGAGGTCTTCGCTCGACGCGTTGCCGCTCGCGCCCGGCGCATGCGGACAGCCGCCGATGCCGGCGAGCGTCGCATCGAAGCGCGTGACGCCCGTTTCGAGCGCGGCATACACGTTCGCGAGCGCGAGGCCGCGCGTGTCGTGGAAGTGTCCGCACCAGAAACGCTCGCCCGCCATGCGCCGCGCTTTCTCGAACAGATCGCGCACGTCGGCGGGATTCGCATAGCCAACGGTATCCGCGATGCTCACGCGGTCCGCGCCCGCATCGAGCAACGCCTGCATGCAGCGCAGTACTTCGTCCTGGTCGACGGCGCCTTGAATCGTGCAGCCAAACGCAGTGCCGATGCCGCCTTCGATCAGCGTCTTCGAGCCCGCTGCGTCGCGTGCGGCACGGATGCGCGCGACTTCGGCGACCACTTCGTCGGGCGTCTTGCGCAGATTCGCAAGGCTATGCTCGCGACTCGCGGACAACGGCACGAGCATCAGATCCGCTTGCGTGTCGATCGCGCGCTCGGCGCCTTTCAGGTTCGGCACGAGCACCGAGACGAACAGACCGGGCAGCGTCTTCGCATACGCGACGAGTTCCGCCGTGTCCGCGAGTTGTGGCAACAGGCGCGCGGGCACGAACGAGCCGGCTTCGATTTCGCGCTGACCGGCCGCATACGCGCCGGCGATCCATTGGATCTTCTTTTCCGTGGGAAGAACGGTCTGAATGCTTTGCAGCCCGTCGCGCAAGCCGACTTCGCGGATCACGACGCGGGAGGGGAATGAGGGCATCGAGGGTGTCTCCAATGTTGCATGCCGGTCGTTGCACACGCCGGCATTGTGCTAACTTTAGAGATTCCATTCGATACATAAAGCGGTATTTTGGAAGCGCCAGATTTCCGAAACGGAAACGCAGCGCGACCATCTGGCATGGACCGGAGCAAGTGCTCTACATGGGGCTGGGGTAAGTGCTGAAGCACTAACTCCAGCCACAGCTAAAGCACCAATTCAGCGCAGACAGGAGACAACCGTTGCGCGACATCGACCTGAAAACATTGCGGCTCGTGGTGGCCGTCTGCGAGCACAAGAACATGGCGCGCGCCGCGCACGAACAACATATCGAGCCTTCCGCCGTCAGCAAGCGGATCGCGCAGCTCGAAAGCGATCTGGGCGTGCCGCTCTTCACGCGCTCGCGACGCGGCGTGCTGCCGACGCCCGCCGGCGTCGCGCTGCTCGAACACGCGCGCAACGTACTGTTCACGATGGACCGGATCGCAAGCGATATCGCCGCATTCGGCAGCGGCCTGCGCGGCAGTGTGAGCGTGTGCGCGTCGGCGTCGGCGATTGCCGAAAGCCTGCTCGACGATGTCGCGTCGTTCATGAGCATGCCCGCGCACGAGAACATCCGCGTGCATGTCGAGGAGTGGCTATCGCACGATCTCGTGCGGCGGCTGCGCGAAGGCGCGGCGTCCGTCGGCGTGTGCTGGGACAACGTGGATCTCGAAGGGCTCGAGCATCGGCCGTATCGCGAGGACCGGCTCGCGCTCGCCGTGCATCCTGACCATCCGCTCGCGAAGCGCTCGACGCTGCGCTTCGCGGAGACGCTCGGCTACGAGCACGTGGGCCTGCCGCCATCGACGGCCGTGCACATGATGATGCAACGCGCCGCCGCGCGCGCAGGCGGCACCGTGTCGTACAGAGCGGTCGTGTCGAACTTCGATGCGGCGTTTCGCGTGGTCGCCGCGAAGCTCGGCATCAGCGTGATTCCGCAGGTGGTCGGCGATACGTATGCGCGCATTCTCGATGTGCGCGTGATTCCGTTGACGGACGAATGGGCGAAGCGGAGGTTCGTCGTGTGCTTTCGCGATTTCGAATCGCTACAGCCCGCGGCGCAGCGGATGGTCGATCATCTCGTCGAGCGGGCGCGGCATACGCACAACGCCCATTGATGCCCAGCGGCGCACGATCAGCGCGCCGTGCGTGCCGGCGCCGCGACGGCAGGCTGCGCGGGCGGCACGTCGAGCCGACGGAACACGAGCGCCGACAGCAGCGTGATCAGGCCGACGCACACGAAGCTGAGCATGAAGCCCGTCGACGCCGAGCCCCATTGCGCGGAAAACAAGTTGACGAGCCCGCCGCCGATCGACACGCCAAGTCCGATCGCCAGCATCTGCACCATCGAGAAGAGGCTGTTGCCGCTGCCCGCATCCGCGTGCGACAAGCCTTTGAGCGTCACGCTGTTCATTGCGGCGAACTGCATCGAGTTCGCCGCGCCGAACACGGCAAGCAGCACGATTTCCAGCAACGGCGCCGAGTGCTTCGACACCAGCGCGAACGCCACGATCGTCGAGCCGACGATCACCGTGTTGACGGCGAGAAACGCCGAGTAGCCGAAGCGCTTGATCAGCGGCGCGATCCATCGCTTCGAGACGGTGCCCGCGATCGCGGCGGGCAGCATCATCAGACCCGAACGCAACGGCGAATAGCCGAGCTGCACCTGCATCAACAGCGGCAGCATGAACGGCACTGCGCTCGATCCGATCCGGCACAGCAGATTGCCGACGAGACCGACGCTGAAGTTGGGTTCGCTGAACAGCGCGAGCCTGAAGAGCGGCCGCTTGAACGAGCGGGCGTGAGGAATGTACGCGAGCGCCGCAACGACTCCGGCCGCCGCGAGACCCGCCGACCATTCGATGCGATGCGCGCTCATCGGCGGATCGATCGCGAGCGACAGCAGGATCATCGCGAGCGAGAGCAGTCCGCAGCCGATGAAATCGAATGGCGGCGGATGCGTCGCGTGATCGTGCGGCAGATAGCGTTGTACGGTGAAGAGCCCGATCACGCCGACGGGAACGTTGACGAGGAAAATCCAGTGCCACGAAATGGACTGCGTGAGCCAGCCGCCCAGCGTCGGCCCGACGATCGGCCCGACCTGTCCCGCGACCGACACGAACGCCAGCGCCGACACGTATTGCTCGCCGGGCACGCGGCGCAGCACGGCAAGCCGTCCGATGGGCAGCAGCATCGAGCCGCCGATGCCTTGCAGCACGCGCGCAATGACAAGTTGATCGAGGGTATGCGCGCCGGCGCAGCACAGCGAGCCGAGCACGAAAACGAGAATCGCGGCGAAATAGACGCGCCGCGTGCCGAAGCGATCCGCGAACCAGCCGGATGCGGGCGTCAGCAGCGCCATTGTCAGCGTGTACGCGACGACGACGGGCTGCATCGCGAGCGGCGATGCGTGCAGGCTTTGCGCGATCGAAGGCAGCGCGGTGTTGACGATCGTCGTATCCAGCGTCTGCATGAAGAATGCGGCGGCGACGATCCAGAGTAGCGCGGTGTGTGAGGAATCCCGGGTCATGATGGAGTTCGGAGAGGCACGACCGTATTTTCGGCGTCGCGATGGTTGCACCTCGGAAACAGGCGTCTCGCCGAATCAGGCCCGCTGTATTTCTAGTGGCCGATTCGTCCACATCAGCCGTCATGGTATCGATTTCAATGGCAATCGGGAAGCCGCCTGAAGGCGTTGACTGTCATCGCAAAAGCCGATGACAATGCGTCATGCTCAATCCACTCTGGCTCAAGACATTCGCGACCGTCAAGTCCGTGGAACTAAATCTCATCCGTTTTGGGCCTTCCCAGGCCGAATTTAACATTCGGCAACAGGGGATGACTTTCGTCGCTCATTCGCATTCCGCGAATAGCCGGCGGCGGTCGTCGGCGCGAGCGCCTTATGTACAGGGCCATGGACGCGTCCACTAACCTCTGGCCGGCCGCTGGCGTTGCGCGCGCATCTGGATAGAGATTTGCGGATTGGAACTAAAGTTTACCCACACTTGCGGGTGAGCACCTGAAGTTTACACACTCTTGCCGCTGAGCACCGGAAGTATACCCAGGTCTGCCTGGGCGCGATTCAACGCTACGCGGCTAGCCTCTTTGGCCGCAGAGCGCGCCTTTCGCGACGGCCCTCGCATAAGGCCTTCTGGGCTCCAGTACCGGAATTTGGTGCACTCTCGGCAATACTGAACGGCGGACTACGCAATGTACGTCGAGTGCATGCGCCTGGCTGCATTAAGCACAGTTTCATGCCGGTCGAGAGCATCCATCGGAGCGACGGGCTGATCCTCACAGTCCCCGGTACCCCGGATCCATCCATTCTTGAAATGGAACCAGGCCGCGATCTTCCACGAGTCGGCTTTAGGGCCGAGCGCGTCCAGGATTTCCTTGATGACCGGCAGCGGCTGGCACATGGTGTCGAACTGGTAGCCGGCAAAATACTCCTTGCCGCCAATGGACACACTGAAGATGCGGCCACGGCGTTTCCAGTCTGCGGCCGGCTGTGCGTTGTTGGGTGGCGGCGCTATCTGGAGCGCATTGATCTGCTCGACTGTTAACCATTCACCTCGTGCAAGGACTGAGCGGATCGTCTCCTGACGCCTGATGCGCTCCTCGATTAGCGGCGCGACGGGAGCCGACAGCTTCGTGATCGCGTCGGCAAGCTCGTCTGCCCGCTCGATAACAACCTCTCCGAACGGCGTCTTCGTCAGCACAACCGCCACCAGATCCTCCAGCTCACGCTTGAGAGACGACACGACGGCTGGATCGGTACCAGCCGGCAGCCGCAAGCTGAGCACGGGTCCCCCAGGCGGGTCATCCGTGACCTGCTCTTCATTGACTCGGGTCATGGTTGCCTCATTGGATTACATACACCGCAGGCGTTGAGGGAATACCGTCATGTAGCCGTTCTTTCTGCCATCAGCTTGCGAACCTGCGTCATGATCCAGGCCATCTCGGCCGATGAAATGTGCCATTGTCCCGACGACACCTTCCTGGTTACCTCGGCTTCGATCCGGGAAAGCGTATCGGATAGCGACTGCCGTGGGTTTTCCGCAAGCTTCCGGCGAGCGTACGTGGCGAGCTGTCGGACAAGGTCTTCGCATGCATCGTATCTCGCAAGAAGTTCTTCATCGGTCGGCCCCGAGACAAGCTGCTCGCCGGTTCGCCGGAGCAGAATTTTCGGACGGTACCCGCCGATGGCGCCCTGAGGGTGCTCTCGAGGAAAGTCATCCGGAACGGGTCCAGCCCCTTCGCAGGCGCGGGTGTTCATGACGGTCATGCCTCTCCTTCTGGATGCGACACGTACCCGACGCACCGGTCAAAGACCAGTTCGCTAACAAGTTCGAATCGACTTTCAGGTGGAAACTGCAGACGGGAACAGGGCTTCAGTTCGCCCGTGTCAGTTGCATACCAGAATCCGACTGCACCATCCTTCTGCCCGCGTTCGCGCCAGATCGCTGTGACCCGACGCAGGCCCGCCGCCCTGTCATCGTCACTGTAGTCAAGTACGTAGACCGCAAAGGTGCCGATCTGAAGCTCGCCCGCGGCTTCCAGCAACGCCTCAGGTCCCCCGACCAGCCAGCCATCGGGCTTGTTGCTATCGTCACGCACTGCACGCGACCCAATGACCCAGAAGTTGAGCGTTTCCCCTGTCCAGGCCACGTATCGCCACGCGCGATAATCGTCCGCCAGATCGTGCATGACCGGATCCGGATCTGCCCAACCCGTGTTCGTCACTAACATCATGCCCCTTCCGCGCATTCCGGTTCGCTCGCGTACCTCGCGCCGCTCCGGCAGTCGCGCCCGCCATATCTCGTTCGATATCTCCCTGATCATCCATCGACCGGTCACGCGCCGGCCTTGCCACGTCTTTCGCGGGCGTCCTCGACATTGTCGGAGGGAAAACTGACGGGGGGAAAATTCTTCATACCCAGGCCAGACAGCGCTTTGCGCCCAACGCACCGCATCTAATTCCCAGTGTACTGGGAAGACAAATTATAGCGGGAAATAGAGAGTGCTCCCATTTCACTGGGAGCGGGATTTGGAAGCGGTGCAGGCAGTCTTTGGTGTCATGCTTCGCGAGCGGCGACTTGCGGCCGGATTAACGCAGGAGCAGTTGGCCTTCGAGGCGTCCATCCGCCGCAACTACGTGAGCATGCTGGAACTTGGACAGCACCAACCGACGCTGACCATGCTGTTCGCGCTCGCCACAGCCCTGGACTGCACGCCGAGCGATCTGCTCGCCGACCTGGAAACGCGGCTTGCCCAGTCCGGAGGCCGAAAACACCGGCTGAAACGGCAACGTGCCACTACAACCGTTGCCGAACTCCCACCGAAAACGCCGGCGCGCGGCCGGACGCGTTGACGGCGGGGGGCACATCTGGTACCCGAAACACGGCCTGCCCCGTTGCCCCGCGTTATCGAGAGACCGTACGTAAAACGGAGGCTTCGATTGCAGGTTCATTGTCGGCGGCGTAACACGGCCATGTGAACTAACTCGGCCATGTGAGCGCAATATGGCAGTCGCGGGAACGGGCGGCACGCAAGCAGTTTAACGGGCGATAAACCGGTCACGGATCAACCTTGCTGTTTCCACGTTACAAGAGTCGCCGCTCGCGATAAGGTCCGAATATTCCTGAACCGGTGGGCAGCTGCCCGGCCGTCGCGTTAGAAGATGCCGAATCTGAACGCGTAATCGACCTCTTCACGAAGTGCCACGCATCCCTTGATTACGGTCAACGCTGAAGTAACCAGCAACACATCCCTGTCGCGATCGCCGCCACGTTCGGGCGACCAGACCTTCGCCCCGTGAAAAAGGTTGTTCCTGACACGCCGGACCATCAGCAAGACCTGCTGGGCCTTTTTCAGGTTCCCGTCGGGAACCGATTCCTGCCAATGGATACGTCCTTCCCTGAGTACCTGCTTGCGAGGTGGATGCCTCAGCAAATAGTCGACGCTTTGCTCAAACTGTTCGTCCTTCACACGCCTGAAATGCCAGTCGATATCGATCGCAAACCCGTCCCAATCGGCTTCGACAGATTTCTGGCTACCCTTTGAAGCCAGAACACTTCAAGGCGTATTCACAACGCGCAAACGTGCCCAAAAACTCATACGTCAATTGCTCCGGAAGTGGCACCTGAGGAAACAGGATTTCATCGGCTTTTCCGGTGTGCGATCCGTTAGCCGCCTCGCGCGTAGCTGAGTGTCTGATTGACATATTCTGATCGCCTCCCGTTCACTTTCAGTAATTCACCAATACGGAACGCCGATGACCTGATTCATCACGTTAGCAAATGTGCCCGTTCCGATTCCCACCAGGATCGCCCCTGCGACCGCCCCCGTCGCCCATGCCTCCCCGGGGCCCCATTTGCCGCTCCAGCGTCGCATAACGTGGCCTGTGCCATGAGCCCACCAGCATTTTCTGGAGCCGCCATGCGATGAAAATTGCAATGAGGATCGCGACTGGCGCAGCCCAACGCCGGTAGTCCTAGCGAATCTTCGTCGCGGGCCCGTCGAACGACGAGCCCCAAGGCGAGGGCAATGGACGCCGCAAAAACCAGCGAAAAGACACCATAGGAACTGCGACCCGCTGTTGGCACAAGACTCTCCGTTTTCATCGAAGCCGGATCGTCGCTGGCGTTTCGCGATGTGTCGCGCACCACGGCATACAGCGCAACCTCAAGCCGGGTAGAAACACTCAGGAGCCGATGAAATCATTCGAGCCCAACTTCCTTGAACCATGCCTGACTTCGTATGCGCTTCCAAGTTCGCGCTGCACGCCCTCGGCTTCGTCCCTGGTCAAGAACATCCCGGCGAGATCCCAGGGGCTATTGCGAATAACGGCCCATCCAACGATCCATCCTTCGTTGTCGCTGTCCAATGCATAAGACTTCTTTTGCTCTTCGGTCACCTCTGTTTTCCTCCGTTCCTCAGCATCCCCATGTGGGATAGTTCTCCGACTAGGTCAATCTAGCCAGCAACATGACGGGCTTTCAGCAACGAGCATGCGACGCCCAGAACGACCTGTTCGTCCGGCTCTCTCGAGAAAGAGACCGCGACTTTCGGGGCTTCGGATTGCGACGCGACCTGCTTGCCCGCCTTATCGTACAGACGTGAAGCCAGAATCCATGTTGAATCGCCACCGCACGTGCCGACGCGCTGGTATTCGACTGCAGCAACACTGCTCCCCGGCGCTGTTTCGGTGCGCCGCTCCCAGTATGTCACACGCCCATCGTTTCGAAGCGCAATAGAACTCGCATCGACATAGAGCCCATTCACCTGGTTGGGGTGCCACTGGACTGCCTTCCAGGCGGACCCGGAATCCAGGGGAAGTTCCGCTTTGGCCACCATTGCGACGGTGACCAGGCCAGCAGCAAAAATCAGTTTTTTCATCAGTTTCATTCCGGTTTGACGATATGTCCCGCCCGTATCGAATACGTTAAACGACCTTCATCCTGTTCCGCCCGTCTGCGCTAAAGTCTTGACACAAGTCGAGCGTTCCCGCTGCAAGATTTCGGGCAGGTGAGTGCCGATAAAAGTCAAAAGCGAGAAAGCCTTCAGACTGTTTATCTCCGTCCCGTAGTCCGAGACCTCCCCGTGCATGACCTGATGCCGGTTCAACACGGTAAAGCGCCCTCCCTCCTTCTGAGCGGCTTGCTTCCTGGCGTTGGCGCTTTTCATGAAGTCGAGATCGTGCAAGGTCAGCAGCGGGTGTATCAAATCCAGCAGCGCCGGGTCTGCCGCAAGTTGCTCGCGCAGGGCGACGGAGGCTTGCAACTCTGGCTGTCCGCGCATGTCCTTCACGCGCGTGTCCTTCATGAACGCAGATTTAACATCCGCGATCTCTGTCAACAGGCCGTCTGCCTGAGCAATGAAAACCGGAATCGCCAGGCAGTAACCGTCGGTTCCGAGCGCCTTGTGCGCGTTCACCGCCGCCTGGATGACGGGTGCTCGGGCCGGGTGTTTTTTAAAAAGCTCATCAGCAAAAAAATCAAGATTGTCGCGATAGTACTGCGTAAGCACCTGATCAATTTCGTCGGGCAGCGCCCCGTTGAGCTTATCGATCAGTTCAATCACACCCTGCAGCGAATCGCTCCAGCCAAAAAACCAACCGTTACCCGCAGCGAGTGTCATCGCAGCTTTGGACTGCGCTGGCAACGCTTGCATCCTGCGAATTGCTTCGGACCAGTCGATCCGTTCCAATGCGTGCAGGTGCAGCGCGATCCGGGGAAAGATTTCCTGGGCGACAGCCTGAATGCCGAGGCTCATTGAATTGAACATCGCAAGGCCGCGCGCAATGACTGGCGCGTATTGCTCGAGTTCGCTCTGCCACTTCTGCGCGACTGCGAGGATGTGCAAGTCTGCCGGAGTTTCTTGCGCCATTCTTATTCCGCTTTTTGAGGTGAATTCTCGTGATGACGTCCGGGCAATGCGGCGTCGCCGAGCATGTGACGCCGGCCCGCGATCGCATCAGTTTGACACGCGCGAAGCGTCTGGACGGCTGCCTGAACTGTCGTGCACGGCCACCACTCGCTGACGTCGGGCGGCAGAAGAACTCATATGCGAACCCTTGGGTGAATAACGGCATCTGCCACGCTTCCTTTAGTCCCGTCCATCGTCGTCCCGACTACGGCGAAGGCTGCCCGCAGGGAGCTATCCAAACAGGGCGTCGGGATAAGAACCGCGTTGAGTCGACCCAAGGGCTGAGGTGGCCATCGAGGTCGGGCTTATTGCCGTTGCGCGAAATTACGGAAGGCGATGGACCCACCGCGTTTCCGCGCAGCGCCGCCCGAGTGTTAAGCTCTGACGGTCGCGATAATCATTCTTGTCCGTGTCCAGTCTAAAGCCTTCGGCAGTTAAATTTATCAAGCTTGGCTATGGTGGCGAATGGGAGGCCCAGTGCCTGTCATCGGGAACGCTGAGGTTTGGATATCACGAAACACCGGACGATCTCTGCGTCCGGGGCGACTGGGAGGCAGTGCGTGAGCTATGGATCGGCTTGCGCAATGGCAATGGCGGGACTGCCACCCGTGACACAGATCAGATCAGGGCGTTTTATACAACCGGTCCCGACTCAGTCTTCATTACCTTCTCCGGTGGCTACCTCTACTGGTGTCAGCCGGTTGGGCAGGTCGAAGTCCTGGATGATGGCAGCCGCCTGCGAAGGACGCTGTGCGGCTGGCACAACCGCAGCCTCGCGGGCGTGCCGCTAACGATGGATCGGCTTAGCGGCCACCTGCTGAAAGTCCAGGGGTTCCGGGGCACGATTTGCAATGTCGATGCGCGTGACTACCTGGTCCGCAAGATCAACGACGAACCGTTACCCGAAGTCTCGGCTGCGATCGCCGCGGAGGCAGCTCACAAGCTTGCAATTGTCGACTTGTGCCGGTTACTGACGTGGCAGGACTTTGAGCTGCTTGTGGATCTTCTGTTTTCGACAAGCGGTTGGCGCCGCACAGGCGCGGTGGGTCGTACGCAGAAAACCGTCGATCTTGAACTGGAGTTGCCGACCACAGGAGAGAAGGCATTCGTACAGGTCAAGTCAGACGCGACCGTCGCGTCGCTGTCGGAGTATGTCGAACAGTTCGGATCGAGTGCTGCGTACGCCAGAATGTTCTTTGTATGGCACACAGGGGCCCTGCCGGAACACACCGCGATCGAGGGTGTCACGCTGCTGGGACCCACACGGCTGGCTCAGCTCATTCTCGACAGTGGGCTGTCAAGGTGGCTTCGTGAAAAGGTTTCATAGCATGGAACACAATAAGTAGAACGAACCGAACCGCATTTCGTCGAACCTCCGATGTTTCTCCGCGTTGCGCCATGGTGCCCTGTCATCCGGTGTCACATGGCACAGCGCCGTAAGGGTCCGGTGAAGTCAGGTTGAGGTTCGTGGTCTGCGCATAGGAGCATCGTGTCCATCAAAAGCTTGATGGAGACGTGTACACCATGGCGGACGACGATCGGATTGATGAGGGAGTGGTACCGGCAATAGAGCGTCGCAAACACAGCCGGGAATTCAAGGAGATGGCGGTGCGCGCGGCGATGCAACCGCACGTGTCGATCGCGGCGGTGGCGCTGCATTACCGCCTGAACGCAAACCTGCTGCGCCGATGGGTGGTGGCAGCGCGACAGCGTGCGGGCGACCATCCGGCGCCGGATGAAGCGCAGCCGCCACCGACGGCGACATTCGTGCCACTACAACTACAAGCACCGGTTGCTGCAACTGATCGGGGCGAGATCCGCATCGAGATTCGCCGCGGTGCTGCCACGATTACGCTCTACTGGCCGGTGTCGGCGGCCGATGATTGCGCGGCCTGGCTACAGGGGTGGTTGCGATGATCCGCATCGACGCGATCTGGCTGGCAACTGAGCCCGTGGACATGCGGGCGGGCGCCGATACGCTGCTCGCACGCGTGGTCAAGGTATTCGGCGCGGCGCGCCCGCACCATGCTTACCTGTTTGCCAACCGGCATTCGACGCGAATGAAGGTGTTGGTCTACGACGGCCTGGGGATCTGGCTGGCCACGCGGCGCCTGAATCGCGGGCGGTTCGTCTGGAGCAACGGCGAGCAGTCCGTTGCACTGCCGCTGAATCAGGAACAGTTACGGGCACTGGTGACGGGACTGCCGTGGCGCACACTGGCAAGCGATCACGCCATTACTGTGGTGTGAGGCCAACGCGCACGTAAACAGTTTCGCTTCCTGATGCGTGGCGTGTCTGTCAGACTCGCTGTCATGGACCAGCCCGTCGATCTCGCCACGCTCAGCGCTGACCAGTTGCGAACACTGGCTACGGAGCTGGTCGCCCAGCTCGCAGACAGGCAACGCGAAGTTGGTGAGAAGGAACGGGAGCTGCAGTATCGGCAAACCCGCATCGACCAGCTCACGCATGAGCTCTCGGTCATCAAACGGCAACAGTTTGGCAAGCGCAGCGAGCAGTTCAATACGGAACAGATGAGCCTGCTCGACGAGGCGATCGATACGGATCTGGCCGCGATTGAAGCCGAGCTCGAACAGCTTCAGCCGGATACGCCGGAGCGCAGATCACGGCAGCTGCAACGTCCGCGACGCGCGCCGTTGCCTGCGCATCTGCCGCGAAGCGACATTCATCACGATCCGGATACCACGACGTGCCACTGCGGCTGCGAGCTTGAGCGCATTGGCGAAGACATTAGCGAGAAGCTTGACTACACGCCAGGCGCGTTCACAGTCGAGCGACATATCCGCGGCAAGTGGGTGTGCCGTCAATGCGAGACGCTGACGCAGACACCCGTGCCCGCGCACATCATCGACAAGGGCATCCCTACTGCCGCGCTGTTGGCCTGGGTGCTGGTATCGAAGTTCGCCGATCATCTGCCGCTGTACCGGCTTGAGCGCGTCTGCGTCCGCGCAGGGCTGGCGATCCCTCAGTCGACGCTGGGCGACTGGGTGGGTGTATGCGGCGTGCGATTGCGGCCGCTGGTCGATGCATTGCGCGAACAGATCCTGCGTCAGGGTGTGTTGCATGCTGATGAAACGCCTGTGCAGATGCTCAGTCCGGGCAAAGGCAAGACACATCGTGCGTATCTTTGGGCGTATGCCACGACGCAATACGCGTCGATCAAGGCAGTCGTGTATGACTTCGCCGACAGCCGCGCTGGCGAGCATGCGCGCGCCTTCCTGGGCGACTGGCATGGCAAGCTGGTGTGCGACGACTATAGCGGCTACAAGAACAGTTTTACCCGGGGCATCACGGAGATCGGCTGTGCCGCGCATGCGCGACGCAAGTTCTTCGAGCTGCATGCAAACCATCAGAGTGAGATCGCCGGGCAGGCATTGAAATACTTCGGCACGCTATACGAAATCGAACGGGAAGCCGCGGTGCTTGATCCCGATGCACGGCGTGCGCTGCGGCATAGCCGTTCGCGACCGGTGATGGATGCGTTGCATGCGTGGATGAGCGCGCAGCGGTGCCTGGTTCCAGAAGCCTCAGGAATTGCGAAAGCCCTGGACTACAACCTCAATCGCTGGGCGGCGCTCACGCGCTATCTCGACGATGGGCACGTGCCCATTGATAACAACTGGATTGAGAACCAGATCCGTCCCTGGGCGACTGGGAGGAAAAACTGGTTGTTCGCGGGCTCACTTCGCGCCGGCGAACGTGCCGCTGCCATCATGAGCCTGATTCGCTCGGCACAATTGAACGGGCACGATCCGCTCTCCTATCTGAAGGACGTGCTCACGCGTCTGCCAACACATCGCGCTTCTGACATCGAACAGTTGCTTCCTCACTGCTGGGCTCCCGCGTTGCCCGATCTCAGCTAGCCAGCTCGCTCCCGTGCCTTCGCCGGGCGCTTACACAGCGCCACGCCTCCTCGGACCTTGCAATGCAATTACAACCTCGCGCTTCGCGAACCTTGCGAAAACCATACCGTGGCCTCCGGATGTATGTGGCTCGGGGCCCGGAGCCCCTGCTGAAAACGGTACGTACCCGGTTAATTTCTGTAACGGAGACGACGGATTAGGTAATAACCATGATGAGGGTAACCCCTTATACTGGGACCTGATGGAACTCACCAAAAGGTTCGACCATGAAACCGCTAACGCTCGCTGTTGTTCTCACCGCCCTCTGCGCTCCCGCGCTCTCCCACGCCCAGTCGTTTTCGGCGGATCAATCCAGTGCCCCGCTCACCCGCGCTCAGGTGCGCGAAGAATTTATCGCGCTCGAAAAGGCGGGATACGATCCTCAGGACAAGACAGACTATCCGTCTAACCTCGCTCAGGCGGAGTCGATCGTGGCGCAGCAGAACCACGCCAATACCGGTTATGCAGCGAATACCAACGGTGCAATCCAGGCTCCGAGGTGAAGCCGCGCGTGATCTGCACGCGCTTCGAAACGTGCCACCCCGCCAGGCGCGGGCAGACCTGTTTTGACTTGAGACATTCGGAACAACGACGTGGATTGCAGGTGCTAACAGTGCGATTTCCGAATGGCGCGAACCTGATCGCACGTTGACTAGTTCGCGACGCCCCGCGTCCGTGATCGCAGACTTGCAGCAATGCACGTCCTGTCAGCCGATGTGTCAGCGACATCGCAGGGCCGGTCGATTGGTAACCGGTCTTACAGACCGTCCCTGTCACTTTTCGCTGAACTCCTGCACCAGCTCGATAAAGCAGGAGCGCTGGAACGTGTTGCCCTCATCCGCCCTGAATACGAGATACAGGACACCCACCGCGTTGCTGTCCGTGACCAGTTCACGCCAGGCGACGCCAGCGATCGCAATCCCTTGTAGCGCTGCCGGCACGATCGTCACGCCGAGTCCTGCAGCGACAAGGCCGAGGATGGTTGCAGCTTCGTTCGCCTCCTGCTCTACGTGCGGAGTAAAGCCGGCGTCGTTGCAGATAGCGTAGACCTGCTCATAAAATCCGGCACCCACTCCGTCAGGCCGCAGGACAAATGACTCGTCGGCGAGATCCTGGATCGCCACAGGCTTGCCCGATTGCGCAAGCGGGTGGTCCACGTTCAGGGCGACCATCAGCCGGTCTCGCCGTACGGGGACGGCGGTTATGTTCTCGGGTAACGTCGTGTTTGCTGCGGGCCTGATCAGGCCGACATCAAGTTCAGACATCCGGAGCGCCTCAAGGATCGGCCCGGTCATCGAGGACTTCAGCGAGAGACGCACATTCGGCAGTTGACGCCGGTACGCATGGACGACGCTGGAGAACACGCGCGTAAATGGCACTGTCGCGGTGAAACCCACACGCAGCACCCCCACTTCCCCCCGCCCCGCCCGCTTGGCCACGTCAACGGCATGTGCGGCCTGGCTAAGCACCACCTTCGCTTCCGATAGAAAGAGACTGCCGGCTTCCGTCAGTGATACATGGCCGCGGTTGCGATCGAACAGCACGGCGCCGAGTTCGCGCTCCAGATCCTGTACATGCTGGCTGAGCGGGGGTTGGCTGATATGCAGTCGACGGGCGGCTTTCGTGAAGCTCAACTCTTCAGCGACTGCGACGAAATAGCGGAAGTGACGCAACTCCATGGTAGCTCCGGACAAGGGGCCTGTTTCAAGAGCCAGGACTGTGACGATGGATACGCTGCTGGCGCGCAGGATACACCCAACAAAAATTATCGGGGACACCGTTTGTTGTGCGACAGAACCCGCGCGACGGTCGGCAGTCACCGCGGCGTGTCTTATAGGAATTTCAGATAAGAGATGCATCGAATCGGTATTAGACGAAACTTTTTTTCCCGACGAAAGTTTCTCATTGCAATGGAATCTTAATCGCTGACAGGCCGTCTGAAAGCGAGGGCAAACACAATGAGTTCAGCAGACGCGAGCGGGGAACATGTTACGGACTACGGCTCACACCGGGGTGGAGCAATGGCGGCTGGCAGACATGAAAATAGGTATCAGATTGACGCTGGGCTTCGCGGTCGTCCTGCTGCTGATTGCGGTGATGACGGGGTTGGGCGTTGTCATGCTGGGGCTGCTGAAAGCGCAAGCCGACACTATTGCCGATACGAACCTCCCCCGGCTGTTGCACGCCGGGGCAGCCCGGGAAAACCTGGCTTCGATCGCCATCTCCGCCCGAAACATTCTCCTGAATGACGACCCTCAGGTACAGGACAGTGCCCTGGCGAAAATCAGGGTTTCGCAGAAGAAACTCCGCGAAGATCTTGCCTACCTGACGGGCACCATTGCACGGCCCGAGGTCCGCGACCGGCTCATGCAGCAGGCTAACGGTTACGAGCAGGGCGTGAATCAGGTGCTCGACCTCCATGCAAGTGGTAAGCAGGCCGAAGCGGTCAAGCTGTTACGCAGCGACCTGCTCCCCATCTTCATCGGTTACAAGGCGGCGCTTGATGACATTAACCAGTTTCAGATGGCACAAACCGGAAAGGCGACGCAGGACATCTACAGCATTTACGAAACCAGTCGTCAGATCCTCATAGGGCTCGCTCTTCTCACGATGATGTGCGGCGTTGTCCTGGGTCGACTGATCACGCGTAGCATTACCCGTCCCATATCCGAAGCCGTGCGCATAGCGCGTACTGTCGCAGCCGGCGACCTGACGCAACATATCGCATCGACCAGCAGGGATGAAACCGGACAGCTGTTAGCCGCGCTGAGCGATATGAACGGCAGCCTCAGACAGATTGTCGGCGACGTACGTCATGGCTCCGACACCATCGTGCTAGCATCAAGCGAAATTGCCGCTGGCAACAGCGACCTGAGCTCCCGCACCGAGGAGCAGGCAGCATCGCTCGAACAGACAGCCGCCAGCATGGAGCAATTGACGGCGACAGTCCGCCAGAACGCGGAGAGCGCAACGCAAGGTAGCGCGCTTGCCGCAGAAGCATCGAACGTGGCTGAGCGTAGCGGCGATATGGTGGGACGCGTCGTGAACACAATGCGGGAGATATCCGAGAGCTCCACCAAGGTTGCCGAGATCATCGGCGCCATCGAAGGCATTGCTTTCCAGACGAACATTCTTGCACTCAACGCGGCGGTAGAAGCGGCCCGCGCCGGTGAGCAGGGGCGTGGCTTCGCGGTGGTTGCGGGAGAAGTGCGGGCGCTTGCGCAGCGCTCGGCCATTTCAGCAAAAGAGATCAAGGATCTGATCGGGGATTCGGTGGATCGCGTGAAGGCAGGCGTTGCACAGGTTGACGAGGCGGGAACGACCATGGATGAAGTGGTGCAGGCTGTGCGGCGGGTGTCAAGCCTGATGACGGAGATTGCGGCGGCTTCGATTGAACAGCATCAGGGCATTGAGCAGGTGAACAAAGCTGCCTCGCAAATGGACGAGGTCACGCAGCAGAATGCTGCACTCGTCGAACAGGCTGCCGCCGCCGCGGCCTCACTTCACGATCAGGCATCGCAGATGGTGCAGCGGGTCGCCACCTTTCGCCTGTCGAACGACAACGCAGGCATCTGAGGATCTGCGCGCTATTGCAAAACGCTGCGCGAAAAGTTGCGGCGCTCCGGCTTCGGCCGGAGCGCCGCTCTCTATGCCGGATCTCTGCAGTCGAGACTCACGAGCGCACCTGCTGTCTGCAACTATTTATACATTCTCTTCGGCAAATGCATCCTGTGTGTTGACGTTGTGCGACAGGCGGTCTCGCGTTTGATCCAATCTAAAGCCTGGTATGAGACATGGAGCGTAGATTTGACTGCTACGTGTCCAGCTCAATTGGTTCGGCCGTTATGATTTTCGCTCGCAAGTGTTGTCGTTGAGCCTGACTGTACCTGTCGGAGAATCTCGCTTCTTTTTTCAGGGCTGCTAGCCGAAGCGCGTCGCGGGTTGGATCGCGCCTCCCCCCGCGCCGTCATCGGCATGCAGCCAACGGTTTCCGCGGCAGGCGACCGGGCTGCTTCATTACTTGCCGAAGCGCTCCATCTTTACGTTCAGAAGGTCGTTTGCGAAGCTCCGGACGAGCAAAGCCTCCAACTCGTTAATCAGCGCGTCGTCTACCTTATAAGCGGAAAAATACGTAGCGAGGTGACTCAAATGGCGTGTTGTCAGCCTGACCTGGCGGGCGTATTCATCCGAGGTCTTGAACTCGCCGCGTTCCGGATGCTGAACGCGGTACACGCGTTGCGTCGTGTCGCGGTCCCTATTGAAGGCAAGATTCATCTCCTTCCACAGACTCTGGCGTTGCGCCTTGCCTACATACAGGCCCCGCCCCCGGGAGTCGTAAAAGACATAGATTCCGTGACTTTCCTCCAGTGCGCTCTTGAGGCCCAGCAGCGCTTTGGTGGTGTCCGGCGCACGCGTCGGAAACAGTTCCGCAGTCCCGTTAGCTGATCTTCGAAAAGGCGAAAGCTGGAAATACTCGACGACCGGTGCAATCGCGCATTCATGCGCCGACTTGACTGCACGTTGCCTCGCCTTCAGCAGCCCGTCAGACAGCTTTCTGCCTGTCAGGCCGTACTTCAACCAGTTGTTTACCGTCCCGGCGGAGATACCGAGTTGATGACTGAATCGCCCGTTCGTCCCGACGTCGAACTTGTCGCGAAGGCTGGCAATCGCTTCTTTCGCTATCTTGACGCGCTCCTTCTGCTCGCTGGAGCGCATCGTTTTTACGATTGCGCGCGCTAGCTTTTCTTCGGTCAGTCCATTTGATTCCCAGTCGCGGAAATTTGCCTGACTAAGACCTAATAGATTCCCGAGTTCCTGAGTACTTTGAACGTCGAGTTTTCGCTTGAGCGCGCTAATAAGACGGTGGGCGTCTATCGAATTCCTGGTCACTTTCTGGATTCTCGTCCGGTCTGGGTTTTCTGGTGGATTCATCGTGCGTCAAGCCTTGTCATCGGCAAAATCACGAGAAAATTTAGATTCCCGCGTGTCCGGGCGCGGCTGTTCGGTCGGTTCTGAACTGGAACGAGATGGTCGCTCACAACCCGATCTGGCTGTGCCCGTCAGATGGTGTCCCCGCACGACATGCTTCCTCATTTCCGGGATCCGAACGCCCCCGACAACTGTCGCGCCCGGCGCACATCATCCCCGTGGAGATAGATTGATGTCGTCGCGACCGATGCGTGTCGCAGATTGTCGCGCACGGTGGTCAGCTCCGCGCCGTTCGCGAGCGCGTGCGTTGCATGCGAGTGCCGCATCCAGTGCGGACTCGCGCGGCGCAGCTTGCCGGCGAGCGCGGGATGGTCACCATCCACCTGCTCCGCCACCTGCCGGAAAAACCGTCTCGTCACCGCCCACAGGCGCATGCTGCTGATGGCGCCGACGTCCTCGGCGTCAAGACTGCCGACCAGCGGTGTGTCCGGGCGCCATCGGGCCGGAGAGACGGGCAATTGCCGCTCCACCAGGTAGCGTGTCAGTGCATCCCATGCGAGTGGGGGTAGCGCGACCCGGCCGGCCTTATGGCCCTTCCCGGTCACGCGCAGCCAGTGCTCGCCGCGGGCATCCGTGTCGATGTGGCCCAGCGCTGCACCTGAAAGTTCGCTGATGCGCAGGCCCGTTGCGAAGCCAAAGTCGAGCAGAAAGCGCAGTCGCCCGGCGGCTGCCGTCGACCAGCCATACGACCATTCAAGCCCATCGGCGATGGTGCGTACCAGCAGCCATTCGCCTTCCGTGAAGGCGCGGGACGCGTCCAGATCCGCGGCTTTTGCGCCACCCCTGACCTTGACGCCCGAGAACGGGTTCGCGAGCACGTAGCGTTGCTCGATCAGCCAGCGGAACAGCGCACTGAGAATCGACAGCGCGTGCGCCGCAGAGCGCGCTGACAGGCCCCCGGCAAACGGGCGCCAGTCCGGCGAGCTGCGCGGCCGCAACGGCCCGACCCAGCGTTCACGCGGGCTCGGGCGACGCAGGAACGAACGGTAGGCGACGGCGTCTTCGGTGGTGAGCGATGACAGTGCGCGCCCGCGTTCAACAATGGCCCACAGGATCAGGCGCTCGGCTTCCTTGCGGTACGTGCGCTGCGTCGCCGCCGATTCGTGCAGCGCCAGCCAGGCCTGCACGGCCTCGTAATCGTTGCCGGCGTCGAGCGTGCACGTCGCACGCGGCGCCCGGAACGCACCGGACGACCCGTCGACCTGCTCCGGCATGCGCAGACTCTCCCACGGGACGATGCTGCTACGTCTTTCCTCGGGGATGAGCGCGCGCGCCCGCTCGGTCAGCGCCGGCCAGGCGGCAAACAACGCCTCGATCCGCCTGGCGCTTGCCGCGCCGAGGTCGGGGACGGCCTTCCACCACTGCCGCCGGCGCGGGATGCGCACGGTCAGGTCAGCGAGGGTGACGATGCCCTGCGCGTGGAGCGCGCGCACGGCCCGCGACGAAAACCATTGCTCAACGGGATCCGCGATCTCCGGTTCGGGCGGGCGTGCATGCCGCAGCTGTTCGATCGCGTGGGCGACGGCCTGCGCATGTCGCGTACGTTCGGCGGCCGGATGGCCGAGCACCCCCACCAGATCGTCGCGATGCGCGCGCCGCGCCGCTGCGGTCAACGTGCGCCGGATCTGGCCGAGCACGCCGCGCGCCGAGCGCCCTTCCCCGACCCTGCCTGGCAGGTAACGTGCGACTGCTTCGCGCGACGGGAGCCCGGCGTACCACGCACGCAGCGCGGCGAGCGCATCGGCGTCGGGAAAGTCCGCTGGCCCGACGGTCACGGGTTTAGGGGAAGTGAGGTGCGTTTTCATGAGTGCCAGTTTCGCACAAAAATGCATCTAGCGAGATAACAAGGGTTATCTCAACAGACGCGTTTTCGTGCAACGTCCGCCGCAGCCGTCGCGACGCCAAACGGCCGATCGGGAGCGGCGGGGAAGCGCCCGGTACGGCCTGTTGTCGCCATCAAGCCCTCAAATGGCTGGGATCGGTAGAGTCGAGTTGTGGCGCGGTAGCATTAGGTTCGGTTTGTCTGTTTCCGCCCCTTTCGTTTGGCGGTGCCCGAGTATCCTTGCCTTAACCCCGTTTCCACAACCCGCTCATCGAACCGGACAGGCAGATCTCCCGCATCCGGCTCTCGGACAAGACATCACGCCTTCGTACACGGCTAGTCACTGCCAAGGCCCCTGTAGACGAACGAGACCAAAGTACCCGTAGAGGTGCGAGGGTGGATAGCTCCCGCCCGTGCGACGTCTTACTTTGTGCTTGGTACGTAACCACCGACGCAACCGCGCGCCGGTGTAGCTATCGAGCGCCCGATATGCGCGACTGACCGTCCCTTCTATGAGCAGCGGCTTGTCAAAGGAAAGGGGCCTCAGTTCAAGACCAACGCAATACGTGAAGTTGCTGCTCGGTTACCTGAAGGCATATGAGTCGGTCAGCCACGCACGACGCTCAATCGGCGATTACATCAATCTGTACAACCAGAGACGACCTCATTCGAGTCTGGAAGACCGCACGCCAGATGAGGCATACTTCGCGACGCTGCCAGCGATTAAATCGGCAGCATGAACGCCCCGGTGGTTCCACTTAAAAATCTCGCGACCCTGTCCGAACAAGCGGTGCCACCTCTCAGATCACTGAAGATATACCGGCCGGCGTGCGTGTGCGTGGCGAAGATCCAGTGTGTCTTCGCCACTGTCGCACTATCGTTCTATGCCGCGGTTTGTCTCGCCGAGCAATCCACTGTTCTCCCTGTCGAACAGGCGGACTTACCGGTCTATCACGTCGGCGACACCTGGTCCTTCGGGAGTCCCGAGAGCGCCTACCCGGCTAGCGTGACGCGACACACGGTTGTCGAAGTCACGCCGCAACAGACTCGCATGTCCGTACAGCACCCACACGGCGAGCCGCATGAACACAACTTCGACAGCACTGGTAATGTCACTGTAGACGGTTCGTACTCTTACCAACCGAATAGCGGTTTGATGCGGTTCCCGCTGAAGGTTGGGGAAAGTTGGAGTACGGACTATACCGTCACGCGCCGCGAGCGGAGCTCTCTGTGGATGACAAGTCACGTCTCTGTTGAGGGCTCAGAAGTTGTGCACGTGAAGGCGGGAGACTTCAGCCTTGAACCTGTGATCGGGCAATGCACATGTTTCGCATAACCTTGCGGTTTCGGCTCTCTCGTGCTGGATTTTGTCCGCTGTTGGCGCGAAAGCTGGCATCGGCTACTAGCTCACTGATCGGCCAAAGTGGGTCGAGTGCTGCCCGATGTGGGTCGATCAACGGCGGACCACGGCGCCGTGTTCGACGGTCGGACCGGGTCCGGCCATGAAGTGCCGTTCGCTTGCACCGTTGCGCGGCCATTGGAACGCCGGCTTGGACTCAAATAGCGGCCGTTAGCTGAAATATGCTTACCCGCCTACCGGAGCGACGGTTATCTGGGGGGCTAGCCTTCAGCGGTCGCGTTCGGGTCCGGTGCCATGATAGGCCAAGGCTTACCGGAAGCGAGATCGGGATGGCGTGGCTCGGACATGGGCATGCCACGCTCGTCCCTTATCGTGTCGATGGTGTTCAGGCAGCGCGCGGCAGCATCCGTTGGCCCGCCGTCCCTCGTCTCTGCAAGCAGTTTCTTTCTAAGTTCGGGGACAGGAATAGAGACGACGTTGTAAGCGCCGCTCCAATTCTCAACGGGAACGTGTTCGGTGACGACGTTCTCTATCGAGCGCCACCCTAACAAGGACTGGTTCCGTTTGTTCTCAATGTCGGTCAGGAGCAGAATTCCCTCAACATCGGGACTTTCCGCGACTGCCCGCGCCAGCAGCACAAGCGGCTGCGACATTGCCTCGTCTTTCAATAGTCCGTATACGTGCCTGCGGACTTCAGGGAATTTGGCAATCAACGCGGCGAGTTCACTGGACTGGCGCCAGTCGTCAAACGACTTGCCGTGAAGAGTGCCATTCGCCGTCAAGTCGATGAGACGGAGTGCGGCAGATGTGGTGCCGAACTTCAGGGCAGTTTCGCGCCATCGATAATTTTGATAAAAGCGCGGGTCTTCCTCGGCGAGCTTGAACAAGATTTCCTCCCCCTCCTCTGAGGCGGTTTCGGCGAGACAGCCAATCATTTCTTCAAAGAATCCGGGATGCCGTAGGGCCGCGGGCATTTCACGTACGACCTCAAGCGTGTCTGCTGGGCGATTCGTGAATGGCAATAACCGCAGCCATTCGCGCAGCTCGTAGCCGTCACCTTGCGTGAGTATCCACGGTTCCTTCTTCGCAGCCTCGAATGTTTCTGCGATGCCGTCAACGACAAGCTTGCTGTCGATCTCCTCGCCCGACAGGATACGGTTCAGGAGCAGTTTGCAGCGTTCGCGCCGGGAAGACAGGGTGAGAAGCGTTTCGATCGTTGTTTTGTGCTGGCCGTGTGGCAGGCGCGCTGCGACGATGCCGAGTGAAGCCGCAAGTTTCTTCTGCTCGTCGGTTGTGCCGTCCGCGATCAGCGACCCAATCGCAGTGAAAATAGCTTCCGATTCCACCGACGTCGCGGTGGGGTCGGCGGTGCGTGCCGCGCGCTTTTCCTTCACACAGCTGAAATCCACGCCGCCGAAGAATCCTTTGTCGCGCGGTGGCTCGTTTGCTGTTTCCCATTGCGAGGCAAGAACGCTAGCCGCGAGTTCTCCGAAGTGCGGGTCGGCGAGATATTCGCGCATGAGCGCGGCGGTCTCCGGCGCGTCGATCGCGAGAAACGCGCGCTGATACTCGTGCGTCATCGGCTGGCGTGCCTCATTGACAGCATTGCCCTGTCGCCAGCCTGCGGCTTCGGCCTCTTCTATGAAGGCGCCGTAGCGTCGAAGATTTTCATCCAGCAGCCGCTTCAGCAGCGGCAGCAGGCTCGCGTCGGGAGCGCAGCTGGCGAGCGTTGCGATCGCCGCCATTTGCCATCGTTCTGCGATGCCAGAGACCAACATACGGTCGCCCCAGTCTGCAATAAGCCCGCGGATCGCTACGAGGCCTTCCGCATTAAAGGGCCTGGAGCTATCGGTTTCGCCATTGGAATGACGTGACAGCCGCTCGGCCAACCGCGCCATCTGCTCGCTGTTTGCCTGCGCTGAGCGAGCTTGCACTGCGGCGACGAGGCTCGCACCCGGCACGTGGGCAATGCGGGCTTGAATTTGGTGATAACGGTCGGCCGCCCTTTTGTCGTACGTGCCGTCTGAGTGGCGTAACCGCGTCGCGACATCCAATAGTGCGTCAACCAGGCGGCCTGTAGCCTTCGGACCGAGGACAGATGCGGCCGCCTCCGCGCGGTCGTCGCGAACCGGGCCTTCCGCTAGCGCGAGCTGCAGCAGCGTGTCGTCCTCGAAGCTGCACCCCGCCGAAGCGAGAATATCGTCTGCACCATAGAACAACGTGCGGCCTGTCCGCACGCGCGCCAGCAGACCTTCGGCCACGGCACGGGGATACCGATTGCGCGCTTCATAGACGAGATGCACTACCGCATCCTGGCTGTTCTCGACTTCCATCTCGCTGATGATGGCTACGAGGTCTGCGCTCCTGTCCTGACCATCGCTGGCAAAGACGATCGTGCGCAGCCGATCGTAAGCCGACACGCATTCCTTGGCCTTCCGCTCACGAGCAGCTTCAATCCCTTGCCTTACGCGCTCGTCGCTTACGTCATCAATGAGGTCCTTTCGAACCAGTAAGTCGAAGGTCGATTCTTTCGCTTCTTTGAGCAGCGCGGCAAGGTGGTGATCAGCGCGACGAAACGCCAGTGCTTCGGCCACTGCAGCCTGCACTTCAGGGTCTGGATCATCCTTCGCGATCGCAGTCGCGAGATCGAGGCCATCCATCTCGCTGTGCGACGCCATTTCCGACAAGAGGAGCAACCGTGGCTGTGGCGGCAAAGTCCTGATGCGCTTCACCGCGTCCGGCCCAAGCAAGGGAGGACGGAAGCGCCTGCAATTGCGCAGCGCCTTGAGACTTACCTGATCGTTCTCATGCGTGATGAGCGGCCAGACGCGATCGAGGAATTCGGGGCGCCCCGAGTTCATCATGAAGCGCAATGCGCGGTCGCATTTTCCCGGCGCGTTCCAGTGTTCGACCCGCGCTTGGATCGTCGAGGCGATAGAAACCCAGACGTCGTCCGTCGCTCGATATATCATCTCGGCCGCAAGGAGCGGATCGACCTCGAAAGCGGCAAGAATGGTCACTCCGCAAGCAGCCTTTTCGGGCGCTTCGCCGCGCGCCATGCGTTCGACGGCGAAGAGAATCGCTTCTTCCCATACGGGGAAATTGAAGATTTCCGCTTTCAGAGTCTCGAGCCCCGCCGTGACTGAAGCGTTCGCGATGATCTGCCGTTCCACCCAGTGAGAGGCGTACCATTCCTGAAACTGCTGGTGCTGGAACGACACACCGTGCGTATCGCCCGCGCGCATGAGCACGTGGTTGTCGACCAGGACTTCAAGCACGGCGTCGGGTTCGGGCTTGGCCGCTATTTGCCCGTTCGCGACGAGTAGTGTTGCCGTTTCGGAAAGCGAGCGCCGCGCGCTGTAATCTGTGATGGCCGTGTTCGCTGTTTGCGTGGCGAAGATGGCCAGACCGTCCAGAAAGTCCTGCTGGAACCCCCTCGCCACGGCTCGCAACGCCTCTGCACGGCGCGCGTCTTTCTCGTGGGCCGCCACAAACCGTCGCAAGACCTCTTCCTTTGTTGTAGGAAACGGTGCGCCGTCTGGTAGAGAGAGCACGGCGATGAGATAGAGCGGAATTGAGACCAACTCGCGCACGCCCGCCGTGCGCCAAGCTTGATCGACAATCTTCGCGCCCGCATCGCCGCGCATCGCCTTGGCGATTTCCATCTGCTGCTCGTCGTTTAGCGACAGCAACTCGACGAGTTTTCCGGGAAACGGAACATCGAGGACTTGCTTGCGTGTCGAAACGACGAGGCCAAGTTGGGGCAATGCCGCTTTAAGTGCTTCCACCTGAACGCGCGCGCGCTCGCGCGCGACTGCGTCCAACTCGTTCCAGCCATCGAGCAACAGCACGACGCCGGGCAGGGCCGCAGCGACACGGAAATCGACTTCTGATATATCGCGAAACGCTGGGCGTTTCAGGATCGAGTCCAGTACCGCGATGTTCTCAGTCGCCCAATCGCCTAGAGGAATGACTACGGGTATGCCGCTGTCGCTGGCCAAAACGCCATCGGCAATCTGAAACAAAGTCGTTGTTTTGCCCATTCCGGGCGACGCGACGAGGATCAGGTCGTCAAGCGTCCTAACAGCGCTGGCGAGCGCGGTCGTCGTCGCGGGTGTCTCGTAGCCGTCTACCTTTACCGTCAGCGCAACGGATGTGCGCGGCCACTTTGCCGTCTTCCGAAATGTCGCAAGATCAGCCTCGGCGGCACGGCGGACTCGAGTATGCGAGTCGTCTTGCGGCGGAGACGCTAGCACTGGCGGCGCTTCGTTTCGCAGCACGCGTCGCCACGAGTCTTCTTCTGCCAGCTTCTTCCACTCGCGCAAACGTTCGGTGGTGAATTCCTTTACGTCGGAGTCAATGGCCTTGCCGTGATCGCGACACAGCCAGATGCCATTGTTCGCGGAACTGCGCTCGTCCGCTGACATCGAAGCGTCATAACGCGGGCCGCCAGGAGCGGCGGCGCAGATGTGTGCCGCTGTACCGATGTTGATCTCGCCCTTCCCATCCGCGGTTGCTCCGACCGTCGGCGTACGGCAAGTTGGAAAGGAGCAAAGCCAGCCCGCGCGCTTCGCGATCTGCAGCGCCGTCGTCTTTGAGAAATCGTCTCTGCGTCTGTTCGCCACGGGCTAGATACTCGAACGTTCCGCTAGCTTACCGGAGCGGCACGCTGGAAATATACCACTTCGGCGTTGCAGCCAGCCCTGATGCGGAACCTCTTCGGAAGCTTGCGTATCACCACGCCCCGCGAACAAGTCCGTTGATGGGAATAGGCTGTGTTATGCGGATGAACCAAGGATGCACACGCGGCGCGCCTACAGTTCACGTGCATACGACGTCTACGCCTCTCTTCGAGGCATTATTTCCTCGTCGGCGTACGTATGTCACGCTTGATCGGACGACCGCTGTGCACCCGAAAGTCGCCATTTACACAACCGCCCGACGAGCGGCAGAGAAGGGTCGACGGGCTCGGCCGACGACATCCGGCGGCAGTCCGCCGGCCACAAACGGCCGTTCACGTACGTGGTCGCTCGGGCGTTCAGACGACCGCTTTGCTGCGGCACCGGACAGAGTCTTTCAATGCCCCCGGCTAAGGGAGTTAAGGGAACATGCCACTTCGATACGGCTGACCGCCCCTGCAGTACTTCTCAGAGTTAGGCCGTTGCGGCATGGAATGAACAAGCGCTAGTGCTTCGGTTACGCGGGCCTCGCGGCAATACAATCCGCATAATCTATACGCAATGTCACTGTTTCCGACAGCTCACGTTGTAAGGTGTATTGCATTTGGTCGAATCTCTTTCGCTGCTTGGTATATGATGACGCGCACTTTGGGGAAACGCGGCGGTAGACGCCGCGTGGCGTTCTCATTTAACGACGCATCGGGGAAATATGCACATAATTTTGAAAAATCACGTCGAAGAATTGGCGCGTGATTTTGAATACGAAGATCTGGCCGTCTCAAAACAGTTCGAACGATTTTGTAATTATTGCGTAACCTCCAAGCATTATTTCGGCCGGTTCAGCCCTGCTGATGTCACCACGGACGAGGATGATGCATCCATAGATGGTTTGGCTGTGCTGATAGATGGTGACCTGATCACAACGGTCGATGACGCGATCGAAGTATTTAAGACCCACAAAACCAATTTGCCCGTCGACATAATCTTTACTCAAATAAAAAGTGGTGAGCAATTCAAGAAGGATGAAATTGCCAACTTCAAGATGGGGCTTGAAGATTTTCTCTCGCTTGATCCCAAGCTACCAAATGGGAAATTTAACACCGAATCACTCGAAATTTTCAAAATTGTTCTAAGCAATCTGAAAAAGGTCAGAAATCGACGTCCTAATTGTGTTGTCTACTACTGCACTTCAGGCGTCTATTCGGCAGAACGTGAAATCAAAGCCGCCTTCGGTATTATTGAACGTTATATAAAAGAGATTGAATTCTTCTATGCTGTTGACGTGGCACCCCTTGGTCGTAGTGAGCTGATCAGATATTACGCACAACTCTCTGAGAAGAATGAGGCAAAGCTCAAGCTCATAGACTACTTTGGAATGCCTGCAATGCCCGGTATTCCGCAATCTTACGTTGCAATTGTGAACGCTCGTAATTTGGTCGACGCATTGTTGGTGGATCCAGATGGAAATCTCCGCGAATCAGTATTTGAGGAGAATGTCAGATCGTTCCTTGGAAGTGGCAATGACGTTAATGCGGCTATAAAAAAGACCTTGCAAGATGGCGAAAAGAAATCTTTATTTTCTGTCTTAAATAATGGAATCACCGTTGTAGCACCGGAATTGACTTTAACGCCAAATACTAAAGAGTTGCAGCTTGTTAATTATCAAGTCATTAACGGTTGCCAAACAAGTAGTACGTTGCACGAAAATAAGTTGCTCTTGACTGATTCCGTGAATGTTGTAGTGAAATTCATTGAGTCACCCGAAAACGATGCATCCAGTGATATTATAGCTGCAACAAACAGCCAATCAGACATACCTAAAGAAGCATTCTTTGGGCTTCGCGAAAAAGCGAAATTGGTGCAGAAATATTTTAAAATTCAAAATCAAGAGAGGGCACCTGAAAATCATATTCATTTCGAGCGTCGGCAGGGCGAGTTTAAAAATGTGGGCTACCAGTCGACCCGCATTTTTGATGTTCGTGAAGTTGCACGGTGCTATGCTGCTATGTTTCTTGATCTGCCGCATAATGCAGCGAGATATGTGGCCACGATTTTTTCGGCAAGTGGCGATAATTTATTTCGTGAGGGCGATCATGAAGCCTATTACTATGCTGCGTGTTTGGTGCTATACAAATATCAGACATTGATTAATGGTCGGAAGATTGGCGCGCAAAACTACATTAAGGCACGCTGGCATGTAATTCAGCTTTTCAAATGGCTATGCATTGGCGAGATGGACACTCCGGCACCTAATTCAAAGAAGGCGGAGGCCTATGCGCTAAAATTGATCGAGGCATTGAATTCTGAGACAAAGTCTTACATTAAGACTTTTGAACGCTGCCAGAAGATCATCGATGATTTAGGTTTCCCGACAGATGATGAACTCAAGCGCGCTCGATTTGCTCAACAAACAATGACCGCAGTTCGCGAAGTGCTTGCGAAGAAGGGTAAAGCAGCTAGGAAACGAGGATAAGACAGCACGCCGCGGAGCGGAGTGACTGACGTTACTGCGAGACATCGCAGGATGTATGCGATTGGCTACCCACTCCCCATAAGAGCGGGCATTGTTTGTTCTCCGAGTAGGAACCGAAGGATGTCATCAGAGATCAGATGCTTGCTCAGGTCAAATTCACCATGCGATAACCTCGGTCATAGACGTCCCGGTCAAGTCCATTCGACGTTTCGTTCAGTGGGTCCGCTGTACCTCGGAAGCGGACTTGACTACAGTTGATGACCGAGTGGCCGGAGCGGGTCCGGCAACGGCCAACCGGCCTTCCACTTCGCAGCCCGGCTGAGCGGTTCCATCAATCCACTTGCATCGGCCGATTGAATCCGCAGTCGGCTGAGGTCATTGCCCTGAGTACCCAATTCGGCGAACAAGCACACGCTGCAAGGAGGGGGCCGGTAGAAACATTCTGGCCTTAGAGTTTGCATGTATTACGATGTATTGATACATACATCAGCAAAGCGCCCGGAACCCATTGCTTGCAAGGTCGTCAGCCACCAGCCGCTCAAAAATGTATCGTTAGCGTGTAAGACCCGCGGGCTTTTTCGTTTAAGGCCGCGGCCAACCAAGGAATTGCAACACCTCGCCACGTGCAGCCTCAATGCCACCTGCGGCCACCACCTCATCCGAGGCGCGTGCTGTCCAGCCTGCCCAGCGTTGGTCAAACGCAAAATCAGACAGGCACTCGAAGGTCTCGGACAGTAAGGTCGCGGCCTGATGATCCAGGCGGTCAAAATCCCTTTGCAGTTCATCCGCCCGGTTTGAAAAGGTACATCGCCCCCCCACGTTCTTTACCGCGTTACGGTAGATGCTTCTCGATATCCCTTCACGCGCGGCCGCAGCCCCGGAAAAACCGACGCCGTACCAGCCTTTACGGGAGATTATGGTATCTGCGGTGAACGCTATCTTGTGGAACAGAAAAAGAGCCGTGTGGTAGTTCACGATTACCCAGTAGCCGCGCCGGAAGAGCGCGTTATCGTTGTGCCGCGCAACCCGCGGCGCGACGTATCTACGAGCGTAGTGAGAGGACGCATTTACGTCACAATAGCTCTCTTCAATCGATTCATTAGAAGTACCATCTCCAAGGAGCCGCCTGCATATCTCTTCGATAATTTCCGTGCCCCCAAACCGGCGCTCTTGTTCGGTAAATCGAGCGACACTTTCAGGGCCGCAGCGCCGCGCGAGGTCGACCAGTTGACCAACCAGCGGCTTCAACTGTTCGGCCGCCACGTCATGTTGAAGCACGCCCAGATTGAAAGCGAGATGCGTGAACTCGTGCGATAGCGTCAGATGCTGCATACTGTCTTCGAAAAACCGTATGCAATCCTTATAAAGCCTCCGCAACTGGGCATCCGGGAATGGCGGTGGCGTCGTCAGAACTGCAGTCGCCGTCAGGCCTTTTGAAACTAACATTTTCTTGAGCGAAAGCGCCAGGCCTACTTCGCTCTCACCACGGAAACACAACTGTTCCATCAGGAACAAAGTCACGAGGTTTTCAAGATCAACGAACCCGTTCCAGCGAAACGGTCTATGTTTGGTCTCGTCAAGCAGGAAGCGCGGCAGGTTCAACCGGCAGAATGCAGTGACAAATTCCAGCCAGCGCGCGTCCCAGACAATGGCATGGCGGCCGCGCCATTCGCAAATCTCCATCCGGGCCACCGGCGAAGCGATCGACAGGAAACCGGCACCGCCGCTACGGAAGACCTCGTAGCCTTCCTTCAATACAGCCTGATCGAACGCGACGGATCCACCGACTGTATAAATATCGCGTTTGATGTGTAGCAGTTTCGCGTAGTTTTCATCGTGCTCAAGCTCAATCCGGTTCGTCATTGTGGAATTCCGTTATCCGGCTTTCCAGTACCTTATGCAGGTCCTCGCCCGACATTCCCCGAATTTCGAGTTTGATCGTCTTTGCACCTTTCTTGAGGACGACCCGGCGAAGGGCGTCTTTCTTTCCCCAGGCCACCAGTACCGCAGCCAATGAGCTGATGATTGCTGGCAAGTTATGAAACACATCGTATACGACGGCTGTTACGACCGGATCACCTAATAGGGCTGTCGATTTCACCACATCCAGATCTTCGCTGGGAACGTCGCTGAATTCATGAACAACGTCAGCCTGGTCAACACCCGCCACATCAATGATCAAATCCATGGGATTCTCCGATTGCGTACGTCGCCGTAGTACACGCACACACCCCCAGCTTCAGCGCAATGCCGAAAGCCGGCACCGAGCTCAGACGTGCAATGCAATCAATGATAGGTCAGCGAGCCGCATTTTCCATGTCTGCCGCCCGGATGGCCGTTCGTGCAGGACGATGCGGCTCAGTCGAAACGGTTAGACGATATCTTGAGCGCGGAGTGGAATGGGCGCATCAACGAAATCCAGATCGCCAAGCGAGCGATGGAGTTCGCCGTCAGCCTGAAGCTGACTACGACAGTTCACGCCGGACTGAGCCACGCATTCGCCGATGTGCGTGAAGTGGCGTTCAGGTCCCGTGTCAACGATGAGAACGGGCATTTGCTGCAGGACTTGCTTGGTTTCCCATCGGACAGCAGTAGCCGTTTGCGAAAGGCTCTGATCGAATGCCTGGAAGTTCGCGCTTTTCGTCGGCTGCGCTGCCCGCTGTGCGCGTTTTCAATCGAGACTTCGTAGATCAGGTTGTATCTCCCGAAATCCGGCATCCCGTCCCAACTGAAATCCCGAAAGACCCTGTAGCCCTGGAGTTTTTGAATTCTTGAAATAGTCACGTTGGCCCCTCTCACCCAGCAATTTGCAGCCCCTGCCTCTTCACTACCGCCGATCCGCTGCGGATCGTCATTATCGGCGATTGCCTGCGGCATCGTACAGCGTCGCCTCCACGGCTCCGCCTGACCCGCACGCTCGAGTCGACAGAGAGGTGAGCCTTTCCGGGAGCCGGCGACTGCCTGCGTCCGACAGGATACGATTAGCGGCTGAAAGCGTCGCGAAATTCGCGGCCGCCGTCGACAATGCAAAGCGCAAAGTCGTACGCCTTAACCCGGCCGTGCAACCGGAACTCGCGCGCCAGGCTGGGAGTATGCGCCGCGTGCTTTCGCGCGCATCTGGCAACGGGAAAACGCGCCTGCTGCGAGGACGGTGAGTCTCGGGACCGCCCTGTCGTCACGCACTCGTCCAGTGGCGTCGCCTCTCGTTAACTTCGGTAAACGGACTGACCTTTTTCCGTCATCGTCATGATAAGGGTAACCCCTTATACTGAAATCGATCGAACTCGTTGAACAGGTCTGCAAATGAGGCACTTTACGTTCGCCGTGATAATCACCGCCCTCTCTTCTCCCGCATTTTCACAGGTCCAATCCGATCGGCCGCTCACCCATGCGGAGGTACTCGATCAGATCATCACGCTTGAGAAAGCCGGATACCAGCCGCAAGACAAGACGGACTATCCGAGCGACCTCCAGCGCGCGAAGTCGATCGTTGCGCACCAGGACCATTCCGCTGGCGAAAATGTCAGGGATACGGAAGGCCCGACGCAAGCCCGCAAGTGAACGGATCCGACACGCGACGACATGTACCGCCGCGTGCGACGCGCGGGTGCGTATTACCTGTGCACCGACGGGATAACGAACTTTCTGTGCGCCTGGAAATGTGGCGCGATGTCCGCGCCATCCGGCGGCAGCTTCGGTCCGTCAGAAAACGTTCACCCTTTGAGTGCACGTTCGAACTGCTGCCTCACCCACGCGCGATCGAGACGACCGCCCTCGGCGAGCGTGCGCAGTGACGCGGCCTCCCTCGCGGCCTGTATCCGGGCACCTTCGATGACCGCTTCAACGTCCTGGGGCGAAATGGTCAGCACACCATCTGCGTCTCCCACGACAATGTCTCCGGGATGCACGACCGCTCCACCGACCGTGACCGGAACGTTGATTTCGCCAGGCCCGTTTTTATAGGGGCCGCGATGCGTGACGCCTCGCGCGAACACGGGAAAGTCGCGCTCGCGGATCTCGCCGACGTCACGGATTGCGCCATCGATCACAAGCCCTTGCACGCCAAGACTTGCCGCATAGCTTGACATGACGTCACCCATCAGCGCCTGGGTGATGTCACCGCCGCCATCAATCACGAGCACGTCGCCAGGCCGGCAGAAATCGTCCAGCGCACGGTGAATTGCGAGGTTGTCGCCCGCGCGGGTGCGCACGGTAACGGCGGTGCCGGCCATCATCCCGGGCTGGTGGTGGTACGGATGCAAGCCCACGATGCCGCTGAAGCGTGCCATGTTGTCGCTCAACAGCGCGACCGCGAGCTGACGCAACGCCTCGAGCGTCGCAACACTGGCCTGGGTTGCAGATTCGAATTCTCTCCATCCGATTGGACTCATGTCGTCGCTCCTTCGAAAGCGAAGCATTTCAGGTTGCAGGACAGGCCTCATGGACCGCGATGTGCTCATTTGCTGGTGTACGCATCAGGGCCGACGCCGCCGCCGGGCCGGTCAGTCCCATCGATATAACGCCAGCTGGCGATGCAGGGAACCTTCGTTCGCTGCATCGCCCCCTGAAAATCAGAACTTGTGCAACATCGCAATGCGCGCGTCGAGCTGGTTGTTCGAAGTCGACGGCGCAAAGTGACCGCCGATAACAGGATTGACTCCGCTCGATGCCCGCAGATAGTCGAAACCGCCGTAAACAAAGGTGGTTTTGGAGAGGTTGTAGGTCAGGCCGGCCGCAAACTGGTTCCAGTGCTGGTGCTCAAACGTCGTGTACTGGTAACCGACCACGCCTTGCAATGCAGGTGTCAGGTTGTAGATTGTCCCCACCTCACCGGTACGCAGGTTCGACGACACACCATTGTGCTTGAGCGTTGTCTGCGTCACGTTGGCCATGATTCTCGCCTTACCCAGCTCATAGACGCCGCCGAGCACGAGCGCGCCCGAGTAGTCGAGACGAAAGTTGCCGCTCGAGTACGGGTCGGTGACAACGCCCGTTACGGGGTTGACCGTCGCCACCGGCACGCCAAGGAAATTCTTTACGCCAAGTTTCGCGTAGGGATCCGTGGTCGGACCGTTAAGGCGCGTATACGCGAGACCGATCGTCAGCGGTTTGTTCGAGTAGCGAATACCGGCACTCCATCCACTGCCATCATAGAAGTTACCCGTCACGTTGCTGAACGAGTACATGCCGCCGAACGTGATGCCATAAAAGGTCGGGCTGACGTACTTGACGGCGTTGGGCAACCGGTCTGTGCCCATCCGGTCGTAATCACCCTGATGGGAGCCATAACCGGTGACATCACCGCTCACGTTGTACATCGCGACGAAGTCGTTGATGAAGTCGTACTGCAATCCCATCGTCACAGCACCCAGACGACTGTCACTCAGACCGACGTATGCGCGCCGGCTGAAAGCCGCGCCACCGCCCAGCGCCTTGCCCGTACCGAGGGTAAATCCGCTTTCGAGGTTGAAGACAGCTTTCAGCCCGCCGCCCAGATCCTCCGACCCGATCATGCCCCAACGATTGCCCGTGTAGACGCCATCGGCAAACGAATACTGATGCTGGCCACCCGTATTGTTGACATAGCTTATGCCCGCGTCCAGAAGGCCATACAGTGTCACCGAACTTTGTGCCCGCGCAGACGTATAGGTGAGTACACTTGCTGCGATAATTAGTTGTACTGATGTACTTGCATAAATTAATCTTTTTTCCACCGTCTCCTCCATCTTCTTTGAATCAATATTTAAAACGGGCAGTCAAGCGATAGTCATCGCTTCGCCCGGTGGGGACCGTCTTTTTTTAAGCTACACACTGCATCAACTGCTCGCCAGAGCAGCGATTTCCTGCAACTTCCGCCGGGGATCCCGAAGCGCCTCTAGGTCGACCTTTTCGCGTCTTGCGATCATCTGGCGCAGAAAGCGCATATCACGTCCGTTGTTGATCGCGATTGCTCCGACGGGCACGTCGTCGGCGACGAAAACATGCACGTAACCCGGCGAATAGGGGTTACCGCGGGCGACCACGCTGTCCCACTGAATCGGGGAACCCGCGAGTTGTATGTTGAGATCGTATTGGTCCGTCCAGAACCAGGGGACTTCAGAGTAGGGTTCCGTGCCCCCCATCATTGCGCGGGCAACGGCGACGGGCTGGTTCTGTGCGTTTTGCCAGCTTTCGAGGCGCACGTGCCGACCTAGAAAGGGACTAAAGTGCCGGCTCACATCGCCCACGGCGAATATCCGGTCATCGCTGCTGCGCCCCCACTGGTCCACGACGATTCCATCGTCCACAGCAAGGTTCGCTCTTGCGGCCAGCTCGGTGTTTGGCACAGCGCCCACGCCGATTACGGCGATGTCTGCGGTCGTGGTGACACCGTCATCGGTATAGAGTCGAACACCCGATGCGTCACTGTCGATCGAACTGACCATCACGCCGGTCCGTACCTCGACCCCTTCGTTCCGGTGGAGGTCCGCAAAAAAATAACCTATGTCGCTCGACACCATTCTTGCGAGAGGGTGCAGGGCCGCTTCGATCACAATCACTTCCATGCCGTGCCGGCGCGCGGTGGCGGCAATTTCCAGGCCGATGAACCCCGCGCCCACTACCGCGAGACGGCCGCCGGCTACCAGTCTGCTTCTGACCGCGAGCGCATCATCGATCCCGCGCAACGTGAAAATATTCGGACCATCAACACCCGGCACGTTGAGACGACGGGCACGCGCCCCGGTCGCCATGACCATCAGGTCATAGGGCAGCGCGTCGCCGTTCGCCAGATGGACCATCTGCTGCTGGCGGTCAAGCTCGACCGCGACGCTCCCCGTGCGCAATGCGATGGATGAACTGGCGTACCATTCGCGCGGGTGAAGATAGGTAGACTCAACGGTGCTCTCTCCGCCCAGCATTTCTTTGGACAGCGGCGGCCGTTCGTACGGCGGGTGACTCTCACCCCCGACGAGGGAAAGCGGGCCGACGTGCCCAGCCTCGCGCAGTGCTTCGGCCATCTTGCCGCCAGCATGACCGGCGCCGACGATGACGATGCGTGCGTCGTTAGTCCGCTCTTTCATGATTGAAGATCTCCCGTTCCTGGCCGCTATGAGCGAAATAGAATTTCAGACTGACTAGTTTGCCGCGACGTTGGGTTTGCTCGCGGGATGGTATGGACCCAGCTTCTTGGCGGCTTCGTTGGCAAATGAATCGTCGACGACGTCCTCGACCTTGATGTCGCCATGCACGAGGCCCTGTTGCTTGAAAAATGCGAGGTCGTTGCGCAGCGCCGTCATATGTACGTGCCCATCGGGATCGGCGGCGTTGGGCGTGATGGCCCGATAGACGGCCGGATCCTTGATCTTGGTGTATCGCGTCAGGATAGAAATTACGTCGTCGGCCGTGGGGCCCGCCAGCTTGCCGTTCGATAACGCGTCGTTGTAGTAGCGAAGCGCTCGAACATAGGCGTTCATGAGTTTCTGTGCCTGCTCGCGATGGTCGTTGATGAAATTCTGGGAGTACAGCACCACGGCAGTCTGCTGCCCGGGATAGATCGCCTTGTCGCTCGCCCGCACAGCGACACCCTTCTGTACTGCGAGCGTCACGGTCGGCTCGTTCGTGATGCTCGCGTCGATCTTCTGATTCTGGAGCGCAACGAAATGCTCGGGGAAGCCCAGATAGATCAGATTGACGTCACTGATCTTCAGCCCGCCTTTTTTCAGTGCCTCATTGAGCGCGGACTCGGAGCCCGATCCTTTTGCGGCCACCGCTATGCGCATGCCCTTCAGGTCGGCGAACGACTTGTAGCGCCCGCTGTCCACCAGGTCTTTTCTCACCAGCAACGTGGAATAGTCATATCCCTCGGCAATGGACCCTTTGTCGGCGACGATCTTCATATTGATGTCGCGCAGGCTGGCGTTGTAAAGACCGGCGGACACCGTCCCGCCGCCAACCTGCAGCTGGCCGCTGGCGAGTGGCGCGATCATCCCGGCTGCAGATCCAAACGGAATCAGATTGACCTTGAGACCTTCGGCCGCAAAGTATCCCTTGGCATCGGCGATGAAGAACCCTGCGTCCGAACTTGTATTGGCGATACCGATACTGATAACGGGAAGATCGTCAGCACGCGCGTTGGCGCCGAACATCAGCAAGGTGGTGAGAGCAACCAGAAAGTAACGCCATAGTTTTGTGTACATTTTGAGACTCCTGTTATGGGGACTTCGTGTCACACAATCAAAGTTCTGCGCATCGGACCGATCTACCAGGCGTTTGTACGGTGCGCCTTCATACATTCAGATCACGGGAGTAAGCACCGGTCTTCCGGCAAACCATGCGCGCAGATTGTTCACTACAAGTTCTCCCATCGCGGCGCGTGTCTCCAGGGTTGCGCTGGCGATGTGCGGGAGGAGCACAACGTTTTCGAGTGCGCACAGTTCTTCCGGTATGTGCGGCTCGTTCGCATAGACGTCGAGCCCGGCAGCGCCGAGCGTGCCGTTGACCAGCGCAGCAACCAGTGCCGGCTCGTCGACGATGGATCCCCGGCCAACGTTTATCAGCGCCCCGTTCGGCCCCAGGTCAGCAAGCACAGCCCCATCGATCATCCGGTCGGTTTGGGGTCCACCAGGCGCTGTGATAACCAGATAGTCAACGTCACGCGCCAGCGCACGCAGATTGTCGTAGTACCGGTAGCCGACATCCGGTTTGCGTCGCGGTCCGTAATAGCTGACCCGCATATCGAATGCCGCGGCGCGACGTGCGAACGCGAGACCGATGCGCCCGAGCCCGACCACGCCGACGTGTGAGCCACTGACGCTGCGCACCGGAGGCAAGACGCGACGGGACCATTCCCCGGTACGCACGAAACGATCAGCGACGACTATCTGGCGCGCGACAGACAACACTAATGCCATAGCCAGGTCTGCCACTGCCTCGGTCAGCACGTCAGGCGTATGCGTGACCTGTATGCCGCGTTTACGTGCTGCCTCGAGATCGATGTGATCCACACCGACCGTCATGGTCGCGATGATCTTCACGTTGGGTAGCGCCGCCATCAGTGCCGCATCCACGGGACCATTTGCAAAAGTCACTAACGCCTGCGCCTCGTCAGCCCAGCGCACAAGTGCGGCGTCTCGATCGGTCTCTTCCCACAGTCGATGTACCGTGAATTCCGTCTCCAGCACATCCATGGCTGTCGGGAAGATCGGCACCACCAGCACCACGGCCGGCCTGCCAGTTTCGGGCTGCGTCAGTTTTCGCACAGCCGCTCCTCGCACGGATCGACGGTCACCATTCCGTCGATGATGCGCACGGGCCAGGTGCGGACGGGCTCCGTGCATGGCGCCGAGACTGCGCACCCGGTACGGATGTCAAAGCGCCCCTGGTGAAACGGGCACTCAATTTCACAACCCTCGACGTAGCCTTCTGACAGTGACCCGGGGCCATGCGAACAGCGGTCATCAATAACGAAGTACTCCCCGCTGACCTTGAAGATCGCATAGACGTTTGAACCGGCTTCGCGACGGACCGGTTCGTCCTCGGTCACGTCGGCTGCGGCACATAGCGCCAGTCGATCGGTTTGCGTCACCATCGTAGATCCCCTCACGTTATTGCCTGCGCCTCATTCGGGCGCCGGCAGTATCAAACTCAAACTGACTCTGGTTATTCCGGCCTGGCTGCCAGACCATGTCCGCTCAACGCCGCTCCCGCATCGCCCGCGAGACGTCGGAAAGGCATCGTTCCCAGCAGAACAACCAGCGCGGCCGCACCGAGTGCAACGCGAATCTCGAACTGGCCAGCCGCATGCGCGCCTCCTGCGGTTGAAAACAGGCGCAGCAACAAGGCACTGAAGGCGACACCTGCCCCACTGGCAAGTGGCTGCACCATGCTCGCGAAACTGGTTGCGGCGCTCGCCAGAGGCGGAGGCACGTCTGCGTACACAACCGTATTGAGAGAGGCAAATTGCAGCGAGCGCACGACTCCTCCCACTAGCAACACGGCCGCCATCACGACCCAGGGCGTCGATGCCTCAAGCAATACGCACAGGAAAATCGAAATCGCACTCAGGCATCCGTTGACAAGAAGAACATGACGGAATCCAAACCGGCGCAGGATCGGTGGTGACATTGCCTTCATCAGGAAGGCACCCATTGCAGAAAAGAACATCAGGATGCCCGCATTGAAAGCGTTCATGCCGAAGCCGATCTGCAGCAGCAACGGCAGCAGGAAGCCCATCGCCGCCGCCGACATCCGGAACGAGGCCCCGCCGGCGATCGCCGTCGCGAAGGTTGAAACGCGCAACAGTGAAAGTTCAAGCAGCGGCTCACCGCACCGGCGCAAATGACGGACTGCGAGCACTCCCGATACCAGCGCAATCGAGAAGATCGTCATACACGTGAGTGTCGAGCCACCAACTGTTACCTTGTCCAGGCCGAGCACCAGACAACCCAGCGCGATGGCAACCAGCAACGCACCCCACCAGTCGAAGCTGCGCCGACTGTCACTGCGCACGTTGTCGATGAGGATGCTCACAAGCACCACGCCGATAAGGCCGACCGGAATGTTCACGTAAAAGATCCAGCGCCACGACAGGTAGTTCGCGAGAAATCCTCCGACGGGCGGACCCAGGACCTGTCCGATGACCCCCGGGACGGTCACGATTGACATCGCCCGCACGAACTCCTTCTTGTCGACGCTGCGCAGGACAATCAGACGTCCTACGGGTACCATCATCGCGCCCCCGATGCCCTGGAGCACACGCGCTGCGACGAACGCGTCGAGACGCGTTGCCGTCGCACACCATGCCGACGCCAGCATGAATACAACGATCGCCAGACGGAAGACGGAGCGGTTGCCATAGCGATCGGCTGCCCAGCCACTCATGGGAATGCACACTGCAACTGCAAGCATGTATGCGGTAATGCCAACACTCGCATTCACGGCGGATGCATGAAGTGATACCGCCATCGCTGGCAACGCCGTGGTAATGACGGTGCCGTCGAAGTTTTCCATGAAATACGCGCACGCCACGACGAGCGGCACAATCATGCGCGTCTTGGGTGAGGTAGGCATTGACCGAATCATGGTGGCTGGGAACCGGATCGCTAGGTAAGTCGCTTACTCGATGTTGATGCGCAGTTCGGGTAGACCGTCAACGTGCCCGACCAGCTCATCGCCCTTCACTACTGCGCCAACGCCGTCCGGCGTACCCGTGAAGATCAGGTCGCCTGCGGCCAGTTCGACATAGGCCGACAGGAAAGAAATCGTCTCGGCGATGTCCCAGATTAGGTCCGAGAGATCGCCCTTCTGACGCACGTTGCCATTGACCTTCAGCCAGATCGCACCGCTGTCGAAATGGCCGGATTTCTCAGCGGGAACGATCGCGGAGATGGGCGCGGATTCATCGAACCCTTTGGAGAGATCCCACGGCCGGCCCATCTTTTTGGCCTCACTCTGCAAATCGCGGCGTGTCATATCCAGCCCGACGGCGTAGCCGAACACGCAGTCGAGCGCCCGCTCGACCGGAATGTCGGTACCGCCCGACTTCAGTGCCACGACGAGTTCGATCTCGTGGTGGTACTCCGCCGTCTTCGACGGATATTTGACAGCCGTACCTGAAGGCACAACCGCATCGCCCGGCTTCATGAAGAAGAAGGGCGGCTCGCGGGTCGGATCGTGTCCCATTTCGCGCGCGTGAGCTGCATAGTTACGTCCCACGCAATAAATGCGACGTACGGGAAACGGATCGCCGCCCTGTACTTCTACGGTCGCGACCTCCGGAACTGCAATTGCATAGCTCATGTGTTACCTCCTTGATAGTTTCTTGACCTGCTGACGTTAACCCCGGCCCTGCCGCCGCAGCCCCGGATGCGCGACTTCCTCGCGCAGGTGACCCCAGATGCGATAGACGATCTCACCGAAATCCGGGTTGTGACGCAGCTCGAGTACGTTGCGGGGGCGTGCCAGCGGAACATCAATCACCGTCTTGATGCGGCCTGGTTGCGCCGTCATCAATATGATCAGATCGCCGAGCGTCACTGCCTCGTCCACACTGTGCGTGATGAACAGTACCGTCTTGCGATGCTGCTCCCAGATCCGCAGCAGTTCTTCCTGCAGGATGGTCTTGTTCTGCTCATCGAGCGCCGAGAACGGCTCGTCCATCAGCAGGACCTCGGCGTCATTGGCGAACGCACGCGCGATCGAGACACGCTGCCGCATGCCACCCGACAGCTCGTGCGGGTAATGGTGTGCAAAGCGGGTGAGCCCCGTGCAGTCAAGAAAATGGCCGACCACTTCCTTGATCTGTGCCTGCGGCGCACCGCGCATGCGCAGTCCATACGATGCGTTGTCCCATACGGTCATCCATGGGAAGACCGAGTCACCCTGAAACACGACGGAATTCAAAGGAAGATTCGACGTGCGAACGATCTCTGCATTACCACTGGTCGGCTGGTCCAGACCGGCCAGAATGCGAAGCAGCGTGGTCTTTCCGCATCCACTAGGGCCAACCACACAGCAGAACGTCCCGTCAGCGATTTCAGCGGTGATTCCATCCAGCACGGTCAATGCCCCGTGCTGTTTGGTCAGGCGATCCACGCGGATTTTCGCTGGCGCAGGCTGGACGTTGGCGCCCCCAGCCAATTGGGTAGTGGGGATTTCATTGGCGTTTATCATTTCGTGCTCTTCCAGGGAATGATGCGACGTTCCAGTTCATCGAAAACGATCGTGATCAGGAAGCCAATCAGCGCAATGACGAACAGGCCCACATACATCTGCTCGACGTCGAAGGTCTCCCACGCGCTCCAGATCATGTAGCCGAGTCCCTTTTTCGCGCCCATCATTTCCGCGATCGCGATCAGGATGAGCGAGAGGCCTGCGCCCAGTTTTGCGCCCGTCATGATGAAGGGCAGCGCACCCGGTAACGCGATCGTGCGGAAAGTGTTCCATCGTCCGGCACCGAAGTTCTTGCCGACGTCGAAATAGATGCTGTTGATCTCCCGTACGCCAGCCGTGGTGTTGATGGCAATCGGATAGAACGCGCCGATTGCGACCATGACGATTTTTGAAGGCTCACCAAGACCGAAGATCAACAGGATCAGCGGAAGGATGGCGCTTTTGGGAATCGGATAGGTAGCCGCGATCAGCGGTTCGATCGCCAGCCTGATCGGCCGGTACACGCCCATCAGGATGCCCAGCGCAAGACCAGGCAATCCGCCCGCCACGAAGCCCAGAAGCAGCCGATGCAGCGTAGCCCACGTGTTGTTCTCGAGCTCGCCCGACTTCATCATGGTCAGCATCGAACGGCCAATGCTGCTGGGTGCCGGAAAGAATCTGGCATCGACCAATCCTGCTCGCGCCGCAATCTCCCAGAGAATCAACAGGACAACCGGCGACGCGATGCCAAGCAGGCGCTCGCGCCAAAGGTGTGCCCCGCTTCCCGGCCGTCGCACTGTCCGCCGCAGTTTGATTCCAGCCGTCGTTTCGTCGATAACGCTCATTCCGTCTCCTCCATTGGCCATTACGGGGGGCTACACCGCGACGTGCGCTTCGCCGGGTCTCACCAACGTTGCGTCGGCTGCCTTTTCGCGGAAATTACCGTTCACCTCCAACAGGAACGATGCCGAACGCTGTTGCTGATGCGCCCGATCAATGCCCGGCAGCGGCTTGTCGCCGGTGAGCCCACGCGCTGCCTTGAGCAGACGTTGACGCGCCATCAGGATTGCGTTATCCGTCGAAACGAGGTTTTCCCTGGTGCGGTCCGCGATCGGCCCCATGCTCTCCTGCAGCGACGCGTCCTGGATGGCAAGGCCCTTGATGCCGCTGTAGTAGCGCCCGGACTTCTGCCCCGCCCGATCCATCAGATAGTCATTGTCCCGGTTTGCCACCGGGCGGAAGGTGCCCGGGATCAGTTCGCAATGCACCCCGCGGCCGCTTTCCATCGCCGAAAGCTCGTCGGCTGACAACGGACGTTGCGGATGGAACGTCATGGTCCATGCGATGCAGTTGTTGTCGTCGATCGGGACCCATGCATGCCCGTTCAACGCATGACCTCCACCATACGGCGGAATGAGCGTGTACCACGGCATGATCCATTGCGTGAGCCGCCAGTAGTTCACACCGGGTTCTGCGTCCCGGCGCGCGCCGATCACGAGCCCGCCAGGCGATTCAAGGATGTCGAACACCGTGTTGGTCGAACGGGCGTATTTCGCGCCTTGCGTGTTGCGGTGAAGGGGATCCGTATCCAGCTCCCCGCGATGCAGGAACGACACGTGGCTCGAATCGATCCCGCCTTCCATCGCCTGCAGGTAATTGCACTCCTGGAAGCGCTTCGAGAGGTATCGATGTGAGTCAGGCAGTTCCACCCATTCAAATGCCGGCAGTGGCGGCTGTTTGTCCGGCGGCCCCATGTACGTCCAGATGATCCCGCCCATTTCAACGCACGGATACGACGTGAGCTTGATCTTGTCGCAGTAGCCGGTGTTCGCTTCGGACGGAACTTCAACGCACTGGCCATTCACATCGTATTTCCAGCCGTGATACGGACAGCGAATCCCGTGCTCCTCATTTCGGCCGAACCACAACGAGACGCCCCGATGCGCACAGAATTCTCCGATCAGCCCGATCTTCCCGTCGGTATCCCGAAAGGCGAGCAACTTCTCGGAGAGCAGGCCGACGCGCACAGGTGGGCAGTCCGGCTCGGGCAGTTCTGTCGCGAGCAGCGCGGGAATCCAGTAGCGGCGAAACAGGTCGCCCATTTCGGTACCGGGGCCCGTGCGAGTCAGCGTTTCATTTTGCTGAGAGTTCATTTAGCTATCCCTCTATCAAGAATGCAGATCATGACGGCGCCGCGTGCTTCAGCTCTCCGCCAGTTCTTCGCCTTGCACCGGCGTGTCGATCGGTGCATCGAAAGCGAGGAGCTCGGTCAGGCTGCGCGTGTTCGTCAGCGTATCGAGGGAGAACAGCTGATCAGTCAGACGTTCAATGCGCTCCTCGCCGCCCCACGGCGCTGCGTTCTCGCGCAGTTTCGCTTCGAGGTCGGCATCGATGAACGGATTCTTGGGATGCCCAGGGAACGGTCGGGCCTCGCCCTTGATCACGTGACCATCGTTCAGCTCGATTTCGACTCGCGACAGATAGCCTGCCTCGGCACGCTTGAGTTTGCCGCCAGCGAGACTGCCCAGTTCCGGCGCCGGTTCGACGGTGACCTTGTCGCGCAGAAATGCCTGACGCGACGGCTGAAGAACGCGTTCCGGATCGAAGCTCTCCGTGCGGATGAAACCGTCCAGCACCGCGGCCGTCACGATGTAAGGCAGCGAATGATCGGCCGTCTCGCGCGAGATGGGCTGGAAGGGGTTTTCCCGGATCTTCACGAGGTGTTCGTACGCGCCTTCCTCGGCAAACAGGCGCAGCTGTTTGATTTGCGACAGATCCTTGATCTGGGCGCGGGCCGCGAGCGATGCCTGGATCGCGCTCTGCGCGACCGAGCCAACCGGCCAGCGCTTCATGTAGGTTTCTGCCACGCGGCTCAGCGGCTTTTCGGGATTGAGCAACTGAAGCAGTTCGGGAATGGTGTCTTCCTTCAGTGCCAGCTTGCCGATGAAGCCGTACTTGCCGACAAACGGCCGCACCGCGCCTTCTACGCCAACCGACGCGAGCAGACATGCCTGGAGTGCGTTACGCACCGCGTCACTGCCGTTGAAGCGCTTCCACATCGTCAGGTCACCGCGCGCATTCAGATCGCCCGACTCAATCTCATCACTGGCGAGGTGCGGGACCACCGTCATGGCGAGCGCTTCGCGGATCTGGGGGGCGTCGAGCTTCAACACCGTGGCGATTGCGGAGGCTGCACCGATCGACGTGAGATTGGTGTAGTCCCAGCCACCGGGGTAAGTCGAAAAACTGTCGAACATGGCGGCGACGATTTCGTAGCCGACTGCGATCGCCGAAAGCAGTTCCTTGCCGCTTGCGCCAGCCCATTCGGCGGCAGCGATGACCCCACCGATCATGTCGCTCGGGTGTCCGCTGTTGCGCTTGCCCACGAAAAAGTCGTTGTAGTCGTAGCTGCGCAGCAATACACCGTTCGTCAGTGCGGCCAGCTCGGGCGTTGTGCGCTGCAGCGTGCCCCAGATAACCGAACCGCCTTCCTTCATCGGGAAGCGGTACGCATGGCGCCTGGCCCGTTGGGCCGCCGGATGGCCGAGCGCACCCAGCGAGACCGCCAGTGAATCGACCAGCACGCTCTTTGCGGCATGGGAGGTACGAGCGTCCAGTGCTTTCGGCACGCGAGCTACATAGTTGGCGATCGAGTCGGCCACCACGTCACGATATTTGTCGTTTGCCATTTCCATTATGCGTATCCCCGCTCCTTGACGTTATCTGCGCTCGCACCCTGGCGAGCAGCAGCGACTTCCCGATCCATTGCGGACGGGATCAGATTCGAATCCTTGGCGAAAGTGACGAAGCCGAAGCCGCGCTCCGCATACTTGCGTGCAGACTTGCCCGATCCGCACTGGATGCCGGCGACCACGCCGTGCCGCTGACAGGCCTTCAGAATCTTTTCAACTGCCGCGACGTGTTCCGGCTCCTCCTTGTCGAGGTTGGGCGGCAGACCGAGACCGAGGGCGAGATCTGCCGGACCGACGTAGATGCCGTCGAGGCCGGGCGTGCTGGCGATCTCGTCGATCCGTTCGACGGCTTCGCGGGTTTCGACCATCACGAAGCACAGCACGCCGTCACCCACCACCGAAATATCGCGCGTGTCCATGACCATCGATGCGCGAACCGGGCCGAACGATCGAATGCCCTTTGGTGCATAGCGGCATGCCGCCACCGCGGCCGCTGCTTCTTCGCCGTTGTTCACCATCGGAACCACGACGCCCTGCGCTCCCGCGTCAAGGGCCTTTCCAATGATCCACGGCACGTTGGCGGGCACGCGCGTGACCGGAACCACGCCACGCCCCTCGATCGCACGCAGCATCGCGACCATGTCGGCGTACTCGACCAGACCATGCTGCTGGTCGATGCAGACATAGTCCACGCCCGGGACGCACATCAACTCCGCGCCGAAGGCACAGGGCAGCGCAGCCCATCCGCCAAACACAGGCTCTCCTCTTGCCCAGTGCTCCTTTAATACGCTTGCTGAACTCATCGTGTTTTCCCTCGCATCCAGAGAGTCGGTGAGCGGTTAAGATCAACCGCACGGGGGAAACTTTGGTCTTGAAAAAATGTTTCGTCTAATACCGATTCGATGCGCTACTTATCCGAATTGCCTATAAGAATGAGGCGTCCTGGCAGCGTTTTGTCGCCTGGTGCTGTCGCACCGGCAGCGATCACCGATAAATTTTGTCGGGTGTATGCTGCACGCCAGCAGTGTGGCCACCGTCAAAGCCCCTGCCGAGGAAGCAGGCCCATCGCACGGAGCTAACATGGAGTTGCGTCACTTTCGCTATTTCGTCGCAGTCGCTGAAGAGCTGAGCTTCACCAAAGCCGCCCGTCGCCTCCACATCAGCCAGCCCCCCCTGAGTCAGCACATCCAGGATCTCGAACGCGAACTCGGCGCTGTCCTGTTTGATCGCAACCGCGGTCATGTCTCCCTGACGGAAGCGGGTTCACTGTTCCTGGCTGAAGCCAGGATCGTGCTTGGCCAGGCCGCCCACGCAGTGGACGTGGCAAAGCGTGCGGGACGAGGTGAAGTCGGTGTATTGCGCGTTGGTTTTACGGCGACGGCACCGTTCACACGCCAGTTTTCCAGGGTGGTCCAGGCCTATCGGCGCCAACTGCCCCATGTGCGCCTTGCATTGAAGTTCTCGACGACGGAACCGATTCTTGAGGCGTTGCGAATGTCCGAGCTTGATATCGGACTGATCAGACCGCCCACAGGCGCTGTGCTGCCAGACAACATCACCAGGATTCCGGTGCTGCGCGACCGCTTGATGGTTGCGCTGCATGCGAGCCATCCTCTTGCGCAATCGGGTGGACCTGTAGCTATCCTGGATCTCGCAGATGAGCCTTTCGTACTTCGTCCGGACGGTGTGGGCGCGGGCTTTTATGAGCAGGTCTACACGCTTTGCAACGACGCAGGTTTCACCCCTCATGTCGAGCAGGAGGCCAACGAAGCGGCAACCATCCTGGGGCTCATTGCGGCGGGCCTGGGTGTCACGATTCTCCCCGCGTCGCTGCAAGCGATCGCCGTCAATGATGTCGTATGGCGCGAACTTGTCACGAGTGGCGACACGATCAGCGTCCTGTATCTCGTTTTCCGATCAGACGAAGGCAACACTTTCCAGCGTTCCTGCTTTGTCGAGCTTATGCAGGAGTTCAGCGAAACATGTCAGGACGCTGCCCGCAGGCAAACGATCGAAGCAAAGGTGTGAGGCGCGCCGTCCGCACGAGGTCTGCCCAAGGCAAAGCCTCTTCCGGCGATCTGACTCGTCGCATCCGTTTGCTGTTCGTCGCGCCGACGAAAAACATCAACGTTTCGACATCCGCGATTTTGTGAACGGCAGGCACGTCTGCCTGCTCCTCAAGGTCGCGGCCCCGGCTCAGTCCATAAAGCGACCGCCGGAGAGATTGAGTGTCTCTCCCGTCACGTAACCGGCATTCGTGGAAGCGAGAAAGAGCACAGCATGCGCCGCTTCCTCCGAGCGTCCAGGGCGGCCCACTGGAATACCCTTGATTGCTTCCGCGCCGTTTCGCATCGACGCGATCTGCACATCGAACAGCGCTGTGGCAAGCACGTTCACAGTGACGCCGGTGGGGGCGAGTTCGGCAGCCAGGCTGCGTGAAAATGTGACCAGGCCGCCCTTAGCTGCCGCGAAGGGCGCAACGTGTTTATGTACGCCCGTTTTTCCCGACATCGAGATAAAGGACATGATCCGACCGAACCCTCGCGGCACCATGCGGCGTGCGGCCTCCTGCGCACAGAGGATCGGCGCTATCAGTTCCTGCTCAACAACCCGGCGATAGTCCTTCGCCGTGAAGTCGAGCGCATTGCCCGAGGTGATGGGCGGCGCTACGTTCACCAGCACGTCGACCGGGCCATTCGTAGTCTCGCATTGATCGAAAAAACGGACGATAGAAGAGGTGTCGCTCGGGTCGATGTCGAATTCCACCGCACCCGCCAGTGCCGCTGCAGCGCGGTTGTGACTCGCGATGTTGCCGACCGCCACCCTTGCGCCCTGTTCCACGAATGCTTTGACTACGGCGGGTCCCGTCCCTGCATGAGCTCCGATAACCGCAACGGATGTTCCTTCGAATTCCATAATATTCCTTCCTGGTCTTGATGATGAGTCGAGGAAAAGATACCGTTGCGCAAGCCGGAGTTCGCAACGCCGACATGCATCGTACGTGTTTTCATTCGATCACTCAAATTTTCATAACGGTGTTATGATCCGTGAAATCACGGATCATCGCCGCATCGGTTGTGGTCAGAATCACGCTGAAAGGAACTGCGTCTGCCCCGCCAGTCCGGTCGAAGACTCGAAACGGCCGGGGCGCGTATGACGCGGACACTCTCAGCAGATCGCTGCGAAGAAACCTGCGCCCGTTCGGATTACATGGGCGCCTGAACGGAAGGCGATTCGACTGACCGCCCAGAAACGGAGCCTGACGCTTCACCAACCGTCTGATCGACAGCGAGAAATGAAGGTCTCGCATTGACACAGGCCTTCGCGGTAGTTGCGATTGATTTGCAAACCAACGTCAGGAAGAAGAGCACATCGAGTGAATCGGGTGCACTCCTCTGGGACCAGTATCAGCACCACTGCCACGGATCGTCGTGGCTGTGGCCAGTGAAGGCAACAAACAGGAACTCACGATGTCGTCTACCACATCCCCGTTGAAGGTCGTGTTCCTCGATCGCGCAACGATTCCGCCATCCATCGCGCTGAAGGAACTCCCGTTCGCGCATGACTTGCAGGTGTTCGACAGAACCTCATCTGACGAGGTCGGTGAAAGAATTCGCGACGCCGACGTGGTGATCACGAACAAGGTGAAGCTGACGCAAGCTGATCTGTCCTGGGCGAACCGCCTGAAGCTTGTCGCAATCGCGGCCACCGGCACAGACAACGTCGACCTGGGGGTCTGTGGCGACCGCGACATCGCTGTCTGCAATGTGCGCAACTACGCAACCCACACCGTTCCGGAGCACACTTTTGCCCTGATCTTCGCATTGCGCCGCAGCCTGGCCGCCTATCGCGATGCTGTGCGTGCCGGGCGGTGGGCGGAGTCAGGGCAGTTCTGTTTTTTTGACTTTCCGATCCGGGACCTCGCCGGCTCGACTATCGGGATTGTGGGTGACGGCGCACTCGGCACCGCGACGGCGGACATCGCGCGGGCACTGGGGCTGCGTGTTCTTTTTTCTGCCTACAAGGGCCGCACCGACATGGGTCCGCTGTATACGCCCTTCGAGCGCATTCTGCAGGAATCGGACATCATTACATTGCACTGCCCGCTGACGGACGCGACCCGCGATCTCATTTCGGATACCGAATTCGCACAGATGAAGCGCAAGCCGATCCTGGTGAATACTGCGCGTGGCGGTCTCGTCAACGAGCAGGCGCTGGTTCGGGCCTTGATATCGAACCAGATTTCAGGTGCGGGTTTCGACGTTCTCACGCAAGAGCCGCTTCGCAACGATCATCCGTTCAATTCGGTCCTGGACCACCCCGGGTTCATTCTCACGCCCCACGTTGCGTGGGCAAGCGAAGAGGCCATCCAGACCTTATCGGATCAGCTGATCGACAACATCGCCGCCTTCATGCAAGGCACACCGCGGAATCTGGTCACACGGACTTCATGATCGCTGCTCCGATGGTTTCATGATCGTTCAGCGAGCTGTTTTCCGGGGCGTTCGAGAGCGCTTCGGACCATGTGAGGCTGACATGGTTGACCGCACCCACGGTGCGGTTTTTTTTCGTGGAAAAGGGGCAATGGGGCAATGGCGGGAAGAGCGCGGCGGCGTCAACGCGATGTCGGACGAAACGGCTGCAGGGTATCGGCTTCGTCCACATCGGCATAACGACGTAAGTGCGCTCTTGCCACCTTGCGCTCGAAGCACAGCATCCGCCAAAGCACGCTGTCGGCGACGGCCGTTTCCTGCATCTTGCGTGGGTGACTCGCGAACACGGTCCAGACAGCTGATGGAAACATACATTAAAGGACTCAACCTATGCACGCCGGTTCCGCTTACGCCACCAGAGTGAAAATTGTCCTCACACCCGACTCGTTCAAAGGGTCGCTCAGTGCCAGGGAAGTCGCCCGCGCGATGACCTCTGGAATCCGCCGCGTGTTACCCGATGCAAACATCGTAGAGCTTCCGATTGCTGATGGGGGCGAAGGCACGATCGATGCGCTGGTCGGCACGGGAGGCCGTCAGTATCCGGTACCCGTTCGATCTGCCTCGGGCACGCCGGCGATGGCTCCTGTTGCAATCCTCGAAGACGGGACGGGCGTTCTCGAGGTGGCAGCGATCGTTGGCATCACCGATCCGGCCGGTATGAGTGTGCCCCTGAAAAACCGTACGACACGAGGCGTGGGTGACGGCATTCGGGCCCTGCTCGACAGGGGTGTCAAGCGAATCTACATCGGACTGGGTGGCAGCAGCACCTCGGATGGCGGAGCGGGAATGATCGAGGCGTTGGGAGCACGCTTGGTCGATGCCAACGGTCATCCCGTCGCCCCTGAACCCGGACAACTCGATCGCGTACACGACGTGGATCTTTCGGGACTCGATGTCCGGCTTGCGCAAACCGAAATCATCCTTCTGTGCGACGTTCGCAACCCACTCGCCGGTCGAAACGGTGCCGCAGCGATCTTCGGCGCACAGAAAGGGGGAAGCCCCGACCAGCTCCGTGAAATCGATGCGGCTGTCTCCCATTACGCGAAAGCGATGGAGCAGGCCTTCAATGCAAACGCGGCCACCCTTGAAGGCGCCGGCGCTGCTGGGGGACTGGGGTTTGCACTTTTGCTCCTCGGCGCTTCCGCAAGAAACGGCGCTACCGTCGTTCTGGGCGCGCAAGACTTTGATCGTGTCATCAGCAACGCAGACTGGCATATCACCGGAGAAGGACGCTCGGATCTTCAATCGATATGCGGCAAGGCACCGTTGATCGCGGCCCTGCGCGCAAGCAAAGCCGGCGTTCCCACAACGCTCATCTCCGGAAGCGTCGATCCCGATGCTATGCATGAACTTGCACACAGGTTCGCAGGCTGCTTTTCGGTTACACCAGGTCCTGTATCACTGGATGTCGCGATAAGGAACGCCGCAGATTTCGTTGCCCATGCGACCGAGCAGTTGACCCGGTTAAGGTTCGCTCAGACGCCCAGGTCGGCTACAGCGGACAGGCAGCCCTAAACTGCCCGATGTACGCGCAACGCTTCCGCCCATCCGGACAGTGGTTCGCGGTCCCTCGCCGACAGAAATGAAACTCCTCGATGGTACCGGGCGTCATGCAAGCCGCCGTCACCATTTCGCGCCGAAAGTCGCGCGAAGTTCCTCGATCTGGGCGTCGCCAAGCGGTTCGGGACGCGGTGTCGTCATCAGACAGAGGCGTGCGGTTTCCTCAAGTTCCTCAAGCGCCCACGCCGCCTGCGAAACGCTAGCACCCCATACCATCGGCCCGAGGCGTTCCAGTAGCACACCGCGGACCTCGTTTGCCAGGGCGCGAACCCGCTCCGCAACACGCTGGTCTCCAAGTTTGCAGTATGGAATGAGCGGTATGTAGCCTACTTTCATCACGTAATACGGCGTGATCGCTGGCAAGACGTGCTGCTCACGCCACACTCCCGAAAGCGTCAGGGCAACAAGATTCGTGGAATGTGTATGGACTACGCCATGGATCGACGGATTCCCTACGCGCGCACGACGCTGATCAGACAGCCCACGCGGCACATAAAAAGATCTACGACGCGGTGGCGGCTAGAGATCCAGATCGGGCCGAACGGGCGATGCTGGAACACCTTGGGCATGTCGAGGCGTTCTATTGGCAGGAAGCGACCGGGGACGACCCGGCGCAGCCGCTATAACGGACGCCTTTTAACCGGCGCAACATGAAGCGATGACCAAACGCTGCGACAACCAGACATAGAGGGGCCTCCCCAGACCCCCATCGCCTTGCTTGCTAGCCAGCCTTCTCGAGAACTGTCTGCGCAAACTCATCGGGCGACTCCGCGGCCGCGTCGGTCACCCGTTCATCCAGGTAGCGCGTACGCTGTCCGCTTCTGACGCCCCAGTAATAGAAGACAAGGGAGAGTGCGACGACGCAGGCGAGGTCTGCCCCGTCCGGGACAATTCCCAGACCTCCAAAGTCCCGTCCGCCAAGAAGCGAGAGTCCCGCCATTGCCGGCAGATACAGGAGCATCCACCAGGCAGACCTCATTTCGGACCGGAAGCTTGCCCATCCGCTCCTGGACTGGTAATAGAAGTAGATCGGCAAAGCCGCAATGACCAGAAGGATAATCTGTCCTGTCAGCGGCCAGCAGGCCCAGTAAAGGACCAGCGAGGCGCAGACAAACGCGAACGGTGCAACCAGTGACATGCCTGGAAGCCGCAGCGGCCTCGGCAGATCGACGGCATGCTTGCGAAGTGCCATCAGACTGACGGGCCCGGTCAGGAAAGAGATGACGGTGGCGACCGAGATCACCGCCGCAAGGGTACCCCAGCCCCGGAAGAAAAACATGAAGACGAACGATATGGCCAGGTTGAACCACATGGCGGCCCGGGGCACGCCATAGATCGGGTGCACCGTGCCAAAGATACCCGGCATGGTCCCGTTGCGCTGCATCGCGTAGATCATGCGAGCCGTCGTTGCCGTGTAGATGGTCCCGGTTCCCGACGGACTAACGAATGCATCCACGTATAGCAGGACTGCGAGCCAGTTCAGGTTCAGGGCGATGGCCAGCTCGGCGAATGGTGACGAGAAATTCAACCCGTGCCATCCCGACGCGATGCGGGAGGGGCTTACGGCACCGATAAACGCAACCTGAAGCAGAACATAGATGACCAGTGCAAGCAGAATTGAACCGATCAAGGCAAATGGAATACTCTTCGACGGGTTTCGCGCCTCACCTGCCAGGCTGACGGGGCTTTGAAATCCGTTGAAGCTGAACACGATACCGCTCGTTGCAACCGCTGTCAGAATTGACGACCATCCGTACGGGGCGAACTGCCCATTGGCGCCGAACGCGAAGTTATCCTGATGAAAGCCCGACCAGATCAGGCTCGCAATCGTCGCAGCGGGAACGAGGAACTTGAATATCGTGATGGCAGTGTTCGTCTTGACGAACAGTTTCACGCCCCAGTAGTTCAACACGAAATAAACCACGACGAGCAGTGCGCTGATCAACAGTCCACTCGTTGTGAGATCCTCTCCGACCATCAACGCGCGCGTCCAGGAATAGGGCCATGAGGCCATGTACTGAACAGATGCGATGGCCTCGATCGGAATGACCGACACAATCGAGATCCAGTTCGCCCATGCAGCAATAAAGCCTACAAGCGAGCCATGCGAATAGCGGGCATAACGAACCATACCGCCCGATTCGGGAAACGTCGTGCCGAGTTCCGCATAGGTAAGCGCAATCGCCAGGACGACGACGGCTCCGATCACCCACGCGAGAATTGCGGCGGGCCCGGCGATCTTCGACGCATGCCAGGCCCCGAATAACCAGCCCGATCCAATGATGGAGCCCAGGCCTGTAAACAGCAACGCAACGGGACCGATAGTTCGGTTAACGTGTTCCTTCATTTTGTCTCCTTGTATTGTGGCGCAGGGCGATGTCTCGTCCCTGCGGCACTTTTATCTGCGACGACAATGACTGCCCCGATCGTGCTTCCGGCCACGATGGGCGCACGTCACTCACACCGTCGCCCTGGCACTCCAGGCCAGTTGACGCTCGAGAACAGATTCGGCGGTTTCGCCGACAAGCTCCCGGTAGGTCGCGGGCGCAGTCGCACCCTCCGTGTTGATGACCAGCACTCGCGAAGTGTGGTCGAGCCCGACCTTGTGAGCGAGGTTCGGGTCCTCCAGCAGGACGTTGAGGCCGGCAAGACCTGCTGCCCCAGACTCGCCAGCAATGACTGGCACATCCGTCTCGCTCCCCGATGCCAGTACACGCATTGCCTGGACGGCGTCATCATCGGTGATCGTCATGAAGTCATCCGCACCGGGCTGCAGAAACTTCCACGCGAGTGGTGACGTCTCGCCGCAAGCCAACCCCGCCATCACCGAATCGACGGATCCCGTCGCACGCGAAGGGCGGCCAGCCAATGCGCTCTGATAGAGACAGTCAGCCTGTTGCGGCTCGACCACGATGAATCGTGGGCGGTTTATGCCATGGAACTCCCAGAAATAACTGAGCAGCCCGGCAGCGAGTCCGCCGACGCCGCCCTGCAGAAACACGTGCGTGAAAGCCGGCTTCTGCGGATGGCGATCGCTCTGCTCGACGATCTCCGCTGCAATCGTGCCGTACCCTTGCATGACATCGCGCGGGATTTCTTCGTATCCGTCATAAGACGTGTCAGAGACAACATGCCATCCGTTCACGGAGGCAAGCCTCGCGGCTTCAGCGACCGACTCATCGTAATTGCCAGTGATGCGTACGATTTCGGCACCGTACTGCGCAATCGCCTCTTCGCGTTCCACGCTGACATTCGCATGCAGTACGATCACACAACGGCACCCGAGGGTTTGCGCGGCCGCGGCCAGTCCTTTACCGTGATTGCCGTCTGTCGCGCTGACGACCGTAAAATGGGTCAACAGGTCGCGGTAACGTCCTTCAAACAGGCCGCGCGCATCCAGTCCATGATCGGGCCATAACCTCAGGATCAGACGGACGAGCGCGATCGGCGCGCCCAACGCCTTGAAGCTTCCGAGGACGGACCGTGCGGACTCGTCCTTGACGCTGAGCGTGCCAATGTTCAGTTGCTTCGCCAGTCCTGGCAGGTCGCGCAGCGGAGTCGCTTCAGTTGAAATCTTGTCCCAGCGGGTAAGCCAGGCGCGGCTTTCCTCAGCCTTCTCGATACTCAGGATGTGCTGCAAGTCAGGGGAATACGGAGCGCGCGTTGCGCGCGGGTTTGCTACCAACATAGCCGTTGCACTCCAGAAAGACGATATGAATTGGCGGGAAGTGGTGTGTTCACTTCGTTGAAAGACGGTTCAGCACCACATCCAGCAGGACATTGGCGCCGTCGATGAGCTGCCCTTCGTCAGTGTGTTCGCGCGGGTTGTGGCTGATACCGCCGCGGCTTGGTACAAATATCATCGCGGCGGGCGCCATTCGCGCAATCATCTGCGCGTCATGCCCCGCCCCGGACGTCATCCGGCGATGAGTGAAGCCCAGGCGCGCCGACGATGCTTCAATGGCATCCGCGAGGCCTGCATCGAACACAACGGGCTCGAACCGGACCAGGCGCTCAGTCGTGATCTTCACGCCTTCCTTTACCGCGACCTGCTCCAGAAATTCGGCGAGGCGGCGTTCGGCATCCTGGAGGCGCTGCTCGTCCGGATCGCGCAGATCGACGGTGAACACCGCCTTGCGCGGGATCACGTTGATGACGTTCGGTTCAATGCGGAACATGCCGATCGTGGCAAGCGTCGTCCCCGTCGCGACGGCCAGCTCTCGCAGGAAGGTCGAGACGGCAGCAGCCACCCAGCCGGCGTCGTGACGCAGACGGGTCGGTGTCGTACCGGCGTGATTGGCATTTCCCTGGACGGTAACCTGCTGCCAGGAAATCCCCTGGAGATTCTCAACCACACCGATGCGGACGTTTTCCGCTTCAAGAACCGGTCCCTGCTCGATGTGCAGCTCGAGATATTCGTGCGGGACGATCGAGCCTGGCTCCAGGTCACCTGCATAGCCAATACGCTCGAGTTCGTCGCCGAGACGGGTGCCATCAATCCCTACGGTGTTCAACGCCGCGTCCACCGCCAGGCCACCAGCGTAGACGAGCGAACCCATCATGTCGGGTTGATAGCGGATACCTTCTTCATTGGTAAATGCGCCAATCGTGATCGAACGCTGCGGTTTAACGTCAGCCCGACGGAACGCGCGAACAACCGCGAGACCGGCGAGCACACCATAACAACCATCGAGCGCACCGGCGTTCTTCACCGTATCAATGTGGGAACCCATCATGAGGGGTCGCTCGGTACCATCGTCCGACTCGGAACGGAGCGTGCCAAAAATATTGCCAATACGGTCAATCCTGACGTCAAGGTGCAGTTCGCGCATCCATTTGACGACCAGGTCACGCCCCGCCCGCTCGTCATCTGTGAGTGCAATGCGGGTGCGTCCGCCCACTTCGTGATCGGTGCCGAGTTCGCCAAGCTGTTGCAGTTGCTCAATCAGTAACTTGCCGTCGAGCGTCAGGGATGGAGGTACAAAAGTGTTCATTTGCTTCTCTTTGTCACAGAGGGATAGCGGTAAATTCAGACAGGGGAACTCATGAATGTCACCAGTGTTAACTGGCAGGCAGTTCGAGCCTGGCAATCTCAGCGAAATAGCGCGCGCCCGTTGCCAATATGTCGTCGTTAAAATCGTAAGCTGCGTTGTGAAGGGGAATGCCGCCCTCTTCCGCTGATTCGCCATTGCCGATGAAGATAAAGTTGCCGGGAACAGCTTGCAGAAATGCGCCGAAATCCTCCGAGATCATCATCGGCTGGACGTTGGCGTCGACGCTCGAGGGACCCGCGACATTGCTAGCGGCGCGCACTGCAACGGCAAGGAACTGCTCGGAGTTGACGGTTGGCGCAAATTCGTGCGTGTATTCGAAGGTGCACTCTGCACCGTGCGTCCGGCAAATTCCTTCGCTCACCTCCCGCATGCGCGTCTCCAGCATCGTCTGAACCTCGCGCGAGTAACTGCGGGTGTCGCCCCTGATGGTGACGTTCGACGGGATCACGTTTCTGATCCCATCGGTGATGAATTCCGTACACGAGATCACGGCCTGCAGGCTCGGATCGAGATTGCGCGAAACGATGGTCTGAAGGGCAAGAACAATCTGTGACGCGATCACGATCGGATCGACACCCATGTGCGGACGTGCAGCGTGCGTACCGCGCGCCTTGACGTGGATAACAAAGTTGTCTTCGCTGGCCATGATGCCGCCCGCGCGCGTTGCAAACGTGCCCGCGCGCATCCCCGGCATGTTGTGCGCACCAAAGATGGCATCGACGGGAAATCGCTCGAACAGCCCATCAGCCATCATCGCCTTCGCGCCGCGGCCATGCTCCTCGGCCGGCTGGAAGATAAAGCGTACTGTGCCGTCAAAGTCGCGGCGTTCGGCAAGAAGCCTGGCTGCGCCCAGGATCATCGACATATGGCCGTCGTGCCCGCATGCATGCATCTTTCCCGCAGTGCGCGAGATGTGCGTCCGGCCCGGCGCATTCTCCGCGATATTCAGTGCGTCCATATCGGCGCGCAGCCCGATCGCCCGCTTGCCGTCACCGACACTCAGACTGGCCACAAGGCCGGTTCCGCCGATACCCCGGTGCACCTCAAGGCCCAGAGCCTGAAGTACTGTTGCGATGTAGTCGGAGGTATGGATTTCCTCGAAGCCCGTCTCGGGGTTCTGATGCAGATATCGACGCCAGCTCTTCAACTGATCTTGCAGCGTGCTTTCCATGTGGGACGTCCTTGCGTATGAAGTACAGTGCGGAGCGCTGGCGCCAACGGCCCGGAATCCGCGCGCCGTCGGCTTCGGCCCGGTAGACCCGGTTACCTATGCCCAGAGGCAACGCAGCTCGGGATTGATGAAATCATATTGTTTGAGAAGGTAGAAATAGTCTCGAAAATCGGCGGGATTATGCAAAAATATCTCCGTTTCGAACTACTGATCGCAACATCATGACAATGAGCCTGGATGACTTCGACCTCAAGCTGCTGATGGAAGTCCAGCGTGATGCGCAGACTCCGCAGAACGAACTCGGCGCACGGGTCAATCTGTCCACCGCGGCGGTCAATCGAAGGCTGCGGCGGCTTTCCGATGAAGGGGTGATTCATCATTACAGCGCGGTCGTCGCGCCCGAAAAAGTGGGCTTCGCACTTACCATCATCGCGATGGTGGAGGTCGAGAGCGAGCAGATTGACCTGCTCGACTCGACGAAGCGCACCTTCGCCCAATGTCCGCAGATTCAGCAGTGCTACTACGTAGCGGGCGAATCAGACTTTGTGCTGATCCTGACGGTGCGCAACATGGACGAATACACAGCCCTCACGCGGCAGCTGTTTTTTTCCAACAACAACGTCAAGCGTTTCAAGACGCTGGTTAGCATGAGCCGCGTGAAGGTGGGCCTGGACGTGCCGGTAGGCCCGAACGACCCGGCGACGCTACCGGACCACTGACTTGTCAGCCCAGGTGCCCGGTTCAAACTGGCGAACCGTGATTGCTCCGTTGCGGATGTCGCCCTTCTCGTCGAACTGGATGGGACCGGTTACTCCATCTACCCTTGTCGCGCGAAGCCTCGGAAGATACGCCTTCGGATCAGTCGACCCGGCAGCCTGCATCGCGCTTGCCATCGCAATGACCGCGTCGTAGGCGTACGGGGCATAAAGCTGCACCGGCACGCCAAAGCGCTGCTGATAGCGTTTGAAAAATTCCGGCCCCTCCGGCATCTTCGCCGGCGGCACGCCTGCCAGCGTGCAGTAGACATCGTTACTCATCGAGGAACCGGCCAGCTTGATGAACTGCGGCGTACAGGCCTCGTCGCCCGCAACGAGCTTCACCTTCAGTCCGAGCTTTTGCGCCTGCTGAACGAACGTCGCCGCCTGGGTGTCTCCGCCAGTAAAAGCGATGCCTTCCGGCTGACGACTCTTGATGGTCGTGAGTATGGCCATCCAGTTCGTCGTTTTGTCAGTGCCATACTCCCGTGCGACGACACTGCCTCCCGTCGCCTTGACGGCCTTCTCGACCTCGTCAGCAAGTCCCTGGCCATAGGCTGTACGGTCGTCGACAATCGCGACTTTCCGCGCGCCGAGGTCGCGCACGAGGTAGCTACCGATAACGGAGCCCTGCCTGACATCGTTTGCGACCATACGGAAAACGTTCGTGAAGCCTTGCTGCGTGAGCTTCGGGTTGGTTGCAGACTCCGTGATCATGGGTACGCCAGCGTCCGAATAGATCTTCGATGCGGGAATGGATGTGCCCGAGTTGGCGTGCCCGACGACCCCCGATACGCCATCATCGATCAGCTTCTGAGCGACGGTCACGGCAGTTTTCGGGTCAGCTGCGTCGTCCTGTGAGTCGAGGACAAAGGTAACGCGCTGACCGCCGATCTGGATCTTGCGCTGGTTCAGGTCTTCGATCGCAAGCCGTACTCCGTTTTCATCGTCCTTGCCGATGTGCGACAGCTCGCCCGTTAGCGGTGAAACCTGCCCGATTTTGACTGTGAGGTCCGCCCGGGCCATGAGCGGTTGGATGGCAAGCGCCAGTAGCGCGAGCCATTGAACTGACCGAGATAGTTGCATGATCGTCCGCACGATAGAGTGACTGGTGTCCGAATCGACGGACCCGCCGATTCGCGAGGCATTGCACAACTGCATTGCCTTCGACAAGCGTAGTCGCGAGCGGCAATAGCCAATATCGTCAACGAGCCGTGTTCTGCAAATTTCGATCGAAAAAGAGAGGCTTTGCGATAATTAGTATCGGTGTGTCGGTTCTGGCAATGGCCCGGCCAAACAGCCGCGGCAATGTCCCGTGAAAGAAGGGGCGGGTACAGTCCGAGATTGGAGAAAAGATGCAGACATGCCTGGATGATCCTGCGAAGCATGCGCCCCGGCGCAGCAGGTGTCCGCGGACACGGATCCTTCAACCGACGTGAACGCGCCAGATCGACAGCGGTAAACCTGCCGCGGCCGGCCCGCAAATGGCCGCGAACGGTCTCCCGGCATGTCGCCGCTAACAGGTGGTCGGGAACCATGGTGAAGCACTTTGCCAGGCACCGAGCAAAGCGCCTGGCGTCTGCCCCGTTATGCCAGCGAGAGCGCGTCAGGATAGCCCGTTCGGCGACCAGCTACCCGTCAGGAGCGGCTCGCGTCAGACCTCGATCAACTGCCTGGCAGCCTCCGGAAGTGCTGCGATCACGGCTTCTGTCATTGCCTTTGTACCGGCCGTTCCGCCGTATTCCATTGGCCGGATCGCTCCCCTGGCGAGAACCATTTCGAGGGCAGTCTCGATCATGCGCGCCCGACGCGCCAGATCCGGTTGATCGTGCCGGTCTGCAAGCCAGTCGAGCATCATTGCGCCCGACAGGAACATGGCGCCAGGGTTGGCCTTGTCCAAACCGGCAATGTCGGGCGCCGTTCCATGTGCTGGCTGAAACAGGCCATGCTCGTCACCGACGTCTGCGGATGGCGCCATTCCCATTCCGCCGATGAGCCCTGCTGCAAGATCGGAGAGGATGTCGCCAAACATGTTTTCGGTTACCAGAACGTCCAGCGTCCACGGCTTGTTGACCATCGTCAATGCCATCGCATCGACATACGCATGATCGGAGCGGACACCGCTGTACTGCTTAGCGACACTATCGAAGACCTCGCGAAAGAACGCCATCGACGTGAAGACGTTTGCCTTGTCAACACAGGTGACGCGTGCTTCCTTTCCACGACGCTTCTGACGGACTTGAGCAAGCTCAAACGCAAACCGGCTTACGCGTTCGGTGCCCGGTCGACTGATCTTCATCGTATCGAACGCTTCACCCGCGTCAGTCACTTCCCCGCGGCCACGCGCATAGAACAGACCCTCCGTCTGTTCGCGCACCAACACGAAGTCGATCGCTCTCGCTTTCTCATTGGAGAGTACCTGGGGAAGTCCGGCGAACCACCGGATCGGTCGAACACCCGCGTACAGGTCCAGTTCCATCCGCAGGTCGAGCTGCGGAATGGGTTCCGTGCCATCGGGGTAACGGACGTCCGGCCATCCCATCGCGCCAAACAGCACTGCATGGGCATTACGCGCCGCGTCGAGCGTTCTTGCCGGCAAAGCCTCACCCCCTTTCGCATAGTGCTGTGCCCCAGCGTCGTAAGTGGTCAGCTTGAGGACGGGCCCCCTGTCCTGCTTCTGGGCCGCGTCGAGGAGCGCGACACAGGACTGGGTTACTTCGACGCCGATGCCATCGCCGGGCAGAACGGCAATCTCGAATACCGATGGGCTCACTTCAGACATGTCTCCGATCCTTCGTTGAATAGGGTGGGTTCAATACCGACTACAGTGAACTGAGTCCCGACCGCTGCAGCAGCCCCAGGAGCTCCTCTTTCGCCCGCTCACGGTGAGCGCGTTGTATGGCACCGGCTTTGCCGACGTCGCCCTTTAGCAACGCCGAAACCAGAGCCTGATGTTCCTTTGTGGAGTGGACGGGTTTAGGGCGAATGCGCAGGGTGACCATCCTCGCCCTGTGCGCCCGGTCCCAGAAATTGAGCACCACGGCGCGAAGCATCTCGTTGCCACAGAGTTCAAGCAGATGGGTGTGGAAGCGCTCGTCTGCGATGGCCCATGCGTCGAGATCGTCGCGCTTGAGGGCCTCGTCCATCGCCTGCGTGGCGAGCATGAGCGGCTGCAGCTGCTCGCGCGTCAGGCCACGTGCGGCGACCAGCTCTGCGGCGGTCGCTTCCAGTGAAGTGAGGATCTGGTAAATCTGCTGCATGTCGTCAGGCGAGACTGGAAGCACCCGCATTCCGTGACGGGGCATGACCTTTATCAGTCCGTCCTGCTGAAGCCTCATTAAGGCCTCCCGCACGGGGGTGCGGCTCATACCCAGTTCCTCCGAGACGTCGGCCTCGGTCGCCTGGAAACCGGCAGGCCAGACGTTGTCCAGGATCCTGCGTTTCATGACCACATACGCTGTAGCGCTCATCTTCCCTGCGAGCGCGTCTGTCTCGGCCAATCTGGACATTGTGTTCGTCGGCGCCATCTGGCTTTCCTCTTGCCCGTCTAGGTGAAAATCAGTACGAATATGATATCGCATGCAACAACGTATACGCTAACATATTTTTAAGATTGCTGACCCGGGTGGACCTGTAGCCCGACAAAACAGGAGACATGGCGGCATGGATACAAGCGTAGGCAAAGCCACGCTGGGACGCGTGACGACGGTCCTCGTACCGTTTCTGATGTTTTGCTACCTGGTATCGTTTATCGATCGCGTCAACGTAGGCTTCGCCGCCTTGCAGATGAATCGGGATATCGGCATCAGTCCTTCCGTCTTCGGACTTGGCTCAGGCCTTTTCTTCCTCAGCTATTTTTTATTTGAGGTACTGGCAGCGAAAGCTGCGGATGTGGGATTGGAATTCGCGACGGGATCGTAGATTTGCTGGTACACCATTGTCTCCGTTGCCCGGACGGGCTTATATGCTTGAGACGAATGTACGCAACCACAGCTGCTCACATGAAATACTTTCTTTGACTACGGGATATTGACCATTCCTATATCGGGGGAAAAGCGCATCCTGCTCCGTCCAGCTCCTGTGCTAAACACCGTCGTTGTATGTGACGTGCCTCGCTGAACGGGAAAGGGTTGTTGACGTTCTTTCAATTATCAAAACACGCGTCAACGTTGAAGATAGCAACGCACAGGCCGGTACTGCGGCGCCCCCCAGTGTCATCCTCGCCAGCGTATATAGAAGACTGACGCCCGGGAACGAAGTGCGCGACGCGTGTGGCGGCGCACTTCGCCGCCTGCCTGGCCCCCTGGATTATGCAGTGTCCCGATACGCATGCAGTCGGTGCGAACGGGACGAACGCAGAATGATTAAGACTATGGACCTGACCCGTTGTACGCCTAGCGAAGCCCTGGAATCGGATCGACCAAGGATTGTCCTTACTCCCGATTCGTTCAAAGGATCGCTAAGCGCACCAGACGTCGCGCGCTCGATGTCGATTGGCATCCGACGCGTACTTCCGGGCGCAGACATTGTTGAACTACCCATTGCAGACGGTGGAGAAGGAACCATCGACGCCTTGCTCAGTGCCGGCGGTATCGAACACCAGGTGACCGTACGTTCAGCCCGGGGAGTTAGCAAGTCAGCGCGCATCGCTGTCCTCCCGGACGGTACGGGCGTGGTAGAGATTGCGGAAATCGTCGGAATTACAGATGGCGATGGGATGGCCGTATCGCTTGGCGAGCGTACGACGCTCGGCGTCGGCGACGCGATCCTTGCCCTTCTGGACATGGGTGTCAACCGGATCCATGTCGGCCTGGGTGGCAGCAGCACCTCAGACGCTGGCGCGGGAATGCTTGTCGCGTTGGGCGTGAGCCTCACGGATTTCCAGGGGAACGTTGTTGAGCCTTTGCCGGACCGACTCGGCCGCGTCGCCCACGTCGACGTCTCAGGACTGGACTCCCGGCTGGACGGGACCGAGATCATCCTGCTTTGTGACGTCGACAATCCTCTGACCGGCCCCAACGGGGCAGCTGCAATCTTCGGCGCCCAGAAAGGCGGAACACCGGAACAGCTCGCCACGATTGACGATGCGATATCCCGCTACGCGAATCTGCTGGAACGGTCGATCGGTATCAGCGCCGCCCAGAAACACGGCGCCGGCGCTGCCGGTGGGCTCGGCTTCGCCCTTCTTCTGTTGGGCGCGTCCGCCAAAAACGGTGCGACTGTAGTCCTTGAAGCGCAGCAGTTCGGTGAAGCATTGTGCGGCGCCGACTGGCACCTCACCGGAGAGGGCCGGTCTGATCTTCAATCGCTGCGCGGCAAGGCACCCGCCATTGCGGCGATGCTAGCCTCCGATGCCGGCGTCCCCTCCACGTTGATCTCGGGCAGCATTGACCCCGATGCATTGCCGGCGCTAGCCCAGCGGTTTGCCGGATGCTTCTCGATTGCGCCCGGGCCGGTGTCCCTCGAGTTCGCTATCGAGAATGCCGCGGTCTTTATAGCGAACACAACGGAGCAGGCTACCCGCCTGCGGTTCACCGGATGTCGCCACATGTCACGGTCATGAGACGCGACTTTCCATCCGAGACACACGTCTTGACGATCCGTCAACCAACTCTCGTTCCGGCTACGTCAAACTAGCGGGATACTTTCCATACGCAGCTCCCGCAAGGACAGCAGCAAGGGACTCACATGTCAGATTCGTCATCCCCCATCAAGATTGTCTTCCTTGACCGCGCGACGATTCCTCCGTCCACCCGGTTGAAGGAGCTTCCCTTCCCTCACGAACTGCTGGTCTTTGAAAAGACCGCCGCAAACGAAGTCGCAGATAGAATTCGCTCTGCAGACATCGTCATCACCAACAAGGTGAAACTGAGCAAGGAGGATCTCGCAGGTGCAGCGAGTCTCAAGCTCATCGCGATTGCTGCGACCGGCACGGACAATGTCGACCTGGCCGTATGCGCCGAGCGGAAAATCGCTGTCTGTAACGTCCGCAACTACGCGACCCACACTGTCCCGGAGCACACATTCGCCCTGATCTTCGCATTGCGTCGCAGTCTCGCGGCTTACCGCGATGCCGTACGTGCCGGGCGGTGGGCCGAATCCGGCCAGTTCTGCTTTTTTGACTTTCCGATTCGTGACCTCGCCGGCTCGACCATCGGGATCGTGGGCGACGGCGCGCTCGGCACTGCTACAGCAAACATCGCGCGCGCGTTAGGCCTGCGTGTTCTCTTCTCGGCCTACAAGGGCCGCACCGACATGGGCCCCCTTTACACGCCCTTCGAGGAGGTTCTGCAGGAATCCGACATCATCACGCTGCATTGTCCGCTCACCGGCTCGACTCGCAACCTCATCGCCGATGCCGAGTTCGCGCTTATGAAACGCAAGCCGATCCTGGTGAACACCGCACGCGGCGGCCTCGTCGATGAGCAGGCGCTCGTCCGGGCCTTGAAATCGAACCAGATTTCAGGGGCGGGGTTCGACGTTGTCACCGAGGAGCCGCTGCGTCGCGACCACCCGTTCGCCACGATCCTGGATCATCCAGGCTTCATCCTCACACCACATGTTGCGTGGGCAAGTGAGGAGGCCATCCAGACGCTCGCGGACCAGCTGGTGGACAACGTCGCAGCATTCGTGCAGGGCACGCCGCGGAACATTGTCGCGCGCACCGCGTAGCCCCTGACTTTTTTCCTGGTCGTCGGACTGGACATTTTTTGCCAGGGTGTGTGAGAGCGCCTGGGCCCATGTGAGGCTGACATGGTTGACCGCACCGAAGGTGCGGTTTTTTTTACCGCCCTACCGCCCCACAGGCCACGCCGGCGCATCTTCCGTCGACTGTGGCAGTGCACACCGCGCCGCCCGAAGCCGCCGGACGTGCGCTGCCCCATCCTCCGAAGCAAGGCGGGTGCACCCTTTCCACGCCGGCAAGGGTGCTTGAAAAAACTGCGATTATCAGCGGCCGTGTTCTATCTCAAGATATGCATACAGGCTTTCCGCCAGCATAAAGAGGACATGGTCAATGATGCCCTATCCCGTCCCAGGAGACTTTCGTGTTCCCTATGACGACCTTCACGTTGTCGCGCGCAATCTCGTGCGACCCGAATGCGTACTTGCATTCGACGACGGCTCCCTGATCGCCGCCCACGGTAGCGGCGGATACTCACTGGTCAGTTCGACCGGGGACGTGACGCACTACGTCGAACGTACGGGTGGCGACAGGCGCTATGTGCCTAACGGCATCGCGCTTGCCCCCGATGGGCGGGTGCTCTTCGCCGACCTCGGAAGCAGGTACGGCGGTATTTTCTCGATCGACCGCCAGGGTGGGCTGGCCACCGTAGTCGATGCGATCGACGGCGTTGCCTTGCCGCCCAGCAATTTCGTGATGGTCGACGAGCATGACCTGCTGTGGCTCACGGTCAGCACGCGAAACGTACCGCGCAGCAGGTCGTGGAATCACAAGGTGCGAGATGGTTTCATTGCCGTCATAGGTCGCAACGATTCACGGATACTTGCGGATGACCTCGGCTACACCAACGAAATCGCATTCACGGCCGACAGGCGCTGGGTCTACGTGAATGAAACGTACGCCCAGCGTATCAGCCGTTTCCCTTTGAACGGAACAGCAGACCAGCCTCAACTGGGGCCACGCGAAACCGTTGCGCAACTGTATGGCGCAGATCTGCCCGATGGACTGGCTTTTGATTCTCACGGCGGGCTCTGGGTGACTTGCATCGCAAGCAACAAGGTGCTCCTCGTGCGCCCGGACGGCGACGTGCAAACAGTGGTAGACGACGGCGACCCCGTTCACATCGAGCGAATTACCAAAGGCGTTCGCGACGGAACGCTCGAACATGCGGACATGCAAACGCCCGGCAACTCACGGCTGGGCAACGTCTCGAGCATTGCTTTCGGCGGTCCGGACATGTGCACGGCCTATCTCGGCTGCCTTCTTGACGACTGCATTCGCAGTTTCCGCTCACCCGTACCGGGGTTACCACTTCCGCACCGGAACCGCCGCATCCGATAACACATTCCCGGTGCTACGTACGCCGCGAGAACCTTCCTAACGCATCACAGGAGACGATGATGCCCGACATTGAAGCCCGAACGATGCGCAAGGTTCTGCGCAGATTCGTTCCCCTACTCACCCTGTGTTTTGTCGTCGCATTCCTTGATCGTGTCAACGTCGGATTTGCGGCATTGACCATGAATCGGGATCTCGGCATCTCTGCTTCCACTTTCGGCCTGGCGGCGGGACTCTTCTTTGTCAGTTACTTTGTATTCGAAGTCCCGTCGAACATCCTTCTGGAACGCGTTGGAGCCCGCCGATGGATCGCGCGCATCATGTTCACCTGGGGACTCTGCTCGGCAGCAACGGCATTCGTTCAGGGTGCGTCATCGTTCTACACGGTCCGCATTCTCCTGGGCGCTGCTGAAGCTGGCTTTTTTCCGGGTATCGTGTTCTTCCTGACATTGTGGGTACCGGCATCCTATCGTGCGCGAGTCATCGGTGGTTTCATGGCTGCGATGCCAGTCGCAAGCGTGATCGGTTCGCCGCTGTCCGGGTATCTGATGTCGCTGGACGGACTGTTTGGCCTCGCCGGATGGCAGGTGATGTTCCTCATCGAAGCGGTGCCGTCTCTGGTACTGGCCGTCGCCGTCTGGAAAATCCTCTGCGATTCCCCTAGACACGCCGAATGGCTCAGCAACGACGAACGCAACTGGCTGACTTCCACGCTTGAGGCTGAGAGGGCTTCCCGCGCACCGGCCGTTCAGCATAGCGTCCTGGGGCTGTTCCGAAGCCCGCTGGTGCTCTTCACCGCACTCGCCTATTTCGGTGTCACCGGCTTCAACTACGGCATGAGCTTCTTCCTGCCGCAGATTGTGAAAGGCTTCGATCTGACGATCCGCCAGGTTGGCTACGTCAGCGCCCTGCCATTTCTGGCTGGCGCCATCGGAATGATCTTCTGCAGCAAGCACTCAGACAGGACGGGGGAGCGGCGTGCGCACCTGCTTGTTCCCCTCGTCCTTGCAGTCGTGGGTCTCGCCGGATCGACCCTTGTAACAGGGTCCGGCACGAAGCTTTTCCTGCTGTGCATAGCGAGCTTCGGCGTGTTTTCAGCATTGCCCGTCTTCTGGACCATTGCGCCACGCCTGCTTGGTCCGGCAACTGCAGCGGCCGGCATCGCACTGATTAATTCTCTCGGCAACCTGTCTGGCTTCGTCGACCCGTACGCTGTCGGGGTATTGAAGGATGCGACGGGGAGCTTCGACGCTGGCATGCAACTGATTGCCGCCTTCGGTGCTCTCGCGATTGTCATTCTCTTCTTCGTGACGAGAGGCAATCGGGTCTCCGGCGATCATCCTGGCCGTGAGAATGCGCAGGCCCAGAAAAACCTGATGCGCACACAGGCGCACTGATTTCAACCTTGATCCCCTAGGCTTCTACCCGTCCGTCGGACGGCTGCCGCGCCATTTTGCCGTCATAACACAGGCAGTACACGGAGACATCAATGAACACAGCACCCAACCCGGCACCCGCCGCCGCGAGCACCCCGAGAATCAGGAAACCCTGGTATCAGCATCTCTATGTGCAGGTACTCATCGCCGTTTGCATCGGCATTGCACTGGGGCACTTCTATCCTGCGGCCGCCACGGCGATGAAGCCTCTTGGCGACAATTTCCTGAAGCTGATCAAACTGATGGTGGCACCGCTCGTCTTTTGCACGGTCGTGCATGGCATTGCCAGCATGCGGGACATCAAGGCCGTCGGCCGGGTCGGCGTGAAGTCATTGATCTACTTTGAAGCGATGACAACACTGGCGCTGGTCATCGGACTGATCTTCGTCAACCTGCTCAAACCGGGTTCAGGAATGCACATCGATCCGCACTCGATCGATGCGTCGGCGATTGCGACATACACAAAGGCTGCGCATGACCAGACTGTAGTCGGCTACCTGTCACATATCATTCCGACAACGGTTTTCGGCGCCTTCGCCGAGGGCGACATTCTGCAGGTGCTCTTCATCTCGATCATTTTTGCGTTCGCGCTGCAGATGCTCGGCGAGCGCGGCAAGCCGCTCCTTGCGGTGATCGACGTCGGATCGCGCACGTTCTTCAACATGGTGAAGATCGTCATGTACGTCTCGCCCCTTGGTGCTTTCGGCGCGATTGCCTTTACGATTGGCCGGTACGGGGTCAGCTCACTCGGCTCTTACGCACAGCTTCTCGTCACGTACTACGTAACCGGCATCGTATTCGTCGTCGTCATCCTCGGCGCCGTATGCCGTCTCGCGGGATTCAGCCTCTTTTCCTTCCTGCGCTATATTCGTGATGAGCTGCTGCTTGTGCTGGGTACCTCATCTTCCGAGTCAGCACTGCCCCGTCTGATGGACAAACTTGAGAAGCTGGGCTGTGACAGGTCAGTGGTCGGTCTTGTCGTCCCGGCAGGCTACTCTTTCAATCTGGACGGCAGCTGCATCAACATGACCGTGCTCGCAATCTTCATCGCGCAGGCGACGGATACACCACTATCCATCTGGCAACAACTGACGCTTCTGCTCGTTCTCCTGCTCACCTCCAAGGGGGCGGCGAGTGTGAGCGGCGGGGCGTTCATCGTACTCGCGGCAACGTTGGGATCAGTGCCCGGTTTTCCCGTCGCGGGACTCGTGCTTGTTCTTGGTGTCTACCGCTTCATTTCGGAAGGCGGGGCAATCATTAACGTCATTGGAAACGGCATCGCCACCATCGTGGTATCGCGATGGGAACGCGTCCTGGACGACCGGACCTTCAGGCGTCAACTCGCCCAGGGGCCTGATCTCGATTGATTGCCACCCTGCTGACCTGACGGTGAGGCGTTGCCTCGTCACCGTCAGGGCGGGGTGGCTGCGCCGTCGAGGCACTCGGGTACGATTGACAGGCTAAGACCTGTCGGTCGACAACTCAACGTCAGAACTTGCTGTAGAGACCCGAGTTTCGTCATGAACTGATTTCTTCCGGCTGACGATAGGCAACTGGCCGAATCTCCAAGCGAGGTCGTCGCGGGAACAACATTCCCGTACGGATCGATGGTTGATCCCGACGCATGCTGATAGCCGGTATATACGTACACTCCCGTGCGTTTGCTCAGCTCATACCACCCTGCCACCGCGCCACTCACGTAATGCGGCCGTGATGCCTGGTCGGCGACTGGCTGACCGACCGTATACGTGAGGCTCGCCCCTAACTCCAGCGACGGGCGGACCCTATATGGGAATAAACCATCAAAGTGCAAACGACGATTTTCGATATGCTGACCGTGCACGCGCATGTGTGCCGGGCTATCGCATCAATCGCTGGAAGAGGTGTCGTGCCACACCGCCGGGTAAGTGTTGCGCCACAATGCGCCAGGATACCCGGGGCGTCGATATTGCGTTACGTTGCACCGGGGAACACCATGTACGAGGCTGCGGAAGAACATCGCCTCTTCGCCTCTTCTGCTACCGGCTGCGGAGCATTTGACGATTACCAGCGGACCGGCGTTGTTCGGTGCGAGCCGCGCGGCCCGTCGAACCGGTCAGGCGCATTACCTGCGGCAACCCGACCATGTACAGATCGAACATAAGCTCAGGCAACGAACGGGTACATCATCACGTTACCGCGAGCCATTGAGCTTAGGTAAGCATGCTTCATTCTTCTGATGGCGTCGCGGAGCCTGCGTCGCCATCAGACTGCGACAGGAAATCAAAGAGCCTGACGGCTTCAGGAGCAAGCGAGCTACCATCGTGGGCGCCGATCCAGAGGGTGCGGTTTGCCCACTCATCCGACAATGCAACTGCTCGCAAGCCGGCGTTCAATACCTCCTTCCTCAGTGCACGGCTTGGCAGCACACCGATTCCGAGCCCCGTCTCGATCATCCGACAAATCCCGTCGAAGCTGGATACCTGGATCCGCAGTCTCAGCAGACGCTCAGCCCCAAGTGCTGCGTCCCGCATCCGCGCAAGCAGTGAACTGCCAGCGTTGAGTCCGACGTAGTCCTCATCGAGTGTGTCCGCAAACGCTATGACGTCCCGCTGTGCAAACGGATGCTCCTTTGGCACCACCAGTACCAGCTTGTCGCGCCTGTACAGGCGTCGTTCGACTCCGGGCGCGGGTACGTTGTCGGCAAAAATGCCAAGCTCAGCCTTCCCCGTCACGACCGCATCGACAATGTCGCCGCTGAGACGCTCTTCAAGACTCACTTTCACCCCGCGATTGGCATCAAGGAACCGCGCCAGATCGGCAGGCAGAAACTGCACGATCGCGGAGGTATTCGCCCAGACGCGCACATGGCCACGGACTCCTATCGCATAATCGCTCATCTCGTTGGCCATGCTGTTTACGTGGGTCAGTACGCGCAGCGCATGCTCGTGCAGGCCGCGACCGGCCGCGGTCAGTTCAACGCCTCGTGCACGACGGATGAGCAACGTGCAATCGGTGACGCTCTCGAGGTCGGCTATCCGCTTGCTGACCGCCGACAGAGTGAGGCGGCCGTGTTCAGCCGCTTTGGTGAGACTACCGTGTTCGGCAACGAGCAGAAACACCCGCAGCGACTGCAGGTCGAAATGACTGGGATTGACCATGTGGACAACGTGTACAGGTGGGGACGAAACACCGCTAGCTTACACCCTGGGACAGCTCACGCGAGTCACGACGGGACACCGTCAGGGGCCAGGGGGCTGAAGCAAAAGGGCCGCGCTTGGCGCGGCCCTTGCGGCTGGTCGTTGAGCTCCGGTTAATGGCACACGGCACGCTGCTCCGGCCTTCCGTCCTCGCCGATGCTGGGCATGGCATGCAGGTCAAGCCTGCGTCCTGCCTTGAGCAGCTGGCTGGGCACGTCATGTCCGATGAGGCCTGGCAGTCGCGCCGATGCGTCAAGGATGCCCGCCAGGTTCACACCCGTGTCGTACCTGTCCAGCTCCAGCATGTGCACCAGTTCCTCCGTGCAGGCGTTGCCCGTCGCACCGGGTGCATACGGACAGCCGCCGAGGCCGCCGAGCGAAGCGTCAAAGCGGTCGATACCGACGTCCAGCGCGGCGAGCGTATTCGCAAGTGCCATCCCGCGGGTATTGTGGAAGTGCAGTGTGAGTTCGAGCTCGGGGAACGTTGCTCGTGCCTTGCGGCAAAGCGTCCGGACCTGGGATGGGAAGGCCATCCCGGTTGTATCGCATAGCGTGATGCCCCGCACACCCAGTTCGGCAAAACAGTGCATCCAGCGGATGACCTCCTCGACGGGGACGTCGCCTTCCATCGGGCAGCCCATAGCCGTCGAGAGTGATACATTGATTGCGACATCCGTCTTCTGCACCACCGAGACGACGTCCCTCAGTTGCGCAAAGGACTGATCGCGGGACATGCGCAGGTTGGTGAGGTTGTGACTCTCACTCACCGACATCACAAGATTCACCTCGTCGACCCCGCATGACAGCGCCCGCTCGGCGCCACGCACATTCGGGACGAGAACGGTGTATTCGACGCCCGGTTGCCGCCTGATCTGGTGCATCACCGCCTCGGCATCACGCAACGCGGGAATCGCCTTCGGGGAAGTGAACGAAGTCACTTCGATTTTCGCGTACCCACACAGGCTCAACTGGTCGACCAGCGCGATTTTCTGATCGGTATCGACAAACTGTGCCTCATTCTGGAAGCCGTCACGGGTGGCGACCTCCTGAATGTACAGGCGCTTCTTCGACGCGGACATGATACGTCTCCGTTAGATAATGCTTCGTGCACGCCAATCGGTGCGGGTCGCCTCATCGAGGCCGAGTTTCTCAAGGATCGCATCGGTATGCTGACCGAGCGTCGGGGCCGGGGTTCGTACGGTCCCGGGCGTATCGGTCAGCTTCGGCACGATACCCGGCAACTGGACCGGCGTGCCGTCGTCAAGCGCAGAATCGAGGATCATCTCCCGCGCCTTGTAATGAGGATCCTGTGCAATGTCAGCGATGTCGTAGATCTTGCCGGCCGGGATGCGGGCTTCATTCAGCGCGGCGAGCACATCGTCAAGATCGCGTTGCTGCGTCCACTCCCCGATCGCCGCGTCAATCTTCTCGACGTGTCTGACGCGACCGTCGTTCTGTGCGAGAGCCGGATCGTTGCCAAGATCCGGGCGCCCGATCAGTTCCATCAGTCGACGATAGATGCTGTCGCCATTGCCGGCGACGAGCGCGTACTTGCCATCGCGGCACCGGTAGGCGTTTGTCGGCGCGATACCGGGCAAGGAACTGCCCGCTGGCTGACGGACGGTGCCGAATACCGCGTACTCCGGCAACATGCTTTCCATCATGTTGAACACGGACTCGTACAGTGCAACGTCGACCACCTGACCGACGCCACCGTTCTGCTCCCGATGCCGCAAAGCCAGCAGCACGCCGATGACGCCGTGCAATGCCGAAAGCGAATCACCGATTGAAATGCCGACACGCACGGGAGTACGACCCGGCTCGCCGCTCAGGTGACGCAAGCCGCCCATCGCTTCAGCGACCACGCCGAAGCCCGGACGGTCACGATACGGACCGCTTTGCCCATACCCGGAGACCCGCAGCATGATCAGACCGGGATTGATCTCCCGCAGGACTTCCCAGCCAAGTCCCCAACCTTCCAGCGTTCCTGGACGGAAATTTTCAATGATGACGTCGCTCTGCGCCGCCAGTCGCCGCACGATTTCCTGGCCTTCGGGCGCGCGCAGATCAAGCGTGAGCGACTGCTTGTTACGCGACTGCGCAGCCCACCACACAGACGTGTCGTCGTGTAGCAGACGCCATTTCCGGAGCGGGTCGCCTTTTTCGGGCGGCTCGATCTTGACCACTTCCGCGCCGAACTCCGCCAGCATCTTCCCTGCAAAGGGCCCAGCGATCAGCTGGCCCAACTCCAGCACGCGTACGCCAGACAGCGGACTCGTCATTTTTGCCTCCAGGTTCATCGTCTGATATGGCGATCATCCTGAAGCATTTCTGCCGCGCTGATAATCGACGATTCCTCAAGCACCCTTTCTTAGGCGGAAACGCTGGCGCACCCTCGCGGGCGGCGCTCGCCCCGTACGGGACCTCTCCGGGGCAATACCGGGATCTGCGATCGCGTTCCGCGAGGCAAACGTTACGGATGGGAACGGCAACAAGCTGACGACCGTCCAGACTCCTGCATATCGCAGCGCGAGGTAAGACGCTCGCGCCATGACCTGCCTCGATGAGACTCAGGATGGCTTCAAAACTCGATGCCTGGATGCCGATGCGCAGAATCGTTCCTTCCGCAGTCGCGAGATCCGTCAGTAACCGTAAGATCGCACTGCCGTCGTTTGTCCCGACCAGTTCCTCGTCGACGATGTCGGTGAATACCACAGCGTCTCGCGATGCGAGATCGTGCCCTCGAGGGACGACCAGCACGAGTTCGTCGTTCCGGTAAGCGGCTTTTCGCAGCCCCCTGACCGACGATCCCCTGACCGCCCGACACGCGTCCACTTTCTGTTTGCACTGTCTCAAACTGGGCGTGCGCGGAACTGACACAAGCCAGGAGAACAGCAGCAATTTTCCAGTATTCGCCATTGGGTCTCACCGATCATGGAATGAATGGACTGCGGGCCGCGATCACCATGCGCCTGTCGCAAGCGAAGATCTGCTGGACGCTTCACGGCGAGTCCGGATCACCTCAGTGCCCGATGAGACGCAGGCCTTCGGGCACTGAAGCGTGTATCCCGGCCTCGCTCAAACAGCTCTATACAGGATTGATTTCGTTCTGGCTGCGACGGGTGGTTCTTGGACCGAACAGGCGTACAACGATCGCGACAAGAGTCAGTGCAACGGAGATGATGCCGAACATCGCGCCTGCGCCATGATCGTTGAGTATGGGCAGCAGAACGAACGGCAGTGAACCGCTCACGATGCGTGACAGCGCATAGGTGCTGCCGATCGCGGTCGACCGTACCCGTGCTGGGAAAATCTCTGCCTGATACACGTGATATGCGTTGCTGAAGACGTTTGACGCGCATGTCGTCAATACACCAAAGCAGACAATCAGCACGGTATTGTCCGAGTACGCAAAGCCGAGACCAAAAACGGCGATTGACAGGATTGCGCTGATGACGAGCGTCCGACGTTCGATCCAGTTGAGCAATGGAATCGACAGCAGTGAGCCAATCGGGTACCCGAGGAACGACAGTGCCATAAACAGCGTGCTATCCGTTACATCAAAGCCTCGACTCTTCACGACTATACTTGCCAGCGTTCCGAAGCCGTAATAGCCGAATGCCTGGAACAGGTGAAATACGACCAGCATGAAGTAGCGTTTTGCGTACGGAGCGCGGCGCAACAGTGCGATCCGCTCACTTAAACCGGGCGGGTGTTGATGGCTCTTCGCCTCTTCCCTGATTGCGGGCACGGATACGCCCGCACTTAGCGCGAATCTCTGCAACGCGGCATGCGCTTCCTCTGTTCGACCGCGGGCCAGGAGCCAGCGCGGGCTTTCCGGAAGACGGCGCTGGACGAACAGAACGAACACGCCGCCAAGGCAACCGATAGCGAGAATAACGCGCCAACCCGCGATGGTGCCGAAGTGCAGCGGGTTCAACCATACGGCGAGAAACCCGACGAGTGGGACGGCCACATACGAGGTGGTGTACGCCCACGCAGCAAGCCGTCCACGGCGTTCTTTCGGAAGGATCTCCGACAGGAAGGTGTCCGCAACAGGGTAAAGCGCACCGACGCCAACGCCTGTGAGGAAGCGGCAGATGACCAGCATGCCAGCGTTCACCGAGAACGCCGCGAGAAGCGAGAACGCGCTGTACCAGATGAGGTAGCTCGTGAAGGCCTTACGTCGACCGATGCGGTCCGCGAGACTGCCGAGGAAAAACGAACCGAAAAACATGCCGATGAATGCGGACGCGAGCAGGAGCTTGAAGTCGGCACTGTGCCGGCTCAAACCATATTCATTCTGCAGCGCAGTGCCAATTGAGCTGACCAGAAAGATCTCGTACATGTCGAAGAACAGCCCGATGCCAATGACCAGGACGACGAATCGATGCAGCGCACCGACGGGCATGTCGTCCATGAAGTCACTGAGCGTTGTTGCACGAGCCTGGACGGCCGGGGCCTCTCCTGCAGGCGAAAGGTGCGATGCCTGACTCATTGCGCGGGCGGGATCCTGCCCGCCCAGGCCGAACGGGTTACTGTTCATGGCGCGTCTCCATTGTTTTGAGCAGATCGCTGCAGCCCGGGTCTTGATGCCACGGTGCGAATAAAAAGCGATTCGTTCGCTGACAGGCCCCTTTACAGGAGCTCGGAAATCTCGATCAGATTCAGGTCGGGGTCGCGCACGTACACGGAACGGATCTTTTGTGTCGCACCCGTGCGCTCGACGGGACCTTCGATGATCGGCCAGTCGACGGAGCGTAGGTGCGCGATCACCTCGTCGAGCGACACTGCTGCGATAAAACACAGGTCGAGCGCGCCCGGCACTGGCACGTGTGCCTTGGGCTCAAATTCAGAGCCGCGCACGTGGAGGTTGATCTTCTGGTTTCCGAAACGGAACGCCAGCCTGCCAGCGCCGAACGTCTCCAGTCGCATTTGCATCACCTCCGTGTAGAAGTGTTTCGTCGCATCAGGGTCGACGCAGGTCAAAACCAGGTGGTCCAAATGATCGATCAGAGGCATAGCTCGCTCCTTGCAATGTAAAGATGTCGGATAGCCGGGGGCATCATCGAAGGTCTGTCCTAGTTGGACCGGGCTTGCGGCTTCGACGCATCAATCAACCATGCGATCCGTGTCCGAAAGTGGCAACGTGCTTATGTCGCACGATGAGCCGTAGCAGGCAGATCATCCCGTACGCGGATGCGCTAGCCGCAGCCTGTGCTCATCGACTGGATCCGATGCTGTGCCTCTCTCGCGCAACACGTATGGTGAGGAAATTCGGGAATGCAGCGCCAACGGGCTGCTGCCATCGGCAACCTTTTGCGCGAAGCGCAGGTCTCGCGCGGTCCCAGCGGATTGGCACTGGCAAACCTATCCCGAACCGGCGGCACAGATCAGCCAAGACGCGGCACGGACGGACGTGCCCGAAGCGTCCTTACGTCAGTGAAAGCACAAGCGATAAGTCCGTCCGCGTCCGGGCACACGGCTGTCGGTCGTCGCTTCATCGCCGCGCCTCCTTCCTCCGAGATGATGGCGGCTATGTTGCGGGATTTTCAGAAAGGCGATAATCGACAAATGTTCAAGCACGCTTTCCCGACAGGAAAGGCGTGAACATCGCTTCTTCGTTGTCAATCGATCGTCGCGGGTCTGTCTGAGGTGCCGGGTCGGTCTATGACTGAGAAAAGATCTGAATGCGCCCTTCGAATCGTGAAAGGCAGCGCCCGCTGCCCTTGCCCCGATTCAAACGTTATGGATGCGCAGACTGCTCAGACCTCTGACACGCCGTAAACTTCCCTGGCAACCTCGCGAGATACCTTGCCTTCGCGCACATCGCGCTTCACGAGCTCCGGATCCCGATCACGGGGATCGCCGTACCCGCCTCCGCCGCTAGGTGTGAACGCCACTGTCTGGCCGGAGCTGACAACGCCTCTTCCGTTAACGAACGGTTCGACGTCGGCACTGGTTTCTCTCGCTCCAAGCGAGCCTGGCAGGCCGCCGTCAAGCCCCCACGAGGGTTCGCGAAGACAATTACCCGCAATCGCCGCTTTGGCCTCATGCCCCATTACGCGGAGTTTGCGCCGATAGGACAACCCGCCGCGCCATTTGCCTGCACCGCCAGAGTCAGTCGCCAGTTCATATGAGACGATCTGGAGCGGGTACTCAGCTTCGACAACTTCGACAGGAATGTTGTGCGAGTTGGATACGGCGGTTTGCACGGCAGTCGCACCGTCCCGGGTCATATGTGCGCCTTCACCGCCCCCCATGGATTCGTTGTACACGTAGTACCGCCCCGAGCGCGGGTCGATACCGCTGAGCGTCAGAAGCCCACGGCCAGTACTGGCCGCCAGCGAGTATTCCGGCACGGCGGGCGCCAGGGCACTGAAGATCAGATCACACAGCCGCTCCGCCGTGTCCGTGCGACTGTAGACCGCGGCGGGCGCCGACGAACATACAATCGTTCCCGGATCCGCGAGCACGGTGATCGGTCGCTGGAACCCGGCATTGGCCGGTACGTCCGGATCGACCAGCACCTTGACAGCGTAGTAGACCGTTGCGAGCAGTCCCATATAGGTCAGGTTGATCGGCCCACGAACCTGTGAAGGATTGCCTCGGAAGTCCATGATGATGTCCTCATCCCGAACTTCGATGGATACCTTCAGTTCCAGAATCGAATCATAGCGTCCGCTGTCGAGCAGTCCGGCGTATGAATAGGTTCCATTCGCGATCTTGCGAATGCCGGCCCGGGTGCGCTTCTCCGTATGGTCGAGTATGGCAACACTCGCCTCGCGCACGACGGGATAGGTGTATTTCTCGCACAACTGCACAAAGCGGTTCATTCCCGCGATGTTCGCGGCCTTTTGCGCGCGGAAATCATTGACGCGCTCGCGAGGCACCTGGCAATTCAGCAGAATCAGGTCGAGCACTTCTTTCTGCAACTCACCTTTCGCATACAGTCGCACCGGCGGAATGCGTAGTCCTTCCTGGAAGATGTGAGCGTGGCCCCGTTCGACGAAATCGGCATGATGAGCAATGTTGGTGATCCACGCACGGATCTCGCCGTCGATGAAAACCGGTTCGATGAAAACGATGTCGTTCAGATGCGTGCCGCCACCTTCGTACGCGTCGTTCCCGATGAATACGTCGCCAGGCTGGATATCTTCCCTGCTGTATGTCTCAAGAAGCCGACGCGTGATACCCAGTAACGAGCCGAGGTGTGCGGGCTGATGGGCCGCCTGCGCGATAATAAGGCCGCCGGGATCCATGATCGCCGTCGATACATCTTTTCTTTCCTTGATACTCGTCGAGTAACCGGCTTTCACCAGTACACGCGACATCTCATCAACGATGGTAGCAAGGGCGCTGCCAATCACCGAAACGGTGATCGAATCGGTTGCACTGGCAATGGAACCGGGTTCGGAAATGTGATTGTCCATTTCGCTTATCCCTTGATAATCAGGTTCAGAAAGTTGTCCACGGTCGCGGTCTGACCAGGAAGAATGAGCGTCGTGCTGTCCATCTGTTCGATCACTGCCGGGCCACTCACCGCGTGCCCGGGCGCGAGCGCCGTCCTGTCGTAGATCGGACATTGGGTCCAGCCGCCCGCCTCCTCCATGTAAATGTCACGACGTGAAACTACCGCCTGTTCAACCGGCGTGGCAGCGTCCGGACAGGAGAGGAGAGGCGCTTTCTCCACCTCAGCAATGACTTCCACGCGGAACGTCGTGATCTGGATCTCTTCTTCCGGCGCGGTGTAGCCGTACATCTGCTGATGCAGTTGCTCAAAGCCGGACCTGAGGTCAGACACAAACTGCGAGGCACTCGTCAAGCGCAGACAGGCAACGTTGAGATCGTGCCCCTGGCCAGCGTATCGCATGTCGACGGAATATTTCGTTACGCGGCGGCCCGATTCCACTTCTTCCCCTTCGAACCAAGCGCGTGCTTTCGCGTCGAGCGCCTCGAACGCGGCATCAATCGATGCCGCAGACTGTTCGGACAAGGTGCAAAGTCTCGTCACGGAAAAACTCGTTTTGAGATCACTGAGCAGCAGGCCCAATGAGCAGAGCACCCCGGGAGTCTTGGGAACCAGCACCGTACCGATGCCTAGTTCGCGAGCCAGGCGGGTCGCGTGAACAGGACCGGCTCCGCCGAAAGCAACCAGCGTGAAATCTCGCGGATCGTATCCGCGCTCGACCGAAACCATGCGGACCGCCTTCACCATATTGGCAACCGCCATGCTGATGATGCCTTGCGCGCCGGTCATCACATCCACGTTCAGACTGGCGGCGAGCCGCTCGATTGCTGTGCGCGCTGCGGCCTGCGAGATTTTCATGCGCCCGGCGAGCAGATACTCGGGATTCAGTACCTGCAACAGGACGTTCGCATCCGTCACCGTTGGTGAAGTGTTTCCCTTCTCATAACAGGCGGGACCCGGAAATGCACCAGCGCTCGCCGGTCCGACTTCCAGCAGCCCCCCGCTGTCGACGCTGGCAAGCGAGCCGCCGCCCGCACCAACGGTCTCGATATCAAGCATCGGAACACGGATCGGGTGCCCATGCACCGACGTCTCCGTTGCAAAACGGGGTTTGGCGCCCTCGATCAGCGCGACGTCCGTGGACGTTCCTCCCATGTCGAACGTGATGATCCTGTCGAAGCCCGCCTGATGCGCCACGGCGCTCGCGCCCACCACGCCCGCGGCGGGCCCGGAGAGAATCGTCCGCACCGGCTCACGTTGCGCCTGATCGAACGAGATCACGCCGCCATTACTTTGCGTGAGATGTGGACGCACCTTCACACTGGTCTCACGAAGCTTTGGCGCGAGTCGGGTGAGATAGTCGCGGATGATAGGCCCAACATACGAATTCACCAGGACAGTCGACGTCCGCTCGAACTCACGATATTCCGGCGCAATTTCAGACGAGATGCTCACGAACGCTTCCGACACCTCCTCCATGAGAATCCGTTTGACCGCGCTTTCGTGATCAGGATTGCGATAGCTGTTGATCAGGCAAACCGCGATCGACGACACGCCTGCATCCTTGAGCCGACGGGCTGCCGCCCGGACACTGCCTTCGTCCAGTTCCGTCTGAACGAGACCTTCCCACGTGATGCGCTCCTTAACCTCATGCCGGTTATCACGCGTCGCGAGCACCTCCGGCCTCGATACGTTGAGGTTGTAGAGCGACGGACGGATCTGACGACCGATCTCGATAACGTCCCGAAAGCCTTCCGTCGTAATGAGGCCGGTCACAGCACCGCGCTTCTGGATGACGGCATTCGTCGCAACCGTGGTGCCGTGTCCGAAATACACAACCTGCGCATCAGCGCTATTAGCAAACCGTTCAAGGATCTGTTTGACGCCATCGATGATCCCGCGGGAGGGATCATCCGGCGTGCTGCTTACCTTCCAGATCGAGATTTCCCCGGTCGCCTCGTTATACATCGTCACATCGGTAAATGTGCCGCCGGAATCCACGCCAATACGTAGCGACTGCGTAGTACTTCCACCAACTGCGAGATTTGTCATCAGATGCTCCTACTGTCTTAAAGCGAAGGCAGATGCCTCCGGGTTTTGGCGCGGAGTTGCACGCAACCGGAATATTTCAGAAACGATGATGCATACCCAGGGCGACAGCAGCTTGCGTGTTGGTGCTCGAAGCGCCACCTGCGACGTTGAGGTAGGCGCCGCCCAGAAAGTTATGTCCCTGGATGTGTGTGTATGCGCCCTGCAAGTAGACATCGGTTCGCTTCGAGAACGCGTACGTCAGCGTCGCCGTTGCAGTATCGAATTTCGGTGACGAATCGCCCTGTGGAAACCCCGTTTCCTTTGCATCGGTATATGTGTACTGTGCTGCGATATTGAACGCTGGAGTAAGCTGATAGCGACCGTTAACTTCGATATTGTTGAACCGCACGTAATCCCCCAACTTGAAGTACGAGGGATTGGTAACTGACACACCGGCTGACGCATTCTCGAATTTGCTCTGAGTGAACACGAGACCGAGAATCGCATTGCCCACGCTGTAGTTCACGCCACCGCCGAAAGTTTGCTGTCGTGACGCCGCAATCGGGGCCTCACTGACAGCAACAGAAAGGTCGCTACTGCTCCCGCTGGAGTTGTTGAGCTGCAGGTAACCGGCCGCCGCATAGAATCCGTTGTATTGATAGGATATGGCGCCGCTATATGCCCGATTGTTGGCGAAGCCGCCTGCCTTGTTCGAAAACCCGTACAACGCCTCGGCGTTAAATCCGCTTCCCAGCTTCACCGCGTACTTCACGGAGTTACTCACCCGGAATAGGTTGTCCAGGTTGTCGTTGTCGTAAGGATGGGCCGCGATGGTTGCGCCTACTTCGGTTCCCGTGAGCGAAAGCGGGCCAACCAGATCAACTAACGGATCGTATTGACGCCCGAGCGTCACAGTTCCCAAACGCTCGCTAGCCAGCCCAACGAAGGCGCGTCGACCAAACAGGCGGCCTTGCTGTGACGAGGTGCCCGCATTCAACGCGTAACCACTTTCCAGTGCGAAAAGCGCTGACAGACCGCCGCCCAGATCCTCGACACCCTGCATCCCCCATCGACTGCCATTCGGACTACCTTGGGCGATACGGGCCCCTGATCCCGAACTGGTCTTCACATCGTTGGTATAGAGAATTCCTGTCACGATTTTTCCGTATAGCGTCACGCTGGTTTGAGCGGCAGCTTCGCGAGCAGCGCCGAGGAACGTCACGCCAAAAAGGATGACGCCTGCAAGATTCCTAAGGTTTGTCTCCATTTCGTTGTCCTAAATGTTGATTTGAAAGGATATTTCCGTTTTTCATGGGATAACTAGGCCACATTCATCATCGGCGGATCACATGGGGAGCCCAGGACGAAGTGATTCGCCTCCACTTCCACAAGTCGATCGCTCTCTGCAGCCTCCGGAACAGGGCGGGTACTCGTTGAATATCTGGCACGCTTCAGGGCGGGGTCCGGGCGGGGAATGGCGGCCAGCAGGGTCCGCGTGTACGGGTGAAGCGGATTGGCGAAGACATCTTCGGTCAGACCCATTTCGACGATCCGCCCCTGGCGCATGACGGCCACTCGCTGACACAGGTAGCGCACCATCGTCAGATCATGTGCGATGAAGGTATACGCGAATCCAAGCTGTTCCCGCAGATCCTCGAAAAGGTTGACAATCTGTGCCTGAACCGAGACATCGAGCGCCGTTATCGCCTCGTCAGCTACGACAAACGATGGCTCGAGTGCAATGGCCCGCGCGATACAGATACGTTGCCGCTGCCCTCCCGAGAACTCGTGCGGATACCGGCGCATGAGGACGGGGTCCAGACCAACCATCTTGAAGAGTCTGGCAACGCGTTCTTCCAGTTCGCGCCGGTTTTTTGTGACGCCATGGACAATGAACGGTTCGGCGACAAAGTCGCCCACACGCATTCTCGGGCTCAGGCTCGAGTACGGATCCTGGAATACGATCTGGACCTTGCGGCGAAACGCGCGGAGCTCCCGGTTGCGTAGCTCAAAGATGCTCCTGCCTTCGAAAACGATCTCCCCGCTCGTAGGCGTGTCCAGCAGGGAGATGAGTCTGCCGACGGTACTTTTTCCGGAGCCCGACTCTCCGACAAGCCCGAAAGTCTCGGCAACGCCAACCTCAAACGATACGTCGCACACGGCTCGCACAGCGTCACCAGGCTTGCGAAACAGAAGCCGTTTGTCGCCATATACCTTGTTGAGGTTGCTCACGCGCAGCAAAGGAGCCATCATCCCGCTTCTCCAATAAAAGAATGCTTACCGGCCAATGCCGTGCGCAGGTCGTACCATGCGGCGACCAGATGACCCGCTTCGGCTCCATCGGCCTGCGCAAGCGGTGGCATATCCCTGAAGCAGCGTGGCGTGGCAAATGGATTGCGTTTGCTGAACGGATCCCCCTCCTTTTCTACAAACAGGTTCGGCGGGGAACCTTCGATTGACCGCAGCCTGGAGCCTGGCTTGCGTGTTTCGTCCGGAATCGCACGAAGCAGTGACCACGTATAAGCGTTACGCGGATCGGCGAACAGTGCCGGGACTGGCCCACGTTCCAGAATCCGTCCGGCGTACATCACCTGCATGGTTTCGGCAAATTGCGCAACGACACCCATGTCGTGGGTCACCCAGATGATCGCCATTCCCAGACGGTCACAAAGGTCTGTCATCAGATCGAGAATCTGCGCCTGAACCGTAACGTCCAGTGCGGTTGTCGGTTCGTCCGCAATCAGCAGGGCTGGCTCGCACGCAATCGCAATGGCGATCATGGCGCGCTGGCGAAGCCCGCCCGAGAGTTCAAACGGGTACTGTTTGGCACGACGCTTCGGGTCGCTGATCCCGACTGATCCAAGCACGTCGGTCGCCAGCGACATGGCCTGCCTCATTGACAGGTCGCGATGCGCCGACAGACTCTCCGCGATCTGGCGTCCGATGGTCAACGTGGGGTTAAGTGACGTCATCGGATCCTGGAAGACGAATCCAATATCGCGTCCACGAATCTTCCGCAGCTCCTTTTCCTTCAAAGCCAGCAGATCGGTTCCCTTGAACAGGACTTCCCCGGCCGTGACCCTGAGCGACGAACCGGGAAGCAGTCCCAGCATCGACAGCAGATGAAGGCTCTTTCCGCTGCCGCTCTCCCCGACGATTCCGAGCTTTTCCTTGTGGCGAAGGCTGTACGACACCCCGTTCACAAGTGTTGCCTGACCGGCAGCGGAATCGGCGGTCACAGTGAGGTTGCTCACGCTCAGTAACGGATTCACTTTCGTGTCCTCCTGGGATCAAGAAGCTCCCGGAGGCCGTCCCCAAGGAGATTGGCGCCTAGCACGGTCAGGACGAGTGCAATGCCAGGCATCGTGATGATCCACCAGGCGCTGTCGATATAGACCCGACCGTCAGCAAGCATGCGTCCCCAGCTTGCAGCCGGCGGTTGCACGCCCAGACCAAGAAAGCTCAGTCCCGCTTCGAGCACGATCGTGCGCGCCAGTTCGAGCGTTCCGACGACGAGCGCCGAGGCAAGGACGTTAGGCAAAATGTGTCGGGTGATGATTCGCAGATGCCCTGCGCCGATGGCGTGCGCCGACAGGATGAATTCCTTTTTCCGGATCGAGAGGACGCTACTTCTGATGACTCGCGTGTACCTGACCCAGCTTGTCAGGGACAGGACAAGAATCAGGTTCGTGACGCTCGGTCCACTCACCGACACGATCAGCAGGGCGAGCAGCATGAGCGGGAAGGCGAGCTGAATGTCGACCAGCCGCATCAGGAGCTTGTCAATCCAGCCACCGAAATAGCCGGAAACGAGCCCCAGCGAAATGCCAACGATGCCGCCCAGTGCCACTGCACAACCAGCGATCATCAACGTCATGCGGCTACCTGCAACGATCCGGCTCACCAGATCCCGGCCCAGCTGGTCCGTGCCGAAAGGATGAAGACCAGGTCCGTGCCACGACACTGTCGGAGCAGCAATCCGCGAAGCAAGATCTATCCTGTTCGGATTGGGGAGCCCCCATACCTGGCCAAAGCATGCGACAAGGATCAGCAACAACATCAATGAGCAGCCGAAGGCAACGAGAGCGTGCGCCCTGAGTCTGCCCGTATCCCATCTCCACATATCTATCTCCCAACACGCGGATCAATGACGACGTAAAGGCAGTCGACCAGAATATTCACTGCAATGAAGGTTGCGGCAATGATCGCAACGCCTGCCTGCACGACGGGAAAGTCCTTTGCCTGGATCGACTGCACGATCAGCCGGCCTACGCCTGGCCAGCTGAAGACGCTTTCGGTGACGGCGGCGCCTCCCAGGAGCTCGCCAGTGAGAATGCCGGCCATCGTCAACACGGGCAAAACCGAGTTTTTTCCGACATGCCAGATCAGAATGCGTCCGGGCCGAAGGCCTTTGGCTCGCGCGGTACGGACGAAGTCCTCGGTCAGGGTCTCGAGCATTGACGACCGAAGCAATCGCGCAATACTCGCACTCGTAAAGCAGGCAAGCGTGATCGCGGGCAGTATGAAACTTTGCCAGTGGCCGTAACCCCCGACGGGCAGCCACTGCAGCTTGACAGACAGGATCATGATCAGCAGCACGCCCAGCCAGAACGCCGGTGTCGCCTGCCCGAGCAGCGCCAGCATCATCAGCAGGCCACCCGCGAATGAGCCTTGATTAACCGCGGCGACTGTTCCCGCCAACATCCCGCCGAACAGGCCGATGCCAAGTGCGAGGAATGCAAGCGATAGCGTCGCAGGCAGGCGGTCGAGCACGACACTCAGCGCCGGGCGGTCGAACTGGAACGAAGAACCGAAGTCGCCCCGAATCACTGCCCTCATGAAATCGACGTATTGGCTCAGGAGTGACCCATGCAGGCCAAGCTTTTCTCTGAGCTCGGCAAGCTGGGCTGCGGTTGCCCCTGGCGGAAGCATCAGTACGGCAGGATCGCCGAGAAGCCTCGATACGATAAACACGATGGTTACCACGCCCCATATCGCAATGAGACCTTCAAGACAGCGGACAATCACTTTGTGCATGTTCAATCCATCTTCTCCATGACGTTCGATATGCCTGTTCACTCGCCGCGCGCAGGCCAGACTAGCGGGGCTCCATGTCCATCGCGCGTACCCAGTCGTCTCCGCGAGGCGACCAGCGCACGTCTGGCGTTAGCGCATACGTCGTGGGCGTAAAGAACAGGAAGACGATCGGCGAGGCATCGCACATCGCGCGGCTTATCGTGCGGTACGCTGCGGCGCGTTTGCCGTCGTCAAGGGTAGATGTCGCGAGCCGCACTGCGCGGTCATATGCGACGTCGTCCCAGAAGGCCTGAGGGTTCTTCGACTGCCACAGATCGAACATGCTGCCTCCCTCGAGGGTCGGCCATGCCACGCCAGTGTAAGACGCCACCCCGAGATTCCGGCCAATCAGGTATTTGTTGATCCACACGCCAAAGTCCATTTCGTGCATCCGGACCTTCACGTTCACCTCTTCGAACTGCGCTGCCACCGCCTGCGCGATATCGGATGACTGCATATAGCGCCCCGTCGGCACTTCCATGTCGATCGTGAGACCATCGGGATAGCCGGCTTCGTTCAGCAACTGGCGCGCTTTCGCAGGGTCGTACGGCACCGGCTTCAGGTCCGGGTTAAACCCGAAGTAGGCGTCAGACAGTATCTGGCAATCTTCGAGCTGCCCTTTTCCGTCAAGCAGCGCATCGTTGATTGCCTTTTTGTCGACCGCATAGTTAAGGGCTTTCCACAGCTTCGGATTGCCTCGAAATGGTTCTTTCAGTGCATTGAGCCGGATGAACATGGCACGCGTACTTGGCACCGCGTCGGCATGCGCCCGTCCGCTGTGATTGATGCGGCCAATCTCGGAAGTAGGAAAGCCGGAAATGAAATTGACCTCCCCGGTCAGCAGCGAAGCGATCTGGGAAGACTCCTCCGGAATAATCTTGAAGACCACCCTGTCGAACCGGGGTGCGTCGCCCCAGTAGTCCGGGCGTGCGCTCAGAACAATCTGATCACCCGGCGAAAAACTCTTCAGTTCATACGGCCCCGTCCCCATTGCGTTCATCGCAAGGTTATGAGATCTGCTCCATCGAGGAGGCAGCAGGAACAGCATGGCCATTTGCGCGGGCAACGCCGGGAACGGCCGGTCAGTCACAAAGTCAATCGTGTGCGCGTCGACTACCCGGATTTCCCTGATTGCCGAATACCAGGGCTTGTTGCGCGCCCCGGTCCTCGGATCCAGAATGCGCTTCACGTTCCAGGCGACGGCTGCAGCGTCCAGCGGTTCGCCGTCTGGAAAGGCGACACCGTCTCGCAACACAAAACGCCAGACGTTATCGCTGATTGCCTGCCAGCTGGTTGCAAGCGCCGGACGCAGTTTCAGGTCTGGTCCCCGCTCCACGAGTGGCGTATAGATATGAGAAATGACGCTCAGATCGGTGCCAACCGTAGTCGTCTTCTCGGGGTCGAGCGTATTCACGGTCGAACTCAGCGCGATCGTCAAGGTCGCGCCGGTAGCCGTCGTGCCGAGACCGAGAAGGGCCGCTGCGACGCATGTCAGCCGCAGCCAGAGTTGGCATTTAGACACGTCATCCTCCCTGTGCTAGAATTGGCGCCAATCTTGGCACCAAAGATCGGAGCCGTCAACGATGTCAAAATTATTTTTTTGCGCTGTTGATGCTGCACCCTCTGATCTGGCCAATCACATCCGTATGACCCGCAACGCGCGCCCGCCGGCGTGCGGGAAACCGACAAGAGTTAGAACATGGAAGACGTGAAGACAGTTGGAACCACCAAGCGATCGGCGATATCGGCGATCCGCGTGCAGGAGATCGCGAGGCTCATCGAAGCGGATATCGAAAGCGGTCGTTATGTGCCTGGCGCCTGGCTGAAGCAGGTCGATCTTGAGGAGGCCTACGGTTGCACCCGATTGCACGTGCGCCAGGCACTGGATCGTCTGGCCGAAAAATCTGTGGTGACGTTGATCCCCAACCGGGGGTATCGGGTAACGGAATTTGATGCCGAGCGGTACTCGCAGTTGCTGCATGTGCGGGCAATTCTCGAAGTGGCCGCCCTGCAGGAAGTTGCGCAGCACATTACTGCCGACAGCCTTGCAGAACTGAAGCGCCTTGCAGACCGGTTTGTTGCGATCGTCGAGGAGGGTTCGATCATCGAACTCGAAGAGTCAAATCGCGCGTATCACAGCGAGATGCTCAGGCATTGCCCCAACAAGGAACTCGTCAACCTGATATTCAACCTCCGCAGCAGCATTCCCGTCGCCGTGAGCCGGAGGAAAAACACGCTCGCGCTATGCAGAAAGGCAGCACAGGAACACATCGAGATGATTGAGCTACTGCGTGCCAGGGACGTTGAAGGTGCGTGTGCCCTGATGCGACATCATGTGCTCGCGGGCATCGAGTTTGTTGATTAACGTGCGTGCCTCACGGTAACGGCTATTGCAAGCGGCAATCCGCGCAATATCGGGGGCAACAGCCGTCTGCCGGGCGCGTCCCATCTATCAATAACCTGAAAGAAAAGGACACTGCCAATGAAAGTTGCAATCGTCGGTTCAGGACCGATCGGACTCGGCTGCGCGGCGCTTCTGTCCACGCGCGGCCATACGCCGTTTGTCTGGTCGCCTCGCAGCGGCGAGACATCGCTGCAGGCAGAGTTCAGGGTTTCAACCGTTGGCCTCCTCGAAACTGCCGTGACTGTGCGCCGCGCCTCAAGCGCTGTGGAACTCCGGGACGCCGATGTGGTGATCTTCTGCGTCCTCGGTAACGGCCACAAGTCGGTGATGGACGCGATCGCTCCGCATCTCGAATCGCGACAAACCATTGTCATCAGCTCCCATTGTTCGCTCGGCGCGATCTATCTCTCGCGGCTGCTCGGCCTTCGTGGTGCCAGTCCCACGATCCTCGCCCTGGCAACCACCATTACAGGCGGCCCCATGCGCGACGGCAAGGTACATGTCCGCCTGCTGCGTAATGAGATCGACGTTGCCGCGATGCCAGTGTCGGCCCTGAAGGCGGGGCTTACGCTCCTGGGCAATCTCTTTGGCGATCTGTTTGTAGAAAGTCCTGACGTCATGGCGATCTCGCTGAGTAATCTCAATCCGCAGATCCATCTCGCTAACGCCATGCTGAACTTCACGCGCATCGAGCGTGCGGAGCGATGGAATAACTTTGGTTGCATCACGGAAGGCGTAGGACGCCTGATCGAAGCACTGGATGACGAACGACTGGCGTTGGCGGCCGCTTTCGACGTAAGGGTAAGGACCGTCAGGGAGCACTATCTCAAGTCTTTTTCGGGTCTCGATGCAGGCAGAACGGTCCACGAGATGGCGCAGATTGTCGACCAGCAACGAGCTGGATCATCACCCGGTCCGACAAGCATCGAGAGCCGGTACATCACCGAAGATCTTCCGTTTGGCATCTATGCGAACGTCGCCATCGGACGCGTCGCCGGTATCCCGATGCCATTGCACGAGGCGGGACTGGAGCTTTTTTCCGCGATTTACGGGCGCGACTTCCGGACAGAGAACGACCTGCTTCCAACGCTGGGGCTGGACGCGATTACCGCCGGCGAATTGCATCATAGATGCCGCTATGGCTGGGGGACTAGCCTGCCTTGCAAGGCGAACATGTAGTCGAGGACACTTCAGCATCCGTTCTCCGACCCGCCCATAACTGGGTGACGTCTGTTCAGCGTACGAGCGGAACACCCTGAGGACCGGCGGCGACACCGACGTCTCACTGGAGTCATAGTCCGCGACGATGGCGGCCAAAGGCGACACGTATTTGCCGTTGACCGGCGTGCGCGCGAAAATGCGCCTTGCTCCACCTTCTGATATCACTGCGCCCGAATGTCGGCTGCCGTCCGCCGCGACGCGTCAACATTGAGCCATGTGGTGCGCTGACCAGATTTATGAACGATGCTCTCGCCGAAACAACCCGCTCAACGTTCGACGGCCTCGCCGGCACCATCGAAGCGCTGATCGATGCGCCAGCCTCCGGGCAGGCCGGAATCGCGCTGATTGCCCACCCTCATCCGCTGGAAGGGGGCACGGCACAGCACAAGATTCCGCTCGCCCTAGCCCGACTGTTTCAAAAACGTAATTGGCTCGCGCTACGGCCCAACTTCCGGGGCATTGGCGGCACCGCTGGCACACATGACGGGGGAGACGGCGAAACAGATGACCTGCTTTCGATTGTCGCGACGTTGCGCAGCACGCATCCGGAACTGCCCGTCGCCCTGGCCGGATTTTCCTTTGGTGCCTATGTCCAGGCGCGTGTGACGCGCGCCCTCGTTGACCGCGGTGCACCTCCTGTGTGCACCGTGCTGGCCGGGCTTCCGTACGGCACAGTCGCTGCGGGCCGTCATTACGACACGCCGGCTGTACCGTCGGATGCGCTGATCATCCATGGCGAACTCGATGCGATAGCTCCACTGTCCGCGACGCTCGACTGGGCACGTCCGCAAAAGCTGCCCGTTGTCGTGATTCCGGGCGCCAACCACTTTCTGACCGGGCATCTCGGAACGCTGGTTGGGCTCGTCGATCGGCACATAGCGACGCTGAAATGAGCGCGGGTACACGCACATCGGGGCGACTGTCGGCAGCCCGACGGCACAGCGCCTGCTGGCGCGCGATAAATCGTACGACGCTTACTTCGGCACACAGTCCGTTCTTGTCTTCCCGGTCGTGGTCGTGTCCGACTCCTGTCCCGTCGTTAGCAACAGGGACTCGGTCGAGCGCGGACCCGGTGTGATGAGCGGCATCCTTGCGCCCCCTTTCGTGTTGCAGGCCAGGCGGTTATTGACTCGCGTCAGGCTTCGCGCTGACGCCCCGTGTCACGGACGCCCTCCACTCCATTACGATCGCAGATAGCCCACTTTCTCCGGCTCCCGCATGCGAAAGGACACGACAGCTGCAATAGCGGCGAGCGCTGTCACGTACCAGTAGAACATCGATTCGGAGCCGACAGATTTGAGTGACAAAGCAACAAACTCTGCGGAGCCACCAAAGATCGCATTGGCGATCGCATACGAAAGACCGACACCGAGCGCACGCACCTCGGCAGGAAACATCTCGGCCTTGATGAGCCCGCTGATGGACGTGTAGAAACTTACAATCGCGAGCGCAGCAAGCACCAGTATGAGCGCGACGAAGGGACTGCTCGCGGTCCTGAGTGCGTGCATCAACGGAACCGTGCAGACGGAGGTCAAGACCCCGAACAGGATCATCGACGTGCGACGGCCGATCTTGTCCGACAGCGCACCGAACGCTGGCTGCATCAGCATGTAGAGAACGAGCGCTACCGTCATGACGATGCTGGCCGTTCTGGCGTTCATGCCCGCACTATTCACCAGGTACTTCTGCATGTAGGTCGTGAACGTGTAAAACGCGAGCGAGCCACCCGCTGTGAAGCCGATTACCGTGAGAAGCGCACGTTTGTGCGTCCAGAGCCCGCGCAGCGTGCCAGCGTCTTTGCGGCCTCTGCTGGCCGCCGATGATGTCTCTTCGAGCGATCGCCGCAGATAGAGTGAGATCAACCCCGCCACTGCGCCGATCGCGAATGGAATGCGCCAACCCCAAGCGCGCAATTCCTCGTTCGAGAGCATCATCTGAAGCACGACCACGACGATGAGGGCAGCAACCTGGCCACCAATGACCGTGACATATTGAAAGGACGCAAAGAACCCTCTCCTGCCGGCGACGGCGACCTCACTCATGTACGTCGCGCTGGTTCCATATTCGCCGCCCACAGACAGACCCTGAAAACAGCGGGCGGCCAGCAGCAGCGCCGGCGCAGCCGCTCCGATGGTCGCGTACGTGGGGATAACCGCGATGAGCAGCGAGCCGGAACACATCATCAGAACCGAGATGATCAGCGAATTTCGTCTTCCCAGTCGATCCGCTATCCGGCCAAACATCCATCCCCCGATTGGCCGCATCAGGAATCCCGTCGCAAACACACCGGCGGTGTTGAGCAGTTGCGTGCTTGCGTTACCTGTTGGAAAGAACGCGTGTGCAAAGTAGATCGAACAGAAGGAATAGACGAAGAAGTCGAACCATTCGACGAGATTTCCAGACGACGCACCGACGATCGCCTTGATGCAGCTTCGCGTGTCGGTCGCAGGCATGGCCGTACTTCGGCCGAAAGTATCGACAGTCATGACGTCTCCAATCAATTCTGCTGGCCGGCGATCTGTGCCGCTGCGGCCAAAGGATGAGCGCAACAGGCGAAGGACCTGCGCGCTGTTCGTCTCAACGGATCACAAAGGGATTACCCGTCTTCGCTCCCGTATTGATCCAGACACTCTTCGTCTGCAGGAAATCATTGATCGCATCGATACCGTTCTCGCGTCCGAGCCCTGAATCCTTGTATCCGCCGAAAGGCGACATGTAGCTGACGGCCCGATAGGTGTTAACCCACACGGTGCCGGACTGGATGCGTTCTGCCATACGGAAGGCGCGACCGATATCACTGGTCCAAACGCCCGCACCCAGACCGAACCGGACGTCATTGGCGATGGCAACGGCGTGTTCCTCATCGTCGAAAGGAATCACGGAAAGCACGGGGCCAAATACCTCTTCCTGCGCAATCCGCATCTCGTTCCTGACGTCCGTGAAAATCGTCGGCTCGATGAACCATCCGTTTCCGCACTCGGCCCGCGTCGCTTTCTGGCCGCCCAGCGCGAGACTCGCGCCTTCGTCCTGTGCGATGCCGATATACGAGAGCACCTTCTCGTATTGAGGACGGGTCGTGATGGGACCGACCTGCGTATCCGGACTCATTGGGTCGCCCATGCGCGCGGTTCTGGCGAGCGTCACGACACGATCGACCACTTCGTCGTGAACCGACTTCTGCACGAGCAGGCGCGATCCTGCGATGCACGTCTGGCCCGTCGCTGCAAAGATGCCTGACACCGCACCATTGACAGCGTCTTCAAGGTTCGCGTCAGCGAAGACGATGTTCGGAGACTTGCCGCCCAATTCGAGCCCCACATGCTTCAGGTCTCTGGCAGCCTGCTCGTTAATGCGCCTGCCGGTCGAGTCCGCGCCAGTGAACGTGATCTTGCGCACCAGTGGATGTGAGACGAGAGCAGCGCCCACTTCATTGCCAAAACCAGTGACTACATTGACAACGCCACGCGGAAAACCAACCTCCTCGAACAGCCGGGCGAATTCGAGCGTCGAGGCCGACGTGAATTCGGAGGGCTTGATGACCACCGTGCAGCCCGCCGCGAGCGCGGGCGCGAGTTTCCAGGTCAGCAGCAGGAGCGGCGAATTCCACGGTGTAATGATCGTCACGACGCCAAGCGGTTCGTGCCGTGTGTAGTTAAAGTAGCCTTTCTTGTCGAGCGGAATGACGCTGCCCTGTACCTTGTCGGCAAGACCGCCATAGTAGCGGAACCACTGCGGCACATAGCTCAGTTGCGCGTGCATCTCCGAGTACAGCTTGCCGTTGTCCCGTACCTCGATTTCGGCAAGCTTCGCGGCATCGCGAGCGATCAGATCCGCAACGCGATGCAGCAGGAGGCCGCGTGCGCTGGCGCTCAGGGAAGGCCATTCGCCCGAAGCGAACGCACGGTGCGCGGCCTCGACTGCGCGGTGGGCGTCCACGGCATTGCCGCGGGCGATTTGCGCCCAGGGCTCGCCGGTGAATGGACTTTCGCTCGCAAACCATTCGCCCGATGCAGGATTGAGCTCGGCACCGTCGACGTAGTGAAGATAGTGTTCCATCAAAATCTCTTCGAAAAGTAAAGCGCGTCAGCGCATAAGCCGATGCAGCGCCCATATCCAACCTGGGCAGTAGCTGGAAACGACCTTAGAACGGTGCGTGACCCAGCGCCGCGCGGAAGCGGTTCTTGACGAACACACCGTCGCGCGGAGGCAATGCCCGCGGAGGCTCGTTCGCGACGATCAGCACCTGCGCGAGCAGCGGCCCCGTCTTCGCACGAATCCGCTCGACGAGCTCGGGCAGCTCATCGATGTTTTGCAGGCGTTGTGCGTCGGACACGTTGCAGCCTTTAGCCACGGCGACGAGATCCGTACCGAGGCTCGTATGACTGCGTTGCATGCCCGTTTCGCCGAAATGGCCGTTGTCGAGCACAATGATCGACAGATTCCGGGGCTGCTTCGCACCCACCGTCGCAAGACTTCCGATGCCCATCAGTTGCTCGCCATCGCCCGTCACGACGATGACGGGCTTGTCCGGCTGCGCGAGCGCAAGACCGAGGCCGAGCGAGGCCGCACCGCCCATTGCACCCCAGAGATAGAAGTTACGGTCGCGATCGCCAGCAGCGAACACGTCATAAGACGCCGACCCCAGGCCGGTGACGATCAGCGCATCGGGCACCGACTCAACGAGGCTTGCAACAAAGGCGCGGCGATCAATGGCATTGGTACCGTTCGACATCACTTTCTCTCCCATTTCTTGCGCCCGATCAGGCTTTGCGACAACAGCACGGCGACCTGCTCGCCAGCTTCAAACGCGGCGTCAAACCCCGCGCTGACAATCTCGCCCACTTCGTCCGGATCGTCAGCACGCAAGACCGTGATGCCCATCAATTCCAGCGCGGCTTGCGTCTTTTTTCCCATCGGTCCCTGCCACGGATTGAACTCCGCGTATTCGCCTCTCATCGTGACGAGCGTGAAGAACGGAAACCGGCAGCTCGACAACAGGGAAAACATGTTGACGCAGTTGCCAACGCCGCTGCTCTGCATGAGCAGGACTGAACGCTGTCCACCAAGCCACGCGCCGCTCGTCACGGCAACACCTTCCTCCTCGGTCGTGAGAACCACGTCCTCGATCTCCGGGTCAGCAATGACGCTGCGAATCACGTGCGAATGTCCTGCATCGGGCACGTACGCGACCTGCCTGACGCCCCCTTCCTTCAGAACCCTGAAAATCGCCTGCTGCCAAGCAGGCGCCTGCATCTGCGTCGAACTCATCACTCCTCCACGAAAGTCGGTACTCGTGGGCGGATCATAGTTCGCTATTCGAGAGCATCTGAAATAGAATTTCGTGATTCCTGCATTCTATTTCGGCATTGGAAGGCGCCCGCTGGGCAGCGGGCTTGTCTGCGGCGTCGATGGCCCGTGGTTGATAGCGGCGACTTTCATGCCGCGAGCTTCTGGAAGGTACCGCGGCCGGCGCCACGTGACGCGAGCTGCCACAGCGAGAAGACGCCGCGCGTGTCACTGTCCGCTCCCGGCAAACAGGGACGCCCCTCTGATTCCGGGAGGCCATGCCCGCGATCATCGTTGGACTTCTGCCAGGCACGGCTTGAAGTGGGAGAAACCTCGCAGGCGGGATGACGGCGCCTCTTCAGACAATCAGTTCAGAGCCCTCAGGCTATGCGAGTACCAAGCAAGGCAAGGCGTTAGCTCATCGGACTACCGTTCCCGATGTCACCGTCGAGTCCAGAGCACTTGCGCGAAGCACATCTGACGATGTTTCCTTCAACGCATCCCCCGGCATTCCCAACGCGGGTCGAGTAAACGCTGACATTGAACAGGCTGTTGTTGCCGAAACCAGTTCGGGTAAGTGCCGCGGCCCAGACCTTCAATGGGACTACCGCCCGCGGTCGCACAAAGCCAGCAATAGGATTGCCCTATGACCGGCACATGAAACTCGTATTTCCGCCCGCCGGGCCGTTCTTCTAGAGTTTTGTCTACCGACAACCTATAGCTGGCGCGTCCGCACGGAAGACCAGCATCGGAGACAAGCATGAACAGCCGGTCCGACGCCGTTCAGGAACGTACCGAAACCGCCACGGATTTCGTCGCGTTCACCCACGCAGCCGGTCTCAGCGCGACGCTGGATTACGCTACCCCGCCGCGCGACGGCGACACCCTTCCGCCCCTGTGGCACTGGATCTTCTTTCGCCCGCTCACCGCGCAGTCCCTGATCGCCGAAGACGGCCATCCGCGCAAGGGCGACTTCCTTCCTGAGCTCGGCCTGCCGCGCCGTATGTGGGCGGGCGGGCGGCTTCGATTCATTTCCCCGATCGTAGTAGGCAAACCGGTTTCACGCGAGTCGCGCATTCTCGATGTGACCGAGAAGCAGGGAAGAACGGGCAGGCTCGGTTTCGTGACCGTCCGTCATCACATCTCGTGCGACGGTGTGCCCGCTATCGAGGAAGAGCACGACATCGTCTATCGCGAGCCGGCCACGCCTGGTGCCCCCGCACCCGCGCCCACAGCCGCGCCCGAAGAAGCCGAATGGCAAAGAACCGTTGTGCCCGATGAAGTGCTGCTGTTCCGCTACTCAGCCCTGACGTTCAACGGTCATCGCATTCATTACGACAAACCGTACGTCACCGGGGTCGAAGGTTATCCTGGTCTCGTCGTGCATGGCCCGCTGATCGCCACGCTCCTTCTCGATCTCGTACGCAGGCAACGTCCCGACGGCCGCATCGCCGAATTCGCCTTCAAGGCCATGCGTCCCTGCTTTGCTGGAAACTCCCTTCATCTTTGTGGCAAGCCGTCGGCCGATGGCAAGACGGTCGAGCTGTGGTCGAAGGACCACGAAGGCTGGATCGGCATGACCGCCCGCGCCACGCTCGCCTGACCCGCTCTGGAAAACTTCATCATGTTCAATACCACCGCCGATCGTTATCAGGATATTCGCGACGCTGTGCGCGACCTCTGTCAGCAGTTCCCGTCCGAATACTTCCGCAAGGTCGATGAAGAGCGCGCCTATCCGGAAGCGTTCGTTGATGCGCTCACCAAGGCCGGCTGGCTCGCCGCGCTGATTCCACAGGAATATGGCGGCTCGGGACTCGGCCTGACGGAAGCGTCCGTCATCATGGAAGAAATCAATCGCTCGGGTGGCAATTCCGGCGCATGTCACGGCCAGATGTACAACATGGGCACGTTGCTGCGGCATGGTTCGACAGCGCAGAAGGAACGCTATCTGCCGAAGATCGCTTCAGGCGAACTGCGCCTGCAGTCGATGGGCGTGACGGAACCGACGACAGGCACAGACACGACGAAGATCAAGACGACCGCGCAACGCAAGGGCGATCGCTACGTCATCAATGGCCAGAAGGTCTGGATTTCGCGTATCCAGCACTCCGACCTGATGATCCTTCTCGCGCGCACCACACCGCTCGCCGACGTCAGGAAAAAGAGCGAAGGCATGTCGATCTTCCTCGTCGACCTTCGCGAAGCAATCGGCCACGGGTTGACGGTTCGCCCGATTCCGAACATGGTCAATCACGAGACCAACGAGCTCTTCTTCGACAACCTGGAAATTCCCGCCGAGAACCTCATCGGCGAGGAAGGCATGGGCTTCAAGTACATTCTCGACGGCCTGAACGCGGAGCGCACGCTGATTGCGGCGGAATGCATCGGCGATGGCTACTGGTTCATCGACAAGGTGTCCCAGTACGTCAAGGAGCGCGTCGTTTTCGGGCGCCCGATCGGCCAGAACCAGGGCGTGCAGTTTCCCATCGCGCGAGCGCTGGTCAATGTCGAAGCGGCCAATCTCATGCGCTACAAGGCGTGTGAGCTGTTCGACGCGCACCAGCACTGCGGCGCGCAAGCCAACATGGCGAAGCTGCTTGCCGCCGACGCTTCATGGGAAGCCGCGAACGCGTGCCTGCAGTTTCACGGCGGCTTCGGTTTTGCGGCCGAATACGACGTCGAGCGCAAATTCCGCGAAACGCGTCTGTATCAGGTGGCGCCGATTTCGACGAACCTCATCCTGTCTTACGTTGCCGAGCACATCCTCGGTCTGCCGCGTTCGTTCTGAGGGGCATCGACATGCGTCCACTCCAAGGCATCAAGGTCGTGACTTTCGAGCATGCGATCGCCGCGCCGTTCTGCACGCGTCAGCTCGCGGATCTGGGTGCTCGCGTGATCAAGATTGAGCGGCCTGGCACCGGCGACTTCGCACGCAACTACGACGAACGCGTGTCCGGACTCGCTTCCCACTTCGTCTGGGCGAACCGCTCGAAAGAAAGCGTAACGCTGGACGTCAAGCAGGCGTCCGCGATGGAAGTCGTTCATGCACTGCTCGCAGACGCCGACGTGTTCGTCCAGAACCTCGCGCCGGGCGCGACGCAACGTCTCGGGCTCGACTTTGAGACATTAAGCGAGCGGTATCCGCGGCTGATCGTCTGCGACATTTCGGGCTACGGCCTCGACGGTCCATACCGGGACAAGAAGGCGTATGACCTGCTGATCCAGAGCGAATCGGGGTTTCTGAGCATCACTGGTTCGAAGGGCCAGCCCGCGAAAGCAGGATGCTCGATCGCGGACATCGCCGCTGGCATGTACGGCTACACCAACATTCTCGCTGCGCTGATCGAACGCGGTCGCACGGGGCGAGGTAAGCACATCGACGTATCGATGCTCGAAAGCATGGTCGAGTGGATGAGCTACCCCCTTTACTATTCGATCGACGGCCAGCCCGCGCCAGAACTGGCCGGCGCTTCTCACGCGACGATCTTTCCCTACGGCCCCTTCCCTGCCGGCGACGGCAAGACGGTGATGCTCGGACTTCAGAACGAGCGCGAATGGAAGAGCTTTTGCAACGTCGTCATCGGACGTCCCGAGCTTGCGGACGACGAGCGCTTCTCGTCGAACAGCCGACGCACGAAAAACCGCAATGCGCTCACGCAGATCATCGTCGACGCGTTCTCGGGCTGGTCGGCAGAGGATGTCATCGGGCGGCTCGAAGAAGCGAGCATCGCCAACGCACACATGAACGACATGCACGCTGTGTGGAAGCATCCGCAACTCGATGCCCGCAGCCGCTGGACACGCGTGAAAACGGCCGCAGGCGAAGTGCCCGCGCTGTATCCACCCGGTATTTCCGCGAAGGATGAACCGCGCATGGACGCAGTGCCCGGCCTCGGTGAGCACACGACGTCGATCCTGCATGAGCTCGGCTTCGATGAGCGCTCGATCGAACAGATGCGCAGCGCCGGCGCGATCTGAACGCCGCGAACGCAGATCATCCGGGCCGCCAGATCTGTAAAGCCATTCGGGCCGGCCCGGCACGGGCACCCGGTCGAATACATAATCAGGAGACAAACAATGTCAGTCACGGTCAACGCCGCCGGTCGGCTCGATCGCCTACCCGTTTGCAGTTTTCACTGGAAGATTCTCGGCCTCATTGCAGGCGGTGCGTTCCTCGACGCATTCGATATCTACCTCGCCAATGGCGCGGTCGCAGCGATGGTAAAGGAAGGCTTCACCGACTTGCGCCACGGCGCCATGTTCGTGTCGTCGACATTCATCGGCATGATGCTGGGCGCCTATGCTGCGGGCTGGGTGGGCGATCGCTTCGGGCGGCGTTACTCGTACCAGTTGAACCTGGGTGTTTTCGGCATCGCGTCGATTGCGGCGTGCTTCGCGCCCAATATCGAATGGCTGATCGTGCTGCGCTTCATCATGGGCATTGGTTTAGGCGCCGAACTCGTCGTGGCGGCAGGAACGCTGGCCGAATTCGTGCCGCCTGCGACGCGCGGGAAGTGGGTTTCGTTGCTGGCCATCATCATCAACAGCGGCCTGTTCGTGGCGCTCGCGGTCGGTTACTGGATCATTCCGCATCTGGGCTGGCGCTACATGTTCGCGGTTGCGGGTATCGGTGCGCTCGTCGTATGGTTCTTGCGTCATCGCATGCCGGAGTCACCGCGCTGGCTCGAATCGACGGGAAAACTGGACGAAGCCGAAGCCACGCTTGCTGCGATCGAACGTGAAGTCGAGGCACGCACGGGTCCGTTGCCTGCGGTTCAGCGGGTTGTCAATCTGAACGTGGGCGCCGTCCCGCTTCGCGCTCTTTTTGAACCTGGACGGCGCGGACGCACCATTGTCGCCTCGCTCACGGCCATCGCCGTCAACATCGGCCTGTACGGTTTCATCGCATGGCTGCCGACCTTCTTCGTGAGCGAAGGCCTGTCTGTCGTCAAGTCGCTCGGATTCGTGATGTTGATGTCGATCGGCTCACCCGTTGGCGGACTCGTCGGCTATCTGATCGCGGACCGCGTCGGCCGCGCGAAAGGGATCATGTTCGCGGCAGTCGTGAGCATCGCGCTCGGGTGGCTTTATGTGACGCTTCGCGATCCGGCACAGATCATCGTCGTTGGATTCTGTCTGGTGACGTCGATCTACACCATCACGACGCTTGGCCTGTTCGGCTACATCCCCGAACTTTTTCCTACCGAGGTACGTCTGCGCGGCACGGGCGTGGCGGGAACCTGCGGACGCGCCGCCTCGATTGCGACACCGTATCTTGCGCTCACGCTCTACCAGCACGTTGGGGTGTCGGGTGTGATTGCGATGGTCAGCCTGATCCTTGCCGTTCTGTGCGTTGCGATCCTGGTGATCCGGGTAGAGACAAGCCGGCATGCGCTCGAAGACGTAGCGCCGGCCACATCCGACAGCTCCAACACCTCCAACACCTCTGACACCGGCGAGCGGGAGGTCCATTCACCCTCTACGCATCAGGCGTAACGCGGCATCGGCATGAGAAATCAGGTGGCGGCGGCAATCCGACGCTGCTCGCCACCGGCCTGAACGCGCTTGCCGCATGCGAGGGTTCGAGATGGTGCGCCACCATCGTTCCATCACCAATGGCGTATCGGCTCAAAAGCGATAGCACCGTACCATCCTGAAGCCGCAGGCAGGACCCTGATGATTGACGTCGTGCGCCGGACTCACCGCTGATCGTCGGTCTGGGCGCGCAGCGACACGCCTTTCCATGACTCCCGGGCGACGAGCTCGGCGATCAGTTCGACCATCGTCTGCCGGACAGCCACAGTGGCAGCGTGCATCGGCATACTGTTTGGCCAGCAGATACTGGCGGGACGCCGGATCACCGGGCCGACGATCTTGCGCATCCTCGGCAGGCGCGATGCATCAAGCTGTGCGACGGCAGAAGCCGGCAAGATCGTGCATGCCCTGCCCGAGTGAGCGATCAGCAGCAACGAGAACAACGAGTCGATGTCGGCGATGATGTTCAGCTCGACGTTTTCGCTGGAGAAGGTCCGTTCGATCAACAGGCGCAGTCCATTCGCCACGCCGGGGGCGACCAGCTTCACCCCCGCAAGCATGGAGAGCGGACATGTTGTGGAGCGTGCGGAAATGCCGTTGCCTGGCTCGCCCAGCAGATACAACGTCTCGTCGAGAACGGGCAGCGCACCGATTCCCGGCGTGTCAGACTCCCGGAAAAGTATGCCAAGGTCGAGTCTGCCGTTTGCGAGCAACTCATTCAGATAGCCGCTCATGCTTTCGAAGAACTGCAGGCGGATGCCCGGATACCTGTCCTGAACACGCTCAAAAAGCGGCACCGCGAGTACGGACGCCATTGTCGTGGGCAGCCCGAGCGCGACAGTGCCCGATTCCGCCCCACCGCCCTTGCTGACTTCCTGTTTAAGCTGCTCCATCTGGCGCAGCACGAGTCTCGCGTGCCGATAGAGCGCAGTGCCTTCTGCCGTTGGCGTGACGCCGTGATTGCTGCGCAGAAGGAGGGGAACGCCGAGCTCTTCTTCGAGCCGCGCCATCTGCTGGCTCAGCGAGGGCTGCGCGACATAGAGCTTCTCTGCTGCCCTGCCAAGGCTGCCGTAATCGACGATGTTGACGAAGTAGCGCAGCTGGCGGACGTCCATGAGCGTGGAAGGCTGACTGGTCAGCAACTCGAGCATTGAAGTGAAGGGCATTGTACGCTCCGGACGCTACCGGCCGAATCTCATAAACCCTCGGGGACGTCACTACATGTTCGGATAGTTTGGTCCACCGCCGCCTTCGGGCGTGACCCACACGATGTTCTGTGTCGGATCCTTGATGTCGCACGTCTTGCAGTGGACGCAGTTCTGCGCGTTGATCACGAGCCGCTCGCTGCCGCCGTCGTTCTTCACGAACTCGTAGACGGCGGCGGGGCAATAGCGGCTTTCCGGGCCTGCGTAGGTCTGCAGGTTCACTTTCACAGGCACGCTCGCGTCCTTGAGCGTCAGGTGCGCAGGCTGGTTCTCTTCGTGATTCGTGTTCGAGATGAACACCGACGAGAGCCGGTCGAACGTCAGCTTGCCGTCGGGCTTCGGATACGCGATCGGCTTGCATTGCGACGCGGGCTTCAGCATCTCGTGATCCCAATGCTGGTGATGCAGCGTCCACGGCACGTTGCCACCCAGCAGCTTCTGCTCGATGCCGACCATCAGCGTGCCCAGATACAGGCCCTTGCTCATCCACTGCTTGAAGTTACGCGCGCGGTAAAGCTCGGTGTGCAGCCACGAGGTCTTGAACGACTCCGGATAGGCTGCGAGTTCGTCACTCTGGCGTCCTGCCTGCACCGCATCGAACGCAGCGTCGGCGGCGAGCATGCCCGTCTTGATCGCAGCGTGCGAGCCCTTGATCCGCGATGCGTTCAGGAATCCCGCGTCATCGCCGACGAGCGCACCGCCCGGAAACACGAGCTTCGGCAGCGACATCAGCCCGCCTGCCGTGATCGCGCGTGCGCCATACGACACACGCTTGCCGCCTTCGAGAAACTTGCGGATTTCCGGATGCGTCTTGTAGCGCTGAAACTCTTCGAACGGCGACAGATACGGATTCGAGTAGCCGAGGCCGACGACGAAGCCCACCATCACCTGGTTGTTGTCGATGTGATAGAGGAACGAGCCGCCGTAGGTTTGCGAATCGAGCGGCCAGCCGGCCGTGTGGATCACGAGGCCCGGCTTGTGCTTCGCCGGATCGATTTCCCACAGTTCCTTGACGCCGATGCCGTACACCTGCGGATCGGCGCCATCGCGCAGCTTGAACTTGTCCGACAGCTGGCGTCCCAGATGCCCGCGCGCGCCTTCGCAGAACAGCGTGTATTTCGCGTGCAGTTCCATGCCGAGCTGGAAGTTCTCGGTCGGCTCGCCGTCCTTGCCGATGCCGAGATTGCCCGTCGCGACGCCCTTCACGGAGCCGTCGTCGTTGTACAGCACTTCAGCCGCCGCAAAGCCCGGGAAAATCTCGACGCCGAGCGCTTCGGCCTGCTGACCCAGCCAGCGCGTAACGTTCGCGAGGCTGATCACGTAGTTGCCGTGATTCTTGAAGTTGTCGGGCAGCGCCCAGTTCGGCACCGATTTCGCGCCCGTTTCGTTCAGGAACAGGAAGCGGTCTTCCGTCACCTCGACGTCCAGCGGCGCGCCTTTTTCCTTCCAGTCCGGGATCAGTTCGTTCAGCGCGCGCGGGTCCATCACCGCGCCCGAGAGGATATGCGCCCCGATTTCCGAGCCTTTTTCGAGCACGCAGACGCCAATTTCGACGGCTTTTTCGGCGGCACGCTGCTTCAGACGGATGGCCGCCGACAGGCCGGCCGGGCCGCCGCCGACGATGACGACGTCGTATTCCATCGATTCGCGAGGACCATATTGCTCGAAAAGAGAACTGCTACTCATGCTTTGAAAGTTAGTGTTGGCAGTGGGTGTACGGATAGGAGCGCGTTCGCCAGTCTTTATCGGACCGCACTCAGGATCGATTCGGCTCGCTGGACAACGGGCCTGTCGACCATCTTCCCGTCGACGGCAACCGCGGCGCCGTCAGCAATCCTGAACGCCTCAATGATGCGACTCGCCCATGCCAGTTCGGCCTGACTGGGCGCGAAACCCTCGTTCACCGCCGCAACCTGGCGTGGATGGATGCAGAGCTTTCCGGCGAATCCCCATCGTTTCGCGTTGAGCGTGTCAGCACACAACAGATCATCGTCGCCAATGGACGGCGTCACGCCGTCGATCGGTGGAGCAATCCCGGCAATACGCGACGTGACGACAAGATCGGCGCGGAAGTGATCGAGTTCACGGCCATCCGACGCCAGCCCGAGATCTGCGCAGAAGTCCAGTGTGCCGAACATCAACTGGCGGACAAACGGCGCACGGGCAACGTCCATTGCATTGAACATTCCCTTCGCGGTCTCGATAAGCGCGTAGACGGGCATCTTGCTCTTCGTTTGCGAAACGAGTGCGACGACGTCGGAAGCGCTCTCAGCCTTGGGTAGGACAATCCCCGCGACACCTCGCAACCGCCCAAGCCGTGCATCGTGCTCAAACCAGGATGTCCCCGGCGCATTGACGCGGATCAGCACGCGGCGGGCAGGCGTCAGCCACGCCTCGATTGCCCGTCTTGCTTCGTCCTTGTTCTCCGGTGCGACGGCATCCTCCAGATCCAGGATGACCGCGTCCGCGCCGCTTTGCAGCGCCTTGTCAAAACGCTCCGGGCGATCGCCTGGCACAAACAGGAACGAACGGGGTGGCGGCAGTCCTTTCATGGCAGTGTTGTCGCTCATAATGTTGATGTGAGTTCGGGCACGACCGTGAACAGGTCGCCAACCAGACCGTAATCAGCGACGCTGAAGATCGGCGCTTCTTCGTCCTTGTTGATCGCGACGATGACCTTCGAGTCCTTCATGCCCGCCAGATGTTGAATCGCACCGGAAATGCCGACCGCGATGTACAGCTGCGGCGCGACGATCTTGCCCGTCTGACCGACCTGGTAGTCGTTCGGCACGTAGCCCGCATCGACGGCTGCGCGCGATGCGCCCATTGCCGCGCCGAGCCTGTCGGCGAGCGGTTCGAGAACCTTGTTGTAGTTCTCGCCGCTGCCGAGACCCCGGCCACCCGACACGATGAGGTTCGCCGACGTCAGTTCCGGACGGTCGAGCTTCGTGACTTCACGGCTCACAAACTGCGAGATGCCCGCATCGGCTGCCGCTTCGATCTTCTCGATCGATGCGCTGCCGCCTTCCGCCGCCACCGGGTCGAAGCCCGTCGCGCGCACCGTGATGACCTTGATCGGGTCAGCCGATTGCACGATCGCAATCGCATTGCCTGCGTAGATCGGACGTTCGAACGTATCGGTCGAATCGACAGCCGTCATGTCGCTGATCTGCGCGACGTCGAGTTTCGCGGCGATGCGCGGCGCGATGTTCTTGCCGTAGGCCGTCGCGGGCGCGAGGATGTGCGAATAATCCTTTGCGATGTTCAGCACCGTTGCCTCGACATTCTCGGCAAGACCTTCGGCCAGTGGCGGCGCGTCGGCCAGCAGCACCTTCGCAACGCCCGCCACCTTCGCAGCAGCCTCAGCCGCACCTTGCGCATTGTGGCCAGCGATCAGCACGTGCACGTCGCCACCGACGAACTTGCCAACCTCGTGCGCGGCAGCCACCGTATTCAGCGTCGCTGCCTTGAGCGCCGCGTTGTCGTGTTCAGCAATTACCAGAATCGTCATTTCATTCGTCTCCGTGTGCCCGTAAAAATCAAAGCACCTTGGCTTCCGTCTTGAGCTTCTCGACCAGCGTCTTCACGTCGGCCACCTTCGCGCCAGCGGAGCGCTTCGGCGGCTCGCTGACCTTCAGCGTCTTCAGACGCGGCGTGACATCGACGCCCAGGTCTTCCGGCTTCACGGTTTCGAGCGGCTTCTTCTTCGCCTTCATGATGTTCGGCAGCGTCACGTAGCGCGGCTCGTTCAGGCGCAGGTCGGTCGTCACGACTGCGGGCAGCTTCAGCGACAGCGTTTCAGCACCGCCGTCCACTTCACGCGACACGGTCGCCTTGCCGTCAGCGACGACAACCTTCGACGCAAACGTCGCTTGGGGCAGATTGGCCAGCGCAGCCAGCATCTGGCCCGTCTGGTTGGAGTCGTCGTCGATGGCCTGCTTGCCGAGAATCACCAGTTGCGGCTGTTCCTTGTCGACCAGCGCCTTCAGCAGCTTCGCGACAGCCAGCGGCTGCAGGTCTTCATTCGATTCGATCAGGATCGCGCGGTCCGCGCCGATCGCCAGCGCCGTGCGCAGCGTTTCCTGACATTGCGTCACGCCTGCCGACACGGCGATCACTTCTGTCGCCACGCCCGCTTCCTTCAGCCGAACGGCTTCTTCGACGGCGATTTCGTCGAACGGATTCATCGACATCTTTATGTTCGCGAGATCCACGCCTGTCCCATCCGACTTCACGCGGACCTTCACGTTGTAGTCAACTACTCTTTTGACCGAAACAAGTACTTTCAATGCTGTCTCCTAAAACTGGCCGGGCGATGATGCGCCTCGCCCCTCTATTTGACGTTCCGCCGGGCAACAGCGCAAATACCAAATACGTCTGCCGGGCATAGGTTTTACCTAGGATCAGTTCGTGCCCGATGCGTGCACGCCGCCGGCCGCGTACGAGCAACCATCTCCATCTGCCGGTCACCCGGCCGTTTCAGGCTCTAGAACCTCGTCCTCATGGCGACCATCGCCCCTGTGCTGTTGTTCTTTCCCGCGAAAGATCCGATCGGGCTGTTCGGGTCTGTGACGGATGCACCGCCGAGCATGCTGTGATCAACTTCGACGTAGACGTCTGTCCGCTTTGAAAGGAAGTAGTCGACGATGCCATACACGGACGCGATATGCCCTGTCTTTCCTGGAGCAGCGTTCGTCACATGGTCATAGAGTCCGGCGAACGTCAGCTTCAGGAACGGCGTGGCCGCGTAGCTGACACCGAGCTGGCCGACGTTGTCGATTCTCGCTTTCGTTTGAGGTCCTGCGGCAGTGGTGACGTTCGCAGTCAGGCTGGTATTTGCCAATGCGCCGCCACTGTTGCTGGCTGCTGGCGCGAATCCGGCGTCGCGGCGCGAGTACAGGTAATAGGAGTACAGCATGGCGGCGCCGAATTCATATCGGCCACCCAGACTGGCCGCATACATGTTCCTGTTTCCTGCGTCCTTGGATTGCTGTCCGTACACACCAATCTTCAATGCCTGGTTCGTGAAGATCAGATCGAAAGCCGTCGTGCTTCCCTTGGCGAGGCTACCCGCCTGTCCACCGACCGAGCGCTCCAGCTCCAGCGCGACTGGACCCCACGTGTTCGTGTATTGAACCGTGTTGTCGTATCGGACTCCGGTGAGGAAGATCTCCCATTCGTTCGGATTCTGGTTGCCGACCGCAATCGAGTCGAAAACCACCAGGTAGTTGAAGGCCGTACCGTATTGCCGACCGAGCTTCAGCGTTCCATACGTACTGTTGCTCAGCCCGACGTATGCCTGACGGCCAAAGAGTTGACCTTGTTGACCCGACACCCCATTGGCAGGATTAAAGCCGCTTTCGAGAACGAAAACCGCAGACGTCCCACCCCCGAGATCCTCCGTCCCCTTGATGCCCCAGCGGTTTCCGGTCACTGCGCCATCCGACATGTAAAGCCTGTTTGCGGGCCCATTCGAGGAAGGCTGGTTGGACGTAAACCGGATCCCCTCGTCGATCAGGCCATAAAGCGTTACGTTGGACTCGGCATATGCCGTTTCGCTCGCCAGCAACACCGCTATTGCCAGAGAGAACACTGTTCTTTTCATTAACTAATCTCCACAACGTGGTTTTATGGAACATCTGTATTTATTGAACATCTGCACTACTTATTTATCGGATCGCTGTTGCGTAAGACCTTTTGCGTAGCATGTGTCCTGCGACCCACTCCGCTCTGACTGCGACACATGAATAAGGGAAAACGAAGGATTGCCTGAACCGGCGCAGGCACACGCCAGACGGGCAAGCCGTTTATAGAATCACAGGTCGGTCCAACTACCATGAAGACGTCGGGGAGAGCTTCTCGGGGTCGTCGGGGAACTTCGCGCGCTGCCGCTGGTGGTCGGGCGCACACCTGCTATTACGCTGCACTACGTGCGTGAACTGCTGCTTCCACGAAAGTTTGAGCTATCTTAGAATGCAATAGTACGGGATAAGAAATAGAGTTTTGTGATTCAGAAATCACAGTTCGGCATGTTGCGATCTACGGAGCCCAGATGGACATCAAGCAATTGCGCGCGTTGCTCGCCGTGGCGGAAACGGGGAGCGTCACACGTGCCGCCGAGGCTCTGCACATCGTCCAGCCCGCCGTGTCGCGTCAGTTGAAGCTGCTGGAAGAGGACGTCGGCATCGCGCTTTTCGAACGCGGACGATACGGGATGGAGCTGACCGAATCGGGGGAAATCCTGGCGCAGCACGCGCGCCGCGCGTTGCTCGAACTGGACCGCGCCCGCTCCGAAATCCAGCCCTCAAACGCACAGATCTCGGGAATCGTCACAGTAGGTCTGCTTCCCAGCACGTCCGATCTTCTGGCAGGTCCGCTCCTCGACGAAGTGAAGAACCAGCATCCCGCGGTGAACCTTCGGATTTCGGTGGGATACGCAGGATACCTGCGTGACTGGCTTGAGTCGGGAGAAGTTGACGCGGCATTGCTTTACAACCCGAAGGCCACGCCGACCATACAGGTTCAACCGTTGCTGGAAGAAAGCCTGTGTGTCGTCGGCCCCTGGTCCGCACAGTTGTCCTCGGATCGATCCATTGCGCTTGCAGATCTGGCAGCATGGCCGTTGATACTGCCAAGCGCCGGCCACGGGATCCGCAATCTGCTGGAGCAGGCCTGCCCCGGCACGGGCATGAAGCTCAACGTCGTCGCCGAGACAAACTCAATGAATGTGCAAAAGAACCTCGTTGTGCGTGGCCACGGCTATACGATTTTGCCCAGTATCGCCGTGACAGAAGATGTCGCTCGCAAACAGCTTGGTGCCTCCCCGCTGAGCGATCAGGAGCTGCAACGCACCATTGTCCTTGCTCTGCCCAACACACGACGGATCCCGATGGCCGTCAGGGCAGTAGCATCGTTGCTGGAACGCGAGATGAAACTGGCGGTCGAGCGTGGAGACTGGCCCACAGCGCGCTGGATTTCGGATTGACCCGGCGCGCCCGGGTCATCAACCGGCTCGCCGGGTTTTGCGCGCCCGGCAGGGTTCAACTGCCTCGTATCCCTGCCCCTACGAACCCCGATTCCGATCGGGGTTAACGCTATACCCGCAAGTGTCGTGGCTTGCGGACAACCAGACGCCGCCTGGTGCCTTCATTTCCAGGATCCGCCACAGGACTGGGTTTGCGGCTCGTCGATCAGCGACCTCGGTGCCAGAAATTCCAGAAATCACAATTTTCTATATCTGGCAGAAAAAAATAGCATTTCATGAGGTTTTTTGACGCCGCTACGCTGTATTCAGACATCGGGATCTCTCGTCATCCCTGACCGATCAGGGCGCGTCAGATTCTGGGTCGAACAGGTTGATAGATCGTCGAACCACAGCACCACCCCTATTCAGGTCTCGCACTGCAGCGCCATTTGACTGACGGGTGTGCGATCTCCATCGGAAACTATCATGACTGACACGTCCCGCCGCACGCTCCTCGCAGCCGGTCTCGGCAGCCTCGCTGGCGCAGCCGGCATGGCCATGCTCTCCTCCCAGCCCGGGGGCCAAACCCCTTCCCTGATACCGAGTGCCCACGCCCAGGCGACCGGCAATTCAACGTGGGAGCGAATCCAGAAATTGAAGGTTCTGCGCGCCGGCGCGGCTATCCAGGAACCGTGGTATTTCAAGGATCCTGCTAACGGCTCGGGTCCCGGAACCGTGAAGTCCGGCCAGGACACCTGGCGCGGCGTGGGACCGGTGATCGCAGCAGAAATCGCCCGGTCAATGGGCGTTCAGCTCCAGATTGTCGAGACAACGTGGGGCAACGCTTCGGCCGGCATCCAGTCAGGGCAGTTCGATTTCATGCTGTGCCTTGACGGCAATCCGACGCGGGCGTTAGCGCTCGACTTCGTGCCCACGCCACTGCTCTGGTATCCGCTCGCTGTGCTGCTCAAAGGCGGCCTTACCATTACGACCTGGGCGCAAGCAAATGATCCCAAGTATCGCTGGGGCGTCATCCTCGGGAGTTCCTCCGATACGAATCTGACGCGCGCAGCGCCGAAGTCCCAGATAACCCGCTTTCAGAACGCCAGCGAGATGAATGCGGCGTTTCAGTCTGGCCGTATCGACGGCATCTTTTCCCTGGGCCCGACACTTGAGCTGACACAGGCCAAGCTCAACGTCGGCACCGTTCAGGTCCTGACGCCGCGCGGCGCACTTCCGGCGGGCGTTGCCATCCGGCAGGAGGTCGATCAACGGTGGAAGAGCTACCTCACCACCGCCGTCAGCTTTTTCTATAACACGGGCTTTACGCAATCTGCGTATGAACAGTTCCTCGCCTATCGCGGCGTGCCGGAAAACAAGGTTCTGCCCATCATGCGAGAGCGCTGGAGTTGACGGGCCCGGTGAAGACGAAGCCGTGCGCGGTACGCGTCTTCACCGGAACAGAAAAGGAGACGAGGTCGGCGAATCATGAATTACACTTGGGATTTTTCTTCCGTATTTAGCCACTCTGACATCCTGATTGAAGGTGCAATCGGCACGTTCAAGCTGGCTATCACTGCACTGGCGCTCGCGATACCGATCGGACTCGTGCTGGCCATCATGCGAATGAGCCCTTCGCGATTTCTCAACGGGATCGCGTCGGCGTACATCAACTTTTTCCGGTCGTCCGCGGCACTCGTTCTGATCTTCTGGTTCTACTTCGCCTTTCCGATCCTCATGTCAGTGGACATGGGGGCATATTCCGCGGCAACGCTTGCCATCACGCTTCAGAGCGCTGCGTACTTTGCGGAGGTGTTCCGTGGCGGCATCAGTTCGATCCAGCGCGGCCAGTGGGAAGCCGCCAAAGCCATCGGCATGAACTACGCGGCCGCCATGCGCTTCGTGATCTTGCCGCAGGCGGTCAAGCGCATGTTGCCCATCTTCTTTACGCGAGTGATTGAACTGATCAAGACGACCGCCCTCGCTGCAGCAATTGCGTACGGCGATCTTCTTTACAGCGCGTCACGCATCGTCTCCATCACATTCAGGCCGATCGAGACATACACGGTGGTCGCGCTTTCGTTCTTTGTCGTCATCTTCGTGATGAGCAAAGCCGTACGGCTCCTCGAGCGCCGACTCGCAATCAGCGACTGACAAATCATGAACTATCACTGGAACCTATCGTATCTGTCCACCCAGCTGCCTGTCATTCTCGAAGGTTTGCTGGGTACGCTCAGACTCTCAGTCGTATGTCTGCTCGGCGGGCTGATCATCGGCACGCTCGTCGGTGCGGCGCGTTCGCAAGGCGGGCCTGTATTGCGTGCCGTCGGAACGGCCTATGTTGAGTTCTTCCGCAACATACCTGCGCTCGTACAGGTATTCTGGTGCTTCTACGCATTGCCAGTACTGCTGGGCACCGAAAGCGACCGTTTCCTGTCAGCGACGCTGGCGATCTCCCTGTACTCGGGCGCCTATTTCGCCGAAATCGTGCGAAGCGGCATCCAGTCGATCGAGAAAGGGCAATGGGAAGCAGGCCGGGCGATTGGCATGAGCTACCTCAGGATACTTCGCTTCATCGTTTTTCCTCAGGTTTTCAAACGTATTCTTCCCGCTCTGACCAACCAGGGAATCGACGTTATCAAGCTCACGACGCTTGCATCCACCATCGCATATGCAGAGCTTCTTTATCAGGCCAAGCTGATCAGCGACGTGGAATTTCGTCCAATCGAAACCTACACCACCATCGGCGGCATATTTATCGCCGTCCTGATAATTTTCAGCCTGCTGTCTGCGCGTCTGGAGCGCAGGATGGCGCGCTCGGAATAGCGATGTTCGGAGATTAACAGTGGAAGCGACTATTTTGGCGGTAAGCGGACTACGCAAGTCATTCGGGAATCTCGAAGTCCTGAAAGGCATTGACTTCAGCGTGCAGCGTGGAGAGACAGTGGTGATTCTCGGCTCAAGCGGTTCCGGGAAGAGCACCATGCTGCGATGCCTCAACTTTCTGGAATCTCCGACGCAGGGGCGCATTGAAGTCCATGGGAAACTGGTCGGCACGCCTCTGGACGGTGGCCGTTTCAGGTACACGCAACAGGAACTGTGCGACCTTCGCACGCGCGTCGGGATGGTGTTCCAGCAATTCAACCTGTTCCCGCACCTGACCGTCGCGGAAAATGTGATGCTCGGCCCGGTCCGCGTACGCGGTACGAGCCGCGAGAAGGCAAAGCAGCTTGCCGATACGAACCTGGCCAAGGTTGGACTGTCGCACAAGGCGGATGCCTACCCTTCCAGGCTGTCGGGCGGCCAGCAGCAACGCGTTGCAATCGCCCGCGCGCTGGCCATGGAGCCCGATGTGATCCTGTTCGACGAGCCCACGTCGGCGCTCGACCCCGAGCTTGTTGGCGAAGTCCTCAATACGATCCGGCAACTGAGCGAAGAAGGTACGACCATGCTGATCGTCACCCACGAGCTGGGGTTTGCGTACAACGTCGCGGATCGTGTGCTGTTCCTGCATCAGGGGCAGATTCATGAGCAGGGCTCGCCGCAGGACGTTCTCGTGCATCCCAAACAGCCGCGCACGCAGGAATTCCTGCGAGGCCACACGCTCTTCCGGATGCCTGAACCCGAAGTCACGGGAGGAGCATAACGGCATGCTTGCACACGACCTCGCTGCCCTAGCATTGCGACTCAGACCGCAGGTGTACGAACCGGCCAACCGTGCCCTCATCAGGCAGTGCCTCATCGATGCGGCGGCCGCCGCTCTGGCTGGCTACGATTCGCCGGTCGCCAGCATCGCAGTGAAATTTGCTGTAAGCGGCCTCGGACCGGGCGTGATACGGCCATGGCTTCTGGATGACGCCAACCTGACGCCGATGGGCGCCGCTTTTGTCAATTCGTCGGTGATGTCGGCTCTCGATATTGATGATGGCAATCGCGCTGCGCGCGGTCATCTCGGCGCAGCCGTTGTACCAGCCGCATCCGTCTTCGGCGCACTGCGCGACGCGTCGGCCGAAACGTTCGCTCACGCCATCCTTGCCGGGTGTGAAATCGGTGCACGTCTGGGCGCGGCAGAGGCCCCACCCTACTTCGCTTCCGGCCGCTGGGCGGGAGTGGGCGCGGCGATCGCGACGGGCATCTGTCGAGGTCTCAATGAAGGCCTGCTGACAAATGCCATTGCGCTTTCCGTTCACACGGCGCCACTTGTGGGTGCAGCCGGGTCTCGCGCCCAGATGACAGGGCATATCAAGGAAGCCGTACCATTCGGCGTACTTTCGGGTATCACCTCGGCACTCCTTGCCGAGCAGGGGTATCGCGGGGATCCCGACGCCGTCGAGAGCGCCGGCATCTATGATTGCGGGCATCTGACAGGTCACACTCAACCGGTGTCGGCGTTCAGCAGGACGTACTTCAAACGCTACACGTGCTGCCGTCTGGCGCATGCGCCTATCGACGCTGCCGTCGCGATCATGGCGCGCGAGCGGCTCCACGTCAGCGACGTCGCGGGCATGACGGTGCGGACGTTTCGCGCGGCGATAGAACTGCCCAACGAGGCGCGACCGAGCTCGTTTGAATCTGCCCAGTACAGTTTGCCGTTCTGTATCGCCGTCGCGCTCGTTGATGGAATCGAGGCGTTGCTGCCCCTGTCGCCCGGTGCCCTCGAACGCGAAGATATCGTTGCTCTCGCAGAGAAAATCACCCTGGAACACGATGCCCGGCTGGACGCACTCTACCCAGCGGGCACGCCGACTCTGGTGACGATTGGCACGCACGGGGACGCCAAGTTCGAAGAGCAGCGGGAGACGGCAGATGGGGATCCCGGACGGCCATTTGCGGACGCGCAGCTACTGGACAAGTTGAGCCTCCTGGGGCGGGATAAAGTGTCGAGCACTCGCCTGACAGCAATCCGCGATTGCCTTCAAAGCGGCATTCCGGGCCCGGGCGGATTTGAGATTGCGTTGCGCGAGCGCGCATACCAGAGCGCGGTCACCATCTGAGCCATGAACGTTGGAATAATCGGCGCAGGTCGCCTTGGACAGAGCCTCGCGCGTTCCCTGATTGCTGCGGGTCACCGTGTGGCTTTCATCCTGTCTCGCGATGGGTCCCGTGCCATCGCCCTTCCCGCCGTGTGCCATCTCACGTGCCTCGAGGAAGCCGATATCAAGGGTGTCGATCTGGTTGTCGAGGCTGCGTCTCCCGAAGCCGTCAGGCAGCACGGTGCCACCATCCTTCAGTTCTGTGACCTTGCGGTACTGTCCACGACAGCGCTCGCCGATGCGCCTACTGAACGCGCGCTCGCAGAAAGCGCAGGTCAGCACCGGACCCGCCTCACCCTGCTGAGTGGCGGCATCGTCGGTCTGGACGGGCTGCATGCCGTCGGACTTGAACTGCTTCACGTCGAGATCGTCACCACCAAAACGCCGTCAGCGTGGGGCATTCCCAACCATGAAGGGCCGATTGTCATTTTCGACGGCAGCACGCGCGAAGCTTGCGAACGGTTTCCCCGGAATGTCAACGTTCACGCGAGCGTCGCGCACGCGTCCATCGGCTTCGACCGCTGCAAAAGCGTGCTGATGTCCGACCCCGATGCGTCCGCCCTGACACAATGCGTGACCGTAAAAGGGGAGGACTTCGGCTGGACGATCTCGCTTCATTCTCAGTCCATTGGTGGCGTCACCGGCTCGCTTACACCCAGGTCGTTGCTTGGCAACGTGCACCGTTTGCTTGATGAAAAGCAGAAGGCCCAGCGATGAACACGACGAAAGATCTCCCAATCTGGCAAGTCGATGCCTTCTCATCGATGGTCTTCGGTGGCAACCCGGCCGCCGTCGTGGCCATTCCCGGTGCCTGGCCTCCGGATCACGTCCTGCAGGCGATCGCTGCGGAAAATAACGTGTCCGAGACGGCATTTTTCCGGCTGGACGCATCTCCCGTCCCCTTGCGATGGTTCACACCGATCCTGGAAGTGCCGCTGTGCGGGCATGCAACACTAGCGGCGGCAGCTGTGATGCATGAGGCTCTTGGACTCGTCCACGCTGGCTCTGTCGTGGAGTTCGCAACTGCATCGGGGCCGCTCTACGTCCGTATCGGATCGCGGCACTATGTCCTCGATTTTCCTGCGCGATCAACGTCACCGACGACCATGAAAAAAGAGGCACTCGAACGTATTCTCGGTGCCGCCGTCAAGGAGGTATGGGAAAGCATGGATCGCTACGTGTGCGTTCTCGCCGACGAAGCGGCTGTCCAGGCTGTCGAGCCGGATCTTGCTGCTGCGTCGGCGCTCCCGCTGCCAGGCCTTCTCGTGACCGCGCCTGGCGACCGATGCGACTTTGTATCAAGGTACTTCGCGCCGGCGAAAGGCGTGCCTGAGGATCCCGTCACCGGGACGTCCCATTGCACGCTTACGCCCTTTTGGGGTCAACGCCTCGGAAAGACAAGTCTGGGCGCCCGGCAACTTTCCCGACGCGGAGGGCAGATCGAATGTTCGATCCACGGAGATCGCGTCCATCTGACGGGCGCCTGCCGGTTTTATCTTCGAGGGTCCATTACGGTGCCGGCAGTCGCGTGAACTTACCCGCGAACACAGCCAGCGGCGCCACCTGAAGCGAGAACGTATGTCACCGGAACTGAGAATTGTCGCCCTTGGGCTGACCTTGCCTCCAGCGCTGCCACCCAGAGCGAACTACGTCCCGTACAGACGGGTTAATGACCTGCTGTTCCTGTCTGGACATGGACCAAGACTGCCGGATAACACCTATCGGCTGGGAACCATCACCGGACAGGCGCAGATCGCCGATGCCTATGCGGATGCGCAGCTCACCGGGCTCAACATGCTCGCGACACTCAAGGAGGCCGTCGGCGAACTGAACCGCATCACCGCGGTAATCAAACTGCTTGGCATGGTTAACGCCGCGCCATCATTTACGGCGCACTCGAAAGTCATCGATGGCTGCTCGGACCTCTTTGTCAACGTGCTCGGCGATGCGGGCAGGCACGCCCGTTCGGCAGTGGGAATGTCGTCACTGCCCAACGGCATGACCGTCGAGATCGAGGCCATCGTGCAGATTGCACCATGAGAATTCCAGCGGCCTGGAGACGGAAGAACCGGCCACCGGATCTCGCGAAATGACGTCCCGAAGCTCGCTTTGCAGGTAACGGCGTAGCCAACGGCACGGGTGGTCGGGGCCGTTGACGGTAATTTAGTTATCCTGACTTGCTTCAGGCACAGGTGAAGAGGCGTTGCCCGCCAGAAAGTGTCTCAATCGCCGCTCAGCTTCCATCACCTTGTGAAGTGGCGCAACGGCGAGTTGCGAATCATGCAGTGCAAGCAATTTCTCGAAAACGGGCACCACGTCTTCCGCAAGTATCCACTCGCCCGATTCGTGAGCGAGCGTCAGGGCAGCCTCAACCGCACGCTCTGCCGTCTTGTACTGCCCGATCGGTTCAGCACCGAAACCGGGCTGCTGCAGAAACCACGCAACGTACATCGCGCGCGCGAGTTCGTTGAACAGATACCTGTTCCCATGACCATCACGGCAAGCCACGAGCGCAAGATGATAGGTCAGCGACTGCTCACGCACGGACGCATGATCCATCGGCAAAAGCATCGCCTTCGTGAGCGTACGCCGGGGCGGGCCCGGCCCTCCCCTTCTTTTTGAAGCCATTGGGTGATCAGCGGTCTCCAGACAGGACCGACGCATTGTAGCGAAATGCATTGCAAGGCAGCGCAATCCCGGCGGTGTCTGGCAAAACCGCCGGTGTTGCATGGCCTGGACTGGATTGCTGGCGAACCTGATCCGTCTGTATCAGAAGGCGTTCACCGCATCCTTGAATGCCTTGCCCGCTGTGAATTTTACGGTTCTGGCTGCGGGAATCGCGATGGTTTCGCCCGTCGACGGATTGCGTCCACTTCGTGCTGCGCGCGAACCGCTGAGCCCGATGGTCTGGATTACCCAGCCAGGGTTTATGCGCTCGCGACCATTTTTATCAGTATCACGCTGGCGCTGGTCGACAGTGCCGTCGCCAACGTCGCACTTCCCCTGATCGCCGCCGACCTGAAAACCGAAGCGGCCGTATCGCTCTGGGTTGTCAACGGGTACCAGTTTGCATTCGCGATCTGCCTGATACCCTTCGCCGATCTCGGGGAAATTCATGGATATCGCGTCGTCTACCGCCGTGGCCTGATCGTTTTTACGGTTGCGTCGGTTGCCTGTGCGGTCGTCCCTTCCATGCTGGCCCTGACGCTCGCCCGCATCGTGCAGGGTGTCGGCGCCGCAGGCATCCTCAGCGTGAATACGGCGCTGTTGCGACACATCGTGCCAGGGCGCAGTCTCGGTCGGGCGATCGGATGGAATTCGCTCGTTGCCGCGACGGCAGCGACCATCGGGCCTTCACTCGCGGGTGCCATCCTGTCCATCACCTCATGGCCCATGCTGTTTGCCATCAACCTTTCCCTGGGGCTGCTTGCTATTGCCCTGGCGTCGAAGAACCTCCCTGCGAACGAACTCTCCAGCCGGTCGTTTGATTTCGTCAGCGCCGCACTCAGCGCAATGCTCATCGGCTCGCTGAGCGGTAGCATCGAGCTCTTCGGTCATGGCATGCACTGGCAGCTCACGTTGACGGGTGGCGTGCTGCGCGCTATCGCAGCAGGGCTGCTCGCGCGTCGCGAGTTGCGCGCAAGTCATCCCCTCGTTCCTTTCGATCTTCTCCGGATACCCGTATTCTCCCTTTCGGTGGTAACGTCGATCTGCACGTTCGCTGCGCAGATGATGGGGTTGGTGTCACTGCCTTTTCTTTTTCACGAAACGTACGCGTTTGCACCGGGAAAGGTCGGGCTGCTGATGACGCCCTGGCCTCTTACCGTCGCCCTGACCTCGCCAGTTGCCGGTCACCTTACCGACCGGATTGCGCCGGGCCCGCTTGGCGCCGCCGGGCTGTTGATTTTCGCGCTCGGCCTGGTGAGTCTTGCCGCACTGCCCCACGCACCCAGGGAGTTGAACATCGTGTGGCGCATGGCATTGTGCGGGCTTGGATTCGCACTTTTCCAGTCACCGAACAATCGCACGCTGCTGGAATCCGCACCGCGATCCCGAAGTGGCGCGGCCAGTGGCATGCTCGGCACTGCCCGGCTGATCGGCCAGTCGACGGGCACGGCCATCGTGGCGCTGTTCCTCGTGCGCAAAGGCGTAAACGGTGTCGCGACGGCCCTATTGACAGCAGCCGCGTTCGCTGTTTTTGCGAGCGTAGTCAGTGCATTTCGTATCAGGACCCCGCCTTCGCGCACGGCGGGTCGCCACCTTCGGGCGGCGCCTTGCCGTGGGTCGAACACCGGCAGTCGATGACCTGTCTTCAGGCGGAACAGCCGGACATCCGAAGCGTCCTACCCGTCAACGACGAGCGTGGCGCCCAGTTGCCGGCTCGACGACATGGCTGCCTCGAACAGCAGGGACTTGAAGCGGGTACTTCTCACGTCGAAATGTCCGTTGACACCGGCGAGTGTCAATGTCCCCAGAAAGATATCCCCAGGGCCGAACAACGGCGTCGACATCGATGCAAGCAGCGGGTCGCCCTTTCCCCTCGTGCAGATGATGTCTTTCTCCGACAGCGGCGCGACGTCGCCGTAGCGCTTTCCTTCGTATCGCAGCAGCACGAGGCTGGACGCTGCCTCATCGACCGGCAACCGGCTGCCCGCACGCGTGGAAACACGAACCGCGCGATCGGGATCCGAGCGAAGCAGACAAAGCTGGAAATCGCCATCGCGGATATAGACGGACGCGCTTTCGTTGGTCGCACGCGTGAGCGCGTCCAGCACCGGCTGCATGACGCGAGAAAGATCGAATGTGGCTTCAAAAGCCTTGCCCAACTGGAACGCTTTCGGGCCCAGACGGTACAGACCGTCCTCGTCCTTCCGGATAAAACCTCGCCCCTCAAAAGAGATCATGTAGCGCAGAATCACACTCTTGAACAGGCCCGTTCTTTGTTCGAGTTCAATCAGGGAACGCGGGCCCGGGCGATCCAGAAATGCCTCCAGGATCATCAACGATCTGTCAGCAGCGGCAACGGCCCGGTTGACAGCGCCCTTGTCTTCGTCGTCTTCAGTCATCTTTTCGTTCGGTTCATCAAATTGACGGTGGCGAGGTAGACGCTACCTGTCGCGCATCGCCGTGCCTTTATCGCATCAAACACGACGGCTCTCGCCCGCAGAGATTCGTCGCGCGGATGCGTGATGTGCAGCACGATTGTCGCACGTCATAACGCCATTACGCTCTAGCCGGGGGCCTGCCGCTACTCGCGTCGCTGCTCGCCGGATCGCGTGGCACACCCGATCGTCGTACGCGCTAAACTCGCGCTTTTTTCCTGCACCGTTCACGCGCGAAAGAGGAACGAGATGGCACTTGAATCAATAGCCGAAGCCAGCCTGGCTGTCGCCAGCGACCGTCACGAGAAGGCGGTTGCCACGCTCGGACCGGCAGTCAGGCCGATCTACCGCGCCACCAACCTGGGCAATCCGGACCATGAAGGGTCGTGTGTTCTGGTCGAACTGAACAGATCAAGGTACATGGTCACTGCGTCCCACGTGATCGAGGCAGGCAGAATCGAGTACTCGGAACTGTATGTCGGTGGCGAAAAAATCTTTGTCAGGATCTCTGGGGAAACCTGGCGCACGCAGGCGCCAGATGGTGTCAGGAAGGATCCTTATGATTTTGCCATCTGGAAGCTGTCCGATGATGTCGTACAAAACCTCGGAGACGTTGTCTACATCGGCTCCGAAAACATGTCGTTCGGGCAGACGTCGTCAAGCGGCCATGTCTATTCGATCATCGGCTTCCCAAATACCAGAAACGAGTCCATCGACAGAGAACAGTGGATTGCCTCGTCGAAACCATGGAGCTATTTCTCTGTCGCCCGGGATGGAACTGACGCCGCCCGGACGATGGGTGTTGACGGGGAAAATCACATATTCATCGGCTTTGACAAGTATTCGAGGGACTCGCAAGGGCGGAAAGTCAAGTCGATCAGCCCGCGAGGCGTCAGTGGCGGTGCTGTCATTGACCTGGGCAATCTGGGTGATCCACACTCACTGGCACCCGATGCCCGGTTCACGCCTCGCCTGGTCGCGATTTTCATCGAGTACAGGAAAACGTACAAGGTGACGGTAGCGACGAAGCTTGGCCTGATTCTCAAGGCAGTCGAGGCCGGACAGCATCGCTAGCGTCCGGCAGGCCCCGTCGGTATCCGCCAACACCCGTCCAGTCAGAACCTGAAGAATGCTCGCCGCATCCATGTCCTCTGCCCGCCCCCCTGTCCCGAGTCTTGTGCACCAGCTCTTCGAACTTCTGGCCGGGCACTGCACCGCGGCGGACGGAGGACGGGACACCTTTATCGCAAAAGTAAACGCCATACTCGAGGCGTCGACGCTGGACTCCAGTAAAGGAATCGACGCCTTGTGGCAGCAGTCGTGGGACAAGCCACTCTACGCGGATCAATACGCGTATATCGCAAGCAAGCTGATCGACAGGCTGCGAGCCATGACGCCATGTCCGCTGGACGATTTCCGCGGCTTGCCTGCGCAGGCAGGCATCCTGTCGGGCCTCAAGCGCTATACGCTGAAGCACGAACGGCTGCTCGCGCTCGGCGCGGCCTGGGAGCGCATTGCCGCCACTCACATTGCCACCGCCCTGCAGATCGAGCACAACCTGAAGACCCTTCTACCCGCAGAGGCGATCCAGTTCGCGCGGCAGGCCATCGGTGCGCCGGGTCATAACAATACGGCCGATGAGCGCTCCCTGTTCGATGAAGTGACGGCGATCCGAGGCTTCGGTGCCGCGCGTCAAACAAGATGAGAGCAGCGCGTCAATCAGGATGAGAGTACTGGCGTTGCGGCAGCGGTGGAGGGCGTAGCCCGGAACCGCTGCCGCAACGCCGCGCCGAGGAGCTCCCCCGTCGTCGGGGTGCCTTGTCGGTGGTCGCGGTAAATCGGGTATGAACAGCTCTTCCTTGTAGCGAAGGGAGGCTGAGTTGCCCGGCCGACACATCAACGACCATCAGATGAGGCTATACATGAAGTACAGACTCAAGGAGGGGCCGCCCCAAGCGGCTGCGCGCGCTGGGTTCAGCGCCGCCACGGGGCTATCGCATCGAACAGGACCGGCGACTGCCATCGCAGAAGAAGACACCACGTGGGCGTCGCCGTCCCGATCCTCTTGCGGCAATCTTTGACACCGAGATCGTGCCGCTGCTCCAGTCCGCTTCCGGCATCCGGCCGATCGCCGTACTGGACGAGATGCTTCGGCGCCATCCCGACCTGCCGGGCAACGTGCGCCGCACACTGGAGCGGCGGATTCGCGACTGGCGCGCACTCCATGGCGAGGAACGTGACGTCATGTTCCGTCAGGTACACGAACCCGGTCGTCTCGGTTTGTCCGACTTCACCGAGATGGACAGCCTGGGCGTCACCGTGGCGGGTCTCACGCTTGACCACCGCCTCTATCACTTCCGGCTGGCCTGCTCGGGCTTTGAGCACGCTCACGTCATTCTCGGCGGCGAGAGCTATGTCGCGCTGGCTGAAGGGTTGCAGAACGCCATCTGGGCACTCGGAGGCGTGCCGCGCGAACACCGCAGCGACAGCCTGTCGGCGGCGTTCCGCAATCTCGAAGCCCAGGCGCGCGAGGATCTGACCACGCGTTACGAAGCGCTGTGCGCCCACTACGGCATGCAGCCCACGCGCAACAACCGTGGCATCGCCCATGAGAACGGCTCCATCGAGAGCCCTCACGGCCACCTTAAGAACGCAGTGCGCGATGCGTTGCTTCTGCGCGGCACTAACGACTTCGACGATCTCGATTCCTATCGCCGCTTCATCGATGAGATCGTCGGTCGAATCAACGCGCGTAATGGCAAACGCATTGAGGCCGAGCGGGCACTGCTTCAGCCGCTTCCGGCCCAGCGTACGTGCGACTACGAGGAAACGCGCGTGTACGTCACGACCAGTTGTGGCTTCGTTCTGCGCAAGGTGTTCTATACCGTTCCGTCACGGCTGATCGGCCATCACCTGCGCGTACGCTTGTACGACGACCGGCTGGAGCTGTTTCTGGGCAGTACGGCCCTGATGACACTGCAGCGCGGCCGTCCCGGTCCCAACGGCAAGCACGGCCACGTCATCAACTACCGGCACGTCATCCACGCGCTGCGCCGCAAGCCCATGGCCCTGCTCAACCTGGTCTACCGCGATCAGATCTTTCCGCGTGAGGCCTATCGCCTGAGCTTCGAGCGCCTGCTCGAGCAACTCCCGGAGCGCCAGGCATGCAGGACCATGGTTGAATTGCTCAGCCTGGCCCACGAGCACAACTGCGAAGCGCAACTGGCCCAGGCGCTGCAGCGGTGCCTGGACGATGGACAGTTACCCGATCTGGACGCACTGTGTTCGCGTTTCGAAGCGAAGCCCGCGAGCGCCATGCCTGAGGTGAGCGTCCAGCTCGCACCGCTGAGCGACTATGAAGCTCTGCTTGACATGGCAACGGAGGTGGCAGCATGAGTCACGACATCGACGCCACCCGCCTGTCGCTGCTGCTCAACGATCTGCGGCTGCCGGCCATCAAGCAGATCTGGTCCAGCTTTGCCGAGCGCTCCGACACGGAAGGCTGGCCGGCAGCGCGCCTGCTGATGGCGCTGGCCGAACACGAGATCGCCGAGCGTGATCGACGCCGGATCGAGCGTCACCTCAAGGACGCCAAGCTATTGCCGGGCAAGACGCTGGAGAACTTTGATTTCGATGCAGTGCCGATGGTGTCCAGGGCGCACGTCTCGGCGCTTTGCGCTGGCGACGGCTGGTTGCGTAACGGCACCAACCTGATTCTTCTGGGGCCCAGCGGACTCGAGACATAATGCTCACCTCTCTATGTTATTGAAGATCAATGGATAACTGATCCGGATTGGCTGACTGCGGACCAGTAAAAGCCTCGCGCCTCGCGATCAATGCGTCCACATCTATTCGCTTCACGATCCACGGTGCGCCTGCACAGGCCTGTGTCGCGGGAAGCTCCTTGATTCGGATCAGACGAAGGACTGTTGCTCCGCTCACGCCAAGGACGGCGGCGACCTCCGCAGCATTCAGTTCGTTGCGCTCCTGCCGCTCTCCCTCCCGATAGGCAGCAATTGAATGGTCACGACGCAAAATACACACGCGTGCGGCCGTCCATGAGAGACCTTTGGCGGTGCGCTTCCCCAACCGGTTGATGACTGAAGCAATTGCCATATCGGGAAGCGATCTGGCCAGCGCGCGAACAATATCGACCGTTTCAGCGGCAGTCGACCAACGATGCTGTCCGGTCCGATTCGACTCAAACACAAGCTCGGTGTGATCCCCGCCCTGCCAGTGCAGGAGCGTCCGGATAGTGCTGCCCTGTTTCGTAACGACGATTTCCTTGAGTACGGTACGCAGGATACGTTTCTTGATTTCGATGGGGCTGGCAGGATGATTCCACAGGCTCTCCAGATCCGCTCCGAGCCGCATGATCTCTTCGCGGGCGGCATCGCTTAGCGCGTCTTCGGGATGCTCACGCAGTTCATCAAGCTCTGCTTGCCGCTGTGCCTGTATCGTTAATGCCTCATTCCACCGACGCTCCAGTTCCGAAGCAACCAGCCTATTCTCCGGATCAATCGCATCATATTGCCGCCGTGCGCGAGAAGCTTCGTAGCGGGCCTGTTCGAGTGCCAGCTCCTTGTGGCGGATTCGCTCATCCTCGCTGATTCGTTTGTGCTCAAGCGCTTCCAGCGATGCACGAATCCCCAGCGGTTCAAGTCGGCGGAGAATTTCTTCGGATACCAGACGATCAATGCGAAACGCACCGAACGAAATGCATTTCGGTCCGCCATGATTGATCATGCTGCCACGACAGTCGTATCGACCGACCTTGCCATCGATTCCTGAATAGGCAACGTGCAGCTTACGGCCACAGTGGCCGCAACGCAGCAGCCCTGCCAATAGTGTACTTCCGCGTTTAACAGCGCCTCGGACCATGGTGCCTTTCATGTTGGCATTGTCAGTGATCAGTTTGCGATTACTTTCGTATTCGTCCCAGCTGATGTAAGTCGCATGATGATCGACAATCAGCACCTGCCAGTCTTCGCGGTTTACCTGCTTGCCACCATGAAGCCGCTTCCGGCCATTCTCGATACGCACGATCGTCTTCGTCTTGCCAAACGCATAGGCGCCGGCGTATGTCGGATTCGTCAGAATGTGTAGCAACGTATTGTAGACCGGCAGTTTCCAGACGATATGGCGACCCTCTGCCCCATAGTTCGCTGCGGGCAATTCGATGTGCTCCTGGCGGATCCATAGCAGAACCTGCCTGACACTACCCATCTCACGGAACTTCCGAAACACGAGATCGAGTGCCTCGCGAATACGTTGATCGGGATCCTTCTCGATGCGATCGTTGGGTGCGCGCACATAACCAATAGGCACGCTCATAAACAGCTCTCCACGTTTTGCCTTCTGATCGAGTGCGGCCTGGGAACGCTGACGAAACGTCGAGAGTTCCATCTCCGATAACGTGCCCTTCATGCCGAGTAACAGTCGATCGTTCGGTTCCCGCGGGTCGTAGATGCCATCCTCGTCCACCAGGATCGTTCCCACGAGCCGGCAGAACTCAAGCAGCGTGTGCCAGTCCCGTCCGTTGCGCGCGAGCCGCGACGCCTCGATACAGAATACTGCGCCGATCTCACCACTGCATAGTGCCGCGAGCAGCCGCTCGAAGCCGGGTCGATGTATACCTGAGCCCGATCGCCCCAGATCGTCATCAATGACCGACACGTCGGGCCAGCCTAGGCTTCGCGCACGGTCTGCAAGGCTGTACTGACGTAGCCGGCTCTCCCGGTTGTTCTGTACCTGGTCGAATGTCGACTGCCGGATGTAAACGCACGCCTTGCGTGCAAGATGTTCAGCGCGGATCTTGTTCATCACGCACCTCTCTTTGTTCGGCGTCGATCACCGACTGGATCAGCAGCGCCAACTGCGCCACCACTTCCGCCTGCAGGTCCTCCGACATTTGTTCGTTGTTTCCGGCTTCCCTGAACAGTTCCTGTTGTTTCATCATCGTCTTTCGCATCGCCCGTTACCTTGTGAGTGGACAACACATCACAAGATAGCGCGGCGTTCACGAGACGCTGCAGTTCGTACAGCACTTCAAGCGGTAGTGATGGCTGGGCAACGACGCGCATATGAGCGGCACCCTCCGAGGTCATCCACGGCGGAAGATGGGTGCGGGTGCCATCCGGTTGCATGATGATCAGATACGACTCACCGCGAAAGCGATTGACCCCGATCACGTTGATCCTTTCGCCTGCGCGTGGATGATATGGATACCGAACGACTACCTCATCTGCATGATCATGGGCAGTGTGTCGCTGGTTCGAGTGGGGGTGGCAAATCGCACTTGTCGTCGGCCATTGGACTGAGCCTGCTGGAGAAGGGCTGGAAGGTCCTCTTCGCTCGCACTACGGACCTCGTGCAGCGGTTGCAGGTCGCGCGCCGCGAGCTCGCTCTGGAGTCTGCCATCAACCGGCTGGATCGATTCGATCTCCTTGTTTTGGATGATTTCGCATACGTCAGCAAGGATCAGGCCGAGACGTCGGTGCTGTTCGAGCTCATCAGCGCCAGGTATGAGCACCGTTCTCTTTGCATAACGGCCAACCAGCCGTTCGGCGAATGGGAGAAGGTCTTCCCCGACCGGGCCATGACGGTGGCCGCCGTCGACCGGCTGGTCCATCACTCGACCATCTTCGAGCTGAACGTCGAAAGCTACCGTCGCCGTACCGCCCTGGAGCGCAAGCAGCAGGGTCCGGGACGCCCGGCCAGTCGAGCGACACCAAAGAACGTCGGCGTGCCGCCAAAACAGGAGGATCAACAATGACGGGAAATTCGCAGCTCACGGGTGTAACGCGTGACGACGCATCCGGCAGTTCGATGCCGACGCCCCGCGCGCTCACTGGAGCGCAACGGCAACGTGCGTATCGCTTGCGGCGCAAACGGGCCGTGATAGACGCCATTGGTGAGGAAGCCCTGGCGTCACGCGTTACGTTGCTGGCCCTGCTCGGCGACGCACTGGCTGCAATGGAAGCCAGCTGCACTTCGACGATGCTCATCGAGATCAAACGCGAGAGCGTAAAGCGCGTGCTCAAAGCCATCGTCACGCGTTACGGCATCGACCTCACCGACTGACGCGCTGTTCTCATCCAGATTGACGCGCGGCTGGCAGGCCAAGCTCGCCGGCGTCAATCAACACCGGCGTCATTACCCTCGCCACCACATTCTTATCCTGATTGTCGCGCGACCAGAATACCTGCAGCGTCACGTGTTACACAGTAATCCTCAACGACTGAAGTCCTCATCTTGATTGTCGCGCGACCCCCGCTCGCCAGCGTCAATCAAAACCGCGCGTCAATCAATAAACGCTTGTCAGCGTCAATCAACATCGGCATCATCATTCCTGCCGCGACATTCTCAAGCTGATTGTCGCGCGTCTCTCATCCAGATTGTCGCGCCACAGCTTCGGCCAGATCACCGCCCTGCACATCAGCACGGACCTGGGTTACCCCGTTTACAAACCGGATCGCTGGCTGTTGCGCTTCGCAGCGACGGATCCGTCAGTAAGATCGGCGATTGAATCCAGACTTCCGGCCGGCATGACACTCGATCGCGTCACCCAGGGCTATCTGGAACGCCACCTTGAGCTTGTGATGTTCGCGATCGATCAGCTCACGGAAGATTTCCAACGGACACCTCAGCCCGCGGAGATCGTCGACCTGAATATCGGCTTCAGGCGTCACCGCTTTGTGGACCTCATGGTGGTGAAGTTCGGGATGACACCTGAAGCACAATTCGGAATCAGCATCTCAGGCAAGCGCCGGCTTTTAACCGACGACGGACTCGCGCAACGCTATCCGCACCTGTATGCGATTGCCAAAGAGATGGCCCAGGCGATCGAGGACGGGCAGAAAGCGCGTGCTGCCAGACGGCGGGCAAGGGCCGCCGCCAGTAGCAATCCAGCACGCTGATCCCGCGAGCCGTCTGTCGATGCGCGGGTCGTTTCCTCTCCATGCTGCTCCATGCCGCTTCAGGCACGAGCCAACCGGTCAATAAACGTCCGTATTGCGCTCCAGTTCCCCCAGCCACGAATAGATTCCGCCCAGCATCATGAACACGCTGTCCGTAACCTCGCCAAGGTGTCTTACGTTGATATGCCTGAGCTCAGGCAGTGACACCTCACCTTTTTTGCTGGTCGGATATCTGAACGAGAAGGACAATGGATCGACGGCGTCCAGGTGCCAGATCACCTCTTCAATGGCGAGCACTTCCTTGCCGTCCTGCCGCGGATCCAGCTGCCCGAGCAAAGCGCGCAGTTCCGCCCACAGTGGCATGAGCCGGTGGTCGTGGTCGGCAGCCGGTAGTTTTCCTGCCAGGCGCCGTGCATAGGGCAGGATGAGTTGTTCATCGCAACAGGACATAAAGCGTGTGTGGATACGCACTCGACGTAGACATCTGCAAACAGATCGCGAAGGATCTGGGCTTCGCGGCGGAAATTCGTCCGGTCGCGGTTGACGCGCGCATCGCCGCACTCCAGACCGGCCGGGTGGACGTTGTGCTCGGCAAGGGATCCAGATAGCAGACATCCGGACAGCAGCGCGCATCACTCCACGAGTCTGAACCGGGTCCGAACGCCTTATGAGAGGCTGGTCCGACTCCGTCCATGAGCTGCGCAGGCCGGCGGACTTCGCCGGCCAGAACATACACAGACGATTGACGTGGCGTGCGGGACGAGTCTCCATGCAGGTCCATGTGATGGCCAGCCGAACTCAAGATGTCCAGGACACGATGGATCGTGCGGTGTCCCGAGAAATTGTGCGTATCAGCCGATCATGGACGGAAAGGGAATAACATTCTCAAACCGAGAGCCACTCCCGTGACCATAACGCAGTTTGAACAGTGGATGGGGAATTTCACGGTCCTGCCAAGGGAAAGTATCCGCATTAAACTGGGCGTGCGCGTCGAACATCGAACCGCCGACTGATCGACGGTGGCTGCAACGTGCGTTTGCGTGGTCCAGCAGCGATCGCGCATCAGGTAGCAAGACGGAAAAGCCACGCCCCGGTGCGGACGAGCGCTGATCTGCGCGTGTACTCGTAATAGCAGAGGGCAGTTGAAGTTCGCCGGACGTCAGTGGGTTGATCACCACCTTGACGTTCTCCTCAATGTGACCGACCTCCAGTTCCATCCACAGCCTGAGGAACTCGGCATACAGGAGGCGAGGAACGAGATCAGGCGGCGGAATCATCCCGCGTAGAGACAATGGTCTCAATGTCCAGCGTTCAACTGAACCATCGCGGTGCGCGTCTCCCGAGGCAGGCCAGTGGTCGGAAAACGATCGCGGAGGATCGATCAGGCGAGCTTCGCTCACTGCAGTACGCGGATAATCCGAGTCGATCAACCGCAACAACTTTAGTTCCCGCTCGATCTCCGCGCCATCCTGCTCGACCGCACGCCTCCAGGTAATGTAAGCGATGCAAACGGCACACGCATACTCCCGATCAAGACAACTGAAATCGGACCTCTCCGCCGAAGCAAGAATCGACAGACAACGCCGATGCCGACGGATAAAGCGCCGAAATATCTTGCGTCGCACGCTGCGATAGTGCCGGATAGCGAGTTTCTCCCAAGTCTCGTCGTCCAGCACACAGGCATCCGTTGGAGTCGGCCATCTGACAATCATTGCGGGTGTCGTCTCAACGGGAGACGATTGCCAACACCTCGGCAACGATACAAGCGCCTGCACGCTGCCCCATTTCAGCCTGACGTGACGATCTCGCGCGACAGCACTCAATGCGTCCCCGAGCAGATCGTTTGCGCACGGCTCCCTTTCGCGCACGGCGCGCCACCAGGCGACGATCTGCTTGCACGATTCTTCCGCTTCACGGCAAAGTTCGGGATCCACGCGACTGGTGACACGACGAGTTGCATCAATGATTCGCGTACCGCACACCGGACAAACAACACCTTCGGACGCGTTACGCGGATCCATGTTTCGTACCGCCATGGCGCATCGCGTGCACCCTCGGGTCAGGGCAACGCGATGCCATGGGCAGTGCGTCAGTGCCCCAATCGCAAAGAGACTGCAGTGATACCCAGCACGCATGCACTCCGGACAATGCCGGATGCCCATGGTGTTCTTACCAGAAGACGGAAACCCCAGCGCGTCCAGAAAACCCCTTTGAAGGACAAATCGCGGCTCACCCAGGAGTGAGGAATAGACGTGGAACGAAACCCAGTATCCACAAAGCAGATCGTCTGCGGACCTTGCCCTTCCAACTTCCGACAATGAAAGCAAGCGTCGAAGCTCTTCCCACGCGAGGCAGTTGATTGCCATCACGCGCGCAAAGACCAGCCAGCCTGACTCGAATGGCGCGATACTGCCGGCCAGCCAGGTCAGCCGAGCGTTGGGAAAATCACGATCGGTCGCATTCAGGATCCGTCTCATGCGACTCTTCTCCGTCAGCTTCCCCAGCTGAGGTCCGAAACATCGATGGCATTCTGGATATCTTTCGCCTCCAGCACGAACTGCTCATTGTCAAACCGATGAAGCGACAGAAAGAGCCAGTCAATGGTCATGGTGATCGCCTCCATGTTCAATCCGTCCTCGGCGTCAGGCATCGCTGCCGACATTTCCTGCCAGATCAGTTCCGCGCAGCGATGGAACCGGAATCCCCGTTGATACGCCTGTGGAAAGAAAAATTCGGTGTAGCTCCAGCCCGACCCTTCTGGCCATTCGCTCCCGGTGTCCAGATAAGTGAGCACGTCTCTGAGCATATCGACCCCCGTACAGCCTACAAAAGACTTCGGACGCCGAAAGAATCTCGCTATCAGCTGCTGCTTGTTCTGCTGCTGCAAAGAGGTTATCCGTTGCGCGACCCCCGGTTGTCCGAATGAAATCACCGTCATGGTGATGCCGCGAAGCTCAAGCAGGTTACCGAGTTCCAGAAGGCTGACGATATCTTCGTCCCCGAACAGATTGACTTCATCGAGAATCATGACAAAGTGATCTCCGCCTTTTGCGGCAAGTGCTGTCTCCACATCCGCCACCACATTGCGCAATAACAGGGTCGCGTCGGCTCTCGCCGCGCATACGTGTTTTACACTTTCGAGTATCACACGGTAGGCGTGCCCAGCGACCGGCCGCAGCGTCGAGCGCGCTGCCACGACGATCACGTGGATGTGCGGAAACTCCTCGAGCAGATACTGGCGGATCGCCTTCGCGCAAGTCGTCTTGCCGTATCGTGTCTTTCCGATGAAGATCAGGCCAGTGTGTCGGGCGTATACACGTTCGCGACTCGCCCGGTAGGCGTGCTGGATCACCGTCGTGGGGATGGTGTAGCGTCGCTTCGTCAGGGGATGGTGGGGGAGCAAAGCCGCGCGATGTTCTGGCAACCAGCCGCCAGCGGGCATTTCCGGAGCTGCGTCACCGTCCTCGTGACTGATCCTTTTACGCCCGTGAGCAGTTGGCTCATCAAGTGCGACGCCCATACGCACCTCCTATCTGTTGTTGAGCCGCTTCTTCGTCGTAAAAAAGTCATCTGGCAGCGGAGGCATCACCGTCAGCTTCAGCGATTCGACAATCGGCTCAATACGCAAGTCCGGCTTGCGCTTTGTGCTGCCGTCCCCAAGCCGCGGATTGACGCCTGCGTCGCGTGCCACTCGCGCGGCTTCGGTCGCTTCTTTCGGTGCTGGAGCCTGCCGCTTAGTGTTCGCTTTGGCTTTGACGGCGAGCCAGTCGAGGTATGTCTGCACGGGATCATCGGTCTGGCACAATTGAAGGATGCGCCTGTGGGCAAGACTGAAAATTGCGCGGCGGGTAGTGAGATCGTGCTTCGTCACGCCCCATTTCCCCCGTGCCACAAGCACGCCGTACTCCTCGCCGCTGGTCAGAAACGCACGAACCTGCCTCAAATCTTCATCGTCGATATGAATCACGATCTGCTTGCCCAGCAGCCACGCGGAATCGGCAAGAAGTGGATTCGTATAGCGCACGTTTTCGAGCTGGATGTACGGCCTGCGCCCCGATCGGATTGCGCCGCGCACCGTGACCACTTCGGTTCGAAGCGCAAGTCGCGGCAGGCCGCCGATGTTGGGCGGTAGCGTTCTCACCATGCATCGGGGAGAATCTCCACAGAGAAACTGGCGCATCGCTTCAAGCGGCGTGTTGTAGTAGTTTCGTTCACCCGCCACAGCGTTATGCTCGGCAAAGTGGACGTCAACCAGTTGCTCAGCCTCATCCGCGCGGATCTTGAATCGCCCCGCTGCGACTTCCGCATCCGGCGCGCGTCCGTCTCCATGACCGGATCCCGTCGTCGACGGGAAGCGCTGGAAGACGTTCATCGCAATTTTTGCGAACGTCCTTTCCACGTTCGGGCGACGCTCAAAATGGCCCGGCGGTCCCCAGTTAATGACGAATCCCGTGCTCCTGCGCACGAAGTCGTGAATCCGGCACGCGAGGTTGGCGAGCGCACCGTCGAGCATTGTGACGCTCCAGACGGCATGGGCTGCTTCGGGTATAACGCCGCTTGGCAATCCGCTGCCAGGCGGATATGCAAGCAGTGGCACGGTGAGGTTCTTCGGATGCCATACCTCGACAATGGCCTTGCGGATCAATGCCGCGACATCCGTCGCACGGACCTCACTGGCGTATACCACGCTGTATGCTAGCACCGCGGTTGTCATGCGCTCGACGGCTGCAAGCAGCCACAGTCGGCGAAGCGTCACTTCCGTCAGTGTTGCCGCAGGTGTCTGAAAAGCAATCGAGAAAAACGCGTCGATTTTGTATGCGTCGATTTCGACGGCGTCAAACGGTTCGGCGTAAGGGATGATCGAAGCCGGCCCCCTTCCTGTAGCAGCGTGCGCCTTGGCCTCGGGCCCTCCCTCATGTCCAACGGCACAGCTAAAGGATTGGCGAAACAACGATCGCATGTAAGGCACGATAGTGTGTCGTCCTTGGTGCTTCGTACGAAATGGCCATTCCTCGTCCGTCACCTTCTCCCGCCGCAATGCTCCGTGGAATATGCGCACCAGATTCGTTCCGGTCGGATGATATTGAGCGGGCTTATTGCGCCTGTCTCTTTTGAGTTGATCGACGAGCTTGCCTTCCATATCAGGAAACCGAGCCAGAATTGCGGCGAGCGCGCACGACATACCCCCCTGCTGCTCCGGCCGCTTCTCCCGCACTGTGTTGCGCCGGGCATTCGATCGTAGGTGCACGTATGGCAGAAGGGCTCTGTATCCCTGAATGCGTCCATCGCCGGCAATCTCGAGGCATCGCTTGAACAGAATGCGCACCATCGCACGGTTCTGGCCAGTCACCGCCTGGATATCGCGATAGGTCTTGCCTTGCGAAAACATCTGGATGGCCTTGATCCGGTTCGCGAGCATCTGATTCCGCGATTTCGTCTTGTCATCAGGACTCGCTCCCAGTTCGAAATCGACTGATGGCCAGGCGTCGAGTGGTTCTGCACTCGCCAACGCTTCTTTACGCGACCAGCTTTGTGCACGTTTTGCGGGAATCATGCTTCGCCCTCCCACCGCCACGGCGTGTCGAGCGTATAGCCAGTCCGGGACAGGTCTAGCCGTAGCCACGCGGCAATCGCCAAACGCGCGACCAAGCCCTTCACGAACGCGTCGTCGACGTCAGGTACGGCGTCGACGATCTGGCGCACGGTTCCCGTTTCTAGCTCGCGTGCGGTGCGAGACACCAATACCGTCTCAGATACGAGCCGTTGATCCCGCAACACAGCAGCGAAACCAATGACCTTGGCCCACCGCATCGCGACAGTGGCGCCTGAGCGCAGATCCGCCTCTCGGATCAGTTGCACTTCATTCGCCGAGTCGAAGCTGGTAGGCCGAGCCGCTTCTTGATCGGCGATACAGCCGTCTGGCACTATCCTGTGCCCCACAATCCGACTGTCGCGTGTTGTCACTAGCGCATGAACGTTGGGCCGCTCCCCTGCAGTGTCGGGATCGACTATATCGTCCGACAATTCGAAGGAGACGACCTCGGGATTCGTCTCCAGGTACGTGATCCAGTGCAGGAATCGGTAGTCGGAAGAGACAATCCAGTCCCGGTTTGTTTTGACGCTGTAGACAAGGTAAAGCTGCCGGTTTCGGTGGCCACGATACCGGTAAGCGCGCATGACGTTTGCGCGCTGCTGCGACGAGAGAGTTGAATGGGGCGCCATGACGCCTCCATACGCGGTGAACCAACAACCGTCAAGATTGGGTAAACTTTAGTTCAAACGGCAGTTTTGTATAAACTTTAGTTCCACAATCCTGGAAGAAAATGTTATCCCATTACAACCGTCCAGCGCTCGCAACCCACTGCCAGAACCGGTCACTCCCGGCATTCGGTGGATAACATTTAGTTCCAAAGACTGTCTCGGCCTGAATCAGTCGAGCGTAAGCGAACATATCCGGCGCCTCGAAGAGAGCGTCGGCAGGCGGCTCTTCATACGCGATACTCATTCGCTCGCGATGACGGCCGATGGCGAAGCGCTGCTCGTGCATGCGAACGTGATCCTGCAGGCCATCAATCGCGCGGAGTCGCAGTTTCGCAAGCCACGGCTGAAGGGGCGCGTGCGTCTCGGCACATCGGACGATATCGCGCTCGGCGCGCTGCCCAACGTGCTGGCCGCGTTTCGCCAGGCGCATCCCGATGTGGAACTGGAACTCACGATCGGCATGACGAGCCGCCTGTATGAACTGCTCGATGCGGGGTCGATCGATTTGCTGGTCGGCAAGCGGCGCCTCGGCGAGCGACGCGGCACGCCGCTGCTGCGCTCGCGCCTCGAATGGATCGCGCGGCCCGGCACGGTGATCGATGTCGGGCAGCCGTTGCCGCTGGTGCTGGTCGCGGAGCCGAGCGTCACGCGCGCCGTCGTGCTGAATGCGCTCGCGGAGAAAGGCATCGGCTGGGAAGTGGTGTGCACGAGCAGCAGTCACGCCGGCTGCATCGCCGCTGCACGCGGCGGCCTCGGGCTGACGGCGAAGTCGCAGTACGTGTCCGCGCGCGGGCTCGCGCCGCCCATCAACAGCGCGAGCCTGCCCGCGCTGCCCGACGTCGAATTCATCGCGCTAGCCGCGAAGCGGCTCAGTCATCCCGCCGGCACGTTGCTCGAGCTGTTGCAGGGTAGCGATCTGAGCGGCGGGTGGATCAGCGAATGACTGCGCGGCGCGGTTCACGTGCTTGACGCGCTTGACACTCGTGTCGTCTGCGTCGCGCTTTGTCAGCTCTATTTGCGTCCCTTCGCCGTCAATCCGTCGAAGTCGATCGACGTCAGTTCGCCGATCCGTTCGATCGTGATGTCGGGATCGGGATACTTCGCGATCTCCGCTTCGTCGAGCGCATAGTGACCTTGCCGCGGAAAGATCGTGGTCAGCCGGTCGCCCCATTGCTCCTTCATCGCCGTGAGGATGCGCAGCTTGTCGTCGACCATCACGTAGTGCCGCGCGGGATAGTGCGCGATCACGTCGTCGAGCATCTGTTCCTTGTGGATGTAGATCAGCACCCGCCCTTCGACTTCGTCCCACAGCCCCGCGCGCGACACCTTGCGCGGCTGGAACACGACATCGCCGTCCGAGAGAATCGCCGTCTTGCCGAACTGGCTCGCGTAGCGAAGCGCATCGAGCGCGCCCGGAAAAATGCGGTTGGCGAACGGATAGTCGATCAGGTAGCAGGACATCAGCAATAGCTGCGTGTCGTCCTGACGCTCATGCCGATAGCGCTGCAATGCGCCGAGATAGTCCGCGTATCCGAGTTCGCCGCGCAGGTCTTCGAAGATCCGCCAGTAGCGCGAGCTGTTTGCGTCGCCGAACTGGCGCATCATGTGCATCCGCAGATCCTGCAGGACGTGATCGTTGTCGAGCAGTGTGTTGTCGACATCGAACAGAAAGACAACGTCGTCGCTTGATGGTGTGTTCATGCACGTTACCTCGCATCGGTCGTCTGTATCGATTGGGCAGGTCGGCAGGCGGTTTTGTGCGCTGATGCGCTGATGCGCTGATGCGCTGATGCGCTGATGCGCTGATGCGCTCTTGCGCTCTTGCGCTCTTGCGCTGGTGCGCGAAAGCCCGATGCAAGTACGGCTCGCGAGTGCCGCCTGCCGCGTACCGTTGCGCCGGGAGTTTCCATGAAGCGACAAAGTTCACTGTCCCGGCCAAAGCGCGATCAGCGGAAAGACTAGCACTGTCGTCGAATATGCGTCGGTGAGGGTGACAGGAGAGGTTGGCGCGTTTTTCTTTCATGCGCTGGCGGGTCGGCTCTTGTGCGGCCCGTGCATAGCGTGTATCGGCCTCACGGCGTGTAGGCGGGTATGGCTGCGTAGCAGCCTTGGGAGGCGGGTCGCGGGGCAGACAGTTAGTTGCGCTTGTGCGGGTGCCCAGAAAGTAGTCCACGATCGCGAATCGCGAAGTGGCATGACTTGACCGGACATCAGCTCATAACGTATCGTTTTGCGACGTTATGAACTTATGTGGCAGATCGGCTCCCCATGCATTCCCGCTTCGACCGCTTCAGAACGACTCCGCTCGGACAGCAGCTTGAAAGACTGCTCGTCGCGCCGGATCGCTACATCGAGTTCGCCGCCCTCTCGCGCGCGGGCGTTGCGGCTATCGCCGCCGTCACCGACGAGATCAGAGAGAAATTCCCCGAAGTCGAACAGGACACGACGGCGCGTCAGTTCTGCGGCGCGATGATCGCGGAAGTCATGCGGGAGCATGGCCATGAAGTCACGCAGGCGCGCGGACGTGTCGGCGGTGCGCTGTTCAGCTATGGCGCGGTATTCAGCCCGCAGCCAATCTTGCTGCCATTCGCAGGCGTTATCGAAGCGCTCTCGCAGATGCCCGCCGCCGTCTCCGGTTTCGCCTCGCGCGTTTCCAGTGCTCAGTGGTCACGGCGGCCAAAGGGCACGGGCTTTGCGCCTGTCGAGCACGCCTGTCATTTGCGCGACCTCGACGCTATCTTTGCAGACCGGATCGCAGCAGTGAGGAACCGGCATCTGCCCGTAATCGATTCCGTCGACGGAACGGAACTTGCGAAAGAACGCGACTATCTGCATCAGGACATGACGGCAGCCGTCAGCGCGTTCGCGCAATCGCGCAAGCATCTATGCACGATGCTCAAGAAGCTGAAGCCCGAGCAACTCGCGCGTTGCGGCCTGCGCGACGGCACGAGGCGCATGACGCTCGAAGAACTTGTGCGCGAGCTTCTCGATCACGACCGCACGCACCGTCTGGAAATGGACGAACTCGAAGCGGAACTGAAGCAGACGCAGGATCGACGCAAAGGCCAGAAAAGAGTATGAGCACTCGTCCTCCCGTCGTTTTCATTCATGGCTTTTTCGGTCCGCTGAGCGTGACGGAATTCGCGGACGATCACGCCGTTCAGCGTTCGTCACGCCGCGTGCTCGCACCGGACCTGCTGGGTTATGGCGAATACCAGCAGATGACATTCGATGCCATTACTCTTCGCGCGCAGGCAGAGCACATCCGCCGTTCAATACAGCAACAGTTTGGCGACGAAACGGTCGACGTGGTTGGGCATTCCGTCGGCGGAGCAATCGCGATGCTGCTCGCCCACGCGCATCCTGGGCGTGTGAGAAGGATCGTCAATATCGAAGGCAATTTCACGCTGGATGACGCGTTCTGGTCGGCGTCGGTCGGCCGCATGAGCGACGCCGATGCAAACGTTCTGCTCGAACGCTTGCGCAGCGATCCACTCGAATGGTTGCGCGGCGCCGGTGTCAACGCAACACCCGACATGCGCGAAGCGGCCGCGCACAGCCTCGCGCGTCAACCTGCGTCGACGCTGAGGGCGATGGGGCAATCCGTCGTCGCGACGACGGGAGACAAGCTGTATCTTTCGACCGTGCGCGCGGTCTTCGGGACGCATCGCGTTCACCTGATCGCCGGCGAGCTTTCGCGCGGCGGCTGGCATATGCCGGACTGGGTGTCGAACGAATGCGCGAGCTTCCAGACCATCGAAGGAGCCGGGCACATGATGATGCTGGAACGGCCACACGCCTTCGCAGCCGCGCTACGACACTGTCTCGACTGATACGACGCGCCACTTCCATCAATGATAAAGGCCGTGTCCGCATGCGGCGCGCCGCGCTCGCGCCTATGACGCGCATGCAGCTTCGTTGCCATCCCACTGCGCATCCAGCGTGCTATCGTCTTAACAAAGGACCATCGACTCGCCCGCCTGCCTCTCAACGCCTCGATGACAGCCATCCAGCCCGCCCGCTTCCCCGATGATCTCGACGCCGTGCGCGCCACCTTCCGCGAGTACGCGGACAGCCTCGGCGTCGATCTGTCGTTTCAGGCGTTCGATGCGGAACTGGCCTCGCTGCCCGGCAAATACGCGCCTCCGGCCGGCGCGATTCTGCTCGCATGGCGCGATGGCCGCGTGATCGGCTGCGTCGCGCTGCGACCGTTCGAATATGACATCTGCGAGATGAAGCGCCTCTACGTGCGCGAGGAAGGCCGTGGCCAGCAACTCGGCAGGCGTCTTGCGCAAGCCGTCGTGCACGCGGCCAGAGAAGCGGGCTACAGGAAGATGCGGCTCGATACGCTGCCGACCATGCAGGCGGCCCAGCAGCTTTACGCGTCGCTCGGATTCAGGCCCATTTCGGCGTATGTGTTCAATCCCGTCGAGGGCACGCGTTTTCTGGAGCTGGATTTGTGAAGCGGTCCGCTGCGCTTCGATGCGTCAGCGGCACTTGAAGCAGCGGCGCGAGCGAAACGCGCCGCGCCGCCATGGCTCAGCCCGCGATCAGACTCCACCGCCAACGGTCTTGATGCTCTTCCACTGCCCCTGCTCGACCTGGAACAACGTATAGGGCGGCTTGATCAGATCGCCGTAAGGATCGAACGTGATCTTGCCCGTCACGCCCGTCAGCGAAACCTTGGCGAGGCTCTCGACGATCTTCTGCCTGTCGAGCGAATTCGCGTCATGGATCGCCTTCAGCATCGCGAGCGCGGCGTCATACGCAAACGGCGCGTACAGTTCGACGTCCTGGTTGAAGCGCGCCTTGTAGCGCTTGCCGAAGTCCTGCGCGGCGGGCAGCTTGTCGAGCGCGGGACCGGGTTCGAGATCCTGCGTGCGTTCGCCGGAAGCGCCGGCGATCTGCAGGAACGCGTTGCTCTTCAGCGCGCCCGCGCCGAACAGTTGCGTCGCCATGCCGAGCGAGCGCATCTGCTTGACCAGCATCGCGCCCTGTTCGTCCAGTCCGCCGAAGAAGATCAGATCGACATTCTTGCTCTTCAGCGAAGTCAGAATCGCGCGGAAGTCGACAGCCTTGTCGTTCGTGAATTCGCGGTCGACGATATTGCCGTTCGCTTCCTTCGCGCCTTTTTCGAACGCATCGGCAAGACCTTGGCCAAAGGCCGTGCGGTCGTCGATGATGCCGATCCGCTTGGCCTTCATCTGCTCGACCACGAAGTGCCCCGCCACCACGCCGCCCACGCCGTCATGCCCCATCGTGCGGAACACGTTCTTGAAGCCCTGCTTCGTGAGTTGCGGATTGGTCGAGCCCGGCGTGATCATCGCGACGTTGGCGTTGTGATACACCGCGGACGCGGGAATGCTGCACCCCGAGTTGTAGTGGCCGATCACGCCGACCACGCCGTCGTCGACCAGCTTTTGCGCGACCTGGATCGCGACGCGCGGATCGGCCTGATCGTCCTGTACGTCGAGCACGAACTTGACGGGCTTGCCGGCCACGGTCGGATGCTTCGCGTTTTCTTCGTCGATGGCGAGTTGCGCGCCGTATTGCAGGTCCTTGCCGACACGCGCGACGGGCCCCGTCAGCGGGCCGACAAAGCCGATCTTGACCACTTCCGGATCGGCGGCCGATGCAACTGAAGCGGCGAACGAAGCATGCGCTGCAAGAGCGCACACCGCCAGCCTGATAATCCATGTACGTCGATTCATGATGCGCTCCTGTCGATAGAAAATGCCGCGCGCTTTGCCTGTTGACTGACCCGATGCGCGACGCGTCGAAGTCGTCCTTGTGTGTCTGTTCAGAACCGGGTTGCCGCGTAGCGGGTCAGGTCGAGCGGCGGCGCGCGCCGCGCGACGAGATCCGCGACGATGCGCCCGCTCACGCCCGCCAGCGTCAGCCCGAGATGCTGATGACCGAATGCGTAGATCACGCGCTCACTTGCGCTTGCGCGGCCGAGCACGGGCACGCCGTCAGGCAGCGTGGGCCGGAAGCCGAGCCACGTGCTGTCGGGCTGCTGCAATGCGGGCAACGCGCGCTTCGACGAAAACGTCAGCAGATCGAGCAGCGAACGGTTGCGCACATCGCTGAAGCCGCCCAGCTCGACCGTGCCGGCCACGCGAATGCCTTCGTCCATCGGCGTCATGTAGAAGCCGCGTTCGGCCCAGCCGACCGGCCGCGAAATCAGTTGCGATGCGCCGCGATAGCGCACGTGATAGCCGCGCTCGGTGTCGAGCGGCACGCGGTTGCCGCATTGCGCCGCGAACTTCGCCGAGCGCGCGCCCGTCGCGACGACAACATGATCGAAGCGGCGCGGCGCGCCGTCGTCCGTCGTCAACGTGACGCCTTCCGATGCGGGCGCCAGCGCGCTCACGCTCTTGCGTTCCAGCTCGAGGCCGCGCGCGGCGAGCACGTCGTAGAGCGACAGCAGAAAGGCCTGCGGATCGGAGAAATGCCAGCTGTCGCGAAAGAGCACGCCGCGCTCGAAGATCGGCGCAAGCGAAGGCTCCAGGCCGCACACTTCTTCAGCCGACAACACGTCGAACGACACACCCAGCTGCTCGCGCAGATTCAGCGAAGCGCGCGACGCATCGAACGACGCGCCACTCGAATACAGATACAGGCACTCGCGCGGTCGCACGAACTTCGCCAGATCGCGCTCTTCGAGCAACGGCGCATAGCCCGCCTGCGCCTGCGCAAGCAGCGCGGCAAGCGCGCTCGCGCTTGCTTCATAGCGGCGCCGCGTCGAGTTGATCATGAAGCGCACGAGCCATGGCAGCACGTGCGGCAGATAACTCCAGCGCAAGCGGAACGGGCTTTCGCTGGACAGCAGAAAGCGCGGCAGATCGCGGAATACCGACGGGTTGTTCACGGGAATGCAGCCATATGGCGCGAACGTGCCCGCGTTGCCGAACGACGCGCCCTGCGCGACGCCGGACGGATCGAACAGCGTCACGCGGTGCCCGTCGCGCATCAGCCAGCCGGCGCTCGCAAGCCCGATGAAACCCGCGCCGACAATGCCCACTTCCGCCATCAACGCTCTCCTTGCATCGCGCATGCGTCGGCAGCAGCCAGATAGCCCGTGCGCGTGGCTTCATCCGCAGTGCGCCGTTTCGTGCCCCGCGATGCGCGCCCGTTTGTCCTGCTCTCCGCCATGCGTAATCTCCTTCCAGCCCGATCCAGCGATTCAAAAACCACACAAAATCTGCTTAACCTGACTCAAAGAATCACACAATATTTTTTTGTGTGCAATTAAAATGCTCATTGTGTGGTCCAGGATTTTCCCTGGCCGGGTTGGGCGCGTTCCTTGCCACATCTGAAAATCAAGGCAAGGACGCACATCTGGTATAAAATCCGGCCAACTGGCACAAGCAGGCAGACAAAACCTGTTTTGTATGGAGACAGGGCAAGACAATGGCTTCCAGCAAACCCAAGGCAGCGAACGGCAACGGTGCGACGGTCGAAGTCGACCAGACAAACGGCGACCAGGTCCAGACAAAACGCGCGACCTATATCGAGGTGTCGGCGTCGATCGAAGATGAGATTCGCGGCGGCGTCTATCCGCCGGGTAGCCGTCTGCCGCCGCAACGTCAGCTGGCGACGGAGCTTGGCATCAACGTGTCGACGGTTTCGCGCGCGTACAAGGAATTGCAGCTGCGCGGGCTCGTGATCGGCAGCAAGCGGCGCGGCTCGCTCGTGACGGGCGGCGCGATGCCGCGCGTCGAAACGGCTATTGCGCCCAACGCCGCGCCGGGCGGCGCAATCGACCTGACCGTCAACCGGCCCGCGACGGGTGAATTCCTGGCGTGCCTCGCTGCCACGCTCGCCGAGCTGCCGCGCGACCCGCGCTATGCCTCGCTACAGGAATACCAGCCGCCGCAGGGGCCCGCATGGGCGCGCGCCGCTGGCGCGCAGTGGACGGCCGCGCCCGGATTCACGCCGTCGCCGGAGCATCTCGTCGTGACGAGCGGCGCGCAGCACGGCCTGTATGCCGTGCTCAACAGCCTGATCGGCACGGACGGCGTGATCATCGCGGACCGCCTCACGTACTACGGCCTGAAAGCGCTCGCGCCCGTGTTCCAGTTCGAAATCGTCAGCGTGCCGAGCGACCGCGACGGGCTCATCACCGATGAAGTGGAGCGCATCTGCAGCCGCGTGCCCGTCAAGGCGATCTTCACCGTGCCGAATCTGCAGAACCCGACCGTGACGACGATGAGCCTCGAACGGCGCGTGGCGCTCGTCGACATCGCGCGCCGCTATGGCGTCGCGATCATCGAGGACGACGTCTACGGTCCGCTCGTTTCGCAGCGCCTGCCGACGCTCGCGAGCCTGTGCCCGGAGCTGACGTTCCATATCGCCGCGACCTCGAAAATTCTCGCGCCGGGGCTGCGGCTCGGTTATCTGCTGAGCCCGCCCGAACGTTCTGCGCTCGCCGCCGAAGCCGTGCGCACGACTGCGTGGATGCCCGCGCCGATGTCGATGCTGATCGCGACGATATGGATCGAAGACGGCACCGCGCGCCGCATCATGGACGCGCAACTCGCCGAGATTCGCGTGAGGCACGATCTGGCGCGCCAGATTCTGCCGCAGGAATGGCTCGACTCCGATCCCGCGTGCATGTTCGTGTGGCTCAGGCTGCCGCCGCCTTGGCGCGCGGACGACTTCGCCGCCAACGCGAAAGCGCGCGGCGTGGTCGTGATGCCTTCGTCGGCGTTCGCTGTGGACCGGGCCGAAGTCGAGCACGGCGTGCGTATCAACCTGGCGTGCGCGTCGTCGCGCGAACAGCTGGTGAGCGCGCTGCAAACGCTCGCGCAAGCGCTGCGCGATCGTCCTCGCGCGTTGTTCGGCACGATCTGAACTGGCGCCGCAAGCTGCGCGGCTAGCGCTTCGCGGAAATGAGGACGCGCCGCTCGGAACACAGAAGCCGGTCGGCCAGTTCCATCAGATTGGCGGCGAACATCGAAGGACTCCATTTGTCCACGGTCTGTCTTGCCCGCTTCGACAACGCATCCCGTAGCGCATCGTTCAGCGCCAGCGTCTGCATTTTTTCTGCGAGCGCATCGGCGTTGCCTGGCTCGACGACGAATCCGTTCACGCTGTCTTTCACGAGTTCGTCCGCTGCTCCGCATGTCTGCGTGACGATCGCCGTCTTCGACGCGGCGAATGCCTCGTTGACGCACAGCCCCCACTGATCGAACTCGCTGCCGAGCACCATGAAGTCGCACAACGCATACACGGCGGGCATCTGCGCATTCGGAATGGGATCGAGAAAGCGCACGTTCCCGTCGAGCCGCATGCTCGACACGCGTCCTTCGATCGCGCGCATATCGGGCCCATGTCCGACCAGCACCAGCGAGATGCCTTTATCCGCGAGTCCCGTGCGAGCGTACGCATCGACCACGACGTCGACGTTCTTGCGCGGCACGAAGCGGCTCACGCACAGTACGTAGCGCCTCGGCAGTGCGTAACGCCGCCGCGTTTCGAATTCGGAAGCGCGCGCGTTGTCCGCAAGCCGCGCAAAGCGCTCGACGTCGATCACGTCGAAGCCCACGCGCGAGCGTTCGAGCGGAATGCCGAGCGTCTGCGCATAAGCGCGATGCCGTTCCCCCGCGACGAGCGCGCCGTCGAAGCGGCACACGAGCGCCCGCTTGAGGCGCTCCTTGAAGCGGTGCCTCACGCCGTCATCGAGCTTCGAATCGGACATGTAGATGATGCGGAACGTGCCCGCCGTCCGTCGGATCAGATAGAGCCACAGCGAGTAAGGCGTGTGATAGCCGAGCGTGACGACCACATCGGGCCGCAGCGTTCGCGCGATGCCGGCGAGCTTGTACGCGACGCTGGGCCAGCGTCCGCCCGCATCGGTGATGTCGGGTTCGAGGGTGACGGCGCGCGCGGGCGCTTTGCCGAAGAAAGCGTCGCGGGTCAATTGAGGGAAAGCGTAGACGCCCGAGCGTCCAAAGATCTCGACGAGGAAAATTTCGTCGCCTCGCCGCTCGACGAGTTTCTTCAGCGCTTCGTATCGCGGCACATGGTAGTCACCCAGATGCCCGATTACAAACATCATACGCATGCACACCCTCCAGACCGATGTTGACGATGAACGCCAGACGATTGCTCGAACGGATGCTTTCGGCAGACCTTAACTCAACAGGCGGGGCGTGCATGTGTCCAATCTGACACCGCGTCCGAAAACAGCGATGAATTGGCAAAAGGAACATAGATATGACGGGGCGGCACGTGGCGGCACCTAACGGGCCGACACGGTCGTCATACGACTGCCGGACAGAGCGGATTCGACCGGGAGGTAGGTGACAAATACAAGAAATTGAATTCGGCGCGTGCTACACGCTGCCGTTCTCGACAACGCGCCCTTCGGCGCGCCAGCGCAGCATTCCGCCCGCGAGATTGGCAACGTCTTCGAATCCGGCCTGACGCAGAATCACCGTCGCCTGAGCTGAACGTCCACCCGCGCGGCAGACGGTAACGATGGGGCGCTCGTTGCCGATTTCCTTCGCGCGCCCGGCCAGTTCGCCGAGCGAGATCAGCTTCGCTTCGGGAATGCGGCCGAGTGGTCCGTCGTATTCATCGCGCTCGCGCACGTCGATGATCTGCACCGACTGCAGATGTTCCTCGAGCCATTGCGGATGGATTTCCCAGATGCCGGCGAACGTGTACGTCAAAGGCGCCCAATCGGGCTCGGGCTTTTTCGACGGATCGCTTGCCGCGACACCGCACTTCATGTTCGCGGGCACGGCGACATCGATCTGCCGTGGATGCGCAAGCCCGAGATTCGTCATATAGCCCGCGAAATCGTCCTCGCACAATTCGCCGCCCAAACGCGGATTGAAGCGCCGCTCTTCGGCGACGCTCGTCACCGTGAGGCCGCGATAGTCGTGCGCCGGATAGAGCAGACACGTCTCGGGCAACGAGAAAATCTGCTCGTGCACTGCGCGAAAGAGCGCATGCGGATTGCCCTGCTGGAAGTCGGTTCGCCCGGTGCCGCGAATCAGCAGGCAGTCGCCCGTGAATGCCATCGACTGGTCGTCGAGCACGACGCTGATGCAGCCATTCGTATGGCCGGGCGTGGCGCGCACTTCGAGATGGCGCGCGCCGAATGCGATCGTATCGCCGTGCTTCAGATAACGGTCCGCGCCTTGCGCATCGCTTGCCGCCGATATCGCGATCTGGCTGCCCGTGCGCTGCTTCAGCATCCATGCGCCCGTCACGTGATCGGCGTGAACGTGCGTGTCGATCGTATAGAGCAGACGCAGTCCGAGTTCGTCGAGCAGCGCTGCATCGCGCCGCGCCTGTTCGAAGACGGGATCGACGAGCACGGCCTCGCGCGTGCCGCCATCGGCGAGCAGATAGGTGTAGGTCGACGATTGCTGGTCGAATAGCTGTCTGAAGATCAACACGCTTATGTTCTCTCAACTTGTATTCAGGAAGCGCTGGGCGTCGGCTTCATCGCCTCGCGCCGTTCATGCAGCCATTGCCGTCATCGTCTCGTCAAGCGGGTATCGCGCCGATACGCGCACGCTTCGAACGCGCGCGCATCGGCGTATCGATCAACGCCTCACTTCGGCTGCTGCACGTAGCGCAGATAAGGCTTCAGCGTCTTGAAGCCCTGCGGATACTTCTGCTTCGCGGCGTCGTCGGAAACGGAGGTCGGGATGATGACATCGTCGCCCGGCTTCCAGTTCACAGGCGTTGCGACGGTATGTTTCGCCGAGAGTTGCAGCGAATCGAGCAGACGCAGCACTTCGTCAAAATTGCGGCCTGAGCTCATCGGATAGACGAACATCGCCTTGACCTTCTTGTCCGGTCCGATCAGAAACACCGCACGTACCGTTGCGTTGTCGACGGCCGTGCGCGGACCGCCGCTCGCGTTCGGGTGGATCATGTCGTACAGCTTCGCGACGTGCAGATCCTCGTCGCCGATCATCGGATAGTTGATCGCATGGCCCTGCGTCTCTTCGATGTCCTTGACCCACTTCGTGTGATCGCTGACGGGATCGACGCTGAGTCCGATGATCTTCGTGTTGCGCTTTTCGAATTCAGGTTTGAGTCCCGCCATATAGCCCAGCTCCGTCGTGCAGACAGGCGTGAAGTCCTTCGGATGCGAGAACAGGATCGCCCAGCTGTCACCGATCCATTCATGAAAACGGATCGTGCCTTCGGTGGTTTCCGCGGTGAAATCGGGAGCTTCTTCTCCTAGTCGAATCGCCATCTTCATCCTCCATAAGAAAGGTGCGAGCAGTTGCTTCAATGAACCGCCGCTACTGTCCCCCGAACGGCGGCAATACATACGGATTGAAACGTTCAGCGCATAGCTTATATAGCGTAGAACAATTTACAGCTTTCGCGAACCGGATGTGAACGAGCGCTTTTTTGCGGCGTGGACGGTGAGGCGCGGTCAAGAATGGCAAGCGGTGATTCGCTGCATCACATCGCGCCGCCCGTGCCGGATGAAGGCGACGATGTCGCCGTGAAGGGACGCGCCTGGCCCGCCGTCGACATCAACGAGACGGCGGCAGGATCGGGCATGCCGTTCGCGTCGATCGCACCCGCTTTCGCGAGCGCTTCGAGATCGCTGTCGACGCCCGCTTGTCCGACGACAAACGGCGTCGTGAGAAATGCGGGCACCGCCAGCGTGACGGCATAGTGCTGCTGCAGATTCGTCACGACAGCCGATTGCGCGGCCAGCACATCGTCCTGGTTCGACAGCACATTCAGGAATTGCGCATTGCCTGGGAAGCCCGCGATCAGATTGGCCTCGCTCGTACCCAGTTGCGCGGCAAGATAGACGAGCATCAGCTCGGTCTCGGGCGTCGTATTGAAGGTGCCGCTGGCGAATGCCGGCGCATGCAGCGTCGTATTGCCGGAGGTCACGGTAACGATGCACGGAGGCGTCGCATTGAACGTGAAGCTGTAGTGTCCGCCACCGTCCGACAGTGTTGAGCCCGAACCCTGCGCGCAACTGGCGCCGACCGTCGCGCTGGCCAGCGCCCTGCCCGTCGCGGCCGTACCGGACAACGTGACGCTTTGCGTGCTCGAAGCCGTGCAGCTGTCGAACCCGATGCAAAAGCTGCCGCCGCCGCACGCGCCGAGCGCCGCGAGCGAAGCCGCGCAAAATGCAGCCAACGTCGGGCGAACGAAACGCGCAGCGCGAATGATCATGTGCCGTCTGCCGTCGATGGAAGCGATCACGAGAGTCCCGCGCAAAGAAACGAACAAAACAGGCGGGCACTGCTCGTGATTCTAGGCCCGATCCGCGAAGCCGTTCGCGCAAGGGCGTCGATCGGCCCGTCGGTTCGGTCGCTTCAGCAAGGCACGCAGTCGCTACGCCGCGAACGGTTCGCGGCCATCGACGTCGCCGGCACTACTGAATCCGCCCCGTCAGCCGACCGACGAACTTCCAGCCGCGCTCCTGGCTCCACATGTATGTGAAGCCGGTCGGCCCGTCGATGAACACCGTCAGCGGCTTACTGGGCGATTGCTCGAAGCCGGGGTCTTCGGTGGAATGCGATACGTCGACGTGCCCGACACGCTCGGAGACCTCTTCCGCAGTGGTCGCATCTGGGTTTACGCTCCATCCGTCATTGGCCGCATACGTCAGCCGCACGGCGCGGCCTGTCGGCGACTGGACCAGCAACGTCAGTTGCCCGTTGCCCGCCGACGCTGCATTGACACAAGGCGCGGCAAGGTTGGGAGCAACAGGTTCCGTCGCGATGTTCGACACGGCCCCTTCGCTTGCGGCCGCCAAAGCCATTGAACTCATCGCGCCAAAAGTCGCGGCCAGTAATCCGCGGAGTACGAATGCGGCAGCATATGTATCGGAACGTTCCATGCTGTCCTCCCGCTGAGTGATTCGACGAAAAAGCCGGCGAGGGACTTCAGGCATCGAGTGCGGCCGCGCATTCGACTGCGAACGTCGACGCGGAGCGACGAATGCGCGACACGTGTGGCTCAGTGCAGTGTCCGGCGCCATCGACTCCTAGACGATCCGCGCGCGAGCGAATGAAACGGGAATAAAGCGCAATGGGGTATACCCGTTCACACGAATAGGCTCGCCGATAATCGGGCATCGAGCGTGAGGCTTTTGATCGCCTCTTGGCCGCGCACGACAACTCGATTACTCTGTTGAAAGCAATCGCACGGGCAGTCCCGCACGCAATCCATTCAGCGCGCACAGCCCGCTGCCCGAGACAGGCAAGCGAAAAACTTTCGCAGCCATTCCACTTTTGTTCGACGTTGCGGAGCCCCCGGCTGCCTGGCGGCGCCCGTCAGCCGCTGGAGGAGAACCCGCGATGAGCAAGGAACCAACGCCCGAAAACGAAGCGCCCGATCATCGGCATGCAACGGACGTGAGCAGCGCCATCGACGACGGCACGCTCGCCGAAGACCCGAGCGTGCGCGACCATCCGCGTTACCAGCAGATGTTTCCCGTCCTCCCGGATGCGGAGATCGACCGCGTGCGCCGCTTCGGCAATCTGTGCCGTTACGTGAAAGGCGAGTTGCTCTATCGCGCGGGACATCTCTGTCCAGGCGTGTTCGTCGTGTTGTCGGGCAAGGTCCGCATCGTCGGCCGCGATGGCCTCGGTCACGAGCGGATCATCCACACGTACACGAAGCGCGGCGAGTTCACGTCGGACGTCACGCAGCTCTCCAACAAGCCAGCCGTCGTCGACGCGCATGTGGTCGAAGATGTCGAAGCGATCTTGCTTCGACCCGACGAACTCAGCGCGATGATGATCAGCGAAGCCGATCTCGGCGAGAAGATCATGCGCGCGCTGATTCTGCGGCGCGTGCTCGTGATCGAACGCGGACACGGCGTCGTGCTCGTCGGCCCTTCCGGTAATGCACGGCTGCTCGCATTGCAGAACTTCCTGCGGCGCAACGCGTTTCCGAGTCTGACGCTCGATGCGCGGCAGGACGCCGAAGCCATCGCGTTGCTCGAAAAGCTGACGCCGCAGCCCGACGACTTTCCTCTCGTCGTGTGTCCGAACGGCACGGTGCTGCGCAACCCGGACGAAGGGCAGCTCGCGTCGTGCCTCGGGCTGATACCCGAGTTCGATCCGACGCATGTCTACGATGTGGCCATCGTCGGCGCGGGACCGGCGGGCCTCGCGACAGCCGTTTATGCCGCATCCGAAGGGCTGTCGGTTGCTGCGCTCGATTGCCGCGCCCCTGGCGGTCAGGCGGGCACGAGCTCGCGCATCGAGAACTATCTGGGCTTTTCGACGGGCATCACGGGCCAGGCCCTCGCGGGACGTGCGTTCGTTCAGGCGCAAAAATTCGGCGCGCACATCGGCATTCCGTGCGAAGTCAAAGCGCTGTATTGCGACAGGCAGCCGCCTTCGATCGAGCTTGCCCATGAGCGCCGCATCACCGCGCGCACGGTCGTCATCGCGAGCGGCGCCGAGTACCGGCGTCCCGATGTCGAAGGCCTTGCACGCTTCGAAGGCTGCGGCGTCTATTACTGGGCGACGCCCATCGAGGCGAGGCTGTGCCGCAAGGAGCCTGTGCTGCTGGTCGGCGGCGGCAATTCCGCTGGGCAGGCGGCCGTGTTTCTCGCATCGCACGCCGAGCATGTGCATATGTTCATTCGCGGCGCGAGTCTCGAGCACAGCATGTCGCACTATCTGGTCGAGCGGATCACGTCGCTGCCGAACGTCACATTGCACACGCGGATCGAACTGACGGCGCTCGAAGGCGATGCGCGGCTTGAACGCATCCACTATCGCGGCGCGGGCGGCATCGAAGGCAGCATGACCGCGCATCATCTGTTCGTCTTTATCGGCGCCGAGCCGAATACCGGCTGGCTCAAGACCTGCGGCGTATCGCTCGACAGCAAAGGCTTCGTGCTGACAGGCCCCGACATTCCCGGCTCCGGCCTGCAATCGCAATCGTTGCAGACGAGCGTCGACGGCGTCTTTGCGATCGGCGACGTTCGCTCGGGGTCGACGAAGCGTGTCGCGTCGGCCGTGGGCGAAGGCGCCGCCGTCGTCGCGCAGATTCACCGCTTTCTCGCCGATACAAGGCAAACGCATTAGGCGACTTCGCGTCGCATCTACGCTGCGACGTGCGCTTCCCGCTCTTCCGTCCGCGCGAGATCGAAATATCAGGCAGCCACGGGATCTGCTGTGCAACCGTTTCGCGTCGTGCATGATCCCGCCATCTGCATCGGGCAGTCCAGGTTCAACCGATAAAACGCCTAACAGGGGGAATCATGTCGGCTGTGTCGGCATTCAAGCTGGTGCTGCTTTCGATGATGGCGATCGTCGCGCTGGAACTGGTCGCGAAGCGCCTGCGCCTGCCGCCCGCGGCAGCGTTGCTGGTAGGTGGCGCCGCCATGGCATTCGCGCCGGGCCTGCCTCGAAGCCCGCAATGCGCACTATGACGTCGTGCTGGCGGCCATCGCATGCGGACGCGCGGAGCTGTTGCGCATGCATCGGACGGGCCAGATCCACGACCAGCTGCTGCACATCCTCCAACACGATCTGGATTTGCAGGAGATGTCCTCCCGGCACGCGCGCGGATAGAACCCGGCGCGCACCGGCAGCGCTACGCCCGCACGCGCGCCTCCACCCGCTCCGTCTCGCGGGCCATCGCAACGAATGCCGTCAGATAGTCGATCGCGTCATCGGATTCGCGCGTGCCGAGAAAGATCTGCTTGGCGATGCCCTTCTTGCCGAGCCGCAGCGGCGTGATCGGCATCCAGTCCGCGTACTCTTCCGCGAGCCAGCGCGGCAGCGCCGCGACGCCCCGGCCGCTCGCGACCATCTGCAGCATGATGTCCGTCGTTTCGATCACCTTGTGACGCTTCGGCACGACGTTGGCGGGCGTCAGAAATTGCGTGTAGATGTCGAGCCGGTCCGTTTCGACGGGATAGGTGATCAGCACTTCCGAAGCCAGATGCTCCGGCGCGACATACGGCTCTTTCGCTAGCGCATGCCCGTCGGCGACGACGAGCACCTGCTCGTAATCGAACACTGGCTGGAACCGCAGCCCCGGCTTCTTCAGCGGATCGGGCGTGACGAGCACATCGATGTCATAGCCGAACAACGCACCGATGCCGCCGAACTGAAAACGCTGCTTCACGTCGACATCGACATCCGGCCAGCGCGCGAGATACGGCGACACGACCTTGAGCAGCCATTGATAGCACGGATGGCATTCCATGCCGATGCGCAGCGTGCCGCGCTCGCCCTGCGCGTACTGCTTCATGCGCGCTTCCGCATGCTCGAACTGTGGGAGCATGCGGTTCGCGAGTCCAAGAAGGTACTGGCCCGCCTGCGTGAGGCGCATCGCGCGTCCCTCGCGCGTCCAGACGGGCGTGCCCAGTTGCTGCTCCAGCTTCTTCACAGTGTGACTCAACGCCGACTGTGTGAGATTCAGCACATCGGCAGCAGCCGTGAGCGATCCCTGGCGCTCCACCTCTCTGATCACCATCAGATGACTGCGTTCGAGCATCCCGCCTCCATGAACAAAACTAATGCACACATGAAATAAATCAATTTTTATTCATACATCGAAAATTCTATCATCGCTTTCAGGCTCTTTTCTCTGGACGGCATAAGAACGATGGTCACGACGCACAATCTTGGTTTCCCGCGCATCGGCGCAAACCGCGAATTGAAATTCGCACTCGAGAGCTACTGGAAAGCCGAGTCATCGCGCGACGAGCTGAAGGCCGTCGGCGCGCAGCTTCGCGCGCGTCACTGGAAGGATCAGGCGCGCCTCGGCTTCGTACCCGTCGGCGACTTCGCCTTCTATGACCAGGTGCTCGACATGAGCTTCACGCTCGGCAATCTGCCCGAGCGCGTGCGCGGCTTTCATGGCGACGCGCTCGACAACGCTTTCCGCGTCGCGCGCGGCCGCTCGGCTCAAGGCGCGGAAGACCATCACGCATGCTGCGGCGGCGTGGCCGCCGGCGAAATGACCAAGTGGTTCGACACGAACTATCACTACATCGTCCCCGAGTTCGACGCGCACACGCAGTTCTCGCTCGATCCTTCGCGTCTCATCGAACAGCTTGCGCAAGCGCGCGCAGTCGGCGTGAACGCGAAGCCCGTGATCATCGGGCCGGTCACGTATCTATGGCTCGGCAAATCGAAGGACGGCTCCGACAAGCTCGCGCTGTTGCCGCGCCTGCTACCCGTGTACGCGGCGCTGCTCGATTACTTCACGGCGCAGGGCGTCGAGTGGGTGCAGATCGACGAACCGGCGCTCGTGACGGAACTCGATGCGAAATGGCGCGAAGCGTTCGTCACCGCATACGACGCGCTGTCGGCACGGCGCGTGCGGCTGCTGCTTGCGACTTACTTCGGGCCGTTGCAGGACAATCTCGAACTTGCGTGCAAGCTGCCCGTCGACGGCCTGCATATCGACGCGATCAATTCACGCGATGAAGTCGCGCAGGTCGCGGCGCAACTGCCGGATTCGGCGGTGCTGTCGGTGGGCGCGATCAACGGCCGCAATATCTGGAAGACCGATCTGAACGCGGCGCTGCAATGGCTCGAACCGCTGCATCGCACGCTCGGCGACCGGTTGTGGATCGCGCCGTCGTGCTCGCTGCTGCATGTACCCGTCGATCTCGACAGCGAGCAGAAGCTCGACGCCGAAATCAGATCGTGGCTCGCGTTCGCGCTGCAAAAGCTCGACGAACTGACGGTGCTGGCCGGCGCGCTGAACAACGGCCGTACTTCCGTCGCGGCTGCGCTCGACGCGAACGCAAAGGCCATTGAAAGCCGCCGCGTCTCGCCGCGCGTGCACAACCCGGCTGTGAAGGCGGCCATCGCGCGCATCGATGCCGCGCTCGGCCAACGTGCGAGCACGTATGCGCAGCGCGCCGAAAAGCAGGCGGCGCTGCTCGATCTGCCTGCGTATCCGACGACCACGATCGGCTCGTTCCCGCAAACGAACGAAATCCGTCACGCGCGCAGCGAGTTCAGGCGCGGCGCACTCGATCAGGCGGGCTACAAGGCGGCGATGGAACGCGAGATCACACGCGCCGTGAAGGAACAGGAAGCGCTCGGCCTCGATGTGCTCGTGCATGGCGAAGCCGAACGCAACGACATGGTCGAATACTTCGGCGAGCAGCTCGACGGCTATGTATTCAGCCAGTTCGGCTGGGTGCAGTCGTATGGCTCGCGTTGCGTGAAGCCGCCGATCCTGTTCGGCGACATCAGCCGCCCGAAGGCGATGACAGTCGAATGGACGCGATACGCGCAATCGCAAACGAGCAAGCCGATGAAAGGCATGCTGACCGGGCCCGTCACGATCCTGAACTGGTCGTTCGTGCGCGACGATCAGCCTCGTTCGGTGTCGTGCCATCAACTGGCGCTCGCGATTCGCGACGAAGTGCTCGACCTGGAAAGCGCAGGCGTGCGCATCATCCAGATCGACGAGGCCGCGCTGCGCGAAGGGCTGCCGCTGCGCCGCTCGCAGTGGAACGCGTATCTGCAATGGGCGGTGGAATCGTTCCGCATCGCCGCGAACGGTGTGAAGGACGAAACGCAGATCCATACGCACATGTGCTATTCGGAGTTCAACGACATCATCGCGTCGATTGCCGATATGGACGCCGATGTGATCACGATCGAAACGTCGCGCTCCGACATGGAGCTGCTCGATGCTTTCGACGACTTCAACTATCCGAACCAGATCGGGCCCGGCGTCTACGACATTCATTCGCCGAACATTCCGAGCGAGGACCACATCGTGAACCTGATGCAGAAGGCGGCGGCGCGGATTCCTGCGGAGCGTTTATGGGTGAACCCGGATTGCGGCCTGAAAACGCGCGCGTGGGAAGAAGTGACCCCCGCGCTGACGAACATGGTCGCGGCCGCGCGCACGCTGCGGCAATTGCCCGCTACGCACGACTAGCAATGCGCGCTAAAGCGATGCCTGAGCCAGCGCATCCCTGATCAGGCTGACTACTGCCGCCTGCTCCGTGGCGGGTGAAAACAACGGCGCCCGCCGTGCGCATTGCTGCTGGAGCGCTGTCAGAAACGCGCGGTCCCGGCTCGCGCGATCGAGCAGCGCCGCCAGCGCCTCGTCGTCGCCGGTCGGGAAATAGCCGTCGTAGTCACGGCCCAGCATGCCGATGTTGCCCGCAATGCGGCTGGCCAATACGGGAACGCCCGCATTCACCGCTTCGATGATCACGTTCGCGCCGCCTTCCATCACGCTCGAAATGACCATCGCGTCGGCGCTGGCGATGCGCCGCAGCGTGGCGCCGTGTGGCAGTCCCTCGTACCAGACGTAGCGCTGCACCGTGGGCCACGCCCTCGCTTGCAATGCCCGCGCCGCCAGCCGATACTCGTCTTCCAGTGCGCGGCCGATGTGGATCAGCCGGACTCGCGAATCGTCGGGCAGACGCTCCAGCGCGCGCATCGGCGTGCGCGGGTCTTTCTCCGCGCGCATGTGACCGACGAACACGACGTCGAACGTACGGCGTCGGCGCGTCGACGGAACCTCGGTTTTGCGCGGAGGCGCGGACTGGTAGATGACACGGCATTTCGCGCGATGCGCAGCCGTCATTTCCGCCAGCCCCTCTTCCTGCAGCACGACCAGATGTGTAGCAAGATCGAGAGAGCGGCGCGCGGATTCATCGACGCGAATGTCCCGGTAGAGATCGGTGCCCGTCAGCACGACGACGCGGGGACGATCCGGGCAAGCCTCGGCAAACCTGGCGATACTCGGAGCCGAACGCCGCGCGTGCAAGGCAATCAGACAGGCAGGCGGCTCGTGTCGCTGATCGGCGGGAGGCCATTCGGCGTCGAGCGAAACCTGGTAGTCTGTTCGCAGGAACCTGAGCCAGCGATTGGCCGTCTGCCAGTTTCCGTTGTTGGCGCTGCGCAGTGCGGGACTCGCGATGAATATTCTGGCCATTGGAGGACGCATGGTGGTACGGATTGGCAGAGTGACAACACGCAAACTGGACAAAGCCCGACTGGATGCGGCATTCGTCGATGCTCATCGGCAGACATGGGCGATCCTCGCAGATCTGACGCCCGCGCAGATGCAGGTGCCTTGCGACCCCGGCATCAATCCGCCGCTGTGGGAATACGCGCATATTGCCTGGTTCACGGAACATTGGATACTGCGCGATCCGCAACGAAACGCGCAAGGCCGGTTCGCCCCCACGCGCCCGTCGCTGCTCGCAAGCGCTGACCGATGGTTCGACTCGGGACGCGTTGCACACGACGATCGCTGGCATCTGGACCTGCCTCCGCTTGCAGAGATTATCGACTACGCGGACGCCGTGCTGGAACAGGTGCGCGCAAAGCTCGCCGCATCGACGGAATCGGACGAGGACCTCTATTACTTCCGTCTCGCGTTGTACCACGAAGACATGCATGCCGAGGCGCTGACCTACATGCGGCAGACGCTGGACTATCCGCTGCATGCGCCGCTCGCGATGCGGCCCATCGAGCATCTCGCGGAGGCGAGCGAGGTCGCGATCGGCGGCGAGACGTTCGAGATGGGCGGATCACAGGACGACGGCTTCGTGTTCGACAACGAAAAATGGCGACACGCAGCGTCCGTCGGGCCGGCGCAGATCGACCGCCAATGCGTGAGCAACGCGCAGTTCATGGAATTCGTCGCGGCAAACGGCTACGAGAACGAACGCTGGTGGTCCAGCGACGGAATCGAGTGGCTCAAGCGCACCAGCCTGAAAGCGCCGAAGCTGTGGCGCGAAGCGGCGGGGGCAGGCGACGGCTCCGCGCGCTGGGAGCATCGCTGGTTCGGTCAATGGCAGCCGCTCCCGCTGTCGCAGCCGGTCTGTCACGTCAACGCGTACGAAGCGGAAGCGTTTTGCCGCTGGCAAGGCCGGCGCCTGCCGACTGAATCCGAATGGGAATACGCCGCCTGCAACGAGCTGATCGAATGGGGCGAGTCCGTGTGGGAATGGATGGCCGATCCCTTCGAGCCGTATGCGGGCTTTTCCGCGGACCCATACGAGGACTATTCGGCGCCGTGGTTTCATACGCATCGGAGCGTGCGCGGCGCGTCGTTCGTCACACGCGACCGGATGCGCAATCCCCGTTATCGAAACTTCTATCTGCCGCACCGTAGCGATATCTTCGTGGGGTTCCGTACCTGCCGTTGACCGCGCGCTTCATCGTTCCGTGCTTCTCGCCTCATTTCACGCGCCTCCCGTTCGAGCCGCGCGACGACGCGAGCGTAATCGCGTCAGCCTGCCGAAGGCAATCGAAATGCAGAAAGCCGACGAGAAGATGAACCTCCTGATGGACGACGCCGAGCGCAGCAGCGTCGTCCCCGTCAGCCGGGCGCGCGCCGCGCAACTGAAAGAGCGGTTCGGCGTGGTGCGAAGGCGCGGGACTTCAAGAGAATAATGGGCCGCCGATCGCATTTGACGCCTTGAGCGGAGGGCGCGCCCGTGATCGCCGCTTGCAATGGCAACGAAGGGCAACGGCCGGATAACATCGAGTTGCGCATCGCGTTCGACCCGGCAGCAAACGGCTCGCGACACTTGCCGCCGTGAGCATCGCCTCCGTCGAGTTTTCTCGCGTTCAGATGAGGTTGTCGACGTGCTGTGGCGTTCTGCCGCCCGGGATGGAAAATGGCCGGATGACCATCGTCAATACCCGAGCGACGGCAAGAGGAATACTGGTCACGTGTCGGCCTGATTGTCTCTGTCACTGCCGCGCGATGCGCGACTCACTATCCATGTTCAAACACATTCTTCTTCCCGTCGACGGTTCCGACGTATCGCGCAGGGCCGTTTCAAGTGCCATCGAGTTCGCGCGGATCAGTGGCGCGCGTCTTACACCCTATACCTGCGTACACGACCAGTGGATTCCAACCGATAACGAACTGTGGCCTGAATACGCGTCACACGCGCAGGATGAGGCCCGGGCAGAGCACGCGAAGATCGAGGAAGCCGCCGCGCAAAATGGCGTGCATTGCGTCGGTGCCACGTCGGTCGCGTCGTCGCCCTATCTGGGGATCATCGCCAAGGCGATGGAACTCGAATGTGACGTGATCTTCATGGCGTCGCACGGCCGGAACCGGGTCAGCAGCCTTTTGCTGGGCAGCGAAACGCAGAAGGTGCTCAGCCACAGCGCGATTCCCGTCCTCGTCTTTCGCTGAAGTCACCATGCCACGATTTCAGGTCCCGAGCGACGTGACGAAGAATGCGACGAGATCGGTGCCTTTTGAGCACCGCTCGTCCATCGGCGCGTGACCCGACGTGACCAGGTGTGGCGAGACGCCCGCACAGATGCGCTCACGATCTGCGAGCTTGCCCTGGAAGGCGAAGGCGCATAGCCTCGCCGATGCCACCGCTGTTGCTATCGGCGGCATGTTTGTTTTCGGCTTCGCGGGCGGTCCGGATATAGAGTCTCCGGCTCCGGGCCTTCCCCTATTCGCTATCCTTTTTCGTCGTTGCTCTTTGTCGTAGCAGGGGATAAGGGAAGCGCAATACCGAGCGCATCTGCGGCTTTGTCGAGCGTGCCGTCCCGGCACCATTGACGATATTTCATGTAGCACGTCTGCGCAGGCGGGCCGTCGCGCGGCAGATGATGCCAGCGCTCGTGTTGCGTCAGCACCCATAAGATCGCGTTCAGGAGTTCGCGCGGGTCACGGGGCACGCGACCGTATCTGCGCATCCTGTCGCAAGGGAACAGGTGCGCGACCTTGTCCCAAATCTTCATCGGACAATGGTTCAAAGCTCATCACCTGCCCCACTCGCTGATCGGCTTATGCGAGACTCGTACAGAGTTCCGGCACGGCCGTGAACAGATCGCCGACGAGACCATAGTCCGCGACGCTGAAGATCGGCGCCTCTTCGTCCTTGTTGATCGCGACGATCACCTTCGAGTCCTTCATGCCCGCCAGGTGCTGGATCGCGCCCGAAATGCCCACCGCGATGTACAGCTGCGGCGCGACGATCTTGCCCGTCTGGCCGACCTGGTAGTCGTTCGGCACGTAGCCCGCATCGACGGCTGCGCGCGAGGCGCCCATCGCTGCACCCAGCTTGTCGGCCAAGGGCTCGAGCACCTTCGTGTAGTTCTCGCCGCTGCCGAGACCACGGCCGCCCGACACGATGATGTTTGCGCTGGTCAGTTCCGGACGGTCCAGCTTCGTGACTTCACGGCTCACGAACTGCGAGACGCCCGCATCGGCTGCGGCTTCGATCTTCTCGACCGACGCGCTGCCGCCTTCCGCCGCCACCGGGTCGAAGCCCGTTGCGCGCACCGTGATGACCTTGACCGGGTCAGCCGATTGCACGATCGCGATCGCGTTGCCCGCGTAGATCGGACGCTCGAACGTGTCCGCACTATCGACGGCCGTGATGTCGCTGATCTGCGCGACGTCCAGCTTCGCGGCGATACGTGGCGCGATGTTCTTGCCGTAGGCCGTCGCGGGCGCAAGGATGTGCGAGTAGTCCTTCGCGATGTTCAGCACCGTCGCCTCGACGTTTTCCGCGAGGCCCGCTTCGAGTTGCGGCGCATCCGCCAACAGCACCTTGGCGACGCCTGCAATCTTCGATGCAGCTTCCGCGGCTGCCTGTGCGTTGTGGCCCGCGACCAGCACATGAATGTCGCCGCCGATCTTCTGTGCGGCGGCGACCGTGTTCAGCGTCGCGGCCTTGATCGACGCATTGTCGTGTTCAGCAATTACCAGAATCGTCATTTCTTTCGTCTCCGCTATTCCGTGATTCACGTCGATCAAAGCACCTTGGCTTCCGTCTTGAGCTTCTCGACCAGCGTCTTCACGTCCGGCACCTTGACGCCGGCGGAGCGCTTCGGCGGTTCGCTGACTTTCAGCGTCTTGAGACGCGGCGTTACGTCGACGCCCAGGTCCTCGGGCTTCACGGTTTCAAGCGGCTTCTTCTTTGCCTTCATGATGTTCGGCAGCGTCACATAGCGCGGCTCATTCAGGCGCAGATCCGTCGTCACCACGGCAGGCAGTTTCAGCGACAGCGTTTCCGCGCCGCCATCCACTTCACGCGATACGGTCGCCTTGCCATCGGCCACGACGACCTTCGATGCAAACGTCGCCTGCGGCAGGCCCGCCAGCGCGGCGAGCATCTGGCCCGTCTGGTTCGAGTCGTCGTCGATGGCCTGCTTGCCGAGAATCACCAGCGAAGGCTGTTCCCTGTCGACCAGCGCCTTGAGCAGCTTGGCAACCGCCAGCGGCTGCAGGTCTTCATTCGATTCGATTAGGACCGCGCGATCCGCGCCGATCGCCAGCGCCGTGCGCAGCGTTTCCTGGCACTGCGTGACGCCGCATGAAACGGCAATGACCTCGCTAGCCACGCCGGCTTCCTTCAGGCGCACGGCCTCTTCGACGGCAATTTCGTCGAACGGATTCATCGACATCTTCACATTCGCAATGTCGACTCCCGTGTTGTCCGACTTCACGCGGACCTTCACGTTGTAGTCAACCACTCTCTTGACTGGCACCAGGATTTTCATCTTCGTCTCCACCTATCCACTAACACGGTCCGCTACGCACCTTGCGCGACGCCATCGAGCAGGCGCGCGATGTCATCCGATGAGTAGCCGAGTTCCGCGAGCAGCACGCGCGTCGAATCGCCCACGGCCCCGACGGAATGACATGGCGCCGCCGGCGTTGCGCTGAAGCGCGGGGCGGGGCCCGGCTGCGTGATGCCATCGACCGTCGCGAACGTGCCTCGCGCTTCGTAATGCGGATGGCGCGGCGCCTCGTCGAGCGACAACACGGGCGCGAAGCACACATCCGTGCCTTCGAGCAGTTCGCACCATTCGGCCCGCGTCTTCCGCGTGAACGCTTCGGCGACGCGCTCCTTGAGCGCCGGCCATCGCAATTCGTCCCACTGCTGATCGAACGCCGCATCGTCCAGTCCGACCAGTTCGCGCAAGAGCTTGTAGAACTGCGGCTCGATCGAACCGATGGAGATGTACTTGCCATCGGCGCACGCATACGCATCGTAGAAATGCGCGCCGCCATCGCCGTTGTTCGTGCCCGCCTCGGCGTGCCAGATCCCCGCCGAACGCCAGCCATACATCAGCGACGCAAGCAGCGCCGCGCCTTCGCAGATCGAAGCGTCGACCACCTGGCCTTGCCCGCTCAGCTTCGCCTGATGCAGAGCCGACAGCACGCCGAACGCGAGCAGCATGCCGCCGCCGCCGAAATCGCCGATCATGCCGGGCGCGGGAACGGGCGGCCCGCCTCGACGCGCCGTCGAATGAAGCGCGCCCGCCAACGCGATGTAATTGATGTCGTGCCCCGCGGCTTGCGCAAGCGGACCCGTTTGGCCCCATCCCGTCACGCGCCCATACACGAGCGACGGTTTGCGCGCGAGGCATACGTCCGGACCGAGCCCGAGCGATTCCATCACGCCTGGACGAAAGCCTTCGAGTACGATGTCCGCGCGCTCGATCAGGGACAGCGCGATCTCCGTCGCCTCTGGACGCTTCAGATCGAGCGCAATCGATTCGCGTCCGCGCGCGAGCACATCGCTGCTGCGCGCGGTCAGCGCACCCGCTCCGCTGTCGCGAACCGGGGCCCGCTTCGTCGCGCGATCGATGCGGATCACGCGCGCGCCGTGATCGGAGAGCATCATGCCCGCGAACGGCGCGGGACCGAGCCCCGCGAACTCGATGACGGTAATCCCCGTCAGGGGTCCCTTGCGCTCCATCGTCACAGCGCCACCACGCGCGCTTGCTTACCCTTCGTGAGGTTGCGCACCAGGAACTCTTCGTTCAGCTCGATGCCCAGACCGGGGCCCTCGTTCGGGTACGTGTAGCCGTTTTCGAAGCGCGGCACGTTCAGCGCGATGTCGGTGCCCGGTGCGATGTCCTTGCTTTCCCACACACCGTGAATCGTCAGCGGTCCCGTCGACTCGTTCAGGAATTGCGATGCCCACTGGTTGCTCGTCCACAGATGCGCGGACGGGCTGTGCTCGAGACCCGAGCCGATCATGCAGCCGCACATCACGGGCAGCCCCGAGAGTCGCGCGAGCGTCAGCCAGCGCTGCGACTTAAGCAGCCCGCCGGCCTTCTGCAACTTGATGAAGAGGCCATCGGCTGCGCGCCGGTCGATGATGTCCTTGATGTGATGCAGTTCCTTGGCCGCCTCGTCAGCGTAAATCGGCGTGCGCACCTGGGCGCGCAGGCGCGCCATCCCTTCGATATCCCAGTGCGGCAGCGGCTGCTCGATCAGCTCCAGGTTCGCGTCGTCCAGGCGGCGAATCGTGCGCAGCGCCGTCTCGTAGTTCCAGAAGCCGTTTGCGTCGACCGTGAGACGGATGTCCTTGCCCACCGTCTCGCGCACCGCGTACACCATCCGGATGTCGTCTTCGACGCTGCCGAAGCCCGTCTTCATCTTCAGCAACTGGAAGCCTTGCTTGTGCGCAACGATCGCCTCGGCCGCCACCTGCTCAGGCGTGCCCGCCGACAGCACCCAGCCCATCGCCGCGCCCGAGATCGTGCGCCCGCCGAGCAACTCGTACACGGGCACGTTCAAGAGCTTGCCCTTGAGATCGTGCAGCGCGAAGTCGACGGTCGCCTTCGCCTGGTTGTTGTCGCGCACGAGCAGGTCCATCTTGCCGACGAGCTTCTCGATGTTGCGCGGGTCTTCGCCCAGCAGAACGCGCGGCGCGATGACGTCGCAGATCATCGACATGATCGAGCCCTGCATCTCCCCCATGTACCACGACGACGTGTCGCCCGAATCCGAGAAGCCCACCGTGCCGTCATCGCACGTGAGCTTCAGGATGACGCTGTCGATCGCCTCGATGCGCGTGTTCGGCATGATCATCGGCTTTTTCATCGGGGTGGAAACGGGAATGACTTCGACTTTGACGATCTTCATGATGGTTCCAGTTGGTTCCAGTAGGCAGAGGTAAAGAAGCCCTGCCGCGCTCGGCGGCTGGCGTGCGAGAAGCGCGGTCGGGCAGCGTTGGCTAGTTGTCCTGATTCAAAGAAGTGGCGCGCCGCAGGGCCGCCATTACCGTGTCGGAGCGCGTGTCAGAGCGGATATTGCGGCGGCGTCTGCCGCACCGTGATCCATCGCCATTGGGTGAACTCGTCCCAGTTGGCGGGGCCGCCGTGACGCGAGCCGTTGCCCGACGCGCCGCGTCCGCCCATCGGCATCGTGCCGTCGTCGTTCACGGTCTGGTCGTTGACGTGCACGAGGCCCGTCCTGAGCCGGTCGGCGATCGCCATTCCACGGCCCACGTCGCGCGTGTAGATGCCGGCCGACAGGCCGTACTCGCTGTCGTTGGCGTGATCGATCGCTTCGTCATCCGAAGCAAACGGCGTGATGCACACGACCGGCCCGAAGATTTCGTCGCGGAAAGCGGGCATCTCCGGCGTGACATCCGTGAGCACGGTCGGCTGATAGAAGCGGCCTTCGCCGCTTCCGCCTGCGAGCAGCTTCGCGCCCATCCGCACCGATTCGTCGACGATCTGCTGCACGCGCTCGACCTGCTTGCGCGTGATGATCGGACCGAGCGCGACGTCGCCCGTATGCGGGTTGCCGACGGGCAGTTGCTTCGCCTTGTCGGCCATGCGCTGGGCGTAGGCGTCGGCGATCGATTCGTGAACGAGATGACGACCCGCGCTCATGCAGATCTGGCCTTGATGCAGCCACGAAGCCCAACTGCCGCCCGATACGGCGAGATCGAAGTCTGCGTCGTCGCAAATGATGAGCGAGTTCTTGCCGCCCAGTTCGAGAGCGACCTTCTTCAGATGCTTGCCCGCAAGCTCTCCGATACGACGACCGACCGACGTCGATCCCGTGAACGAAATCATCCCGACATCCGGGTCGGTGACGAGCGCCTCGCCCGCATCGGCTTCGCCGGGCAGCATGCTCAGCACGCCCTCGGGCAAGCCCGCCTGCTGAAGCAACAGCGCGAGCAGCACGCCGCCCGACACGGGCGTGCGCGGATCGGGCTTCAGAACGACCGCGTTCCCTGTTGCGAGCGCGGGCAGCGTCGCGCGCGACGTCAGCAGGAAAGGAAAATTGAACGGCGAAATCACCCCGACGACGCCATGCGGCACGCGCCGCGCCATGCTGAGGACGCCCGGCTGGCTCGGCAGCATGAGTCCCGGCGGCTGCGTCAGCATCGCGGCCGCTTCATGCAGCAGATGCACGACAGACTCGATTTCGAAACCGGCCTTCGGTCCGATCGCGCCCGTTTCGCGCACGATCCATTCGGCGTATTGAGCGCGGTTCGCGTCGAGCAGCGCCGCGGCCTTGCGAAAGATCGCCGCGCGCGACGGATAGGGCATCGCCGCCCACGCGGCTTGTGAAGCGGCCGCCAGCGCGCACGCTTCGCCCACGTCCCGCGCATTGGCCTTGCCCGTCGTCGCCAGTTGCAGGCCGGTGGCAGGCTCCACGACGTCGATGTGCCCGCCGGCAAGTGCTTTCCAGTTGCCGAGCAGTCCGCAGCCCGACCAGTCAACGGCATTCAGTAGGTTGTCCGCCATATCTGTCTCCATGATTCGCCCTGTCTTCTGAGGTATTTCGCTGGCGTGGAATCGACTATAGGAGTCGCCGATAAAAAAGTCAACCAACTAGACGGTTGACTTTTTGCACATCCATCGACAATACTGTCTGAAAGGCCATTGCGCCAGAAGATCATTTGCCTTTTTCACATTAGCCAACCGTATGGTTGATCAATTCAGATGAGAATCAAGGAGACACCGTGGAATCTCTGTTCGGTAACTATCGTTCGCCGTGGATGACGGAAGAACTGGACATGCTGCGCACGACGGCACGCCGCTTCTTCGAGAAGGAAGTCACGCCGCACCAGGAAAAGTGGCGCAAGCAGCACTACATCGACAAGTCGGTGTGGCTGAAGGCGGGAGAGCTGGGCCTGATCGGCGTCAGCTATCCGGAGGAATACGGCGGTCACGGCGGCAATTACGCGCATGACGTCGTGATCATGGAAGAGCAGGCGCGCGCCTGCGACACCGCCTGGGGCTACGTGCCGGGCGTGATCGGCGCGCCGACCACGCTGATCCTGACGGGTACGCCCAAGCAGATCGACAAGTGGCTGCCGCCCATCATCCGCGGCGAAAAGCTGCTGGCGTTCGCGGCCACCGAGCCGGACTGCGGCACCGACATCAAGACGCTTCGCACGACGGCGCGTCGCGAGGGCGACGAGTACGTGCTCAACGGCTCGAAGATGTTCATCACGCACGGCTCGCGCTCCGAGCTCGCCATCGTCGCCGCGCGCACGAACGGCCCCGGCGCGAAGGGCATCTCGCTCTTCATGGTCGAGAAGGACAAGGTGAGCGGCTTCAAGGTCAACAAGATTCTCGAGAAGATGGGCCAACACGGCCTCGATACCTGCGAAATCTTCCTCGACGACGTACGCGTGCCGGCAGAGAATCTGCTCGGCGGCGTGGAAGGCAACGGCTTCGGCAAGATGATGGACAGCTTCGTGAAGGAGCGCCTGACGATCGCCGTTACAGCAATCGCCAGCACGGAACGCGCGATCGAGCTGACGCTCGATCACGTCAAGCAGCGCAAGATGTTCAACCAGACGCTGTGGGACTTCCAGAACACGAAATTCAAGCTCGCCGAGTGCGTGAGCCAGGTGCGCATCGGCCGCGTGTTCATCGACAGCCTGATCCAGCGCCTGGTGGAGGGCGTCAACCCGCCGTCGGCAGAAGAAGCCGCGATGGCGAAGGTCTGGTGCTCGGAAGTGCAGTGGAAGGTGATCGACGAATGCGTGCAGCTGTTCGGCGGTTACGGCTACATGGCCGAATATCCGATCTGCCAGTTCATGATGGATGCGCGCATTCAGCGACTCTATGGCGGCTCCAACGAAATCCTGAAGGAACTGATCGCTCGCAAGCTGTAAACGAAACGCGGCCGCCTGTTGCAGGCGGCCGCGCGCGTTTTGAGGTGCTACAAAAAAGGCGGGAACCTGCCCGCCTTTCTTTCTTCGTGACGCTGTGCCTAGCGCTGAGGCCTGGCTGCAATGCCTTGAATCAGCATCGTCATGAACGTCTCGACGACTTCGTCGATGCTGTACTTCCCATCCTCCTGATACCACTGCGGCACCCAGTTCAGCATGCCGAACAGCATCGCTGACAGCAGAGCCGGCACGCACGGCTTGATGTCTCCCGCGGCGATGCCTTCCGTGATCAGGTCGCGCACGGTCGTATCGAGCCGGCGCTGGAAGCGGCGGATATCGAGGCTCGCTTCCGTCGTCAGCGGACGCAGGCCCACCACAACGAGACAACGGCCGAAGTCGCTGTTCTGCGCATGCGCGAGGCTCTGCGCGAAGTAGCGCAGCCGCTGCAACGTCGGCACGCTGCGATCCTTCACCTTTTCCACTACTTCGTCGAGATTCTCGAACGACTTCACGAGGCAGAAATACAGCACCTCTTCCTTGTTCTTGATGTAGTGGTACAGCGTCGCCTTATGCATGCCGATCTGATCGGCGATCATGTCAAGCGACGTGGCTTCGTACCCGTTCTGCGCGAAAAGCTGCGCAGCGATGCGCAGGATCGCAAGGCGCTTGTCTTCGTGACGGACAACGGGCGGCGCCTTGCGGCGTCGACCGGCCGGACGTTCGATAGTAGCCGGCAGCGCGGCGTCGTCGGGGCGTGTGGACATAGGGTTCGATTTTACACTGGCGCGCCGATCGCGCCTTCCGCGATCAAGCGCTCAACTTGAGCGTCGGCAAAGTTTGCTTCACGCAGGATTTCGCGCGTGTGCTCGCCGAGTTTCGGCGCGCGATGGCGCACGGCCCCAGGCGTGACGGACAGCTTCGCAGGCACGCCCGGCACCGAGACCTCGCCTTCCAGCCCTGGATGCTCGACCTTCGGCAGCATGTTGCGAGCCGCGAAATGCGGATCGGCGAAAATCTCTTCCGCGGTGTAGATCGGGCTGAACGGCACCTTCCCGCCGAACATTTCGCGCAGCTCCGTCTTGGTGTAGCGCATGGTGAACCCCTCGATTTCGCTGGTCAGTGCGTCATTGTTTTCCCAGCGCAGCGTTTCGGAGCCGAATCGCGGGTCTTTCGCCAGATCGTCGCGGCCCATCAGTCTGCACAGCTGCAGCCATTGCGGATCGTGCGGCGCCGCGATCGCGATCATGCCGTCCTTCGCGCGCACCGTGCCTTGCGGCGCGAGACCTGGCAGATTGTTGCCCACCGGCTTCTGCGAAACGCCGCGATACGAATACTGGCTGACGAGAAGCTCCGACATCGAGAGAATCGAATCTGTCATCGCGACATCGACGTACTGTCCCTGCCCCGTCGCCTTTGCGTGCCACAAAGCGGCCATCGTGCCGAAGGCTGCATGCAGGCCCGGCACTGTATCGCCGGGGCCGCCGCCGACCTTCACGGGATGCAGTTCGTCTTCGCCCGTGATGCCCATCCAGCCACCCATTGCCTGCGCAACGATGTCGAATGCCGGCCAGTCCATGTAAGGACTCGCGCCGCCCGGCCTGTCGCCGAAGCCACGCACCGACGTGTAGACGAGACGCGGATTGATTTCCCTCAGTTGCTCGTAGCCGATGCCGAGCTTGGTCAGCACGCCAGCGCGGTAGTTTTCGACCAGCACGTCAGCGCTGCGCACCAACGTACGGAACGTCTCCAGACCTTCGGTGCTTTTCAGGTTCAGAGCGATAGACCGCTTGTTCCGGTTGCACGACTGGAACAGCCCGCCGTAGTGGCGCTCCTGATCGTCGTCGCGAAACGGGCCGATGCGGCGGAAGAAGTCGCCTTCCAGCGGTTCGACCTTGATCACATCGGCGCCGTGATCGCCCAGAACCTGCGAGCAGAAGGGGCCAGCCAACGCGTGTGTCAGGTCGAGAACGCGTACGCCCCGCAAGGCACCGCTCAGGGAATTCGTCATGTGCTCCTCCAGTCAATCAACTGGTTGGTTGAATCGTTGAATCATTATCGCCCAGCAGACGGGCCGATGTATAGCGTTTTGAAGTCCAAGTCTGCGTTGTCACTGCGCCGCACCGGGCGCCAGCGTCGATGTGGACCGCTCAGGGTAGCGGCCGAGCAACGGGATCGCGCCCGCGCAAAACAGACACAGCACGCTGGATACGTCATGAATCGGCGCATACGACTTGAAGTGATCGAACACCGCCCCGTGGACGAATGGGCCGATTGCGCCACCGAGCGTCGAGATGCCGAAGAGTGCGCCGTAGATCGCGCCCAGATGGCGCTTGCCGAAATAGCGGCGCGCGAGATACGGAATCAGGTCGCCCTCGCTGCCCGTCGCGAGACCGAGCACCAGCGCGCTCAGCATGACCATGCCCGGCAGACGGATGAAGTCGGTCGTGAGTACCAGGAACACAGCAGCGCCGGCGAGACAGGCGACCGACGCAACCAGTGGCGCGAACGCGCGATCGAGCACGGCGCCGATGCCGACGCGTGCGACGGCAAGTCCGATGCCGACCACGGCCGCCGCCTGGGCCGCGACGTCGCGGCCGTCAGACCCAGCGCAGCGCCGAACACGATCCATGCCTTGTTGCGCGTGCTCAACGCTCGCGGCGCGTCGATCCCTTGCGGCAGTGCTGCCGTTGTCATGGACGTGGCCATCCTGTGTCTCCCACGTCTCTGTCTGAAAATGGACGAGCAGGCCGCGGCAGACGCGACGGTCGACGGCTTGCGCTCGATGAGCGTCACGTCGATGCCGTGCATGCCCAGCACGTTGGCAAGCGTCAGCCCTGTCGGACCGGCGCCAACCACGATCACCGAAGTGCGCGATCGCGTGCTGGCGGCATCGGGAAGTTTCACTGCTCGTCCCCCGCTGGCGCTGCCGGATACCGCCCGAGAAGCAGGATCGCCACCGCGCCGACGATGCAGGCCGCACACGACACTTCATGCACGACCGTATATGACCCGAAGCGGTCGAACGCGATGCCGTACAGGAACGGACCGACCGCGCCGCCGAGCGTCGCCGCGCCGAACAGGCAGCCGTAAATCGAGCCAAACGAGCGCTTGCCGAAGTACTTGCGCGTCAGGAACGGAATCAGATCGCCTTCGGAGCCCGTCGAAATGCCGAGCAGCAGCGCTGCCAGAACGATCATCGCGGGGACCTGCGCCGCGTCGGTGAGGAAGATCGCAAAGCCCACTGCGCCGATGCCAAAGCTGACGAGAGCCACGAACGGAGCGAACACGCGATCGAGCAGCGCGCCAAGACCGACTCGCGCTATCGCAAGACCCGCGCCGACGACGCCCGCCGCCTGCGCGCCGACATCGCGGCCAAGACCGCGATCGCTGACGAACGCGGCAAGGTGTACGAAGCCGCCGAGAATCGCGCTCGAAATCACGAACATCACGACGGCGAGCAGCCAGAAGCGATAGCCGCGCACCGCTTGTCGGAGCGTAAGTCCCGCTTCGAGCGAAACGGTCTGCACGCTCGCGCCGGCGCCCTTCTCGATGCGCACGTTTCGAAACAACAGTCGATGAGCGACGATGCCGAATACCAACGCCGCCAACCCGCACACAGCGAACGAATGACGCCAGTCCATCATCACGCCAAGCCGGTTGGCGGCGATGGGCGCAAAGAACCCGCCGAGCCCCGTGCCGATCATCGCGAATCCGAGGGCCATGCCGAGCCGCTTGTCGAAGACACGCGGCAATACGGCCAGATAGCCCGCCGCCGTCGTCGCCGCGCCGAGAAAGCCGATCAGAAAGCCGACAACGGCGACATACGCATGGTTGGCCGGCGCCACGGCGAGCGCGCCGAGCGACATCGAAAAGAGCGCGATCGCGCCCGCGATGACCTTGCTCCAGCCAATCCGGTCCGCAAGATAGCCGGCGACGGGCGCGCCCAGCGCGGTGCCCGCCATCGCGAGCATAGGCAGCATCGCGACATCGGAGCGTCCCCAGCCGAACGTCGCTGTCATCGGCTTCAGGAAAATGCCGATGACACTAAAAAACAGCGGACCGAATCCGAACATCAACCCGATTGCAGCACCGCATACGACCCACACGCTCGCGGCCGTTTTCTCTTTCGACGATGCCTCGAGCGCGGGCAACGCCTTCGTGCTCACAGGACGGCTCATGACGCGCTCTCCTTTCAAAACAGATGACGGACGCCGAGTTGCACGGCCGTCTGGTTACGCGACGACGACGCGCCCACGCCGTTCGGCAGCTTGGGGGACATCGAATACGGTGTCACCGCGAGGAAGTTGCCCGCGACGCTCGCGCCAGCGAACGCGTGCTGATATGTGGCGAACGTAAACACGTCGGTACGTTTCGACAGGCGATAGTCGAGACCCGCGCTCGCAATGTCGAACTTGCCGCGCTTGCGCTCATCGACATACGCGAAGCCCGCTCCCAGCTGGAAATACGGCGTCGCCTGCCAGGTGAGGCCGGCTTCGTACGCATTCGCAGTTATGGTGCCGAGCGGACTGTCGGATGCGTTCGTATAGGTGTACACGCCGTTGATGCCGAAGTTGCCGAGCTTCACCAGCCCGCCGAAGGCCGCGGTGTAGATCGATTTTGCGCCCAGCGCCACCTGTGCAATCGTGCCGCCCGTTCCCGGGCCGCTGTTGCCGCCGTCGGTTTTCGTGAACGCCGCGCCAAACGAGTACGGTGCGTTGAAGCTCCCCGTCGGGCTGTATTTGAGCCCGACGCTCAACACGCGCGCCGATGACGGCGAGCCGCCGAACGCTCCCGCTGCGTTGCTGAAGCCATACATCACACCCGCGCCGAAACCATGCACGGTCGGTGTCTCGTAGCGCACCATGTTGTGCACCTGTTCGCCGGCGAGACGGTCGATGTCGTTGCCGAGGTGAAACGAGTACGACGGCGCGAACTGCGTGACGTTCGTGTAGTAGGTCACGTAGTCGTAGATGAAGTCGTAGTCGTTACCTGCGATCAACGTCCCGAACGTGTCGCTCGACAAGCCAACGAATGCGCGTCGGCCGAAAAGCGACCCGCCCTGTCCCGCAATGCCCGTGTTCAGATCAAAGCCGTTTTCCAGCGTGAAAACAGCACGCAGACCGCCTCCCAGGTCTTCCGTGCCCTTCAACCCCCAGCGGCTCGATTGCGCGATCCCGCTGTCCATCTTCACCGTGCTGTGACCGCCCTGGTTGCTGATGTAGCTGATGCCGTCGTCGATGATGCCGTACAGCGTGACACTGCTTTGCGCGTGTGCCGCGCCTGCGAACATCGCGGCAAAAGTGGCAGCCACCACCCGATGCTTCATGTCTGTCTCCTGAAACCGGCTACGCCGGCTCTCTTCTAATTAGTACTACTAGTCGTATAGTTCGCGATCGGCACTGAAGCTTGCGCCGCCGTGCGTCATTCGAACGTCTGCGTCCCATGCAGGGCGTTGCATCAAGACGGGGCGCACTGGAAAGCCGACCGCCGAGGGATCGCGAACCGCATCCGTGCGTCCCGTATCCAGCCGCGTTTTGCCCGAAAGGCCTCACGGCCGAAACCGCGATTTCCCGATTCGCCCGTTCTGATGCAAAATTTCAACTCATTAGTTGAATTATTGGCACGCCGCCATGAGGAGTCAACGACTGCGGCCTACGTGTTTACCTTGATATGCGCACTGTGCCCCGTCAAATAAGGGCCGAGCAGACAATTTTTCGGATCAAGGCGTCGTCTGAGGCGACATACGCGACCAGTATTCTTCAACTATACGGTTGAAATATGAAGATCCGCGGCGAGGATTCCGGCCCGCGCACGTGCTCCCGACGCACGTAGCGCTCACTCACTCATCGCCCGCACCCGCGGAAAGGCAACTGCAAGCAATGCGTGCAGATCGGCGGCATCATGCGCGACACCTTGGATGTACCGGTCCGGCCTCACAAGAATCGCGACAACACCCGCCTCCGCCAGCCATTCACGCAAGGCAGACGCGCCATCCGTCACCAGAGCGACGTTCGCGGACTCCGCTACCTCTTCGAGCTCCGGATGCGCAGCGAGTGTCTCGGAACTGAGCACGAGCGCGTGTCGATAGCCGACGGCGTCATCGAGCAGACGCTCGTCCGACAGGCGCGGCTACCGCGCGATGCTGCCCGCAATCGGCTGATCATTGCCGCAGTGGGCGCCAGGCCCGAGTCTCGGCTGAGGTGTGACGAAGTTTCGAAACACGGCGGCACGCCATCATTCGTTGCGCCCGCTACTTCGGGCTTCGACTGGATCACGGCGCCGAGCTTCACGGCCGTTTCGATGAACTCGCGCACATGCGGTGAGCGTTCGGATTCGTACGTGTCGAGCAGGCCGTCGCCATCTTCGCCGCGTATGACAGACGCGAGTTTCCACTCAGGCGTTTTCACCAGCGCTTCATCGACGAAAAACTGGAGGAGATCGCGCCCGTCACGCACGGCAATGCGATCTCGTTCTACGCGCGAGATCCTGAAGGAAACCGTTTGGAGATCTTTATCGACACGCCGTGGTACGTGGATCAGCCGATGCGCGTGCCCGTTGATTTCTCGCTGCCGGACGACGCGCTTCTTGCAGCCGTCGAACGGCACGCGCGCACGCTGCCCGGATTCAGGCCGCGCGACGAGTGGGAAGCGGAAATGGCAGAGCGAATGGGGATCAGCTGAAAAGCGGCCCTGAGAAGAAACCTGCCGTCATCCTTCGATGACGGACCGCGCGCGCGAAGACGCACGCGCCGCCGCTTCCTTCACTGTTTCGACGAGCCGATCGAAGTTCAAGAGCTCGAGGCGTTGGCTCGGCACGACAAGTGCGAGCGCGCCCACGGCTTCTCCCGAATCGTCGGTGAAAAGCGGAGAGGCGATCGCCGATACGCCCTCATCCAGTTCACCGTTCGACAGGTAGTAGCCCGCGCGCCGTATTTTCAGCAGCCTGGAGCGGAATTCTTCCAGCGAGTCGCCCAAACCGCTCGATGAAATCTCCGCGGCGTACTCGTTGAATAGTGCGGCAAGCTTGGCCTTCGGAAAGGTCGACAGAATCGCCTTCGGTGCCGCGCCCAGAAAAAGCGGCCGTGGGCGGCCGCGGCCATATCGCAGATCGAGCGTCGCATCGTGCGTTTCGCGATGCGTGTCGACCAGTTCATTGCCATACCAGCGCGACATCACCACATCGAATCCCGAGCGATCGGCTATCTCGCGCATCACGGGTTGCCCTGCCTTCAACAACGGGTCCGAAACGCGCAGGTGGTAGTCGAGCGTGATGATGCGCGGGCCGAGGCCATAATCACCGCCCGCAAAGCGCAACAGCATGCCCGACTCGACAAGCTCACGCACATACCGGTACGCGGTGGGTATCGAACAATCCAGTTCAGCGGCGATCTGTTCAGCCGAAAGAAACGGCCGTGACTCGGAAAACAACTCGAGGATGGACAAGAGTTTGGCGATGCTCGACATCGAAGGCCGGTCTTGGATTGGTTGGCCCATTATACCGGCGCGAACTTTATCGCTGACCGACGCCTCGCCGTGATGTCATGCCTCCAGTAGCGCGTCCGCAGCAGGAAGCGGCCACATCATCAGCTCCCCCAAGCGTGGTTTAGGTTCGTTGTCGCCGCAAAGGCGCAGGCACATCCACGCAGTCGCGAGATTGCTGCTCACGACAGGCTTGCCGAGCAAAGCCTCGATTCGCCCGATGACGGCCGCTGCCCGCACCGCCGTGCACGAAATGAAGAGCGCATCCGACTCCAGCGCCATCGCATTGCGCGCAAATGCAACGATATCGCTGTGCGAAATCCGCGCCATTTCGCGGTCGTCGGTCAGTCCGATGCACGTGAAGCGGTCGATCACGAAGCCTTTAGCGGCAAAATACTCGGCCATCGGCTGGCTGGTCTCGACGGTATAGGGCGTCAGCACGCTGATGTGCCGCGCGCCGATCGTTCTCAGCGCGGTCACGGCGGCCATTGTCGGCGTGACGATATGTGCGTCGGTTTTCGCCGCGCGAATCGCCCGCTCGATCTCCTCGTCTCCGATCATCACGGAAGCCGACGTGCACGAGTACATCACCACGTCGAGCGGTTCGTCAGGCAGGATCAGCGCAGCGCCCGCAGTGAGCGAAGGCTGCATCGCGCGCAGGTTGTCGGGCGTCACCGGGTTCGCGTATGGCACGCGATTCGTGTAGATGCCGATCCGTTCATTCGCGACGAGCCTTGCGAAATCGGGTTCCGTCGTGTGATCGGTCGCGAGGATCACAAGGCCGATGCGCTTGTCGATAGCGCGTGCGTCCAGTTGAAGGACTGCGTCCAGCGGATGAATGACGATTGCCATCGGTCAATGCCCCAGAGCGGGAAAGCGTTTTTCGAGCAGTCTCACGCCGACCACGGCCACAAGACTGATGCACAGAAAAAGCACGCCGACCAGAGTCATCGGCTCGAGGTAACGGTAGTCCGTGTTCGCGATGATCTTCGCTTCGTTCATCAGTTCGAGCACGGTGATCGCCGACAGCAACGGCGTCTCCTTGAACATCGAAATCAGATAGTTCGCGAGCGCGGGCAACATCGGCGGAACCGCTTCGGGCAGGATCACGTGCTGCCACATCTGCTGCGCGTTCAGGTTGCATGCCTTGGCGGCTTCCCACTGCCCGCGCGGCACGTTTTCGATGCCCGTCCGATACACCTCCGCTGCATAAGTCGCGTAGTGCACGCCGAGCACGAGCACGCCCGCCGCGAGAGCGGGCATGCGGATGCCGATATCCGGCAGCACATAGAACACGAAATACAGTTGCACGAGCAACGGCGTGCCGCGAATGAAGCTCACCACCGCCGTCGTCGTACGCGACACCGCCCGGTTCGGCGCGAGGCGCAGGATCGCGAACACCATGCCGATCACGGCTGCCGCGATCGCGCCGAGCAACGTCGCGAGCACGGTGATCTCCAGACCCTGCAACAGGATCGGCAGAATCCCGAACGCGAAACTCCAGTCCCATTCCATGCTCTTATCTCCTCATGCCGTCGAGACCGAACGTCATCCGGCGTTCCAGCTTGCGCATGCCGAACGAAATCAGGCACGCCATTGCGAAGTAAAGCGCGAGAATCGTCGCAAACGGTATCAGCGTATTGCCCGTTTGCGAGCGCACCACCTGCGCCTGGAATGTCATGTCGCCGAGCGAGATCAGCGACACGACTGCCGTGCCCTTGAGCAACTCGATTGCGTTGTTGCCGAAGGTGGGCAGCATCAACGGCAACGCTTGCGGCAGGATCACATGACGCATGCGCTGATAGACGGACAGATTCAACGCAATGCACGCGCTGCGTTGCTCCTGGCCGACCGCGACGATCGCGCCGCGCACCACTTCCGCGCCGTACGCACCCACGTTGAGGCCGAGTGCGAGCACGCCTGCCTGCAGCGGCGTGAGCGTGAGCCCGATCATCGGCAAGACGAAATAAGCCCAGAACAGCTGGACGAATACCGATGTGCCGCGAAAGAACTCGATATACGTGGTGGCGAGCGCGCGCACCGCAGCGAACGGCGACAGGCGGCCAAGGCCTGCGACGAACGCCATCACGAGCGCAAGCACCGCTCCCATCAACGTGAGTTCGACGGTCGCTACGGCGCCCTTCATGATCAGCGTCAGATAGCCGGACCAGTGGTTCATAAGCGCACCTCGAAGGCAGCTAAACGGCTGGCTAGCGCACGAGTGAATCGCGCACTAGCCGGTTTGTGCAGACTCAGTTCGACGCCGAGCACAGCTTGTCGCGGCTCGTCGACATTGCCGCCTTTGCCGAAAACCCGTATGGCTCGACGATCTTCGCGAACTCGCCGGATGCCTTGATCTTCTTCAGCTCGACGTCGAACGCATCGCGCAGCGCCGTGTCCTGCTTGCGGAACGCCACGCCGTCGCACTGCACCGGCGTGCCTTGCACGGGCGCGATCGATTCCAGACTGCCGTCCTTTGCTTTCGAAAGCAGATCGCTGATCGAGAGCAACGGCAGCGCGAACGCGTCGATGCGGCCGTCCTGGAGCATCTTCAGCCCGCTCTGTCCGTCCGGCACGATGACGATACGGTCCGTCGGAATATGAGCCGCCGTCGCCAGCTTCTGTTCGGTGGTGCCGCCCTCGACGCCGATCACCGCCTTCGGGTCTTTGGCGATTTCATCGTAGGTCTTGATGCTCTTGGTGTTGCCCTTCTTGACGGCGAACGCTTCCACTGCGCAGAGCACAGGCTCCGAGTACGCGACGGCCGCGCAGCGCTGCGGCGTCATGAAGAGGCCAGCCGCGATTGCGTCATGCCGTCCCACTGCGAGGCCCGGAATCATCGCGCCATATTCGGAGACCGACGCGACGATATCGTTGACGCCGAGCTTCTTGAAGACCGCGCGCGCGACGTCGGGCGCAGCGCCCGTCACCTTGCCGTCGGCGCCCACTGCCGTGAACGGCGGTTCGTTGGCAATGGCGATACGCGCAAAGCCCTGCTCCTTGAGTTGGGTCAGCTTGTCCTCTGCATTGGCTGCGGAACAGGCCAGAGTTAGCACCGACAACGTCCCCGTGATCAGAATCGCCTTCAGTTTCATGGTTTTTGGCTCCTAGGCCTGGTGGTGTGCGTGTTGTACGTAGTGGTCTTGCGATAAGTGATGTGGGTCGATCAGATCCTGTGACCGGCGGCGATGATCTTGCGCAGGAACGCCTGAGTCCGCTCGTGTTCCGGATGTCTGAATATGTCCTCGGGCTTGCCTTCTTCGACGATCCTGCCGCGATCGAAAAACAGCACGCGGTCCGCGAAATCATGCGCAAAGCCCATTTCGTGCGTGACGAGCAGCATCGTCATGTCGGTTTCTTTGGCGAGCCGCTGCATCACATTGAGGACTTCTTCGACGAGCTCCGGGTCGAGCGCCGAAGTGACTTCATCGAAAAGCATGATCTTCGGTGCGAGCGCAAGCGCCCGCGCAATCGCGACACGTTGCTTCTGTCCGCCGGAAAGTTGCGCGGGCCGGCTCTTCGCCTTGTCGGCCATGCCGACCATGTCGAGCAGTTCCAGCGCGCGCTTTTCAGCAGATTCGCGGCTCTCGCCTTTTGTCAGGATCGGCGCGAGCGTGACGTTGTCGAGCACGCTCTTGTGCGGAAAGAGATTGAAGTGCTGAAAGACCATTCCGATCTTCTCGCGCATCTTCTGCAGATGACGCTCGTTCGCGGGAACCATCTGGCCGCCGCGCTGCATGTGGAAGAGCTGTTCGCCATCCACCTCGATATGGCCGCCATCGATCGTTTCGAGTGTCATCAGGATGCGAAGGATGGTGGTCTTACCTGATCCCGATGGACCGATCAGTGCGAGCTTCTCGCCCGGCATCACATTGAGCGAAAGCTCGTCGAGCACGGTCAGCGCACCATAGCGCTTCGTGATGCGATCGATCCTGATCAGCGGCCTGGTAGTCGGCGTCGACGTCTTCTCGCGAATGGAAGAGGCATCGCCAGCGGCGGCCTGCACATCCGGCGAAAGAGTCTCCTGGGCAATTCCTGAAGCGCTTGGCATTAGGGTCACTCGCGCGGTTTTCATATTGGTCAGGGTTCCGTTCATCACGCCTGCGTGGGGTGAGTGCGTGTTGCAGCAGTGCAGGAAGAGCGGCTACGCGAACCAGCATACAAAGCCATATTCGTGATCCGATTGCTCTAGAACAATTCTTTCAGAGCCGCAAAAAGCCGGATACGCCTTGGTGCAAAGGGCAATGCGGAAGAGCGGACATTCGCATCAGGGACAACACCTATAAGCGCATCGCGAGGCAATTCATCAACTATGCAACGCACCATTGCGCCCTCGTTCGACCCGTCGACGAAGATTGAACTAGCACATTGGGAGCCTATTTTTCGCAGCATTAGACTGCGGCGAGCAATACCCGTTGGCGCCTCATTTAGGTGCATGGGACGCCACTTTTGCGACGAGTTCGTGCCAGGAGAAAAGAACGATGTCAGATACAACGAAACAGGACCCGCCTGCCAAGGGACCATCGGTACGCCTGCCATTCGATCGCGCCGAATACGACGCACGCATCGCGAAGACACGCAAGGCGATGGAAAAGGCGCAGATCGATCTGCTGATAGTCACCGACCCGACCAACATGGCGTGGCTCACGGGCTACGACGGCTGGTCGTTCTATGTGCATCAATGCGTGCTGCTCGCGCTCGACGGCGAACCCGTCTGGTACGGCCGTGGACAGGACGCGAACGGCGCGCTGCGC
>NZ_CYGY02000088.1 GCF_900007165.1 Paraburkholderia piptadeniae
CCGCACTGCGGCCTTGGGCGCATAAAACGCACCACACGCCGACCCAAAGCTCCACGGGCCCAGTTCGACCCGAAACAGCCGCCCGTGCGAGCGCCACATCAATGGCTCCTTTCGGGATACAGAACAGCGGCACGCGAGCCAGGGCGATAGTCTGGCATGGGTCGAAGTGCCTTGTTTTGACCGCTGAGCCGTGTCCGCGCCGATCGGATTTTGACCCGGTCGACCGGTATCAGGCGCGCAGCATCGAGCGGCACTCCTTCTACGGCGCGGACACTGGACCCGTGCTGGAGCGGCAACATCGGCAGCACACGAGTCGCGATGAACTGGCCCGGCATTTCGCGAACGCAGCCACCGGCGCCGCGATCGAGGCCGAGTGGCGTGACCCCGCCGGTGCATCGAATGCCGTCGTGCCGCTGCACGTCCAGTACGCCGATCTGGTTGTCGTGAGTCAGCCCGACCCCGATGACCCCGACGCCCATGTTGCCCCACACTTCGCCGAATACCTGCCGCTGTCGTCGGACAACCGGTCTGGCTGGCTCCCTACGCTGGCGCCATTGACTCGCCGGGTGAGCGACCCATGATCGCGTGGGATGGCAGTCGTGCGGCCACCCGCGCGTGGCACGATGCGCTACCGTTGCTGCAACGCGCCACGCACGGCGCGGTGGTCATGCTGGCTGAGCCCGAAGACGATCGGCCTGCAACCGTTTCCCTGACCTTCGCGACTGCGCTGAGGTGGTACGGTGTATAGGCCGACTTCCATGTCCATCACACGATGTCGCGCCGCGAGCGCGGTGAAATATTGCTGCCCGAGGCCGCTGATCTTGATACCGTCCTGATCGTGGCCGGTGCGTACGGACACACGGGCGTGACGGAACGTGCCCTCGGCAGCGTGACGCAGACCCTGCTGCGCGCGATGACGGTGCCCGTGCTCATGTCGCACTGGCGGTCGGCTCA
>NZ_CYGY02000229.1 GCF_900007165.1 Paraburkholderia piptadeniae
TTCGTGAACTGCAGCGGCTGCTGGGTAAAAAGACAATGGAAGTGGAAATCCTCCGCGAAGCAGTGGAGTATGGTCGGGCAAAAAAATTGATTGCGCGCTCACCATTGCTGCCGGGGGACGACCGATGAAGACGGTCTGTGAAGTCCTGGGTGTGTCGCGCTCGAATCTCGCAGTCAAATCAAGGCGACAGTCCGATTGGGTCGACCGGCGCAAGACGCCGACCATGGATGATAAACCGCTTGTTGTAGAGCTTCAGGGGCTCGTTGCCGACCTGCCCACATACGGCTACCGGCGTGCTTGGGCGCTGCTCAGACGCCGTTGCGACGCGGTGGGCCGTCCACGTGTTAATGCAAAACGGGTCTATCGCGTCATGCGTGACCACAACCTGCTACTTGAACGCCGTCCTCGCCATACCCCGTCCTCGCGCCGACACGACGGCAAGGTCGCGGTGGGCAGGAGCAATGCCCGCTGGTGTTCGGACGGCTGCGAGTTCCGTTGCGATGATGGCCC
>NZ_CYGY02000171.1:0-132 GCF_900007165.1 Paraburkholderia piptadeniae
GCATCAGAACCGGTGCACGATACCCACGCCCACGCCGACCATGCTGCGCGATGACGAAGGCGTCGAGTTGAAGCCGTCGCCGAGCGTCGCCGTCGCGTTGATGATGTGCGTGCCGCCGCCCGTCGTGTTCGG
>NZ_CYGY02000171.1:142-631 GCF_900007165.1 Paraburkholderia piptadeniae
CGGAACCCCGAACCGACGCCCGCGACGTACTGCACGTTCGTGTACGTCGCCGTGATGTCGAACTGGCTGTTGAACGTGTAGCCCGCGCCCACCGCGAAGCGCTGCTGCGCCCGCGCCGACTGGTAGCCGTTGGTCACGGCCGAAATGCCCGCCTGCGCGCCCGCGTTCGAGGTCGTCGTGTCCGTGCCGAACGCACCGCCGTTCGAGTTCGAGTTGTTGATCCGCGAGAAGCCGACCGCGAGACCGATCGGCCCTTGTGCGTACTGGATCGCCGTACTCCATGTCGAGCCCTGGTATGCGCTGCCCGGCACGCCCGCCAGCGAATACGAGCCGCTGAACTTGAAGCCATACAGTTGCGGCGACATGTACAGCAGCGTGTTGTTCGCGCGATAGATCGTGTCGAGGCCATCCACATCGCCCGGGTGCGCGCCATAGAAGCCCGTGAGCCAGGTGGTCGGGCTGTACGGCGACAGCAGCTGGTAGTACGAC
>NZ_CYGY02000236.1 GCF_900007165.1 Paraburkholderia piptadeniae
GACAGCACTACCACCGGTAGCGCGGGATTCGCCTTCAGCAGCGCTTCGAGCGACGACGCGCCGATCATGCCCGGCATATGCAGATCGACGATCGCCAGATCGTGATCGGCGTCGGGACGCGCGGCAGCGGAGAGGCTTTCCCAGCTATCGGCTTCGTCGAACTGGGCGTCGGGATCGAAACCGCGCAGCATGCCCTTGACGCCTTGCCGGATCAATTCATGGTCGTCGGCCACAAGAAACTTCATGATGTCTCCGCGAGTCGGGCCTGCCCGTTGTGGACTACCGCCGTTGTAAAGGTTTTACTTCTAGCCTCGTGAAACGCATCATGGTCGGCTGCCCACGTGTCTATGATGACCCGTGACGTGCCGCGCCGTCGAGCCACACAGGTGACGCGGTATCTGCACGATCGCCGGCTGGTTCGATGCGCCACGTCATCGGCGAGGCAGGTCGGTCGCGCACCGGTTCCGGCTTGCTACGTAGACGAGCTGCGCGGCCCTTTTTTGAAGCTGTCCGCGCGGGACTCGGTGGCTTATGCGCGCCGGGTCGAATGGCGCAAGCGCTTTATTTGATTGCAAATAACGTCGCATTCATCAGCAGCTTGAACGCGAAACCGAGCGACATCGCCGAGCCCACGAGACTAAGGCGAATCTC
>NZ_CYGY02000092.1 GCF_900007165.1 Paraburkholderia piptadeniae
ACAACACTGATCCGAGACCTTTCAACTGGACCAAATCGGCCGACGACATCCTCGCTAGCGTCAAGCGATTTTGTCTACGAATTTCTAACTCGCGACACTAGTGCCATGGACGTCCAGGTAATGACGGGTCGGACCGTGACTGTCGAGCCAGTGACCCTACCCCGGAATACGCCGAAATCGATCTGTTCTCGAAATTATCCGCGAGCGGCTTGAGACGGGCATGTAAAAAAGAACCGCCGATCCGGTGCGAGGCTAGAAGCGAGCGTCCACAGGCCCTTCTCTCAACGAGGCCGCCGCAAAATCAATATAGGCGACGTTGTGCTCAGGGAGGTTTTGTTCACTCTTCTCCGCCCCATTTTGAAATTTTTACCCAGTCCAGGCGGCTCCTTCGCAACCGCGCCTGGTGGAGCCTTGTTGCACCTTGTACACGGCAAGCGCGTCGAGCAAGGATTGCATGGACTGAGCGATATGAAATCGGGAAGTGAAGCACTGTCTGGCACGCGTGCGCATGTCGGCCCACTCGCGTCGCGAAGCGCCCAGCCAGCGGTGCAATAAGCGCACTGCCCCTGCCAGGTCGTCCTTGTCCACGAAGCCCGCGCCAGACTGCTCGATCTCACGCCAGATGTTGACCTTGTCTGTAATCAGCGTCGGCAGCCCCGCAGATAACGCTTCCGCCACGGAAATCCCAAAATTCTCCTGATGCGAGTTAAGCACAAAGGCGTCGGATACAAAGAATGCGCCCCACTTGAGGTCGTTGTCGAGCATTCCCGTCCACGTCACCCTGTCTGTCAACTGCAACTCATAGCACAGGGCCTTCGCCGCCTTCGCGTACTCGCCGTCATCGGGCCCGGCGATGATCAGTTGCACATCGCTAATCTTGTCCTGGGGAGTGTCTTGCACACATTGAGCCAGCGCTCTCAGGGTAAGGTCGATTCCCTTCTTTTCGTGGATCCGCCCAAGAAAGAGCAGATTCTTTTTACCGCGCAGGTGCGGAAACCTCGACAGGAAAAGTTCGCGTTGCATGTCGGGATTGCCAACGGCACCCGCTGTGCCGTAGTTGACGACATGCTCGTTGCAGCGGTACGGGCGGAACGATTGGCGAGCCAATCGACGTTCTTCCTCGCACGTAAAGAACACGGCATTTGCATCACGAAGCACCCGGTATTCCGCCCATGGCCAATAGAGCATCTTTTTGAAGTGCTTTAACGGGTAGCGCTGCTTGAAGTACGGATCCAGCATCCCGTGCGTGAATACGTAATAAGGTATCCCCGAACCGCGTAGCGCACGCCAAACGCCAAACGATGTGTAGTTCCAGATGCCGTTGACAATGACAAGGTCGTATTTCGGCACGTTGACCTGCAGCCATGGGACCAGCCTCGGGGAATACCTGTACTTGCCGAACCCCGGGCCGACAGGGTGGCAGATGATCTCGCATTGATCGAGTGAGCGCTCGTCGGGTCCGTCGAGCGTGAGGATCTCGATCGAGTTTCCTCTGCGCCGATGCTCGCGAGCCGCCTGAACGATCCCCTCAATCGGCCCGCCATATGCGGGATTGACGGTGATGATGGTGTGAAGAATTCGCAAACCCATGAAAGTGGAACCTTTGAATCGCGATCGACCCTGCCAAGTGTCTTCTAACTGCACTGCGGGACAGGGATGGGAGCAATTCCCATTGAGCAATTCCCATTCCCTTTCGACCCTATCAGCTTGCGTGCAAGTCATTGCGCCTTAGGCATATGTTTGCGAGAGCGAGCACGTTTTCGGCAAAGAGCTCGGGTGTCCAGTCACGGATCGTTGTTTCCGCGTTGCGGGCGAGCTTTTCGCGAAGCGCGTGGTCTTCAGCGAGCTGCCTCATTTTTTTCGCGAGCTGCTCGACGTCTCCAGGCCGAACGATGAAACCGTTGATTCCGTCGTACACAACTTCATTCGCACATCCGCAAGTCTGCGACACGATCGCAGGCCGCCCCGCAGCCATCGCCTCGTTGACGCACAGCCCCCACTGGTCGAATGCGCTAGCGAGCACAATGAAGTCGGCAAGCGCATAAAAGGCCGGCATGTCGCTGTTCAGAACCGCCCTGAAAATCAGGACTCGCTCGCCTAGCCCGAGCGCGACAACCTTTTCGCGTATCGTCTGCTCGAGCGGACCCTGCCCGACGAGGACGAGGGATACCCCTCGTTGGGCAAGCCCTGAGCAGGCGAACGCCTCCAAAACGAGCGGTACATTCTTGCGCTCCACAAAGCGGCTCACGCACAGCACGTATTGCGACGGCAAGGCGAAGCGGCATCGCTCACTGTCGGCGTGTGCGCGCACACGCCTTGCGGCGTCGCGAAAGTACGCAACGTCGATGACATCAAGGCCGACACGTGATCGGTGCATCGGGATGCCGAGCGACTCGGCGTATCGACGATGTTTCTCACCGGCCACGAGTGCACCATCGAAGCGTGAGACGAGGATTCGTTTTAAGGCTTCCTTGAGTCGATGCCGTTTGCCGTCGTCAGCCTTCGAGTCAGACATATAGACCAGCTTGAATCGACGCGTCAACGTCCTCAGCAGACACAGGTAAATCGAATAGCTGGTGTTGTAGCCGAGCGTGATGACGAAGTCGGGGCGCGTGGCACGAACGATCACGCCGAGCCGGGCCGCCACCGTCAGCCAATGCTTGCGGCCAGCAACGGTACCCTTGAAGACTGTAACCATCTCGGACGGCACATCTTGCAGGAACGTCCTGCGATCGCTTTGCGCATAGTCATAGAAGCTGCTGTATTCGAATAGCTCGATGAGGGATACCTGGCATCCATGTCTCGACGCGAGCTGCACGAGCGCGCGATAGCGTGGTACGTGATAGTCGCTCAGGTTGCCGATAACGAATTGAATGCGCATAGGACCGATCTCATCGGGTGCCATACACCGCATCACGCTGCTGCCTGAAGCACACGACGTTTGTCCGCACGAACGAATTGGCTTCAATACGATTGGCCTATCGCACAGGATCAAAAAAGCGTCTCGGAGCTGCAATCATTGGATTTGCCTCGCGAGCCGGACTCTACCTCAAAGGCGTCGACATAGTTCCTGGCTACCAGGAAAAGCCACGCGCATCGCCTCCTTTTTTTACATTTTGACGAATGCATCTTTACGCCAGAATCTCGCTCATTTTCGCCATCGGCAACGTGCAAAAAAACATTGGTCGAAAGTGTTCCAGGACGTCGTGCGCGCCATGTACAACTCGTTTAACACCGATTTTCACGCCAGGCCTGTGCGCTTCCTAGCATAGCTACCAATCGACGAAGCGCGGTGGTGTGCAAATAGCGGGCTGGCTTGGCTTATGCTTGAAGTTGCTGCGCCGACTCACGAGGAGGCGAAGTGCTGGTTGAGGACACCCAGGGGTGCACTTGGCGAGCAGGTAGTGGGCGCATGGGAGGACACGAAACCATGAACAATCTCTTCTTCAGGAGCACGCGTCGAGTGCTCAAAGGCGCCGCGTCGCTTATGCCCGACGATTTGTATTTGGCTCTTTCGCATCGTCGAAGAATCGGGCGGTTCCCGAACATGACGCGTCCGACGGCTTTCAACGAAATGATTCTGATGCGATGCCTGCACCCGGATCCCCGCTGGAGCAGCCTGACCGACAAACTGAGAGTTCGCGAATACGTAAGGGAACGCATCGGGGAGAAGCATCTCATTCCGTTGCTTGCGGCCCCCGATGTTTTTACGAAAGAGGTTTTCGACTCACTCCCCTCATCGTTCGTCATGAAAGCAAATCACGGTTCCAACTTCGTCGAAGTGGTTTGGGACAAGTCGAAACGATCGTTCGAAGAGCTGCGTCGCGTTGCCGACGGATGGTTGAGCATTGACTATTATCGGGTCGCACGTGAACGGCACTATAAGGGCATTCAACCCCGGATCTTCTTTGAAACTCTGCTTCTCGACCGATCAGGCACCGTTCCGGCCGATTACAAAATGCACATATTCGGCCGTGGTCCAGACGGTCCGGTAATTTATACGGGCATCATTTCCGATCGTTTTGGCAAGCCTCGCGCCGATGTCTACGACGCCCGATGGAATAGGCTTGACCTGGTGTGGGGCGACTACCCGCGCAGCGAGCGCGCCGTGGCGCGACCGACGAATTGGGAAGAGCTGAGCGGTGTTGCCATGCTGCTGGCCGATGGGCTCGGCTACGTGCGTGTGGATCTCTACGCGCGTGACGAGCAGATATTCTTCGGGGAGCTGACGTTTACACCCGGGGGTGGAACGATGCCCTATACCCCTGATCACTGCGATTATGAGTGGGGGGGTATCCTGAAAAACGCCAACTACTCCATCACTTAAGGTGCAATAGCCACCGACGACGAACGCACGAGCTTGCAACAACGCGAGCGTCGATCTTTCCACAAGCTACGCCTATTGCGCGGTTGTACCAATCTTTGCTTTCACGTATCGGAGCAACGTCCGCAGATAGGTATCGCCGCGCCGGCTGATGCCCTACAGACGTGGCTTGCCACCGGAGGAATACTGCCGCGGCGCGAAGCCAAGCCACGCGGCCAGATGCCGGCCGTTGCGGAACTGCCTGGCATCGCCGACCGAGGCGACGATGGCGGTGGCGGTAATTGGACCGATATCGGGTACCTCGGCGATTTTCTTGCAGAGCGCCGATTGCTTCATGAAGGTCTGGATCGATACCTCGGTCAGATGAATGCGCTCCTCGATCGCCTTCAGATGTTGCAGCAACTCGGTGAGCGGCGTCTGGCAAAACAACGTCAGCTCGTCGGCGCTTGTGCGCAGCAACTCGGGCATCGCACGTTTGAAGGCTTCCGGTGAGCGCGCAATCGTGAGTCCACGCTCGCCGAGCAGGCCGCGCATCCCGTTGATCAGCGCGGTACGGTGGCGCAGCAGGATGGCGCGCATGCGATGCGCGGCCTGAATATCCTGCTGCTCGATCGATTTGACCGTCACAAAGCGCATCGTCGGACGGCTTGCGGTCTGGACGATCGCTTCTGCATCGTTGAGATAGTTCTTGTTCGTCTTCACGAACGGTGTGACGTAGTGCGGACTGATGAGCCGCACCTCGATGCCGAGTGACTGAAAGCGCCGGGCCCAGTGATGGGCGGTGCTGCAGTCCTCCATCACGACCATCCTCGGCGTCAGTGTCCGTACGGTCTCGTTCGTTGCGCGCGTTACGGTGAGACGACGCGACGGGATTGGATCCGTCCAGATAGTACGGGCGACCCCGATGCTGCTCTCGGCACGGCACAGTACTACACTGACGAGCAGGAGCGCTGCGCAGGCCGGCTGACGAACAACGCTTCGACGCCGGCTGGACGGCCTGACGACGGGTTGGTCATGGATGACAAATTGAAATATCCGATGTCTCATGAGTCTGTGATGTTCGCGGACGTAAGCCGCAGCACGGAGCTTTACGAGACTGTCGGCGACATGCTTGCCTTCGAGGCGATTGCGCGGTGCATCGCGCTGATGAAGTCGTGCTCGGAAGCGTCGGGAGGGCGAATTGTCAAGACCATCGGCGACGAAGTCATGGCGTTGTTTCCCTCCGCCGAACATGCGATGCAGGCCGCGATCGATATGCAGTTGGCCGTCTCCGGGTTGCCTGCGGTGGCGGGACAGCCGATGTCGCTGCGAATCGGCTTTCATCACGGCCCCGTTTTGCCCGACGAAAGGGGAGACGTGTTTGGCGACACCGTAAACCTGGCTGCCCGACTGACCGACTTAGCTTCGCCGGGACAGGTCGTCACGAGCAAAGACGCGGTTGAGTGTCTCCCGGCGAGACTGCGTCAGATGGCGCGTCACCTTTACCCGATACAGGTGCGAGGAAAAAGACAGCCAACGGAGTTGTTCGAGGCGATCTGGCAACAAGGCGCTGATCTGACGGTCACAGGTAACGACCTGCAGCGCCTGCCTTGTTCATCGTTGCTGACCCTTCGGTACGAGGATGTCTGTGTCGAAATGAGTGACGCGTCCGCGCTGATGACCATCGGCCGCGGCGCGAACATGAGCATTGTCGTGCACGATTGCCGTGCGTCGCGGGTGCACGCATCGATCGAGTGCCGCAGCGGAAAGTATGTGCTGCGCGATTGCAGCGCGAACGGCACACGCATCACCATCGACGGTGGCCATGAGCTCATCCTTCGCCGCGACGAGGTCACGCTATGGGGGCACGGCTGGATCTCGTTCGGACCATACGGCGGCGATCAGGCGGAGCGCGTGGAGTTTTCCTGCAGGCGCCTTTCCGGACCGTCGGGTTGACCACCGATGGCACTATGAGGGGGGAAGCGCACAGTTCGTCAACGCGATCCATTGGGTGATCTGCAATGCGCGTGAGGACGGTGCGCACATACGCCTCGGGTCCGATACTTGAGCTTCCCTCGGTTTTTCGCCTTCCAGAGGCCCTGAGTTATGCAGCCGTATCCTTTGTCCGCTGAGCTGCAAGCCAGTCTTGCATGAACTGAGTTGGCGACGTGAAGCCAAGCGATGAATGACGACGACTACGGTTATAAAACACTTCAATGTATTCGAACAAGTCTGCAATGGCTTCGCGATGCGTGCGATACCTCGTGCCGTGTACCCGCTCGTTCTTCAGGCTGTTGAAGAAGCTTTCCGTCGGCGCGTTGTCCCAGCAGTTGCCCTTGCGGCTCATCGAGCAGCGCATCCCGTAGGAGGCCAGCTTGCGCTGGAATTCATGGCTCGCGTATTGACTGCCACGGTCCGAGTGATGCAGCGCGCCGAGCGCAGGCCGGCGACGGAACCACGCCATCGTCAGCGCATCGGTCACAAGCTCCGCCGTCATGCGCGGCTTGACGGACCAACCTACGACTCCCGGTTGAACAGGTCCAGCGTGACCGCCGGATACAGCCAGCCTTCGTCCGTCCAGATGTACGTGATGTCCGAGGTGAACTCCTGATTGGGCTCGGCCGGCGTGAAGTTACGGTTCAACACGTTCGGTGCGACCGGCAGCTTGTGCCGGGAATCGGTTGTCACGCGATAGCGGCGCTTGTGTCGGGCTCTGATACCGTTGGCGCTCATCAGCCGCTCCACTCTCGCTTTGCTGGCTGGAAAGCCCCGAGAACGAACCTCTTCGGTTATGCGCGGCGAACCGTAGGCGCCCTTGTACTGCGCATGAATCGTTCGAATCAACGTGAGCAATTGCGCGTCGCTCAGGCGCTGCCGCTCAGGCGTGCCGCCGCGCTTCCAGGCGCGATAGCCGTTGATGCTTACGGCAAGAACCTCGCACAGCGCCGACAAGGGATATTGCCGGCACTGCGTGTCAATCCAGGCGTACTTCACAGGAGGTCCTTCGCGAAGAACGCCGCCGCTTTTTTTGCGATTTCCAGCTCCATCTGCAAGCGCTTGTTCTCCGCTCGCAGACGCGAAAGCTCCATCTGTTCCGCCGTGACGACCTTCGCCCCCGGGCCATTGAGCTTGCCGGCTTCCGACGCTTTGAGCCAGTTACGCAGCGTCTGCATCGACATGCCCAGTTCGCGGGCCACAGCGCTTACGCCTTGCCCGTCCTTGACTCGTTGCACGGCCGCTTCCTTGAACTCTGCCGTGTACACCTGGTGCGGTACCTTGAACATCTCTTCTTTCCTTCCTTTGGGTCGAGTTTATACGCGACCTGCTGGAAGGCGAAATTTCAGGGGAAGCACATCGCCACAACGGTTGACTTCGACGCATTCAACTCTAGAATGAGGTTTCGCTGCAAAGCAGCAAAAAAAGGCGGAAGCATCCTGACCGTATGACATACGAAAATTTGCTCCAAGGCAATCAGGCGCTTGTCATCGTCATGATGTTGGCTCTTCTTGCCGCGTCCATTGTCAGCCGGCGAAGCGGTGTCTGAGGCCGTTCCCGGACGGTCGCGAAGGCGTCGCAAGTCGAGGCGGCCCGCACGGCGGCATTGCTGGCACGCTTGCGGTTCGTGCGCGGTCCCGGTCGCTCGTACAGAGGCATTAAGTTTTGGCATGAACTCGTCGCGGACCTGGAGCATGCGAATCGTGAGGACGCCCTTTCCTGGGAGGTGGTCCTGGCGGTGACGGAAGCGGTGCAAGCGGAGAACTGTCGCAGGGCAAAACTTCGTCCAGTGATTATTCACAGGCCCGACTCGGGCTTGATAGCGCGTGCAAGCATGCGGTTTTCTCCGCGCTCGACACCGCGGCGGCAAAAATTATCACGCTGGCGTGGTCGACGAGCGCGCGAGGTGCGAATGGCCGTGCATTCGCCAGCTACTCCGTCAAAAGATTGGCGCACGGAGCCGCTGCCAACACATCGGCCGTTCCTCCGCTTAGTTCAGAAGAGCGGACAACGAATCATGAGCGATTGGCAGCGCGTACGCCGGCTCCTTTTGAAACCGACCGAGGAGGGGCAACAGCAGTCGCTGCCCGATTGACCGGGGTAGCACGCCAAACATTGGATGCATACCGATGACGGCCGTTTCGACCAAGGTGCTGCTTGACGACACTACCCTTGTTGTCGGATTGAGCGGCGGTTGCGCGTTACGCGCTCCATTGTCACGGTTCCGGCGCCCGGTTGCAGCGTTGCCGCTCGACGTCAGCGAATGCGTATCTCAAGCTCGCGCAAAGGTCCGCATTGGGACGAGCTTGACGGGGACGCCAGTGTGGCCGGACTGCTCGCCAGCCGAAAAGACACCAGCGGGACTTCCAAATGACATTCCTCAAAAAATGGACTTACCGAATTTCATCAACCGCACTGGGCTGGGGCGCCGGAGTCTGCCATCCGCCGGTAATGTCGTCGACGCACGGCTTCTGATGCGCTACGCGACTTATTCGCAGCGCGCCCGCGCCCTGTTCATTGATTCGATATGGTGGACGGTCATCCTGCTGTTCATCCCCCTCGGACCATCGACCGAAGACATTCTGATGGCACCGGAGGCTTTTGCCTCGTCCATCATTCTCTGGCTTATGGTTGGCCAGTGCATCCCGATATTGGTCACTGGCGCAATGTGGGCCGTTTGGGGAACGTCACCGGGAAAGCGTGCGGTGCACCTTCGAATCGTGGATGCCGATACCGGGCAGCCGATGACCGTGACGCAAGCTATGTTGCGCACTCTCGGCTATTTGCTCACTTTTTCAACATTCGGCGCTGGTTTTTTGTGGGTGCTGTCCAATCCGCGAAAGCAAGCTC
>NZ_CYGY02000051.1 GCF_900007165.1 Paraburkholderia piptadeniae
TCATTTTGTTAAAGGTTCTTAGTGAAACCTCCGGGACGAACCATATGAAACTCGACGAAAGTGTAAAAGCAGCCGGATTGACGCCGACCGCTGACCTGCTGCAGGACGCCGCGCAACGTGCGCTCGCTTACGTTCAGTCTGTGCATGACAGGCCTGTGAACGTTTCTACCCAGGCATTGCAAGGCCTGAATGAATTCCGGCACTCACTGCCACACGCCGGGCTGGATGCACATGAAGTCTTGCGCCGCCTCGACGAGGCTGGGTCACCAGCTACCGTCCCGACAACGGGCGGACGGTACTTCGGTTTGGTGATCGGCGGCGCGATGCCCGCAACCATCGCCGCGAACTGGCTCGCGACCGCCTGGGATCAAAACGCGTGTTTTCGGTGGACTTCGCCGATCGCGGCAGCGCTCGAGGAAGTTGCGCTACGCTGGATCGGCGATCTGTTCGGCTTGCCGGACGACATTGGAGGAGCCTTCGTTACAGGTGCCTCATTGGCGAACTTTGCGGCGCTGGCAGCAGCACGCCACGCTCTGCTATCCCGCCTGGGCTGGGACGTGGAGGCAAAGGGACTCTACGGCGCGCCGGAACTCCGTGTAGTTGTCAGTAAAGAGACTCACGTTACCGTCTCCAAGGCGTTGTCGATGTTAGGTCTCGGACGCGAGCGGGTCATCGTAGTGCCAACAGATCAACAGGGCCGGATGCGAGTCAGCGAGCTTCCGGAACTCGACGAGCAAACGATCGTGTGCATCCAGGCAGGCAACGTGAATACCGGTGATTTCGATCCCGCGCGCGAGATATGCCGACTTGCGAGGAAAGCCGGGGCTTGGGTCCATGTTGATGGTGCATTCGGACTATGGGCGCTTGCAAACCGTGATTTCGACACCCTGACGGATGGCGTGGCCGAAGCCGACTCTTGGGCGACGGATGGGCATAAATGGCTCAACGTACCGTATGACAATGGCATCGTTCTAGTGCGCAGGGCTGCCACTCTGCGTGCGGCAATGTCGTTGAATGCCGCGTACCTGGCAGAGGGAGATGTGACTGACCGGGAACCGTCGCACTATACTCCGGAATCCTCAAGACGAGCGCGTGGTGTGGATATCTGGGCCGCGCTTCTTAACCTGGGCAGGGATGGCGTTGCAGGGCTCATCGAACGTACTTGCCGCTATGCCGGAATTTTCGCCCAAGGTCTCGAAGCCAGCGGCTTTGAAGTCCTGAATCATGTCGCGCTCAACCAGGTGCTCGTCTCATTTGGTACCCCGGAGATGACGCGGGCCGTAATTAACCGTCTTCAGGCCGACGGGATTTGCTGGTGTGGCGGCACAGTATGGCAGGGCCGCGTCGCCATGCGAATCAGCGTCTCCAGTTGGGCCACCACTGACGCCGATGTGCAGACGAGCCTCCAGGCAATGATTCATGCGGCGGAGGCATGTGCGCCGTGACACGTTCTCGTACTGATCAAGAAAATCGGCCCTTTCGACCATGTGATGCTCTTCGCCTGGGTGTCGTTCTTCACGGCATTCCAGCTTCTTGGACTTTCGATAATCGTGGAGGGGGCGGATTGAGGCGCTTCAGAGGGCGTCGAGTTCTGAGTGGCTGGCTTTCGCCTTTACCGTCATGCTCGGCAGTATCGCCGCATTTACCATCTGGTTCTGGCTTACAGCCCGATTCTCGATGGCTCGGATTGCCCCCTACGCCTTGCTTCAATCATTTCGCGATTGGTGCTGGCGTCGCCTTCAGGCATGAACCCATTACCTTTACGCTGATTTTGGGCGCCATTATCTGCGTTTTGGGAGTCACGCTCAGCCAGTGGCCGATCTCCACCCGGCTCCGCACTGGAGACGGGGCGCAGTGAATTGCTCGAAAAGGCGCCACGCATTTTTTACCGCAAACTGAAGGAACAAATAGTCATGGCGAAATTCGTTCTAGTTCATGGTGCTTTTCAGGGCGGCTGGGTGTACGCAAGAGTCGCCCGCAAGCTTCGCGAGGCGGGACATGATGTCTACACTCCCACGCTGACCGGCCTCGGAGAACGCTCTCACCTGGCCGACCGGGCGATCAACCTGGACACGCACATTCAGGACGTTGTTAACGTCTTCAAGTATGAGGACATCACCGACGCAATCTTGTGCGGTCACTCGTATGGCGGCCTGGTCATAACTGGCGTAGCGCATGAAATCGGGGAGCGCATCCGCACGCTTTTCTATCTTGACGCCTATGCGCCAGCCGATGGGCAGTCACTTGTCGATATTACTGGCGCCGAGACCGCACTGGCTTTCCTTGCGCAGGCGGGCCAATGCGACGGAATGATTCCGCCTATTCCAGCTGCCTTATTCAATGTCAATGAAGCAGACGCCGCTTGGGTCGACAGGATGTCGGGGCCGCAGCCGCTGGCCACGTTCGTTCAAGGCGTTCGGGCAGGAGTGGATTCGGCACCCGTTGCCAACCGCACCTATGTATTCGCGAGCGATAACGGAGGGGATTGGTTTGTCGAGACGTATGCCCGATTGAAGGATGCCCCCCGATGGAAGGTCCACGCCATTCCGTGTGGACACTCCATCATGCTGGATCGTCCGGAGGACCTGGCTGCACTACTGCTGGCAGAAACGACGCATTGAGGTTTCGCTGTTCAGATTGCCTCCTCTTGCAGCGTGACGAGCGGCATATAGCAACGATGGCGTCGAAAAACCGTTTGCGCAGCTTCGGGAGAAAACGACCGAATGCACCAAAATCAAAGGTACCCCGGCCGGCGCGTCGATCATCTCGCTGGCGCCCTGAACGGTCATCCTTATCACGTCAGAAGTTGCCGGATTCTCCGAAAACATAGGACGGGAAATAGCGGCTATAGCTACCCTCTGTTTTGATTCCTCTTTTACTCGAGCGGCTGCGTAGTAGGGCCCAACGTCTTAAGGACGGCGCTATCGCCGGCTAAAAATGAACCTGGTAACTGCATCAATCAGTCAACTTTCCGAATCGCCACACACGGAAGAGTCAACCCGCTATATGTTGCTTACCGGTGCCAGTCGCGGGATCGGGCATGCGACCGTAAAACTGTTCCAGAAGCACAACTGGAAGGTTTTCACTGTTTCGCGACAGCCCTTTTCCGAAGACTGCAAGTGGCCGGCCGCGCGCGAGTCGCATATCCAGGCAGACCTTGCCGATCTGAATTCCGTCGAGGAGATTGCCAAAGAGGTGCGGCGGCGACTTCCGCACGGCAAACTGCACGCGCTCGTTAACAATGCAGGAATCTCACCTAAGGGCAAGAACCGAACACGACTTGGCGTACTCAAGAGCGACATCCACACGTGGTCGACCGTCCTCAACGTTAATCTCATCTCCAACGCCTTGCTCGCCAGGGCTCTTTTTCCTGAACTTGCACGTGCTAAGGGCGCAATTGTCAATGTCACCTCTATTGCCGGTTTCAAGGTCCATCCATTTGCGGGTACTGCTTATGCAGCGTCCAAAGCCGCACTTTTCGCCCTGACGCGAGAGATGGCTCACGAATTTGGGCCGGACGGCATACGTGTCAATGCGATTGCTCCCGGCGAGATTGATACCTCAATTCTGTCACCAGGTACCGAAGATATAGTTAACAATGAGATTCCGCTTCATCGTCTGGGCGACCCTCGTGAGGTGGCGGAGACGATCCACTTCCTTTGTGGGCCGGCTTCGTCTTACATCACCGGCACCGAGATTCACATCAACGGAGGTCAGCACGTCTGATTTACCGGACAACCGTACCGTCGCCTTTACACAATCGGTCAAAAGCCTGTGCATGCTGTGGCGCGCGCTGACTTGACCAGAGGGAGGCAATCGGTGGCGGCCGAAACAGGCAAACGCCTAACCTCGCGTCAAGACGGGGAACGGGTTAGCGGGCGCCAGCGTTATTAATATATGGATCACTATTCAATTCATTCGAAAAGGAGTGTTTGATGTCTGGAAAACTTTCAAGCAAGGTGGCAATCGTAACGGGAAGCTCGCGTGGTATCGGCCGTGCTGTGGCACGAGCCTTCGCGAGAGAAGGAGCCGCGCTCATCGGCATCCACTACGCCAGCAACGCGGATGCCGCTCACGCCACCGTCCGCGAGATCGAGGCCCTCGGATCAAAAGCCGTCGCCATCAAAGCGGACTTGAGTCGCGGGAAGGAAGCAACGGACAGTATCTGGGAGCAGTTCAGGGCGGCCGCGATTGCCGCCACGGGCGAGCCTCGGCTTGACATTCTAGTCAACAATGCTGGAGTGGCACCGGCGATTCCCTTGTCTCAGACCAGTGAGTCCGCCTTCGACGAGGTCCTGACGATTAACTTCAAGGCACCGTTCTTTCTGATCCAGGCTGTTGCCGATCACATCCGCGACGATGGACGAATTATCAACGTTTCGACGGGCTTTACGCGTGTCGCCGCTCCAACGCATCCTGCGTACGCCGCATCGAAAGGTGCCCTTGAGACCCTCACACTGGCGCTTGCCCCTGAGTTCGGCCGTCGCGGCATCACGGTCAATACGGTCATGCCGGGTGTGACGGAAACTGACATGAACGCGGCGTGGATAACCGTGCCGGAGGCGCGTGCCAACGCGGAGGCCATGTCGGTATTCTCGCGTGTGGGTCAACCTGACGACGTGGCCGACGTCATCACCTTCCTGGCCACGAATGAGGCACGCTGGACTACGGGACAGGTGATCGACGCGACGGGCGGCGCCCGGCTTTAACCATGGCGCCCGCTAAGTATTAAAGATCACGCCAGCGTATAAAGGGCGGTGGATGTATCCGTTATGAACCGCCCCGGGTTTTGTGGAGGCTCCAACTCTTGAGAGAATGGAGCCATGAACAAGAAGCCGAGCAAGTTTTCCCCGGAAGTCAGAGAGCGCGCAGTGCCCCTGGTACGCGAGCAGCGTAGCGAACACCTGTCGATGTTGGCGGCAGTCGAATCGATTGCACTGAGGATCGGCTGCACGCCGCAGACGCAGCTGGATGGGTCAAACGCGAGGAGGTTGGGGGCGAAATTCCGGAGGACTGTTAGTCGCGTTCCCCGGCCCGACGGCCATCGCGCGTGACGCCGATGGCGGCTTGACATTCGGCCCATAGCGTCGGAATGGTTTATACATGCGCCAGGTTGGGCTCGTCACGCTGTGAGCTCCGGTTACGCTGAAATGCGTGAATCACGCGAAAGAATCAGCAATGCCCGAAGTCAGTGCCGGGCGTTAGGAAAATCACCTCGGCAGCGAGCGCTTGCGTATAACTGCAAGCGCTCTATCGAGCTTCAAAGAAAATTATCGACGAGGCGATTGAACGCGTCGCCATGTTCTATTTGCGTCCAATGCCCGCACTGTCCGAATACGTGCAATTGCGAAGGCCCGATGAGCTGATTGAGCCGCAGCGAATTCTCTAGCGGAATGACACGGTCCTCGCGTCCATGCACGATCAGCGTTGGATGCCGAATGCGGCGCAGCGCATCTTCGTCGCATGCAAGCGCATCGATCCAGCGCTGGCGCGGCGCAGGAAACATCGACGCGAACGACGCCTGATATCCGGGCCGCACACTCGCGCGATACCGCGATTCGACAAGCTCGCGCGTAATACGCGAACGGTCGAACGCAAAGATATCCATGATGCCGCGCATGTTCTCGACGGAAGGCTCATAGCCCCATACCGCATCGAGCCCATGAGTCAATTCGAACTTCACGCCCGCCGCCCCCATCAGCACCAGTTTGCGCACGCGGTGTGGATAACGCACGGCCATCGCGAGCGCCAATGCACCTCCAAATGAATTGCCGATCAGATCGGTTTGTTCGATCTCCAGCGCATCTAGCAACCCGATCAGATGTGTGACCCAAAAATCCATGTCGTAGTGCACGCCCGCGCGCCGCTCCGTATAACCGAAGCCCGCCATGTCGGGCGCGATGACGCGCCGGGTATGCGCGAGAGCAGGCATCGTGAGACGCCAGTTCGCCCACGCCGTCACGCCCGGCCCTGAACCGTGTATGAGCAGCACAGGGCTGCCGCTGCCGAGGTCGTGATAGTTCGTATCGAGGCCCGCTGCCTGAATGCGCTGGCCGAGTTCCGGGTCGTTCTGCTGTGTCATGTCAACAGGCTCCATCGCAGCCGCGCATGAGCGCCGGCCGCTTCTATATCCAGATCAGAAAGGAATCACCGCGCGTGCCCAGACCGCTTCACCTGAAGGGCGATTGCGCACCAACAGTTCTTTCACGACGCGAATGTCGATGCTGCCCTTCTTGAACTCATAGCGAAAGCCAGGACCGATCGCAAAGACCTGCCCGCGAAATCCATCGCCATTCACGGGCTGTCCGTTCTGCACGTCGTTAGTGGTCTGCTTGACGAAATAGCCTGCAACGCCGATACGCGCCGACGTCGTCACCGCATAGCTCGCGCCATAGTCAAAGTGAAACAGTTGTCCCGAGTGGTAATCGGTAGCTGTGTTCGTCGTGTTGAAGCTATACGTGAACTTCGCCGACATTTCGAATCCCGGATACGGAAACCAGCTCACGCCGAAAATAGGCCGGATCGTGAAGTAGTTCTTGCCGGTATTCAGCGGCGAATTCCTGTCGTACTGTCCGGTTGGAAAAACGAATTCGAGCGCGGCTACCGCGCGCAGCGAGCCTTCACCCCAGGCGATCATCGCGGGGCTTCCAATCAGGTCGCCGAGATTGGTCCGGTCGAACGACGAACCGCCTGCATCCAGCGAGAGACGCTCCATCGGCAGCAATGCGTACGCGCCATATCGGCCGCCGAGCACCGACAGGTTCGACATATAGATCAGACGCGGAATCAGCACATCGGCGTCGAGCTTGAATCCGGGTATCGAACTGTTGCCGTGCGAATCGTTGAACTGACTCGCGTGATAGTGCGTGTAATACAGCAGGCCGTAGAACCCTGCGGGCGGCAGTGCGCCCGCAAAAAAGCCTTCTGCACCTTCTCCGATCGTGTCGCTGCCGCCTTCCGTGGCCCGCGCGCTCGCGCAGAACATCGCGGTTGCGCACGCGCAGGCAAGCAGCGTCCCTCGCCTGACGGCGATTCGAAATTTCATTTGACGTCTCCGGGTATTTGTTCTGGTGAGAGATACCGCGCTTTAGCGCATCACTTCACGAGGTCGAGCGCGACGTCGACGATCATGTCCTCCTGTCCGCCAACCATGTGTCGGCGTCCAAGTTCGACGAGTATGTCGACCGTCTTCAGGCCGTATTTCGCCGCGGCCGCTTCGGCGTGACGCAGAAAGCTCGAATAGACGCCGGCATAACCGAGCGCAAGCGTTTCGCGATCGACGCGCACAGGGCGGTCCTGAAGCGGCCGCACGATATCGTCGGCGGCATCGAGCAGGCCGTACACATTGCAGCCGTGGTTCCAGCCGAGCCGGTCGGCAGCCGCGATGAACACTTCGAGCGGCGCATTGCCCGCGCCCGCGCCCATGCCAGCGAGGCTCGCGTCGATGCGGTCACAACCCTCCTCGACGGCGACGATCGAATTCGCGACGCCCAACGACAGATTGTGGTGCGCGTGAATGCCCGTTTGCGTGTTCGCATCCAGCACATCCTTGAATGCGCGGAAGCGTTCGCGCACGTCCTCCATCGACAACGCGCCGCCCGAATCGACCACATACACACACGTCGCGCCAAATCGCTCCATCAGCTTTGCCTGCAGCGCGAGCGCTTGTGGCGTCGTCATGTGGCTCATCATCAGAAAGCCGACTGTGTCCATGCCGAGTTCGCGCCCGTATTCGATGTGCTGCTTCGACACGTCGGCTTCCGTGCAATGCGTCGCGACACGGACGACGCGTGCGCCCGCATCGTACGCATTGCGCAGATCGTGCACGGTGCCGACGCCGGGCAGCAGCAGCGTCGCGATCTTCGCGTGCACCACCGTTTCCGCCGCGGCGGCAATCCATTCGATATCGCTATGCGCGCCGAACCCGTAGTTGAAGCTGGAACCCGACAGACCGTCGCCGTGCGCGACTTCGATCGAATCGACGCGCGCATCGTCGAGTGCCTTCGCAATTGCCTTCACATTGGCGATGCTGTACTGATGACGGATCGCATGGCTGCCATCGCGCAGCGTGACATCGGAGATATAGAGTTTGCGGTCGTTCATCTCGTGCCCCTCACACGGCGAGCGGCGCGAGCCGCGTTTCAGCGATACGTTCGGCGCACGCGAGAGCCGCCGACGTCATGATGTCCAGATTGCCAGCGTACGCAGGCAGGTAGTGCGCCGCGCCTTCCACTTCGAGAAAGATCGACGTCTTCAGGCCCGTCATCCATCCAAGCCCCGGCACGTTGAGCGGATTGCGCTCGTCGAACACATCGAACTGCACGCGCTGTTTGAGCCGGTAGCCAGGCACGTAACGCTGCACACGCGCGGCCATTTCATTGACGCTCGCTTCGATTGCATCGCGATCGGCGGGATCGGATAGCGTGAAGACGGTGTCGCGCATCATCAGCGGCGGTTCAGCGGGGTTCAGGATGATGATGGCCTTGCCGCGCGTCGCGCCGCCCAGCACTTCGATTGCTTTCGAGGTCGTCTCCGTGAACTCGTCGATGTTCGCGCGCGTGCCGGGTCCTGCCGAGCGGCTCGAAATCGATGCGACGATCTCCGCGTAGTGCACCTTTGCGACATTCGATACCGCCTTCACCATCGGAATGGTTGCCTGTCCGCCGCATGTGACCATGTTGATGTTCGGCGCGTCGAGTTCGGCGTCGAGGTTGATGGCAGGAATCACATAAGGGCCGATTGCTGCGGGCGTCAGGTCGATCACCTTGAGGCCGTGCGCCTGCAACACTTCGTTATGCCGTCGGTGTGCGCCCGCTGATGTCGCATCGAAAGCAATGCGAATGTCGCTGAAGCCCGGCAACGCCAGCAATCCGTCGATACCGCCCGCCGTCGTGGCCACGCCGAGCCGTTGCGCGCGTGCAAGGCCATCCGATTGCGGATCGATGCCGACGAGCGCGCCCATCGCGACGTGCCGCCCGTGGCGCAAGATCTTGATCATCAGGTCAGTGCCGATGTTGCCGGAGCCGATGATGGCCGCCTTTAGCGGCCCGTTATCGTTTGACAAGGTTGTCATGTATGTTTCCTTTTCGAGGTCGATATGCGTAGCCAGTCAGCGCCCGAGCGCTTGTGCGGTCCTGCCGCCAATGCCGAAGTCGGTCTTCGGTATTTCGATCAGCAGGACGCGGATCGATTCTCGCGGGGCGTCGATGGCGTTCATCGCGGCCTCGGTCAGCGCTTCGATCAGGCGTGCCTTCTGTTCGTCGGTGCGGCCTTCGAGCAGATGAACGTTCATGATGGGCATGTTCGTCTCCGTGTCTAGATGAAGCGCATCGATACGCTTCCCAGGTGCTGAAAGCGCACCGCCACCGCGTCGCCTGCATGGACAGCGATGGCCTCGGTGACGCCACCCGTCAGAATCAGCGTGCCCGCCGGAATCGACTGGCCGCGCGCGCCCAGCATGTTCGCGAGCATTGCGACGCTCGCCGCGGGATGGCCGAGCACGGCCGCGCCCGACGCCGTCGCGACGATTTCGCCGTTCTTCTCCATCACGACGCCGAGGTTTTTCAGGTCGATGCCTTGCGCGCTTCGATGCCGCCCGCCGATCACATAGCGCGCCGCCGACGTGTTGTCGGCGATCACGCTCTTCAGGTCGAAGCGGAAGTTCTCGTAGCGCGAGTCGATCACTTCGACGGCGGGCAAGACGAAATCTGTCGCGGCCAGCACGGTGCCGATATGACAACCCGGGCCCGTCAGTTCGCGCGACGTCACGAAGGCGATTTCCGCTTCGACTTTCGGGTGAATCAGCGAGGACGTGTCGATCGCGGCACCGTCCATGCACGCACCGTAGTCGGTAAGAAATCCGTAGACGGGGTCGGTTACGCCCATCTGCCGCATCTTCGCGTGCGATGTCAGTCCCATCTTCAGCCCGGCCACTTTCATGCCGCGCGCCGTTTTGCGCGCACGCAGCGCATCCTGAATCGCGTACGCATCGGCCCAGTCGAGCTCAGGATGCTCGTCGGTAATCTTGACGATGGCGTTGCGATGCAATTCGGCATCATCGAGCCGCGCTGCAAGGCGTTCAATCGTTGCGTCATTCAGCGTCATCACCGTTCTCCTTCGACAAAGCGCACCGACACGCCGCCGATGCCACCCAGGCTCATCCTCAACACATCGCCCACCTGCACGGAAACCATCGCGGCAAGCGAGCCCGACAGAATCACCTCGCCCGCCTTGAGCGTCATGCCGAGGCGGCCCAGCGTATTCGCGAGCCACGCAACGGCATTCGCGGGATGACCGAGCGCCGCCGCGCCCGCACCCGTCGCGGCAATCTCGCCATTCTTTTCGAGCGTCATGCCGACGAGCGCGAGATCGAGTTCACGCGGATCGACCGCGTTGTCTCCGAGCACGAACACGCCCGACGAAGCGTTGTCAGCGACCGTATCCTGAATGCGGATCTTCCAGTCGCGGATGCGCGAGTCGACGATCTCGAAGCAAGGCAACACGGCTTGCGTCGCGCGCAGCACGTCGGCATTCGTCACGCCAGGGCCAGCGAGGTCGTGCTTCAGCACGAACGCGATTTCGCCCTCTGCTTTCGGCGCGATCAGCGAAGAAAGACCGATCGATGCGCCGTCATCGAACACCATCGCCGAAGTCAGATGGCCGAAGTCCGGTTGCCGTACATCGAGCATGTCCATCACCGCCTGGCTCGTCACGCCGATCTTCTTGCCAATCACGCGCTCGCCGTCCAGCGTCACGCGCCGCTCGATCATGCGAAGCTGGATACCGTATGCGTCGTCGATGGTGATCGGGGGCTCGCGCGCCGACAGCGGCTCGACGGGTTGCGCTTCACGCAGCGCGCGATAGAACTCGTCGCCGTAACGCTCGATGGCGGCGGGCGTCAGCGTTGATTTCAGTTGTGTCGTCATCGCATTCCTCACAGCTTTACGCAGACATTGCGCAGTTCGGTGTAGAACTCGAGCGAATGCACGCCGCCTTCCCGACCGATGCCCGATTGCTTCGCGCCGCCGAATGCAGTGCGCAAATCGCGCAGGAACCATGCGTTGATCCAGCAGATGCCCACGTCGAGCGCCCGGCCCATCCGATGCGCGACACCTGCATCGCGCGTCCATACGGTGGCGGCGAGTCCGTATGGTGTGTCGTTCGCTTTGGCGACCACTTCGGCTTCCGTGTCGAATGGCGCGATATGGCAGCACGGTCCGAAGATTTCTTCGCGTATCACGGGCGACGTTTCCGGCAAGCCTGTCCAGATCGTCGGCTCGACCCACGCGCCCGCTTCCAGACCGGCGGGCATGTCCGGCACGCCGCCGCCCGTCACGACGACTGCGCCCTCCGCACGCGCTTTCTCGTAGTACGAGAGCACCTTGCTTCGATGCTCCTGTGAAATCAGCGGGCCGAACGTCGTGCCTTCATCGAGCGGCCGTCCAGGGCGCAGCGAACGGGCACGCACCGCCAGCGCATCGACGAAGCGCTCATAGATCGGCCGCTGCACATAGACGCGTTCTGTGCCGAGACACACCTGTCCCGTGTTCTCGAACGCGGAGCGCGCGATGCCCGCGACAGCCGCATCGAAATCGCAGTCCGCGAACACGATGCCCGCGTTCTTGCCGCCGAGTTCGAACGACACCGGGCGCACGCCGTTGGCGGCCGCTTTCATGATCGCTTCGCCCGTTCGCGTCTCGCCGGTGAACGTGATCGCATTCACGCCGGGATGCGCGGTGAGGAACGCGCCCGCCGAGTCAGGTCCGAAGCCATGTACGACGTTGTAGACGCCTTTGGGCACGCCGACCTTGTTCATCGCTTCACCGAGCAGCGTGGCCGTCGCAGGCGTTTCCTCGGAAGGCTTCACGACCACCGTATTGCCGCACGCAAGCGCAGGCCCGACCTTCCACGTCATCAGAAGCAGCGGCAGATTCCATGGACACACCACCGCGATCACGCCACGCGGCGTGCGCACGCCGTAGTTCAGCGCGTGTCCGCCGTCGGGCGTCTCCATCGAAAAGCTTTCCGTCGGCACGTTTTTGATCATGTCGGCGAATACCTTGAAATTGGCCGCGCCGCGCGGAATGTCCACATGGCTTGCGAGCGAATGCGGTTTGCCCGTGTCGGCGATCTCCGCAGCGAGGAAATCGTCGAAGCGGCGATTGATTTCGTCGGCTACGCCATACAGCAGATCGACGCGCTGCTGCACCGTGAAACCGCCCCACGGACCATGCAACGCCGCTTGCGCCGCACGCACGGCGGCATCGACTTCTGCCTGTCCCGCTTCGTGGACGAGGCCGATCACGCTGTTGTCGACGGGATTTCGGTCCTCGAACGTGCGGCCTGTCGCGAGCCATTCGCCGTCAATGAAGTTCTTGAATTCAGTCATGGATGCACCGCTGTCAAAAGGTTGTGCGCAAGGAGGCGGCAGATCAGGTCAACACCGTGAGGAACGCATCGTTGAGCTTGCGGTCGTGATAGAAAATCGCGCGCCCCAGCTCCTTTTCGTGCCACGTGATGACAGGCTTGTCCGGGTAATGGATGTAGCCGCCCGCAAATACCTCGTTGCGATTGCCCGATGGATCGAAGAAATAGATCGTCGCGCCGCGCGTGATGCCGTGACGCGTCGGCCCGATATCGAGCGCGACGTCGTGCTTCGAAATCAGATCGGCTGCCCTCAGCACGTCGCCCCACGAATCGAGCACGAACGATGCGTGGTGAAACTTGTTCTTTTCGCCGTGCCGGATGAATGCGATGTCGTGCGCCTTGTTCGAGCATGTGAGGAACGCGGCAATCTGCAAGCCGTCAGGCGTAACCACCTGTTCCGTGAGCGAGAAGCCGAGCACTTCGCGGAACAGCTTCACGGTATCGTCGAATCCGTCGCCATACAGCAGGCAATGATCGAAGCGGCTCGGTGACATGCCGCGCAATCCATCGGGCCACGGGTCGGGATTGACATCGCCGGTTGCCGTGCCGATCTTCTCCTTGTGCGCGAAAAGTTCGATCGCATGCCCCGTCGATACCGTGAAGCGAAAGCGCATGCCCGTCTGCAAATGCTCACCCGCTTCGATCCATTTGCAATCGCTGACGAGCCCCGAATCCTTCACCGCGCTTGCGAGCCTGTCGAGCGTCGCCGGGCCGTCGACACGAAAGCCGATGTAATCCATGCCGGGCTCATCGGCTTCGCGCAGCACGACGCTATGATGATCGTGCTCGTCCCACGCTTTCAGATAGACGCGGCCATTTGCATCGCGTCCCGTTTCATGCAGGCCGAGCACTTCCGTGTAGTGACGCACGGCTGGTTCGAGTTCGAGAACCCGCAGCGCGATATGGCCGGGTCTCAGCACGCCTTCTAATGCCATGATGTGTCTCCTGGGGTTTGTGATCCGTCTACTGCGCCTGGGCTTGGGCTTGCGCTTGCATGTGTGCATTCGCGCGGGCTTTCTCGATACAGCGGGCCATCGTTCCGACTACACGCAGCGACAGATCCGACAACGGCGTGATACGGCAGGCGAGCACCGTGCCCTGTTCCTCGTCGTCGGCGCTCACGCACGCGCGGCTCATCTTGCAGGCGTGATACCGGCCGCTGAGCACCCGCACTTTGCACACGCCGCATCCGCCACCTCTACAGCCGACGGGAATGCCGCGCCCGCCCGCTGCCGCCATTGCCTTGAGCACCGTCGCATCCGCGTCGCAGCCGAATGCATCGCCCGTGTTTTCGACTTCGATCCGATAGGTCATGTCGTCCGCTCCGTTCAATGGGTCGCCACGACGTCAGATGCGAAACAGCGGGCTCTTTGCTGCTTCGCCTGCATCGGCCGCCGACAGGAACTTCTCCGTATAGATGTCCTTTTCGAACAGGCGCCCTTGCATCAGCGTCTTGATGCACGCTTCGATCATCGGCGGCGGTCCGCACAAATAGGCTTTATGTCCACGAAAATCCGTGACACCGGCTGCATCGGTGAATTGCTGCTTCAGTACTTCATGGACATAGCCGCGCGGGCCGGACCATTCGCTGTCTTGCGGTTCATCCGATAACGCCGGCAGATAGCGGAAGTTCGGGTGCCGTCGCGCGAGCGCTTCGAAGAAGTCCGCAAAGTACAGCTCTTCGCGATTGCGCGCGCCCTGAATCAGCGTGATCGGCAGCGTCGAGCCTTCATGCAGCAGATCGACGATCATCGACTTCGGACTCGATAGGCCTGATCCGCCCGCGAGAAAAATGGTCGCCACCTGTGCCTGCTTTCGCACGAAGAAGCGGCCGAATGGCGCTGAGAATTCGAGTTGCGCGCCGTGCTGCAACTCGTCATGCAGCCAGCCCGTCGCCGCGCCGCCAGGCACACGCCGGACATGCAGTTCGATTTCGCCGTCATGCGGCGCATTGGCGATCGAAAACGCGCGTGCATCGTCGCAGCCCGGCACCTTCAGGTTCAGGTACTGGCCCGCCTGGAACTGGACAGGGTGCGCTGTTTGCACGGCCATACGGATCACGCGAATGGTCGGCGTCACGTCGTCGATTGCGGTGACGGTGCCTTTGAAGTCCTGCAAGGGCAGATTCTGCGCATCGGAATCTTCTTCGAGGTCTGCTTCGATCACGAGGTCCGACATCGGCGTGGCGCAACAGGCGAGACACTTGCCCTCCTCACGCTCGAAGTCCATCAATGCGAAATCCGACGCACTGCCCTGATCGATTTCGCCATCCACGACCTGCACCTTGCACGTCGCGCACAAGCCGTGACAGCACGCATGCGGCAGCCACACGCCCTGACGCAGACACGCATCGAGCAGCGTCTGCCCCGCTGCGATGTCGATAGTCTGGCCGAGCGGTTCGATACGAACGGTGTAGTCCATCGCTGCCTCCTGCTAGCTGTATGAACCGTTGATGCCCGTGAGCCCTGGCGTGCGCAGACGGATCACATCCTTATGCACGAGACCGTTATCGGCGAGCGACAACGCTGAATCGGGTTGCCACGGTTTCCCCGAACGCAGCCACTGCGCGTCGTCCCAGTCGATCTTCGCGAAGTCCGGGTGCACGCCGTACAGACCGGGCAGCACATCGGAGACGAGTGCTCCGAACGTTATGTCCGGCGAAACGGGAATGCAAAACGGCGATGCAAACATCAGGTGGTCTTCCCAGCCGATATAAAGCAGCCGGTTGCCGTTAAACCTCGCTTCGGCATCGGCGGGCTCGAATGCATAGGGTTTGAGGGCGATCGTCGCCATGTCATGTCTCCTTCATTGGATATCGTGCTTGATGCCTTGCATTGAGTGCTTCAGCTTTCGACCTGTTCTTGCCCCGCGCCCTTCCATGCATTCCAGTTGCGCTCATCGGGCGAGCCCGCAAAATCGAGGTTTTCATGGCCGTTGCGGATGTGGTAGTACTCGAGCACGTCGTCGAGCGTCGCGCCGCCGCAATTGCCCTGATAGATCTGATGCACTGGGAGCCACGCCTGCACGTATTTCTCGGGCTCTCCGTCGAAGATGTCTTTGCAGCCGTCCGAGCAGAAGTGGAACTTCATGCCGTGATATGTCGATTCGCGATACGCGATCTTCGTCGGATCGTCTGGCTCGCTGAAGGTCAATGGAATCTGGCAGGTCTGGCACAGCATCGGCAGATTCGTGTTGTAGAAGCGCTTGCCCGCTTGCTGCTGTTCGCGCCAGTACTCGAGACGCGGCCGGTAGAGCCGGTCGAAATGCTCCGGGTACTTTGCGGAGAGCCAGTCGAGTTCTTCGTCCGACGGCACCCACGTATGAAAATCCGCCGCCCCTGCGTAGTTGTAGAACGTGCCCCAGGCTTCGTGCGTGATGCGGTCCTTGGTTTGCGTCGCGATCTCGTGATACTTCGGCATACGCAGGCCGTAGCGTTCGAGATCCTGAAAGAGCGCACCGCCCGCATCCTCGAAATAGATCTTCCATGCCTCGGACCACGACATCACGCGCTTGGGCAGCATGTAGTCCATCATCATGCCGACCAGCGTCAGCAGCCGGAAGCCGCGCCAGAACCATTTGTCGAGCCAGCGCTGGACGATAGGCACGTTCACGGGGTCCTGTTCGCACAGGAACTTGATCACTTCGAGACCCAGCGTCATATGGCGCGATTCGTCGGACTGCGCCGAGAAGCCAAATGTGACGGTCGCCATGTCGCCGTTATAGGCCGCGCCCGACATGAACGGCATGAAGAGCAGATTGGTCAGCACATACTCGAACGAGAACGAGATGGCCGTGATGAACTCGAACGGGCCGGCCGTTGCTGCATCTTCGAAGTACGACTTCGGCACCGACAGATACCAGACCCGGTCGTGCATGTGCGGCCACTCGGAAAAGCCGTTGAAGTACTTGTTGTAGAGCGACAGCGTATGCACCTGTGTCTGGCAGTGGCGCAATTCGTCGATCGATTGCATCTGGCACGCGACGCGCGCGCCGACGCCGCGAAAATGCCGGCCAAGATGCGCATAATTGCGATGCGCCGAATATTCCAGCGGTGTGACGCCCGTCAGGAAAAGCTTGAGCGTGTTGATATAACGCGCATCGGAAACGTTCATGTGGCCATTGTTCTGTGCGAACGAATCGATGATCGCGTACAGCTTGCGTTCTTTCTCTGCCTGGTATTTCCAGTACGAGTCCATCGTCATGCGGAACGGGTCTTCCCACTTGTCCCAGTCGTGAATCACGATGCCTTCGTACTTGTCATACGGAAATACTTCGTCCATTGGCTGATACGTGGTTTGCCAGCCGAGATCGCGCGTCATCAGCGCGTACTTCTCTTTCAGATTGAGTTTCTTGCGTGCGTCCATCGTATGTCTCCTGGTGTTCTCAGACGTGCCAGTGCAGCGTGAAGGCGTCGTCGGTTTCGTCGATGTTTCCCGACAGCGAGATGAGGTTCAGTTGCAGTTCCTGGATGTTCCAGTCGCGGCCCATTTCTTCGGATACGTGTTCGCGCGAGATCACGAGCTTGCCTGGCGCGTCGATCTTCACCATCGCCGGGTACTCGGTGACGGCGGCCTGAGGGTTTTGCGAAGTAATGGCGGCGACGATGGCGCGCGTTTCGTCGGTGTTCTGCAATGCGATGTAGACGTTCTGCATGACGGCTCGAATCGGTTATGCGCTAACCGGCACGGCGCCGAGTTTCGCGAGACGGGTGGTGAATTGCGTGCTGACTTCATCGATTGCCCGCCCGGCGTCGTCATCGAGCAGCGTGGCCGCGAGAGGGCGCAGCGCTTCGATCGTGCGTGCCTGGTAATGCGCGGTCCAATCCGCAATACTTTGCTGATTGGCGGGCGATTCTGCTGTCGCCGTGCGGATTACCGAATCGATCCACTTCACGTGGTCGTTCTGCCATTGCTGCTCGAACTCGGTGAGCATCGCGAGATTCGCGCCGATTTCACGTGCCGCGCGCGCATCGAAGTGCTGATAGACGAGGGGATAAACAAGGCCGTCCATCACGAGGTTCTGCGCGACGAAAGTTTCGAACCAGTCCGTGACGACGAAAATGTCTTCGACCAGCTTGCGCATCGGTTGCCACGCTTCGCTTTCGAGCCATGCGACGCGCGCACGTTCTAGCGCTACGCCCGTGTTGCCGTCGAGCGCGAGGCCGATGCGCGAGATGTACTGCGCGATGCCCAGGCGGTCCATCGCGCAATACGTGCAGGCTTGCGTGATCGCGGTGCCATAGCCGTAATCGGCGCACAGCATGTTGTTCATGTTGGCGCCCCACTCGACATGACGCAGCGGCAACAACCCGGCAATCAGCCGCTCTTGCCATTCGAGCGCGAGACCCGTCAGCAGGCCGCGCCGCTCGGCCAGATCGAATGCTGTCTCAGCCGCTTCCTGCTGGCGCGCGCGCGCCGTGACATAAGCGCCGTAGTAGTACTGGCGCGGGTCCTTGAGCGCGTACCAGTCGCTCATCACGATCTGCGTGCGAGCGGTGTCGTGCAACTGAAACTCGGGCGCCCATGTCGGGCGATAATGGAAGTTCGCGGTCGGCTGGATGTCGTAGGTGGCTTCCTGGTAGCGCGACGCAGGCTTGTCGCCGAAGCGGCGCGCGACGTGGCCATAGGTTTGACGCAACGGCTGAACCTTGAGCGTCCTGATTTCGATCTGCATGAAACTGTCTCCGTGTTGTCAGTGCTATATCGAATGAATCCGCTTGATATGCGGTGTTTGTTTTTGGCTTCAGCCTCCGAAGCGCCAGCGTTCTCTCGAACGTTCGAAGCCGCTTTCGTCGGCATCGAGTGTCTGTACTTCGTTGATGCGGCAGAAGTGCTCGAACATCGTGTCGTTCATGATGAGTTCGACGGCGAGATCCGCATCGCCGACAGAGAAGTCGAACTCGACATAGCCGTCGTCGCGCCGGCTCGTGATACGCACGTAGCGTCGAGTACTCGAGAACAGCGGTTGGGGATGATTCATCGTGGCCTCCTGTTGCAGCCTTTATTGCAGGAGGTATGCCATGCACGTCTTTTCGGCCATGACAGGAAGTCGGCATCTTTAATAGCGGTGTATTTCGAGGCTTTTTGCTTTTTTGATTGATCAAATCATCAAGCGCGAGAGGTGTGCTTCATTGTTTGATCAATTGGATTCGAATGCCGTGCAGCCGGAGCGGCGCAACGGCCGTTTAGCGCGTGGTGAAATGAAGATGCGGGGAGATACGCTTGATGAAAAGATCAAACGCGCCGCTCGGGCTTTATGTCTGCGAGGGATGACGTGCTGGTTGTTACCGCGTGGCAAAGAGGCATGCCCGAGCACTTGAAGAAATATTGGCCGGCGCCCGTGGACCGGCCTGAATGACGGGATCAAGCGAAATAAGCGGTTACTCGTCGGCCGAAGCCGATGCCTTATCGCGATTGCGCCACCGATACGCCAACTGCGGTCTCGTGATCCCCAGCATCCGTGCCGCCTGGCTCAGATTCCCCGCGGCGCGCTCGACTGCGGTTTCGATCAGCATGTTCTCAATGCGATCGAGCGGAATGCCCTCACGCGCCATATGATCGAAGAGCGCATCGGCGGCACTGGCGTTCTGGCGCAAAGGACGACCGCTCGCATCGAGCGAAGCCGTATCGCACTCCACTTCCGCGGGCGGCGAAGCGAACAGATCGCACTCGGTAATGCGAACGCCAGGCGCGGCGAGTATCACACCGCGTTCGACTACGTTCTCCAGTTCGCGTACATTGCCGGGCCACGTATAAGCGCGCAATGTCGTTATCGCGCGATCGGTCAGCCCGAGCACGCGCTTGCCATGCCGCGCACTGTACTTCGCGATAAAGCGCTCGACGAGCAACGGGATATCGTCGCAGCGCTCTCGCAACGGCGGAATCGTGACGGGATACACGTTGAGCCGGTACAGCAGGTCCTTGCGGAATGTCCCGCGCCGCACGGCATCGTTCAAATCGACATTGGTCGCGGCCACCACGCGCACATTGACGCGCCGCACATGCGTATCACCGACGCGTTCGAACTCGCCCTCCTGCAACACGCGCAGCAACTTGGCCTGCGCATTCGCCGAAAGCTCGCCTACTTCATCGAGAAAGAGCGTGCCGCCATCGGCACGCTCGAAGCGTCCAGGGCGGCTCTGATGCGCACCCGTAAACGCGCCGCGCTCCACGCCGAACAGTTCTGCTTCGATCAGTTCTTCCGCCATCGCCGCGCAATTGATCGCGACGAATGGTTTGTCGCGTCTGCGGCTCACGTGATGCAAACCGCGCGCGAAGCGTTCCTTGCCGACGCCCGTTTCGCCGAGCAGCAGCACCGTCACGTCGCTCGGCGCGGCCCGCTGCGCGAGTCGCCACGCTTCGATAAAACCATCGGAGATGCCGACGAGATCTTCGGGCTGCCCCGTGTCGTCCTGCATCGAGCGCAGGCTCTCGACTTCGCTTTGCAACTGAAGCAGCGTATCGAACAAGGGGTCGGGTTGATAGAGCTTGAGCATCTCTTCGCCGTCGGGCCAGTCCTCGACCGGCTTGCCAACGATACGGCAATTGCGGTCGCCGCAACCGACGCACTCCGTTTCCTTGTAGAGAATCGTGCGCCCCATCAGCGACGACGTATAGCCGCTCGCGTAGCCGACTTGCATCCAGCACACGGGCTCGTCGCCGACACCGAACAGATGCCGGTGTACTTCGGCTTCGAACGAGTCTTCCCACAGATGGTCGCCGTAGTACTCGCCTTTCGCGATGTCGATATGAACATCTATTGGCGTCACGCGCACATTGCCTTCGAGCACGTGAAGACATGGACCGATTTCGAGCAAGCCGAAGTCGCTCGCCGTTGGACGCAGCTTGCGCGCGAGTTCGGCGTCGCGCGCGCCGGACTGAAAACCCATTCGCGCGAACAGGCCGCGCGTGCGCTCGAGTCCGAGTGTATCGACGAGTTCCTTGCGCAACGCGCCGAGCGCGGCCGTATGAAGCAGGATCATACGGTTCTCGTCGAGCCAGATATGCCCCTCCTGCATGACGAACTTCAGGCGACGCGACAGGTTGTCGAGACCTTCGCGCATGCTCGCCGAAAATCGGGCGGTGCTGTCTCCCACGACGTCTCCTTATTGGATCGAGTAATCGTTTTAACGCCTATTGTAGGCAAGGTCTGTGCCGAACTGCTTTCGCGCGGGCACGCCTGATGTTCTTCAACGCCCCTGCACGGTCTGCTCGGTGTTTACACGTAGACGCGTTTAACCATTTGATCAAAGCGCCCCAACCGATTCAACGATTTCGTCAGATCGGGTGCGCCTCTCGCTCACAAGCCGGGCTTGCGTTCACGATCTCATGAACCACGCGCCGCTTGATCAAATGATCAAACCGGCTGCCACGTGGCCTCGGCAAACGGATCAGCAGAATCGCCCGCATCGGGCGCTCACGCTTGATGGACGCCCATTGGCACCGCTCATGCAGAGCAACGCGCAAACTGGCTACGGCTGCGGTGAGCGCGATGACGGACCCCACGAAAACACTCGATCAGGCTGACGATACCGGCCTCGTCATCGGTGCTCACGTCGTCGCGCAACGCCGCTGGTATACGCATCACGGCATCTATGCGGGCAACGGCAAGGTGATTCACTATGCAGGCCTTTCACGTTCGCTGCGGCGCGCGCCCGTCGAAGAAGTGTCGTGCGACGAGTTCGCCGGCGGTCACGCGATGTGGGTCGAACGCGCGCCCGACGCGCGCTATGCCGGCGCGGATGCAGTTCGCCGCGCCTATCAGCGTCTCGGCGAAGACCGCTACCGGCTGATGACCAACAATTGCGAGCACTTTTGCGCGTGGTGTCTGTATGGCGAAAGCCGCAGCGGCCAGATCGAGCGATTGACGAGCCTCGCGCAGCGTGGACGCGAGTTCGTTGCAAAGGCCTTGCTCTATGCCGGAACGAAAGCTTTCTCCGCAGGCACGGCGCGTTTGGCCGTTCGAGTTTGATGAAATCGTCACGCGGCTTAGATGCATTACATGCCAGATGTCCGCGCCGTGCCGCACCAGCGCCACATTGACCGAGTGCCCAGCGCACCTGCAAGCCCGTACCGCAATCACCCGCTATCTCGAGCCCGGCCTTTGGCAGGAGGTCAACGATTACGTCGCGCCGATGCCGCAGGACACCCCGCGTGCAGCGCGCACCACGGCGCGACAGACTGCAGGAAGGGCAGCGGCACGGCCCCGGGACAACGGAGAGGAGCGGCAAAGATCCGGGGGCTCCTCGTATCAGCCGCTGACGCGGGCCGCGCTGCACACGATCGTCAAGGATGTCTCGTCGGCGCGGCCGGTACGACCGTGCGAACCCGGCGCGGCATTCGAAGTGTGCGCCAACCTCGGGCATGCGTCGCTCAGCAAAACCAGTCTTTATCCGCACGTCGACGACGATCGCTCGCTGGTGACGACAATCAGCGCAGCGAGGTGATGGTCACGCGGCACGATTGCCCAGCATCTCGAGGTAGCGCTGAACGGCTCCCCACTCTCCACCGATCCGGCTGATCGCGACCAGTTCCGCCTTCAGGCCACGCCCCGCAAGTTTCCGGTAGACCACATTCGGGGCCGCGATCCTGCTCAGCGGCGCGGGCGCGAGTGCCAGCCCGAGTCCCGCACCCGTCAGTGCCAGGACGGACAGCGTGCTGCTTACCTTGTGTGCGATACGAGGTTCCTTTCCCAGCACCTGACGCAGGATCGTGAGCTGACCTTCGTCGTCCCCATCGGCTGCATAGAGGATGAACGGCTCGTCAGCGAGCGTGGCGGGGGACAGGGAGCGTCGGTTGGCGAAAGGATGACTGCTGTTCATCACGACCTCCCATGTCCAACTTCCGATCAGGCGCACCGCGAGCTTCGCATCGAATTCGACGCCGAACGCCGGGCAGTAGCCGATGTCGAGGCGATCCGCGAGGATCGCTTCCTGCTGGGCAGCGGGTGCCATCTCGTGCAGTTCGAGCGCGACGTTCGGCCATGCGCCATGAAACGCGAGCAAGTCGTCGGACAAGGTCCCTGCTGCAACCGCATTGCCGACGAAGCCGATCCGTACCACACCAGTCTCCCCGCGCGCTGCGCGCTGGACCAGGCGCTTGGCCCGCTCAGCTTGCTCAATCGTCCGCCGTGCCTCGACCAGAAACAGCTTGCCGGCGTCTGTCAGCGCCACCTTGCGCGTGCTTCGCACGAACAGCGTGGCGCCCAGTTCTTCCTCTAGCGCGCGGATCTGGACGCTCAGCCCGGGCTGCACGATGTGCAGCCTCTCAGCCGCCCGCCCGAAATGCCCTGCTTCGGCGACTGCGAGAAAGTAGCGCAGATGACGCAGGTCCATGTGGATCGATTGATTACTGAAAGTGACTAATTTCGAACTTTAATCTATCGGAATGAAAACACAAGTCGGCGCATCCTGATCTCACGACGCTACCCCCAGTGTTATTCGTACAGGAACCGACCATGACCGCGAAAAACCGTATTGATGTCCACCAACATGTCGTCCCGCCGTTCTGGGCCGACACGCTGCCGTCGCACGGTGGCGATCCCTCCGGCTGGCATATGCCTACGTGGAGTCCTGACAGCGCTATCGCGTTCATGGACAAGCTGCAGATCGCCACCGGCGTCTTGTCGCTGACCGCACCTGGCGTGCAGGGATGGGCCGCCCATGAGAAGCGTGACATCGCGCGCCGAGTCAACGAATACACGGCCGACATCGTCGCCCGATATCCGGCGCGCTTCGGCCATTTCGTCACCATCCCGCTCCCGGACATGACCGGCGCGCTGCTCGAGATCGATCATGCGTTCGACGCGCTGAACGCCGACGGCGTCGTCCTGCTCAGCAACTATGGTGGCCAGTATCTTGGCGATCCCGCATTCGAACCCATGTGGGCCGCGCTCGACCGGCGCCATGCTGTCGTGTTCGTTCACCCGGCCAAGCCGGGCATCGAGACGCTAAGGGGCATGCCCGGACCGATGCTCGACTATCCATTCGACACGACGCGCACCGCGGTCCAGCTCGTGCTCAACGGCGTGATTGGCCGTTATCCGAACGTACGCGTGATCCTGTCCCACGCGGGCGGCTTCCTGCCGTATGTGGCATACCGCTGCGCCGAACTGGCGCCGGGCGTGCGTGTGGACGTGCCGTTGACGGATGACCTCCTTGTGCTCTTTCAGCGCTTCTATTTCGACACGGCGTTGTCTTCGAGTCCGGCGGCGCTGCCGAGCCTCACGACGTTCGCGAAACCTGGACACATCCTGTATGGCAGCGACTATCCCTATGCGCCGGCGTCGGTGGGCGCGTCGTTCACCGCGATGTTTGATGCCTACGGCGGGCTATCCTCAGAACAGCATGCGGCGATCAACCGCGACAGTGCACTCGAACTGCTCCCTCGCCTTGCGAAGCTGACGCGGTGACGCGTCCGCGAGGGCTGGTGCGGGTCGCTATGTAAAGCTTTGCCAACCCTCTTTGCAGATCGCAACTGTGCGTACGTATCCTGAGATTGACGGTGCCACCCTCGATTCGATCGAGCCTTCCGGCCGGAATCTTCTTCAAAGCGGTGAGGGCGCGCGTCTGCGCCCCCTCGTGCAGCGTGTGTCAGCGAGTCTTAGAAATCGTGGTTCATACCGAACGAGACGCCCGTCTGTTTCTCGTGCCCGGACGGGTTCAGCGTGGCATTGCTCACGTAGACGCCCGTGAAATGCGTGTAGTCGATGTCAGCGTAAAGCAGGGTCCGTTTCGATAGCGCATAGGTAACGCCCAGAATGGCCACGTCCTTCCGGCCGTCCACGCCGGCCGTCGAGTTTTTGTTGTCGTAGTACGCGGCCGTTACATTCAAGAACGGCGTCGCCTCGTAGCGCATACCGCCCCACAAGTACTGGTTGCGCGTCGCGCCGTGCACCGTCGAGGGAACGGATTGCATGGCAAGCGAATATCCGCCCATGACTTCGACGGGACCAAGCGAAACGGCACCGCCTGCCGTGTACTGATTGTTGGCAAAATACGGGGTCGTGGCCGCCGTGGTCGAAAGCGGGTTCGAGCGGTGCGTGTAGCCTGCACCGAACTTGAACATTTTTGTGTGGTAATTCAGGCCGCCCGCGAGCATCGTCCCGCTGGCAAGACTGCCTGCGATGCCGCCCGGTGCGTAGACCGCGCGCGCCGTCCACGGACCGAAATCGCCGTGGTAATGGATCGCGTTGTCGTCGCGGCCGCTGGTGCCGCCCGAAATCGCCGCCGCTTCGGTAATGCCCAGATAGCGCAGGTTGAACGGTTCGAAGTCCCTGATCAGCCGGTGTTGCAGCGTGAACTGATGGCCGATGTCGACCTGGCCGAACGGTCCGCCGAACCCGACCGTGGAATTACGTTGAAACAACTGATTGGTCGTGCTGCTGTTGGCGCCCGTCGACAGAATGTACCCCGCTTCCAGATCGAAGCGGACGAAGTATCCACCGCCCAGGTCCTCGACGCCGAAAAAGCCCCATCGATTCGATTTGAAGACGCCGTTCGATGCCATCGTCAGCGCCGCACCGCCTGCTTTCGTACCGTTCACGAGATTGCGCAGCCCGCCGTCCAGCGAGCCGTACAACGTAACGCTGCTTTGTGCGTGAGCCACACCGCCCGAAAGCCCCAACAAGGTCATGGCTGCCAGCGAACGCCACAGGCCAATCCTGCATGCACCGCCACCTGCTCCTCCAGTCTTCAACATATCTCCTCCATTAACATCGTTCAATTTGTAGGACGGGGAATATGCGCCAATGCGCACCCTTCCCGTGCCGTCAACCTTGAATGCACGAAGATCCAGCCCGATCAGCGGGCGGCGATCTCATACGGGAAACCCGTGCGGCCCATCGCATTGTTAATTCGCAGTGCAAAATATCAAATTTGTATTGACACACTTTATCGATGTCTGTGCACGATCTTCAGAAACGGCAGAGCGTCGAAAGGTCCGGGGTGGGCGGCCCGCCCGGACAGGTTTTACGGCCTTGTTTAAGCCTGGTTCTGCGCGCGGGCGTGCGCGGCCGCCGATGTTTTCGGCTGCTGCTTCGAGCAAAGCAGCGTGTGCAGTACCACCAGCGTAAGACCACCGGAGATCACCGGCTGCTGAAGCACGAGCTGCAGCATCAGCGGCATCGCATGAATGACCTCAGGCGAGATGAAGAGACCACCGAGGCCAACGAGAAACGCGAGTCCCGCTGCGATCAGCCGCTGATCGTCCCATTCGACCTGCGCGAGAATGTGCACGCCGTGCATGAAGACGATGCCAAAGAGCAGCGTCGCGGCCGCTGAGATTACCGGGATCGGCACGACGACGAGCAGCATGTCGAACTTCACGCAGCCACCGAGCACGATCAGCAGGATGCCTGCCGCGAGCGTCACGTAGCGCGAACCGACACGCGTCGCACGCAGAATGCCGATGTTGTCTGGATATGCGATCGTGCTGAAGCCACCCCACATTGCCGCGACAACCGAGCCGATCGCCACGCCGAAGAGACCTTCGGACATGCGGCCCGGACTGAGCGTCTCCTGGCCCCACTCAGCGACTGTCTGGTACAGGGCCATCGATCCCATGCCTGCCGGAATCAGCACGAGCAGGAACACCGCAACGAGATCGGGGCGCACGCCGAAGCCGAACGGAAAGACGTGCGGTTCGACGACGAACGGCGCGGCCGCCACCGCCGCAAACGACACCGGCTGGAACAGCGTGTAGGCCAACGTGCCGAGCGCGAGGCCGAGCAGGATCGCAACGCGGCGCAACCGGCGGCCGCCCCACAGCATCGCGAACACGATACCCGCCACGGCGACCGCGCCGGACAGCAGGTTCACGACCGGAAAGCCGGGGCTTTTAGGGCTGCCGATCCAGGTCGGCAGCGCGACGCTGGAGATCTGCACCATGATCAGCATCACGATCATCCCGGAGATGATGGGCAGGCGCAGATGCCGCGCGAACATGCCCGCCACGCTGCGTCCGCGGATCGGCGCCGTGAGCAGACACCAGATCAGCGAAGCGGCGAAGAACGATCCGAACGCCGTGCCGAGCCCGCCTGACTGCAAATGCCCGACCGTCAGCAGCGCACCGAAGCTGCCCGCGTAAGGGCCCTGCGCGACGGGCAAACGCAACAGCAGCACCGATTGCAGGATCGTGACGATCCCGCACGACATGAAGGTCATCCCGTACAGGTACGCGATCTGCGGATCGGGCAGATGAAATGCGCGGCCGAGGATTCCCGGGAACACAAACATGCCCGTCATGCCGAAAACGTTCTGCGGCGCAAGCACGACCAGTTGCGAGAGTGGCAACCGCTCGTTGATTCCGACGTCGAAGACGCGCGCAGACGCATGCTCTGCGGCGGCCTCCCGGATCGCAGCGCCGGGTTTCGGTATGTTTGTGCTCAAGGTGTGTTCCATTGATCAAATACGAAATCCTGTCCGGCGAAGCAGACCATGGCCGCATCGCACCCTTTCCCTTCATACGCCATCGCACGAAGGAAACAGCTGTATTTCCGTGACAGACAGCTCGCCGCCCGTGTCTTCAGTGATCCTTAGTTATCGAGAGGAATGCCCTTCGTCTCGGGACCGAACCAGACCGACACCATGCCGACGATAAAGAGCAGCGACACCGCCGCCGATGCTGCCGGAAACGAACCGAACTTCGCGACCACGGCGTTGCCGGCGATGGGACCAATACTTGTCAGCGCACGGGCCATGTTCCAGCAAAAGCCCTGCCCCGTCGCACGCACGCGGGTCGGGAAAAGTTCGGGCAGATAGGCAGCAAATGTGCCGAACGCGCCGATCACGAAGTAACCGTACACGGGCATCAGCCACAGCACCCCGCCGATGTCATGCACCATCATGAACAGCACCAGCGATATCACGAGCGATCCTGCCGAAAAGATGAAATACGACATTCGGCGGCCAAGTGCATCGAGCATCCAGATCAGCGACAGATAGCCGAGCGTTGCGCCGATCATCATGAGAATGAACGCGTAGCTGACCGTCGTGCCGATGTCGCGATGATCGGTAGCCGTGACCGACAGCTGATGAATCCAGCTCGGCAGGAACGTGAGACCGCCCCAGCAGCCGAGCATGGCCGCCGACGAGACGACCACGCCGATGATCGTCTTGCGGCGAAGTCCTGGCGCGAAGATGGCGGTGAAAGTTTGCATCGCGGATTCGGCGATGACGCTGTCGCGCACTTGCACCCAGCGTTGCGGCTCGGGGACGAAGCGGCGCACGAGAATCGTGACGAGCGCGGGCGCGGCGCCCACGCCGAGCACGACCCGCCAGCCGAAGCGGCCGAGCAGCAGATTGTCGAGCGCCGCCGCGAGAAAGCCGAACGCGAACGCCATCTGCATGATCTGCATCGCACGGGCGCGTTGCCGGCCCGGCCACGATTCGGCGACGAGCGCGGCCCCTGCCGCCCATTCGCCGCCGATGCCGAAACCGGCCATCGCCTGCGCGACAGCGAGTTCCGTCCATGTTCTTGAGAAGGCGCTCAGCAGCGTGAAGGCCGCGTAGATGAGGATGGTCCAGCCCATGACGCGCGAGCGGCCGAAGCGGTCGGCGGCCACCCCAAACAGCACGCCGCCGATGCCCCACGTGAGCAGCTTGCCCGCAATGATGTAGCTGCCGATCTTGCTGATCTCGGTCGCATCCGTGCTATGCAGCAGCTGGCCGACGCTCGGCACGAGCACGAGCGTGAAGAGATTCAGATCCATCGAATCGAACATCCAGCCGAGGAACGCCGAAATCAGCGCCAGCCACTGATAGCGCGACAACCTGAATCCTTGAGGCTCGGCCGAAGCCGCCGACGCCGGCTTCGCGCACTGCGTTGTGCCCATTGTCCCGTCTCCTGATCTCTCGCCGCGAAAGCGGGCGATTTTGATTGGTACGGGTCGTGGTGCCCGTTTTGTCATTGGGCGCAGTATAGCGTAATGCAATTAGATTGCAATACAGATTATTGTATTACGACTCGATGCGTTAAACATCGGAGTCCGCCTGGCAGCGTCTGACGCACAATGAGACAGACACTTCCGGCGGCCCGTCGATGAGGGAAGACCAGGTCTGTTGACAGGACGATCCACAACCCGACACGCCGCGATGCGAACCCTCCAGGCTATGGCAAACGTATCGGGTGCGGAAGAAACCGGGAGGAGTGGCGTTTCAGTCGACTAACTGTTGGCCGCTACGGCAAGCACTTGAACGGCCAGCCTTTCCGCTTGCTCCACATGGCGCTTGCACGCCGCTGCCGCCGCATCGGCGTCGTTTCGCATAATTGCGTCGACGATCGTCGCAATTTCGTCATAGCTTTGCGGCAGACGCCCTTCTTGCGAGAGCGTCGTCGCGCGCAGCATCATCACCCGCGTATGAACAAGACGCAGCATCTCCGTGAGCACTGGATTGCTGGCGCCCTCGAGCATCACCTCGTAGAACTGCGCCTTTTGTTTCAGGAACCGCATCGTAGCGTCCGGCCCCTGCATGTGCCGTAGCGACGCAAGTTCGCTCAACGCCTGCTTCAGCACGTTGCGCTGCTCGTCCGTTGCCCGCTCGGTGAACTGGCGGCCCGCTAGCGCCTCGAGTACCGCGCGCACTTCATAAAGCCCTCTCGCCTCCTCGCCCGTCATGACGGAAACGATCGGGCCCTTGTGCGGAATGATCTGCACGAGTCCCTCGGCCACCAACTGACTCAGTGCCTCTCGAACGAGCGTGCGGCTCACACCGAACATTTCGCACAGTTCGCGCTCGACCAGGCGGTCACCCGGCTTGAAAGTAAGATCGCTGATGCACCCTCGCAAGCTGTCGATCACCTGCTGGCGCAGCGTTGCTACCGGTCGGACTACCAGTCTGTTGGTATTCATTCCATCCCTTTGTCGTATGAATTGAGAAGATCTCCGCCAAAACTTCGTAATACAATCATATTGACATTCGAAAACGAAGCTCCGATACTGTCTTCCAATTATACAATCCTACAACTGCTGAACCAACCCGAAGGATAATCATGGAAGACATCACGCTGTCCGAACGTCGTGCCATCGGCGCACAGATTCGCAAGGAAGTGCTGGGCGCGAGCCACACTGCAGGCGACGCCGACCCCCATCTTTTCGACACCGTCTTCCGCGAATACACGGAAGACGTGTGCTGGGGCAATGTGTGGAACCGCCAGGGTCTCACGCGCGCAACGCGCAGCATGCTGAACCTCGCGATGCTGGCGTCGCTCGGGCGCTGGCACGAATTCGAAGTTCATACCCGCGGTGCAGTGAACAACGGTGTGACGGAAGAGGAAATCGCCGAGGTAGTGCTGCAGGCAGGCGTCTATGCAGGCATTCCCGTTGCGGCTGAAGGGTTGCGTCGCGCGAAGGCGGTCGTACTCGACCTGAAGGCGAAAGCCGCGGCGACTGCCTGAAGACAGCTTGCGGTTCGTGACGTCGCCCGGCGACCCGGCATCTCATCCCAGGCGCGCATGCCTGGTAGTTCAGGGGATGCAGGTGTCTCGCGCTGCGGGTTGCCGAGCCGGTAGCCAATCGCACGATTCACCTGTCGTACCCCGCGCCTTCCCCGTTCAAGCCATGTCTCATTCAACTTTCTGCGAAATCCCAGCCGGCCGCATCGCCTATTCCCGTCGCGGGTCGGGCCGGCCGCTGGTTCTGCTTCATCCGATCGGCGTCGACCGAAGCTGGTGGGACGAGTACGTCGAGCATTGGGCCGCATCATATGACGTCGTCTCGATCGATATTCGCGGTCACGGTCATTCGAGCGCCGTCACCGCCCCCATCACGATTGCCGATCACGCGGCCGACGTCGCCGCAGTGCTACGCCAGGAACGCTTGACGGGCGCCACGCTGATTGGCGTATCGATGGGCGGCATGATTGCGCAGCGTGTTGCGATCCAGTTCCCTGCGCTCGTTGGCGCGCTGATTCTCTGCGGAACAGCGGGTGGCTTTCCCGACGAAGTGCGCCCGCGCATTCTCGCGCGCGGCGACATGAGCCGACAAGGTTCGATGACCGAAGTGATCGACGAAACGATCACGCGCTGGTTCCTCACGGACACGCCGCGCCCCGACCTCGTCCAGAAGTGTCGCGAGCGGCTCGCCGCGGACGACTGGTACAGCTGGAGCGCGAACTGGCAGGCCATCTCGCTGCTCGACAATCTCGGCGAACTGCCGGGCGTGGCCGCACCGGCGCTCGTCGTCGCGGGCGATGCCGATGCGAGCATTCCGCCGGCCGTATCGCAGAAGATCGCTGACGCGCTGCCGCACAGCCGTTTCGTCGTGGTGCCGGGTGCCGCGCATTTTGGTGCGTTCGACATGCACGCAGTCTTCGCAGCGATATTCGACGTTTTTCTGTCGACGCTCACTGAATGAAATGAAACGCGAGCTCGCCCGAGCGTTGGGACAGTTTCACGCGCCACGCGGCTCAGTAGTGACCAGATAAATGGAGCGGCGCCCGCACGGGCCGATCGCTCCCAGGAGGCACCATGGCAATCACAATCCGATCGTCTTTCACGGTCGATGCACCGCCCACGGATGTGTGGGCAACGATGATCGACATCGAACGGTCCGCACCGTGCTTTCCGGGCGCGGAACTCAAGGAACAGCAGCCCGACGGCAGCTACAAGGGCGGCTTCACCGTCAAGCTTGGCCCGCTCACGCTGAAGTTCGCGGGCAAATTCAAGATTGCTGAACAGAACGACGCCGACCACGCGGTCGTGGTGTCCGCCAGTGGCACCGACACGAAAGGCCGCGGCGGCGCCGAAGCGCAGATCAACGCAGCCGTCGCCGACGCGGGCGGCGGCAAGACGAAAGTCGACGTCGTGTCGGACGTCAATCTGTCGGGCACGGTCGCGCAGTACGGGCGCGGCGCCGGGATGATCGAGGCGCTCTCGCAGCAACTGCTGAACCAGTTCGCGAAGAACCTTGCCGCCCTCATCGAAGCGGACTCCGCGCACGCCGCCCAGGCCGCACAGGCCGCTCCCGCCGCCGCACAGGAGACCGCGAGCGAGCCTGGTGCGCCCGCCGCCACTGCAGCGGCACCGGATGCGCCCAGGCCGGCCACCGAAGCGCGCCGCCCGCCGCCCGCACCGGCACCCGTCGCGCCGCTGGACGCCGGCGCACTCATGCGCAAGGCGATGTGGCAATCGATCCGGAATTTCTTCACGCGGCTCTTCGGGGTCAAGCAGCATCACTGAAGAAGTCACCGCCGCACTATCGGAGCACGCATGAAACCCAGTGAATTCCAGTATCACGCGCCGACCACCGTCGACGAAGCCGCGCGGTTGCTCGGGACGCTCGAGGACGCGCGAGTGCTCGCCGGCGGCCAGTCGCTGATGCCGATGATGAACTTCCGGTATCTGATGACGAGTCACCTGATCGACCTGAACGGCGTCGAGGCACTGACCCGCATCGAAGAGCGCAATGGCCGCCTTCACATCGGCGCGATGGCACGGCAACGTGACATCGAACTGTCGCCGCTCGTCACGAAGCGCGCACCGCTGATCCGCGAGGCATACCAGCTCGTCAGCCACAAGCAGATCCGCAACCGCGGCACGCTCGGCGGCAGCCTGTGCCAGCTGGATCCGTCGTCGGAGCAGCCGTGCTTCACCGCCGCGCTCGACGGCGTGCTGACGATCGCCCGCTACGAAGACGGCGCAGTCAAGCGCCGCGAGCTGCCGATGTCCGACTGGGCGCTGATGTACATGACTCCCGCGCTCGAAGAAGGCGAACTGCTCGCCGGCATCTCGCTCGATATCTGGCCCGAAGGTCATGGCTATGCATTCGAAGAGTTCGCGCGGCGCCATGGCGATTACGCAATCGTCGGTGTCGCGGCGCTTTGCACCGCGGATGCGCAAGGACGCCTCGACCGCGTATCGCTGACGATCTGCGGTGTTGCGCCCGGCCCCGTACGGATGCAAGAGGTCGAGACGTCCCTGCGTGGACGCCCGATGGACGAAAGCGCGCTGCGTATCGCGAGCGACGCCGCCCGCGCGCTCGACGTGATGACCGACGCGCACGTGAGTACCGACTACCGCCAGCATCTCGCCGGCGTCCTGACCGAAAGAGCGCTGAAACGGGCGTTCTCGCGCGTCGCAAGACAATCGTAGAGTGACAGAGGAGATGGACATGGAGACTCGTATCGTCAGAGTCGTCGTCAACGGCACCGCTTATGAGCACGAGGTGGAATCGCGCCGCATGCTCGGTGATTTCCTGCGTCACGACCTCAATCTCACCGGCACGCACTACGGTTGCGAGCACGGCGTATGCGGTGCCTGCACCGTGCTGATCGAAGGCCGCACCGCGCGTGCCTGCCTGACCCTCGCCGCCCAGGTGAACGGCCGCTCGCTGACCACCGTCGAAGGGCTCGCCCACGCCGATGGCACGCTCAACGAGTTGCAGAAGGCCTTTAGCGAAACGCACGCGCTGCAATGCGGGTTCTGTACGCCCGGCATGCTGATGACGCTGACCGAACTGCTGAACGAAACGGACTCGCCGACGGAAGCCGAAATCCGCGAAGCGATCACGGGCAATCTTTGCCGCTGTACGGGCTATCAGCCGATCGTGGCTGCCGCCCTGCTCGCTGCACAGCGCATTCGCGATCAGCGTGCTGCTACGCCGGCGGCACCGGCAGCACACGCTACGGAGTAACACGATGGAAATTTCCGACCTGAAGGGTGCACCCACCGACCAGCGCTACATCGGCAAGCGCGTCGCGCGCACCGAAGACAAAAAGCTGCTGCAGGGCCAGGGCTCCTACGTGGACGACGTGCACCTGCCGAACATGCTGCAAGCCGCGGTGCTGCGCAGCCCGCACGCGCACGCCAAGATTGTCTCGATCGACTGCACTGCGGCCCGCGAACTCAAGGGCGTGCACGCCGTCTACACACACGCGGATCTCAGCGGCCGCGCACGCGGCCGTGCGCCGTCGATGTTGCCGAATCCGGCGATCCGCTTCGAGCGTACCCAGGAACTGCTCGCGTCGACGGAAGTGACGTTCGCGGGCGAAGCGGTGGCGTTCGTCGTCGCGGACAACCGCTATATCGCAGAAGACGCATGTGGTCTGATCGAGATCGAATACGACCCGCTGCCCGCCGTCGCCGATTGCCGCGACGGACTGCGTCCCGAATCGCCGCTTTGCCACACCGACGCAAAAGACAATGTGGTCGCGCATATCGAAATGGGTTTCGGTGATATCGACGCCGCCTTCAACGATGCGCCGCACGTCGTCGAGGAAACGTACTGGCAGAACCGGGGGTCCGCGCATCCGATGGAGACGCGCGGCTATCTCGCCGAATACCACGCGACCAACGGCGAGTTGACCGTCTGGTCGTCGGGTCAGGCACCGCACCACGAGAAGAAGAACCTCGTCGAACTGCTCGAATGGGATGCCGAGAAGCTGCGCGTGCTGATGAACGACGTCGGCGGCGGCTTCGGTCCAAAGCTGCCGTTCTATCCGGAGGAAGCGCTCGTCGCGATCGCAGCGGTTGCGCTCAAGCGTCCCGTCAAATGGATCGAGGACCGGCGCGAGCACTTCCTCGCCGTCACGCAGGAGCGCGACCAGTGGTGGAGCGTGCGCATGGCGCTCGGAAACGACGGCAAGATTCGGGGCGTGAAACTCGAGATGGTGCACGACAACGGCGCGTTCCTGCCGTGGGGCATCATCACGCCGTACATCTCGATCACGACGACCCCTGGCCCTTACGTGATCCCCGCGATGGCCGCGAAGCTCGATGTCGTCTACACGAACAAGTGCGCAACCTCGCCCGTGCGCGGTGCAGGCCGTCCGCAGGCGGTGTTCGCGATGGAGCGGATTCTCGACAAGGCCGCGCGCGCACTCGGCATGGATCGCGCGGAGCTGCGCTGGCGCAATCTGATCCAGCCGGAGCAGATGCCCTATGACGCGGGCTTCATCTATCGCGACGGCAGTCCGCTGCGCTACGACAGCGGCGACTATCCCGCCTGCCAGAAAGCCGCGCTCGAGCGCGCGAACTACGCGAGCTTTGCCGAACGCAAAGCCGAGGCACGCCGCGAAGGCCGCTTCATCGGCATCGGCATGGCGAGCTTCGTCGAAGGCACCGGCATGGGACCGTTCGAGGGCGCCACGGTGCGCGTGCAGGCGAACGGCCGCGTCGTCGTGATCACGGGCGCCTCGCCGCAAGGCCAGGGCCACAAGACGACCTTCGCACAGATCTGCGCCGAACAGCTGAACGTGCCGCTCGAAACGATCGACGTCATTACGGGCGATACAGGCGGCATCTCGATGGGTGTCGGCACGTTCGCCAGCCGCGTGACGGTCAATGCCGGCAACTCGGTCTACATTGCCGCTCAGGCCGTGGGCGAAAAGATGCTCACGCTCGCCGCCCATCTGTGGAAGTGCGAACCCGCCGACCTTGTGCTCGTCGAGGGCCATGTGGCGCGACGCTCGGGCATCGAACAGCGCATGAGCTACGGCCAGCTCGCGAAGATCTCGCAAGGCATGCCGGGTTTCACGATGCCTGAGGGCCTCACCGCCGGCCTCGAGGAAACGAAATACTTCTCGCCCGCACAGTCGACGTACTGCAATGGCACCGCTGTCGTCGAACTCGAAGTCGATCGCGAGACGGGCCACATCACGATCCTCAACTACGTGATGGCACACGATTCGGGCAAGCTCATCAATCCGATGATCGTCGATGGCCAGGTGATCGGCTCGATCGCGCACGGCATCGGCAACGCAACGCTCGAATGGATGCAATACGACGAGAACGCGCAACCGACCACGACGAACTTCGGCGAATACCTGCTGCCGATGGCGACCGACGTGCCGAACATCGACATCGTGCACCTCGAAACGCCGTCGCCGTTGAACCCGCTCGGCGTCAAGGGCGCGGGCGAAGGCGGCACTATTCCGGCCGCAGCGGCGATCGTCGCGGCGATGGAGGACGCGCTCTCGGAATACGGCGTCGAATTCACCGAAGCACCGCTCGTACCGCAGCGTGTGTTCCAGAAGCTCAAGGAGGCGGGCGCTTACGCGCGCTGACCTGCGCAGGCGCCCGCTCAGCGCGGGCGCCCCTTCCCTGTTTTCATTGTTTGGACCTTTACTCCATGACGACCGAATTCACCACGGCGCTCCACGAATCCGAATACCGGATCACCCTCTCCCAGCCGGACCTCGGCAACACGCTGACGCTCGACGCCATGCGCGCGCTCGCCGCCGACATCCGCAAGGCCGGCCGCGACACCAACGTGAAGATCATCCGCATCCGCGCGTCCGGTCCTGCGTTCTGCCGCGGCCGCGCGGTCAGCGCGCCGCCGGCCACGCCGCCGACGTCCGCACAGTTCCGCCGCAACGTCGCTGATCCGATTCTCGACGTCTACCGCGCGATGCACGAAAGCGAAGTGCCGCTGCTCGCCGAAGTGCAAGGCGATGCGGAAGGGTTTGGCTGCGCGCTCGTCACCGCATGCGATCTCGCCATCGCGTCGGACAGTGCACGCTTCAACCTGCCCGAGCTGCAGAAGAACCTCCCGCCGACGCTCGTGCTGTCGGTGCTGCGCCACAAAGTGCCGCCGAAGGCGTCCGCGCACATGGTCTACCTGACGGAGACGATAGACGCCGCGAATGCGCGCGAGTGGGGCATCGTCGCCGAAGTCGTGCCGGCTGCAAAACTGGCCGAGCGTGCGGACGCGATGGTCGCTTCGATCTGCACACGCGACCGGATCGCCATCGCGACGCTGAAAACATATTTCCGCGAGATCACGATCCCCGACTTCTCGCTCGCGAGCGAAGTCGCGGGTGCGTCGCTCGCGAACGCGATGACGTCGATGCGCCGTTGATACATCACCGCTGCACGCTGTACATCACCGACGTATCGCGCCTCGCGCGCGTCGGGCAACACTTCAAGCAATAAGGGCGCCGCGCAACGCGGCGCTTCACGGGACTCTAGCCATGGCTGATCAAGACATCACTTCCAGGTCTTCCGCGAACGAGGATTACGCGGACCTGCACGAACACATCGCACGCCTCGAAGCGGCAGGTTTGCTGTACCGGATCGACGAACCGGTCAACAAGGACACCGAGATGCATCCGCTCGTGCGCTGGCAGTTCCGCGGCGGCATTCCCGAAGCCGATCGCAAGGCGTTCCTCTTCACCAATATCGTCGACAGCAAGGGCCGCAAGTACGATATCCCCGTGATCGTGGGCGGCATTGCCGCGAATCCGGAGATCTACCGGATCGGCATGAACGTTTCGTCGCTCGACGATATCGGCGACGCCTGGAATCGCGCGATCGACAATCCCGTGCCGCCCGTCGTGGTCGAAAGCGGACCCGTGCATGACATCGTGATCGAAGGCAAGGACCTCGAAGGTCCCGGCAACGGCCTCGAATCGCTGCCGCTGCCGATCTCGACGCCGGGCTTCGACGCCGCGCCGTACATGACGATGACGGGTGTTATCTCGCGCGATCCGGAAACGGGCGTGCAGAACATGGGCACGTATCGCGGCCACCTGAAGTCGGCCACGCGCCTCGGCATGATGATGCTCGTGAACCTGCGCGCGGGCGGTCTCGATCACTGGCGCAAGTACGCGGCGAAGGGCGAGAAGATGCCCGTCGCCATCGTGCTCGGCGCACCGCCTCTCGTCGCGTTCCAGGGCCCGCAAAAGCTGCGCCCGAACGTCGATGAACTGAGTGTCGCCGGCGGCCTCGCCGGTGCGCCGATCCGCGTCGTCAAGGGCCGCACGGTCGATCTGCTGGTGCCCGCCGAAGCGGAAGTCGTCGTCGAAGGTTACGTCGATCCGCAATACCTCGAACCAGAAGGTCCGTTCGGCGAAAGCCACGGTTACGTCGCGCTCGAAGACTACAACCTCTCGATCGAAGTCACGGCCATCACGCGCCGCAAAGATGCCGTGCTGACGTCGATCATCTCGCAGGTCACGCCGTCCGAATCGAGCGTCATCAAACGTCTCGCGTATGAGCCGATGTTCCTGCGCCATCTGCGCGACCAACTCGGCATTCGCGGCATCAAGAAAGTGTCGCTGCACGAGCCGCTCACGAATCTGCGTCGGTTCGTATTCCTGCAGTTCGAGCGCGGTTCGAAGAAGACCGAAATCTGGCGGGCGCTGTACGGCACGATGTCGTTGCAGGCTGCAATCGGCAAATTCGTGATCGCGATCGACGACGACATCGATCCCGACAACGCCGACGCCGTGTTCTGGGCGATGGGCTATCGCTGCAACCCGGTCGAGGACGTGAAGCTGATTTCGTACCGCGAGCACGGCCACGGTCCGCGCTCGGACCACGATATGGGCCTCGATTCGGCCATGCTGATCGACGCGACAATGAAAGCGCCGATGCCACCGCTCGCGCTGCCGAAGAAGGAATACATGGAGAACGCGAAGGCGCTGTGGGAACGCCTCGGCCTGCCGAAGCTGAAGCCGGAGTCGCCGTGGTACGGCTACTCGCTCGGCGACTGGACGGAAGAATGGGACCGCAACGCCGAGCAGGCGACGCGCGGCGAATGGATGCAGCGCGACGCGTCCTACCATGCTCGGCGCCGTAGCGGCGTCGAGCCGAATTCGCCGGTACGTGGCGTCGAGAGCGATCGTGGCAACGAATAACAGGACTCCGGAACGGATCATCGTCGGCATCACCGGCGCGTCGGGCGTGATCTACGGGATTCGCGCACTCGAACTGCTCGCCGAGGCGGGCGTCGAGACGCATCTCGTGATCAGCAAGGCCGCCGAGCTGACGATGACCTACGAAACCGACTTCCGCGCGGTCGACCTGCGAGCGCGTGCGTCGAAGTGGTATGCGGCGGGCGATATCGGTGCGGCCATTTCGTCGGGCTCGTTCAAGACGAAAGGCATGCTGATCGTGCCGTGCTCGGTGCGCTCGATGAGCGAGATCGCGACGGGCATCACGAGTTCGCTGATCAGCCGCGCCGCCGACGTCGTGCTGAAGGAGCGCCGGCGTCTCGTGCTCGGCGTGCGCGAAACGCCGCTGCATGGCGGGCATCTGCGCACGCTCGTGCAGCTGTCGGACATGGGCGCGATCATCGCGCCCGTCGTCCCTGCGTTCTACTCGAAGCCGCAGACGATCGCCGACATCGTCGATCACACCATTGGCCGCATGCTCGATCTGTTCGATATCGAGACGGGCGTGGTCAAGCGCTGGAAAGAGCCGCCGCAAGAGCCGCAAGAGTCATAACGCGCGCGCCGTTCCGCTTTCACCCTCCTCAGGTCTGCCGCGACGCAAGCGCGGCGGACCGCCCTTTGCCGCCTATTGCCCGCTATTGCGATGACCATGACCGAATCCAACCTGCTTTCCCGGCTCGCGGACGCGAGCCTGTTGCGCACGCTCGCCTATGTCGACGGCGCATGGTGCGGCGCCGACGATGCGCGCACCTTCGCTGTCAACGATCCCGCCACCGGCGAGAAGATCGCCGACGTCCCGCTCATGACGGGCGCCGAAACGCGCCGCGCAATCGAAGCCGCCGAACGCGCGCAGCGTGGCTGGCGCGCGCTCACGGCAGCACAGCGGGCTGCCATTCTGAAGCGCTGGCACGCGCTGATGATCGCGAACACCGGCGATCTCGCGACGATCATGTCGGCGGAACAAGGCAAGCCGCTCGCCGAAGCAAAAGGCGAGATCGGTTATGCGGCGTCGTTCATCGAATGGTTCGCCGAGCAGGCGAAGCGGATCGACGGCGACGTGCTCGCGTCGCCCGCCGCCGACAAGCGGATGCTGGTGACGAAGGAGCCGATCGGCGTGTGCGCTGCGATCACGCCGTGGAACTTCCCGGCTGCGATGATCACGCGCAAGGTCGCACCGGCGCTCGCCGCAGGCTGCTCGATGATCGTGAAGCCCGCCGAAGCCACGCCGCTGTCGGCGCTCGCGCTGGCCGAGCTCGCGCATCGCGCGGGCGTGCCGGCGGGGGTGTTCAGCGTCGTGGTCGGCGATCCGCGCTCGATCGGCGCGGAGATGACCAGCAACCCGATCGTGCGCAAGCTCTCGTTCACGGGCTCGACGCCCGTCGGCCGCATGCTGATGAGCCAATGCGCGCCGACCATCAAGAAGCTCTCGCTCGAACTCGGCGGCAACGCGCCGTTCATCGTGTTCGACGATGCCGATCTCGATGCCGCAGTCGAGGGTGCACTCGCCTCGAAGTACCGGAATGCCGGTCAAACCTGCGTCTGCACGAACCGCTTCTATGTGCAGGACAGTGTATACGACGCGTTCGCCGAGAAATTCACGGCAGCCGTCGCCCGCATCAAGGTCGGCAACGGTTTCGAGAGCGGCGTCACGCAAGGCCCGCTCATCAACGAGGCCGCCGTCGAGAAGGTCGAGGCGCATATCGCCGACGCCGTGGCTCACGGGGCGCGCGTGCTGACGGGCGGCAAACGTCATGCGGCCGGCAAGCTCTTCTTCGAACCGACAGTGGTGGACGGCGTCACGGCGTCGATGCGCTTCGCGACGGAGGAAACCTTTGGCCCCGTCGCCCCGCTTTTCCGCTTCCACGAAGAGCAGGAGGCCATCGCGGCCGCAAACGCTACCGAGTTTGGTCTCGCCGCTTACTTCTATAGCCGCGATATCGGCCGGATCTGGCGCGTATCGAGGCGCTCGAATACGGCATGGTCGGCATCAACACCGGCCTGATCTCGAATGAAGTCGCGCCGTTTGGCGGCGTAAAGCAATCCGCTCTCGGTCGCGAAGGCTCGAAGTACGGCATCGAGGAATATCTCGAAATCAAATACCTGTGCATGGGCGGCATCTGAATGATGCCCCTTCAGTAGCCGGCTCCAGCCGGATTCATCGCGTCAAACCCGACGCCCAGCCGTTGTTCGACGGCATCCGGACGCACCAGGGCGCTGTGCGTGAGTCGGTAAAGCCGCGTTGACAGTCGTAATATTGACATGCAATCATACAATCACACCGATTTACCCAACCGCTGGGACTCACATTTAGGAGACGGAATGTCATCAACTCCTCACGATCGTTCGCGAACGGCAACCGCCGACGGCGCGCCGCGCGACTTGCAGGACCATATCGCCCGGCTGGAGGCCAAGGGGCTGCTGACCCGCATCGACCGGCCGATCAACAAGGATACGGAGCTGCACCCGCTCGCGCGCTGGCAGTTCCAGGGCGGGCTGCACGAAGATCAGCGCCGCGCTTTCCTGTTCACCAACGTGGTCGACGGCGACGGCCAGACTTATGACATCCCGGTGCTGATCGGCGGTCTCGCCGCTTCGCCGGAAATCTACGCTACCGGCCTGGGTCTGCCCGTCGAGCAGATCGGAAAGGCATGGACAGAGGCGATCGCCGAGCCGGTTCCGCCCGTCATGGTCGAACAGGCGCCCTGCCAGGAAGTGGTGATCAGCGGCGACACGCTGAAGGAAAAAGGCCTGTCGCGACTGCCCGTGCCCGTTTCCACGCCCGGCTTCGACGCGGCGCCCTATCTGACCGCGACGCTCTGCGTGACCAAAGATCCCGAAAGCGGCGTCCAGAACATGGGTACGTACCGCGCCGCGCTGAAGTCGGAGAACCGGCTAGGTGTGCGCATGGCGAGCCGTTTGTCGGGTGCGGGCGGTTATCTCCACTGGGAAAAATATCGCGCCAAGGGCGAGAAGATGCCCTGCGCGATCGTGCTGGGCTGCGCGCCCGCCGTGCTGTTCACCGGCCCGCAGAAGCTGCAGATCGATCAGGATGAAATGGCAGTGGCGGGCGGCCTGATGCGCGCGCCCGTCGAAGTGGTGCGCTGCAAGACCATCGATCTCGTCGTTCCCGCCGATGCCGAGATCGTGATCGAAGGTCTGATCGACACCGATGCGCTGGAACCCGAAGGCCCGTTCGGTGAAAGCCACGGCCACATCGCGCTCGAAGACTACAACATGTCGATGCACGTCACCGCGATCACGATGAAGAAGAAGCCCGTCTTCGTCTCGATCATCAGCCAGGTGACGCCCAGCGAAAGCTCAGTGCTGAAGAAGGTTGCCTATGAGCCCCTGTATCTCGAACATCTGAGCAAGGTGATGGGCGTGCGCGGCATCAAGCGCGTAGTGATGCACGAGCCGCTGACCAACCTGCGCAAGGTGATCTTCCTGCAGTTTGCGCGCGGCACGCAGCAGGCGGAAGTCTGGCGCGGCCTGCAAGGCGCCGCGACGCTGCAGGCGCAGTGCGGCAAGCTCGTCATCGCGGTTTCCGAGGACATCAACCCGGAAAATGCCGATGCGATTTTCTGGTCGCTGGCCTATCGCTCCGACTTCACGCACGACCTGCATGTGACGCCCTATCGCACCAGCGGCCACGGTCCCAAGTCCGGTCGCGCGCCGCTCGAAAGCACGCTGCTGATCGACGCGACGCTGAAGCACGCGATGCCGCCGCTGGCGCTGCCGAAGGAGCAATACATGACCGCGGCACGCAAGATCTGGGAAGAGCTGAAGCTTCCGAGCCTCACGCCGCAGCCGCCATGGCACGGTTATCACCTGGGCGACTGGGACAAGCGCTGGGATGAGTATGCAGACGCGGCGACCTCGGGCGGCTGGCGCGAGACGGGTGAACGTACGTGGGCCAACCGGCGCGGCGGCGTAAAGCCGGAAACGCCGGTGCGCGATGCCTCGGGCGGTCACGGCGAATAAGCGCGAACGCGCTCGCCGAAAGTCAACAACCCGTGGAGCAGAGGCATTTGGAGACGTCCATGACTCAAAACAATACCGTCGATATCGCCCAGGTCGTCGAGACGCAGGAGCGAAGCTGGTTCACTGTGAGCCTCTTCATTCTGTGCGCCCTCGTGATGCTGGCGGACGGCTTCGACAACCAGGCTTTGAATTACGCCGCCCCCGGCATCATCAAGGAATGGGGCATCAACCGGGCCCTGATGACGCCTGTGTTCAACATCAGCATCGTCGGCTGGATGGTGGGGTCCGTCGTCTTCGCCATGCTGGCCGACCGTATCGGCCGACGGCGCGCGATCCTGCTGGCGACCGCGCTGTTCGGCGTCTTCACTTTCGCCGTGCCCTTCGCCCATAACCTGGTCGAACTGTCGATCCTGCGTTTCTGCGCGGCGCTCGGCATCGGCGGCGGTATGCCGATGGCCGTCTCGCTGATCACGGACTACGCCCGCTCGGGTAAGCGAGGGCTGATCATTACCCTCCTCTACCTCGGCTACACCGCCGGCTCGTCCGGCGGCGGCCTGCTCGCGGCAGAGATCATCCCGGCCTATGGCTGGCGTTCGGTCTTCTACGTGGGCGGCGCGGGCGCCGTGGTCGTGGGCATCATCCTGTTCGCGGGCCTGCCTGAATCGATCCGCTACCTGACGCTGCGCAACCCTGCCAGCAAACGCATCCTGGGCTATGCCCGCAGGCTGAAGCCTGGCGCGCAATTCGCGGACGACACGCGCTTCATCATCCAGGAGAAGGCTCGCACGGGTGTTCCCGTGAGGCACCTCTTCACCGAGGGCCGTTCGGCCATGACCGCCTTCCTGTGGCTCGGGCTCGGTCTTTCCTTCGTCACGCACTTCTTCCTGTCGCAGTGGATGACGACGCTGCTGACCGATCAAATTGGCTATGCCAATGCAGCCCGCAGCCAGGCACTGTTCCAGCTTGGTGCCGGCTTCAGCTGGTTCTTCGGCTGGATGATCGACAAGAAGGGCGTATCGGTGATGACGCTGACAATGATCCTCGGCGCGGTTCCTGTGGCGGCCCTCGGGCTGGCCGTCGGCACGGGCGCCGGTCTCACCATGTCGATGGCGCTGCTCTCGGGTCTGCTCGTTCTGGGTGGGAATATCGGCCTCAATGCAATTTCGAGCATGATCTATCCGACCTTCATCCGCTCGACAGCGACCGGCGCGTCCTTCGCGGTAGCGCGGATCGGCGCTATCGTCGGCCCGCTGCTCGCCGGTGTCCTGATCGCCATCGGAACGCCGATCGGGACGATCTTTCTTCTCGGTGCGTTGCCGTTGCTGGCGGCCGGTGTTGCCTGCTTCATGCTCAACAGGGCTATCACGCCGGAAGCAGCGCGAGAAATGTCCTTGCGCTCGGCGCTATCGCGCCATTAACGGACTTCTTCCGAAGCCCACATCATGCTCAGGCAACCCCTCGATGTTTTATGGATAGCGTCAATCTCGAAGTGCTGAAAGCGAGCGTTCGCTGGATCGAAAGCGGACGTCGTGTGCTGCTCGTCACCGTCGTCAAGACGTGGGGCTCGTCGCCGCGGCCCGAAGGCGCGATGCTCGCAATCCGCGAAGACGGCTCGGTGGTCGGCTCGGTATCCGGCGGCTGCATCGAGGACGATCTGATCGACCGCGTGCGCCAGCTCGGTATCGAGCAGACGCGCCCGGAAGCCATGAAGTACGGCATCTCGGCCGAAGAGGCGCATAGCTTCGGACTGCCGTGCGGCGGCACGATCGAACTGGTACTCGAGCCGCTGACGCGCGCGAGCGGCATCGACGAGCTGTGTCGCCGGGTCGGTGCCGGGCAGCTCGTTGCACGTTCGCTCGACATGAAGAGCGGCGCGGCGCGACTCGTGCCCGCGCACGCGACCGACGGCGTCGATTTCGACGGAGACCGGCTGCTGACCGTTCACGGCCCTCGTTACCGGATGCTCGTGATCGGTGCCGGTCAGCTCTCGACCTATCTTTGTCAGATTGCGCTCGGGCTCGACTATCAAGTGACTGTCTGCGATCCGCGAGAGGAGTACACCGACACCTGGCACGTACCGGGCACGACGCTCGTGCGGACGATGCCCGACGACACCGTGCTCGACATGAAGCTCGACGAGCGCTGCGCCGTCATTGCGTTGACGCACGATCCGAAGCTCGATGACCTCGCGTTGATGGAGGCGGTCGGAACGCCGGCGTTCTACGTCGGCGCCTTGGGTTCGCGCAGGAACAATGCCGCACGACGCGAGCGGCTCGAAAAGCATTTCGATCTCGACAAAAGCGAACTCGTCCGGTTGCGCGGGCCAGTCGGGATTTATATCGGCAGTCGTACTCCGCCGGAGATCGCCGTGTCGATACTTGCCGAGATCACGGCGGTCAAGAACGGCGTGGCGTTGCCGAACGAATTCCGGGTTGAAGAAGCTAAAGCGACGCTGGATATCGCGATGAATGAACAGACAAGCTGCGCCGTCATGCAGCGTCATTGATCGGGTAGATAGCTAAGCTTTCGCAGCACGATAAAAAAGTCTTTCAGAACCAGACTGAAACATCGGGGGCAACATGTTTTCTCGTCTCTCCATTTCCAGCCGGTTGTCTGCCGTGATGGGCGTGCTGGGCGTGCTCATCCTCGCGATCGGCATACTCGGCCAGCTCGCCATCGAGCGTTCGAACGATGCGATGGACTACGCCTACTCGAACCAGCTGGCGGCATCGATTGCCGTGGGGCGAGCCAATCTGGAGCTGGAGATCGCGCGCGTGGTGCTGGATCGCGCGCTGATGCACCCCGAGGCCCCCGAGGTGTCGGAGGCAGTCGCGAAGGCGCTCGGCCATCTGTCGAACTCGGATCGCGCGTGGCGCACCTATCGGGCCATCCAGCTTGCGCCCGACGAGCAGGTACTCGCCAACCGCGTCGATGAAGCGCGCTCTGCGCTGGCACAACGTGGAATCGTGCCGTTGGCCAATGCGCTCAAGCAGGGCGACCGCGAGACGGCGGACAGGATCGCAACGAAGACGATGTCGCCGCTCTCGACTGTGCTCTCGACGACTACCGACGCGCTCGATCATTGGAAGAACGAGCACGGTAAGCTGGCGTTTGCCGCCGCGCAGCAGTTCAATGCGCGGCTGCGTCTCGCTGGCGTGGCGCTGATCGCATTCGGGCTGATCGTCTGCGTGGGCTGCGCGTACGGCTTGCGCCGTTCGATCGCGGTGCCGCTCGCCAGCCTGCTTGCTGCGCTCCAGCGCATCGCGCGAGGCGATCTGACTGTGCCGCTGAAGGCGCGCACGCGCGACGAAATGGGACAGCTCGTCGAAGGACTCGAACAGATGCAGGACGGCCTCGACGCGACGGTGCGGCAGGTCGCGCGCGGCGCCGAATCCATCGCCACCACCACACGCCAGATTGCGGCCGGCAACAACGACCTCTCACAGCGCACCGAGGAGCAGGCGGCATCGCTGCAGGAAACGGCGGCCAGCATGGAACAGCTCACCGCGACAGTCCGGCAGAACGCGGACAACGCGCGCACCGCGCAAACGCTGACCGAATCCGCGCATAACATGAGCGCGCGCGGTTCGAAGGTCGTGAGCGATGTCGTCAATACGATGACGGAAATCGACCGCAGCTCGCAGAAGATCGGAGAGATTACTGGCGTCATTGAAGACATCGCCTTCCAGACTAACATTCTCGCGCTCAATGCCGCAGTGGAAGCCGCCCGCGCCGGTGACCATGGACGCGGCTTCGCCGTGGTCGCCTCCGAGGTGCGTTCGCTCGCGCAGCGCGCGGGTACAGCCGCAAAGGAAATCAAAACACTGATCGACGATTCGGCCGAGCGCGTGGCTTCGGGTTCGAAACTCGTCAAGGTCGCGGGCGAGACGATGCAGGAGATTAGCGATTCGATCACGCGTGTCGCGACGATCATGCGGGAAATCGCAAACGCGTCCGACGAACAGCGCGATGGCATCGAACAGGTTAGCGTCGCCGTGTCACTGATGGATCAAGTGTCGCAACAGAACGCTGCGCTGGTAGAAGAGGCGGCCGCAACCGCGGCGTCACTCGACGACCAGGCGAATGTGTTGCGCAACGCTGTATCGATCTTCCGGCTGAACTGACAGTGTGCGTGGTCGAGCAACTGAATCGTCGGATCGGGTCCCCGCGATCGGGAGATCACAGCGACTCCTCGCAGCTCGCAGCAAGTTCAGATGTCCGACGTGAAACAGATCGAAAACATCCGAAAGATAGCCGCGCCGAGAACGCCACGAACTGACCCGCAGGTGCGACGCGAGTTGTCCGGCTTTCGCGATGCGCGTCGCACGCAGGCATTGCTTTCATGCTTCGGCCCGATCTGGTCAGCACATCGCGCTTTCCAGACATCGGATGAACGCTGCAACTGCACGACACCCCGCCATACTCAAAGAATGCCTCGGCACATAGAGCATGGTTGAACTGTCTCTTCCGCAGTCGATGCAATTACCTGATACGAATAACCATTCTTGCACCACACAGTCAACCTGCTGCCATCGATGACAACGCCCTTCGCGCCTGAGATCAATGCGCGAGAATGCCCATCGCGCGCTTTTTCAGCTCCAGAAAGTGCGGTTCGAATGCGACCTTCGGCGTGCGCGGCCGTTCCAGTTCGATGGGCACATCGAGCGCGACTCGCCCCGGCCGCGCCGAAAGCACGACAAGACGTGTACCGAGAAAAATCGCTTCGTCGATGTCATGGGTGATGAACACGACCGTGCAGTGGAGCTGATCCCACAGCTCCGTCAGAAAGGTTTGCATAGAACTGCGCGTCTGCGCATCCAATGCGCCGAAGGGCTCGTCCATCAGCAGCACCTTCGGCTTCATGACGAGTGCCCGCGCGATCGCCACGCGCTGCTGCATGCCACCCGACAGTTCATAGGTCTTGTGCCGGGCGAAAGACTCGAGGCCGATGATCCGCAGGATGTCGGCCGAGTCCTTTCGGCGTTGCGTCTTGGGCACCGAATGCAGTGACGGCCCGAACTCGATGTTTTCCTGGACGCTGAGCCACGGAAACAAACCGGCCTGCTGAAACACCACGACGCGGTCGGCACCAGGCTGGTCCTTGATCTCGCCATCGATATAGATGTTGCCCCGCGTGGGTGACGTCAGACCGGCGAGCAGGTGCAGCAAGGTGGTTTTTCCGCAGCCGGAGGCGCCGAGCACGGTGACGAATTCGCCGCCCCGAAACTGCAGATTGATGTTTTCCAGTGCCGACGTGGCACCGAATGTCTTGTACAGGGAATCGATGACGATGTTCAAGTTCGTCTCCTGCTTGAAGGTCAGACTGTCAATGGATCAATGTGCGAAAGATTTGGAGTACTGTGGCGCGACATTCGAGTCGAAGTTCGCCGGCACTGACGGAATGCGGCCTATCATGTTGAGCACCTTGGCTGTATTCACCAGCGTCAGATAAGTTGCGGAGGTTTTGACGCCTGCGTCGAGGCCCATCACTTTCGGCGTGGTCTGGTCGGCGCCGGAGAACAGCTCGTAACCGGCAAGTTCACTCGTCGCAACGGGCACGGTTACGCCCGTCGCGCGCGCCATTTCAGCAAGCGCCTGGTCCCGATTCTTCATCGTCACCTGATAGCCCTGGTCGAGAGCCGCGACGAAACCGCGGACCAGATCCGGATGCGCCTTCGCCCACTCCGAGTTGGCAATACAGACGTTGTAGCTCGAGGCTTCTCGCGGCAGATCGCCATCGGTCTTGATTGCCTTGCCGCCCGCCGCGCGCAGCGCGCTGAATACCGGGTCCCAGACGATCGCCGCATCGATCGCGCCCGTCACCCAGGACGTACGCATCTGCGGCGGCGCCATGTTGATCTGCGTGACCGACGAATACGGCACATGCGCAGCCGCGAGGAAAGTCGCCAGTTCGAAGGAGGCCTGCGAGCCGGCCACGATCGCGATCTTCTTGCCTTGCAGTGAAGCGACATCATGGATGCCGCTGTCGGGCTTGACCACGATGCCGGCCGCGTCCGTGTAGCGCTCCTGGTTGTACACGATTGTCATCGGCAAGCCCTGCGCGATCGCGGTGACGAGCGGCGGAACGCCGAGGCCGCACATGAACGTGAGACTGTTCGACGCCAACGCGCTCATCGCCGCCGGGCCCGAACTAAAGAGCTTGTACTGAACGTCAGCGTTCATCTGGTGTTCGAACATATGCTCGGCCATTGACACCATGTACGGATCGGCGCCGTTATCCTCGTAGCCGATGATGACCTCGGGCTTGTTCTGCGAGTAAGCCGCGCCCGAAACAAGACAACTGCCGGCAAGCATAGCCGCGGTGACACCATAGACCCATTGCATCTTTTTCATTTTTCGTCTCCTCCGATAACCCGATCAGTTATGTCCGCGCCAGGGAACGACCACATTCTCGATCTTGCGAATCACCAGCTCCATTGCATACCCGATCAACCCGATGATCACGATGCCAACGATCACAATGCCGACCTGCAGCGCCTGTCCGGCGAACTGCACGAGCCAGCCCAGCCCGCTGCTCGCCGCGATCAGTTCCGCGGCAACAAGACACGTCCAGGCCACGCCGATCCCCACGCGCATCGCGGTGAAGATCTCCGGCATCGCGGAAGGCAGCACGACCTTGCGGAAGATTTGCGCGTTGCTCGCACCGAGCGTTCGAGCGACCGAGATGCGCAAAGGCGGCGTGCTTTTCACGCCCGACATGGTGCCGATGATGATGACCGGAATCGTGCCAACGAGAATCAGGATGGCTTTAGGCAATTCGCCGATGCCGAACCACACCACCAGCAGCGGGATATAGGCGAGCGGCGGAACTGGCCGGACGAACTGCAGCAAGGGATCGATGATGTCGAAAATGATCTTGTTCCGCGACATCAGGAGTCCAATGGGAACGCCGATCGCAATCGCGCCAACGAAGCCGATGACGATGCGAAAGCAACTAATCAGAACGTCGCTAATGAGCGTCTGCCCGCCATATCCATTGTGGACAATTTCGACGAAGGCCTGCCACACCGCCACCGGCGAGGGCAGCGCGAACGCAGGGAAGATTCCCGCCATCGATACCGCCTGCCAAAGCATGACGGATACTACGAGTACGGCAGTCGTCAACCAGTACGAATTCCATTTCCCGCGGTCGCGGCGGATCTTGATCACCGGCTCGATTGTCGAGTCAGCGGGATGCTTCATCGTCCTTGCTAGTCTGGGTAAGGCTCTCACCGCCGTCTCCTCAAGTTGAAAAACAATGAGCACGCCAAGGAACGCCCTTTGTCACCCAATTCGCACGCGCGGCGTACGATTTCGGCGTTGAACTGCCGATCGGCAACTTGAAGTTCCGCGTCCTGTTTTGGTTCCGTCTCAAGTATAGTCAGCGGCTACCAGGACAGATTTCAGCTTCTCGCATTTCGCACTTGCGATCTCGCTCGTTAAGTCAAGCATTCTCAATCAATAAAGCGGGGGGTAGTACCAGGCGAGAAGATCCGATGGGTCCAGTGCCCGATGAGCATCGTTCTTGGTCATTCGCGGTGTCGCGGGAAACCCAGCCCGGTTTCTTCCGATTATTTCGACGGCCGCGCTGCCCGCAGCAAGGGCACGACGCCCGCGCTCGTGTTGAGCTTGTTCCCGAAGCTGCTGTACGGACTGTCTCATCGCCAACAGTCAGTCTGAAATTTACCTGAGCGACTCGGGCGGCTGGTATTGAATACCGGGCGTTGATTGACTGGCCGATAACCAGTCTCACAAACGTCCCGCCAATTTGCAGAACTACGCATATTCCTTCATCTACGGCCAGGTCGATCAATCGTTCTTCTCGATCGCCGATCGAAGGCGATGGGATCGTGTACAGTTTTGCGACTCTCTCTCGCTCGCTGCGATTACCTGTTCGTTACGCCGAGCCACCCGTCCCAACCACCGCCACCATGCCGACCAGGCACCGCCGGGCGCTCCTGAACTCGCACAGACGCGCGATTTCGTCATGACGGACCCGACTTGCGTGCGCGCAGGGTCGTGCGGCAACAGCAACCTGGCTGAGTCTTTGCAGAACGATCCGCGTGCTGGCCCAGGCGAAAGCTTTGCACTGGTGCTACCGCCTTCGACGGGCAAAACCTAACGTGTCGATATACCGTGCCGCGCGCGACTTCTCGTTTGACGGACGGCACCGGCTTTTTCAGCAGCCCGCCTGACCCGAGTGCATCGGCGGTTGCCAGTGCCGGTCATTTTGAAACAAAACGTTCCATTTCATTTCAAATTCATGCAACGAAGACGGTATCCCTTGACCCGCATGGGGCACCGAATAGCATTCGAGATACGGCATTCCGTCAAACGATAACCGGAGACAGTTGATGAGCGAAAAGACCCCAACCCAGACGGCCAGCGGCCCGCAGGACATGACC
>NZ_CYGY02000067.1:0-3126 GCF_900007165.1 Paraburkholderia piptadeniae
GCCGATTCCATCCTCGAAAAAATCGGGCGTTTATGCAAAGTTATTTCTGGGACAGAACACTAGCGCAATCTGCCACTAACTGTTGAGTAACAGATTGGAGCGGCGGGCCGGTTCTTAAGCGGAGTCGAACGACCACGAATGCAAATCGTGTCCGAACTTGTTTTGTGGCACTAGATAGGGTTCTTCGTAGACTTCCGGGGAAAGGTGTCGGGACCCACTCCGGCCAATCAGTCCCCTCCGAATCCGCCGCTCAACGTTTAACACGAGTAGCGTGCGAAGGCTTGTTCCTGACTCGCCGCTCGATGAAAATGAAAAGAGAATGCCCGCTTCCGCGTTTCTGAATAAAGGCGGAAGGCGGATCAGCATGTCTGGCGACATGTGCGCCAGAGGAAAACGTCCAGCTACACTTACGGCCGAAGACGGTGGCCGTGAGGAGCGGTCGGTAAGGTCGGCATCTTCCAATCCGCCCGCTGAACTCACGCGAAGCCAGTTGCAAGGCAAAGCTACTTCAGTTGAATGAGGACTGATCCCTCCGTTATCTCCGGCGCGCCCACGCCCGTGCTTGCGGCGTTTGTCGCGATCCAGTCCTTCGCCTTTTGCACGCTTTCGTCACAGCCTGCCTTGTCCTGGCAAACTGTCACCGAGAATCCGCCATCGCCGCTGCGTGCGAGGGTATAACCGACAAAGCCTTTGACCGAACGCATCAGTTCTTCAACGTCAGCCGTGCGTGTCTCCAGCAGATCGAACAACTCTTTTGCACCCTTTCCCGAAAATCTCCTGATAACGGTTTGCATGATTGCGTCCTCCCATTTGATGGACCAACGGTGGGCATGCAACACAAACAATGCACGCAGCGGAGTAACCGCTCCTTCCGACAGCGAGTAGTGTGTGTGGAAGCAATTGAGAAGGCGGCGCAGCTGATTTCAGCGGCCAATACCAAGTGTAGTAACTTTGCGATCGTAGTAAACGTGGGAAGCGGTGCAAAATCCTGGTGCCCTCGGCCAACGTCCGCAAGTGGCCCGCGAGGCGCCGCCCGTCCCTGCTCTTACTCCAACCGAACGGCTGACCTGGCAGTGACACGTGTCCAGGGCGGGACGATGGTAACGGGGCGGGCCCGTCAGCTACTCTAACCGGCGTTAAACCCGCCTAACCGAGCTGTGTGAAAAGGGGTACCATGAGGAAGTTATCGAACGCCAGGCTCATCTGCGCCTGAGCGTGTAACGTCTCCCTGTCAGGCGGTCTTGCCATGATCCTGTATCACACCGAGCCCGATTCCCCTGTCATCGAAATTTCCGTCGAAGGCAAAATCACCGACCACGATCTGCGCGAAGCCATTGAGCGCATGCGTGGCGATCTGGAACTGAACGGCAAGACCCGCGTGCTCGAACGCATCGAGCATTTCACCGGCATCGAGCCGAAGGCGCTGTGGACCGATATAACGCTCGGCGTTTCGGTGGCCCGCAAGGTCACCCGCGCCGCCGTAGTGGCCGATGCGGTCTGGATCCGTGCCTCGATGCATCTGGCGCGGTTCTTTACGAAGGCTGAAGTCAAGGCGTTCCACGTCAACGAGCTGGAGCAGGCGCGCGTCTGGATCAACACCTGAGCGCCGCCTGGCGAATCTCGTAGCAGTCCGGCTGCACGTCAAAGCTCGATTGACCCGCGCAATCAAGATGCCGTTGGCATTCGTGCTTTTGCTTGCACTGGCGGCTAAAGTTGGGGTTTGTAGGATGCCTACCCTTCACCGTGCAGATGGGCCCGCACCACAAGAGCTATGGAAAACCACCCGAGAAACCGACCGACGCCTACTGTGTTGGCGCTCCTGCTCGCTGGATGTGCCGTCGGCGGCCTGCCACAAGGTTGACTATTGGTTCGAAACGGAGTGCCAGCAGTTTCAACCCGGGTGAGAAGCCCCGGAGCCACCGCGGACTTCCTCCGACTTTAGCGCGTAGCAACAGCGCGTCGCATCGCAGCGCTGATCCCTTGCCGCCGGTGGAACTCCGCGTATCCAGCCAGGTCGATGGCATCCGGCATGGCTCTCGGGCTTTATGAGGCTCAACTGGAATATCTCGCAAAGCAAACCTCCGATCCACTCCTGAAGGCGCCCGAGTTTGCTGAGCGGATGGGCCTCCAGCTTGACGATCACTGTCTTGCTGCCCGCAATATTGCGAAGGGGCATAGCAAGAACTGAGCGGTGCTGAGAGGCGACCAATTTCGTCGACTCGCGCGCACGTTGACGTTCGAAGGTCCGTTGTCAAGGTGGAAAAGCCATTCGAGCGTCTGCGCGCGTCCGCCGGCGACTGCCGTATGTGCGATTCTCATCGTCGGCGGGCGTTTGAATCGTAACCAAGAGAATCCAGGGCGGATCTTTGGCCGATAGAGCGGTTCTCCATGCTGCTCCCGGCGACCTGGCTTTTGTCATCGTCGCTACGGAGTCAACCCGGTTGGTGCCAAATAACACTTCCAGGATCAAGTCGTCCCTTACTCTCGATACGCCCCGGCTTCACAACCACTTGCGCTACGTGAGCGCGAGGACGAAATCAAACCGTGCCGCCTTTAGCTCGCCGTCGTTGTCAATCGTCATCAATAGCTGCCGATCGAACAGGGAATCGCGAGCATTGCGCTGCTCGCCCGGAAAGTACAGTTGGGTGGTGAGGATCGGCCCGTTGGGCGGCCGCACCGTCACATGAATGTGTCGTGTGCGTCCCGGATATAGCCCCGGCACGATCGTCTCAAGGCGGTAGCGTCCCTCGCCGTCGGCGAATTGATGGCCGCGGAGCCGGAACCCCTCGACGTCGTACTCGCCGGCGTCATTGGCGTGCCAGAAATCGAGCAAAGCCCCGGGAACAGCGCTGCATTGTGTCGAATACACCCGTCCGGTCAGGACGATCTTCGTTCCATTGATGCCCGGTTCGAGCAGCGATGCGCGTTGCGGCGAGTGCGGCAGGAAAAACGGACCTGCCGTCTGCTGCCGGGTCGGTTCGTGTTCGTCGGTGCAGGCGGGCGTAGCTGAAACTGCGCCGGGCCGCCCATACGCATGTTCGAGGGCCAACAGCAGCAACGTGGACGGCACTGCAGCAGACCTGCGAAGAAAATCGCGCCGTCCCTGGCTCACACTTCGTGTCCGCA
>NZ_CYGY02000067.1:3136-168666 GCF_900007165.1 Paraburkholderia piptadeniae
CGGTCGGCCGGTATCAGGCGTTAAACACCTTAGCGAAGTGACACAGCCCCGAAAATACCAAAAAACCCAAAGATATCAATACGATACGTGCACCAAGGAGCCCGTTTCTGGGTGCAAAAACGAGCGCCACCTCCTAATAGAATCAGAGACTTACATGGGGGTTTTGAACAGGTCCAGCTACCCAGCGATGCCTCGCTTGTATGCGTGACGCAGAACGACCCTCCCCGGCCTCACATACTGGCGTTGCCACGGCGGCCGTTTCCAAGGCTCAGCGTTCATTCCCCTCTAGGCGGAAGGCAAGTCGTCGGTGCCGATTCAGCCGGTGGCTGCTCTCGCAGCCAACAATGGAGTGCTCCCCATATCGCGGTGTAGAGCCCCGCTTTGGCGCGGTCCCCTGAAGGTAGCCTTGTTGAGAATGAAAAAGGTGTCGTACTTTGCAATCCATGATTCACGCGTACCTACACTCGCCATACGCGCATTCGCGCAACGCATGAACCGCAAGAACTGACTCGTGAAGGGCGAGCAATGTCAAAGCCCGTAACGCAGCGCTAGCGAGCAAGGCGGCCAGATGCCGTTTCAAAGCCTAACCGCCGATCTCATCTTGAGTCGGCATTTCGGTCGCCCCCATCCGGTTGATGCTTTCATCGTCAGCGCGATCGGCCGCGCCGCCGAGCTCATCGATACGCAGGAGTCGGCCAGCGTTAGCAATCACGATGAATGTGCCGAGGTTGTGCAAGAGCGCGACCCAGACGGCACCCAGCACACCCATTGCGGCGAACGCAATCACGCCGACGGTCCACGCGAGACCGATCGCCGCGTTGACGGTCGCGGTACGACGGCACTGTCGCCCAAGCCGGACGCACGTGCCGATGCGCCGCAGGTCATCGCCGAGCAGCACGACGTCTGCCGATGCCACCGCAATGTCGATGCCCCGCTCGCCCATCGCGATGCTGGTTGAACCCGCCTTGATCGCGAGCACATCGTTCAAGCCATCTCCGACCATCAATGGATGGTGGCCCGCTTCGATTTCGCCCATCACGTAATCGAGCTTGTCATGGGGCAAAGCCTGCGCGACGACGGTATCGATTCCGGCTTCCGCCGCGAGCTTGCGCGCTACCCGTTCGCGATCGCCGGTCAGAAGCGTTTGCCGCACCAGACCCAGATCACGCAATTCCGACAGCGCGCCGCGCGCCTCGGCACGCAGCCCGTCGGCAAAGCCGAACCATGCGAGCAATCTGCCTTCGAGCGCCAGACCGACACAGGGCCCGTCGATCGAGTCGGGCGGCATCGGTAACGCGCGCACGTGCTGTGCGAGCAACCCGTGACGTCCAAGCACCGCGACACCTCCCGGCGTATCAGCCACCACGCCCAGTCCGCGCAGTTCCCGCGTATGCCCGAACGGTGTGCTCGCGCATCCCGCGCGTCCGGCGCCCATCGCATGGCGCACGAGGGCACGGCTCACGGGATGCGCACTACCCTCGCCGAGTCGCGCCGCAAGCTCGAGGACCTGCGCCATGTCGGTGCCGCGCTCAAGGAACACGTTTTGGACGCGCAGTTCGCCATAAGTCAGCGTGCCCGTCTTGTCGATCACGAGCGAGTCGATTTCAGCAATCTTGTCGAGAAACGCAGCGCTCCTGAACAGGATGCCATGCCGCGCGCCGACCGCGATCCCGGCGATGGCGGTCGAAGGTGCGGCGAGCACCAGTGCGCACGGACACGCGGCTACGATGACGGCCAGCATCGCCGAAGCGTTCGCCCACGCGAACCACACGATCGACGCAATCAGCAGCACGAGCGCCAGATAGGCGCCCATGTAACGTTCAAGCGCTTGCGTGATCGGCGGCTTCGCCTGCTCTGCTCGCTGCATGAGTTCGATGATCTTGCCGAGCGTCGACTGCTTGCCTGCGTGCGTGACTTCAATGCGAAGCGGGCCGTCGAGATTCATCGCGCCGCCGAATACGGCGGCTCCCTCCTCCAGGTCGATGGGCACGGACTCGCCGGTGATGGGCCCATTGTCGACGCTGGACTGACCGAGCCGGACGATCCCGTCAGCGGGAATCCGCGCGCCGGCCACGACTTCGACGAGATCGCCCGCACGCACCGCTTCGTACGGCACTTCCTCGATCGCGCCAGCCGCGGTGACGCGCCTCACGTTGCCCGACGTGAGCCTGCCGAGCGCGCGGATCGCCTCCTGTGAGCCGAGCACGCTCCGCTCTTCGAGCGCGTGCCCAAACGTCATCACGATCGGCAGCAGCGCCGCGGTCTCCATGTCGCCGAGCGCCCAGGCGGCCAGCATCGCAAGTGCGATCAACCGATCGGTCACGCCGTGCAGGCTGGGCGTCCTGAGGCTTTGCCATGCTCCCGCGAACACCGGCCCGGCAACAACGAGCGACGCGAGCCCCGCCAGTACCTGCGCAAGCGTCTCTCCTCCCGTCGCGAAGTACCGCCACGCGAACGACAACACGAGCAGGCCGCCCGCCAGCAGCGCCGGCGCGATTTGCCGTGTGACGGCCCGCTGCTCGGATGCGGACAGCAGCGCAATGACTGGTCCTTCAGGCGGCTCGCCTGCCCCGCCCGTATCCCCCGCCACGGCCTTACGCGCAGTTTTCTCGACGCATGCACTCACCTCGCGTTCCCCGGCAGAATCAGATTGGATGTGTTGTGAGGATCGATCGTTGTCACGCGCGCGACCTTCGACAGGATTTGCTGGACGCGGTCTCGATACACGCGCGCGAGCAGGCCCGGATCGATGTTCTCGCGCAACGGCGCCTCGAGTTCCCGGATCGCCGTGGTTTTGGTCTGCGCCGTAGCGACGCGTTCGGCGGCGCTCGCTTGCGCGTTCTGGACGATCCGGTCGGCATCCTGCTGCGCGTCCTGGCGGCGTCTCTCAGCGTCCGTGCGTGCCTCTGCGATATTGCGCTCGGCCACCTGAAGCGATGTCAGCACCGAGTTGAACGCATTCACCGCGGACGCCGGGAACGCACCCCGCACGTCGACACGTGCAACTTCAATGCCGAGTCCTGCGTGCGCGGACTCCAACTGCTGCAAATGCTGTTCGATGACCTGTGCGAGATCGCCCCGTAGTTGCTCGCGTTTCGCGGCCATCTGCTGGTCCGCCGACTGTTGCTCGGGCCGCGCCACCAGGATCGCATCGAGATCCCGGTTCGCCGCCACTTCAACTGCCGACGCCGACACGATCCTCTCGAGCGCCGCATCGAGCCGGTCCTTCTGCAGCACATACGCATACGGATCAGACACGCGGTAATACAGCGTCGCGTCGAGCTGAACGGCACCGTTGTCGCCCGTCAGCACATAGCCGGAGCCCGCCAGCGCGTCTGGGAGTGACGAGCGGCCCGGTTGATCGTCCGGACTCGAGATCTCTGCCTGCTCGGGTGGCTCCGCATCGGTCATGTGCGAATCACCTGCTCGCGCGCGAGGATCGCGTTCGAGCGACTGAATGTGCCGCTCGAGCACGCGTGCGCTACCCGGCACGAGCACCACGGATTCGAACGGGCGCGGCCATGCAATCAGCAGTCCGGCGTCCTGTGTGCGAACAAATGCGCCAAAGCGCGTGACGACTGCGCGGTTATCCGCCGGTATGCGCCGGATGTTCGACCCTGCCCAGGCGCATGCGGCCAGCGCCGCCACGACGGTGATAGACCAGAACGAAAGACGCACGGCCTCGCCACCGGGCCCGAGCTGTCGCGTGCCGGAGGCGGTCCTCATCGTGCAGGCCTGCCTTTGTTCGACGCGGATGCTCCCGATGGCGCTGCCTCCCCTGCTTGCCCCAGCCCGATGCCGGCCGGGCCCTGCACGAGCACCCGGAACGGCGCCGCATCGGCGCGCAGGATCAGGTTCGTATTGGCGTTGACGACCGAGTCCAGCGTATCGAGCGAGCGCAACATCGTGTACAGCTGGGGATTGCCCGCATAGCTCTGGCCGTAGATCGCGGCCGCATCCTTGCGCGACTGCGCTTCGATCCCGGCGGCCTTGACGTTCGCGTCCGAAATCGTGATGCGCGCGTCGCGATCCGCGTCCGAGCGAATCTGCGCCGCCTCGCGGTTGCCGTCCGCCGTGCGCTGTGCGGCCACTGTTTCTCGCTCGGCGCTCATTCGCTCGACGGTTGCCGCCAGCGTGACGGCCGGCAGCGACAATTTCTCGAGGCCGACCTGGATGACGTGCACGCCGTACGCGGAATACAGCTGCGCATCGATCTGGTTGCGCAATGCGTCTTCGAATGCCGAGATCCGCACCTGCTTCGGATCGGTATTCACAAGCGATGCGAGATCGAAGACGGCGGACGTCGTCTGCAACGCGGACCCGAGAAGCGAGCGGATTTGCCGCGCGGCTTCGTCCGGCTGGTTGCGCACGGCGCGCACGAAGCGTCTGACGTCGTTCGGGTCGTCTGCCACGCGCCACGCGACATACGCTTGAACGATGATCCGCAGACCGTCGCGCGTGCCGACGTCCTGCAGGCCGCTCGACGTCGTGTGCAAGCGCAGGTCCACGGGCACCGCCGCTTCAATCGGCGCAGGCAGGCGCCATGCGAGGCCGGGCTCGAGCAGCACGCGCATGGGCTCTCCAAAACGCGTGACCACTGCCGCCTCGCCGGCGCGCACCTGGATAAAGCTCGCCACGGTGATCGCAACGATCACGCACAGCGACGCGACCAGCACGCGCAGGCGGAAACCGCGGCCCTCAGGCGCTGGGCCGCCGTGCGCATGCTGGTCATGTCCATGATCTTCATGGTGCACATGAGCATGAGCGTGTGAATGAAGCAGACTCACAATTGCTCAATGATCGATGAGCGATGGGGTTATCCCGCACGCAGTGCTGGCACAGGTCGATACGGATCGCCCAGCCATCGCCGAAAATGGAATGGAATCCCCCGTGGTAGGCGATCGAAACCCGCTCATGCCACTCCCAGTCGGTGTCATCCGGGGTCATGCGCCGTCCGCAGCGATCGCACGTGCACCCTGAGACCTCGTACAAATGCTGGCAATAGCGAGTTTACTTGTGCGTACAAACGGAAGGCCAACAAATAGAAAGCAACGTCGCGTGAACTGGCGTTGGATGTTGGACTTTGTGCTCGACGGATCAAGTGAGGGACAGTTCGACGACACGGGCCGCATGTGCATGCGCAGGCCGATCGAAGGAGAGCGCTACACGTCGCGGCGAACAAAACCGCCATGCGTGTGCTTCAAAAAGCGCACAGACCACGAAGGTCTGTGCGAAGCCATCGAGGGAGCCCGACGGCGGAGGTATTCGACATGACAGGCCCGCTATCGTGTTCTCACGTTATGGCGAGCCCGTTTCCAAACGATGCCGCGCGGACGGGCCGCGCGTTCAGAAAGCAGCGATGATGCAGCGACGACAGGATGCGATCAGTGTCCAGTCGAACGCTTTTGCGAGCCCCTGTTCAAGGACGGTTGTACATCGCGTTCCAGTCGGCTTGCGACACAGCCGGGCGGCCCGAAGCCGACGAGCCGCCCGTCACGCCGCCGACACCCGTCGCGGCATTCTGCGCGGCCACTTTGGCTTCGGCAGCCTGGATATCGGCGGGGTAATTCGGATCTTCGCCATGAGAAGGGTTGTAGCCTGCCTTCTCGAGCTGGATCAACTCGGCACGCACCTGTGCACGCGTGACCGGCTGGTTCGACTGCGCGAACACGGCAACGGGAGCGGCAAGAGCAGCGGCAACGACAACGGCTTGAATCAGGGACTTCATGGCTACTACCTCCAGACTTTGCTTTGGTCCTTTACGAACAGCCCTGTTCGTAATCAGTGACGACAAGTCTAGGTATGTAGCCGCTTAAGATTAAGACGGTTACGAGGAAAGGATTGTTGTTGCGGGCGGGTTAACCCATCGGGCGCGAGACTTGCGCCCGACAATACGCGCTGTCTGCAAATGCGTTGTCTGATTCGACAGCCGCGCAATGCAGCGACGGCGCTTCATTGGCTACCGGGAGGCAACATGCAAACGGAAGACGTTACGGAGTACCGTGGTTGCATGATCCGGCCGATCGTAACGGCCGCGGAAGGCGGTCGCTATACGGCCGCAGCCATCGTCATGGACCGCGAGGGCGAGACGCGGACGCTCGGCGTCGAAGGTGATTTCGCCGAATACCAGGAAGCGCGGGACCAGGCGATGGAACTCGCGATTGCATGGATTCATCGACGCAACATCGTGTCGGACCACTACGTGAAACGCGGGTGATGCAAGCGCGGCCACTTCCCATGCGATTCCACGCGAAGCAACGATGGGTATCGGGCAATGCGCGCGCGGTCCTTGAGCCACGCGGCAATCTACAGATCGTGCGACAACTCTTCGCTCACGGCATTGCGCAGCATGCGAATGAGCCTTTCGCCCTCTTCGATGCGCGCCTGCTCGATGCCGATCTGCGCGGCGTCGCCCGTGCGCTCGGCCGACCTTTGCCGCTCTCTTGCAAAGATTACGCGCTCGTGCACCGCGCGTATCGCGGCCCGTATCGCGTTCTCCGATTCCTTCGAGTACCCATCGGCGAGCGACAGTGCGTTGAATGCGTGCCCCGTATGGCAGCGGTAGCGCAGAGGCCGGTCGTCGCCGACCCGCCATAACGCGCCGCCGCAGTCCGGGCACGTCAACGACGAACGCACCCCGATGCGATCGAGTTCCTCTGGCGTAACGATGCCCTGTTGCGCCAGGCGGGCCTCGAGATCAAGCTGCTGCTCGCTGCTCATCGCTGGTTCCTCCTGCTGACGGAGCGCCGCGCCCTCGATCGCGGCCATGATGTTGCGCGCGAGATCGTCGACCGTCGTGACGCTGTCCGCGCCAGCCGATTTCATCGCCGAGCGCGGCATCGACGCCGCCTCGCAATCGACCGGGTCCTGAACGATGCAAAAGCCGCCGTGCGCGCGGACGGTCGCGAGCCCCGCTGCGCCGTCGTCCAGGTCGCCGCTCAGCACGACGCCCACCACGCGTCGACCATAGTGCACGGCAGCCGAGCGGAACAGCGGATCGGCCGCCGGCCGCGCGAAGTTTTCAGCCGCTCCTTCGTTGAGCCCCAATGACCCGTTCGACAGCACCATGTGCCGGCCAGGCGGCGCGACAAAGACAGTGCCCTTGACGATCGGCTCACCCGCGACGGGATGACGTGCGGGCAACGGCCCCCACTTCGACAGCAACTCGGGCAACACGCTTTCGTGCCGGCCGATATGCAAGACGATGCACACTGCGGCCGGCAAATCCCTGGGCAACCTGGAAACCAGCGTCCTGAGCACCGCAAACGCGCCACGCGATCCGCCGATGACTACGATATCTCGCCGATTCATAGACCCTCCTCGGTATGAACCAGCATAAATCGAGCCTGTGCGCGAAGAATCGTGTGCAACGTCGCGAGGAACGGCTTCGCGCGTCGGCGGAAGCCAGGCCCACGCGTTGCGTCATCGCGCGGGCCGCAGTGGACAAAGGCGAGCCCATCGGTCGCCAGGGAATGACGGGCGGCGCTGCGCTTCCGATTCGTTCTCGTAGACGCGATGCACGCGCAGCCTGCCCCCCGCCGCTATTGCGCTATCACGAGCCCGCTGCCGGGGCCGTGGATGTCAGCAATGCATGCAGTTTTTGCAGCAGTTCCTCGAAGTCGATCGGCTTGCCGACCAGCGCGTCGAAGCCCGCGTCGATGGCCGCCTGCCTGTCCGCTTCACGGTTGAGTCCGACAATCGCGACCGTCCCGATGCGCGCGCGTTGCGGGTCGGCCTTGATCTTGCGCACCAGAGCGTGCGCGTCGCCGGCCGACGCGCGCACGTCGACGATCAGGATGTCGACGGGCCGGTCTGCGAGTGCGTCCCATGCCTGCGCTTCGCCCGGCACGGCCGTCACCGATGCTTTTTCCAGCTCCAGCAACGCCGTCAACGACGACACGAAGTCCGCGTCGTCCTCGACGATCAGCACGCGCGCGCCCGCAATCGCGTATTTCAGCGACGCGTCGTCGCGCGATGGCGCATGGGCCTCGTCCATCGCCGGAAGCCAGACGCTCATCGTCGTGCCGCGCCCGGGGCCGTCCGAGTGCGCGGCGACGCGTCCGCCATGCATGTCGACGAGCTGCCGGACGAGCGCAAGGCCGATGCCGAGACCACCACGCATGCGGCTGCGCGCGCCCTGGCGGAACATGTCGAAGACGGAGGACAGCTCCGACGGTTCGATGCCTTCGCCCGTATCGGCCACATCGACGCGCATCATGCCTTCTTCGCGCGTCAGGCGCAGATCGATCCGGCCGCCGGCGCGCGAAAACTTCAGCGCATTGGAGACGAGGTTCCATATGATCTGCTCGCACCGGACGGGATCGGCGAGCACCATCGCGGGCTGCTCGACGCCCGTCGCGGACACGACGACGCCACGCTCAGCCGCGTCCGCCTCGCACGACTGCACGATGCCGTTCACCGTGGCGGCCAGATCGACGTGCCCGAGATCGAGCGTGAGCTTGCCGGTGTTCACGCGCGAGAAGTCGAGCAGATCGTCGATGATCTGCGCCTGGCTGCGCATCGCGCGGCGAATCGCGTCCGCCGTCTCGCGCACGGCTTCGATGCCGCGCGTCTCGGGCAGGCGCGGCAGCATCTCCGCCTTCACGCCGATCAGGTTCAGCGGATGTTTCAGCTCGTGCGACAGCACGGCGATGAAATCGTCCTTGAGCTGATTCGACAGCGACTCTTTCTGACGCTCGGTGCGCTCCCTCGCGAGCGCGGCCTCTTGCGCGTCCTCGCGCTCCTTGCGCTCGGTGACATCGCGCGCGATCTTCGCAAAGCCGGTGAACGACGCGTCGCGGATCGGCGTGACGACGCCGCTGCAATAGACCCTGCGATGATCCTTCGTCAGATGCCAGCACTCGTCGTCGGCGCGCCCTTCTTTCGCGGCTGTTTCGCGCTCGTGCGCGGGCACGTTTGCCGCGCGATCGTTGGGCTGATAGAGCAGTTCGATGTTCTTGCCCAGCACTTCGGCCTCGCTGTAGCCGAAGATCCGTTCGGCGCCCGCGTTCCAGCTCACGATGCGTCCCGACGGGTCCTGAACGATGATCGCGTAGTCGTTGGTCGACTGCGCGACGAGCCGCAGCCGTTGTTCGCCGATGCGCGCCTGCTCTTCCGCCGCGTGCCGCTTCGTGATGTCGATCAGCGTCAGCACCGCGCCGTCGATCCGGTCGTCCGCCGTGCGGTAAGGCAGCAGACGCATGAGATACCATTTGCCGTCCTGGCTTTGCACTTCGCGCTCGATGAGCTTCAGGCTCTCGAATGCTTCCTTGACGTCTTCGGCGAGCGTCGGATGCTGGAGCGAATGCGTGATGTCGAACAGCGACCGCCCGATGTCCGAGTCGATCAGCTTGAAGATGCGAGTCGCGCTCGGCGTGAAGCGTTTCACCTGAATCTTCTTGTCGACGAACACGGTCGCGATGTCGGTCGAGACGATGATGTTCTGCAAGTCGTCATTGGCCTTCGCGGTGTCCTCGACGCGCGACTGCAACTCCGCGTTGACGGTCGTCAGCTCTTCGTTGACCGACTGCAATTCCTCCTTGCTGCTTTCGAGTTCTTCCGTCGCCGAACGCAGTTCTTCGTTGATCGCCTGGAGCTCTTCGTTCGACGCCTTCAGCTCCTCGACGGAGGTTTCATACTGCTCGATAGTCGTCGCCAGCTGCTCGCGGCTGTGCTGCAACTCCTGTTCGAGCTGCACGAGCACGGGGTCCTGGCCTTCGCCCTCCGACTCGCCTTCGTCCGTCATCCGCTCCTGCACTTCATCGAACAGCACGAGGAAGAAGTCCGCGTTCAGGCCCGGATCACGGAACGGCCGCACGGTCATGTTGATCCACGACGGGCGGCCGTCGCGCATCATCCTGACGCGCCGCGCCTCGACGCTCGCGCCCGTTTGCAGCGCGCGAAAGAGCGTCGTGCGCAAGTCGAGCCGAAGCTCGGGCACGACGACGGTCATGATGTTCGTCGACGGCTCGCCGCCCGCATGCCGCAGGAACCGCCCGACGTTGTCGGACAGATGCACGATGGTCGAGTCGCGATCGACGATCACGCTGGGCGGCGCATACTCTTCGAGCACCCGCTGATGCAGCGCCGAGAACGAGAAGCCGCGGCGCTCGGGCGCGCTCGGCGGCGCCGGCGATGCGCCGATTGCGGGCGCTTCTTCATGCGATGTCAAAGTCGTCGCGGACAGCGACGGAAAGCCGACGGCCGGCTTCACGCGATTGACGATCGGCTTCGCGCGGTAGATGCGGTTCTTCTTGTCGACGATGGCGAAAAGGTCGTCGGCGGCATCGGCCGACTCCGCCGTGCCGAGAAACAGATAGCCGTCCGGGCGCAGCGCAAAGTGAAACAGCTCCAGAATCTGCCGCTGCACCGCGCGGTCCAGATAGATGAGCACGTTGCGGCACGAAATCAGGTCGAGATGCGAGAACGGCGGATCGCGCAACAGGCTGTGCGCGGCGAACAGAATGCGTTCGCGCACCGTCTTCACGATCAGATAGCGCGCGCCGTCCTGCGTGAAATAGCGCCGCAGGAGCTCGGGCGGCACGTCGCTCGCAATGGTGCTCGGATACGAGCCCGAGCGCGCGCGCACGATCGCGGAATCGTCGATGTCGGTGGCGAACACCTGCATCGCGGCCGCCGAGCCCGCCGCTTCGCGCGCCTGCGCGAGCAGGATCGCAATCGAATACGCTTCCTCGCCCGTCGAGCAGCCGGCCGCCCAGACGCGCACCTGGGCTTCGCTCGTCGCCGAGCGGAACAGCGACGGCATCACCACGCGCTGCAATGCGTCGAATGCTTCGCGATCGCGGAAGAACTGCGTCACGCCGATCAGCATGTCCGCGAGCAATGCCGTCGTTTCCTCGGGCGTGTTGCGCAGGAACGTGCGATACGCTTCGAGGTCGCGCACGCCGTTGACCTGCATGCGCCGCTCGATGCGTCGCAGCACCGTCGCGCGCTTGTAGTGCCGGAAATCGTGGCCCGTGCGCACGCGCAAATGCATCAGGATGTCCTGCAGCGCGCGCTCGGTTCCGGCGCGCGGCTGGTCGTCGGGTTGCTCGGCCGCGAGCTCGGCGTTGTCGGGCAACGGCAAGCGGATTTTCTGCGCGTTGTTCCACAGTTCGAGCAGCCGCTGCGGCATCTCGGCGACGGGCAGCACGATGTCGACCTGGCCCGTCGTGATCGCATGGTTCGGCATTTCGGGGTATTCGGCGTCGTTCGGCTCCTGTGCGATCGTCACGCCGCCGCTTCCCTTCACGCGGCTCAGTCCGGCGGCGCCGTCCGAGCCCGTACCCGACAGCACGATGCCGACGGCGTGCATGTCGTGCGCATCCGCGAGCGTGCGGAAGAACTCGTCGATCGTCACCGTTGCGTGGCTGCGCTTTTCGCGTTCGCCGACGCGCAGATACCCCTCTGACAGCCATAGCTGCTTGCCGGGCGCGATCACATAGACGTGATTCTTCTCGATGGCCGTCGTGCTCGTGACCTGCGTGACGGGCATGCGCGTCGCCCGCTGCAGGATCTCGTCGGCGTGACTCGCGTGCTCCGGCGACAGATGCAGGATGATCACGAACGCCATATCCATCGTGGCAGGCGCATTTTCGAAGAACCGGATCAATGCCTGCACGCCGCCCGCAGACGCACCTATCCCCACGACAGGAAACGGCAGCGTGCTGTGCGAGGCCGTGCCGGAGCCGCTCCCTTCCGGGCTTTGCGATGTGCTTTTGCTCATACTGAAACCTACCCTTTACTCGGATTCCGCGCGTGCCCGGTTCAGTCGCTGACGGGCAGTTCGCAAGCGCGCCGATGGATGTTGGGAAATGCGCGTCCATTCGGGAAGGCGGCGGGCGAGCCGTGAGCCGAACGGCCGGTGCAATCGGAGCCTTTATAACAAATTTCTTGTGGGGGCCATCGATCATTGTCGATCAAATCGATCGGCGCGCGCAAAGTGCAATGCGCTCGCGGTCAGCTTAAGAGGGAAAGGCGGGGACCGGCAGCGGGAACGCGTGCCCGTCGTATCGACGAGCTGAAAGCGCGGGGATGCGGGAGTGGTTGCAGCGCAGCAAGAAGTTGGGTGGACAGCGCGGCGAGCAACGCCGCCAACACCGCTATCCGGCCGTCGCAACGGCCTCGCTCGCGACGGTCGTCGCACGCGGGACGGTCAAGCAGTTCAGCGGCAATCACCGTGCGCGGGCGTCGCATGCGTGAGCATGTCTGAGGGTCTGCTCATCAGGTAGACGTGTGGCATCGGCGCGCGCAGATGCCACGCGCGGCGGCGTTTGACTACATGCGCGAAGCTCACGCCGGGCCAAACGACAGCGACCTGTCACCGACGAGCTTGCTGCCCGCTCGTTCGAGCTTCTTCACGAGCTGTGCCTTGCGCGCGCCGAGCTTGTCGCCGAGTGCGACGAGGTTGATTCCACGCCGACGCAATTCTGGAAACAGCTCCGACTCCTCTTCCTCGATGTGGTGCCGAACGAGATCCGACATCACCTTGAACGACGCGTCGAAGCCTTTGTCTCCGGGCTTCAGCGATTCGAACTTCTCGACGAGCGTCTTCACGAGATAGTGCTCGACAAAGGCTTCGTTCAGGTCGATCGCGTCGTGCTTGCCGAGCGCCTTGTGCGCAGCGGGGTACAGAATCTCTTCCTCGATGATCGAGTGCACGGTCAGCTCTTCGCATGCGCGCTGCGCGAGCGCGCCCTTCGCTTCGAGATCGTCGTCGCCTGTTTTTTCGAATGCATCGAATAGCTTCTCGACGGCGCGATGATCGCTCGTCAGCAATTCGATTGCGTCCGCTCCGGAGTTGCGCGCCGCCGGCGCAACAGCGGGTTTGTGTGCGGCCTCATTCATGACTGGCTCCATGAAGTGTCTTTGCTGTGGGGAATTGCAGCGACACGACATGGGCCGCTGCGACGCGTGATGTGCTTGCGTCGAATCAGCAATGAGCGTTCCTCGCGGACACGGTAACGACAGTGAGGCTGAACGGATTGAGCGCGGGCGGCTGGAACGGCGCAAGCGCGATTTCACCGACGACCAGCCGGACACAAGGAGCCGATGATGAAGCCAGTCGCACCGCTTCTGGAGGCGTTCACTCCTGCGCGACCGCCAGTCCTGCGTCACCTTGCGGCGCGATCGGGAGAGGAGGGACTACGGCGACGTGGATGGCTGTGACCTGATCGAGTGCGCCCGTTATCTGACCGATATCCGATGGGTCGCTCACCACGCGGTCGAACGCGACGGGCTGCAAATTCGCCAAGCCGCCGCGTATCAGCGCGACGAAGGGCAGCGGCGAAACCGCATGGCGGATTACGTCGAGAAGTGCCCGGTCCCGAGCCATCGCGCAATCGACGCTCACGAGAACCACCGTATGGACCGACTCGCGCAGCGCCCCGTAAAGCTCCGCGACGCTGCACCCCACGGCCGCCGCGTAACCTTGGGTTTTCAGAAGCACGACGAGGGATCGCACGACCTGATCGGAGCGCCCCACGACCAGGACGTTGCTGCGGGGCACGCGCGAACGCGAGGCTTTCAGGAGCGCATCGCCGCGCAAAGCCAGTTCGGCCGACAGCCAGACGAGTCTCGCCCGCTCATACGCCTGCCGGGCCTCGAAAACCGCAAGCGAATCGGACGGATAGCAACTGGCCGCGCGCTGCACTCGCAGGAAAGCCTGCTCCAGACGCGCGAGCGCTACGTCATATTGTTTGTGGACTGCATCGCCATCCGCGTTCGCAGCATCCATGGGTCGCCGAAACGAAACGACTTCGTTGTTCAGAGTCTTTTGCGTCGCGAGCTATCGGTCAGGCATGGATCGGCGGTTTGCGAACGCATGCCGGGCAAGAATCGCCTGCATGGCGAAACAGACGACAACCCCGCACCGACTAGCCAGACAGATTACGGATTCCTGTCGCGAGCCGGCGAATGCCTTACCGCGCGGCCTCGTGAGCGAAAACGAGGCCAATGCTCAATCCGTATCCTAATGCAAAAATCCGCCGACGCAACGGTTCACGACGATGCCGTCACAGGCATCGTCGGCGGGCCAGCGCCGCGTTTCGCTGCACGCGCCATCTCCGATACGATAGGCAGCTTCGAGCCAACAAGACCGTCTCCAGAGCAACAAGCTGAAGTTTCGATCGACGAAGCCCAGGCATGAAACGTGCTGGACGGTTCAATTGGCCATTGGCGACGCTTGAGATGAACCAGCGGAAGAATGGGGAGACGACGATGCAAGACGACGACCAGGGCGACCTTTCCCTCCCGGAAGACTGGTGCCGGCGATGGGTCAGCTCCGTTCGCGACTATGCAGTGATCGGGCTGTCACGCGATGGCAGGATCAGGACGTGGAACGTCGGCGGCGAGCAGATTCACGGCTTCGTGAGCGAGGAGGTCATTGGCCGGCATTTCGACATGTTCCATACGCCGGAAGCTCGTGCTCGAGGCGCCGCCGCGGCCGCCCTCGAAACGGCACGGCGCACGGGACGTTCCGACTCCGAAGGCTGGCGCGTCCGGCGAGACGGCTCGCGCTTCTGGGCCAGCGTCGTGATCACGGCATTGAAAGACCAAGAGGGTCGCATTGCCGGCTTTGCCAAAATCGTGCGCGACATGACGGACAAGAGAATCGCTTACGAGGCCGTCGTCGAAAGCGAGCAGCGCTTCCGGATGCTCGTCAACGGCGTCACGGACTACGCGATCTTCATGCTGTCGCCCGACGGCACGATCACGAACTGGAACGCCGGCGCGAGGCGAATCAAGGGCTTCAGCGCCGAAGAAGTCGTCGGCTCGAACTTCTCCCGCTTCTATACGCCCGAAGATACGGCAGCCGGACTGCCGGAACGCGGGCTGTCGATCGCCGCAGAAGAAGGACGCTTCGAGTCCGAGGGATGGCGCGTGCGCAAGGACGGCCGGCGCTTCTGGGCCCACGTCGTGATCGATGCGATCAAGGGCGAGGATGGCGCGCTCGTCGGTTTCGCGAAGATCACGCGGGACATCACCGAACGCACGGACGCAGCCCGGCAACTCGAAGAGACCCGCACGGCATTGTTTCGGGCCCAGAAGATGGAAGCCGTGGGCAAGCTGACGGGCGGCGTGGCTCACGACTTCAACAACCTGCTGCAGATATTGCGCGGCAATCTCGAACTGCTCGACAGCCGGCACCACCGCGATCCATGGACGCGCGAGCGGGTCAACAAGGCCATCGACGCGGTCGACCGTGGGTCGAAGCTCGCGTCGCAACTGCTTGCGTTCGGCCGCCAGCAACCGTTGCAGCCCGTGGTGATCAATCTGGCGGCCGCCCTTCGCGGCATGGACGATCTGCTTCGGCGCGCGCTCGGTGAAACGATACGTGTGGAGACGGTTGTCGCGGGCGGATTGTGGAACACGCTGGTAGACATTCATCAGCTGGAGAACGTGGTTCTCAATCTCGCGATCAATGCGCGAGACGCGATGCCCGACGGCGGCAAGCTGACGATGGAGTTGTCGAACGCCATGCTCGACGACGAATACATCGCGACCGTGCCCGATGTCGCCGCCGGACAGTACGTGCTGCTGGCCGTCACGGATACGGGAACGGGCATGCCGCAAGACGTCGTCGAGCGCGCATTCGATCCGTTCTTCACCACGAAGCCCGAAGGCCAGGGTACGGGTCTCGGGCTCAGCATGGCTTATGGCTTCGTGAAGCAGAGCGGCGGCCATATCAAGATCTATAGCGAGCTCGACCACGGCACGACCGTCAAGATCTATCTGCCCCGCTCGGCGAAGCCGGCCATCGAGCCGCCCCCGCGGATGCGCGCTCCCGTGAGGGGAGGAACGGAGACCATTCTCGTCGTCGAGGACGATCAGAAGGTACAGACGACCGCAATCGACACGCTTTCCGAACTCGGCTACAACGTGCTGAAGGCCGACGATGCGCAACAGGCGCTGACCGTGCTGCGAAGCGGCGTGGAAGTCGATCTGCTGTTTTCCGACGTCGTGATGCCCGGGCCCGTTCGAAGCACCGACATGGCGGCCCAGGCCGTCACGCTGCTGCCGCGTCTGAAGGTGCTGTTCACATCGGGTTATACGCACAACGCGATCGTCCACGGCGGCAGGCTCGACCCGGGCGTCGAACTGCTCAGCAAGCCCTATAGCCGCGAGCAGCTCGCCCACAAGGTCAGGCAGATGCTCGACAGCGGGAAAGATGTGCTCGCCGCTGATGCCTCCGCCATTGAACGGGCGGACGGTACGCGAACGCTGCGCATCCTGCTTGTCGACGACGACGGGAATCTGTCGGAAGCGATCAACGAACTGATCCGCTTGCTTGGCCACGCGCCGAGATTCACCACGTCGCCTGAAGAAGCCCTCGGCTGGCTGCGCGAAGAGCCGTTCGACGTGATGATCACGGATCTCAGGATGCCTGGCATCGATGGCGTCGAGCTTGCCAGACAGGCGGCCGCGATTCAGCCGTCGATCCGTCTGGTGTTTTCGTCGGGCTACGAGATGCCGGCTGTGCCGCCGCTGCCGTTTCGCTGGGCGGCGCTGCGCAAGCCATTCACGCTCGAAGAACTCGGCGCCGTATTGCAGGGCTTTCGCGACTGACGCGCGGACTGGCCTGTTGCGTCGGCATGACCTCGCAGGAGACATCGCATGAGCGCTATACGACTACGGAGATCGATTCGCTCGCGCAGCAATTCGACAGAGACGGCATGGTCATGCGACGGCGTTTCAGGAAAGCCGTCGAAGAGCGCCGGTGTGTCGCGAGGCAAGGGTGACTGTGATGCAGGCGGCGATCAGCAGGTAATTTGCAGCGAGTCGATCACACCGCGCCGGCACTGGAAACAAACCGCTCGCTTTCGAATTGATCGGGCGGCAAGCCCGAATCGATTGCAATCCGTTCGGCGGCACGAATCAGCGCGGCTGGTCCGCAAACGTAGATATCCGGCTGACACGCCGTGTTCGCCAACGCAGCAGACAGCGCATCGGCCGGAGTGCCGCTGAAGCCATCCCAGCCCTGTTCAGGCTTCCAGACGCACAGATCGACTTCGAGTTGAGGCAGTTGCGCCTTCAGCGCTTCCATCTCGTCTTTCAGAAACAGTTCGTTTTCCTGATTCACGCCGAAAAAGAGCCGCGCATCCTGCATTTCCTGAAAGTCGGCCATGCGGCGCAGCATCGACAACATCGGCGCCACGCCCGTGCCTCCCGCGACGAACCAGCGCGGGCGAAAGCTGCCCTCGCGAATGCCGAAGCCGCCCATCGGACCGCGAACCATGAGCTGCTGACCGACCTCGGCGCGCTCGCGCAGATAAGTCGCGAAGCGGCCGTTCGGCTGCAATCGGATCAGAAATTCGAGCCGCCCTTCCCAGTTGCTTGTATTCGCGAGCGAATACGGGCGCCGCTCGTCGCTGCCCGGAATTTCGATTTCCATGAACTGCCCGGGTTCGAACTCGGCGGCACTGCCGCCCTCGGCGTCGGGAGAGATCGCCAGTTCCAGCCGCACCGTGTTCTGCGCGATCGTTTCGAGGCCCACGATCGTCGTCGAACGACTCGGCACCGCGTGACGCAGCACTTTCGTGTGATCGTAGGGAACGTTGATACGCAGATCGCTGCACGGCGTGGTTCTGCACATCAGGATCGCAGTCGATTGACCCGCCGAAAGCGCATCGGCGTTGTGTTCGCCCATCTGATAATCGCCATGCGTGACGGACGCGTGGCACGCACCGCAACTGCCCTTCCTGCATTGCGAGGGCAGCATGATATTGGCTGCCGCCGCGGCCGTGAGCAGATCCTGATCGGGCGCGCAGTCGAAACTCAGCTGCTGCTCATCGCGTGTCGTGAGCTGGATTTGGAATGTCATGAAATTCTGCGCAAAGAAAAGCCAGGCGCCTCACGACGCCTGGCGTATGGGACTCAGGCTGCCTTGCGGGCAAGCGCGGCGGCGAGATCCGAGCTGGCATCGCCGATCGGCTGAATGCCGAACTGCTCGACCAGGATCGTGAGGATGTTCGGCGTCAGGAAGGCCGGCAGCGTCGGTCCGAGGCGAATGTTCCTGATGCCCAGCGCGAGCAGCGTCAACAGCACGGCGGCCGCCTTCTGCTCGAACCACGACACGATCAGCGACAGCGGCAGATCGTTGACGCCGCACTCGAACGCATCGGCAAGCGCCACTGCGATGCGGATCGCCGAATACGCGTCGTTGCACTGCCCGAGATCGAGCAGACGCGGAATGCCGCCGATGTCGCCGAATTCGTGCTGGTTGAAGCGATACTTGTTGCAACCCAGCGTCATCACGACCGTGTCGCTCGGCGCCTGCTCGGCAAACTGCGTGTAGTAGTTGCGGCCGGGCGCGGCGCCGTCGCAGCCGCCGATCAGGAAGAAATGCTGGATCGCGCCCGCTTTCACCGCGTCGATCACCTTGTCGGCGACACCGAGGACAGCATGACGTCCGAAGCCCACGGTGATGGTCTTTTCGGGAGCGGTTTCCTGGAACCCCGGCAGCGCCTTCGCAGCCTGGATCAGCACCGAAAAGTCGTGATGCTCCAGATGCCGCACGCCCGGCCAACCCACCGGTCCCGTGGTGAAAATACGCTGGCGATATTGCGGCCGAGGTTCGATGAGGCAATTGGACGTCATCAGAATCGGGCCGGGGAAATTCGCGAAGTCCGACTGCTGGTCCTGCCACGCGCCGCCATAGTTGCCGGCGAGGTGCGGGTACGCCTTGAGCTTCGGATACGCGTGGGCCGGCAGCATTTCGCCGTGCGTATAGATCTGGACGCCCGAGCCCTCCGTCTGTTCGAGGAGCGCCTGCAGATCGCCGAAGTCATGTCCCGACACGAGAATGGCCTTGCCCGCCACGGGAGTGACACGCACGGCGGTCGGCTGTTGCGCGCCGAAGCGGCTCGTGTTGGCGTCGTCGAGCAGCTCCATCACCTTGAGATTCAGGCTGCCGAGATTGAGCGCTTGCGCGAGCAACGCCTCGACGTCGCTCGGCTCGGTGGCGAGGAAAACGAGCGCCGCTTCGACGCCCGCGTAGACTTCGTCGCTCTCCTTGCCCAGCATCTGCGCGTGATGAGCGTAGGCGCACACGCCCTTGAGACCATAGATCACCAGCGCACGAAGCCCGATGACATCCGCGCCCACAGTCTCGATGCCCGCATTGATGCCGACCGTCTGCGCCTGAGCAAGCAGACCGGCGAGATCGCCAGCCGGTTGCCATGCGGCCGGGCAGGCAGGCGTCTGGACGACTTCGCCTGCGGCCTTCGCCGCGCCTTCATAGGCCGACCGGACCCGGTCGCGAAGCTGGGCCGCTTCCTTCAGCAGCGCGACGAAGCGGCTCGCATTGAAGTTGACGTTGGTCAGCGTCGTGAACATCGCGTAGAGAACGAAGCGGTCGGCTTCGCGATCTGCATGTCCCATCGTTCGCGCAAGCGTGTTGTATTGCGCAAGGCCCTTGACTGCATGCACCAGCAGATCCTGCAGGTCAGCCGTCGTCGCGTCCTTGCCGCAATTGCCCTTTGACGATGCACAACCGGGCTGGGCACCCGTGCGGTCCGTTTGTTCACATTGGTAGCAAAACACAGTTTCTCCGTTCTCGTTCAGGTGTTGATATTCAGGCGTTGATAAGGCGTGCTATCGCATCGCACTAAGATGCATCACATAAGTATGTTTTTATTATCAAGATACGAAGGCTTATTGATCATGATCTGGATCAGCGAATGCAGGCGAGATCGCTTCATTGCGCCTTTAAAAGCCTTATTGCGAACATTTGTCGCACCCGGTTAAACGAGGCTGGACATGCGATGAATGGGTGATGCGTTCTGCTTCTATCGGAATTGCGTCAACTGCTCCTTCCTTCGCTTCTGTCGAAGGCAGATCATGAGCCGTACTCTTAGTTGACCCTGATGGAGGGAGCCATGGAAATCCTCAAGCTCATTCGAATCGTTTTATGGAGCTTTTTCGGCGTGCGCAAAAGCGCTTCGCACGAAGCCGATTTTGCTAACGTGAATATCGTCTTGCTTCCGTTCGTTGCAATTGCCCTCGCGGCATGTATCGGCGGCACGATCTTCGCGGTCGTACACCTCGTCGCACACGCGACACACACGCTTCAAGGCTTCTGATCTTTGCGGCAGGCACGATCGAAACGAAAATAGCGCGTCGCGTCGCACTCATTTCACGGCGCACGAATCTGCACGATGCAGATTGCCTTCGAGAAGCGACTGGACATCCAGCCTTCCTTCTCGAAGAGCACGTTAGACCTAACGCCCCACCACCGAACGACGACCTCGCAACGAGCCGTCGTCTCGTCTCTCGCCGAGCGACTTTCCTCGCGCATCTCAACCGGCGGCGCATAACGCACAGACTGGCTTCGAGGCAACGAGAACACTGATCGACGCCGAATCCGCCGCGTGACGGCGGGCTGCCATCGAGCAACATTCTCTGTCACGCAAATGTCACGACAGGTACGCAAAGATATTGCCCCGACTGCGCGGCCTGTTGCGGCCGCCCGCGCATAGCCGCCATACGCTATGCTTCGCGCAAGCCTCTTCGATCGCTTCCCTCATCCTTGGACATCCAGATGAAACGCACCGAACCGCCCTCTTCTCAGCCCGTGAATGAAGACGCCGATCCCGCGCAGACGCCGCAACGCCCCAGCCGCCGCCACTTCCTCGGCGGAGTCGCCGCTGTGGCGATGGGCGGCGGACTGGCCGGCTGCGCATTGCCGTCGTCGCGCGAAGCCTCCGTTACGGGCGTCGCGGCTGGACCGCAGTTCGACCGCGCGCTGCGATCGAAGGTCAAGACGGTCGTCGTGGTCTATGCGGAGAACCGTAGCTTCAACAACCTGTTCGGCAATTTCCCGGGCGTCGAACGGCCGCTCTCCGCAGTGAAGCCGGAAGACTGCGTGCAACGCGACCGCGACGGCAAGACCGTACTGCCTCGCCTGCCGAAAGTGCCGGGCGGCTGGCTGCTGAAGGATCAGATCGCGGACGGCGTCCCATACAAGGCGGGCGAGCAATATCAGACCGATCTGCCGAACGCGCCGTTTGCGCTCAAAGGTCCGCACGGCGAGCACCTGCCGCTATCGCTGGTCACGCATGATCTGTGGCACGTGTTCTATCAGAACCAGATGCAGATCAACGGCGGCAAGAACGATATGTTCGCCGCGTGGGCGGACTCGGGTGGCTTCACGATGGGTCACTACGCGAACTCGAGCTACGACCTGCGCCTGTGGGATCTGGCCAGCGAATACGTGCTGTGCGACAACTACTTTCAGGGCGCGTTTGGCGGCTCGTTCCTGAACCATCAGTATCTGGTCGCGGCGACACCTCCCGTGTATCCGAATCCGCAGCAGAGCATCGCGAAGGCGCAGATTGCGCAGACGGTCAGCGGACGCCCCGACGACCCGAATCTGATACCACTCCCCGCGTCGCCGAACAGCGCGATGGACGGCGTCCCGAAGTTCGGCCCGAGCGCGCTGACGCCGCCGGAAACGCTCGCTGACGGACGCGCGATCAGCTATGCCGTCAACACGATGATGCCGCCCTTCGCGCCCACGCCGTACAAGGTCGGCGCGAACGGCGTCGTCGATCTGACGCAGGACAGCAATGCGATGGCCCTGCCGCCGCAGACGCACGAGCACATCGGCGACAAGCTCGACAAACGTGGCATCGACTGGGCGTGGTACGCGGGCGCGTTCCAGCAGACGCTCGACATGCACGGCAAGAACACGAACGACGGCACGCCGGTGATTCCCAACTTCCAGTATCACCATCAGCCGTTCAACTACTTCGCGAATCTGGGACCGGGCACCGCTGCGCGCGCGAAGCATCTGCGCGACGGCGGCCTCGGCGACGACGAGAGCACCAATCGCTTCCTCGCCGACGCGCGTGCGGGCCTGCTACCCGCCGTCACGTTCTACAAGCCGCAGGGCAATCTGAACATGCACGCGGGTTACGCGGACGTCGCATCGGGCGATCGTCATGTCGTGCACGCGGTGAAAGCGCTGCGCGCGAGCCCGCAATGGGAAAACATGGTGGTGATCGTGACCGTCGACGAAAACGGCGGATGGTGGGATCACGTCGCTCCGCCGAAAGGCGACCGCTGGGGTCCGGGCACACGCGTGCCGACACTCGTGGTCTCGCCGTTCGCGAAGAAGGGCTATGTCGATCACACCGTGTACGACACCGCATCGATCCTGCGGCTGATCACGCGCGTATTCGAACTCGAGCCACTCGACGGCTTTCGCACGCGCGACGTCGCGATGCAGTCGCGCGGTCAGCCCGTCATGGGCGATTTGACCAACGCGCTGGATCTGTCCGCATAACGAGAGCGTCTGCGCCGGGGGGCGCCTGTGGCCCCCGGCGAACACCAGGCAGACGGCAGGCAAACATCATGAGCAGCCACGCGTTGCAACAACGCGTGGCGCGAGATCATCGCCCGCTATTCTTCAATGCTTGTGATGACGGATTTCCCGGGCGGCGCACACAGCGACGAACACGCCGACAAGCGCAGCGCCCACGGCCAGCGATTCGTCCAGATGATTCGAACCGGCGTGCGTCTTCGCGTACATCCATAGAGCAACCGCGATCGTCGTCATGACGGCCCCGAAAATCAGGCCCCAGATTGGCCCAGCGCTATGCGTCGGCAATGTATGAGATTTCTTCATCGCCCCTTCCCCGTTGAAACGTTCCCGATTGGCCATGCCTGTTATGTGCGTCGACGTGTTCACGTCTGACGTACTTCAAGCCTACGCCCGTCAAAAAAGCGTTACAACAGGTGTTGCCGCGTGGTCACGGCAATGATCGCGTGTTGAATCTCGCAGCGCATGGCGAGCCTTCGCACTGACAACGCCGCCGCGCCTCACAGACGCACTTCTTTCGCCAGCCGCTACCCCGCAAACCGCGGTTCCGGCAAGCCGCGTACGCCAAGTCCCCGGACCGCGAAGAGGCCGCCCTTGTCGCGCTCCTTCTGCGGAATGCCCCACATCGGACGGCCCATCGTCGTCACGTAGAGGACGTCGAGCTTCGGCCCGCCGAACATCACGCTCGTCAGGTTGCGCACGGGGAACGGCACGGTGCGGTCGAGTCTGCCGTCCGGTGCGAAACGCAGAATGCGACCGCCGAACACGAGCGCCGACCAGATATAACCCTCCTCATCCACAGTCGCGCCGTCGAACGTCCCCGCCATGTTGCGCGCCGATGCGAACACCCGCCGATTCGACACGCTTCCCGTTTCGATGTCGTAGTCGTACGCGTACATCAGCTTCTCGTACGTGTCGGTGAAGTAAAGCGTGCGGTTGTCCGGGCTCCAGCAGGGCCCGTTCGAACAGCTGATGCCGCTGTCCAGACGCGTGATCGCGCGGTTCGTGTCAAGCCGGTACAGTCCGCCGCTGCGCGTCGGGCGCTGGCCCCGGTCCGCGTCGTAGCGGTCGAAGTCGTACGCCATCGTGCCCGCTATAAACCGCCCTTTGCGATCGACCTTGCCGTCGTTGAAGCGCGTCTCGGGATCGTCGCTTTCGGGATCGCCGATCGGCTCGACGGTCTGTGCATCGAAATCATAGAAGTGAAGCCCGTTCGCGAGCGCGACGACCGCGCCGCCCTGCTCGCGCAACGCCATCGATCCGATATGGCGCGGCACGAAATAGCGCTTCACGTCCGAGCCGTCCGCGCGGCAACTGTAGATTTCCGCCGCCGTGCTGTCGATCCAGTAGAGGCGCTCTTCGCGCACGTCCCACAGCGGCCCTTCGCCGAGGTGATTGTTCGCATCGACCAGCAAGCTTGTCTCGACCATCGTCGTCTCCCGATTCGTTTGCGTGATGTATCCGCGATGCCGTCCGCGACGCATCGCACGTAGCACAGCGTCATTCGTCGTCGGATTTCGCCGCGAGCGCGCGCCGATGCGCGAGCAGCGCCATCAACCGCCGGTCGCGCCATGCGCTGCGCGCCTCGATCTGATCGCGCGGCAGCACCTCGCGACGCTGCGCATCGAGCGCCGCGACGACATCGGCGTGCCATTCGAACGGCACGCGCGTCGCCGCGATCGAACGGTACGTGCCGCCGTAGCGATGCGCGTAATCGGTCACGCCGCCGGGCGCATTCAGATCGATCGTCTCGAACGGACCCATGAACGACCAGCGCAGGCCGAGCCCGTCGCGCATCACCGTGTCGAGATCCGCCGCATCGGCATAGCCTTGTTCGAAGAGGCTCAACGCTTCGTCGAGCAACGCGCCTTGCAGACGGTTCAGCAAAAAGCCCGGTATCTCGCGGTTCACGACGACGGGCTTCTGGCCCGCTTCCTCGTAGATCGCGCGGGCGCGCGCGAGCGTGTCGGGCGCCGTCCACGGCGCGCCGCACAACTCGACGAGCGGCACGAGCGAAGGCGGATTCACGGGATGCGCAACGAGACAGCGCGCGCGGCCCGCGAGCCCTTCGGTAAACGTCGATGCAGGCAGGCCCGACGTCGAACTCGCGAGCAGCGCATCGGGACGCGTCATGTGGTCCAGCTCTGCGAACAACGCGCGCTTGTCGTCGACCACTTCCGCGATGTTTTCCTGCACGAGCCCGGCGTCGCGCACCGCGTCGGCGAGCTGCGCGAAAACGGCTATCCGCTCGACGATGCGATCCACCGGTTCATCGACGAGCCCGAACGACGCCAGGTCGCGCACGCTGTCGCGAATCGCTGGCACGGCGCCTTCGAGCATCGCGGGCGCCGCGTCATGCAGATTCACGCGAAAACCCGCGCGCGCGAATACGATCGCCCATGCGCGGCCGATGCGGCCCGAACCGATCACTGCAACCAGTCGCTGCGCCATTGTGCTTCCTCCGTTTGATCAGGCTTTCTTGTCGCGCAGCGTGATGACAGCGGCCAGCACGACGAGTCCGTTGATGATGTCGCGCACCGCGGGCGGCACCGTCGTGCCCGCGAGCAGCGTGCCTAGCGCGGTCAGCAGCAGCGCGCCGCCGAACACGCCGAGATAGTGGCCGCGTCCGCCCGTGATCAGCGCGCCGCCCACGACGACCACGGCAATCGACGGCAGCAGATACGGGTCGCCCATGCCGAGAAACGCCTGGCTGCTGAAGCCCGCGAGCAGCAGGCCGACGAGCGCCGAGCACACGCCCGACAGACAGTAGACGGCAATCAGCGTCGGACCGACGCGCACGCCCGACAGCTTCGCCGCGACGGGCGAATTGCCGACGGCATACACGCGCCGCCCAAATGCCGTGCGATGCAACAGCAGCAGTGCGAACGCGAGAAACACGGGCACGCACCACGCCGCGAGCGACAGCCAGCCCACGCGGCCATTCGTGAACGCGCTGAGCGCGGAAGGCGCCCAGCCCTGCGGCGAGCCGTTGCAATAGATCAGCGTCAGCCCTTGCAGCAGTCCGTTCGCCGCGAGCGTGACGACGATCGGCGGCAGCCCGAGCACGACCACGCCCGCGCCGTTGAAGATGCCGACGACTAGCCCCGCGCCCAGCACGACGGGCACGGCCCACCAGGCCGCGTCGTTGACGCCGTGCGTAAGACCCGTGAGCAGCACGCCCGACAGCGTGATGAGCCACGGCATCGACAGATCGAGACCGCCCGTCAGGATCACCGCGCCCTGACCCAGGCCGAGGATCGCGAGAAAGAGCGTCAGCGTGAGCAGACTGCTATAGAAGTTCGCGCTCGCCAGCACGCCCGGACCGTAGACGAAGCCCGTCAACACGATCACCGCGACGAATAGCAGATACGCAGGCACGACGTAGCGCGCCCACTCGCGATTGCGTTCGATCCAGTCGGCGAAAAAGCGGCCTGTGAGTTCCGTGTTCTCGACCGCGCGAAAGTCCGCGACGGCGAAATCGACGCGCCGCGCGTGCCGCTCGTCCTGCGCGCGGCTATGCGTTCGCAACGCCTTCAGGCATTGCATCAGGTAACGCGCGCTTTCGTGCGCTGCGGACTGCTTGCCGATCGACGAGCCGAGCACGGCGAGGATCAGGATCACGGCCTCGGCGATCGTCGTGAAGAACGCGGACACGTTGAGCACGAGCAAAATGTTGACGGTGATCATCAGCGTCATCGCGGCAAACACGGTGCCCACGCAACCGCCGCGTCCGCCGCCGAGCCGCGTGCCGCCGAGCACGACGGCCGTGAACATCGACAGCAGCAGCGGCCTGCCGACGAGAGGATCGGCGGAGCCCGTCTGCGCCGACACGTATAGGCCCGCCGCCGCGTAGAACATGCCCGCGATCGCGTACGTGGCAATCCGATAGCGCGTGACGGGCAGGCCGTTCGCGTACGCGCTGTCCGGCTCGCTGCCGAGCGCGTAGATGCCCACACCGAGCCGCGTGCGCCGCAAGAAAGCCCAAACGACGAGTGCCGCGATCAGCACGCCCGCCGACATCGGCAGCTTGTCGGGAATCAGATCGGCCGTGAGCGCGCCCGCGAACTGGTCGCCGATGCTGCCGCCCGGCTTGTTCTGGATCAGCAGCGTCATGCCTTGCACCATGAACATCGTCGCCAGCGTGACGACGATCGATTGCAGCCGGAACCACGCGATCAGCGCGCCATTCACAAGGCCGATGCCGCCGCCTATCGCGAGTATCAACGCGACGCCCGCCCACTGCTCGATCGGCGTGCCCTGCACGAAGCGCACGGCAAGCACGTTCGCAAGCGATACGACCGCCGATGCCGACAGGTCGAAGCCGCCACTCAGCACGACGATCGTCTGGCCGATCGCGGCGAGCGCGAGCGTCGTGCTGCTCGAAATCACGGAGCCGATGTCGTAGAGGCCGACGGGGGTCGCCGACAGCGCGACCCACGCGATCATCATCGCCGCGAGCGCGCCGATCGCGATGATCAGGCCGCGATGGTGATCGATGCGCGCGCCGAAGCCGACGTGCGCGCCCGGCCGCGCGATCTCGCTTTCGTGAGACGCAATTGCATTGTTCATGAAATCCCTCTCGTAGAACGATGGATCGGGGCCGGTCTCAGCTCGACAGCATCCTGCGCATCACGTTCTCTTCGGTGAGCGCGTCGCCTTCGAGTTCGCCGGCGTGCCGGCCGCGATAGACCACCGTCACGCGGTCGCACACGTTGACGAGCTCGGGCACGTCCGTCGAATAGAACAGCACCGAGCCGCCCGCCGCCGCGAACGCGCGCATCAACACGAAGATCTGATGCTTGGTGCCGACGTCGATGCCGCGCGTCGGGTCGAACATCAGCCAGACGCGGCTTTGCGTGAGCAGCCATTTCGCCATCGCGATCTTCTGCTGGTTGCCGCCCGAGAACGACAGACAGGGCTTGTACAGCGCGCGCGGGTTGACTTCCATCTGTTCGAGCGAGCGGCGGATCGCGGCCTGCTCGCGCTTGCGGTCGATCAGTCCGAAGCGCGTATAGCGCCGGATCATCGGCAGCGAAATGTTCTCGCCGCCCGGCAGACGCAGGAACAGCCCTTCCGTCTTGCGATCCTCGGGCAGCAGCGCGGTCGATACGCCCGCCTTCAGCGAATCGGCCGTCGAGGTCAGCGTGACGGGCTTGCCGTCGATGAGGATTTCGCCCGCGTCGATATACGTCGCGCCAAAGAGCGCCTCGAACAGTTCGCGCTGCCCCATGCCTTGCAGCGCCGCGATGCCATGCACCTCGCCCGCGCGCAACGTCAGGTCGAAGTCGTTCACCATGCCGTCGACGCTAATGCCGCGCGCCTCGATCGCGGGTGTCGCGATCTTCGCGGGTGCCGTCACCTTCGGCGGATACTTCGCGTCCATCGAGCGGCCGATCACGAGCCGGATCACTTCGTCGTCGGTGATGTCGGCGGCATCGAATGCCCCGACGTCCTTGCCGTTGCGATACACGGTCAGGCTGTCGCAGAACTCGCGCACTTCCTGCATCCGGTGCGAGATGAACACGAAGGTCACGCCGCGTGCCTTCAGTTCGTCGATGCGCCGTGCGAGCCACGCGACGTCGCGGCCCGACAGCGCCGAGGTCGGCTCGTCGAGCAGCAGCACTTGCGGCTCGCGCGCGATCGCCTTCGCGATCTCGATCTTCTGCCGCACGGGCAGCGACAGATCGCGGATGTACGCGCCCGGGCGAATGTCGCCGAGCTCGAGCCGCTCCAGCCAATCGGCCGCCTTGCGCAGCGCGTCGTGCCGTTTGATCCGGCCGAACCAGCCCGTCGGCTCGTAGGCCATCAACAGGTTCTGCGCGACGGTCAGATCGCGCACCAGCGTCATCTCCTGGAACGCGGTCTGCACGCCGGCGCGATGCGCGTCTTTCGGACCGTGCATCGATACCTCTTGCCCCATCACGCGCATGCTGCCCGCGTCCGGCCGCATCAGGCCGGACAGCAGCTTGACGGTGGTCGACTTGCCCGCGCCGTTCTCGCCGAGCAGCGCCTGAACCGCGCCGCGCCTGACGCGAAACGATGCGCCGTCGAGCGCGACGGTTGCGCCGAAGCGCTTGACGATGCCGGCGAGATCGATCGCGAGATCACCTTCCGCCGCACCCGTCTGCATGCTCATGCTTACCATCGGAACACCTCCGTTGCGGCGAGCTTCAGTCCTGCTTGCCGCTCAGCGCCGCATTGAAACCGACCTCGCGCGTCTCGTCCGAATAGATGTCCGCGAACCAGCCCGGCGGCACCTTGTCTTGCGGGAACCCGGTGCAGCCCGCCTTCAGCTCGTCGATCGAACCGGTCTTGCACAGCTTCGACTGCGAGCTCTCGGCGAGCGGCAGCTTGAGCGTCACGCGTTGCGGAAAGTCCTTGCCGTCGAGCTTCGCCACCGCGAGCTTCAGCGCCATCGCACCGGAGTAAGGCGGCGCGCCATACGAAATCGAGCGGTAGCCGATCGAGCGATACGTGCCCTCGCCTTTCACGGTGCCGGGCGGCAGCATCTGCACGCGGTGTCCGTTCGACGATTCGCCCGCGCATGGCTTGATCTTGTCGTCGGCGATGCCCGCTTCGAGCTGCATCGACGCGGCCGTGAAGCAGCCGACCTGCATCCACAGGCCGTCGATCTTGTCCCAGCTGTTGGTCGCGAGAATCTTCGACAGCTCGGTGCGCGCCGTCGCCTGGCTCCACATGCCCGTGCCTTCCGCGACGATGTGAATGCCGGGATACTTCGCGAACACGGCTTTCGCGGCTTCGGTGCGCGCGCGGTCGACCGACGTGCCCGGCACGCCGTTGATCAGCACGATATTGCCCTTGCCGTTGATGGTCTTCGCGAGCCATTCGGCCGTGACGGTGCCCGCCTGCTTCTGGTCGATCGTCACGTTGTGCGCGCACGGCTCGGTGACTTCGCCGTCGTACGCCGCGACGACCACGCCCTTCGAGCACGCGTTGCGGATCGCGCGGTTGAGCGCCGTCGGCGAGATCGGATAGATGACGATGGCCTTCGCACCCGCCTGCACCATCGAGTTGATCTGCTGGATCTGCTTCTGCGCGTCGGTGCCCGCTACCTGTACTTCGAGATCGACCTTGTCCTTCAGCGCCGGCGTTTCGGCCATCGCCTTGACCATGTTCGCGGCTTCCGTCTGCCAGTCGTTGCCGACATAGCTCATCGACAGAAAGATCTTGTACTTGCCGGCGGCAACGGCATTGCCGGAAAAAGCGAGTCCGCCGGCGAGCACCGCTGCGAGCGCCGCCTGCCCCGCGCGGCGGATGATGCGAGTCACTGCTGTCATGTCTTCCTCCAGTACCGTCTTTGTTTTTCAGGGTTGGACGTGCGGCAAACGTGATTCACGCGGCAGGACGATGCCTGCCGAACCGGGCACGATGTTGGGATCGTGTCCGGGGATGACGAAGTCCGCGATCTGGCGAATGCGCCTGAGCGACGCGAATTCCGCCTGCGTTTCGTGGACGATGCCGACAGGCACCAGATCGACGATGTTCTCCATGCAGTTCGCGCAATCGCCCGCGATCAGCACGACGCCGTCTTCCGTATCGACGGCAACCGACTGATGACCAGGCGTATGCCCCGGTGTCGGCACGACGCGCACGCCGGGCACGATATCCGTGATGCCGTGGACAAACTGCCAGCGAAACCATGCAAGCGGCTCGCGGCCGATCAGGAACTCCTGGTAGTACGTCGCCTGCGTCGGCAGCGGATGGCCCGCGTATTCCCATTCGGCTGCCTGGATCACGAACTTCGCGTTGCGAAAGAGCGTGTTGCCGCCCGAGTGGTCATAGTGCAGATGCGTGTTGATCACGATGTCGACGTCGTCCGCGCTCCAGCCGACATACTCCTTCAGCGCGCGCTCGAGCCGCTCTTCGGGCGCCTGTTCGCACGGGCACACGAAGTTCGAGACCCACGCCGGATCATGAATGCCTGTATCCACGACAATCTTCTTTTGCGCGCCGACGATCGCCGTCGACCACACGGGCACGCGGATCGACTGCCCGAAATAGCGCCCGTGAACTTGTGACGAGCGGTCGACTGTCAGCCAGCCCGTCGGCATTGCCACGACCTTCAGACGTGGCGCAGATGCGCTGCTCATGATGGCCTCCGCGCGTCAGAAGTTGGTTTCGTTCGCGCCTTTGAGGCCCAGCATCGCGCGTGCTTCGGCGGGCGTCGCGATGTCGAGCGAGAGCCCTTCGATCACCAGCCTGATCTTGCGCACCTGGTCCGCGCTCGATTCGGCGAGCTTGCCCGGCTCGATCCACAGCGAGTCTTCGAGTCCGACGCGCACGTTCGAACCCTGCGCGACGCCCATCGAGCCAAGCGGAATCTGATTGCGGCCCGCGCCGAGAATCGACCACACGTAGTCGCCGCCGAACAGGCGGTCGGCCGTGCGGCGCATGTGCATCAGGTCTTCCGGATGCGCGCCGATGCCGCCCAGCAGACCGAACACGCTCTGCACGAAGAAGGGCGGCTTCGCGAGTCCGCGATCGACGAAATGCGCGAGGTTGTACAGATGCGAGATGTCGTAGCACTCGTACTCGAAACGCGTGCCGTTCGCGCCGCACGACGTGAGGATGTATTCGATGTCGGCGAACGTGTTCTTGAAGATCAGGTCGCGGCTGTTCTCCAGATGCTGGCGCTCCCAGTCGTGCTTGAATTCCTTGAAGCGCTCGAGCATCGGATAGAGGCCGAAGTTCATCGAGCCCATGTTCAGCGATGCCACTTCCGGCTTGAAGTGATGCGCGGGCTTGAGCCGTTCGGCGACCGTCATGTGCGGACTGCCGCCGCTCGTGATGTTGATCACCGCATCGGTTTCGGCCTTGATGCGCGGCAGGAACTGCTGGAACACGGCCGGGTCCTGCGTCGGCCGCCCGTCGTTCGGGTCGCGCGCATGCAGATGCAGGATCGCCGCGCCCTCTTTCGCGGCCGCGAGCGCGGCGTCGCCGATCTGTTGCGGCGTCACGGGCAGATACGGAGACATCGACGGTGTGTGAATCGCGCCCGTCGGCGCGCAGGTGATGATGACCTTGCGTTTGCTTGCCATGTTTTCCTCGTTGCTGGTTGACGTCAGAGCACTTCGACGTTGCCGCACACGGAGATCGCCTGTCCCGAGATGCCGCTGCCGCCAGGTGAGCATAGAAAGAGCGCAGTGGCCGCCACTTCTTCGGGCGTCGTCATGCGCCGCAATGAAACCTTTTCGAGGTACTGCTTTTCCATCTCTTCGTACGAGAGGCCGAGTTGCTGCGCGCGCGCGGCGATCACGCGCTCGATGCGCGGTCCCTTGACGATGCCGGGCTGAATCGTATTGACGCGTATGCCCGCTGGCCCGAGTTCGATCGCGAGACTTTTCGTCAGGCCGACGATGGCCCATTTGGTCGCCGAATAGGGCGTGCGGTACGCGTAACCGAGGCGCCCCGCCACCGACGACAGCGCGATGATCGCGCCGCCATCCGGCGCATCGCGCAGCAGCGGCACTGCGCGGCGCGCGAAGTAGAACTGCGCGTTGAGGTTCACGTCGATCGTGTTGTCCCACTCGTCGGGATCGATCTGATCGACGCCGCCCGTCGGTCCGGCGATGCCCGCGTTGTTCACCAGAACGTCGAGGCCGCCGAGTTGCGCCTTGACGTCGGCGAACACACGCTCGACGGCATCGCGATCGGACACGTCGGCGAGCGTCGCCGTGATCGCGCCTGCGCCGCCGCTTGTGCCACGATTGGCTTCGGCCGTCGCGAGCGCATCGATGGTGTCGCGGCTCGCGTCGCATACGTGCACGCGCGCGTCGGCATCTGCGAACGCGCGGGCGATCACGAGCCCTATCCCCGATGCGCCGCCTGTGACGAGCACGCGCAAGCCCGCGCGCGGTTGCAACATCTGTGTAACCGTCATGCTTGTCTCCGTTGTTGTGATGCGGTGAGGCGTGTCAGGCGCTGGCCGCTTCCCTGCCCTGCAATCGCTCGGCGAGGTCTGCCGCCGCCTCGCCGATGTCTTGCGCGATGCCAGCGCGCGCGCCTTCGCCGTCGCCGCGCCACAGCGCTTCGACGATCTTGCGGTGCGCGTCCATCGAACGGCGCATGTGTGGAATGTCAGGGGCGACGAGATTGAGGAACGGCCCGATGCGCAACCAGAGGTTCTGGATCGTGGCGAGCGTGAGATCGCTCGCGCCGTGCGTGTAAATGGCGATGTGAAACTGGAAGTTGCTGCGCAGGTAGGCGGCGACATCGCCTGCTTCGACGTTCGCGTCCATCGCGTCGTAGATCGCTTGCAACTCGGACAGATGCGCCTGCGTCATCCGGGATGCCGCGCGCTTCGCGACACAGCCCTCGAGCGCGATGCGCACGTCGCGCAGTTCGTCGAGCAGCTCGAGCGTCATCGGCGGGACCATCAACGCGCGGGCCGGACCATCGATCAACGCGCCTTCGGCTTGCAGGCGCGTGAGCGCGGCGCGCACGGGCATCGTCGACGAGCCGACCGCCTCCGCGACGCTGCGCAGACTCAGCAGCTGTCCGGGTGCGAACCGGCCGATCATGATCGCCTCGCGCAACTGCGCGTAGACGCGGCCTGCCATCGTCTCGCGAGCGACGAGTTCGAGCTCGGGCAGCTCGCCACGGGGTGAGCGTGTCGCCATTCAGGTGTCTCCTGTTTTGCGATCTGTGACCTGTGATCACAGTTGCGTTGAAAACAGTGTGCGTCGCGAGGATGGATGAGTCAAGCCATGCTTGACCAGGGTTAATACTCAAACGATCGCGGAGGGATGTGCGGCCCGTTCGCTTTCGGCGGCATGAGTTCGCGATGGGATGACCGCGCTTGATGAAGCTGGCGTTGAGGGAAAGGTGCGCACGCGGCTGTTGCGATAAGGCTATCTATAAACACGCGCGGGCCGGCGACGTTGAATTGTCGATCCGCGAGAAATCAGAAGAAGCACCCGCTTCACCTGCCCGTCGATGGTTTGTTAACGAGTACGTTGTTTGAAACCGCGCAAGCGATGCGCAGAGCCAGCGATCACGAATCGCCCAGTGCCGAACGCATTTCCTTGATGGGCGCGTCTTCCTTGTCGTGCTTCTCGTGCTTCTCGCCGAAGCGCGCCTTGTACAGCACGGCAAGTACCGTCGAAAAGATCGTCGCGATGAGGAACAGCGCTGACGCCGCATAGAACATCTGCGCGAACGGCAGATGCATCGACAGCAGAATGCCGCCGATCACGGGGCCCGACACCGAGCCGATCTTGCCGACCGAAATCGCGCTGCCCACGCCCGCCGAGCGGAACGCGGTCGGATAGATCATGCCCGCGACCGCATACAGCCCGTACTGCGCGCCGACCACGCAGAAGCCGGTCGCGAACACGGCGAACATCAGCCACGCCTCGGACATGCCGTGTCCGAGGAAAGCGACGACGGGACAACCGATTGCAGGCAGCGAGATGATGGCCAGCACGCCATGACGATCGACGAAGCGGCACAGGATCAGTCCGCCGAGCACGCCGCCCACCGAGAACATCGTCGTGATGATGCCCGCGCTTTGCGGATTAATGCCGACGCCTTCCATCAGGATCGGCAGCCAGTTCTGCAGAAAGTACAGCGCCATCGAATTGACGATGAAGACGATCCACAGCAGCGGCGTGATCGCGCGCAGGCCGTCGGAGAAAATCAGCTTGAGCACGAAGCGCTTCTTTTCCTGCACTTCGCCGGGCACGAACTGCGCGTCGGCAGGCAGCGCGATCTCGGGACGCAGACGCGCAATCAGCTTGCGCACCGTTTCGACGCTGCGCTGACGCACGACCAGCAGCTTCGCCGATTCGGGCAGCGTCACGATCAGGAGCAGCGCGACGGCAAGCGAGCCGACGCCGCCGACGACGAACATCACGGGCCAGCCGTAGCGATGAATCAGCGCGGAAGACACGAGACCACCCGAGCCCGCGCCGATCGAGAAGCCGGAGAACATCAACGTGACCCACGTCGCGCGCAAACGCTTCGGCGCGTATTCGGCAACGAGCGCAACCGAGTTGGGCACGACGCCGCCCATCCCGAGACCGGCGATGAAACGCAGCAGCATCAGTTCGTGAAGAGACGTGGCCCATACGGATGCCAGCGTCAGCAGGGCGAAAAACAGGCTGCCCGACACGATGGCCCGCTTGCGGCCGAAGCGGTCGCCGAGATAGCCGAAGATGAAAGAGCCGATCAGCGTGCCGAACAGCCCCGCGCCGAAGACGGGGCCGAAGCCGCCGCGCGCGACGTGCCATTCCTTGATGATGGCGGGCGCGGCAAACGAGACGGCCGTCTGGTCGTAGCCGTCCATCAGCATGATCAGGAAACACCAGAACAGCAGGCCGATCGCGAAACGTCCTGTTTTTTGCTCTTCTATCAGTGTCGATATGTTGAAAGTGCGGTCTGCTTGCATGTGCGTCCCAATGTGCCTGATCGGGCAGCGGCGCGTTTGCGTCGCGTCGCCGCCCCTGCTGCTTCCCTTTGGCGCCGCCGCCGGGAGCCTCAATATACAGGCCCGCCAGCAGACGACAGAATCAAAAATTCTCGATGATCAGATCGAAAAACGTGAAAAAAGCCGTACCTCGTTGCCCCATTGCCTTTTCCCGCCCGATGCCGTTCCTTCATCGACATCTACATCGCCGCGCTCACGCCATATCGCCCCCGAGCGTGCCGCGTCAAAACATCTGATTGATACCGATGCGTCCGACCGTCTGCGCACTCGAACTCGACGGCTGATAGCCGAACTGCTCGGCCTTCGCGCCCGTGCCCGACGCGCGCTGCAAGCCGACGCCCGCGTAGATCTGCGTGCGCTTGGACAGGTAGTGCGTCAGAAACAGGTTGTACTGGTTGTAGGTCAGCCCTTCGAACATCGAACGGTTGTACGAGATACCGAGCACATAGAAGCGCTTGCCACCGCTCAGATCGATGTTCACGCCGACCTGGTAGTTACGTTCCGTCACCGAGCCCTGCGGATCTTCGAGCTTCACATCGGTAAAAGTTGCGTGCGGGATGAAATCGCCGACAGCCACGGAACCGCCGACGGCAATCGTGCTGTACCGCTCTGCGTTGAACTGCGTGCCCTGCTTCAACGTCTGGCCGAGCACCGATGTCACGCCGAAGATGCCGAAGAGATCCGCCGTGCGGTCGTGGGACATCGTGTACGCCGCGCCCAGTTTCACGATGCCGTTCTGGTAGCGCGCGCCGATGCTGTACTGACGCCCCTCGCTGAAGTTCGTCTGGTTGCCGAAGCTGTTCATCACGCCCGCCTGGAAGCCGCGGTAATCGATCGTCTCGTACTTCACCGAATTGTCGAGCGCGCGCGTGTTGGCCAGTCCGTCCAGATTGCCGACCGTATAGAACGACGAGATGCCGGGCACCGAGTTGTTCAGCCCGCCCACGTACTCGTACACGTAGTCGGGAATATGGCCAAGGCTCAGCGAGCCGAACCGGTCGTTAGTGATGCCCACATACGCATCGCGATTGAAGAAGCTCGCCGGATTGATCTGCGCGCCCGTGTTGGTCAGGAAGCCCGATTCGAGCCGCGCGAAGACCGTATTGCCGCCGCCGATATCCTCCTTGATCAGAAAGCCGAAACGGTCCGGCGTGCGCTTGCCCGCCGACTCCTGATACAGATGCGCCCCACGCGAGTTCGAAACGAAATCGACACCCACGTCGATGCTCCCGTAGAGCGTCACCGATGACTGCGCGAACGCGGGACAACACAACGCGAACGCACAGCCGCCTAACAGCAGACTCGTCGTTTTCAACCAGTGTCTCCAATGTCTTTTTTTTCGCCAGCCGGCCGCATGCCGGCTGATCCCCATATGGCATCTTGCCTGTGCGAACCCGTCGTGCGGATGCCGGTGGCCTGTCATATGTTGGCGAGAGTGTAGCTAACCGATTTACAGCTTTGAATCGCGAATTATTTATCAACCAATCGAACAAAACGAACAAAGCCTTTAAATGATCGGGAAAAACACCAGGGCCGGGCATTTAATCGCGTTTCAAGCTTCTTTTAGCAGAAACCGGGTGCTAACATCCGCCGCGTCACGCGAACAGGGATTGGCATTCGGGAGAGTCTTATGGATATGAGAGGCATGCCGCCGCGGCGCATGGTAGTGGGCATCAGCGGCGCATCCGGCGTCATCTACGGCGTGCGGCTGCTGCAATTGCTGCGCAAGCTGGAGATCGAGACACACCTCGTGATGAGCCGCTCCGCGCAGGTCACGCTTGCGCACGAGTCGGACTACAACGTCGCCGACGTGCGCGCGATGGCGAGCGTCTGCCACTCGAACACCGACATCGGCGCGTCCATTTCGAGCGGCTCGTTCCCTGTGATGGGCATGATCGTCGCGCCGTGCTCGATCAAGACCTTGTCGGAGATCGCGACGGGCATGACGGGCGGCCTGCTGTCGCGCGCCGCCGACGTCACGCTGAAGGAGCGCCGCCGCCTCGTGCTGATGGTGCGCGAAACCCCTTTGCACCTCGGCCACTTGCGCAGCATGACGGCCGTGACGGAAGCGGGCGCAATCGTCTATCCGCCCGTGCCCGCCTTCTACGCGAACCCCGAATCGCTGACCGACATGGTCGATCACACGCTCGGCCGCGTGCTCGATCTGTACGGACTCGATGCCGCGACGGTGCAGCGCTGGGGTATGTAAGCGTGCAATTGTCTTTATTGTTCTGCCGATAAAGGGTTTATCCCAGGCGTCCGCGAATTATCAAATTTCATTGATAACTCATTCGGATTAATTTGCTTCTTTCGCGTGATCCGCTGATTTAAAGTGAATCCCGATTTCACCGGGTTTATCACTGACAAGAATTATCGATTGATTGATAGCCAATATCGATAAAAGCGCTCATCACGAAAGAGGTCGAATCGTCGAATGAAGATAGTTATTGCAGGCGCCGGTATCGGCGGATTGACGGCCGCCGCCGCGTTGTTGAAGAAAGGTTTCAATGTCACGGTTTTCGAGCAGGCGCAGGCGCTGAAGGAAATCGGCGCGGGCGTGCAGCTGAGTCCGAACGCGACGCGCGTGCTGTACCAGCTCGGCGTCGGCGATGCGCTCGAAGGTCTCGCATGCGAGCCGCTCGGCAAATGCGTGCGGCTCTGGAACAGCGGCCAGAGCTGGCGTCTGTTCGACCTCGGCGTGCAATCGCGCGAAGCCTACGGCTATCCGTACTTCACACTGCATCGCGCCGATCTGCACCAGGCGCTCGCCGATGTCGTGCGCGCGATGAAGCCCGACGCCATCCGGCTCAATCACAAGGTGGAAAGCTTCTCGCAGGAGAACGGCAAGGTCGTCGTGCAGGCGGTGAGCGGCGAGACCTGCGAAGGCGATCTGCTGATCGGCGCGGACGGCGTGCATTCGCGCGTGCGCCGTGCGCTTTTCGGTCCCGACGAGCCCATATTTTCCGGCGTAATGGCGTGGCGCGGCGTGATCGACGCGGCGAAGCTGCCCGAGCATCTGCGCTCGCCGTATGGCGCGAACTGGGTCGGTCCGGGCGCGCATGTGATTCACTATCCGCTGCGCGATGCGCGTCTGATCAACTTCGTCGGCGCAATCGAGAAGTCCGGCTGGCAAGTCGAATCGTGGTCCGAGCGCGGCACACTCGAAGAATGCCTCGCCGATTTCGAAGGCTGGCACGAAGACGTGCGCACGCTGATCTCGGCCATCGACATTCCGTACAAGTGGGCGCTGATGGTGCGCGAACCGATGGCACGCTGGAGCCAGGGCCACGCGACGCTGCTCGGCGACGCCTGCCATCCGACGCTGCCGTTCCTCGCGCAAGGCGCGGGCATGGCGATCGAAGACGGCTATCTGCTCGCGCGCTGCCTCGAACGATACGCGGACGACATCCCTCAGGCACTGCAACGCTACGAAGCGCTGCGGCTCGATCGCACCGCGCGCGTGGTGCGCGGCTCGGCAGCGAACGCGACGCGCTTTCACAATCCGCAGCTGGCGCATGCGGAAGGCGCGGCCGCCTACGTCGATCGCGAATGGAGCGAAGAGCGCGTGAAGGAGCGCTACAACTGGCTCTTCGAATACAACGTCGATGCGGTCGAAGTCTGATGCGGCGAGCGCCGCATTCCACGACTGCCCGTAAGAACCAGCATCACAAGGAGACTCCGTGTCCATCGACCCTAACCGTCCGGCTCCCGTGCTCGGCTTGCATCACTTCGCGTGGCGCTGCCGCGATGCCGAAGAAACGCGCCACTTCTACGAAGACATTCTCGGCCTGCCGCTCGTCCATGTGATCCGTCTCGACCGCGTGCCGAGCACGGGCGAATACTGCCCCTACGTGCACGTGTTCTTCGAAATGGCCGACGGATCGAACATCGCGTTCTTCGATCTCGGCGACGACGAGGCCGCATTGCCTTCGCCGAATACGCCGCCGTGGGTCAATCACATCGCGCTGCGGCTCGATACGCTCGGGCAGCTCGAATCGATGAAAGCGCGGCTGATCGAGAACGGCATCGAGGTGCTCGGCGTGACCGACCACCACTTCGTGCGCTCGATCTATTTCTTCGATCCCAACGGATTACGCGTCGAACTGACGGTGCCCGTTGCGCCCGTCGAAGAACTCGAAGGCTATAAAATGCGTGCTCGGCCCGCGCTCGATGCATGGACCGCGCAGAAAAGCAAAGCAGTATCGGAGACACGCCCCGCATGAGTGCACTGAATGTCACGCACGATCCGGCGCGGCGAAGCTGGATTGAGTCGGCGAATACCGGCGACACGGATTTCCCCATACAGAACCTGCCGTTCGGCGCATTCGTGCGCGATGGCGAAACCCGCATCGGTGTGGCAATCGGCGATCGGATCGTCGATCTGCGCGCGCTGCACGACATCGCATTGCTCGATGGCGACGCGGCGCTTGCGTGCTCATCGGCTTGCGATAGCACGCTGAATGCGCTGATGGCGCACGACGCTCGCCACGTGAGCGCATTGCGCGCCGCGCTGTCGAATCTGCTGAAACACGATGTGCCCGCGCGCTCGCGGCTCGCATCGTCGATCGATGCCGTGCTGCCGCTCATGACGAATGTCGAGTTGACGCTGCCCTGGACGATCGGCGACTACACGGACTTTCTGACGTCTCTGCATCACACCGAGCGTCACGGCCGCTACAAAGGTCTCGCCGATCCGCTGCCCGCCGCATTCAAGTCGCTGCCTATTGCCTATCATGGCCGCGCGTCGTCGCTGCGCGTGAGCGGTGGCGACGTGCGGCGTCCCTATGGCCAGTATCGCGATGCGAACGGCAACGTGCGCTTCGGTCCCGCGCCGATGCTCGACTTCGAACTCGAACTCGCGGCCGTCATCGGCCAAGGCAATGAACTGACGCGCGCCATTTCGATCGACAGCGCGCGCGAGCACGTGTTCGGCTATTGCCTGCTCAACGACTGGTCGGCGAAAAGCATTCAATGGTTCGAACAGGTGCTCGGGCCGTTCCTCGGTAAAAGCTTCCACTCGAGCGTATCGCCGTGGATCGTCACCGAAGAGGCGCTCGCGCCGTTCCGCAAGGCCGCGCCACAACGCGCGGCCAGCGATCCCGCGATCCTGCCGCATCTGTATGGCGCAAGCGATCAGCGCAACGGCGGCCTGCATCTGGAACTGTTCGCGCATCTGTCGACGGCCGCGATGCGCAGCGACCGGCTGCCGCCCGCGCAGATCACGCACACGCATCTCGACAATCTGTACTGGACGTTTGCGCAGATGGTCGCGCATCACACGAGCAACGGCTGCAACCTGCGCACAGGCGATCTGCTTGGCAGCGGCACGATTTCGGGCCCAAGCGACGAATCGCGCGCGTGCCTGACGGAACTCAGCGAGGCGGGCAAGAAGCCGCTGCTGCTTGCGAACGGCGAGACGCGCATCGAACTGCACGACGGCGACGAGATCGTGTTGAGCGCGCGCGCCAGCGCGCCGGGCGCGGTGTCGATCGGCTTCGGCGAATGCCGCGGACGCATCGCCCCCGCGCTGCCGTATCCGTTCGACGCATCGCGTGAGGAGCATTGAATCATGACGACGACGTTCAACGGCTTCCGGCAGTTCGGCGACGGCCCGCACAAGGTGATTGCGCTGAACGGCTGGTTCGGCAGCTCGGCCGACTGGGACGCGCTCACGTCCGCACTCGATCCCGAACGCTTCAGCTATGTGTTCTTCGACTATCGCGGCTATGGGCTTTCGCGCGATCTCGACGGCGAGTTCACATTCGACGAAGTGGCGAGCGATGTGCTGGCGCTCGCGGATCATCTCGACTGGCCGCGCTTCAGCCTCGTTGGCCATTCGATGGGCGGCATGGCGATGCAGCGCGTGCTCGTCGCCGCGCCCGCGCGCATCGTGAAGATGGTGGGCATATCCGCCGTGCCCGCGTGCGGCTCGCGAATGGACGAGACGCGCGTCGCGATGTTCTCCGCTGCAATCGACGATGTCGCGAAACGCGCTGGCATCATTCACTTTTCGACGGGTAGCCGGCTCGCCGCGCGATGGAGTACGCAGCTCGCGCAACTTTCGCTGCGCGAATCGCGGCGCGAAGCGTTTGCCGCGTATCTGCCGCAATGGGCGACGGGCGATTTCGCCGCACAGGTCGAAGGGAATGCGACGCCCGTGAAGCTGTTCGTCGGCGAACACGATCCGACCATCACCGCCGACCTGATGACGCGCACGTGGTTCACGTGGTATCCGAACGCCACACTGGAAACGTTGCGCAACGCGGGACACTACGCGATGTTCGAGGTGCCCGTGGCGTTCGCCACGGCACTGGAAAACTGGCTCTCGGAGCCGTAAGAGGCACACGGCGAAGCCGTCAATACGGATGTCAGGCATGCGCGCGACGACGACGCGCATGCTGCAGGAGACAACATGTACGAGACTACCTATCTGCGCGCAGCGTCGCTTGCCGAAGCGGTCGACTGGCTGCGCGAGCATGACGAAGCGCGGCCGCTGTCGGGCGGCATGACGCTGATTCCGACGCTCAAGCAGCGCCTCGCGGCGCCGTCGCATCTGATCGATCTGACGCGGCTAGACGAACTGCGCGGCATCGACGTGCAGGGCGACACGCTGCAAACGCTGCACATCGGCGCGCTGATGAAACACGCGGAAGTGGCCGCATCCCCAGTCGTGCGCGAAGCGATTCCCGCGCTCGCTCATCTGGCGAGCCTGATCGCCGATCCGCAGGTGCGCAATCGCGGCACGATGGGCGGCTCGGTCGCCAACAACGACCCCGCCGCGGACTACCCTTGCGCCGTGCTTGCGCTGAACGCGCATGTCATCACGTCGTCGCAGCGCCGCATTCCCGCCGACGAGTTTTTCATCGACACATTCGAGACCGCGCTTGAACCGGCCGAGCTCGTCACCGCGATCGAATTCGCCATTCCTCGCCGCGCCGCCTATGCGAAGTACCGGCATCCCGCAACGGGCTATGCGGTCGCGGGCGTGTTCATCGCGCAGTACGACGACGCGATCCGCGTCGCAGTGACGGGCGCGGGCGCATCGGTGTTCCGCTGGCTCGATGCGGAGGCCGCGTTGCGGGAGGATCTGTCGGAGGCCGCGCTCGCGTCGATCTCGATCGACCGCGCAACGCTGCCCGACGACGACAACGCGTCGGCATCGTACCGCGCGCATCTGATCGAAACCTATACCCGCCGCGCACTGCAGGCGCTGCTCGCGTCGTAACGACGCCGCTCAATCAGGAGAACAGGATGGAATTCACCGGATCGCAAACCATCGCGGCATCGCGCGAACAGGTATGGCAAGGACTCAACGACGCGGCGGTACTGCAGGAATGCATTCCCGGCTGCGAAGCTTTTACGGCTGAAAACGAAGACCAGTACAAGGCCGTCGTGGTCGCATCCGTCGGCCCCGTGAAGGCGCGCTTCAAAGGCACGCTCGAACTGTCCGACCGCGACGCGCCGAACGGCTACCGGCTCGTCGGCCAGGGCGAAGGCGGCATTGCGGGCTTCGGCAAGATGACGGCCACCGTCACGCTCGCCGATGCCGAGGACGGCACGCTGCTCACCTACGTCGCCGAAGCACAGGTCGGCGGCAAGCTCGCGCAGATCGGCTCGCGGCTCGTGACGTCGGTGGCGAACAAGCTCGCCGCCGAGTTCTTCAAGCGCTTCAACGCAACGCTGAGCGCCGCCAGCGAAGCCGCCGCGGAATGAACGTGCCGCGCGAACGCGCGAACGCACGAACGCACGAACGCACGAACGCACGAACGGGACATACAGGTGAATCATGGTTGAAGTCCAATTGCAGGTGAACGGCACGGACGTCACGCGCGACGTGCCCGACAACACACTGCTCGTCGAATTTCTGCGCGAGCACTTGCGGCTCACGGGCACGCACGTCGGTTGCGATACGAGCCAGTGCGGCGCATGCACGGTCCATCTCGACGGCAACGCCGTCAAGTCCTGCACCGTGCTCGCCGCCCAGGCGAGCGGCGGACAGGTGGTCACGATCGAAGGCCTCAGCGAACAATGCAGCGCGACATGCAGCGGCAAGCTGCATCCCGTGCAGAACGCGTTCGTCCAATGCCACGGCTTGCAGTGCGGCTTCTGCACGCCGGGCATGATCATGGCGAGCGCGTTCTATCTGCGCGAGGAGCCTGCGCTCGATACGGCGAGCATCAGTCACGCGCTGGAGGGCAACATCTGCCGCTGCACGGGCTATGTGAACATCATCGAAGCCGTTCGCCACGCCGCGCGCGAGATGTACCCCGATGCGCCGTTCGCGAAGACGGAGGAACACGCGTCATGATCGGCAAACCGATACCTCGCGTCGAAGACGAGCGCTTCGTCACCGGCAACGGCCAGTACACCGACGACATTCACGTCGACGGCCAATTGCACGCGGCGTTTCTGCGCTCGCCCCATGCGCACGCCGCGCTGCGCTCGATCGACATCGGCGCGGCGAAGGAAGCGCCGGGCGTGATCGCCGTGCTGGTCGGCCAGGACTATCTCGACGACGGCTTTCAGGGCGTCGACCATGTGCCGAATCCCGTCGATGCCGTCGACGCGACGAAGAAGGCTTTCCTCACGTCGCTGACGGGTTCGATCTTCAACCAGCTTCACGTGCCGCTGCCCATCGACCGCGTGCGCTACGTCGGCGAAGCGATTGCGATGGTGATCGCCGAAACGCCGTTGCAGGCCCGCAATGCCACGGAGCTGATCGAAGTCGATTACGACGTGCTCGACGCCGTCGTCAATGCCGCCGATGCGATGCAAGCGGATGCGCCGCAACTGTGGGAGAGCGCGCACGGCAACCTGTGCTTCCAGACGCAAATCGGCGACCGCGAAGCGGCGCGCAAGATACTCGCGCAAGCGGATCATGTCGTGCGCCGCGAGTTTCATCACAGCCGGCTCGTCAACTGCCAGATGGAGCCGCGCGGCGCGATCGGCATGCATGACGCGGCCACCGATGTCTATACGCTCATCTCCGGCAGCCAGGGCGCGGTGCGCCAGCAACTGTGCCTCGCCTCCGCGCTGAAGGTGCCGCCTGCGCGGATGCGCGCCGTGTGTCCCGACACGGGCGGCGGCTTCGGGCCGCGTTCTTTCATCTACGTCGAGCAGTTGGCCGTCGTATGGGCCGCGCGCCGCGTGGGGCGTCCCGTGAAGTGGACGAGCGATCGCAGCGAAGCGTTCCTCTCCGACTATCAGGGGCGCGACGCGATCATCCGCTCTGCAATCGGCTTTTCGAACGACGGCCGCATTCTCGCGATCGACAACGAGTGGATCGGCAATGTCGGCGCGCACACGGTCTCGTATGTGCCGATGTCGAACGGCACGCGCATCATGACGTCCGTCTACGACGTGCCCGCGGCCGCCGTGCACGTGAGCGCGGTCCTGACCAACACGGTGCCGACGGCGCCTTATCGCGGCGCGGGCCGGCCCGAAGCGACGCATGTGATCGAACGGATGCTCGATCTCGCCGCAGGCGAACTGGGCATCGACCGCGCGGAAATCCGCCGCCGCAATCTCGTGCCGCACGACAAGCTGCCGTACCGCAGCCCGATGGGTCTCACGTACGACAGCGGCGACTTCGCGCGCAACATGGCGCGCGCGCTGACGCTCGCGCAGTGGGACAGCTTCGAGCAACGCCGCGCGCAATCGCTCGCGAACGGACGGCTGCGCGGCATCGGGCTTGCGAACTATATCGAGTCGCCCGTCGGCGCGCCGCGCGAGCGGATCGAACTGACGGTGCGCGCGGATGGCAGCGTCGATATCGTGTCCGGCACGCAGTCGACGGGCCAGGGCCACGAGACCACGTTCGCGCAGGTCATCGCGCATCACCTCGGCGTGCCGATGGAAGCCGTGAAGCTGCGCACGGGCGACACCGCGTTTGTGAGCGTCGGCGGCGGCAGCCACTCGGACCGCACGATGCGTCTGGGCGGCATGCTGCTCGTCGATACCGCGCAGCAGATCATCGCGATCGGCAAGCAGGTGGCGGCCGGCCTCTTCGGCGTGGAGCCGGCCCAGGTCGAGTTCGCGGATGCATGGTTCACCACGCCTTCCTCCGGCCAGCGCATCGGCCTCGCGGAAGTCGCGCACTATGTGTCGAAGGACGGCTTGCCCGGCGACCCGTCGACGAAGAAGCTCTACGCGCACGCCGAAGTCAACACGCGCGTGCCCGCGCATCCGACGGGCGCCGCGATTTGCGAACTCGAAGTGGACCCCGATACGGGCGTCGTGCAGCTCGTGAACTACACATCCGTCGACGATGTCGGACAGCCGATCAATCCGCTGATCGTCGAAGGCCAGGTGCATGGCGGTCTCGCGCAGGGCATCGGCCAGGCGCTGTCCGAAGGCTTCTATATGGACCGCGACACGGGGCAGGTGCTGACGGGCTCGTACATGGACTACGGCATGCCGCGCGCCGGCGTGATCCCGCCGCTCAATGTCGAGCTGACAGAAGACCCGACGCACGGCAATCCGCTGCGCGTGAAAGGCGGCGGCGAGAGCGGCATCACGCCCGCGACGGCCACGATCTTCAACGCGCTGGCCGACGCGCTCAAGGCCTACGGCAACGATGAACTCGCAATGCCTGCCACGCCGAAGGTCGTCTGGGAATACATTCATCGCGCGCAAGGAGGCGCACATGTCAACTGAATCCGTCGCTATCCGCCGCAAGGGCGCGCTGCTCGAAGTCGTGCTCGACCGGCCCGAGAACGGCAACCTGATCGACCAGCCGATGAGCGATGCGATCATCGCCGCCGTCAGCACGCTCGACGACGACACGAAGCTCGTGCGCATCCTCAGCAGCGGCAAGGACTTCTGCAAGGGACGCCAGTCGCCGATGCCGCCCGCGGGCGCGAAGCCGTCGGCGGAAACGCTGCGGCGCGTGGTCGCCGCGCCGCCGCTCGCGCTCTACGACGCATTGAAGGCCGTGCGCGTGCCTGTGCTTTCCGTGGTGCGCGGCGAAGCGATCGGTGTGGGCTGCGCGCTCGCGGGCGTGTGCGATGTCGCGCTCGCCGCCGACGACGCGATCTTCCAGATCCCCGAAATGGAACGCGACATTCCGCCGACGCTCGTGATGTCCGCGCTGATCGGACGCGTTCCCGTAAAGACGGTTGCGCACATGGTGCTGAGCCGCGTGCGGCTGTCCGCGCAAGAAGCGCACGTCGCGGGGCTCGTGAGCCGCGTCGTGCCCGCCGCGTCGCTCGACGACGAAGCCGATGCGCTCACCGAAACGCTGCTCGGTTGCAGCGCCGTCACGCTGCGCGCGGTCAAGCAGTTCCTGCATCTCGCGCCCGAGATGCCCGCAACTGGCGCGAGCGGCTTAGCCGCGCATCTTGCCGCCACCGCGCTGTCGGCACGTTTCTAACGACTGCGCACAGCGTGCCGCCCTCAGCATAAGGACCACTACATTGAGACCCAAGACCGCCATCCCTTCGACCGCGCAAGGCGCGGAACTGCCTGACCTCGAACGCTTCCGGCTGCGCCGCTTCCTCGCTTCGCTCGACGAAACGGAACTCGAACGGCGCGATGAGCCCGTCGATCTCGCCAACGTCGCCGGCATCATGGAAGGCAATCCGCGCGCGGTGTGGTTCCGGCAGCCGTCGGGCGGCACGATATCGCTCGCGGGCAGCGTCGCGGCTAGCCGTTCGCGCCTTGCCAAAGCGTTCGACACGACGCCGGGACAACTGCTCGAAGTCGTGCGCGAACGTCTGCGCACGAAGGGCAAGCTCGTCGAAGTGCGCCGCGAAGAAGCGCCTGTGCAACAGGTCGTGCTGACGGGCGACGACTGCGATTTCACCGCGCTGCCCGTGCATCTGCAGCACGATCTGGACGGCGCGCCATACATCTCCGCGTCGATCGACTTCGCCGTCGATCCCGACACCGGCTGGACCAATGTGGGCATTCGCCGTCTGATGTTGCGTGGCCGTCGCACGGCGGGCATCGATCTCGTCGCGCCCTCCGATCTGCGCGCGATCGCGATTGCGCATGCGAAGCGCGGCGAGCGGCTGCCGATCGCGTTCGCCGTCGGCACGCATCCCATCGATCACGTCGGCGCGACGATGCGCATTCCCGCCGACGAGCTCGAACTCGTCGCGGCGCTGCGCGGTGCTTCGATGGGCGTCGTCAAATGCGTGACCAACGATCTGCTCGTGCCCGCCGACGCCGAATTCATCCTCGAAGGCTATCTCGACGAACGCGGCCACGCAGAACCGGAAGGGCCTTACGGCGAATTCCTCGGCTATTACGGCGGCATCAAGACGAACCCGGTGTTTCATCTGACGGCCATCACGCATCGCAAGGACGCGGTGTTTCAGACGTGCACGATCGGCGGCCGCACGATGGCGCGCACCGATACCGCGCAACTGGCCGCGTTGCGCACGGAAGTAACCGTCTGGCGCGCGCTCGAAACCGCCGTGCGCGAAATCAGGGGTGTCTATGCGAGCCCCGCGACGGGCGGCATGTTCAACGTGCGCGTCGCGATGCAACAACGCGTGCCGGGCGAGGCGCGCAATGCGATCGCGGCCGTGTTCGCGTCGCTCGCGAACGTCAAGCATGTATTCGTCGTCGACCCCGATATCGACATCTTCTCCGACGAGCAGATGGACTGGGCACTCGCCACGCGCTTCCAGGCCGACCGCGATCTCGTGATGCACACCGGCATGCGCGCGATGCCGCTCGATCCGTCGCTGGGCGGCGCAACGGTGACGGCAAAGGTCGGCTTCGATCTGACGCTGCCGCTGCTGCGTCCGGGCGAAGAGCGCGATCTCGAACATCGCGTGCCGACGCCGCCCGCGCTCACGGGCGCGCGTTTCGACTCGCTCGAAGCCGCATTGGAGCACGGTCCGAAGCGCTTCACCGACCTGATGTCGGCGACAGGCACGCGCGACGGCCGAGAGATCGTGCGCTGGCTCGAAGATACGGGCGCGAGGCGCGCGATCGTCCGCGACAGCGAAGGCCGCTACGCATTCGCTTAAAGCGCACTTTCGGCATCACCTCACGCGCTGGCGCAACGTTTGCGCGGCATGCGCGGCCGCCGCGTATGGCGGCATGGTATCCGCGATCGGGCTTGTCCCGGTCGCGGACACGCCTGCACGGCGATAGAATCCGGGCAGCCCTACCCTGCCCCGCCTTCGAGGATCGCCGTCGATGAACCTGTCCCTCAAACAACTCAAAGTCTTTCTTGGCGTCGCGAACGCATCGAGCTTTACGAAGACGGCGCAGAGCATGCATCTGAGTCAGGCGGCGCTGAGCGCGATCATTCGCGAGCTCGAGACACAGCTCAATTGCCGTCTGTTCGAGCGCACGACACGCACCGTCGCGCTGACAGAAGCGGGCCGCCTGTTCTATCCGACGGCGATGAAGATCGTCGAGACGCTCGAGAAATCCGTGATCGAGCTGAACGAGCTGGGCCGGCAAAAGAAGGCCTCGCTGCTGCTGGGCTGCACCCCGATGATCGCCGCGAGCCTGATGCCGCAAGTGCTCGCGCGCTTTGCCGAGACCAGTCCGCAAGCGCAGATCGAACTGGTCGATCGTCCGCCGAGCGAGTTGCTGAAGATGGTCGAAGAAGGCGATCTGGATGCGGCGTTCGGCGTTTTCTTCTCGCAGCTTTCCGGTATCGATCGCGTGCCGATCTTTCCGACGCGGCTCGTCGTCGTGTCGTCGACGATGGATGGCACGCACGGCATCGGCAAGGTGCTGCGCGACGGCGTGCAGTGGCGCGCGCTCGAAGGGCTGCCGATGATCACGCTGCCAAAGGACAACCCGTTGCAGCGATTGATCGAGGCGTCGCTGTCGAAGGAAGAAGTGACGACGGGAAGGCGCACAGTCGTCGGGCATTTGCAGACGGCGATTGCGATGGCGCATGAAGGGCTCGGCGTCGCGATCATGCCGTCGTTCTGCGAGCACATCTGCCGCCACTATCAGGTGCGGATCGACGTGATTCGCCCCGAGGTGGAGTTTTCGTTTTACAGGATCACGCGCAGCGGCCGCGATACGCTCGCCGCACTCGACCAGTTCACGCAAATGTTCGCCGAGGCCGCGCAGTTGAGTCCCTTCGATACGGCGGCCAATGTGAAGTAATCGTCGTGGGCGTTGCAGGTGCCTGTGCTACGCGAAGCATGCGAGTTCGGAATCGACGAAAGACGACACCATGCCGTGCGCTGTCTTTGCAGCGCCGACCTGCAACGACGGCGGCATGACGACTCTGTTCTTCACGGCCGTCACTTCGGCAAGAATCGACACGGCGATTTCAGGCGGCGTCCTGCTGCCGATATAAATCCCGACAGGCCCATGCAGCCGCGCGAGTTCGGTTTCAGTGAGATCGAACTCTTTCAGCCGTTCACGCCGCGCCGCGTTATTGCGCCGCGAGCCCAAAGCGCCGATGTAAAACGCGGGTGTTTTCAGTGCCTCCATCAACGCGAGATCGTCGAGCTTCGGATCGTGCGTGAGTGCAATCACCGCGCAGCGCTCGTCGAGCTTCATGTCGAGCACCGTGTCGTCGGGCATCGCGCGGACCACCTTCGTGCCCGGCACGTCCCATTCATCCGTATATTCTTCGCGCGGATCGCACACCGTCACCTGATAGTCGAGCCCCACCGCGATATTGCACAGATAGCGCGACAGTTGCCCCGCGCCGATCACGAGCATCCGGTAACGCGGGCCGTGTATCGTCAGCAGACGCTTTTCGTCGAAGTCGACGCCATCGGTGGCCTGCGCGGGCGTGAGGCTCGCGACGCCCGTTTCCATATCGAGCGTGCGCGCAACGAGGCGGCCCGCTTCGACGGCTTCGCATAGTTCGGCGATACCGCTCGCTTTCGTCAGCGGTTCCAGCACGAGTTGAATCGTGCCGCCGCACGGCAAACCGAAACGATGCGCTTCTTCAGCAGTGATGCCGTATTTCACCGCCTCGGGTTTTGTCTGCTCGATGCCGCGCTGACGCACGCGATCGATCAGATCGTCTTCGATACAGCCGCCCGATACCGAGCCGACCGCCGCGCCATCGTCGCGCACCACGAGCATCGCGCCCTCGGGTCGCGGCGACGAGCCCCACGTCTTCACCACCGTCACGAGAAGCGCGCGATGTCCCCGGTCGAGCCAGCGCGCACTGGACTTCAACACTTCGAGATTGACACTGTCCACTTTCGATATCCGATTACTGCAACTCATCCCGCAGACAGTCTAATTGCCGGAATCGGCAGCGTGAATCGGTGAATATCGATCAAGCGATCGAAATTGCTGAAGAGTGAGTCGAGTGATGGCGACGGGTATTCGTTGTCCCGTGTCTTATCTTTTCGGCTTGATAGTGGACTTCGACGCTGTCTCTCGTGAACGCCAGCGATTCGATCCGCTGCTTCTGCAATTCGCTCTCCGCGTCGAGGGCCTGAAGGTTCGCCGTGGGAAAGGAGGGGTAGCTCCAATGCGCGGGTTGCATGTCGCGGAGTACCGTGCCGTCGATCCGGTATTTATGCACTGCTTATACAGTATTTATCGGCTCGTACTGGTTGCGCACACGGCTGTTTACGCTGCTATAGTTAGTTCTCTTTCGCTGAGCCCGACTGAAATGTCCTGCGAAGCCTGCGACCGGATGCACTGCAGCGATGCAACCGTGCCACACGACGGGTTGCGGGCATTGCACAAGCCGAAAAAGCTGCGTCCGCTCGGTCGCAAGCCCGTGCTCGTGCAGCACTACCGGTGCTGCGTCTGCGGGACAAACTGGATGTGCGAATTCGATCCGCAAACGCCTGACCATTTGGAGTGGGTCTGCCTGCATCACGCATCGAGCATTCTGGACCCGCTCGCCGCGTCGGAGCCAGAAGCATCTTCCCCATCGACGGATCGCCAAAGCGAAAGCACTGTCACACGCGAGCCGATCGTTGCGCACGACATCCCGCATCACGCGTTTCGGCCGGAAGCCGCCACCTGAGGTGGAAAGCATCCCGTCAGGCGCGCCGCGTTTCGCGCACCTGACCGCCGCACATGTAATAACGATGTGCTCGGGTTAGTGCGGCGGCGAGAGACGTCTGAAGCGTTTCCAGAGCTTCTTCAATGTCCGATGATCGGCGGCGACGCGTGACGCGAGAAAGCCCCGTGCAAAGGCCGCGCCCGCAGCCGTCTCGGGCGACGTTCGCGGCAGCGACTTCAGAAGCTGATCGGCGACGACGGCATCGTTGCGCCAGCCGAGATCGTCCTGTAGCTCCGCCAGTGCGCCGACGTAGTGTTGCACGACGCGCCTGGGACAAAGCGACGCGAAGAACTCGGTCGCATATCGGACTTTCTTCGCTGCGATGCGTGCGCGGTGACGAAGGCGATCGTCGATATCGGCGAGCCCCTTGCCGCGCCTGATCAGCTTCCTGTGCCGGCGACGCAGCACATCGACGGCGAATAGCCTCGCGGGCTGGCTGATCGCTTCACGCTGCTCGTCGGACATTTCGCCTCGCCATCCCTTCCGGCCCAACCATAGCGCGAGTTGCAGAGCGAGCCGCGTGTAGCGAACCGACTCGACGGCCTCGGCCGCGCGCTGCCGGTTGTTGGTGGCGATCTTCATGCATGCGTCGCGCACGGGCAGCAGCTCTTCGGGATTGCCGCTCGCGCCTGAATGTTCGAGCGTCGATCCCGCGAGCACTTCCCAGTCGCGCGCGGCGCCCAGCTCCGATGCGATCCAGCGCAACTCGTCGTCGAGACCGGCATAGGCGGGAATGGCTGCCGCAAACAGATCGAACGCCGAGCGCAAACGACGAAGCCCCACGCGCATCTGGTGAACGCTCGACGGATCGTGGCCGGACACGACGCCGCGCTCGTTCGCATGAACCTGAGCGAGACAGTTGCGCACGATGTTGCAGAACGCTTCTTCGACCGAACCGCTTTTGTGCAGATGCACGGGTTGCGCCTTGACGGCCGCGCGGTGCTCCGCAATGAGCAGCGCGTAGCCGAGGTCGGCCTTGCTGAAGCGGTCGATGCGCAACGGCACGGTGTCGAGCAATTCCAGCGCGACGCCGTACAGGCTCTCCGGCTGCCCCTGTTTCAACTCAAGCTCCAGCGCCACGAGCGGCACCGAGCCCGAATCGGCTTCGACCGTGCCTTCGTCGAGTGCAACCTCGATTTCGTCCCCGGACGGCAAGCGCAGCGAGAAAACCGATCGATCGATACGCGTGACAAATACGGGCTTTAACTGAGCCGCGGTGGACGCGTCGCGGATCAGCTTTCCGCAGTCGCTTTCTTCGGGTATCGGGTCATGCAGCAGCTTCAGGTCGGGCGTATCGCCATCGACGGGCATCTCGAACTCGTCTCTTTCGAAGAGGCCCGCCTGCACCGATCCTTCGAGCTTCAATGTCTGGAGTCTCTCGTCGCCGACGGCACGCACGCGCAGCGAAGCCCCGCATCCGTGGAAGGCAAGCCCGGGCGTGTCGAAATAGGTGCTCGTCAGCAGCCGGGAAGTCTCGGCCGCGCTTTTCGATCGCGCCAACAAAGGCGCGTGACGCAATGTGTCGAGATCTTCGATGCGGACCCGCAGCTTTAGCTCCTGTTCCATACCGGCTCCCATTTGCGCCCGGGACTATCAGGCTACACCGAATCCGCCGGATTGCGGGTCATGCGCAAGTGCACTTCATGCATGCGGCTCGCCGGCCAGCGCGATGCGCGCCTGGAAAGAGTTGCAACTCCACGTTGAAGCTTTTTCTTCGTCCCGGTCAAGAGCCAATAGAACAAATGTCGGTGACAGATACGCGCGAATGTCGATAGCCATCTTTAGCCTCCGCTGATATGAGAACCATCCAATCGCCAAATAAAACTGCATCAAAAAGTACATTGGATTGACTCACGATATTCGTCCATTTAGATTTTTGTTTTGCGGACCACTTTTATAAGCGTGGTTGTATCTCTATACGAAGAAAGGCGACCGTTTACAGTCGCCATCGACAGCAATACTTATACCGGCTCATATCGCGTGCTGGACGGCAGCGTTATCGTCTATTTCGGCCGGGAAATCCGTTCGGCGCGCTACGGCATGGACCGTCCCGAGACGGTCGCCCGATGGTTGTTGCTCGACGTTTGCAGGAAAGCCGAAGCCCAAAAGCGCAAAGCCGCCGGCAGCATTCAGCGGCCGGGGCTCGCGTAGCAAAGAGAAGATTTCGGGTTAAAGCTGAAAGGCCCGCACAGCCGACCGCAAGGATTCCGCCTGCACGCGCAAATCGCCCGACGCCTGCGCGCCGTCCTGCACGAAAGCGGTGTTCTGCTGCGTCACGCGGTCCATCACGAGAACGGCTGCGTTGACCTGTTCGATGCCGTTGCTCTGCTCGCGCGACGCTTCTGCGATCGAGTCGACCAGATCCGCCACGCCGCGAACGGCGGCCAGCAAATCGACGATCGTGGCCCCGGCTGCTTCGACTGCAACGCCGCTGTGATCCACTTCGGCCGTCATCTCCTTGATCAGCGCACCGATTTCCTTTGCCGCTTTCGAGCTTCGTTCGGCCAGCGCGCGGACCTCCTGTGCGACGACGGCGAAGCCACGCCCCTGATTGCCCGCGCGCGCGGCTTCGACGGCGGCGTTGAGGGCCAGCAGGTTCGTCTGGAATGCAATGCCTTCGATCACCGACGTGATGTCGCGCACGCGGCCCGACTGTTCCGCGAGTGCGCGCATCCGCGCGCCGGCGTCCTTCGCGGCGCGGTCCCCGTCGCCGGCCTTTCCCGACGCGATGCCCGCCAGCGTGCGTGCCTCGGCGGCATGTTCCGCGTTGGCTCTGACCATCGACGCAAGTTGCTGCATGCTCGCCGAAGTCTGCTGGATGCTCGCCGCGTGTTCCTCCGCGCTGGTCGCAAGCGTACCCGTGCCGCCCGCGATGGATGCGCTCGCTTCCGCGATCGTATCCGTCGAGTGGCGGATCTCGCCGATCATCGACGCCAGACGTTCGCGCATCGTCTTCATCGCGAACAATACGCTGTGCGTGTCGCCAGGTTTCACGGGCACCTCGACGGAGAGATCGCCCGACGCTACGCGATTGGCGATTTCGGCCGCCGTCTGCGGCTCGCCGCCCAACTCGCGGAACAGGCTTCTCGACATCGACGCACACAGCGCAGCCACGACGCCCAAGCCAACGACGATAAAACCGATGACGAACAGTTCGACGACATGTCCTGCCGTGGTCGCCTGCTCGTATTCGGATTGCGCGGCCGTCAATTCGATCTTGCGCAATTCCGCGCCCTGTTGCTTCAATGTGCGCGACAACGGGTCGACGGTTTGCGTCTGCACCCACTGCGCCTCGGCCAGGCTGTTTGCGCTCAGTTGCTGAACGGCTGGCCGCAGACCCTTGTCGCGCAGGTTCGCCCAGTTCGAAGCGTATTTCGTCGCGAGTTCACGCGAGTCCCCCGATCCGCTGTTGGCGAGATACTGCTTCATCAGCGTGTCGACCTGCTCGATGCGAGCGACACCGCTTGCAGCAACCGCCCGGGTTTTCTGCGCCGATGGATCAAGAATCGCGTCGCTTACTGCGAAGACCGTTTCGGTGACGAGTTCGTTGATGGTCGATATCGTCTGCAACGCCTGGGCACGCCCCTCATACATCTGCCGCAGCGTGTCGATCGATCTCGACACACCCATCCACCCGGCCGCGCCGATGCAAAGGGCAATGACGGTAACGGCGCCCGTCAAAAGAAGCAGGCGGGTTCTGATACTTAACTTGCGCATTGGAGACCTGAATTGCAATGCGTCGCGGAGGCATGCATGCGCGACCGCGGGGCACGGAGAGAAGACAGTCCTTCTGAAGGAACGCGTCTTTTTTACGACCCCAAAAGCGAATACTTGAATGAAGTTTTTATGACTACACGCACCGATGCGGTGCATAAGGCGGATTACCGCACGCAAGCGTCCATTGCGCTTAGCACGCGCTCCTTGGTCTTTGTCCGATATTTCGACTATCATTGAAATATGGAAACGAACCAGACCGTCGCCGCTTTGGCTGCACTCGCGCACGAGTCCCGGCTTGCCGTGTTTCGCGCCCTCGTGCAGGCGGGCCCCGAAGGCATGCCGGCGGGCCAGATCGCCGCGCTGCTCGACGTCGCACCGTCATCCCTCTCCTTTCACCTGAAGGAGCTGGCTCACGCGCAGCTCGTCACGAGCCGGCAAGAAGGGCGCTTTGTCTATTACTGCGCGAACTTTGCAACGATGAACGGCCTGCTGGCCTATCTCACCGAGAACTGCTGTGGCGGCAATCCCTGCACGCCAACGACAGCATGTTCGCCTTCCAGGAAGAAGCAATCATGAAGCGCTTTCATATTCACGTCGCCGTCGAAGATCTCGCAGCAAGCGTTCGCTTTTACTCCGCGTTGTTCGCATCCGAGCCCACCGTCGTGAAGAGCGACTACGCGAAGTGGATGCTCGACGATCCGCGCGTGAATTTCGCCATCTCGCAGCGCGGCGCGACGCCGGGCCTGGATCATCTGGGCGTGCAGGTCGAGAGCGAAGCCGAACTGGACGAGATGCACGACCGGCTGAAAGGCGCAGCATTGCCCGTCGACGAGCAGATCGGCACGGCCTGCTGCTACGCGAACTCGAACAAGTATTGGACCGTCGATCCGCAGGGCATCGCATGGGAGTCGTATCACACGCTGAACGAGATTCCCGTGTTCGGCGAATCGCGCAAGGCGCAGTCCTCTACGCAAGCCCCGGAGGCCACCGCGTGCTGCGCTCCGTCGTCGGGCAAACCCATCGGCATTCCCGTGAAGTCTTCCTCGTCTTCCTCGTGCTGCTGAGTCCTGCACGCGATTCGATGGGCAACCTATGACGACCAACGTATTGATTCTGTGCACGCACAACTCGGCCCGCAGCGTGCTGGGCGAGGCCATGCTGAATCATCTCGCTGCGAAGCTCGGCAAGGACGTGCGCGCATTCAGCGCCGGCAGCGCACCGGGCGGCCGGCTGAATCCGTTCGCCGTCGAGGTGCTCAAGCAAGCGGGCATCGACGTGAGCGGCTATCGCAGCAAGAGCTGGGACGAGTTTGCGCGCGACGATGCGCCTGCGATGCGCATCGTCATTACCGTTTGCGACAGTGCGGCTGCGGAAGCGTGCCCCTACTGGCCAGGCAGTCCCGTCAAGGTTCACTGGGGCTATGCGGACCCGTCCGTTGCGGCTGGCGGCGATGAAGGCAAGCGCATTGCGTTCGAGCTCACCCGTCAGGCGATCGGATACCGGATGTTGCAATTGCTCGCACTGCCACTGGAAGCGATGAGCAACGACGAACTACAAAGAGCGCTCACAGCGATTTCCGAATCATGACGGCAGTAATCGATCTCAAGCGCAAGGTTCTCGCCGAGCTGATCGGCACGGCGCTGCTGCTCGCCGTGGTGATCGGCTCCGGCATCATGGCCGAACGGCTTGCGGGCGGCAACGTCGCGATCGCGTTGCTCGCCAACACACTGGCGACCGTGGGCGGCCTGTATGTGCTGATCGAAGTATTCGGGCCTTTGAGCGGCGCGCATTTCAATCCCGCCGTCAGCGCCGTCATGGCATTGCGTGGTGATCTGCCTGCACATGAACTGCTGCCGTACATCGCTGCGCAGATGATCGGCGCATTGCTCGGCGCATGGCTTGCGCACGCGATGTTCGATCTGCCCATCGTCGAGTTTTCAGGCAAGATCCGCGCGGGAACCGGCCAATGGATTGCAGAGGCCGTGGCCACGGCCGGCCTGCTGCTCGTTATCCTGCGCGCACCCGCCGGACGCGCGTCGATCATGGTCGCTGCATACATCGGCGCGGCGTACTGGTTCACAGCATCGACGTCATTTGCAAACCCGGCCGCAGCGTTCGGCCGCATGTTCACGGATAGCTTTGCGGGCATCGCACCGTCCAGCGTGCCTGGCTTTGCGGTCGCCGAACTGATCGGCGCGGCGATCGGTCTCGCGCTTCACACCACGTTCGAGTTGCGCCGACGCCCAGCGCGCCCCAACGTCATCGAGTCCTCAGGCACACGTAACGGAATGCGTTAACGCGCATAGCTGTCGGGCCCGATGGGGCGTTACTCATGATCCGTCCGATCGGCACGAGTCGTCTTCGCATTGCCCTATTGATCGTCGTTGATTCAATGATCACGGCGGTGGCATGGATCGTGCGCCACACCGCCACTTCTGCGTGTCGATGTTTGCCGCAAGTTCGTCAACCGTGTCGAAGATCGGCGAAGGCAGCATCGGACTCAACGCACATGTGGCGGCTGTCGATCAGTCAACGCATCGTATGTACTTCCCGCTGAAGAGCGTCGACGGACATTCCGTGTCGCGTGTAATCGTGCCTCGGTAAAAGCTGCTCTGATGCGATCAAATGCGACTCATGGCTTGAAAAAAATACTTACTCCTCCAATGCCGAAATCGGTAATAATTCGCCCTCTTCCTGCCGATTAAATTGCCCGATTCTTATCTACGGGGTCGCATTCCAAATCATTCGGCAAAGACCCTCTTACCAGAAAGCACATCGCGCAAAACGCTTCTCCAATGCGACAAATCCATGCGGTTGCTTTGTTTTTTCTTATGATATTACGCACAATCACTAGAACCCGGTAGACTTTGCGCTGTTCGGACTGATCGAACGGCATTAAATACCGATTAGTTGTTTTTAGTGCTGATCGAGTCTGTGACATTTACTGCTTTACGGACACTGAGGTACTTATTGCCTGCAAGGCGGTAATGCGGACAGGGATGCCCCTGCCGCGCTCTTTTAACTTGTCACGGGAACGCACCGCGTCGGTCAAACGTTTGCGCTTCAGGAATTCCAAACCCTGAAGCGGACGATCTGCGCTTTTCCTCGCATCTCCCAGACGAATTACGCAACTTCTGCCGGTGAGCTTCACGGCGAGGACTTTGTTAGCCATGATGAAACGACGTCAATTTCTCGGACTCCTAACTTCCTTTGGTGGCAGTTACATCCTGACCGCATGCGGCGGCGGCAGTGAAGGCATCAGCGGCGACTCGCCCGTTGCCAAATCGACGGCCCGCGCAAGCGCTGCATCGGCGAACGGCACGACGATTCCGTCCGCATCGTCCATCATCGACAACAACGGTTCCGTTTGGACGCTGTCCGGCGGCTCCGTGTATTTGAACGGCGTAAAGGCCGGCAACAACTACAACGTCACGCTGGTGCTGTGGTACGGGGGCACCGTTTATCACCAGGGCACGGGCGGTCAGTTCTATGCGTGGAACGGCACCACCTGGTTCGCGAGCGGCGATCCGCGTCTGGGCGGCGGCGGCACCTCCGCAGACGGCACCACGATTCCCCCTGCCTCGCAGATCATCGATACGTCCGGCGCGGTATGGACCGTCGTCAACGGCGTGATCTATCGAAACGGATCGACCGTCGGCAACACGTACAACGTGTCGCTGCTGCTCTGGTTCGGCGGCAGCATTTATCACCAGGGTACGGGCGGCCAGTTCTATGGATGGAACGGCTCTTCGTGGAACGCCTGCAACGATCCGCGCCTCGGTGGCACGTCGGCTGACGGCACGACCATTCCTTCGGCCACGTACATCATCGACAAGACGGGCGCAATCTGGACGGTCGTCAACGGCGTCATTTACCGCAACCGCGCGACCGTCGGCAACACGTACAACGTTTCGCTCCTGCTGTGGTACGGCGGCAAGATCTGGCATTGCGGCACGGCCGGTCAGTTCTATGTACTCGCGGACCTCGACAGATGGGTGCCGTGTGACGACCCGCGCCTCGCTACGTCGCTGACGACGGCTGGAAGTTTTTACGGCGTCAACGGACACTTCGACTACACGTACACGCCCGCGCAGCTTGTCGCGATCATGAAGAACATGGGCTGCACGTCGTATCGTGTGGGATGTACCGACGACCCGTTGCAATTGAATGCCGTCGCGAAGCTGGCGCAGGCCTTCCAGGCCGCCGGACTCACGCTGTTCGTTCTCGTCAACCAGGGCGTGTATGACGCAACCGGCAAGCTGCTTCCCGGCGAAGGCGCCGCATACAACCGTGGATTCGCGGTCGGCATGGCGGTCGCAAAAGCGCTCCAGCCGTATGGCGTCACGCTCTATGAATGCGGAAACGAACTGACACGACAGGCCGCAACTGTCATGGACTTCACGTACGCGGGAACGAAGGCCTCCGATTTCAACAACGCCAATTGGCCCGTCATGCGCGGCGTGATGCGCGGAATGATCGACGGCGTGAAGTCGGTTCAACCGTCGGCGAAGTGCGGGATCAACTTCTGCGTCGCTGACGTCGGCGCAGCCGATGCGCTGTGGGACGGCATGCAGCCGGACGGCAGCGGCGGCTATCCGAAAGTGCGCTGGGACGTCACGACGTGGCACAACTACGAAGTGTACGGCGACATCTTCAACATCGGGGTCGACGGTGCAGGTCCGGGCTTCGATCTGCCGACCTACTGCAAGGCCCGATACGGTGTGCCGTTCATCATCTCCGAATGGAATACCGGCCCGGAGAAAACCGAGGATTATCGCGCCGCCTACATTTCTTCGACGCTGGCGAGCTACTACCGGTCGAGAAAGAGCCACAATATCCAGTCTGTGATGTACTACGTGCTGGACAGCGGCAACAACACGTACGGCATTATGATCAACGGTACTCCCATTAGCCAGCCATACTCGGCGCTTTCGAGCTTCATTGCGGCGAACGCCGACAGCTAATCCGGCACGCACTGATTAAGCACCGACGAAGCTGTCTCAGCGGCCCGCCACCCGGCGGGCCGTTTTGCGTCGCAGCCGAGCGTTGCTGCAACGCGCCCGTTACAGGACACCGCCCGTTCGCGAGCCGCTGACGCGCGCGACGCAAATTGGCTTTTCAAAGCGTTCGCGGCAACGACACGCCTAAAGCAGGATCACATGATCGCTGATCCTGACGCAGTTCCGGCCGCCGCGCTTCGCGCCGTACAGCGCTTCGTCGGCATCGCGCGCGAGTTGCTCGATGGTCGCGTCGGCTGCGGCCATGCACACGACGCCGATGCTGCACGTATAGCCGGGCAGCGACTCGTCCTCTTTCTGCTCGACCCGTCGCCGGATGATTTCGGCCTGCTCTCTCGCCTCGTCGGGTTGCGCGCGCGGCAGCAGCACGGCAAATTCCTCGCCGCCCCAGCGCGCAAAGTGGCCGTGCTCCGGCAGCATGTCGGCGACGCGTCGGGCGAAGTCGATCAGGATGCGATCGCCCGTCGCGTGCCCGTACGTGTCGTTCACTTGCTTGAAGTGATCGAGATCGATCAGGATCAGCGAAAGGAGTCCGCCTGTGCGCATCGTCTTTTCGCGTTCCTGCTGATGCGCGCTCAGAAAGGCGCGGCGATTCAGCAAGCCCGTCAGCGGGTCCATGAAGGACTGCTGTTCGAGCTGGTTGCGAAGCCGGTCCATCGCGGCGAACAGCAGGCCGACCGTCACCGTCAGCGACATCAGCGAGCCCGTCGTCAGATAGATTATCTGGAAGAGGTCCGCTGAAAAGAGCCCGGCGTTCGCCCATGCCGGCATGAACATCGTGACGGCACGCGCCGCCGTCACGGTCGTCTGGACCAGCAGCATCGAGCCGACGAATAGCGCAGTATTGCTGCCGCGGCCGAAACGCAGCATCACGACGCAATGCGCTCCGTAGGTCAGGGTCAGGATCAGAGACATGCAGATCGTGCGTCCCGCGACGGACGGCTGCACCCACGTCATCCAGCTCATCGCGATCACGCCGACGATCAGCAGCAGTGCAATGAAGCGCCGCGACGGACGGCGCCCGAAAAACAGCTGGCTGCCGATCACCCACAGCCCCGAGCCGAGGATCATGCCGACATTCGCGACGACAATGGAAAGCCAGTCGGCGATGCCGCCGCGCAGCGCAAGCATGATCGCCGACACCGACACGACCAGCGCCCCCGACGCCCAATGCCCAACCCCGCGAATGTTCGCCGGAAAGCCACGCCCCAGTGAAAACATCACGAGCGACATCAGCCCAGGCATGACTGACGACATGAGAATGACGGTGCGGAGATCGAGGGCTGGCATACGGTTCCGGTAGCGGTCTGGCGACATGAGAACCGCCCCGGCTCGCTGACGGCGACGGATTTGCCCGCCTCATGTGCGCTGCAGATCAGGCTCGCAATATACCGCACGGCGAATGCGGACCGCATGAACATCTGTCCGACGCGTACCGTGCCACACGCGTTTTTACCGCGCATCACGCTGGACGCGTGAGCCGCATTGCAGATGCTTGCAACTGCAACGAAACGCGCATCAGGTGTGGAGAGACAACTTGCAATGCGATGTCCGACGAGCCGTGCAATAACGCTACGAATAGCGATTCGGACGCGACGTATTCGCCTTTTGACGGCCAGTCAATTCGTAACTACGCCCCGCTTTCGCGTTGTAGGACAACGTATAATGAAGACAAATCTGAATCCCCGAGGAGCGTTTCATGGCCGCGTCTGCTGCACCAGGTTCGACCCCGAGGCGACCACGCGGGAGTCTTGCTGATCAGGTCGTCGCTTATGTGAACGAGCAGGTTGCATCGCACGCGCTCAAGCCCGGCGATCAACTGCCGACTGAAACCACGCTGATGTCGTTGCTCGGCGTGAGCCGCACGGTGGTACGCGAAGCCATTTCGCGGCTGCAGGCGAATAGCGTGATCGAAACGCGCCACGGCATCGGCAGCTTCGTGCTCGAACCACGTCGCGAACCGCTGGGCCTCGAGATGGTCCCCGCGACCACGCTGAACGATGTGCTCTCGGTGCTGGAATTGCGCATCAGCCTGGAAACGGAATGCGCGGGGCTCGCGGCCCAACGCGCGAGCGAACGCGACATCGCGAAGATACGCGAGGCGCTCGATGCCGTCGAAGAAGCGAGCCGCGCAGGCGGCGACAGCACGGCCGCAGATCTGCGATTCCACATTTCGATTGCGAGCGCGACGGGCAATCGCTATTTCGTCGACATCCTCACGCAACTGGGCACGGCGCTGATTCCGCGGCATCGCGTGGATTCGCCGGGACTCGCGCAAAGCGATCTCAACGCGTATATGGCGCGCGTCAATCTCGAACACGAGAACATTCTCGACGCGATCGCGCGCAAGGACCCCGATGGTGCGCGCGCCGCGATGCGCATGCATCTGTCGAGCAGCCGTGAACGCTTGCGCCGTGCAAGCGCTCAGGCGGAAGAAGCGGCGGCGACTCGCACGACGTGATCCATCGACGACGCAACCAGACGAGCGGCCCGCATGTGGCCGCTTTTTTTTTTGCGCAGCGGATTGGACGATCGCGCGTTGCCGATCCGTTTTTCGCGGCGACGCCGCTGGGCTGAGCGGACGGTCCGCCGGCTAACCGATGCGGCAACGGTTCTGCCGGAAAGTCGTCGTGGGCGCGCTGTTCTTTCTCCATCGGTCCGGTCGGCATCGGTCATCGTACAACATATTTCGCGTACGCGGGCCGCGCATGTCCTTACGCGCAGCCGCCTTGCGGGCTTGTCGCGGATAGCTCGTGGACAAATTCAGGGTTTACCAGCCTTCCTCCAGGTCAACTGACGACTTATCTTGTGTTCAGACGTCCTATGACATACCATGTTCCCGTGCGGGCTTCGCCAGCCGGGCAACCACCTTGCATGGGCCCGGAGCAAGAGCCAAAGCGCGCACTCTGGCCGACAGGAGAATGAGATGACCCAGCCGTCCCCATATCAACCGCTGCCGAACAGCTTTCGCACCGCCGTCAGAGGCGGCGAGCGGCTCATCGGCTGCTGGGCGTCGTTTGCGAGCCCGATCACGACCGAACTGCTGGGCACCGTCGGCTTCGACTGGCTCCTGCTCGACGCCGAACACGCGCCCAACGACGAACTCACGTTGATCCCCCAACTGATGGCGTTGAAAGACAGCCGTTCGGCGCCCGTGGTTCGGCCGCCCGCCAACGACAGCGTGATCATCAAGCGCATGCTCGACCTGGGCTTCTTCAATTTCCTGATTCCGTTCGTCGATAGCGCGGACGATGCGCGCCGCGCCGTGGCCGCCACCCGCTATCCGCCGCACGGCATTCGCGGCGTGTCGGTCAGTCAGCGCGGCAACCGCTACGGCACGGTGGCCGACTACCTGCACGTCGCCAATGAGAACATCTGCGTCGTCGTGCAGATCGAGAGCCGCGCGGCCGTCGAGGCGATCGACGAAATCGCGGCGGTCGAAGGCATCGACGGCGTTTTCATCGGACCGTCGGACCTCGCCGCCGCATACGGCCATCTCGGCAATCCGGCGCACGCCGATGTCCAGCAGGCCATCGCGCATGTGTTCGAACGGGCGAAAGCGGCGGGCAAGGCCTCGGGCATCCTCGCGCCCGTGCAGCAGGACGCGGAACGCTACCTGGCCATGGGCAGCACGCTGGTTTCCGTGTGCGCCGACATGGGGCTTCTGCGCAATGCCGCGCTAAACGTCCGAAAGCATTTCATGCCGGACTGAGCGGGACGCCCCCTCACCTCACACTATCTGGAGTAGCGAATGAAAAAAGCAGGCTTCATCGGACTCGGCATCATGGGCAAGCCCATGGCGGCCAATCTTCGCAAGAACGGTGTCGAGCTTGCCGCCTTCACGCGCAGCGGCGTGCCGGACGAGCTGACGCAATCGGGTGTGCTCGCCTGCAGCAGCCCCGCCGACCTCGCGCAAAAAGCCGATGTGATCTTCATCATGGTGCCCGACACGCCCGACGTCGAACGCGTGCTGTTCGGCGAGAACGGCGTGGCAAGCAAGCTGCGTCAAGGCCAGATCGTCGTCGACATGAGCTCGATCTCGCCGATCGCGACGCGCGACTTCGCGGCGCGCGTGCGCGAGAAAGGCGCCGAGTATCTCGACGCGCCCGTGTCCGGCGGCGAAGTCGGCGCGAAGGCTGCGTCGCTGACGATCATGGTGGGCGGCTCGCAAGTCGCGTTCGACGCCGTCAAGCCGTTCTTCGACATGATGGGCAAGAACGTCTCGCTGATCGGCGAAGTGGGCGCGGGCCAGATCTGCAAGGTGGCCAATCAGGTCATCGTCGCGGCGACGATCGAAGCCGTCGGCGAGGCGCTGCTGCTCGCGTCGAAAGCGGGAGTCGATGCGGAGAAGGTGCGCAAGGCGCTGATGGGCGGCTTCGCTTCGTCGCGCATTCTCGAAGTGCACGGCGAACGCATGACGAAGCGCACGTTCGATCCGGGCTTTCGTATCGAGCTGCATCAAAAGGATCTGAACCTTGCGCTTTCGACAGCGCAAGCGCTCGGTGTTTCGCTGCCGAATACGGCCACCTGTCAGGCGCTTTTCAACGCGTGCGCGGCGCACGGCGGCAACGCATGGGATCACTCGGGCATGGTCCGCGCGCTGGAGTATCTCGCCGATCACGAAATCGGACAGCAGCGGAAATGACGATGACGCTGACACGTTCATCGCGGATGCCTGATTGTCGAACGGACGCACGCACATCATGAGCGCCCCGACTCACGCATCGTTCTTCGCGATCGTCTCGAATGCGGCGGACGGCGATCTTGCCGTGTTTCGCGTCGACGCTTCGACGGGCCGCATCGAGCGCCTCGCGCGTCATCCCGCTGGCGAGGCCGTCATGCCGATGGCGCTGTCCGCCGACGGCAGCCTGCTCCACGCCGCAACGCGCGCAGCGAAGCGAACCATCGTCACGTATTCCGTCGATTCGGGCACGGGCAGCCTCGCGCGACTGCGAACAGCGTCCATTGCATCCAGCCTCGCCTATCTGTCGCTGGCGCCGTCCGGCGCATGGCTGCTCGGCGCATCGTATGGCGAGCATTCGGTGAGCCTGTATCGCGCCGCCGATGTTCATGCGCACGCGCACGTCGAACCGGTCCAGGTGATCGACGGCATCGAGAACGCCCATTCGATCGTGGCGTCTTCGGATGGCCGCTTTGCGTACGTCGCGTCGCTCGGCTCCGATACGGTGTCGTGTTACGCGATCGTCGAGCGCGCCGCCGATGCACGGCTCGAACTCGTGCAGAAGGTGCGCGTCGAGCCGGGCTTCGGTCCGCGTCATCTGCGCTTTTCGCCTGATGGCAAAACGCTCTATGTATCGAGCGAGTTTCGCGCGACGGTCGCAGTGTTCGCACGCGATGCAGAAACGGGCACGCTCACTGCCCGCTCGATCGCGCCGCGTGCGCCGGCGCTTGCTCATCTGCACGATGGCCCGCGTCCGCGTGCTTCGGGCACTGCGGGCACTGAAGTCGATCCATCGACACGCATCTGGGCCGCCGACATTCAGCTCACACCCGACGGACGTTTCGTTTTCGTCGCCGATCGCACGACGAGCCGGCTGATCAGCTATCGCGTGACGGACGACGGATCGCTCGAATACGCGGGCTACACCGACACCGAAACGCAGCCGCGCGGCTTCAGGATCGATCCGAGCGGACGCTTCCTCGTCGCATGCGGCGAGCAGTCGACGCACGTCGCCGTCTTTGCGATCGACGCCGGCTCAGGCGCGCTTGCCCTGCTGTCGCGCTGTGAAGGCGGACGCGGCGCGAACTGGGTCGAAATCATTCGACAGATGCCGCACGACGTCTGCTGAGCCCACTCCTTGATCTCCCAGCATCGAACTTCAGGACCGACTTTCATGTCTACGATCGCATCCCAAACCCAGCGCGCGCCGACCGTCACCGAATTGCGCGTTGTGCCCGTCGCCGGCCGCGACAGCATGCTGATGAACCTGAGCGGCGCGCATGGACCGTTCTTCACGCGCAACGTCGTCATTCTGCGCGATAGCGCGGGCAACACAGGCGTCGGCGAAGTGCCGGGCGGCGAGAATATCCGCAAGACCATCGACGATGCGCGCCCGTTCGTAGTCGGCCAGTCCATCGGCAATCTGCACGCGGCGCTGAACAAGGTACGCAAGCAATTCGCGGATCGCGACGCGGGCGGCCGCGGCCTGCAGACCTTCGACCTGCGCACGACCATCCACGCGGTAACGGCGCTCGAAGCCGCGTTGCTCGATCTGCTCGGCCAGCATCTCGGCGTGCCCGTCGCGGCGCTGCTCGGCGAAGGCCAGCAACGCGACGAAGTCGAAATGCTCGGCTATCTGTTCTATATCGGCGACCGCAACAAAACGGACCTGCCGTATGCGAGCGGCGCCGAAGGCCGCGACAACTGGGAACGCCTGCGCACCGAAGAAGCAATGACGCCCGAGGCCGTCGTCCGCCTCGCGGAAGCGGCGCAAGCGCGCTATGGCTTCAACGACTTCAAGCTGAAGGGCGGTGTGCTTTCCGGCGACGCCGAAATCGAAGCGGTCACGGCGCTCGCCGAACGCTTCCCCGATGCACGCGTGACGCTCGATCCGAACGGCGCGTGGTCGCTCGCGGAAGCGATCCGCCTGTGCCGCGACAAGCACGATGTGCTCGCCTACGCCGAAGACCCGTGCGGCGCGGAGAACGGCTATTCGGGCCGCGAAGTGATGGCCGAATTCCGCCGCGCGACGGGCCTGCCGACGGCCACCAACATGATCGCGACCGACTGGCGCCAGATGGGCCATGCAATCCAGTTGCAATCGGTCGACATTCCGCTCGCCGACCCGCACTTCTGGACGATGCAAGGATCGGTGCGCGTCGCGCAGATGTGCAACGACTGGGGCCTCACATGGGGCTCGCACTCGAACAATCACTTCGACATCTCGCTCGCGATGTTCACGCACGTCGCGGCCGCCGCGCCCGGCAAGATCACCGCGATCGACACGCACTGGATCTGGCAGGACGGCCAGTATCTGACGCGCGATCCGTTGCGGATCGTCGGCGGCAAGGTGAAGGTGCCGGCGAGGCCTGGCCTCGGCATCGAGCTCGACATGGATGCGCTCGAAAAAGCGCATGCGCTGTATCAGCAGCATGGACTGGGCGCGCGCGACGATGGCGTCGCGATGCAGTACCTGATTCCGAACTGGAAGTTCGACAACAAGCGTCCCTGCCTCGTGCGCTGATGTCGGGCTAACCGCGCGCTGTTCGCACGCCGATCGTGCTCCGATCACTCCGATCGTGCGCTGATAGCGAACCAAGGCGGAACGCCGAAGCAACGCGGCCAGCATGGCCGCGTCACATTGACCGACATTCAAAGCGAACCATGACCACGCCTCAAGAACTCAAAGCGATCGTTTCCGAAGGTCTTCTGTCGTTCCCCGTCACCGACTTCGACAGCAACGGCAACTTCCGCGCCGACACCTATGCGGCGCGTCTCGAATGGCTCGCGCCGTATGGCGCGACGGCCCTCTTCGCGGCGGGCGGCACAGGCGAATTCTTCTCGCTGACGAAGTCCGACTATACGAACATCATCCGCACGGCGACGGAGACCTGCAAAGGCAAGGTGCCCATTCTCGCAGGCGCGGGCGGACCGACGCGCGTCGCAATCGAATACGCGCAGGAAGCCGGGCGCCTCGGCGCGAGCGGCGTGCTGCTGATGCCGCACTATCTGACGGAAGCGCCTCAGGAAGGCATCGCCGCGCATGTCGAGCAGGTGTGCAACGCGGTAAAGAACATCGGCGTGATCGTCTACAACCGCGCCAACTCGAAGCTCAACGCGGACACGCTCGAACGTCTCGCGGACAAGTGCCCGAATCTGATCGGCTTCAAGGACGGCGTGGGCGACATCGAAAGCATGGTGACGATCCGCCGGCGCATGGGCGACCGCTTCTCGTACCTCGGCGGCCTGCCGACGGCGGAAGTCTACGCAGCCGCATACAAGGCGCTGGGCGTCCCCGTCTATTCGTCGGCCGTGTTCAACTTCATTCCGAAGACGGCGATGGCGTTCTACCGCGCGATCGCCGCCGACGATCACGCTACGACGGGCAAGCTGCTCGACGAGTTCTTCCTGCCGTATCTGGCGATCCGCAATCGTCGCCAGGGTTACGCGGTGAGCATCGTGAAGGCGGGCGCAAAGCTGGTCGGCCGTGACGCGGGCCCGGTGCGCGCGCCGCTGACCGATCTGACCGAAGACGAAATGGCGCAACTCGATGCGCTGATCAAGAAGCTCGGCGCTCAGTGACATCCATCTGATGCGGATGCGTTTCGCGCCGTCGCGAGGGCTGACGCGCAACGCAACGGCTGTCGCGCGTCGCGTGGTTAGCGGGTTAGCGGGTTAGCGGGTTAGCGGGTTAGCGGGTTAGCGGATTAGCGGATTAGCGGATTAGCGGACGAACGGCGTCAGCGCGCGCAGCCAGCATGCGGCCGCCACCGCGCCGCCATCCGGCTCGCCGACGGCACGCTCGCCCAGATAGCTCGCGCGTCCGACGCGCGGCATCATCGACGCGGTCGCGTCCGCGCCTTTCTTCGCGGCCTCGACGGTGACGGCCCATGCATCGGCGAGCGGCCAGCCGGCGCGAACGGCGGCGGAGAACGCGTCCGCTGCGGGCCGCAGCGCATCGAGCATCGTGCGCTCGCCGGGCTGCGCGCCACCCAGTTCCGCGATCGCGCTGACGGCAAGATCGAACGCGTCGGCCCAATCCGATGCCGAAGGCGCGCGGCTTTCCGCGAGACGGCGCGACGCGCGCAGCAAGGCCGTCGCATAGAACGGCCCCGAGCTGCCCGCAATCGCACGGCGCAACGTCACGGCGAGTTCCGCGAGCGCGTCGGCTTCCGAAGGCCACGCCGTATCCGGCATCGCGAGCACCGCTTCGCCCGCGCGCTTCATGCTCGAACCCAGATCGCCATCGCCTGCTTTCGAATCGAGATCGGTGAGGCGCGCTTCGGCGTCGATCAACGCACGCGCGGCCGCGTCGAATGAATGCTGCAACGTCGAGCGCTGCTCGGCACGCATCGCCGTGACTACGCCCGCCACGGCGCCGCCGTCCGCATGCGACGCGACACCCACCGCGCCATCGACGTTCACGCGCCCCGTGTCCCTCCACGCGGCGACGCGGGTCGGCGCATCGAGCAGCGCGAGGCGCGCGTCGTCGACACGCATCACCGAGATCGAGCAGCCCGGCATGTTCAGCGCCGACAGCAGCGTGCCGCACCACGCACGCTCGATGACGAGCCCGCGTCGCCGAAGACCGTTGATCGCCGCGCGCGCGACGACGGCCAGTTCCATCGGCGGCGTCGCGCCGAGACCGTTGACGAGCAGCACGACGCGCTCGCCGTTCACCAGTTGCAGATCGTCGGCGATCACCGTGAGCAGCGTCTCCGTCAGTTCGTCGGCGGGCATCGGCTGCGTGCGCTGCACGCCCTTCTCGCCGTGAATGCCGAGGCCGAGCTCGATCTCGTCGTCCGCCAGGGAGAAGCTCGCCTGTCGCGTGGCGGGCAGCGTGCAGCCGTCGAGCGCTACGCCCATCGTGCCGATCGCGTCCGCCGCTTCGCGCGCGAGCGCCGCGACTTCGTCGAGTGTCCTGTTCGCCGCGGCCGCCGCGCCCGCGACCTTGTGCACGAACACGGTTCCCGCGATGCCGCGCCGCCGCCCGCGCTCGACGGTGTTGCGCAACGACACGTCGTCCGCGACCACGACGACTTCGACGGGAATCCCTTCGGCGCGCGCCAGTTCCGCTGCCAGGCCGAAGTTGAGACGGTCGCCCGTGTAGTTCTTGACGACCAGCAGCGCGCCGTTCGGTCCCGCCGACGCGCGGATCGCAGCGAGCACGGCATCCGTCGACGGCGACGTGAACACTTCGCCGCACACGGCCGCAGCGAGCATGCCTTCGCCGACGTAGCCCGCGTGGGCCGGCTCGTGTCCGCTGCCGCCGCCCGAGATGACCGCGACGCGCCGCGCGTGCGGCGCGGGGAGACCGCGCTGCACGACGACATTCGCGTCATGCAGCAGCGCGGTATCGGGCGCCAGCATCGCAAGGCCTTCGAGCATTTCGCGCACGACGCGCGACGGATCGTTCAACAGCTTCTTCATGGCAGTGAACCTCAGCGGATCGGGTTGCGGGCGAACGGACGGAACAATCACGCGGCGGCGAAGGCCACGTGCGCGGGCCGGCCCATCCGTCGAAAGAGATAACTCTATCGTCAGCGGCGGGAAGGTGCATCGGGCGCATCCTGCGCCTTCAGGAAATCGACGAACGCGCGCAACGGCGCGGGCAAATGACGGCGGCCCGGATAGTACAGAAACGGCCCTGAAAACGGCTGCCACCACGGCTCGAGGATCGGCTCCAGCGCGCCGCTGTCGAGATGCGGCCGCAACATGCCCTCGAACAGATGGATGACGCCCACGCCCGCGACGGCCGCGCTGACGGCCAGATCGATCGCCGCACCCGGCCTGACGACGAGCGGCCCCGACGGATCGAGCCGCACCACTTCGCCGTCGCGCTCGAAGTCCCATGTCGGCATCGCGCCGCCCGCGAACTGGCCGCGCAAACACGCGTGAGCAAGCAGATCGCGCGGATGCTCCGGCCTGCCGTGCGCGTCGAGATAGCCGGGCGCCGCGGCCGTCGCGAAACGCTGCACGCGCGGTCCGATCGGAATGGCGATCATGTCCTGCTCGAGACGCTCGTCGTAGCGGATGCCCGCATCGCAGCCGATCGACAGCACGTCGACGAAACCGTCCTCGACTACCACTTCCACGCGGATGTCGGGATACGCATCGAGGAACGGCGCGATGATGGGCGGCAACACGATGCGCGCCACGCTCGACGGCACGTTCAGCTTGAGTGTGCCGCTCGGCTTGTCCCTGAAAATGTTCAGCACATCGAGCGCGGCTTCCATTTCGCTGAAGAGCGGCGTCAGCTTGTCGATCAGGCGCTGTCCCGCTTCCGTCGGCGCGACGCTGCGCGTGGTCCGGTTCAGCAGCCGCAAGTCGAGCTTCGTTTCGAGCCGCCGAATGGCGATGCTCAGGCTCGATGCCGAAACGCCGCTGATACGCGCGGCGTCGCGAAAGCCGCCCGCGCGCGCGACCGAGACGAAGGCGGCGAGATCGTTGAGTTCCATGTCGATTGTTCGAAATTTTCAACAACCCGTACACCTTAGGTCGCTTTATTCAACAGCGCAACCGGATCAAACTGGCGGCGTTCAACAAGGAGAGCGTCATGTCGAAGTTCAAGTCAGCCGATCACTTCACGTTTGCCGGCCGCCAGATTCGCCGTATGGGCTATGGCGCCATGCAACTCGCGGGGCCCGGCGTATTCGGGCCGCCGAAGGACCGCGACGCCTGCATCGCCGTGCTGCGCGAGGCGATCGCGTCGGGCGTCAATCACATCGATACGAGCGATTTCTACGGGCCGCACATCACGAACCAGTTGATCCGCGAAGCGCTGCATCCGTATCCCGACGATCTGCTGATCGTCACGAAAGTCGGCGCGGTGCGAGGCGACGATGGCGCGTGGCTCCCCGCGTTCGAGCCGGAGGATATCCGGCGCGGTGTGCACGACAATCTGCGCAACCTTGGGGTCGACGCGCTCGACGTCGTCAACATGCGCATCATGGGGAGTGTTCACAGTCCGAGCGAAGGCTCGATCGAACAGCAGGTCGTCGCGCTCGCCGAGCTTCAGCGCGAAGGGCTCGTGCGGCACATCGGCCTGAGCAATGTGACCGCGACGCAGATTGCCGAAGCGCAGCGCATCGCGGAGATTGTCTGCGTGCAGAATCACTACAACCTCGTTCATCGCGAGGACGATGCGCTCGTCGACGAACTCGCGGCCAAAGGGATCGCGTACGTGCCGTTCTTTCCGCTCGGCGGATTCACGCCGATTCAGTCGTCGGCGCTGTCGAACCTCGCAAGCGAACTCGGCGCGACGCCGATGCAGGTCGCGCTCGCATGGCTGCTGCATCGTGCGCCGAACATCCTGCTGATTCCCGGCACGTCGTCCGTCGCGCATCTGCGCGAGAACTTGCAGGCGGGCGAGTTGAAGCTGACCGACGCGACGCTCGCCGAACTCGATGCAATCGGACAACGCAGCGAGAACCAGCGAGGCGAATGAGCGATGAGCCGCCGTTCAAAAACATTCACCCTTCGCCAGCGGCAGCTTTGTGTCGTCATGGCCAGGGAGTGCAACCGGCCAAAAAGAGACAGTCGAGGTAGTCGACAGAATGCCGGATAATTCCCATCTCTCCGCAATCCGACAGCACGCGACCGACAATGAAAATACATCGCATGCGTTGCTTTGGCCGCACCGATGAGAGTGGCAACGCGGCACTCGTCATCGAAGACTCAACTTTGGCTGAAGTAGAAAGACTGGAGTTCGCCCAACAACAAGATGCGAACGCTACGGTTTTTGTGGACGCGAATGCTGCTTGCGATCCGCAGCTCGACTATTACTATCCGCACGCCCGCAGCCCCCTTTGCCTGCATGCGACTCTCGCGGCGAGCGCGATATATTTTGAGCGACATCCCGATATCGCGCGCCTTCGGTTCGTCACGAGCATGCATCGACAGGCGCTTGAGGTCGAGCGTGATAACCAGGATATTTTTGTCGGCGTGAAGGCGCAAGCTTGTCCGGCATTGGTTATCGATGGAGCGGAAACCGCCGGGTTGCTGCGCGCTAATTCAATGGACCTGATATGTATACGCGGGCCCGCATCGATTGGAAGCCCAAAGCTGCTCGTCGAGGTGAGGGACGAATCCTTGCTGAATGCGTTGCGCCCCAATCTCACAGGCATTGCCGACTGGAGCCGTAAGCGCCGCGTTTCGGGCATCTATGTCTATTGCCGCCTTCGCGACGGCGTCTACGCCGGGCGGAATTTCAATCATCTGGACCCGCGATTCGAAGACGCCGCGACGGGCGTGGCAGCCGGCGCGCTGGCGTTGATGCTCGAACGAAGTATTACGCTTTTGCAAGGCGACGCGCTCGGACAGCCATGCACGCTTCTCGCCCGGTACATGGACGGGGACGTGCAAGTCGGCGGACGAGCGGTCAGCGCGGTCTGACCCACCGCTACCGTCGCGACGGCGCATTGACTATTTCGATGCCGAAGGTGCCGACGAATGACCGCTTCGGGAAAAGCTGTATGTCCCTTGTGGGTCTCCTTGAAAATTCCCCGAAACCTGTATATATATACAGTATGATTGCATATACAGTGCTGGAGGGCGTCATGGAGCATCTGGTGCGCGTACAGAATGAACGGGACCGCCGCACGCTTGCCTGGCTGCGGGAGACGGTCGGCGATGCGGCAATCGCTGCGGCAGCGCAGCGGTCCGGCCCATCAAAGCCGTACCTGTCGGCGGTGTGCCAGATCCTGGGGGTGACGGCGCCTCGGTTCAGCGCACCGCGCCATCTCACGCCCAGCGCGGCCGCCGAGCAATCGCTGGCCACGATCCGGCAGATACTGGCTTCCCGGACAGGCCAACCGACGCCAACGCTCGCGCGCGTCCGACACGGCTAAGGATTCCGCCGGGCTCGGCCGCCGTGACTATCCTGTAGACGTGGCGCGTGATTACGGCGCGTGGCCGCAAAACGGGGCACAGGGCGCCTGTCTTGTGTGTCACCAGAAACGGGTCCGCAAAGGTGCGGGCCATTTTTTTTGCGACCGCTTGAAGGGCATGGAGACGCTCGGCGGCGCGTCCTATGCTCAAACATGGCTCGAACAGCGGATGATCGGCAGGGTTCGAATCGACTATCTGCCCGGCTGCATCAGCCCGGATGAGGTTGAAGCAGCTTTGGCGAGAATCAGTCCCGCGGGAGCAAACGCATTTGCGCATGAGGCGCTGTAAGCACATTCGCTCAGCCTCATATGGACGAACCGGGCTGTCGCCGCTCTGAATGCGCGAATCAGCGGCATCGCTCAGTCCTTCACGGCCAATGACCCCGACAAGATCACGGGCCTTGCCAACGTGATGATTCAGGCAAGCCGCAAGATTGCTCACAGGCTCACGCTGACGGACATTCGAAGCGAACCACGGCATGGGGCTACGACCGGTCCTGGGACGCCAACCAGAGTATGCTTTTGCTGACAAGGGACCGGGCGTGCCTACGACGTCCGTGAAGGGACGAATGCGGGAGGTATGCGCATGGATTCACCAAATAACGAATTCGTGCTCGTGGGGAGCCTGGAGGAGCTGAAAGCGAAGGGCCGGCTCGTCGTGCAAGGCGGCCATCGTCCAATCCTCGTCATCTACGATCGCGCGCGCGTCTTCGCTCTCGACAATCGGTGCCCCCATATGGGTTTCCCACTCGAGCGAGGCACTGTCGAGGACGGCATCCTGACCTGTCATTGGCACCACGCCCGCTTCGATCTGGAGAGCGGCTGCACGTTCGACCTCTGGGCGGACGATGTGCCGAGTTGCGCGGTCGAACTGCGCAATGGCGACGTCTGGGTGGCGACCACGTTTGCACATTCCGATCCCGCGGCGCACTGGCATCAGCGGCTTGCGGACGGCCTCGCACACGACCTCGGACTCGTCATCGCCAAGGCCGTGTACGGTCAGCTGGCGGCCGACGTACCGGTGGCAGATATCGTGCGGCAGGTGGCGCTGTTCGGGGCGCAGAACCGTGACGGCTGGGGCGTCGGTCTCACGATACTGACGGCCCTCGCGAATCTCTTGCCCGTGCTGCCGGAGGACGACGCCTGGCTCGCCCTGTTTCACGGCGCGCGCCGTGTGGCGGAAGACTGCGAGGGCGAAGCTCCGCGGCGGGAACGTACGCCGCTTGGAAGCCGGCCGGAGCCAGCCGCGCTTAGGCGTTGGCTGTGCCTCTGGACAAACGTGCGTCATCGCGAGGCGGCCGAGCGCACCCTGTTGACCGCGATTGCTGCCGGTCTCTCGCCAGCTCTGCTCGCCGATGCCCTGCTTTCTGCCGGGACCGAACGGGCGTTTGCCGACACCGGTCATTCGCTCGACTTCATCAACAAGGCGTTTGAGTGCCTCGACCTGATCGGCTGGGGGCACGCGTCGGCTGTGCTGCCTACTATCGTCGCCCAGATGGTAGCCGCGCGTGGCGCCGAGGAATCGACCGCCTGGCGCCAGCCCGTGGATCTTGTCGCGCTGTGTGACGAATCAGCCGGCCAGATGGGGCAACTTCTCGCTGTCGGGGACGGCTCGCAAGGCTGGTCGAGCCATGCTGCGCTCGCGCGCGAACTGCTCGGAGACGATCCAGCGAAGATCATTGATGCGCTGAAAGCGGCGATCCGCGCAGGCGCCGCTCCTGCTGACCTGGGACAGTCCCTCGCTTACGCAGCGGCGCTGCGCGTAGCGCGCTTCGGCAATGCCAACGAGCACGCTGACTGGGAGACGGCGCACCACGTCTTTACCCATGCCAACGCGCTCCACCAGATGCTCACGCGGATCGGGAACGCGGGCATCGACGGTCATGTCACGGCAATACGCGCCATCATGCATGGCGCCATGGCGCTCTACCTTGCCCGGTATCTGAACGTGCCACCGGCCCGCCTTCCGGGCGAGGGCAACGATCAGCTCGATGACCTTCCTGCCGACGAGGAAACGGTCCGCATTGCGTTGCTCGATGCCCTCGACCGGCAACAACAGGTTGATCTTGCGGCAAGGCTGGTGGCGCGGCACCTCACGCTTGGCCATCCGCCGCAGGCGCTGATCGGCACGCTTGCCCTTGCTGTGCTGCGCGAAGATGCGGGCTTCCATGCCTATCAGATGCTGGAGGCAGGGGTCCGGCAGTTTGCTGCGTGGGGCAATGCTGATGAAGGCCGGCATGTTCTCATTGCAGTCGTCCGCTACCTCGCGGCCCATTCGCCGACTGAACGCGGGACGCTGCAAACGGCCGACATCGCGCGGCGCCTGATGCGGGGCGGCGAAATGCATCAGGGAGCTGGGGCGTCGTGACGGCGCGAGAGTGCGCTGTCGTGGTAATGGAGCTGATTGATCAACGGGCGGCAGAGAAGGACCGCTTGCGACGCTAACGGGTGGAATTGCTCCGTTTCCACGCAGCAGCACATCGCCAACGAGCATGCCAATTCCTCCACGGCCTGCTGACAAAGCGCTGGAAGGCGGTTTAGCCAGCGGTCACTGATTTGCGGCGCGGCGAAAGGCAGGTCAAATGGCTGCCGGACGTTCCGGGGAACTAGCAGGCACGCAATTTTCCACTCACAAGTCGTGCCTACGGTCGCAGAGCATCTGCCGCAATTATGGCGATCACCGCCCGGAGAGCATCCGGAGGATTTTTTGCACGATGCGCTCATGCTGCTCCAGCGCCTCATCGAGCGTACGTGCCCCGTAGCTCTTGTTGTCCCGTGATTGCATTCCGGCGATGCGCGTCACGAACAGCAGAGCCTCCCCGATACCCGTTTCGGACACACCGCGGAAGCGGGTCGTGATTGTCACACCGGATTCTTCCAGCAACGTGCGGCGAAAGATCTGTTCGTTCTCGGACATCCAGTGCGACCACTCGCTGCAGTCGAACACCTCGACGGGCCTGTTCTTCTCGTCGAGGACGTAAAAGCGTTTGTGCGGGACGGTGGGGGATTTCATAGTTCAACGGGATGGTTCGAGCAGGAAGCGGATCGCCTCTCGCGCCATGCCGACAACGTGCAGGAACGATGCCAATGATCGAAAACGACACACGCGTGTCGCCATTGTACGGATCGCCTGCCTGGACGCAGAAATGCCAGCGAACTATTCTGAAAGCGTCCACTCCCCGCAATGCCGCTGCCGATACGCGACGACCGGCGCTGCCCGGGAATTCCCCTGCTGGCTGACGCATGAACCGCATCACGCTGTTTCTATGCGGGGATGTGATGTTGGGGCGCGGCATCGACCAGATACTGAAGCATCCCAACCGGCCCCGTCTCTTCGAGCCCTATGTCCGATCGGCAAAAGACTATGTGAGCCTCGCCGAGGCGAATGCCGGCCCGTTGCCGGAACGTGTCCCGTTCGACTACGTTTGGGGCGATGCGCGGCGCGAACTTGATCGCATGAATCCCGACGCGCGCATCATCAATCTGGAGACCGCCGTCACGTCCAGCGAGGACGCATGGCCCAGGAAGGGCATCCACTATCGGATGCATCCCGCCAATGCGCCTGTCCTGAGCGCAGCGAAAATCGACTGCTGCTCGCTCGCGAATAATCACGTGCTCGACTGGGGCTACCGCGGTCTGTTGGAAACCCTGAGTACCTTGCGTGCCGCCGGCATTCATACGGCCGGTGCGGGACAGGACGACGTCGAGGCGGCCGCGCCGGCCCTGATCGAACTCGCGGGCCGCGGCAGAGTGGTGGTCTTCGCCCTTGCAACGCAATGCAGCGGCGTGGGCAAGGACTGGGCCGCCGGCCGGGGCCGCCCCGGCGTGAACCGGCTCGCGGATTTTTCCGCCGAATCCGTGCGCACAATCGCGACGCAGGTGCGTATGGTCAGGCGGCCGGCCGATGTCGTTGTCGTTTCGATCCATTGGGGCGCGAACTTCGATTTCGATATCCCCGCGTCGCACCGGCGCTTCGCACACGATCTCGTCGATTCGGCGGCAGTGGATGTGGTGCATGGTCATTCGTCGCACCACGTGAAGGGCATTGAGTTGTATCGGGGCAAGCTCCTCCTGTACGGCGCCGGGGACTTCATCAACGACTATGAAGGTATTAGCGGTCAGGAAGCGTATCGCGGCGATCTCTCGCTGATGTATTTCCCCGTCGTCGACGTCGCTACGGGCAATCTGGTCGAACTGTCAATGACGCCCACGCAGACACGCCGCTTCCGCGTCAACCATGCGCCTGAAGAGGGCATACGATGGCTGGAAGAAACGCTCAATCGGGAGAGCCGGCCGTTAGGCGCCCGCGTGGAGCGGCGCGCAGACGACACGTTTGTGCTGCGTGCATGCGCGTAGGCGCTGTGCATCCGCAGCAGCTCTTGTGCCTCGCCAGCGCGGCCGGCTTACGCTGGCGCGTGCAGCATCACGCGTTACCGCGTGCATCGCCGCGCGAGTTGCCCAGGTAGCGCCCGAACCATTGCACAGCGAGCCGCGCGACGGCTTCCAGCGTGCCGCGCTCCTCGAACAGGTGCGTCGCGCCGGGAACGATCACCAGATCTTTCGGGCCTTCGAGCAGGGCGAACGCCGCGCGATTGAGTTCGATGACGTGAGTATCGAGCCCGCCGACCACCAGTAACGTGGGCGCGCGCACTGACGAGAGCACCTCGCCTCCGGCGAGATCGGGCCTCCCGCCTCGCGAAACGATGGCCTGGATCGGAACAGACGATACGCGTGCCGCGCGGATCGCCGCAGCGGCGCCCGTGCTCGCGCCGAAGTAGCCCACAGAAAGGGGTGGTGTCTGCCGCGCCGCGATCCATTCCGTCGCTTGCGCGAGACGCGTCGCCAGCAGGTCGATGTCGAAGCGGGCAGCCGGGCCGGTGTCTTCCTGCTCGGAGAGCAGGTCCATCAGCAGCGTTCCGATGCTCGCCCGATTGAGTTCCGCGGCCACGTACCGGTTGCGCGGGCTGAACCGCGAGCTGCCGCTGCCGTGCGCGAACAGAACCAGTGAACGAGCGTCCTGCGGCCTCGTAAGCGTGCCCATCAGACGCACGTCCTTCATGGGAATTGTGACCTCCTCCATAGGCAGCCGAGATTTCATGGCATCCTCCGTTCACCCGTCAACGCATGCCGTCCCGCCCCCATATCGGAGCGTCTCGTACGGCCTCGCTAACGACGGGTCGATACTGCTGTTTCGCAAAACCTATACTTGACGCATGCCAGTCGAACTCGAATCGAGCGCGAGTTAAATACTTGTTCGGCAGGCATGCAATTTGACGGAAGGCCTTCGCGATGCCACCGTTATGCGTGGCGTTACAAATTACATCGAACCTGTCCATGATCACCCTCACCTCTTCCGAACTCATGCTGTTACAGCAAAGGCTCCGCGAGCGCCGTCGTGAGTTGCAGGCGACGCTGCACGGCGAATATGGAGATCTCGCCGGAGCCCGGCCGCCCGAAGTGCTGGGTCCCGAGTCGCATCCCGACGAGACCGCATCGCGCAAGGCGGGCGACGAGTTGCGCGCTGCGCTCGCGCGGCACGATTTCGTCGAACTGCAGCAGATCGATGCGGCGCTGGCACGCATCGCTGCCGGCCTCTACGGCGCATGCGTCGAGTGCGGGGAACCGATCGGTTATGAGCGGCTTGCCGCCGCGCCCTACACGGCCCGCTGCGTTTCGTGCCAGACCGCGTATGAACGACACCGCGCGACCCGCTAATGAGAGGCACATCAGGTACGAAATGCCTTCCTGATGCGACAGACGCAGTAACCCCGCCGATGGAAATCCGGAAAAACGCATCGATGCGCGTCACGCCGGAAATGGCGCAGCAAGTCGCGTTTTTACGCATGCGGGCATCCGACATGCGGGCATCCGCATACAGCGATGGACGCTAAAGTACGGACAATCGGCAATGGCACGCGTTTGCGCGGAACGTCGCCGTTCCTGAGCAAGATCACATGCGCAGAAGCAATCGGATCGTCGTCGGGTGACTCACGCAAATTTCAGGGAAACAGTATCGCGGAGTAGTTGCGCGCGCTGTGCAGGATGTGAATGATGTCGATGCGCTCAGGGGGCTCGCCAACGACACGATAGAAAATCTGGTGACCGCCGTGAACCTGGTGACGCACGCCACGGTCTTCGTAGCGCGGCACCATCGGGAATGCAACGTACACGTCGGCAAGCCGCCGGCACCTGTCGCGCAGCTCGCGCACGACACTCACGGCACGACGGGGATTGTCGCGGGCCAGGTAATCGCCGATGGCCTCAAGGTCGGCTTCCGCGTCAGGAAGGATCTGGACAATCATTGCCTGGTGCTCCCCATCGCATGGTACTTTGCTTCAAGTCGGTCGAACACGTCCTTGGCGGGCTTGCCCCGTCCGGCCTCCGAATCGACAATGCCGCGATCGATGATCGCATCCAGTGCGTTAAGTTGCAGTTCGCGATCCTGAATGAGCTTCACGCCTTCGCGCAGCACCTCGCTTTCAGAGCGGTAGCGACCCGACTCAACCAGCTTCGCGACATAGCCCTCAACCTGTTGTCCAAGATCCGCATTGATCATAGCTATACCCCGGAACGTTCATTCGCCAGCCGTTCAACAAATATTATAGGGCGATGCGGCGCAGCCGGTCCGCGCGGCGACGCGGCCGGATTGTCGGGGAGTACGCGGTGTTCGCAGGCGACCGCCGTGTCCTGAATGGGCTCGTCAGGTTGGTGGGGAGGCGAAGGCAGAATGAAGCGATGAAGAAGACGAAATCGCTTTATCACGGCCGCCGCTTTCCTGCTGTCGTCACGTCTTCGGTCAACCGTGCCGATCCCTTCATCGATATCGCTACCACCGAAAAACCACGTCGCAAGTGCGCCGCGCTCTGTTATGGCGCTTGCCGCCATATGAAGAAGAAAGCCACACTCCTCTATTCGAGAACCGAACCGTCTACCCGGATGGCGCCATTCTCTAAATGCGCGTCTCGCGATTACGTGTCGATGAGACCTGCTTGAAGATTCGCGGCAGACGGGTCTATCTGTACCGGGCGGTCGATCGGGCTGGCCAGACGGTGGACTTCATGCTCAGGCGAGGCGCGACATAGCCACGGCCCGGCGCCAATGCCGAACACGATGGCCAGAATGGACACTTCGCAACGAGGCTCACGCCCGCAGCGGTAGCATAATCAGAATGTCGGCACGACGCCCAGCAATCTTTTCGCGCGCATACACATTGCACGCGCAAATTGCGGCCACTGTTCGGCATTTCCCACTTCCTTGTATGGAGCGAAGGATGCCCAACCGCAACGACCAGAAGCGCAAGATCGCAAACCGGCAACTGCACCCCGAAACTCTGATGATGTCATACGGCTACGATCCATTCCTGTCGGAAGGCTCGGTAAAGCCTCCAGTCTTTTTGACTTCGACATTCGCGTTTCGTACGGCCGAGGACGGCGCAGACTTCTTCGACATGGTATCGGGGCGCAAGCCACTTCCCGAAGGCGAAAGCGCTGGCCTGGTTTATAGCCGCTTCAGTCATCCAAACCTGGAAATCGTCGAAGACAGACTCGCGTTGCTCGATGGTTCGGAAGCCGCAGTCGTGACCTCGAGCGGAATGTCCGCGATTGCGGCAATGCTGCTTACCTTTCTGAAACCTGGCGACTGCGTGGTTCAATCGACGCCGCTCTATGGCGGCACCGAGACGCTCATTTCGAAGTTTCTGCCGGAATGGGGAATCAGTTCGCAAGTGATTAGCGACGGTCTGTCGGCGGAGGCGATTCGCGCTGCACTCGAAGCGGCTTCGACAAAAGGCAAGGTCACGATGTGCTATGTCGAAACGCCAGCGAATCCGACCAATGCACTCTTCGATCTGGAAGCGCTACGCACGGAAATTGACGCATTCGAAAGACGTCATGGCTATCGACCTCTTTCGGTATGCGACAACACGCTACTGGGACCGGTGTTCCAAAAGTCTGCGAAACAAGGCATCGACCTGAATGTGTATTCGCTCACGAAGTACGTCGGTGGACACAGCGATCTGGTCGCAGGCGGAGTCACGGGGAGCAAAAGCCTGATCACGAAAATACGGGCGATTCGAAGCACATTTGGTTCACAACTCGATCCGCATTCATCGTGGATGATCACCCGTTCGATGGAGACGCTCGTGCTGCGCATGGAGCACGCCGCGCGAAGCGGCACTGCTGTTGCGCGATGGCTTGCAAGCAATCCGTTCATGCCCGTCAAGGTACTTCATCCAGAACTTATCGATGATCCGAAGTATCAGGCGGTGTATCGGCGACAGTGCAGCGGCCCCGGCTCGACATTCGCTTTCATTCTCGACGGAGGTCGCGAACAGGCGTTCCGGTTCATCAATGGCCTGACGCTTTTCAAATCGGCAGTGAGCCTTGGCGGTACTGAGTCTCTCATTTGTCACCCCGCCTCGACGACGCATTCCGGCGTCCCTGCCGATGTCCGTGCGGCAGCAGGCGTTTCCGAAGGTTTGCTTCGCATATCGGTTGGACTGGAGCACCCGGACGATCTCATTTCGGACCTGTCGACCGCTCTGGAACACTGCTGACGAAACGGCTGCGGACGCCGGCGCGATCCGCATGAAACCGCGATTGCCGTAGATCGCGCGGCGCACACTGCGAAGCCAGTCAGGCCAGGCGCACGGGCGCGGCAGAGCCATCGTCTTTTACCGTTCGCGCGTCCATGCTACATTCAGCCGTCACTCTTGCGCCAAACCATGACAGAGATCGCCCCCTCTGCTCTGCATGGCAAAGCGCAGAATATCTGTCGTGAGAGCCAGAATCGGCCCATTGAACGGCACCCGGCGAGGTGTCCTTACCGGCAAAGGAAGACAGCAATGAGTGCGATTCCCGAGCAGTATGCCGGCGAACCGGAGGGTTCGCTGAAACGAAAGATCAGCTGGACGGGCGCATTCTGGGTAGCGAGCGGCGCCCCTGCGCTGGTGCTGTTCTCGATCGGCTCCATTGCGGCGACGGTGGGCAAGCTGTCGTGGGCCGTCTGGATCATCTCGATCGGCCTGGGCTTTGTCCAGTCATTCTCCTATGCGGAGATTGCGGGGCTGTTCCCGCACAAATCGGGTGGTGCATCGGTCTACGGCGCGGTCGCATGGGTGCGCTATTCGAAGCTGTTCGCGCCGTTATCAGTGTGGTGCGCCTGGGCCGGGTGGTCGCCGGTGATCGCGATCGGCTCCGGGCTCGCGGCAGGCTACGTGCTCTCGATCATGTTCCCTCCTGATGCCGCGATCAACACATGGCAGATCACCCTCGTGAATCTCGACTGGTTGCGCAGCGGCCTGAGCCTGCGGATCAACGCTACATTCATTCTCGGCGCGACGATCCTGCTGATCACGTTTGCGATGCAGAACCGGGGCATTCTGCACGCCGCGCGCATTCAGATGATTCTCGGCGTCGTTGCGCTGATTCCGCTGATCATCGTCGGCACGGTGCCGCTTTTGACTGGCGATCTGCCGCTGCACAATCTGCTGCCGCTCTTGCCGTTCGCAAAAGACAGCGGCGGTCAAATCATAGATGGCACCTGGGACCGCGCAGGCGTCACTCTGATGGCGGGGGGCCTCTTCATCGCCGGATACTCGACCTACGCGTTCGAAACCGCCATCTGCTATACGCGTGAATTTCGTGACCCGAGGGTCGATACGTTCAAGGCAAACCTTTACTCAGGCCTGCTGTCCATCTTCGTCTTCACGGTGTTGCCGCTATCGTTTCAAGGGGTGCTCGGTCTGGGCCACCTGGTGACGCCCGAAGTCAAGGATGCTGCCGGCAACGTTGTGACACCGGCTGTCTATAGCGGCATGCTGGCTCCGGACATCTTTAGCGGCATGGGCGTCGCGAAGGCGATGGCGCCGATGATCCATGGCGGCTTGCTGGTTGAACGCATCCTCGTGGTCATGCTGGTACTGGCGCTCGTCCTCGCGATCATGACATCGATGGCGGGCTCCTCCCGCACGCTGTACCAGGCGTCGGTGGACGGCTGGCTGCCGAAGTATCTGTCACACGTCAATGCAAACGGCGCACCGACCCGCGCGATGTGGACCGACCTGTGCTTCAACTTGATCCTTCTCCTGATGTCGGACTATGTGTTCGTGCTGGCGATGTCCAATGTCGGCTACATCATTTTCATCTTTCTGAACCTGAATGCCGCGTGGATTCACCGGCTCGACCGTTCGCACTGGAGCCGGCCATACCGCGCGCCGAACTGGCTGATCGCGCTCGGCACCGTGTTTTCGTTCGTGGATCTTGCACTGCTCGGCATGGGTGCGGACATCTGGGGTACTGGCACTCTGGTTTCGGGCCTGGCCTTTGCCGCGCTGATTATTCCCGTGTTCCTGTTTCGACACTACGTCACTGACAAGGGACACTTCCCCGAAACGACGAAGGAAGACATGCAGCTCGTGAACGGGGTCAAGGCCGGCAAGCGTGCGGGAATTCTGCCTTATTTGACGATCCTCGCCGGAATCCTCGTGGTCGCGCTCACGCATGGTCTCGCGATCTATTGATACACATTCCGCACGCGAAACGCACAACCATCACGATACTGCTCGTTACACAGGCACCACATTGATTTGTCGCCGGACTAATGAGCGCTACTGGGCATCAGCGGGCGAAAGACTGGAACGAGATGCGGCATTTAGCGTGTTCAACATCAGCATCGCGATGGTCATGGGGCCAACCCCGCCCGGAACCGGCGTGATCGCGGATACCAGGGGGAACACGTTCTCGTAGTCGATGTCCCCGACAAGCCCGGTCTCGCCATTGGGTTTCGTGACGCGGTTAATCCCCACGTCGATAGCGACTGCCCCCCGCTTTATCCAGTCCGCCTTCACGAGCCTGGGAATACCGACTGCAGCGACGACTATGTCGGCCTGCCGGCAAATGTTCTGCGGCTCGACCGTCCGGCTATGCACGATGGTGACTGTGCAATCGTTGTGCATGAGCAGATTCGCCATCGGCTTGCCGACGATGTTGGAACGCCCGATTACCACCGCATGTTTTCCACGGATACCATCGCCAAGCACCTGCTTTAGCAGATGCAGGCAACCCAGAGGTGTACAAGGCACAATGGCCTGCCCGATGTCCCCCGTTCCAAGGCGGCCGGCATTCGAGTAGTGAAATCCATCGACGTCCTTGCCCGGTACGATTTCCTCAATCACCGAATGTGGATTGATCTGCGGCGGCAGCGGAAGCTGCACCAGAATTCCGTGAATGTCCGGGTCCTGATTGAGCTCTCGTACGAGAGCCAGAAGTTCAACCTCAGTGGTCTCTTCCGGCAGATCATATTGACGTGAGAGGAAGCCGCATTCCTCAGCCCGCCGTTTCTTGCTTCGCACGTACACGCCGCTTGCCGGATCTTTGCCCACAAGTATCACGGCCAGACCGGGACGCAGTCGTTCACTCCGCACTGTCTCCTTGATCGACTCGATAACGTTGGCGGCTGCGGCTGCGCCATCAATGATGAGCGTGTGATCAGTGGAAGATGATCGTTCGGTATTCATCAGCAGGATCGATCCGTGGTTAGAGATGAACAGGCGTGGTCGTGGTATTGCCACGCGCGGAGACGCGGGATGCGTCGATTCGAAGTCGAATCGACGAGAACAACAGTAGCCGGGCGAAAACCGCGCGTCAATGGCGATCACATTTTTTTCCTGCCAGGAAACTCACGTACACCTTCCGGGGTATCGCCACTAGCGATGAATCAGCCGTCTACGGCGATGGTCCATGCCGTCATGTTGTGTTTCGATTGCGCTTTCAACGACTTCGGCGCCTCCCCCAATGCGACGAAGCGCACCGAACCGGTATCGCTCACCGTTACCCCCAATGGGGTAGACGGCGCCACCTTCAAACGGTCTACCCACTCAAATCGTATTGACAAGGCCGCTGCGGAACACAAACATTGGCGAAACTTTGTTGATTAAACGGACTTCCGTGAAACCGCCTGATCATTGACCCTGCCGGCGTTGCCGGCATAACCAAGGAGTTGCCCACATGGAACACGCAATCCGAAAGCGCATCGATCGAATGTTCTTCCGCGACAGGCGCATGGCGCAAATCGCTCTCCTGCTGTTGTGGGTCACCTTGGGTTACGTCTACTTCGCCATCACCTCGCAGACAACCGATGCGCAAGTTCGAATCGCGCTCTCCATCGGCGCGGGCGCGGTGTTGATATTCAACTCCGCCTCCATCCTCGCGATGATCCGTCATTACCAGGACGACAAGGATCACATCTACGGCCTCGACATTCGTCACCTCGACGAAAACCGCGCCGCCAAGGCAGAGTTGGCCAAGCGCGGAGACGATTCGTTCAGTCCAGCCGTCGAGTAAGCGTCCGGGCTTTATTTTCGCCGTGCATCAATGTGCCCCGCAGTTGCCCCGCCGGCAACTGCGATGGGCCAGCGTTGGCTTTGAGCCCGCAAACCGACATGCCGATCATGGAGGAAACCCACATGGCAGCCGATTATGTTCCACCCGTTCAGAAAGGCTTCGGACAGCTTGTCGATAGCCTCTTCCTGCTCGTTCTCGTGTATTGCAGCCTGCTTGCGCCTCTGTTGTTGAAGGCGCCCGACAAGGCGGCCGAAACTCAAACCGCAAGCACACAAGTTTCCTGGCGAGAACTCGGCCAAAACGCCGCGATGGAGGCGCAATGGCGCAAGCTTGGCTACGACGCACAGCAAGCGAAGCCGATTATCACCACGCGCTTCGACTATGAGATCGAGCCGGTCTCGCTCATCGTGACGGCACTCGTCATCGTCGGCTATTTCGTGTTCGTCTTGCGCGTGTCGGACAGGCAATACCGACAGGTAATCGCGGAAAAATTTGGGGAGTAATGACATGAATTTCTGGCAATGGCTGAGCAATGTGGCGTGGGGGCTCTCGATCCTTATCTTCGCGTGGATCCTCATCGATGCGTTCAAGGTCAGCCGTGACTACGACGATGATTTCCTGATGAGTTCCACGGAAGGAAACGAATAGGCAGACAGTCGGCATTTACCGCAGAGGAGCCGCTCATGAGTGAGGCAGCAGGGGTACCACAAACAGGCGAACGCATCGCGTTGCTAAAGGTGTTGGGGCCGATTCACGTGTGGGCGCTCGGCGTCGGCATCGTGCTGGTCGGCGAGTTCATGGGATGGAACTTTTCGGTCGCCAAAGGCGGCGCGTATGGATCGCTGATCGCGTGCTGGATCATCGGGCTGCTCTATACGTGCGTCGCCATGATCGACTCGGAAGTGACGTCGACCGTCGCCGCCGCCGGCGGGCAGTACACGCAGGCCAAGCACATCATCGGGCCGCTGATGGCGTTCAACGTCGGGCTCTATCTCGTGATGGCCTACACCATGCTCGAAGCCGCCGATGCGCTCGTGGTCGGCGACCTGGTCAAGGCTGTGGCCGTCGATTCGGGCTTTGCGAACTTCGATTCGCGTCCGTTTACGCTTCTCACGATCGCCTTTCTCGCCTGCCTCAACTATCGTGGCGTGTTCGTGACGCTCACGGTCAACTTCGTGATCACGGCAGTTGCCTTCATCGCGATCGTCGTGCTGTTCCTCGGTGTCGCGCCGTGGCATCCGGGGCAGACGCTCATCCATCACGAACTGCTAACCCAGTTGCCGTACGGATGGCTGGGCGTTGTCGCCGCCTTGCAGTTCGGGATGTGGTATTACCTCGGTATCGAAGGCACCTGTCAGGCGGCGGAGGAAGTTCGCTCGGCAGGCCGCTCCATCCCGCTTGGAACGATGTCCGGAATGATCACGCTGCTGATCGCGGCCGCTCTGACCTGGTATGTCGCCACCGGCCTCATGCCATGGGAGTATCTGGGCCAGGCGGTCACTCCGCTCTACGACGCAGCACGGCTGACCGGCAACAAGGGGTTGCAGGCACTGCTCTTCGTCGGCACGCTGTTCTCGGCCGTCGCGTCAGCCAATGGTTGCATCAACGATGCGTCGCGTGCATGGTTCTCGATGTCTCGTGACCGGTATATGCCGATGTGGTTCGGCGCCGTTCACCCGCGCTATCGGACGCCTTACCGCGCCATCATCTTTCTGGTGCCCATTGCCATTTCGTTCGCGTTCACGGGTCTGCTCGACCAGGTGATCACGTTCTCGATTCTCTCTGGCTTGCTCGGCTATACGTTCATGTCGATCAATATCGTCAAGTTCCGCCGTATGTGGCCCCTTGGGAGTATCAATCGCGGCTACATTCATCCCTTCCATCCGATCCCCGCGATCGTGCTGGCAGTGCTGTGCACCGCGACCTACTTCGCGACTTACCTGGGCTATGGCACTTCGCTTCTGTCAATCATGGCTTTCTATATCACGGCGTCGATCTGGTTCGCGCTCCATCGCTACAAGTACGTCAAGCGCGGCGACCAGTTCACGATGGACTGGCCGCGTCCGAGAGACTATTGACGCGACGCTTGCCGCGCACAGCGCGGCTCCGACATGGAGCGCCTTGACATGCATTCGACGGGAATCGCACTAGCCGTTCTCTTTCTCATCGCGCTTGGCCTGATGTATCGGCGCGACTGCAAGGCGCTGCGAGCGGAGCGAGGCAAGCTGTTCGACGCGTGCCTCGCCCTGTTCGACCATCATCGTCTGACACAGGACGCTGCCGCCTGGCCTGTGCTTGTCGGGGGCTATGACGGCTACGAAGTGCACATTGCACCGCTGGTCGACGATGTCACCTTTCGCAAGGTGCCGTCGCTATGGCTTCTCGTTACGGTGAAACGGGAACTGCCTATGAGGGGTGCCGTCGATCTGCTCGCCCGTGCGCAGAACACCGAGTTCTATTCGCCCGCGGACAGCTTGCCGGTGCGGGTCGTCACGCCGCAAGAATGGCCTGGCCAGACGACGATCAAAGCCGACAGACCCGCTGCGGAACTTCCGCTTTCCGTTTTGGATCCTCACGTGAGGCGGTTTTTTGGTGATCCTCGCGCAAAGGAGATGCTCGTCACGCGACATGGCGTGAGGATGGTCTATCAGGCGCAAGGCGCCGACCGCGGTGAATATCTCGTGCTACGACGCGCCGTGTTCCGCCAGGCGACGCTGCCGGCGACGCTCGTCGAATCGCTGCTGGATCAGGCCGTGCAGGTATGCGCGGACGTAATCAGAGGAGGTGTTCATGGACAGGCTTGAGGCCACGCGCACACGGAGACCCGTGCATCCTTATCTCGTACTGGTGGCGGCAGTGCTTCTGCCCGGAGCCGGGCAAGTGATCAACGGGATGCCGACGCGCGCGTTAGTGATGATATTTTTCATGCTGTCGCTCGGGTTCGTGACCGTGCAGCTCGCAGCACCTGGGCGTTCTTTTGTTGGACAGCACGCCGGCGGAATTTTTGTCTATGCTATTGCAGTGATGGATGCCTATTTCATGGCCAGGTATCGGTGGGAGATGTTTCGGACTCGCTTCGCCGGTTGAAGGGAGTTCGCGAAATCGCGTCGCGTCGCCGGTGCCGTCGCTCGAACCTGTGATCGATCCGCCGGGCAAGCGGGAATGTGAACGGTCCCTGAATGCAACGCCTAGCCGGCTTCACCGGCCGCATCACCGACTTCCCAGCCTGAAGCGGACAGTACATGATCAAGTACCTTCTTGACGTCGGACTCGCCATTGCCAATCGAACTGCAGCCGACACGCGTCGGGAGCTTGAACTCGTGCCCTTCCACTTTGACGGGAGCCTCGATCAATCGACGCAGATTGTCCTGTAGTTCGTCCAGCGCCGCGTCCATGTTCGCCGCCACGCGTTGCGCAAGGTGTTGCGCTTCGCTGCACCAGGCAAGCGCGTCTGCGCCGAAGTCGACCAGCAGCACCGCGAATACATGCGAGTCGAGCAAAGCTGCGCAGTTCAGTTGCCCCTGTACGACCTCGAGCCGTCTGCCGATCGCAATCAGCACGCGATCGGCGTAGTCCTGGCCGAAGCGCGTCGCCACGCGTTCAAGTTCTCCAACGTTGATCGCGAAGATCGCGCACGGCAGTGAGGTTCGCGATGACAGAGCCACGGAAAACTCCACGCGGTCGACGAATATCGACGCACTCGACAGCCCCGTGGAGTTCTCGAACGTCAAGCGCCGACGGGCGTCTTCTTCGACCATCTGCCTGCGCGCCACTTCCACGATGAACCCCTCCAGCCCCATCAGTTCGTCACGAGCGGAATAGACGCCGCATCCCTGATCCCATACCCATTTGGTTTGTCCGGAGCGGTCCACGATCCGGTAAGTCAATTCGTAAGGCTTTCGGGCCACGATTCGCGTTTGCACTTCGTTCCACACGAATTCGCGATCATCCGGGTGAATCAGCGAGCGGAAGGTCATCCGGCTTTCGTCAATCAGTTCGAACGCCTCATATCCTGTGAGATCGAAGCACCCTTCGCTGACGAATGCCATCGACCGCTCGCGGTTGTTCTGACCGCGATAGATCATCGCCCGCAAGTTGGACAGCAGCGTGCGCAGGCTGCGCCGGCTTGCGCGCAGTGCTTCTTCGTTGCGCCTTCGATTCGAGATGTCGGTCGCGAGGCCGACGGCGCCGACCAGAATACCTTCGTGGTCGGTCACGGCATGGCCGCGCAACTCGACCTGCGCCGTCGTGTTGTCGGCACGAATGAGCCGCGCTTCCATCACCAGTTCGCTCAAATGGCCATCGAGCAGTGACTTCAACCGCGCATTCAGCGTTTCCGCGTCTTCTGGATGGAAAAACGCCGAGAACGGCTTCGGCTCCGGGTCACTGCCGACAGCACGCACAAGGCTACGCCACGCAGGATTCGAAAAGATCAGACGTAACTCGCGATCGACACGGAACAGCGCTTGAGGCAATTGCAGGACGGCATCCTGGCAGTGGTGCAGGATCTGCAACTCGCTGCGCTGCGCATCCGCACTCGTGTACGGAGCGGGAAACTGCAGCAGCGTCATGCGCGAACCTCGCGCGCGCAGCGCAGTGACGGGATGCAAGCGGAAACTGCCGTCGCCGTATGCAATCCTCAACGAGCCCGAGGTGCGCTCTTCACCATCGCGTGACTGCGTGAGCAATGCCGTCAGATCAAGGAGCGACTGCGGATGCACGAGGTTGCTGAACGGCATCCCAACAATTTCGTCAGCGTAGGGTTCCCAGCGTGCATGCTTGAGGAATGCGCTGTTGACGAACACGAGTGCATCGTTGTCGAGCAGCACGGCGGGCGTCGAAAGATTGGCGGCGAATGCGCTCAGTTCCGGCGACTCGACGACGCGCACTACCCGAGGCGCCGTGCGGCGCGCGCCATAAGACATGGCAAGCAGAAACACCGCGAGGCATCCCGCCAGCCCAATCGCGACATACAATAGATCATTAACGCCGGGACTGTATCCGAGTCTGGGAATCACCAGCGCAGCAACCGCACCCAGCAATACCGTGGCGAACAGATAAACCGACATGACGTTCTCGCTTCGAAAAGCAGGATCATCGCTCGTGAGCGGGTTCCCTGCGCGTCACTACTTCCCTCGCCCATGAGAACCGACCAGTCCGCGCCCGTTTACCGCTACCCGCTCTACGCGAGAGTTTGCTCACTGCTCGCCTGCATCGTTGCCCTGATTGCACTGCTCTATGTGAGCGCGTTCATGCAGGCAAGGGGAACCGAAGGGTTCCGGCAGACGCTGTTCTCTCTCGACGAAGCCGGGAGATTGCGAATCAGCGCGGAGAAACTGCAAACAGCTTCGCCAGAAAGGGCTCATGCGCTGCGAGATCTGGCCGACCTGCTTGTCCGCAACGATACGCTACTGAGCGACTGGAGGCAACGCGGCGCGCCGACCGCGGAACTTGCCGCCGCCCTCCTTGCCGCCACGAGACCAGCGCCCGACATTGCAAGTGAGCCGGATGCAAAGGTTCCCGCACTGAACGCGCTGCGATCGCAGGTCGCCAACCAGCTACAAGTGCACATGGCCGTTCTCGGACTGCTGCAGGCCTGCACCGTCGCCCTTCTGATTCTCGGCGTCGTCTCGCTTGCGAGAGGCGCGCGCCGCGCGTTCGTCACGCGGCCCGACGCCGCATTGCAGGCGCTCGCGGAAACCGGCCAGGCGTTACCGCATGGACACGATGAAATCGACCGGCTTCTCAAGCTCCAGACCCAACTCGCCGTTCGATTGCGCACCGAGCAAAACGAATCGGCGCAACTCAAGCGGATCGTCGAGGACTACATTGCATTCGCAGACCAGTCGCTCGAACTGCTTCACCACATCTGCGCGCAGCTTGCCGAAGAAGAACCCTCGCGCCGCACGCTCGAGGCCCTGCTGCAACGTCTCGTCGGCGTGGTCCGGGCAAGGCGCATCGCGCTGGTCGTGACGGAATCGACGGCCCAACTGCTCGATATCGACCTCGTCGTATCGCCGGATGGCAACGTGCCGTCCATCGTCAGGGCACGCGTCACGAACGAACTGATGACGCTCGTCGGCACCTACACGTTTTCGCCGCTCAACGGCGAGATGCCGCCACCCGTGCTGGCCGCCCCGGTACGCGTGCCGCTCGCCAGCTACGGCGTGCTGATCGCGGAAGGGGAGCCGGACACGCGCTTCGAGCAGCGCCACCTATACCTGATGGAGACCATCGCGAGCGTGCTCGCACACGCGATCTCCAACGTCAGCCGCGATGTGCGCGACCGGCGGATGGCGCTCTTCGAAGAACGCAATGCGATTGCGCGCGAGCTGCACGACTCGCTCGCACAATCGCTGTCCTACATGAAGATCCAGCTTGCCCGCCTCCAGGCCGTGCTGCCTCCCGAACTCTCGCAGAGCGATGTCGCCGAAATTGCGCGGGCGATTCGCGAAGGCATCGACAGCGCCTACCGGCAACTACGCGAGCTGCTCACGACGTTCCGCTCGCCAATGCATGCACATGGACTCGCCTCTACGCTCGAAGAACTTGCCGAAGAATTCGGATCGCGCAGCGAAGTACAAATCTCGATTGACAATCGCGCGCCGCGTATGCGCCTCACAGTCAACGAGGAAATGCACGTCGCGCAGATCGTGCGCGAAGCGTTGACCAACGTGATCCGTCATGCGCGCGCCACGACTGCTCAGGTACAACTCATGTCGGACGGCGACACGATGACGGTTTCAATCGAGGACGATGGCCGCGGCATCGACCGCCCGCAGGGCGACGAACATCACTATGGCCTCACGATCATGCGTGAACGAGCCCGCAGCCTCGGCGGCCGCCTCGAAGTGAGGCCGGCCGAACGCGGCTCACGCGTCGTATTGAGCTTCGTCCCCGCGGCGCTGGCCGCGCACAAGGCGCGCGCAATCAGCGGGACAAGCGTTCGTTGACCGGCCCACACTATAACTTTCGCCAAACTTACGAACACGGCCGCCGCCTTCGTCTCGCACGTGCCCGATCGGCAGGCCAGCACGATTCACGGGCGGTAGCCCATGCGCAGTGATAGTTACCGCACTTTACGTTGCTTACGCGCAATCGTGGTATTCGCAACTACCCGAGAACATTTGCGGCTAACCGCGCCGGCATTGACTCTCAGACTCTGTCGCCGTCACGATTCGAGTAGCACGATCTACCCACAAAGAGGTAATGCCACTGGGTGATTGCGCGATGAAATTGAACGACAAAGACTTGCGATCATCGACCTTGGGGTAGTCAAAACGTCTGATAGACATCTTTGACGTTGCAGAAGAACTGCGCGGACGCTTCTGACACTATGGAAAACCCGCAATGGGCCCGCGTTCCGGCACAAGGTTATTTTTTCAACCGCAGCAAGTTGTTAAACTGTTTCGGCATCGATTCCGGCAATAACAACAATAACCACCGCTCGCACGTTCACGAGATCGCACTGCTTTACACGGAGCAGTTTACGCGTCCAGACCGATGAACCTGATTGTTCTGGTCAATGAACCCAGGAAGAGCAGATGGTCACTCACACAGTACTTCTTATCGACGACCACCCGTTGTTTCGCAAGGGCGTCGCGCAGCTGATCAAGATGAACCCCGCGTTTGAGGTCGCTGGCGAAGCGATCTCCGGGGAGGACGGGATCGAACTGGCTGTCCGCCTCAAGCCGGATGTGATCCTGATCGACCTCAACATGCCGCGCATGAACGGCATCGAGACGCTGGAAGGAATGCGCGAAGCAGGCGTTGACGCGCGCTTCATCATGCTGACGGTGTCGGACAACGAGCGCGATGTGGTCGCCGCGTTACGCGCGGGCGCGCACGGATATCTGCTAAAGGATATGGACCCCGAGGACCTGTGCGTATCGCTTCAAAAGGCGCTCAAGGGCACGGCCGTTCTGAGCGAATCCGTGACGGGCACCCTGGTTCAGGCGCTCTCGGGCGGCCAATGCATTCCCACGGCGCAGAACGAGCTAACTGCGCGCGAGCTCGAGGTGTTCGACTATCTGGTTGCGGGTCTGTGCAACAAGGCCATCGCACGCAAACTCGATATCAGCGTGGGTACGGTGAAAGTGCATGTCAAGCATGTACTGCGTAAGCTCGATCTTCATTCGCGTCTTCAAGCCGTTCTCTGGCAGCGCGAACACGGCACGCGCTCTCATCACTAACGGGGCCGCACGCACGCCCCGCTCTCCTCTCCTGTTTCATCCGTGAGGCGCGCCACGCTCCCGGCGGCGTCCTGTGGCACTCGTGGGCTATCGCGTCGTCCCTCTGGTTTACCTTTACTCACCAGTAGGTAACCCAACCAGGCTCATTGCCACATCAAATCCCAATGCTAATAATTGGCTCAGTGTGGCGCACATGCCCGCTTGCACATGCGCCTGAGTTTTCCCGGAGATGTCCACTATGTCGTCATGCCAGTCGCTCTCACGAAACGGTAACCGGGTCGAAGGCATCATGCGTGAGCGCGTCGGCGGATTCGCCCCGAGTGAGCCCGTGGTCCGCTCGTGGACTCGCTGCATCGAAGAGTATGGTCTCGATCCCGATGTGTGCACGCCGCCGCCGTTGATCACGAGCGCAGAACTCGCGCTGCGCCGCGAGCAAAACGCCGATCTGGTCGATTGCGCGAAGCTCGAAATGGCCACGCTCTACCAGCAACTCGGCGATCCCGAACTTGCTGTAATCATGACGGACGCCGAAGGCGTCATCCTGCATCTTGCTTCGTCGCCCGAATTTGCAAGCGAAGTCGAAGACTGGGGACTTTGCGCCGGCGCCGTGTGGAACGAGCGGGAAGCGGGCACCAACGGCATGGGCACCTGTCTCGCCGAACGTGAATCCATCGCCGTGCGCCAGCACGAGCACTTCTACAAGCGCTATACCACGCTCACATGCGCGGCTGCACCTGTATTCGACGAACGCGGATCGATTGCAGGCGTGCTCGACGTCACGAGCCGCTCGCCTCTGTTGCAGCAGCATTCGCTCGTTCTTGTCGGCATGTCCCGGCAGATGATCGAGAACCGCCTGCTCGATGCACGGCATACGCACGCCTATCGTATCCAGTTTCACAGTCGCCCTGAGTTCGTCGGCACGCTGCATGCGGGCAGGCTCACTGTCGATGAAGACGGCACGATACTCGGTGCGAATCGCAGCGCATTGATGCAACTGGGCTTTGTGAAGCTCGAAGATATCGCGGGCAAATCGGTCACCGAAATCTTCAATGCTTCGCTCAACGAGATCGTTACGCGTAGTGCAAGCAGTTCGTTTTATCCCGTCGCCATCTACTGCACCCATGCGTCGAGCCGCTTTTTCGTGGTCGCTCAGGAGCCGCGCGACCTGGCGGCGGCCGAAGCTATCGCGCCGCAGCCACTTGCGGCCGCCCGCCGCCCGGCACGGGCAGCCCGGCCGACGGCCGCGTCATGTCCGGGCGCTGCACGCGTCGAATTCGGCGATGCGCAGATTGCCAGTCAGTTCGAGCTCGGCGCACGCGTGATTGATCGCGGCGTCGCCGTGCTGGTTCATGGCGAAACGGGCAGCGGCAAGGAAGTGTTCGCCAATGCGCTGCATGCGGCAAGCAAAGGCAGGAATGGTCCCTTCGTCGCCGTCAATTGTGCTTCGTTGCCCGAACACCTGATCGAGAGCGAACTGTTCGGCTATCGCGCGGGGGCCTTTACGGGCGCACAACGCGAAGGACGGCGCGGCAAGATTCTGCAAGCCGATGGTGGCACGCTGTTTCTCGATGAGATCGGCGACATGCCGCTTGGGTTGCAAGCGCGTTTGTTGCGCGTGCTCGAAGAGCGCGAAGTCACGCCCCTCGGTTCCGAAGCCGTCGTCAAGGTCGACTTTCAGCTCGTGAGCGCAAGCCACCGGGATCTCGAAGAACTGGTCGAAAGCGGCCAGTTCCGCGAAGACCTGTATTACCGGCTCAACGGCGTGATGCTGGAGCTTCCCCCGCTGCGCGAGCGCGAGGACAAGCTTGCGCTGATCGGCCATCTGCTGGAGAGAGAACAGAACCCTGCTCCACGGATTTCAGCAGACGTGCGGCAGATTCTGCTCGACAGCGACTGGCCCGGGAATATCCGCCAGCTACGCAACGTGCTGCGCACAGCAGCTGCATTGTGTGACGGCGATGCACTGACCACGGCCCATCTGCCCGCGTGGCTCGTTCAGCGGGAGAAGAATCTGCATCGGCTGCAACCTGCCAGCCCGGCACCGGCGCTGCCCGAAAGCGATGACTCCGACGAAGCAGACGCCGAAGCGGCCAGCGCCGCACCGCTCAATGCGATCCTGCAGGCAGAGCGCGAAGCCCTGCTCGCGCTGCTCGGCAAGCACCGCTGGAACGTGAGTCAGGTCGCGCTTGCGCTTGGCATCACGCGCAACACGCTCTATCGGAAAATGAGGCGCGTCCACATCAATACATGACGCGCCTCGGCGAAGTCAGTTCAACTGGCTTGCCTGCATCTCCTGCGGTGCGATGCCGCGATCGATACGCGTTGCACGATGCCACGTGCGCGGGCCGCCGATCAACTCCGTCAACTCGCCGATGCTGTCTATCACGCGCATGCATGGCAGTTCGAACACGGGATGATCGCTGCTGTATCCATAGCTGACGCACACCATAGGCATCCCGGCTGCCTGCGCCGCGAGCGCATCCGTCACCGAATCGCCGACAAAAAGCGTATGCGCCGGGTCGACACCCAATGCTTCGCAAGCGTGCAGCAGTGGATCAGGATCGGGCTTGCGCGGCAAGCGTGTGTCTCCATCGACGACCATGTCGAACCATGCATGCAAACCGAAGCGCCACATCAGCGGATCGACGAAGCGTGACTCCTTGTTGGTGACCACTCCGAGCTTGAGCCCCATGCCCCGCAAACCGTCGAGCGTCGCTTCGGTGCCGGGATAAAGCTCCGTCAACTGGTTTTCATCGCGGCAGATCTGGTGGTAGCACAACTCGTAGCGACGCAGGACGAGGTCGAGAGTCGCGGGACGCGATTCGACACCCAGCAGCGTCAGCGCGCGATCGATGAGAATCTCGGAACCGCCGCCTATCAGCGTCTGCGCGACGCCCGGCGCGAGCAAAGGAAAGCCATTCTCGGCCAGCGCCCGGTTGAGCGCGTTGCCGATATCCGGCGACGTATGCAACAGCGTGCCGTCGAGATCGAACAGCACGGCATCGATTGGCATCTTGCGCGGCATGACTTGCATGTCTGTGTCTCCTGTTGACGGTTGTGATGCTCCCGTAGACGGGTCAGGCCGCCCGCCTCTGGCGGTCGATCATCTGCAGGATCATGGGTGTGAAGATCAGTTGCATTGCGAGCCCCATCTTGCCGCCCGGCACGACGATGACGTTCGGCCGGCTCATGAACGAGTCGTGCAGCATCGTGAGCAGATAGGGAAAGTCGATGCCCTTCGGGTTCGTAAAGCGGATCACGACAAAGCTCTCGTCGGCGCTCGGAATGTCGCGGGCGGTAAACGGATTCGACGTATCCACGGTCGGCACGCGCTGAAAGTTGACATGCGTACGGCTGAACTGCGGACAGATATGGTGGGCATAGTCCGGCATCCGGCGCAGGATCGTGTCCATCACGGCCTCCTGCGAATAGCCGCGCAGCGTCTTGTCCCGATGCAGTTTCTGAATCCATTCGAGATTGATGATGGGCACGACGCCCACCAGCAGGTCCGCGTGTTGCGCCACATCGATGCCGCGTCCGACGAAACCGCCATGCAGGCCCTCGTAGAAGAGCAGATCGGTGGGCGGCTCGATGTCCGTCCAGGGCGAGAACATGCCGGCCTCGAGACCGTACTGCGCGGCTTGCGCTTCGTCGTGCAGATATTGACGCACCCTTCCTCGCCCCGTCGCGGCATACTCGCTGAACAGCGCCGCGAGATCCTCCAGCAGGTTCGCGTCTGGGCCGAAGTGGCTGAACTGACGGCGGCTTTCCTCTGCCGCCTTCATCGCGGCGCGCATCGCCGTGCGGTCGAATCGATGAAACGCATCGCCTTCGACAACTTGCGCATTGAGCTTTTCGCGCCGGAAGATGTGCTGGAAGCTGTTCATCACGGTCGTCGTCCCTGCCCCGCTCGAACCTGTCACCGCGACAATCGGATGTTTGATCGACATGCTGTCACTCCCATCTACACGCGGGCTTCCGGACGAAACAATGAGCGCTCGTTGAAGAGGGGTGAAGTGAACGGCGTATCCTCGCCTCGCTCGTGTTCCCGGTGGTAGCGCTCGATGCGCTCGACTTCGCTCTGCGCGCCGAGAAAAACCGGCGTGCACGCGTGCGTATCGGCCGCGACATCGAGGATTCGCTCGCGCCCGGTGCTAGCCCTTCCCCCTGCCTGTTCGACGAGCCACGCCAGCGACTGCGCCTGATACAGCGGAGGCTGACGCCCGGCGCGCGGCGCCCGGCGGGTCTCGCGCGGGAAGAGACACAAGCCGCCGCGCAGCAGCGTGCGATGCGTATCGGCAACCAGTGACGCACTCCAGCGCGTGTCGAAGTCGCGCTGGCGGATGCCCGCGCTGCCGTCCTGGCATTCACGCACGTATCGCTGCACGGGCGGCTCCCAGAAACGTACATTGCCGCCGCTGATAGCCAGTTCGGTGCTCTGTTCGGGAATGCGAATAGCAGGGTGCGTCAGCAGGAATTCGCCGCGTTCGCGGCACAGGGTGAATCCGTGCGTGCCGTGGCCGACGGTGACCACGAGGATAGTCGCCGGTCCATACAGCGCGTAGCCAGCGGCAAGCTGATTCGTGCCAGTGATCACGCAACAGCCATCAGCGCTCGCTGCACCCGCATGCCGTATCGAGAAAACCGTTCCGAGCGCCACGTTCGTTTCAGCATTCGCCGCGCTGTCGAGGGCATCGGCGAACAGGACGTAACGGCCCGTCGAGGCCACGCGGACAGACTCCATGCCACGCGTGACCATGCCCGCGATATCCGCGCTGCGCTCGCATGCCCCGATCAGCGCGTCATGCGCAGCGGCGCCGAACGCCGCGTGAATCGATGACGCGTGCGCCGGGTCGACAGTCTGCGGCCCGCTGATCGCGCCCTGCGCGATGCGCATCTCAATCGTCTTCACTGCCTGTGCGATCTCGTCGATCACGACGCAAAGTCCGGCAGCGGCGGCCGCGTCCACGACGTTGGGCGCTTGCGCGCGACGCGCCATCAGATGTGCGGCGAGGTAACTCGAAAGTGTCGGGCGGACAGGGCTCATGGCGGCGGCGTAGCGCTCGCCCGTGATGCCGGCGGAGTATCCCTGTTCGCATGGTTCGATTCGTGCATTCATCGTGACCTCAATCGTCCGTTGCGTGCGATGACCACTGGCAAACACAGTAAGCCAGCCGTCCCTCAAGAAAAATTCAGATATTTTTATTTGCGCTTTAAGCGACGCTTATCAATCGCCGTATGGAGTGCCGACCATGCTTAACCTGCTTCGCAACCTCACCCTGCGTCAGTTGCAGATCTTCTCCGCGGCCTCACAGTACGAGAGCTTCGCTCGCGCCGCAGAAGCGTTGCACCTGACGCAGCCCGCCGTCTCCATGCAGATCAAGCAGCTCGAAGAAGCACTCGGGCTGACTCTCTTCGAACGCATCGGGAGGCGGATTACGCTCACCGAGGCTGGCGCGACGCTGTCACATCACGCGAAACGGATTCTTGGCGACATCAAGGACGCCGAAGATGCGATGCGTTCGCTATCGTCGGCCGATGGCGGGACCGTCTCCATTGGTCTGGTCAGCGCAGCCCGATACTTCGTCCCTCGCCAGATATCGCGGTACTCGGAGCGTCATCCGAAGGTCGATATCCGCTTTTCGATTGGCAAACGCGACTTGCTGCTGCGCCAGTTGCAGGACAATGCGATCGATCTCGCCGTGATGGGGCGTACGCCCGTCGAGCTCGACGCGCATTGCGAGCCGCTTGCGTACAACCCGCATGTGATCGCCGCGAGCACGACGCATCCGTTCGTCGATGCAGCATGCTTCGACTTGCACGAATTGCGCCATGACACGTTTCTGTTACGTGAGCCAGGCTCCGACACTGCAGCCGTCGCGAGCGAAATGTTCCAGCATCATCTTTTCACACCGGCTCGCACCCTCGCGCTCGACAGCAACGAAACCGTCAAGCAGGCGGTGATGGCAGGCATGGGCGTGAGCCTGTTGCCGCTGCACACGCTCCGGCTCGAACTGCTGGCACACGAGGTGTCGCTCCTGCACGTGAACGGCACGCCCATCGATCGCGTGTGGCACGTGGTGCACATGAACGCAAAGCAGATGTCGCCAACCTGCGCGGCTTTCCGGCGTTTTCTGATCGAGAAGACGGGTGCCTGGCTCGAAGGTCTGTTCGCGGACCTCACACCGCCCGCCCATGCTGCGAATCCGTTCGTGCAGACATGAAGCAAAATGCTACCGATTTCCGCACAAGGCTCTGCTCCACACTGCCGTCGCGACGGACCGCCTCGCGTGCGGAGATACGCCCTGTGGGCACATCGGCGCATTGGCATCGGTTCACGGCCACCGTGCAGTCCGTTCGATTACCACGCCGACCGCCCTGACATTCGCGAACTTGTCGGGTTTGGCAAGCGAAACGCGAACCCAGTGAGCGCCGAAGTCGGCGAGCAGCATCTGCGCGATCGACTCCGCCAACGCCTCCAGCAATTGCATCTTATGCATCGCCAGCAGCCGCTCCAGCGCGGCGTGCACCTTGCTGTAGTCGATGGTGTCGCCGATACGATCCGTGTCGCATGCGTGACTGTGCGGCACGCCCGCCCACAGGTCGATCCGCACCGGCTGCAGCGTGGTCAGTTCGTCCGGGTCGATGCCGATGACCGTATTGCCCTGAAAGCCTTCGATAAAGATCAGGTCCATCTCGGACGAAGCGAGATGCGGCCGCTCGATCACATTCCTGTCGATCACGTTCATCTGGGTTCCTTATAACCGGTGCGTCGCGCTCTTCAATGCAAAAAGCGGCCCAGGCACAAATGTCGCAAGCGATCGATGCAAACGTTCTTGAGCGTGCCGACGTGTATCGCGCAGACGGCAGGTAGCCGGACAGGCGACTGATCGAGAGGCGTCGCATTGTGTATCGTTAGCTGAACAACCTGGCTACATGCGTCTTTTGCGCGAGACCGGCTGCGTGCGCTAGAGAGTTCAACGAGGAGGCCTTATGATCCGTATGCTCGTTAGCGTGCGCAACCTCGACGAGGCACGCGACGCCGCCAGCGCGGGCGCCGATCTGATCGATCTGGAAGAGCCGGGCGACGGCGCGCTCGGCGCCGTCTCAGCGCGCCGAATGGCGCGCATCGCCCAGTCCCTGCGAGCGGAGTACCCGCATCTGCCCATCAGCGTCACTATCCGTGACCTGCGGCCCGGGGACAACGCGTCGCTGGAACTTCGTGCGTCGAGGACGCGACGTTGCGGCGTCGACTATGTGAAGGCAGGCGTCCCGGCCGACAGCGCTTCATTCGACATCGCATGTCGAACCCTCTCTCATATGCGTGGCCTTCACTGGAACATGATGCCGGTTCTGCTGGTGGACAACGGCCTCGACCTGCGGGTGGTCGAATACGCGTCCGAACTGCGTTTTGCGGGCGTCATGGTCGATACGGCAAGCAAGAAACGCGGGAATCTTTTTCAATGCGTGCCGCTTACCGTGCTCGACAGCATGGTGCAGATCGCGCGCGCGCACGATGTGATGGCGGGACTTGCAGGCGCGTTGCTCAGCAAGCACGTACCATTGATTCGCGCACTCGGCCCTCACATCGCCGGTTTTCGAACGGCGCTGTGCGACCGGTCGCGCACCGGCCAACTCGATCCTGCACGCGTACGCGATCTGCGCGCGCAACTGTCGGGCTCTACACGTACGGCGAACGCCGCGGCAAACGATATCGGCATCGACGCATCTGCTCAGTCCGCTGTCGCATGAAGCAACCGGTCGCGCACGCGCGACCCGTCGCTCCGGTTCACAAGGTCGACGGGATACGACGCGTCGCACGTGAACCCCGCGAATGAGCCGTCGACGATTCCGAGTGCCGCATACTCCTCGATCGAACGCGCCGGCTCGACCTCACACGACTTCACGACGACCAGACGTTCCGCGTTCAGCCGGTTCGCGAGCCATGCAGCCAGGCTGTCGGAGGTCACGTCCCAACGGGTCAGCCGGTTGGCTTCCTGGAACAGCAGATCGAGCGGCACCCACACGGCAACGCGCCCCGCATGCAACGCGGCGCGAATTTGCGCGTCCGTCCCGGCAATCACCAGTTGACGGCACATGCCCTGCATCATCAGCGCATATTGCGCCATCGCCAGCACTGTCATGTTATGCGCGGCGACATCATCGAAACGCCAGATGTCCTGATGCTCGCGGGCCTGTTCCGCGAACCGGCCGCCGCCCGGCACGATCACGACCCGGCCGCGGCCGAAATCGCTCAGATCCGCGAGCCATTCTTCGAGTAGCGGATCGCGGCTCAGACTTCCGCCAATCTTTACCACCCACATAGGCGCTCCGTGTGACGAGATTGCTGAGATTCAAGAGGTCGCATCGGCCGCGCAACGTTCGTCTGCCCGCAGAAGTCAGGCAGTTACGGCAGGCGCGCAGACCTGCGTCCAGCGGGCAACCGTCTTGTCGGCTCGTTGCGCTTTGGATCAGGCATATTCATGTTCCATGCCATGAATTGCCGCGCTGCGTGCGTGCAACGGCACCCATGCCGATCCCGGCTATCGCGATCACACGACGCGTGACAATCTGCATCGCACACGACGCAAAACACATCGAATGCGGGCGATACGCGAGAAGGCGGTGCGCTTGCGATGCTGTCTCGCGCGCACATGCGCCGCGGCGGCTGCGCGGCGACGCATCGGTTCAAGGCAAAGGAGAAATCCTGCAGACCGGCTAGGCTTCCATCGACACCCGCTCACCCGCTTCGTGTGCGCCGTTCACGAGGCTCTCCCTGAACGTGGACGCGGCAGCGGAAAGCTGCTTGCTCTCGCGATGCACCAGATACAGATACCGGACGATCGGAAAGTGCTCGACGTCCAGCACCTTGAGCCGCAGCGTTTCGAGTTCGGCCATGATCGTCGCGAGGGGAACGACTGACAGACCCATGCCCGCCTGCACGGCCCATTTGACGGCCTCGTTGCTGCTCACTTCCATGCCCGGACGAAAACTGATGCGGTGTTCGGCAAAGAAGCGCTCCATCGCGCGTCGCGTGCCGGAACCGGACTCGCGCACGAGGAATGTTTCGCGCTCGAGCATATCCAGCGCGACGCGGCGCTCGCGCACGAGCGCATGATCGGGCGGCGCGATCATCACGAGCGGATTCTTCGCCACACGCACGGCGGCGAGACCTTGTCCTTCGGGCGGAAGCCCCATGATCGCGAGATCGGTTTCGTTGCTCGCCAGTTCGTTCAGCACGCACTCCCGGTTTCCGACCGACAGGCTCACCTTTACGCCCGGAAACGCCCGCGTGAACTTTGCGATCAACTGCAACGCAAGCGGATTGACCGTCCCGCTCACCAGCGACACCTTCAACTTGCCCTGCTTCATGTCGCGCAACCGGTCGAGCGACTCTTCGAGAAACGACAACTGCTGCTCGAGCAGCCGCGTATGGCTATAAAGCTCCTTGCCCGCCGCAGTGAGGAAGAGGCGCCGCCCAACCTGCTCGAACAGCGGCATGCCGATGCCCGTTTCGAGCTGCTTCAGTTGCGACGAAACGCCGGGCTGCGTCAGGTGAAGCTCTTCCGCCGCGCGCGAAAAGCTCAGGTGGCGTGCGCTCGCTTCGAACACGCGTAGCTGACGCAATGTCAGGTGCAGCATCTCGCTCTCTATCCTCCCGGACACATGGTGAAGACGGCTTGTTTTCACGTCTCAACTGTACCAGCCGGGGCTACGCCCGCAATGCCCATGAGGGGGTACTCCGCGAGGCGTCGCGCCCGGCTGGCAAGGCTCACGCGCGAGGTTATGGGTCGGATAAGTAACCCGAATGAGTGTTTTCGGCGGCACGCCGCTACCATCGTTTCAACAGGAACGCGAAGGAGACGAACAGTGCGTTCGGCCTGCCTGTTCTACTAACGAGAGGTTCACTCATGTTCAGCTACAAAAACACGCTCGCCGTCACCGACCCGGAATTGCGGCAGGCCATCGCGGCGGAAACGCAGCGCCAGCAGGATCACATCGAACTGATCGCATCCGAGAACTACACGTCGCCCGCCGTGCTGGAAGCGCAGGGATCGCAGCTGACGAACAAATACGCGGAGGGCTATCCGGGCCGCCGGTACTACGGCGGATGCGAACACGTCGACGTGGTCGAGCAGCTCGCTATCGATCGCGCGAAGCAGCTGTTCAACGCCGACTATGCGAACGTGCAGCCCCATTCGGGATCGCAGGCCAATCAGGCCGTATATCTGTCCGCGCTGAAACCGGGCGACACCATTCTCGGCATGTCGCTCGCGCATGGCGGACACCTCACGCATGGCGCGGCCGTCAACGTGAGCGGCAAGCTGTTCAACGCCGTGTCGTACGGTCTGAATCCGGATACGGAAGAAATCGACTACGACCAGGTGCAGAAACTCGCGCAAACGCATCGGCCCCGTATGATCGTCGCGGGCGCTTCCGCGTATTCGCTCGTGATCGACTGGCGGCGCTTTCGCGAAATCGCCGATAGCGTGGGCGCGACCTTGCTCGTCGATATGGCGCACTATGCGGGTCTCGTCGCGGCGGGACTTTACCCGAGCCCGGTCGGCATCGCCGACTACGTGACCACCACCACGCACAAGACGCTGCGCGGTCCGCGCGGCGGCATGATTCTCGCCGGCGCGCAAGCCGCCAAGGCGATCGATTCGACGATCTTCCCCGGCATCCAGGGCGGCCCGCTGATGCATGTCATCGCGGGCAAGGCCGCCGCGTTGCGCGAAGCGATGACCGACGAGTTCCGTCAATATCAGCAACAGGTGCTTGCCAACGCGCGAACCATCGCGCAGACGCTGCAGCAACGCGGCTTGCGCATCGTGTCGGGCCGCACCGATTCACACGTGTTCCTCGTCGACCTGCGCGCGAAGAACGTGACGGGCAAGGAGGCGGAAGCCGCACTTGGCCGTGCGTTCATCACGGTCAACAAGAATGCGATTCCGAACGATCCGCAAAAGCCGTTCGTCACGAGCGGCGTGCGCATCGGCTCGCCAGCCATCACGACGCGGGGCTTGCGCGAAGCCGAGGCGCAACAGCTTGCGCATCTGATCGCCGATGTGCTCGACGTGCCCGGCAACGATCTCGTGATCCGCCGCACAGCCGACGCCGTGCTTGCGCTCACCGCGAAGTTCCCCGTCTATCGCGACGCGCCCGGCGCGCTGCGCCAAGACTCGCCTGCGTCACGGGACGACAAGACTGCGGCCGCCGGCCATACGGCGCACTGAACACCCGGAACGACTTCTCAAGGCCATCACTCAAGGAGACAAATCATGTCGAATACTTCAGGCACGCGCATCGCAGGACGCAATATCCTCGCCGTCCCCGGCCCGACGAATATTCCCGACGCCGTGCAACGCGCGATGGTGGTGTCGATGGAAGACCACCGCTCGACGAAATTCCCTGAACTCGCGCATGGCCTGCTCTCCGACCTGAAGAAGATCTACCGGACGGCCGAGGGCCAGCCGTTTATTTTCCCGTCATCGGGTACGGGCGCATGGGAGGCGGCGCTCACGAACACGCTGTCGCCCGGTGACCGCGTGCTGGTGCCGCGCTTCGGCCAGTTCAGCCATCTGTGGGCCGACATGGCGCAGCGCCTCGGCTTCGATGTCGAGATTCTCGATGTCGATTGGGGCGAAGGCGTGCCCGTCGAACGGGTCGCCGAGATCCTGAAAGCAGACGGCCAGCACACGATCAAGGGCATTCTGGCCTGCCACAACGAAACGGCAACGGGCGTGACGAGCGATATCGGCGCGCTGCGCCGCGCGATGGATGAGGCGGGTCACCCCGCCTTGCTGTTCGTCGATGGCGTAAGCTCGATTGGCTGCATCGACTTCCGCATGGACGAATGGGGCGTCGATCTCGCCGTGACGGGCTCGCAAAAAGGCTTGATGCTGCCTGCGGGCCTCGGCATCCTGTGCGTGAGCCAGAAAGCGCTGAAGACCATCGCGCACGCGAAATCGCGCCGCTGCTACTTCGATCTCGCCGACATGGTGCGCGCCAACGCAACGGGCTATTTCCCCTACACGCCTGCCCTTTCGCTCATGTATGGGCTGCGCGCCGCGCTCGATCTGCTGTTCCAGGAAGGACTCGAAAACGTCTTCGCGCGGCATCACTATCTCGCCTCGGGCGTGCGCGCCGCCGTCACGGAAGGCTGGGGACTGCAGGTGTGCGCGAAGGCGCCGAAGTGGCACTCCGATACGGTCTCGGCGATCGTGGTGCCGGAAGGTTTCAACGCCGCCCAGGTGATCGACACGGCGTATCGCCGCTATAACCTCGCGCTCGGCGCGGGACTCTCGAAGGTCGCGGGCAAGGTGTTCCGCATCGGGCACCTCGGCGACCTGAACGAACTGATGCTGATGAGCGCGATTGCAGGCGCGGAAATGGCGATGCTCGATGCCGGAATCGACGTTCGCCCCGGCAGCGGCGCAGGTGCAGCGGGACAGTATTGGCGCACGCATGCGCCGTGCGCGCAAGCGGCGACTCAACCGGCAGCCGGGACCGCCGTGCGCCGGGTCGCCGCTGCCTGATTGCACTGTCCCGATGCAGGCGTTTCGGGTCGCGATCTTCCCGCTCACACCACGGCACTCACGACATCATGCAACACGACATCGTCTTTCTTGACCGTTCCACGCTGAACGCCGACGTGCGGCGCCCCGCGTTCGAGCACCACTGGGTCCAGTACGCATCGACCTCCGCACACGAGGTCGAGCGGCGGCTCGAAGGCGCCACCATCGCGATCACCAACAAGGTGCCGCTGAGGGCCAATGTGCTCGACAAGCACCCGTCGATCAGGATGATCGCGGTGGCTGCAACGGGCTACGACTGTGTCGATACGGCGTACTGCCGCGAGCGCGGGATCGCCGTGGCGAACATCCGCGGCTATGCGACGGACACGGTGCCCGAACACACGTTCGCGCTGATCCTTGCGTTGCGGCGCAATCTGCTCGCTTACCGCAGCGACGTTCGGCGCGGACGCTGGCAACAGACGAAGCAGTTCTGCTTCTTCGATCACCCGATCCGCGATCTGCATGGCTCGACGCTCGGCATCATCGGCGGCGGCGCGCTCGGCCAGGGCACGGCGCGGATCGCGCGCGGCTTCGGCATGCGTGTGATCTTCGCCGCCCACGACTCGAAGCGCGCACGCACGCCGGGTCTCGACTACGTGCCGCTCGACACGCTGCTGCGCACGTCCGATGTGATCTCGCTGCACACGCCGCTCACGCCCGCTACGCGAAACCTGATCGGACTCGACGAGTTGCGCATCATGAAGCGCGACTGCCTGCTGATCAACACGGCGCGCGGCGGGCTCGTGTGCGAAGCCTCGCTTGCCACGGCGCTCAAGGAAGGGCTGATCGCGGGCGCGGGCTTCGACGTGCTGAGCCAGGAGCCGCCCGTCGCGGGCAATCCGCTGCTCGAACTCGATCTGCCCAACTTCATCCTGACCCCTCACGTTGCGTGGGCCTCCGACGACGCCATGCAGTCGCTGGCCGACCAGCTGATCGAGAACATCGAGGCCTTCGCGCGTGGCGAGCCGCGCAACCTCGTGACCTGACGGCCACGGAACCATCGAACCACGCAACGGAAACCAGCACTACATCGGAGACATCGATATGGACATTCACGAGTATCAGGCCAAAGACCTGCTGGCTGGCTTCGGCGTGCCGATCCAGCGCGGCGCGGTCGCTTACACGCCGGATCAGGCCGTGTATTGCGCAACGGAACTCGGCGGCTGGCACTGGGCCGTCAAGGCGCAGATCCATTCGGGCGCGCGCGGCAAGGCGGGCGGCATCAAGCTCTGCGAGACCTATCACGACGTGCACGATGCGGCGACCGGCCTGTTCGGCAAGCATCTGGTGACGACGCAGACGGGACCGGAAGGCAAGGTCGTCGAGCGTGTGTACGTGGAAGTCGCGGAGAAATTCGAACGCGAGATCTATCTCGGCATCGTGCTCGACCGGAAAGCGGAACGCGTGCGCGTGATCGCCTCTGCACAGGGCGGCATGGATATCGAGGATATCGTGCGCACCAACCCGCAGGCCGTGCTCCAGACGGTGGTCGAGCCCGCCGTCGGCTTGCAGCCCTTTCAGGCCCGCGAAATCGCCTTCGGTCTGGGCCTGAGCATCAAGCAGGTGAGCCGCGCTGTCTCGACGATCATGGGCGCATACCGCGCGTTTCGCGATCTCGACGCGACGATGGTGGAGATCAACCCGCTCGTCGTGACGGCTGACGATCGCGTGATCGCCCTCGATGCGAAGATTTCCTTCGACGACAACGGGCTGTTCCGCCATCCTCATGTGGCCGAGATGCGCGATGCGACGCAGGAAGATCCGCGCGAAGCCGAAGCCGCCCAGTTCGGCCTGAACTACGTGGGGCTCGACGGCGATATCGGCTGCATCATCAACGGTGCCGGCCTCGCCATGGCCACCATGGACACGATCAAGTATGCGGGCGGCGAACCTGCCAACTTTCTCGACGTCGGCGGCGGCGCATCGCCCGAGCGCGTGGCGGCCGCATTTCGCCTCGTGCTGTCGGACCAGAACGTGTCGGCCGTCCTCGTCAACATCTTCGCCGGCATCAATCGCTGCGACTGGGTCGCCGAGGGCGTCGTGCAGGCGGCACGCGGCCTGAGGGTGCCGCTGGTCGTGCGACTGGCGGGGACGAACGTCGCGGAAGGACGACGCATCATCAAGGAAAGCGGGTTGCCCATCATCTCGGCGGAATCGCTGCTGGATGCGGCACAAAAGGCCGTCGAGGCATCCAAGGCGCACCGCGCGCGCCAGGCCGGCAATCACAGATAAGGAGAACAGACATGAGTATCCTGATCGACGAAACCACCCGCGTCATCGTGCAGGGCTTCACGGGCGACAAGGCCTCGTTCCACGCGAAGGAGATGATTGCCTACGGGACCAGCGTGGTCGGCGGCGTGACGCCCGGCAAGGGCGGCAAGCATCACCTCGAGCGCCCCGTATTCGACACCGTGAAAGAGGCCGTACGCGAAACGGGCGCGACCGCGAGCCTCGTGTTCGTGCCGCCGCCCTACTGCGCCGACGCCATCATGGAAGCCGCCGACGCGGGGCTGAAACTCGTCTGCGTGATCACCGACGGCATCCCGGCGCAGGACATGATGCGCGTCAAACGCTATCTGCTGCGCTATCCGAAGGAAACCCGCACGATGGTGGTCGGCCCGAACTGCGCGGGGATCATCAGCGCGGGACGCGCGATGCTCGGCATCATGCCGGGTCATATCTACCGGCGCGGCAATATCGGCATCGTGTCGCGTTCGGGCACGCTCGGTTACGAAGCCGCCGCGCAACTCAACGCGCTCGGCCTCGGTGTCACGACGAGCGTGGGCATCGGCGGCGACCCCATCAACGGCAGCTCATTCCTCGATCATCTGAAGCTGTTCGAACAGGACCCCGAGACGGAAGCCGTCGTGATGATCGGCGAGATCGGCGGCCCGCAGGAAGCGGAGGCCGCGAAGTGGGTCAGCGAGCATATGACGAAGCCCGTCGTCGGCTATGTGGCCGGTCTCACGGCACCGAAGGGCCGGCGCATGGGACACGCGGGCGCCATCATCTCGGCGGCAGGCGATAGCGCCGCCGAGAAAGCCGAAATCATGAAGTCCTACGGCCTCCCGGTTGCGCCGAGCGCGTCCGAGCTGGGTTCCACGGTTGCCTCTGTGCTCGAAGACAATGTCGCGCGCCGCGTTGCCTGACTGGGGCTACGGCATCGACACACAGCCCGACCCGCCGCGCGTCGAGGCTGTGCGCCCCCTCCATGCGGGCAGGCACGCCGCCGCCGACGGGCTGCACAAGCTCGCGGCCGCGTCGGCGTCGCTGCCCGCCCTCAGCGCGGACGACTATGAAGAAGCAGTGATCGATCTGCTGTCGGAGCTGTTGCGCGACATCGCGCACGCCCGTCAGCCCGAAGTCGAACGCACGTTGCGGGGAGAGTCCGCGCACGAATCGATGAGCGAGCTGATGCGCGAGCGAATGGACGACCGCACCGCCCGCGTCGTGCTGCGGCGCATGCTGCAAGCGCAAGGCATGTGGTTCCAGCTGCTCAGCATTGCCGAGCAAAGCACGGCGATGCGCCGGCGCCGCGAGATCGAGATCGAAGGCGGCTATGACCAGTTGCCCGATTCGTTTGCGCGCGTGATTGCCGAAGTCGCTGACGCCGGCGTTCCCGCTGCCGAAGTGCGCGACGCGCTGAGCCATCTGAAAGTTCGGCCCGTGCTGACGGCCCATCCGACGGAAGCGAAGCGGGTCACCGTGCTCGAAATCCACAGGCGCATCTACCGGCGCCTGATGGAACTCGAATCGCCGCGCTGGACGCCTCGCGAACGCACTGCGCTCGTCCTCGCGCTCAGAAACGATATCGAGCTGTTGTGGATGAGCGGCGAACTGCGGCTCGAAAAGCCCACTGTCGCACAGGAAGTCGCGTGGGGACTGCACTTTTTCGGCGAGACGCTGTTCGAAGCCGTGCCGCTGCTGTTCGACAAGCTGGAGAACGCGCTCGAGCGCCACTATCCGGGCGAGCGCTTCGACCTGCCGCGCTTTTTCCAGTTCGGTTCGTGGATAGGCGGAGACCGGGACGGCAATCCGTTCGTCGACGACAGCGTCACGCGCGCGACGCTGCATGAGAACAGGCTGGCGTGTCTGAAGCGCTATCGGCTGCGTCTCGTCGAACTGACGCAGATGCTGAGCATCACATCCGAAGCCTTGCCCGCGCCGGACAGCTTTCACGAAGCGCTTGCACGCGCATTGATGGCCAGCGGCGAACCCACGTCCATCGCGTCACGCAATCCGGGCGAACTGTTCCGTCAATACCTGACGTGCATCCTGCGGCGGCTCGATGCGACGCTCGCCAACGCGAGCCGTCCCGCCGACGGCGCTCCCGTTCAGGGCGGCTACACGAGCGCCGACGAACTGGCCGCCGACCTGCTCGTGATCGAGCAGACACTCCTCGCGACAGAAAGCGGGCAGCTGGCGCGGATGCTCATACGGCCATTGCGGCACGAAGTGGAGACGTTTCGCTTCAGCACCGTGCAGCTCGATCTGCGCCAGAACACGACTGTCATCGAGCAAGCCCTGCGTGCTTTGTGGCGCGCGACCTGCGGCACGTCCGGCGAGCCGCCCGCGAGCGACTCGCAAGAATGGAAAGCGTGGCTCTTGAGCGAACTGGGGCAAGCGTCGGACAGCGAAGCGGAACGGGAGCGCCGTTTTCTCGCGCTGCCGCCCGAGGCGGCACAGACGCTGCAGATTTTCCGCACGGTGCGCGAGATGCGTCAGCAGGTGGATCGCAATGCGTTCGGCGCGTTCATTCTCAGCATGACGCATCGTGCGAACGACGTGCTCGGCGTCTATCTGCTTGCGAAGGAAGCGGGACTCTTTTCCGACGCGGCGGGCACGGAAAGCTGCACGCTGCCCGTCGTGCCCTTGCTCGAAACCATCGACGATCTGCGCCGCGCGCCTGAAATCCTGCGCGAACTGCTGGCCGTGCCGATGGTCCGCCGCAGCATCCGCGCGCAGGGCGGCGTGCAGGAGATCATGATCGGTTATTCCGATTCGAACAAGGACGGCGGATTCTTCGCGAGCAACTGGGAGCTGTCGAAGGCGCAGACGAAGATCAAGCGGCTTGGCGACGAACTCGGCATTTCGATCGCGTTCTTCCATGGACGCGGCGGTTCCGTGAGCCGGGGCGGCATCCCTGCTGGCCGCGCGATTGCCGCGTTGCCCGCCGGCTCGGTCAACGGACGTTTTCGCGTAACCGAACAGGGCGAAGTGGTGTCGTTCAAATACGCGAATCGAGGCACCGCGCAGTATCACGTCGAGTTGCTGGCATCGAGCGTGCTCGAACATACGCTGAAGTCCGAGCGCGAGGAAGCGTTGCTGCCCAAGGGCGAATTCGATGAGGCGATGGAAGCGCTCTCCGGCGCGTCGCGAGCCGCGTACGCGAAGTTCATCGAGCAGCCGGGCGTGCTCGCGTATTTTCAGGCGGCGAGCCCGCTTGAAGAGCTGTCGATGCTCAACATGGGCTCGCGCCCTGCGCGCCGCTTCGGCGCAAAGAGCTTGCAGGATCTGCGCGCGATTCCGTGGGTGTTCGCATGGGCGCAGAACCGCCACGCGCTCACGGGCTGGTACGGCGTCGGCAGCGCGATCGAAGGCTTTCTCTCGGTGCGTCAGGAACGCGGACTCGATCTGCTGCGGCGGATGTTCGACGAATCGCGGCTGTTCCGGCTCGTCATCGACGAAGTCGAGAAGACGCTGGCCCAGGTGAACGTGGATATTGCGCGGGAATACGCGAGCCTCGTTCAGGATGAGCAGACCCGCGACACGCTCTTCAGGCAGATCGAGGCCGAATACCAGCTCACCGTGAAGATGGTGAAGACGGTCACGGGTTCGCCCGGACTGGGCGCGCGCTTTCCGAAGTTCACTGCCCGCCTGCAGCGCCGCCTGCCCGCGATCGATCTCATCAGCCGGCAGCAGATCGAACTGCTTCGCCTCTACCGCTCCGCAGAGACCGAACGGCAGCGGCGCGCGTATCAGGTGCCGCTGCTGCTGTCCATCAACTGCATCGCATCGGGTTTCGGCGCGACGGGCTGAACGTCCGTCGCCCGTCGTCGATACCCGCCATCCACAGGTTGCCTACAGGAGAACCCGCATGAGCTTCACTGTCATCGAGCAGGCCAAAGCGCGGTTGCATCGTTCGGAGCTGGCTGTCCCCGGCTCGAATACCGCGATGTTCGAAAAGGCTGCGCGCTCGGCCGCCGACATCGTCTTCCTCGACTGCGAAGACGCTGTCGCGCCGGACGACAAGGAACAGGCGCGCAAGAACATCATCGAAGGGCTCAACGAAATCGACTGGGGAACCAGGACGATGATGGTCCGCATCAACGGTCTCGATACGCATTACATGTATCGCGATGTCGTCGATATCGTCGAGGCTTGTCCGCGTCTCGACATGATCCTGATTCCGAAGGTCGGCGTGGCCGCGGACGTGTACGCCGTCGACATGCTCGTCACGCAGATCGAGGCCGCGCGCGGGCGCAGCAAACGCATCGGCTTCGAAGTGCTGATCGAGACCGCGCTCGGCATGGCGAACGTCGAGAGCATCGCGCAATCGAGCCGGCGTCTGGAGGCGATGTCGTTCGGCGTCGCGGACTATGCGGCATCGACGCGCGCGCGCACGACGGTGATCGGCGGCGTGAATCGCGACTACGGCGTGCTCACGGACAAGAACGAGCGCGGCGAGCGCGATTACTTCTGGAGCGATCAATGGCATGCCGCGCAAACGCGGATGATGGTCGCGTGCCGCGCGTATGGGCTGCGTCCCATCGACGGTCCGTTCGGCGATTTCAGCGATCCCGATGGCTACGATGCAGCCGCGCGCCGCGCTGCCGTGCTGGGCTATGAGGGCAAGTGGGCGATCCATCCGTCGCAGATCGAGTTCGCCAACCGCGTATTCACGCCCGCCGAAGCCGAAGTCACCAAGGCTCGCCGCATCATGGATGCGATGGCGCAAGCCGCAAAGGAAGGCAAAGGCGCCGTTTCGCTCGATGGGAGACTGATCGATGCCGCGAGTATCCGGATGGCCGAGGCGTTGCTCGCGACTGCGGACGCGATCGGCAATGACAGTAAGCGGTAGTCCGGAAAAGAAGCGGGCGGCCCGCGGGGCCGCCCCTCATACCTATGCGATGTCAGTTCAACGGTCAGCCGAAGGCCAGCGCCATCGCCTCACGTTCCTGACACAGATAGTCGCCATGCACCTGATTCCAGGTCGACAGAATGGCATCGGCAGCGCAATCCGCGTCATGCCCGGTGGTCGCCCACGCAATGACCGACAGGCGCATCACGGCACGTCCTTGCCACACTGCCGCACGCACATCGCCGACGCCCTGCGCCTGGATGCGCGCGATCGTGCGCAACGTCAGCTGGTCGGCAAGCGCGTCGTCGTAGGAGGAGCCGAAGCGCGCGATCACCTCGTTCGACTCGTTCTCGTTGACCAGCGCGACGCCGGGTCCCAACGCAAGCCGGCGCGCGATGCGGCATGACGGCGCAAGAGGCGCGGCGGTCTTAAGTGCCTTGTGTGTATCGTCAGTCATCCGAGACTCCCTGTCATCGTGAACGCTATAACCCATTCCCCCTCGCCTAGACGGCCGGCATCTGCCAGAAAGGCTGGGCTGGGTGAAACGCTTCTCCGTCGGCAAAACGTTCTGCCGAGCGCAGTGTGTTTTCGATCAACATCGTGACCGTCATCGGTCCGACGCCGCCTGGCACGGGCGTAATCCATGAAGCCCGCTCGCGCACCGGTTCGAAATCGACATCGCCGACGATGCGCCCATCCGGCATCCGGTTGATCCCGACGTCGATCACGATTGCGCCTTCCTTGACCATCTCGGCCTTGATGAGACCGGGCTTGCCCGCCGCGACGACGAGGATGTCGGCGTGTATCGTATGCTGCGCGAGGTCGCGCGTCTTCTTGTGACAGACGGTGACGGTCGCTTCCTTCTGGAGCAGCATCAGCGCCATCGGCTTGCCGACGATATTGCTCGCGCCGACCACCACGACGTGCTTTCCCGCCACGTCGATACCCGTCGTCTCCAGCAGAAGCTGGACGCCATAGGGCGTGCACGGTGGAAAAACGGAATTGCCGACCACCAGCGCACCGACGTTGTAGAGATGGAAACCGTCGACGTCCTTGTCGACAACGATGCTTTCCAGCACACGCCGTACGCTGATTTGCGGCGGCAACGGCAATTGCACGAGAATGCCGTGCGTGCCGCGCTCGACGTTGAGCGCGGCGATGCGATCGAGCAGTTCCGTCTCCCGGCAGTCCGCGTCGAAGCGATGCATGAACGAGCGCACGCCGCAATCCCCGCAGGCTTTTACCTTGTTCGCGACGTACAGCTCGGACGCGGGATTGTCGCCCACCAGAACCACGGCGAGACCAGGCACGACACCACGCGCGGACAGGGCCGCGACGCGCTCGCGAAAGCGAGCGCGCAGACGTCGCGCGAGATGCCGGCCGTCGATCAGTTGCGCTGTCATCGTGCGCCGTTCAAGCCAGGAATCCAGTTGGTCCCGGCGAGCGGCACGCGCGCCATCGCCGCCGCTTCGACCGTGAGCGCCACGAGGTCTTCCAGCTCCAGGTGGTGCACGTTCTGCTTGCCGCACGCGCGCGCGATCGTCGTCAGTTCCATGTTCAGCGTCTTCAGATAGTTCTTCAGACGCTTTGCACCGACCTCCGGCTTCAGACGCTCCTGCAGCACCGCGTCCTGTGTCGTGATGCCGACGGGGCACTTGCCCGTGTGGCAATGGTGGCAGAAACCCGGCGCGGTGCCGAGGTTCGCGTAGTCGTCGAGCGCATTCACATGCTGGCCGTTCTCGATATACGACGCGCTATTGCAGCCGAGCGACACCAGCACGCCCTGCCCGATGGCCACGGCATCGGCGCCCATTGCCAGCGCCTTCGCGACGTCGGCCCCGCTGCGGATGCCGCCCGAGATGATCAGCTGCACCTGGCCTTTCATGTTGAGGTCTTCGAGCGCATCGACGGCCTGGCGCAGCGCGGCGAGCGTCGGAATGCCGACGTTCTCGATGAAGCACGTCTGCGTCGCGGCCGTGCCGCCCTGCATGCCATCGACGACGATCACGTCCGCGCCCGCATGCACCGCGAGCTTGACGTCGTTGAATGTGCGGGTCGCGCCGACCTTCACATAGATGGGCGTCTGCCAGTCGGTCATCTCGCGCAGTTCGAGGATCTTGATCTGCAGATCGTCGGGACCCGTCCAGTCGGGATGACGCGATGCCGAACGCTGGTCGATGCCTTCCGGCAGCGTGCGCATCTTCGCCACGCGCGGCGAGATCTTCTGGCCGAGCAGCATGCCGCCGCCGCCGGGCTTGGCGCCCTGCCCGATCACGACCTCGATCGCATCAGCCTTGCGCACGTCGTCGGGATTGAAGCCATAGCGCGACGGCAGGCACTGGTAGACGAGCGTCTTCGAAGAGCGCCGCTCTTCGGGTGTCATGCCGCCGTCGCCCGTCGTCGTCGACGTGCCGACTTCCGTGGCGGCGCGGCCGAGCGACTCCTTCACGTTCGCCGACAGCGCGCCGAAACTCATCCCTGCGACTGTGATGGGAATGGCAAGCTCGATCGGCTTCTTCGCGAAGCGGGTGCCGAGCACCGTCTTGGTCACGCATTTTTCGCGGTATCCCTCCAGCGGATAGCGCGACAACGATGCGCCGAGAAACAGCAGGTCGTCGAAGTGCGGCACGCGTCGCTTCGCACCGAGGCCACGGATCTCGTACAGTCCGTGTGCCGCGGCATTCTGGATATAGTCGATCGTCTTGCGGTCGAAGCCCCAGGACTCTTCAGTGGCGAGGTGTTTCATGTGTACGGGCTTGATTTCCATGGCGGGGTCCCCGGTTCAATATTCCTGATTCGCGTCGGCATTCCAGTGATAAAGCGAGCGGGCCGACGCAATGCGCCTGAATTCCTTGGGATCGAACTCTGCGAAGGCGGGCCCCGCTGCGCGCAACAGTTGCGCAACGGCTTCCACATCCGCGCCCTGCATCGGCTCTTCGCGCGCGTCGGCACCCAGCGACTTGACCTTGCCGCGCACGTAGATCACCGCCTCATACAACGAGTCGCCGAGCGCGTCGCCTGCGTCGCCGCAGATCACGATGCGGCCCGCCTGGGCCATGAAGGCCGAGAAGCTGCCGACCGATCCCTTCACGACGATGTCCGCACCTTTCAGCGAAATTCCACACCGCAGGCCCGCATCGCCTTCGATGACGAGCAGCCCGCCGTGCGCCGATGCGCCCGCCGCATTCGAGGCGAAGCCCTTCACGTGCACGCGGCCGCTCATCATGTTCTCGGCCACGCCCGTACTGGCGCTGCCCGAGATCGTCACCTTCGCTTCCTTGTTCATGCCGGCCGCGTAGTAGCCTGCATGGCCGTCGATCTCCACTTCGATGGGCAGATCGAGCCCCACCGCGATGTTGTGCGCGCCGTCGGGATTCGAAATCAGCACTTTGCGCGTGCCCGCTTTCGCGGCCTCGCGGTGCAGGAATCCGTTCACGTCCGTCACCGAGCCGGACGCCAGGTCGAAGTTCACACTGTCCATACGTACATCTCCTCCGGAGCCGGTTCAAAGACGCGGGCATGCTTGATGTCGGGCAGATGCGCGAGCGAGCGGAACTCGGAAGCGATCGCGACGAGATCGTCAGTCTCGGCGACCACGGCCGGCTTGCAGGCGAACGGATCGCGGATCAGCGCGAGCTTTTCGGGCGTGCCCATCAGGAACGTGTAGAAGCCGTCGAGCTGCTCGAAGCCCTTTTGCAACGCGATTTCGAGGTCGTCACCTTCGCGCAGCCGGTATTCGAGGAAACGGCACGCGGCTTCCGTGTCGTTGTCCGTGTCGAAGCGGATGCCTTGCGGTTCGAGCATGCGCCGCACGCCGTTCGGATTCGACAGCGAACCGTTATGCACGAGGCAAAAGTCTTCGCCGGCCGTGAACGGATGCGCGCGATCGGGCGTCACGGCGGATTCCGTCGCCATCCGCGTATGGCCGACCAGATGCGTGCCCGTCAGCCCGCTGAACGCGTAACGGTCCGCGACCTGGCCCGGCGTGCCCGTGTCCTTGTACAGGTCGATCATGCGACCCGTCGACAGCACATGCAGTCCGGGATGTGTTTCGCGGATCCAGTGCTTGACCGTCTCGGGATCGGCGGCCACGCTCAGCACGGCGTGATTGTCCTTGGCCTGCACCGATGCTTTCGCGCCGAGGTGCTGGTTCAGTTCATGAACGAGTCCCTGCCAGTTGAAATCCGCGCCCTCTTCCGTCAGGCCCGAGTAGAGGCTGATCTTGCGCGTGCCGTCCGCGACGGGCTCCGTGAACACCGCAAGACCGGCCGAATCGGGGCCGCGCTCCGTCATGCCCAGCAGCATGGGCACCATCAATTCGCCGAGCCGCTCACGCAACTCCGGTTTCTTGACGAGTAGTCCGACAATTCCACACATCGTTATCTCCTCGCGCTCAATTTCAATAAAAAATCTGATGAGGGTTCTTCATCAGAAAAATTCGAGGTAAGCCTTTTGTTCCCAGTCCGACACATGGCGCATGTACTCGATCCACTCCATGTGCTTCAGACGGAGAAACTCGGCGCCCGCCGGTCCCAGCGCCTCGAGCATCAGTTCGTCGCGCTCCAGCGCATGCAAGGCGGCTTCGAGGTTCTGCGGCAGGATGCTGATGCCGTTCTCCTTGAGCTCCTGCGAGGACATCTCATAGAGGTTTGCATTGCACGGCTTGCCGGGCTCCAGCCGGTTCTCGACACCGTCGAGCCCTGCTGCGATCACGGCGGCCGTCGCGAGGTAGGCATTGCAGGCGGCATCCGGCAGGCGCAGTTCGATCCGGCCGCCAGGAATGCGAACCATCGACGAGCGGTTGTTGTCGCCATAGCTCACATACGCGGGCGCCCATGTCGCGCCCGTCAACGAACGCCCGACGACGAGACGCTTGTATGAATTCACCGTCGGCGCGCAGATCGCGGCGAGCGCCCCCGCGTGCTTGAGAATGCCTGCCGTCCAGTGGTACGCGAGCTTCGAAAGGCCGAGGCCGTTCTCGTCGTGATCGTCAGCGAACAGGTTCTTCTTGCCGTCGGAAATCGACATGTGCATGTGCATGCCGTTGCCGGGCCGGTTAGCGAAAGGCTTCGGCATGAACGAGCAGATCAGGCCCAGTTCGTTTGCGATCTCCGCTGCCGCCATCTTGAAGAAGACGTAGTGATCGCAAGACTTCAGGCAGTCGGTGTACGTGTAGTTGATTTCGAACTGGCCGTTCGCGTCTTCGTGATCGATCTGATAGACGTCGATACCCGCCTTGATCAACGCGTCCGTCAGCCGCTCAAGGAACTCGCGCGAACGCGAGAGGCCCTTGTAGTCGTAGCACGGCTTGTGCAGCGCGTCGGTGTGGTCGCACGGCACGATTGCGCCGTCGGGTCCTTTGCGCAGCAGCGAGAACTCGGGCTCGAGACCGGTATTCAGGATCCAGCCGTGATCCTCCAGACGGCGCACCTGCTTCTTCAGCGTCACACGGCTTTCGAACGGCCAGGGCTCGCGCTTCACGTGCCCGTCGCAGACGATGCGGGCATAACCCGGCTGCCAGGGCACGAGTTGCAAGGTGTCGACGTCGCCGACGGCCATGAAGTCGGGCCCTTGGGGATCGATGCCGAGCCCCCACACCGCGAACCCCGCGAAACCGGCGCCTGCTGTGAGAATGCTGTCGAGATGCGCCGCAGGCACGGACTTCGTCTTGGCGACGCCGTGAATGTCAACGAACTGCGCGAGGATGTATTTCACCTCGTTGTCTTTGAGAAACTTCCGGGCGTCTTCGGGGGTCATGTGAATGTCCTCAAACGTGATAAGTCCAGGGTTTCGGAAAACGCCGGCCCGTCCTTCGCGCCCGCGTCGACTACTACGGTCTGCTTACATCTGCTCGCTACCGGACTGCCAGCTGATCGATATCCGTGATCGCGGCAAGCCCTACAGGGCCGCCACCCAGCTCGGCGGCGATGCCCGAGAGGGTCTCCCACAGATACAAACCATACGTGCCGTCGGCCCATACCCGGTAGTAAGCCCTGCCTGCCCGCGCGCCCGGCATGACGGTGACGGCGACGCCCGCCATCGAAGTCAGCACGACCGGCCGGAATGCCAGATCGAGCGCGCCGAAATTGACATTGCAGGTTTGCAGCAGCAATTCGTGCACGGCTTCGCCGCACAGCACGAGCGCAACGTCCTGATGAAGCACGGGATACACGTGCACGGGCGTATCGAGATGCGCCATCCGTGCGGAGCTGCCATGCGTGAGACCGTCTTCGATCAGGTACTCGGAGACACCGAGCCGCAACACCACACCGCCGCCTGCAAGCGGTGCCCAGCTATTCGGCTGCGCCGGCACAGGGATGTCCTGCGCCTGCAGCCAGGCCGCCACGCCCTTGCCCTTGAAGCCAGTTCGAGCGAGATACGACACGTCGGCGATCCCGAGCGTGGCCGCGCGCATGCTGTCGGCGGCATCGACCTGTTCCTCGACGCGCATGTTCTCCCGCACGTTCCATTGCAGGCTGGTCGCCTTCCGTGCATCGCACACCGGGCTCATTCGAAGTGGCGCATTCATGCTGTCTCCTTCCTCGGTGCGGCAGTCTTTATCGTTACGGCGTCTTTCTGACGCTCGCTCTCAGGGTCGTAGAACGGAGTCGGCACGACAGTCGCGGGCAGCATCCGGCCATCGCTCAAACGGAACTTGATGCGTGTGCCGGGTTCGGCTTGCCCCGGCCGCACGAACGCAAGACCGATCGTTTTTTGCAGCGTCGCGCTCCACGCGACGCTCGTGACACGCCCCGCGATCTCGCCGCGTTCGATCACGAGATGGCACTCGCGCAGACCGGCATTGCGCACGCCTGCATCGAGCGCAAAGCCGACGAGTCGCTGTTTGGCGGGCAGCTTGTCGATGATCTGCAGGCTGCGCTTGCCGACGAAGAACGGCTTGTCCATCTTCACGGCCCATTCCATGCCGGCATCGCGCGGCGTCGTCAGGCCGTCGGTGTCCTGGCTGACGATCACGTGTCCCTTCTCGAGCCGCAGCAGACGCTGCGCTTCGACGCCGAATGCACGGATGCCGTGTTCCTTGCCCGCTTCGAGCAGCGCGCGCCAGAGCGCCGCGCCGTACTCGGCGGGAATATGGATTTCGTAGCCCCATTCGCCGACAAAGCCCACTCGCATCAGCCGTGCAGGCACGCGGTTCTGACCGAGCGCGACGCCCGTCACGCGCACGCCGAGATACGGGAACGCCGCCGACGACAGATCGAGGTCGACGAGCTTGCCGAGCACGGCTCGCGACAGGGGTCCCGCAAGGTTCACCGCTGCAAACGCGCCCGTCACGTTGACGATGCCGCAGTCGAGCTGCCAGATCGTATTGAGACGTGACAACTCGCGATAGATGGCGGCCGCCCCCGACGTCGTGGTCGTGAAGTAGAAGTGGTCGTCGGCGAGACGCGCGATCACGCCGTCGTCGATCACGACCCCTGACTCGTCGCACATCACCGCGTAGCGGGTCATGCCAGCCTTCAACCCCGCATACTTCGACACGTAGACGCGCTCGAGAAATTCGGCAGCCTGCGGTCCGCGCACTTCGATCTTGCCGAGCGTGCCGACGTCGATGATGCCCACGCCATTTCGCACGGCGAGCGACTCTTCTTCGATGCAGGTCGCGCGATCCTTGCCGGCGACGGCGTAGTACTCCGGCCGCTGCCACACGCCGGCCGGCATCCAAACTGCGTCGAGCAACTGGTGCTGTGCGTGCAGCGGCGTGCGCCGTTCGGGATTGAAGCCGCGCCCCGCGAGATGCGACATCGGCACGGGATGGAAGAACGGACGCGCCGTCGTCGTGCCGACCTCCTGAGGCTCTTTCCCAGTCAGCCGTGCGAGGATGCGCAAGCCATTCATGTTCGAATGCTTGCCCTGGCTCGGTCCCATGCCGTTGGTCGAGAAGCGCTTCAACAGTTCGATGTTGTCGAAGCCTTCCTGCACCGCGTTTTCGAAGTCCTTCAGTTGCAGGTCTTCGTCGAAATCGACAAAGTTCTTGCCGGACGTATGCCCGACGATCGGCCACGGATGCGACGGCGACTCCCATTCCGCGAGACGCAGCTGCGCCGCGCCATCTGCCTCGCCGTCGCCGAGGCCGCAGTGCACGGCGGCCTGCATGCCCGCGCGCGCGCCGTCGCGCAGCTTGCTATCGAGCGTGTACACACCGTTGACCCGGCCGCATGCGAAGACGCCTGGCGGCAATTGATCGGGCACGAACTGCTCGACATCGTGATCGAAGCGCATCTTCGTGCCCGCCTGGTACAGCAGGTTCGCGGCGGGCGCCCAGCCGACGCTCATCAGCAGCGTGTCGCATTCGATCAGGCGCGTCGTCGTCGTCGAATAGCGCACGCCGCCTTGCGTCGAGAACGCACCGACGCGCACGCCCGTTAGCCGCCCGTCCGATTTGTCCGCCACCGCCTCGACCACACAGCTCGAAGCGAACACATCGACGCCCTTCGACCTGAGATCGCGCTCGAGATCCTCGCTCTTATGCGATGCGCGCAGGTCCACGACGGCAACGACTTCGATGCCCCGCGCGAGCATGTCGAGCGCCGCGCGATAGCCGTCGGAGTTCGCCGCCAGCACGACGGCCCGCTTGCCGGGCGCGACCGCGTAACGATAGACGAGCCGCTGCGCCGCCGAAGCGAGCATCACGCCGGGCACGTCGTTGTTGCGAAACACGGCGGGCTGCTCGAACGCGCCACTCGCGACGATCACCGCTTTTGCGCGCATCTTCGTGATACGTGTCGCCTCCACGAGCGGCACCCACAGGTCGGCGTAATAGGCCGCTGCGAGCGTGCCCGTCATCACGCGGATGCGCGGATGGCCGAGCACGGTCGTCTCCAGTTCGCGGACCGTGTCGAAGCGCTTGTCGTCGCCGCCGAGCTGATAACCGCCGCTACCGCCGACGCGCGCGTTCTCGTCGACGATGACGACATCCGCGCCTTCCTCCGCCGCCGCCAGCGCCGCCGAAATACCCGATGGCCCGGCGCCGATCACGAGCACGTCGCAAAAGCCATAGCGCTTCGGCGTGCGGATATGCGGCGCATTGAAGTCGACTGTGCCGAGGCCCGTCATCGTGCGGAACATGCGTTCCCAGCGCGGGAACCAGCGCTTGCTATGAAAAGCCTTGTAGTAGAAACCGACGGGCAGGAACGCAGCGAGCTTGCCGACGATCCGGGCGCGATCCGCTTCCACGCCGCCGAACGTATTGACGGAATGCCAGTTGCCGCCGGGCGTCAACGCCGTCACGTCGGCGCGCACGTTCAGACGCGCGCCGTCCTGAAGCATCACGTTGACATCGTGATTAGCGAGCGACAGCACGCCGCGCGGCCGGTGATACTTGAAGCTGCGGCCAAGCACGCGCACGCCCGAAGCCCACAATGCACTCGTAATCGAGTCGCCGGCAAGGCCGCTGTGGTGCTTGCCTTCGTAAGAGAAATCGACGCGCGTATTGCGCTCGATCCATTCGCCGCGGTGAGGAGTCAGACGCATTCAGGCCTCCTCGCCGGCAAGCCACGTGCGCAGCACGAGATCTTTCGCGGTATCGCGCTGGGCGATGAACCATGTGTTGCTTGGCGTGTGGCACCACCATTCCTGCTTCACGCCCGCTGCGCCGTTGCGGCAAAACACATAGTCGGCCCATTGCGCATCGCTCGAGTCCATCGGGTCGGGCATCGGGCGAATCTCGCCCCAGTATGCGAATTCCGACACCGGGCGCGCGCCATTCACCGGACAGGTCATGATCTTCATCGTCATTCTCCAGGTCAGTGGCCAACGGAGGCCGCACCCTTTTCGCCCGTCAGCGAGAAGCGGCGGAACCGGTCGAGCGAGAAGCCCTCGATCAGCGGATGGGTGGCATCGTTCGCAACCGTGTGGGACATCGTCTTGCCGCACACGGGCGTGGCCTTGAAGCCCCAGGTGCCCCAGCCCGCATCCAGATAAAAGCCTTCGACGGGCGTCTTGCCCATGATCGGGGCGAAGTCGGGCGTCATGTCGGCCATGCCTGCCCATTGACGCATCACCTTCGCCTGCGACAGGAACGGGAACATTTCGAGCATGTGCGCCGTGAGCCCTTCGACGAAGTCGAGCGTGGAGCGGGTCGAGTGCAACTCGTACGGATCGAGCGAAGCACCCATCACGAGTTCGCCCCGCGCCGACTGGCTGATGTAGACGTGCAGACTGCCCGATACGAGGATGGGATCGAGCCACGGCTTGAGCGGCTCGCTCACCATCGCCTGAAGCGGATGGATGAAGATGGGTGTGCGCACACCGACCATGTCCGTCATTCGAGGCGTCGAGCCTGCAACGGCGCACAGCACCTTGTTCGTCGAGATATAGCCGCGCGAGGTCTTCACGCCCTTGACCTTGCCGCCCACCACGTCGATGCCAAGCACTTCCGTCTGCTGATGGATCTCGACGCCGCGCTGGTCCGCGCCCCGCCCGTAACCCCAGGCGACAGCATCGTGCCGCGCGACGGCACCCGGTGCGTGATACAGCGCGCCCATGATCGGCGCGACGCCGCCGCACGAGATGTCGATCATCGGCGCCGCCTTCTTCACCTCGTCCGGGCCGACAACTTCGGAGTCCACTCCGTAGTGCTTGTTGACCTCGGCGCGCCAGCGCATCGTGCGCATCGCCGAATCGGTATGGGCCAGCGTGTAGTGGCCGCGCGTCGAATAGAACAGGTTGAGGTCGAAGTCCTGCGACAGGTCTTGCCACAGCTTCACCGACTCGTCGTAGAACTTCACGCCTTCGGGCGTCAGATAGTTCGAGCGGATGATCGTGGTGTTACGCCCGGTATTACCTCCTCCGATATACCCCTTCTCCAGCACGGCCACATTCGTGATGCCGTGCTCCTTCGCGAGATAGTAGGCAGACGCGAGACCGTGGCCGCCCGCGCCGATGATCACAACGTCATATGAACGACGCAAAGTGTCGTGTCTCGTGAACATCCTCGGTTCGGGATGTTTCTTCGAGAGAGCGAAGCGGACGAGACGCCATGGCATAAAACGCTCCTTTGTGCTGCCCCGCCTGGGGGCGGCTCTACGACCTGTTCGATGGGGAATCGGCCGCGTGCTTATCGCAGCACGATGGTCTTGTTGCCGTGGATCAGCACGCGATCCTCGATGTGATAACGCAAGCCTCGCGCCAACACAGCCTTCTCGATGTCGCGCCCAAGACGCACGAGGTCATCCGGCCGGTCCGAGTGACGCACGCGAATGACGTCCTGCTCGATGATCGGCCCCTGGTCGAGCTCTTCCGTCACGTAGTGGCAGGTGGCGCCCGTCAGCTTCACGCCGCGTCCGTATGCCTGGTGATAAGGCTTCGCGCCAACGAAGCTCGGCAGGAATGAGTGGTGGATGTTGATGATTCGCCCCGGATACGCCGCGCACAGCTTCGGCGACAGAACCTGCATATAGCGCGCGAGCACCATCGTGTCGGCGCGCGCATCCTCGAACAGGCGCTGCACCTCGTCGTAGGCCTGCGCCTTGTTGTCGGGCGTGACGGGCACATGATGGAACGGAATGCCGTGCCATTCGACGAAGCTGCGCCATGTGTCGTGGTTCGAGATCACGCACGGAATCTCGATGTCCAGTTCGCCCGCTTTCCAGCGCGCAAGCAGATCGTAGAGACAGTGCTCCAGCTTCGACACGAGTATCACAACCCGCTTCCTGACCGAGTTGTCAGAGATCTTCCAGTCCATCGCGAACTCTTTCGCGATGTGGGCGAAGCGCTCGCGAAACCCATCGACACCGAATGGCAGCGAGTCCGCTGTGATCTCGTGGCGCATGAAAAAGCGCTTCTCGATTTCGTCCGCGTGATGGGTGGCCTCGATGATCCACGCGCGATGCTCGGCAAGGAACGTACTTACAGCAGACACGATCCCGATGCGATCGGGGCAGGAAAGGGTAAGCGTAAAACGGTGCGTATTGGAGGACATGGTGTGGGTCGATTCGAAGAGGAATCATTGAGCACAACAGTAGCCAGGCGATATTCGCATGTCAACGCCAATCAACTTTTTTTCCTGTCAGGAAACACCCGTACATCTTGTGTATTTGTTCTGTACCCACACGGGGGTATCGCCGGGCGCATATCACCCGATCGCACGCGAGATGGCCGTGCGCCCGGCCGGAACACATCTGTATTCCGAACTAAGCCACACGTGGAAAGGCGGAGGAAAGAGGCGCAGCCGTCCGTCCCGACGCGACGGCTGCAAGGCGGTTAGAGAAGGCAAGCCGGCGCGCATCGATGCGCGCGCAGCGATCGCCTCGTCGGTCAGACGGGCGAAGATCGATCAGGTGTCCAGTTCCGGCGACTGGCCATACATGATCACGGTGATGAACCGGATGGGTAGCTTGATGAGACGCTCAGGGCCATGTGCGACGGAGCCGCGAAAGGTCAGCGCGTCGCCGGGCTGAAGCAGATAGCTGCGATTGCCGTGGCGATATTCCATCTTGCCTTGCAGCATATAGATGAACTCTGTACCGGGATGCTCGAAGGTTGGAAACACTTCGGCTTCGTCGTCCATCGTGATGAGAAACGGCTCGAACAGCTTGACGGGGCCTTGATCGTAGGCGAGCAGATGGTACGTGTGCCCCTTGGTGGTACCGCGCCTCACCACCTCCATGCCCTTTCCCGCTTTCACATGCTGCGCGTTGCCCTCGCGATGCTCGAAGTTCTTGAAAAGCGCTGAGATCGAAATGCCCAGTGCACGCGCAATGCTCACGATCGAATCGAGACTGGTCGACACCTGCCCATTCTCGATCTTCGACACCATGCTTCGCGACAGGCCGCTTTGCTCCGCCAGGTCGGCGATCGTCAGCCCCTGATTCGTACGGTACTCTTTGACAACCTTGCCCAGGAATGACTCAATCGACCTTCCATCGCCAGGATCTTCGAGTTGACTGGTGGGAAGATCGGCATTTGTCTCGCTCTTCATCGCTTGGCTCTACACGTGACTATCGGCAATCGGGTATGCGGCACGACCCTTTCCGGGCGTCCGCAGTGCGAATAGTACCAGTGGCCGGCGACGATGAGGACAAGCCGATCGAATGCAGTCAATGCGGCGAATTCAAGCGCGCGGCGGATTGCGACGCGCCAGGTGCTCGTGATGCCACACTACCGCCTCAACCCTGGAATGCAGGTCGAGTTTGTGCAGCAGGTGCTTGACGTGCACTTTGACAGTACCGACGCTGATATCGAGCTTGCGCGCAATTTCCTTGTTGCACATACCTTCGACGAGAAAGTCGAGCACCTCCTGCTCCCGCGCGGAGAGGCCCGTCTCGTTGGCAGGCAGAGGTTGCCCCGCGGACAGCGCGTGAAACAGCTTGCCCGTGACCGACTCGCTGAGCACAGCCGTTCCTTGCAGCGCCTTCTGCAAGTTCATGCATAGCTCTTCGGGCTCCATGTCCTTGAGCAGATAGCCGCTCGCGCCCGCGCGCAGCGCAGCTACGACGTCGCGTTCGTTGTCCGAGACCGTCAACATGAGAAAGCGCGAATCGACGCCTTGCTGCCTCATCATTTCGAGCGTCTCGATTCCGCTCATTTCCGGCATGTTGAGGTCGATCAGGATCACGTCCGGCTTGAGCCGAACCGCGAGGTCGACGCCTACGCGTCCTGAGGACGCTTCGCCAACCACGCGAAATGCAGGGTTCATCTGAATGAGTTGCGCGACACCTTTGCGAAACAGCGCATGATCGTCGATCAGCAGTACGGTATTGACAGGCTCCACGTCCTATTCCTCATACCTGAATTAGCACAAGCGCCGCACATGATTTTGCCGTGTGCCCCATCACTTTCATCATAGGTCAAACCCGAGGATGCCACGCGTCACGCGGCTTGCGGGCAAGTCATCGCCGGGCGCTCGCGCTGGGGCGGGAAAACGCGCCAGGAGCCATCGTCATGCCGGAAAAAAACAATGGCCACGGAACACGCCGGCTGCGCGACCTCGACACAGACATAGCGCCTGTTGCCATCTCGCGTGCGACTGAACCGGGTCACGCGAACGGGTGTTGTCGACGTTGGCGCCAGCCATTTCTCGACGAGATCGCGTAAAGAGTGTGGGTATGTATTCACGATCTCTGCCTTATTGCCCGTTCATGATTGGTGTTTCGCTCATGCCCATCGCAGCCAACCCAGCGGCGTTCAAGCTGCCGCCTTTAGCTGGCAGGCCGATAGACCAAAATGCCGCGCGATCGACTGAAGCCGCTCGCGCCACTCCCATTTCCCGAACACGTCGTGCACGTTCTGGAGACAACTGAGCAATTCGATCGTCGCCGGGTCGTAGACGTTGATGTGCGCGCGAAGCAGCGCTTTCCTGAGCGCCGCGACACCGACGTCCATATACGCAGGTATCGCGTCCGTTGATTGTTTGCCGATAAAGCGGACTGGCACTCCTTCCATTGCAGTCATGTAATCGCGAGGCTTGATGAAGCTCCCGACGGGACACCCTCCGCAATAACCGCGATATGCACCACCGCCATGTGGCAGCAGGGCCGCCTGGCCCTGGCAGAAGAGGTGCGCGACTGCCCGGTCGAAGATCTGCTGATGGGTCAGAAACTTCCGGCTTTCCATGATGCTGCTCCGCTGCAAGGTTTCGGTGGTTCGTGTCTGTAGTATGCCCCGTCAACAGCGCCTTGCAATCCGCCAGAGGGAGTTCCCTCTCCGGGGGTATTCGGAGCAATCGAGGGAAGAGGTTCGGGCAGATACGCAGTTGCCGCTAGAGGTACGCTTGACCTCGGGCGGCTCGCTCGCGCTTGTGCATCAGCCTGCACGCCCGTAATCGCATCCAGTGCGTTTGTGCTACTGCGCAATGAATGCACTACACGCGGCTCAGAGCCCCGCCGCTGTGCGCGACGCGCACAGCCTCGGGTGCAATGGCGCATCGGTCGGCCAATTGCCTGATGGAGCGGATGAACGGCTGCGTGCCGAGCGCATAGATTCTGAGGCCAATGGCAGCCCTGCACATCGCGTGCTCGAGTGCCCAGAGCAGGTCGGACTCGTCATCGAACCAGCGCGCCACGGCCGACGGCAACGCATGCGTCGCGCCGGCGCCAGCGTGGGCCATGTATTTATCCACGCACCATACCTCGAGGTGAGCAAGGCCTGCCAATGCGGCGAGCGCGTCCGCCCGATCCTCGCCGGTGGCTTCTGAAGTGACGAACCAGTGTCGGGTGCCATGCAGATCCGGCTCTAGCGGGTAATGCTCGGGGCGGCCTTGGTGGTAACCGTAAGTCATGTTGAGGTCTCCCAAACTTGCCTCTTGATCAACTGATCGATCAGGCAGCACGGACGTGGAGCGGCCGGGCGCTTTTGAAAGTCACTGGCCGAACACAGCATCGCCGCGAACCGGGACATTATCAATGCCCAGCAAGAGGTAATCCGGGGATCAGGTGATTCCGGGAGATAGCAATGGCTGTCCGACCAGCATCCAGCGAGAGAACGCGCGGTCCGGCGCTTGATTTCGCCGAGACTCGAATGTCGCCGCATGCCCTCGCGTGATGTCGGGTACTACCCACCTGGTGGTATCTCCACAAGGGAGTTGCCATGCATTTGTTCGAAACTGACACTGACACGGTCATCCGCTTCTTCGATCAAACGGTGCCTTTCCAAATGAAACGATCTGACACGCGAAGCCTTGTCGAGGATGTCGGGAAAAAGTGCGGAGTAGTGGCAGCACTGGCGTTATATGACCACAGCATCCAATGCGGGCATAGAAAAATCGCTTTGCTCCGGTACATGGACGCCAGAGACCTGGCCGCGCCGCTTACGGAACGGCACCACACTTACGCACAAACGGTTGCAGAGTCGCTAAGCGACGGCGAAATCGAATCCATCCTGAAACAAGCTGTTGAGCGGAGCAGGCAACGGCGGTGTGCAGCGGCGAAAAATGCGATTGGAGAAAACGGGCAAGTGCTTTGAAACTGGCCCAGTGTCATAGGGCATAGGTTGAGCCCCCATTCATCCCGTCGCGACGAACGTCAGGCAGACGAATCGTAGTACGCCGGCGGGGTCATGGGAAACCAAGGGTCATCGTCATCTGCCGTTGGAGATGGGCTGTCTCCGCAACGGTCGGTCAGGGTGGCGATGTTTGCGGCCTCGACTTGTTCAGGAAGTCGAGGTCATTTTTTTAGCGCATTGTTTTCTGTACGCTGTACGCGCCGGGCTTCAGTGTGGAACGCCAGCGGCTATCCGGCACTAGTCCGCGTTTTCGGGTGACGCGATAGCCGCCTCAGTAAAGCACTGGTAACGATGGAATTACACTTTAGTAGACTCGCTACTGACGCGGATCGATTACTTCCAGTCAGGCCGCTGTAACGTCAATCCATGCTGCCCCTTGTAAGCCGCCACAGGTGGCTGCGACCATCCGGCGAGCAATTGCGGCGCGACGCGATAAACGTCGACGCCAAGCGGCCGACACACTTCGAGCGGATCACGCGCATCGGGGCCCCACATCGGCAACGAAAGATCGCCCCCCGGACATGTCGACAACGCGCACAGCAAATCGATCTCTGCGAAGAACTCCAGATAATCGCCCTTTTTTGCGGGACATGCCTTCATGAAGTACTTGTCCTCGAGATTCAATCCGGTGCACTGGAATACGTTCAGCACATCGTGGACGTCGTACTCTGTCAGGCCATACGGCGCGATGGCGCGCGTCAGGTTCGAATGGCAATGGAAATGGAAGTCTTCCCCTGTCAGCATGCGATTCACGTACGGATCGCAACGCGTGCCCAGCAGATCATGCACGCGTCCCCCGTGCTCGTCGATACCATAATTCGCGAGGCTGTCGTCGGTGATCGTCACCATTGGGCGCAGGAACGGCAGCGTCGACCACAACCGGTCGAACGTGCTCACATGAGCCGCCTGAAGCTGACGCGTGCGCGACGCCCACATCCGTTCGCGCGGATTGTGCTGGTTCCAGATATTGAGGTCCGCAACCTGCGGTCCTTCGATCGTCACAATGCGGAACACGTGGCCTGCGGGCACGGTCCACGCCCGGCCCGAGCGGATCGGAACGACGATCGACTCGACCAGCTCGCGGCTACTCTGTTCGGCCGCGATGCGTCTATAGAAATCCTTGTCGACATCGAGCGCGGAACCTGTTGTCGATTGATACGCGGCAGGGTAGTTCAACATGAGGTCGCTCCTTGAAAAAACGGTCTATGTGCGCAGATTGGCGCGGCGCGGCTTATGGCAACTGGTCGATGTGACAGGTCATCCTACTACCCGTCCATGCGCATGTCCTCGCAGCGGCTTGCGATGCGCGGCGCGCCGCCACGGCGCGCGGTCGCAATCCCGGACATGGCACGTTTTCAAGGCCCACGCGGTGTCTGATCACGGGGTGCGGCTGACATCTGGACCACCGGCATGCGAAGTTGTATGTTTTGAATCGGGAGCCGTCGAATCCGCCCGCGTTCCTCGCAGGCACGTCACGCTCTCGTATCGCATTGCGGGGCCCGGAAAAATGATGGCACGCACGCGGATTCTCTCGTTGCTCGCGCTCTGCATCGCCGCGACATGCCTGGTAGCCGGCGCAGCGCTGCTGGTCGAATTTCTGGTCGTCAACCGGGCGGTGAGCGACTTCAGTCTGGACGAGCTGCGTGAACAGGCGCGCATCGCACAAGACGGGCGAATTACGCTCGACGAGCGCCTCAATCCCGCCTACCTGAAGCGCTACGATCTGGACCCGCGCCAATACACGGACAGTCAGGGCCACTTTTCGCCGACAGGCGCGGACTGGCAGCGATGGCGGCTTCGGACCAAAGCGGCCGCGACGGTAATGTGGCTCGGCCACGACCCGCCCGGCACCTGGTGGATGCTGCTGCAGATCAAATGCATCGATCGCTTCCCCGAAGCACACGCCGCCAGCGAGCCGATCGTCGACGTGGCGGACGCATGCCTGGGTCAGCCACACTGACTGGCGCGAAGCTCAGCGACAGCCCCCGGTTCCGTCATCGTCGCGCGAAACCGGCGCGCGCCTCGCCTGTCACGCCGCTGCCGACGCACTGCCGCCGAGATACGCGGTGCGAACCCGGCTGTCCTGCGCCAGTTCCCGCGACGCACCCGACAGCGCCACGCTGCCGCTTTCGAGCACATAGGCGCGGTGCGCGATGCGAAGAGCCTGCCTCACGTTCTGCTCGACAAGGAGCACCGAAGTGCCTTCCGTGCAAATGTCGGCGATCATGCCGAAGATCGCGCGCACCAGTTTTGGCGCGAGTCCCATCGAGGGTTCGTCGAGCAACACCAGTTTCGGCTTGAGCATCAACGCGCGCGCGATGGCGACCATCTGCTGTTCGCCGCCGCTGAGCGTGCCGGCCAACTGGCTGCGACGCTCGCGAAGCCGCGGGAATGTTTCGTAGAGTCCTGCAATCCGGCGTTCGAGCGCAGCCGCGTCGCGCCGCAACAGGTAGCCGCCAAGCCGCAGATTCTCTTCGACTGTCAACGCCCCGAACATCCGCCGTCCTTCCGGCACGTGCCCAATGCCGAGCGCAACGATCTGATGCGCCTGCAGCCCCGTCAGCGGCCGTCCGGCGAGCGCGATCCGTCCGGCGCGCGAGCGGACGAGCCCTGAGATCGTTCTGAGCGTCGTGGTCTTGCCGGCGCCATTGGCGCCGAGCAACGCGACGATTTCGCCCGGCTGGACATCGAGCGAGATGCCATGCAGCGCCTCGATGTTGCCGTAGCTCACGCGCAGATCGCGAACCTCTAGGAGTTCCACACTGACTTCTCCCCATTGGCGACATCGTCGGCCGCGTCGTCTTCTTCGGCCGTGCCCAGATAGGCGTCGATCACCCGTTGATCGCTCTGGATCTGCGCCGGCGGCCCTTCAGCGATGATCACGCCATGATCCATCACGATGATCCGGTCCGACACCCCCATCACCAGCGTCATGTCGTGTTCGATCAGCAACACCGTGATGCCCAGCGCGCGGATGCGCCGGATCAGGTCCATCAACGCGTGCTTTTCGGTCGGATTCATTCCGGCCGCGGGCTCGTCCAGCAGCAGGAGGCGCGGATTGCTGGCCAGCGCGCGTGCAATTTCCAGCCGCCGCTGATCCCCGTAGGGCAAATCGGCCGCGTACTCGCTGGCGCGCCCGGCAAGCCCGACCATCGCGAGCCAGCGCATGCCTTGCGCCTCGTGTTCGGCCGCTTCGGAATGTGCGGACGGCGTGCCCAGCAGTTCGGCGACGAGCGGCGTGTGCAGCCGGTGGTCCATGCCCGTCAGTACGTTCTCGAATGCGCTCATGTGTCCAAAGAGGCGAATGCCCTGAAACGTACGGGCGATGCCGCTATGCACGTTGCGGTGCGGCGCGCCGCCACCGAGGGGAGATCCGCACCAGAAGATGCGTCCCGCGCTCGCGCGGATCACGCCCGTCAGGCAGTTGAAAACGGTCGTCTTGCCAGCGCCGTTCGGGCCAATCAGCGCGAGAATCTCGCCGCTGCGAACGACGAAGCCGATTCCGCCGATGGCCAGCACGCCGCCGAAACGGCACATCAGGTCCCGAACTTCGAGCAGCGGCTGGTCGTCCCCAGCATTGACCGCCGGCGCGGGTGAAGACGGCACGCCGGCCAGATCGGCGCGCGGCATCGCGCGTTTCGTGCGGACGGGCCACAGGCCCTGCGGCCGCAGCAACATCAGGATCACCAGTGCGACAGCGAATCCGAAGATGCGCCAGAGGTTCAGAAAACGCAGCAATTCCGGCACGCCCGCGACGATAACCGCGCCGACAATCACTCCGGGAATGCTGCCGCGCCCGCCGAGCACGACGATGATGAGAATCGTCACCGACTGCAGATAGGTGAAGCCAGTAGGATCGATGGTGCCGAAGCGCGCGGCGAACAGGCTGCCCCCTATCCCGCCGATCAGCGCACCCATCACGTACGCGAGCAGCTTGACACGCAATGTCGGCACGCCGACCGCCTCCGCTGCCGCTTCGTCCTCGCGAATGCTCGTCCATGCGCGTCCGAGCCGCGACTGGCCTAGCCGGATCGCGAACACCAGCACGACGATAAAGAACGCCATGCCCAGCTCGTAGACGGCGTGCGGCGAGCTGATTTCATAGCCGAACAGACTGGGGCTCTCGATGCCGTAGATGCCGTTCGGCCCGCCCGTAATCTCCAGATTGGTCGCGACGATGCGGGTGATCTCGCCGAAGCCGAGCGTGACGATCGCCAGATAGTCGCTGCGCAAGCGCAGTGTCGGGTAGCCGATCACGATCCCTGACACGCCGGCAATCGCGAGGCTGAACGGCAGTGTCTCCCAGAACGAGAAATGCAGCTGCGTTTCGAGCAGTGCCGTCGTATAGGCCCCGATCGCGAAGAACGCCGCATAGCCAAGATCCAGCAGTCCCGCATAGCCAACGACAATGTTCAGCCCGAGACCGAGGATCGAGTACGTGATGATCGTAAGCGCGACGTTCACGACATAGCCGCTCGCGAACGCGGGCAGCGCGACGGCGGCCGCCAGCAGGCCGATGACGGCAAGCACGGGCCAACGCGGCGGGAAAGCCAGTGCGCGCATGGGCTACATCCTTTCGACGACGCGTTCGCCGAAGAGGCCCGTCGGCTTGATCACGAGCACGGCGATCAGCACGCCGAACACGAATACGTCGGTCCACTGCGAGGACACGTAGCCGGCACCGAATGCCTCCAGCAGCCCGATCAGAAAGCCGCCCGCCATCGCGCCCGGAATGTTGCCGATTCCGCCCAGAACCGCCGCGGTAAACGCGCGGAGGCCGAGCACGAAGCCCATGAAAAAGTTGATCTGCGTGTAAAAGAGACCCTCCATCACGCCCGCGACGGCGGCGAGCACCGAGCCAATGAAGAAGGTAAGCTGGATCAGCCGTTCGACATCGATGCCCATCAGGCGCGCCGCATCCTGATCGATGGCGAGCGCGCGCATCGCGGTGCCGAGGAACGTGTGATGGACGAAAAAATAGAGACCCAGCATCAGCGCGAAGCTGGCGACGATGATGCCGATCTGCGCAAACGTGATCTGCACTTCGTGCAGATTCAGCCCCGCCTGGGTGAGCAGGTGCGGATAGGTCCTGAAGCCCGCGCCATAGGTCAGCAGCACGGCGTTTTCGAGCACCAGCGAGATGCCCAGCGCGGTAATCAGAATCGACAGCCGCGGTGCGCGCAGCAACGGCTGATAGGCGACACGCGCGATGGCGACGCCGAGCCCCCCCGTCACCACCGTCGACGCCGCGAAGGCAGCGGCCAGCGCGAACGCGAGCGGCAGATGCGCGCTCGCGAGCGTCGCGAGGCTCGTCCATCCGACGAACGCGCCGACCATGAACAGGTCGCCGTGCGCAAAATTGATCAGCCGGATGATGCCGTAGACCATCGTGTACCCGAGGGCCACGAGCGCATAGAACGAGCCGATTGTCAGCCCTTCGACTACGAACTGGAAAAAGGTGCTCATGGCCGCAACGGATACGCCGCCGTGCCTACTTCATTGCCACCCATTTGCCCGCCGCGTCCTGTCGCTGATAAGCCGCGAACTGGTCGTTGCGCACGATGATCGTGATATAGACCGCGAGGCTGCGGTCGCCTTTCGGATTGAACCCGATCGTCCCCGTCATCCCCGAATAGTCCTTGACCTTGTGGAGCGCTGCAACGATCGCCGCCGGACTCGTCGATTTCGCATCGGCGATCGCTTTTGCCGTCACGCCGACTGCATCGTATTCGTAGACGGAATACGGTCCCGGGGCCTGGCCGTAGGCCTTGGTGTAGTCGTCAACGTAGCCGTGGGCGCCCGAGAGGAATTGCGCCAGCGGAGAGGTAGTGATGATCATGCCGTCGGCCGCCGGGCCGGCCGTTTTCATCAGCGTGGGGTCGTTGGTGGCATCGCCGCCCATGAGGGTCATCTTCAGGCCCAGTTGCCGCGCCTCCTTGACGATCAGTCCTGCTTCGGAGAAGTAGCCGGTGTAGTAGATGACGTCAGGCTTTAGCGACGCGACCTTGGTGAGCGTCGGCGAGTAGTCCATCTGGCCCGGCGTAATCGAGTCGTTGTATACGACGTCGACGCCATCTTTCTTCAGCGCGTCGACCGTGTTCTGAGCGAGGCCCTTCGAATAGGTTGTGTTGTCATCGATGACGGCTGCGCGCTTCGCGTGGAGCGAATTCTTGATGAAGCTGGCCGCGAACGGGCCCTGTTGATCGTCGCGACCAATGGTGCGGAACACGTTGTTGTAGCCCATTTCGGTGAGCTTCGGATTGGTCGACGCATCCAGTACATAGGGAATGCCGGCCCGATGGAACGTCGTCAGCTCGGGAAGCGCAGCGCTGGAGCAGTACCCGCCAGCCACCGCGACCACGCCCGCGTCGACCAGTTTCTGCGCAGCCTGCACAGCCGTTTGCGCGTCACAGGCGTCGTCCTCCGGCACCAGTTCGATCTGCTTGCCGAGCACGCCGCCCGCCGCGTTGATTTTTGCGGCAGCCAGCTTGGCGCCGTTGACGATGTCGGTGCCGGCATTGGCGCTGCTGCCCGAAAGCGGCACGGGCACGCCGATCTTGATGGTCTGGCTCTGCGCCGCCTGTGGGACGAGCGCGGAGAATGTCGCGAGTCCGACAACCGCAGCGCTGAGGGATTGCCGCAGAATGCCAGCGGCGTCGGGCGTGCCATTGTTATGAATATTCATGTTCGTGGCTCCTGACTGTGAGTCCGACCGGACCATCCCGCGAGGCGGGTAAGCCAGCGGTCAGTTAGCGGAACGTAATGGATCGTTACGTAGGGTGTGGCGCGAGCCTGTTGTGCAGATTTCGCGCAGTGCGGGCACAAGAATGCCTCCTCCATGATAGAACTCGAAGAACGCCTGACCGTTATAGGGTATGCGCGTATAAATCCCCCGTAAAAGCGGCGACCGGCTAATATTTTGTCAATGACAGCAGGGGGGCGCGCATGACGAGCATCGTGCTTGGCGCCGGCATCGCGGGCGTCACCACGGCGTACTACCTCGCGATGGACGGTCGCGCCGTCACCGTGCTCGATCGCCGCCCAGGTGTTGCGCTCGAAACCAGTTTTGCAAATGCCGGGCTCGTCGCGCCGGGACATTCGTACACCTGGGCTTCGCCGCGCGCACCGAAGATCCTGTTGAAATCGCTGTTCGTCGAAGGACAGGCGCTTCGCCTGCGCCTGAGCGCCGATCCCCACATGTGGGCCTGGTGCGCGCTGTTCCTGCGCAACTGCACCGCGACGCGGTCGCGCGAAAACACCACGCGGAAGGTACGGCTGTGCCGATACGCACAAGATCAGCTGCAGCAGGTGACCGCAAGGGAGCAACTGCAGTACGACGGGACCCGCCGTGGCCTGCTGTATCTCTATCGTGACGCCGCGTCGTTCGAACGCGGCCGCGCCAACATGTCGATCCTCGTCGACAATGGCCTGCCGCTCGAAACGCTGGACGCCGCGCAAGCCGTCGCGCGCGAACCGGCGCTCGAGCACGCGCGCGACAGGATTGCCGGCGCGATCTACTGCCCCACTGACGAGAGCGGCGATGCGTATCAGTTCACCCGCGAACTGCAGAAAGTCTGCGAGCGGCTTGGCGTACGTTTCATGTTCGACACCCCGATCAGCCGCATCGAAACGGAGGGCAATGCAATAACGGGTGTCCGCACGCCAGCGGGCCTGATCGCCGGGGACGACTACGTGCTCGCGCTCGGCTCGTATTCGCCGATTCTTGCGCGCCCGCTCGGTTACAGGCTGGCCATCTATCCCGTCAAGGGCTACTCGGCAACGTTTCCGGCCGGACGGGAACACCGCCCCCCGCAGATCGGTGGCGTGGATGAAAACCATCTCGTTGCGTGGGCGCGCTTCGGCGCGCGGCTGCGCTTTACCGCGACGGCTGAATTTGCTGGCTATGACACACGCCACACGCCCTCTGACTTCGCGCCGATACTGCAAGCGGCGCGCGAGCTGTTTCCCGACGGCGCGGACTACACGAAGCCGAGCTATTGGGCCGGGCTGCGTCCGATGACGCCTGAAGGCACCCCGCTGATCGGCCGGACGCGCCACCGCAATCTGTTTCTGAACACGGGCCACGGCCACATGGGATGGACGATGTCTTGCGGCACCGCAAAACTGCTCGCCGACATCATGGCGGGACGCACACCCGAGCTGGGCCTGACAGGGATGACGATCAAATGAGCACGATCTCATTGCAGCACGACGCCTACACGAAGCTCGATTTCGCACTCGACAACGGAATCGCGAATCGCGCGGCGATCGGCCTCATCGTGCTGGCAACCGACCACACGATCGAACACGAATGGCGTCAACTGCTGCGGCAGGATGGCGTCGCCTTCTATGAAAGCCGCTTGCAGAACTCGCCGGATATCACACCCGCCCGGCTAGCGGAAATCGAGTCACGCATCGCGCCCGCAGTCGAATTGCTCCTGCCAGGCGAGCGGCTCGATGTCGTGGCGTTCGGCTGCACGTCCGCGTCCATGGTGATCGGCGAGGAGCCCGTGTTTGCCCGCATACGCGAGGCGCGTCCCGGCATCGCCTGCACGACGCCGATCACGGCTGCCGTCGCGGCGCTTGCCGCGCTACAGGTGCGGCGTGTCGCATTGCTGACGCCGTATATCCGGTCCATCAACGACTTCATGCGCGACTACATCGAGGCACGCGGGATCGCCGTGACCCGCATCGCGTCGTTCGAGCACGCGGACGATAACGAGGTTGCCCGTATCGATGCCCCTTCGCTTCGCGCGGCGATCGAACAACTGGCGCGCCACGCCGATGCGGACGCGGTGTTCGTATCCTGCACGAGCCTGCGTGTCGCTGCGTTGATTCCGGAATTGGAGGCGCCGACAGGCAAGCCCGTCATATCGAGCAACTTCGCGATGGCCTGGCACGCGTTACGGCTTGCTGGCGTATGCGATAGCGAGCCGCAACTCGGGCAGTTATTTGCGCTGTAGCAATGGGCCGATGCTCTAACAGGCTTGTAGCGGACGAGCAGCCGGGGTGACGGCCAGGTGAGTAGTCACCGTTTCGATATTGATTCGGACGACACGATTTTGTTAGCGGCTACGAACGCCCGCGCATGCGACTTGCGACCTCCGCTGCCGGCGTATTATGTGTGCGCGTTCCGCAGCAACGTTAGTGCGCGCTCGCGCCCCACACTGAAGGCGGCATGCACGTCGACGATGTCGACTCCCGGATGCCTCGACGCCCAGTCGCGGGCCACGGCATCGGACGTGAAGAAATGCACGTGACAGCAGAACGCAGCGCGGATATCGGGCGTGTCCTGCGGCAGGATCAGCGACACCGCCGCGCCCGCCGGCTCGACATCGCGTACGGCGTCGGGCGCGACGGTGAGCGTCACTGGCACACCCGTGGCGGCACAGCGCGAGATCACGCGCGCGGTCCGGCCGATCAGCGCAGGGAAAAACAACGTATCAAACGCGCACCAGGTGTACAGATGCAGGCCGTCAATCTCAAACGCATGCGCGGTTTCGCGCAGCGTCAGGCCGTACCCGACGACGTTGCCGTCTTCGTCCCATTCTGTGCTGACGGCTTGTTCGAGTGCCGCGGCCACCCGTTCAGGAGGCCACTGCAGGGCGGCGGCGAGCGTAGCAGGCGCTACCGGTTTCCCCTTCGCGAGTTCGCGTAGCAGCGCGACAAAGAGTTCCGTGAAACCTTCGGTCGGGACCGCCGTCGTCAGACGCTCAACGAGTTCGGTGGTGTAGTGTGCTAGGTCCATCATCGGCGCCTGGTCATCCAGCGCAGCATGAGAGCTGCGTGACGTCCTTTGAGAAAGTCTGCGCGGCAAGCTTGAGTGATTCGACCATCGTGAGGTAGGGAAACAGCTGGTCGCCCAGTTCCTGCACCGTCATCCGCGACCGGATGGCCAGCGCAGCGGCCTGGATGAGCTCGCCCGCCTCGGGGGTCACCGCCTGTACGCCGATGAGCCGGCCCGTCGCCGCTTCGGCGACGAGCTTGACGAAGCCGCGCGTGTCGAAGTTGACGAGCGCGCGCGGCACCTTGTCGAGCGTGAGCACGCGGCTGTCGGTGTCGATGCCGGCGTCGCGCGCCCGCGCCTCGCTGTAACCGACCGTGGCGACCTGCGGGTCGGTAAAGACCACTACCGGCATCGTGTCCAGATCCAGCGTGGCGTCGCCGTCCGTCATGTTGATCGCCGCGCGGGTTCCGGCAGCTGCCGCGACATAGACGAACTGCGGCTGATCAGTGCAGTCGCCAGCGGCATAGATGTGCGGGACGCTCGTGCACATGCGGTTGTCGATCGCAACGGCGCTCCCCGCGCTGACCGCAATGCCGGCTGCATCAAGCGCGAGTCCATCCGTATTGGGCGTGCGCCCGGTGGCGACCAGCAACTGGTCGGCCCGCACCTCACCGTGCGCTGCGGCAAGCGTAAATACGCCTTGCGCGTAGCTCACACGACTGGCCTCGGTGTGCTCGAGCACGTTGATCCCTTCAGCCCGGAAGACGGCCGTCAGCGCCTCACCGATGGCAGGATCGTCATGGAAGAACAGCGTATGGCGCGCGAGGATCGTCACCTGGCTGCCCAGTCGCGCGAAGGCCTGCGCCAGTTCGACAGCGACTGCTGACGAGCCGATGACTGCAAGCCGGGACGGAATCGTGTCGCTTGCCAGCGCCTCGGCCGAGGTCCAGTACGGTGTGTCGCTCAGGCCGGGAATCGGCGGAATGGCCGGACGCGCGCCGGTTGCGATCAGGCAGCGGTCGAACATCACGTCACGCTCGCCCCCGGCGTTCAGCCGCACCACGAGCCTGTGTGCATCCCTGAACCGTGCTGAACCTTGCAGCACCGTGATGGACGGGTTGCCGTCGAGAATCCCCTCGTATTTGGCCTGTCGCAGTTCGTCGACGCGCGCCCGCTGCTGGCCCAGCAGGCGATCGCGCAAGATTGTCGGCGGCGTCGGCGGAAGGCCGTCGTCGAACGGGCTCTCGCGGCGCAGCTGCGCGATGTGGGCCGCGCGGATCATGATTTTCGACGGCACGCAGCCCACATTGACGCAGGTGCCGCCGATGGTGCCGCGCTCGATGAGCGTCACCCGGGCACCCCGCTCGACGGCCTTCAGCGCCGCGGCCATCGCGGCACCTCCGCTGCCAATGACGGCAACCTGTGGCGGCGGCCCGGTGCGCTTGCGGCTCAGGCCCATGCTCCGCCAGCCCATTGCCTCGTCGGACTGGGTGGAGGCTTTTGCCGGGGCATCGTGGTCCAGTACGCGATAACCCAGATTCGTGATGGCATCGGTCAGTATTCCGGCGCTCACGTGTGCGTCCGCGTCGATATCGGCTCGCCCTTGCGACCACGACACGCTCGCCGAGCACACACCCGACGTCTTCTCCAGGGCTTCCCGGATGTGCGTCGCGCATGCGTCGCACGTCATCCCGGCAATCTTGAGGCGGATCATGCGATGGCTCCTTGCTGCTCCTGTTCGGCGTTCATCCCATCAGCCGCGCCTGCCGGGCTCTTCGCAGCCGTCTGGCCCGCAGTGGCGAACCGCCGGCGACACGAAATCCCAGACCGATACGCCGAGCATGAAGCCGAGGCCAACGTAAAGCAGCCGTGCGGTCGGCACGCCATAGAAGCGCATCAACATCGCTGCGGCAAGCACCAGCAACGGCCCGATGACGCCGAGCGCCATGCGATGCCATTGACGGTGACTAAACCAGCCCAGCACATTGGCGAGCAGCGCCAGGACGGCAAACAGGGGGATAAGCGTCGTGATGAACAGGCCCTCCCACTGCGCGAGGAACCCCAGCCCGATAGCCGCGCCGAGCCCCGCGAGGGCGGGAAAGCAGGAAGCACAGCCCATCGCCGAGACGATGCTCCCTAGCAGTCCGGCCTTGTCGGCAATCCTTGTGATCAACACCATGATGTCGCTCCGAAGTGAATGGCATCCCGCTACGGCTTGACGCTGGACGGATAGCCTGCGTCGGCGGTCGGCTGGGTCAGCTTCTGCACGCTGGTTCGGGTGCCATCAAACTTGACACGCGCCTCCCGCTTCTCGAAGGTCACATCGACCTTGCTGACACCGTTAAGCTCGATGATGTAAATTTACTTCCGTACTTATGTACGGAGTCAAGCGGTATGAAAAGCGATATGGAGAACCTGACCATCGGCGCCCTGGCGGCCGCGGCTGATGTCGGCGTGGAAACCATCCGGTTCTATCAGCGCAAGGGGCTGTTGCTCGAGCCGGACAGGCCGTACGGCGGCATCCGGCGCTATGGCGCAGCCGACGTGGCACGGGTCCGGTTCGTAAAATCGGCGCAGCGACTGGGTTTCAGCCTGGAAGAGGTGGCGGAACTGCTCAGGCTCGAAGACGGCACTCACTGCGAGGAAGCGAGCAGGCTGGCCGAACACAAGCTTGACGACATCCATGCAAAACTCGCTGACCTGTCACGCATGGAGTCAGTGTTATCGCGGCTGGTGAGCGCCTGTCATGCCAGTCGGGGTCACGTGTCATGTCCGCTGATTGCCTCGTTGCAAGGGAGATGAAGCTGCCTCGTAGTCCAGCGCAGCCTGGTTTGGGATCGTTGCGCCTGGACCACCAACAATCCATATCTGGCGCGTATTTGGGGCAGCCCGTCGCGGAGCCTGCCGACCTTGTTCAATGCCTTGCAGGCGGAAGCTGAACCCTGCAACGTACTTCATCCGATGCAGTCGTGGCACGAGCAACTAAATGGTGCGTGTCGCTGGTTGCGCGTCACATTTTCAAGCTCACACTTTGGGTTAGATATGACGCGACATTCCTGGTGTTGCTAAACACCATTGCGCAATTGCGCAGCGCACCGCGTATCGCCTGATTGCTGTCCACGAGCGACGTAATTCGAACGCTGGCGCAGATCAAGCGAGCCTCCCCGCCCATTGCAGCGACACGAAAGAACTGATCGAGGTCGCTAATGGGCTGGCCTGTCTAAAACCTGTTTGTGCGCTAACGAACTGAAGAAGACACGTCGTTTCGAAGTCCCGATGGCGAATAGGCATTGCGATCTTGCCTGGAAACGGCAACTTGTCACCGCGCGATCGACTACGCAAGCGTGTGTTCTATATCCAGAATTTACTTCTCCGGTCTGCGAAACAACTGCACTTCTCCCGCGCTTAAGAAGCGCGGGAGCGATAGCGCTACTCGAAGACCCCCTGAATTTACGGGTCGATACTGCAACGTCGCGGATTCACGGTGATCCGTCAGTCTCCGATCCATATTTCCCGGGATATGCCGACGAAAAGAATGTCTGCCGTGCAGAGGGATTCATCTGAATTTGCCGCGGTGAAAGAGCACGGCGATGAGCCAGAAAGCAGCCATCGCGTGTGGGCACAGCAAATGCAACGGTCACAGTACCGGCCGGTAGACGCCACGCAAAGAAAACGGGCAATGCAGTCGGCATGACGACCTGGTGGTCGAGCCAGGTTTGCAAACCGTCGCGGCGCCGCTGGACAGGGCATTGGCGAACGCGTGACAGGGCGGGGTTTTGGCATGCTGCACGATGTTGTCAGAGCGCGAATCGCACGAAATGCGGGGCTTCTTTCATTGCCTGATCCTAGCCAACTCTTCTTGCAGGAAAAAGTCGTGCATGTATGGGTGCTGGACGAGCCTGTCATCGGACAGGCATGTTCGTCACTCGTCCACACGCTTTCGCAGGACGAGCGACAGCACGCACAAGCGTACAGGCATGAAGGCGATCGCAATAACTTTATCGCCCGACGGAGCATGCTCCGCTGGCTGATCGGCGTCTATCTGCGCAGCAGGCCCGAATCGCTGCGCTTCAACGTGACGAGGCACGGCAAGCCCGCGTTGCAGTGGCCACGCGGTACGAGGCTCGCATTCAATGTTTCCCATACTGACGGGCTCGCCCTGCTCGCTTTTGCGTTGAATTGCCGCGTCGGCATCGACGTCGAGCGACAGATTGAAGGCATCGACTTTGCGAACGTCGGACGCGGGATCTTTTCTCCAGTAGAGGAAAGCGTGCTCGCGGCGGCACGACCCGATTCGGCCACGGCCTTCCTTAGCATCTGGACACGAAAAGAAGCTCTGCTCAAGGCGCTCGGCAGCGGCCTTCTGGTCGAGCCAGCCTCCTATACGACAGAAGATGCGCCTGCACTCGGCGAGGGCCGATGGCACGCGTCGAAAAAGGGGACACGCATTGCGGGCTGGACGTGCATGGACCTGGGCCTCGGTCCAGAAGTCCAGGGCGCCTTGGCCGTGTCGCTCGATGACGCATGCGTCACGCTTTGCCGCTGCTCGCCTTCGACCTGGGCAGAGAACTCTTCTTTTGAAACCAATCTGCTTTCAGTTATCTGACACTGCGCAAATCGAATTTCTAATTCAACGCTTCACGAACGGGAGCTAAAGGCGCTACAAAACAGACGCGAAAATTGCATGGGGCTTGTCGTCTTTTCCGCGCGATCTGGCACAAGAAAAATAATTTAGCGCAGGCCTACGGTTTCAGAGACGGGTGCCGATAAGAGCGCTCATAAGTCCCCTGCAGACGAGGCTCCCCATGTCATTCGCATTTGATTTGATCGTTCACCCCACGCCCCGATTCAAGCGTACTTTCGTTATCCTGGCTGGCTGTGCGGGCATACTGGCCAGCCTGTCGATTTGGGGCCGTGTGCCCGCCGATGTACTCGCCGACGCCGACAGAGAAGTCGCACACTACGGCCCCGCGCTAACGGGCTCCGCGTGCCCGGTCGAAGGAGCCGTATCGAGGGACGCTCGCGGTACGTTCCTCATGTGCTGGAAACAGGTTTGGAGCAAGCCGTAGAAGTGACTTTCATATCGCAGCAGCGTCCTCAGAAGGCAAAAAATGACGAACGAAAGACCCGTGGCGATCGCCACTCCGTAACGGACATAAGCGCTAGCGGCTGAACAGCGGCCGCCTGCGATCGCATAAGCACGGCTGCTACTATTGCCGCTGTCGGGCTATCGAAGCACCCGTGGGTGTGAAAACGGGCTTTGCGCAAAAATGCGCTGACGCACTGCTTCGATGTGCCCGTACGACAAGCCATCAAACTCGACAAGGATTCGGGCGGCGTGCGAATCGATCCATACAGCCTGGAGCTGTTCATCTCCGTGGTGCAGGAGGGCTCCATTGCTCGCGCGGCCAGCCGCAATCACATCGCCCCTTCGGCGCTCAGCCGGCGCATCGCGGATCTCGAAACCGCGATGGGCCTTACCTTGCTGATCCGCTCTCCGTCAGGTGTCGAGCTGACGGAGGCCGGCCGTCACGCCTTCGCGCGCGCAGTGTCACTGCATGATCAGTTGCAATCGCTGGCACGCGAGGTACAGTCGCTCAGCGGCGAGGTCGCCGGCATCGTGCGGCTGTATGCGAATGCATCGGCGATCGTCGGCTTCCTGCCCGAGCGGCTGAAGGCGTTTCAGGCCCGCTACCCGCTTGTTCAGATCGCATTGACGGAACAGATCAGCGATGAGGTGATCCGCGCGTGCGTCGACGACCGCGCCGACGTCGGCATCTGCGCGAGCGGCAAGATACCGGGTGGCCTCGATTCGTGGCACTTCGCCGATGATCCGCTGATGGTCGTGCTGCCGCTCGATCATGAACTAGCCTCTCTCGATGCGCCGACGTTCAGCGATGTCATCCGTTTTCCGCTTGTCGCCCTTCAGGCAGGCGGCTCGCTCGATCAGATCATCAACGAGCGCGCCGACGCCATTCGCACGCCGCTCAAGCTGGCCGTGACGGTCAACAGCTTCGACGCGCAGTGCCGGATGGTCGAAGCGGGACTCGGCATTGGCATTGTGCCGACGAGTGCCGCGTCCGCGTTCGCCGGATCGCACGGTTTCGTGCGCCGCCCGCTCGACGAGCCATGGGCGGCACGTCGCAGCCTGCGGGTTCATGCGCTCAGGAAGTCTTCGCGTCTGAAGGCCGTGCAGGCATTGATCGACTCGCTGACGCACGCCGAGGGTTAACGAGGACATCGCGGTTTGCGATGCCCCCTTTGCTCATCGAGCACTTCTTGCCTGTTCGCGCCGCCGTCTAGATTTCCGTTCAAGGAGAAATCGGATGGCGAAACTGGAATTGACGGGCCGGATATTGTTTCTTTGCCAGGACCCGGAACGGGTCGAGCGGCAACTCAACGGCCTCGATCTGACCGAGGCGACAGCGGGCACGCTGAGAGACGACGTCTCGACCGACGAGATCACGCCGATGAGCGTGCTCACCCGCTTCGACGAGCGTCTCGGCCGCTTCCCCTATCTCGGCTTTCGCACGGGAGGACGCAATCCCATCGGCCCCGACGCGATCCGCAACGGCCGTTTCTGCGTGACAGTCGCGGGCAACCGGTACGGCAAAGGATCGTCGCGCGAGCATAGTCCGCTCGCGGAATATCGCGCGGGCATCCGGCTCGTGATCGCGAGGAGCTTCGAACGGATTTATCGTCAGAACGCGGACAACCTCGGACTCTTCACGTCGACCGATTTTGGGCTGATCGAGCGCATCCGGCGCGGCGAGCCGATCGACATCGAGGAACTCGTCGCATCGCGCGACACGCTGTCGGCAGCGATTCTCAGAAGCGGCGGCTTGCTGCGCTATGGCGCGCGGCACATGCGGCATATCGGGGTCGCAGATCGCGCCGTCGATGGCGAGCCGCGCACGCTCGCGCAGAAAATCATCGAGCGCCACGCGCTGCGCACAGAAGGAACGGGCGCATCGCTCGCGCCCGGCTCCGGCGTTTTCGTGCGCGCGGACTGGCGCTTCATCCACGAGTACTACACCGGCATGGCGACACACATGCTGCATGCGACGTTCGGCAAGCCGTTGTCGCTGCATCAGCCGGAAACCATTCTCACCTTCGAAGACCACCTCTCGTATTCGCACAAGAGCGAGCTTCACATCAGAAACGGTCTGCTGCCTGACGTCAACGAACTGTCCGCGGCGCACAGGCAATTCGCTCAAGACCATGGGCTGAAGAATCACGGCTATCTCAGCGAGATCGACGGGCGCTTCAGCGAAGGCTCCGAAGGTATCTCGCACGCGATGATGGCCGAGCGCTACGCGCTGCCCGGCCAGTTGATCGTCGGCACGGATTCGCACACGCCGCATAGCGGCGCGCTCGGGTGCGTGGCGTTCGGCGTCGGCACCACCGATATGGCAAATGCGTTCGTCACCGGCGCAGTGCGCATGACCGTGCCGCAGTCGCTGCGTGTCGATTTCAACGGTTCCATTCCAGCCGGCGTCACGGCGAAGGACCTGGCGCTGCATCTGCTCGCCGACCCGAGAATCCGCGCCGGCGCAGGCGTCGGCAAAGTGTTCGAGTTCGCGGGCTCCGCCATCGCGCAACTGACGACGGATGAACGCACGACGCTGACGAACATGACGGCCGAACTCGGCGGCTTGACCGGCATCGTCGCGCCCGACGAAGAAACCGTGCGCTTTCTCAAGGCGCGGCGCGGCCTCGACTTCGTGATCGAAGCGTGGATGCGCAGCGATGCGGGCGCAAGCTACACCGAGGTGATCGAGATCGACTGTACGGGCATCTCGCCGATGCTCGCCTCACCCGGCGATCCGGGCAACGGCGTCGCGCTGCGCGATCTCGCGGAACGCCCGCGCGTCGATATCGCTTATGGCGGCTCTTGCACCGCCGGCAAGCGCGAAGACTTCGACCACTATCACGAAGTCCTCGCATGGGCTGCCGCGCGTGGCCTGCGCGTCCCGTCGAGCGTGAAGCTGTATCTTCAGTTCGGCACATCGGACGTCAGGGACTACTGCGTGCGGCGCGGCTACATCGAGGCATTCGAGCGAGCGGGTGCCATCCTTCTGCAACCGTCATGCGGGGCCTGCGCCAATTGCGGTCCGGGCGCTTCCGTGGACGCGAGCCAGGTCACGATCAGCGCGATCAACCGCAATTTCCCGGGCCGCTCGGGTCCGGGCCAGGTCTGGCTCGCGAGTCCGCCGACCGTGGTGGCCAGCGCGCTCGCCGGCCATATCGCTTCGTTCGATGAATTGAAGGCGCACGCGCAGCGGGCCTGACGGTTCGCTCGCAAGACATACAACTACGATACTGGAGACAAACATGGCCATGCTGGAGGGCGCGTCACAACTGCGCGCCGCAGATCATCCCGCGCTAGCCGAAACAGCTTCCGCCGTCGACACAGGCGCAATTTCCGCGCGTCTGGACAGGCTGCCTGCAACACGCGCCGTCTGGAAGCTGATCGTGCTACTCAGCCTCGGATTCTTCTTCGAGCTATACGATCTTCTCTTTACCGGCTACGTCGCGCCGGGCCTCGTCAAGAGCGGCATTCTCACGTCGACGACATCAGGCCTGTTCGGCACATCGGGCGTCGCGAGCTTCATCGCCGCGCTCTTTTGCGGACTGTTTCTCGGCACCGTCGCTTGCGGGTTTCTTGCCGACCGTTTCGGCCGCAGAGCGATCTTCACGTGGTCCTTGTTGTGGTACGTAGCGGCCAACACCGTGATGGCCTTCCAGGACACCGCGACCGGCCTGAATTTCTGGCGCTTCGTTTCGGGCATGGGCATCGGCGTCGAGCTGGTGACGATCGGCACCTACATGTCCGAGCTTGCCCCGAAGCATCTGCGTGGCAGGGCTTTCGCCATATGTCAGACACTCGGCTTCTCGGCTGTGCCTGTCGTTGCGTTTCTTTCCTATCTGCTTGTACCGAACGCGCCGTTCGGCGTCGATGGCTGGCGATGGGTCGTGTTGCTCGGCGGTATCAGCGCGCTCTTTATCTGGTACTTCCGGCGCAACCTGCCGGAAAGTCCGCGCTGGCTGGCGAACAAAGGACGGATTCGCGAAGCCGACGAAGTGCTCTCACGTCTCGAAGAAAAAGTCGCGAGCGAGTACGGGCGGCCGCTGCCCGAACCGGGACCGTCCGACCCCGTGCCCCGCAAGGCCGGCTTCGCGGATATGTGGAAACCGCCGTATCGCAAGCGCACAGTGATGCTCATCGTCTTCCACATCTTCCAGACGGTCGGCTTCTATGGCTTCGCGAACTGGGTGCCGACGCTGCTCGTCAAGCAAGGCATCACGGTTACGTCGAGCCTGCTGTACACGACGGTCATCGGCCTCGCGGCGCCGCTCGGGCCACTGCTCGGCTACTGGATTGCCGACCGCTTCGAGCGCAAGCATGTGATCGTCTGCATGGCTGCGCTGAATATCGTCAGCGGCTTGCTGTTCAGCCAGGTGGCGTCGGCGGTCGCGATCGTGACGCTCGGTGTTTTGCTGACGTTGGCCGGCAACATCATCTCGTTCACCTATCACACGTATCAGCAGGAACTCTATCCGACCGCGATCCGCGCACGCGCAGTGGGCTTCGTCTATTCGTGGAGCCGACTCTCGGCCGTATTCAGTTCTTTCGTTATCGCGTTCACGCTGAAGGAATTCGGCGTGACAGGGGTGTTCGTTTTCATCGCGGGCGCAATGACGCTCGTCATCGTCGCGATCGGCCTGATGGGTCCGCGCACGCTCGGCAAATCGCTCGAGAGCATTTCACACTGAGCGGCGCATCGCCGTTCATCCGCCGCATGCGTGGATCAGAAACTGCTGTAGCGCAGTCGCTGGTCCACTCAGTCGCGCGCCCTTCAGCCAGATCATGCCCGCATCCATTTGCGGAACGGTATCCAGAATCGGACGTGCTTCGATACGCTTGCCCTCCAGCGACCACGGGCGGAAAACCATATCCGAGAGGACGGTCACGCCGAAGCCGTGGGCAACCAGTCCGCGCAGCGCTTCCATCGAGCTCGTGCGAAACGCGATATTCGGCTCGATGCGTTTCTTCTTCCAGTAGCGCAACGTCGATTGCTCGCCTTCGTCGACTGTGATCAGGATGTACGGATGCGCCGCAATGTCCTTCAGCGACGGTGCATCGAGTTGCGCGAGCGGGTGCGTCGGCGCGACCCATAGCTGCCGCCGCGAGCGGATCAGCACGTGCTTGCCGAATCGGTTGAGGTTCTCGACATTCGAAAGCAGCACCACGCCGATCTCGATGTCGCCAGCGAGTACCGCACTTTCGATATCCGCTCGCTCCATGTCGCGCAGATCGAACTCGATCAACGGATAGGTCGCGCGAAAACGCGCGAGCAGTTCCGGCAGAAAATAGCCCAGCACGGTATACGACGCGGCGATCCGCACGGTGCCGCGCATGTCGTGCGAACGGAACGGCGGCTTGTGGATCGCATCGCGCGCCGCGTCCAGCACGCGCCTCGCGTGGTTGTAAAAGTCCTGGCCATCCGGTGTGAGCGCGACGCCCTGCGGCAGCCGCTCGAACAGCCGCGTGCCAAGACCGCTCTCCAACGCGAGAACAGCATTGGTGATCGCCGATTGCGACACGTGCTCGTTGGCGGCCGCCATCGAAAACTGGCCTGTTTGCGCCGCCGCCACGAAGTAGCGCAATTGCCGGAGTGTGAGATCGAACGCCATCTGATTTTCGAATACCAGAATTGTCTATTTGTGATTTTACGATAGCAATTCGGCTTTCTATACTCGGCGGAAAAATCACGATTCCGCCGGAGACAGCCCCCATGAATGCGCCCGATCTAGCCGCCACGCCCGACCAGTCCGACCTGGCCATCGAAACACCCGTCGCGCCTGTGACGCTCGACGACAAGTACACGCTTGAAAAAGGCCGCGTGTACATCAGCGGCACGCAGGCGCTCGTACGTCTTCCGATGCTGCAAAAAGCTCGCGACCTGAAAGCGGGCCTGAACACGGCCGGCTTCATTTCGGGCTATCGCGGCTCGCCTCTCGGCGCGCTCGATCGGTCGCTGTGGAAAGCGAAAAAGCATCTGCAGGCAAACGACATCGTCTTTCAGCCTGGCGTCAACGAGGATCTGGCCGCGACATCCGTATGGGGCACGCAGCAGATCAACCTGTGGCCGGGCGCGACGCGCGACGGCGTGTTCGGCATGTGGTATGGGAAGGGCCCCGGCGTCGACCGCACGGGCGATGTGTTCAAGCACGCGAACTCCGCAGGCAGCGATGCGCGTGGCGGCGTGCTCGTGCTGGCAGGCGACGACCACGCGGCCAAATCGTCATCCGTCGCTCATCAATCCGAGCATGCGTTCATCGCGGCGGGCATTCCCGTGCTCTATCCGGCGAACGTGCAGGAATATCTGGACTACGGCCTGCACGGATGGGCGATGAGCCGCTACTCGGGCCTATGGGTCGCGATGAAATGCGTGACGGATGTGATCGAGTCCACCGCGTCGATCGATCTCGATCCGGAACGCGTCGAGATCGTCACGCCGACCGACTACACGATGCCTGCCGGCGGTCTCAACATCCGATGGCCCGATGCGCCGCTCGCGCAGGAAGCCCGGCTGCTGGACGAGAAATGGTATGCGGCCCTCGCCTACGTGCGCGCGAACAAGCTGAACCGTGTGGTCATCGACTCGCCGAAGCCGCGCTTTGGCATCATCACGGCGGGCAAGGCCTATCTCGACGTGCGCCAGGCGCTGAGCGACCTTGGCCTCGATGACGACACGTGTGCGCAGATCGGCTTGCGTCTGTTGAAAGTGGGTTGCGTGTGGCCGCTCGACGCGCAGGACGCGCGTGCATTCGCTACGGGGCTCGAAGAGATACTCGTCGTCGAAGAAAAGCGCCAGATTCTCGAATACGCGTTGAAGGAAGAACTGTACAACTGGCGCGAGGATGTTCGCCCGAAGATCTACGGCAAGTTCGACGAGCGCGACAACGAAGGCGGCGAATGGTCCGTGCCGCGCGGCGACTGGCTGCTGCCCGCGCATTACGAGCTGTCGCCCGCGCTGATCGCGAAGGGCATTGCACGTCGGCTCGCGCGTGCGGATTTGCCCGAGGACGTGCGCGCGCGGATGCTCGCACGCGTGGCGATCATCGAGGCGAAAGAACGCGAAGCCGCGAAGCCCCGCGTGTCCGTCGAGCGAAAGCCGTGGTTCTGCTCCGGCTGCCCGCACAACACGTCGACGAATGTGCCCGAAGGCTCGCGCGCGCTCGCGGGCATCGGTTGCCACTACATGTCGATGTGGATGGACCGCAAGACGGAAACCTTCAGCCAGATGGGCGGCGAAGGCGTGGCGTGGCTCGGCCAGATGCACTTTTCCGGCGACAAGCACGTATTCGTCAATCTCGGCGACGGCACCTACTTCCATTCCGGGCTGCTCGCGATCCGCGCGGCGATCGCGGCGAATGCGAACGTCACGTACAAGATCCTCTATAACGATGCCGTCGCGATGACGGGCGGCCAGCCTGTCGACGGCGTGCTCACGGTGCCTCAGATCGCGCATCAGGTCCACGCCGAGGGCGCAAAGCGGATCGTCATCGTCACCGACGAGCCGCAGAAATATCACTCGGGCATCGTGCTGCCCGCCGGCGTCGACGTTCATCACCGCGATCAGTTGGACTCCGTTCAGCGCACGTTGCGCGACATGCCCGGCACGACCGTGCTGATCTACGACCAGACCTGCGCGACCGAAAAGCGGCGCCGCCGCAAGCGCGGCACGTATCCCGACCCGGCGCGCCGTGCGTTCATCAACGATGCCGTTTGCGAAGGGTGCGGCGATTGCTCGGTGCAGTCCAACTGCCTGTCCGTCGAGCCGCTCGACACGCCGCTGGGCACCAAGCGCAAGATCAACCAGTCGTCGTGCAACAAGGACTTTTCGTGCGTGAAGGGCTTTTGCCCGAGCTTCGTGACGGCTGAAGGCGCGCAGCTTCGCAAGCCTCAAGCGCCGCTTGCTGCCGGCACGGGAAGCGGCAAGCCCGATTTCGATGCGCTGCCGCTGCCATCGTTGCCCGCGCTCGCGAGGCCGTATGGCATTCTCGTGACGGGCGTCGGCGGCACGGGCGTCGTGACGATTGGCGGATTGATCGGCATGGCGGCGCATATCGAACGCAAGGGCGTCACTGTGCTCGATATGGCCGGTCTCGCGCAAAAAGGCGGCGCTGTTCTCAGCCATGTACAGGTCGCGTCCGCGCCCGAAGCACTGCACGCGACACGCATCGCAACGGGAGAAGCGCGGCTCGTGATCGGTTGCGACGCGATCGTTTCAGCGTCGAACGACGTGCTGTCTCGCACGCAGCATGGCGTGACATTCGCCGCGATCAACAGCGGCGCCACGCCGACCGCAGACTTCGTCAAGAACCCGAAGTGGACCTTCCCGGGAACGCAGACGGAAGCCGAACTACGCGAGAGCATTGGAGACGGCTGCGCGTTCATCGACGCCAACGCACTTGCGCTCACGCTGCTTGGCGACACGATCTACAGCAATCCGCTGCTGCTTGGCTTTGCATGGCAGAAAGGCTGGCTGCCGCTGGAACTGGCGAGCCTTGTGCGTGCGATCGAACTCAATGGTGTTTCGATCGAGAAGAATCGGCAGGCGTTCAATTGGGGACGCTATGTCGCGCATCACGGCAATGCCGCCGTTCAGGCGATGATCAAGCCGGCTGTCGCGCCTCAGCGAATCGTTGTGCAGATGCCCGAATCGCTCGACGCGCTGATCGCAGCGCGAGAAGCGTTGCTGACCGCTTACCAGAACGCAGCGTACGCGCGAAGCTATCGCCGCGTGATCGACGGGATTCGTGCAAAGGAAACGGAGATCGCCGGTAACTCGAAACTGCCGCTTACGCGAGCGGTCGCCGTGAACCTCGCGAAACTCATGGCATACAAGGATGAATACGAAGTCGCTCGTCTTTACGCCGACCCCGCCTATATGGAGAAACTGCGTCAGCAGTTCGACGGTGTACCGGGACGCGACTACAAGCTGAGTTTCTACCTTGCGCCGCCCTTGCTCGCGAAGCGCGATGAGCACGGGCATTTGCAGAAGAAGCGCTTCGGCCCGTGGATACTGCCCGCTTTTCGCGTGCTCGCACGGATGAAGGGACTTCGCGGCACGGCACTCGATGTGTTCGGACGAACCGCTGAGCGGCGCGGCGAGCGTCAACTGATCGCCGAATACATTGAGCTCGTCGATGAGTTCTGTGCGACGCTCGATGCCAAACGTCTCCCTGTGGCGCTGCAACTGGCCAACCTGCCCGATGACATACGCGGGTTCGGTCACGTCAAGGAGCGTAATGTCCGGGCAGCGGCAAACAAGAAGGAGCGTTTGCTGCGAGAGTACCTGACGCCGGAACAATCGACTGCATGCGCATGAGAGGTGCATGTCTGGATGCCGAGGCCAGCGACACGGTGCTGGCCGACGGCTACACAGGCCGCACGCTGAAAATAAAATCCACTTCCACCGACGCGCCTTTCGGCAATTGCAACACGCCAACAGACGTGCGAGTGTGCATGCCGGCATCGCCAAGCACCGCATACAAGACGTCGGATGCGCCATCGGCGACTTCGCTTTGCATCGTGAAGTCCGGCGCGCTTCGCACGAAAACGGTGATGCGCGGCACCGCCAATATGGCATCGAGCGTTCCGCAACTCTTCTTGATCAGAGACAGCGCACGGAGCGTCGAAGTCGCTGCTGCACGGCGCCCGTCGTCCAGCGAGACGGATTCGCCCACCACGCCCACGAAGCGCACCACGTCTCCCACTCGCGGAATCTGGCCAGCAATGTAGGCCGAGTTTCCATCGATCAAAACAGGCGTGTACCTTCCGCCCTTCTTGATTTCCTCGTCCGGATCAAATCCGAACTCGGCCGCGACCTGTCGCAACTTGTCGTCTCTCGTCATGGCACTTTCACCGACGCTGTCGAAAGCGTAAGGATAGTTGAGTGCTTTGGGTTTGTCCCATACGACGTGTGTCGCAATCCGCCATATCCGCGTCGCCTGCACGCAAAACCTTTCCATCCACCCTGTCGTTAATGTGTTCGCAACCCAGGATCGCCACGCGTTGCAAGACGGCACCCGTCTTTCGCGATCCGGAAAACACATCCGCCGATGGCCGCGCCCGGCCGCCGGCCAGGGGACGTCTCGTGCGAAAACAACTGACTATCCGCGGCGGACTCGTCGCGACAATCGCCGGCTATACCGTACTGCTCGTGCTGGTGGTCGGTGCGTGCATCGCTGGCCTCTATGTCGGCAATGCTTCGCTCGAGGCGATGTACCGCGACGACACTGCTTCGCTGCTGCACCTCAAGACCAGCTCCGAGCGCATGCTCGTCCTGCGCGAGCGCCTGAGCGACGTTGCGCAGATCATCAGTGCCGGCCAGTCCGCCAAGGAGGGGATCGCGCAAGTCCACACGCTTCTTACGCAGAGCAACGACGAACTGGCGGCCTACTCGCGCCTGCACCCGCGCGCCGCCGAAGAGCAATCGCTTTTCGACACGCTCCAGCACAACCGCCAGGCCCTGCTCGACCAGGTCTTTCTGAAGGCGCTGTCCCAACTCGATCACGACGATGCGTTCAATTTCCTCAGCACGCAGCGTGACGCGCCGCCCGCGCTGTTCGCTGCGTACCAGAATGCGATCGGCGCGCTCGAAGCGTTCCAGGTCGCGCGAGAAAAGGCCCGCTACGACGCGGCCGCCACGCGTTTCCACCGGATCGTCTGGGCGATGGGCGCGGTGGCCGCGTTCGCGCTCGTCGTCGGCTTCTTTGCGCAGCGCGCGCTTGCGAAGGCGATCGTCGAGCCGATCTCTCTGGCCGTCGACCACTTCGAGAAGATCGCGAAAGGCGACCTGACGGGCACTGTCGTCATTTCCCGCGAAAACGAAATGGCCTGGCTGCTGAACGCGCTCGAGCAGATGCAGGCGGGCCTCATCGATACCGTGAAGCAGGTGCGCGCGAGCACCGAGACGATCGTCGGCGACGTTCGCGCGATTGCGAGCGGTAACGTCGACCTGTCGGCGCGCACCGAGCAGCAAGCCGTATCGCTACAGCAGGCCGCGGCGAGCGTGGAGCAGCTGACGGCGGCCGTGCGCCAGAACGCGGACAACGCTCGCGATGCACGCACCTACGTCGAGGGCGCCGCCGACATCGCGTCGCGTGGCGGAGAGGCGATGCAGCGCGTCGTCGAAACGATGTCCGCGATCTCCGAAAGCTCCGCGCGGATCTCGGGCATCGTCGGCGTCATCGAGAGCATTGCGTTCCAGACGAACATCCTCGCGTTGAACGCGGCCGTCGAAGCCGCGCGCGCAGGCGAGCAGGGACGCGGCTTCGCGGTCGTCGCGACCGAAGTTCGCGGACTCGCGCAGCGCTGCGCGTCGGCCGCGAGGGAAATCAAGGAGCTGATCGGCGATTCCGCGCGGCGCGTCGACGACGGCAGCGGCCTCGTCGCGCTGGCAGGCTCGACGATGGGCGAGCTCGTCGCCGCCGTCGAGCGCGTCAATACGATCATGAGCGAAATCAGCATCGCGTCCGATGAGCAGTCCTCGGGCATCGAGCAGGTGAACACCACGGTCACGCAAATGGAGCAGACGATGCAGCGCAACGCGGCGCTCGTCGAGGAGGCGGCAGCCGTGGCGCTCTCGCTCGAGGAGCAGAGCGGGCGGCTCAACGACGCGGTGGCGCAGTTCCGGCTTCGCGAAGAGGCATTCGCCTGACGCCTGCGCGCCGGATAAACCGTGNNCACGGTTTATCCGGCGCGCCTCCATGACGCTTTTTCCTGCCCTTCGCACAGCAAATGACGCGCGATCTCGGCCACTCTTTCGACGTGCGCAATCGCGGCCTCGCGTGCCTCCATCGGCTTGCGCGCGCGAATGGCGGCGAGCATCCGGCGCATTTCCTGGACCGCCTGGCGCCCGCGATCGTCGGATGCGATCGTCAATGCTCTTAGCCGGTTGATACGCGCGGTCAGCGACTGCACGATATCCCACGCTACCGCCTTCTTCCCCCCAGTGAACATGCGCTCGTAGAACGCCGTCGTGAATGCGCGCACGGCCTGGTGATCTTGCGTATCGAACGCGCGCTGGATCTTGTCGATGCAAGCCGCCAGCTCCGCAAACGTGCTTTCGTCGGCGTGCCGTGCACAGGCCATCGCGGCCTCGCCCTCCAGCAACGCGCGGATTTCGTAGATCTCCGCTGCGGTATCGAGATCGAGTATCGCGACGATCGGCCCCTGGTTCGGTATCGAATCGACCAGCCCTTCTGTCTCCAGGTGGCGCAATACTTCGCGCACTACCGTCCGGCTCACGCCGAGCTCCTCGCATAGCGAGCGCTCGATGAGCCGCTCGCCCGGATGAAAATGCGCGTCGAGAATTGCGGTGCGCATCTTCTCCAGCGCGAGTTCGCGCAACGTCGTCGTGCGGCGTTCGACTTTCAGCGAGGGCAGCGCGTCACTCATCGCAACCGTCAAGCCTGAGCAAACAGACGCACATCGCGTGCATCCCAGTCGACGAGCGCCTGCGTGCCGATCGCGAGCCCGCTGTCATGTCGATGCCCCGCCGGCATGCGAATCGAAATCTCCTGCTGCCACGGCGTTGCAACGGCGTAGTGCATCGCATCGCCGAGATACGTGATGTCGCGCACGGTGACGGGCAGGCTCGCCGCATTCGCTGCGCTGCGCGTTTCGTGCAGCGAGCGAATGCGCATCTGCTCGGGGCGAATCATCAGCGTGCCATCGTCGCCCGGCGTCAGCGCGGGATTGAACGCACCCGACGCCACTTCGTGGCCGTTCGGAAACACGCCGTTCATCACGCCATCGTTGTTCGACCTCAAGCGCACCGGCAGGAAATTCGAATTGCCGATAAAGCTCGCGACGAAGCGCGACGCAGGGTTCGAATACAGTTCTTCGCCCGTGCCGACCTGCTCGATGCGCCCTTTATTGAACACCGCAATGCGGTCCGACAGGCGCAGCGCCTCTTCCTGATCGTGCGTCACATAGAGAATCGTGACACCCGTCTCCTGATGGATGCGGCGCAGTTCGAGCTGGATTTCCTCGCGCAGCTTCTTGTCGAGCGCGGAAAGCGGCTCGTCCATCAACAGCACGGGCGGATCGTAGGCGAGCGCGCGCGCAATCGCGACGCGCTGCTGCTGTCCGCCCGACAGTTGCGCGGGCATCCGGTCGCGGCACTCGGACAGATGCACGAGCGCGAGCATCTTGTCGACTTTCGCCTTCACCTCGGCATCGGGACGGCGGCGCACGCGCAGCGGAAACGCGACGTTCTCGCCCACGGTCAGATGCGGAAACAGCGTATAGCGCTGAAACACCATGCCGATATTGCGTTTGTTCGGCGCGACGGAAAGCAGCGGCTTGCCGTCGAGCAGCACGCGCCCTTCGCTCGGCTCCTGAAAGCCCGCGACGATGTAGAGCGTCGTGCTCTTGCCCGAGCCCGACGGCCCGAGAAAGGTCATGAACTCGCCCTTGCGCACATCGAGCGACACCTGATCGATGGCGACGACATCGTCGTACGTTTTGCGCAGGCGCTGGATTTGCAGGAATGCAGTCATGTCGTTCACCTCGGTTATCGCGCGCGGCGCAGCAACGCGCCCGCCAGCATCAAAACAGTCGTCAGGCCGACAAGTAACGAAGACGCCGCCGCGACGACGGGCGTCAAATCTTGTCGCAGCGTCGCCCAGATACGCACGGGCAACGTCTGCAGTGTCGGGCTAGCCATGAAGATCGACACCACCACTTCGTCCCACGACGCAAGAAACGAGAAGATCGCGGCAGCGAAGAGCCCGAGCCGGATCGCGGGCAGCGTGACGCGCAGCTTCACTTCGAGCGGCGACGCACCGCAAACCATCGCGGCGTCTTCGAGCGCCGTGTCGAAGCTCGCGAGCGAGTTGCTGATCGAAATAATCGAGAACGGCAACGCGATGATCAGATGGCCGATCACGAAGCCCGTGATCGTGCCGTTCAGCCCGATGCGCAGGAAGAACGCATACAGCGCGACCGCGAGCACAACGACGGGCAGTACCATCGGCGTGAGAAAGAACGCCTGCACCGCGTTGCGTCCGCGAAACTTGCCGCGCACGAGCGCCAACGACGCGAGAAAGCCGATCAGCACCGACAGCACCGTGACGATCACCGCCAGCTTCGCGCTCGTCAGCAGCGAGTCGAGCCAGCCTGCATCGGTGAACAGCTGGCGATACCACTCCAGCGTCCAGCCCGGCGGCGGAAAGATGAGCCACTGCGAATCGCCGAACGACAGCGCGACGATGAACAGTATCGGCAGCAGCAGAAAGAGCGCGACGGCGGCGCCAACGGCGAGCAGCACCCAGCGCAGCGAGCCCAGACGATCGAAATCGAGCAGCATGTCAGCGTCCTCCGAAGCTTGCGCGCGCACCGCCCGTAAAGCGCAGTTGCAACGCATAGAGCGCGAGCGTCACGGTGAGCAGCACGAAAGCGGCAGCACCAGCGAGGCCCCAGTTCAGCAGTTCCTGCACGAGCTGCGCGACGAGTTCGGCGAGCATCATGTACGACGGTCCGCCGAGCAGCGCAGGCGTGACGAAGTAACCGAGCGCCATCACGAACACCATTAGCGCGCCCGACGCGACGCCTGGCATCGCGAGCGGCACCAGCACGCGCCAGAACGCCTGCCAGCGGCTCGCGCCGCAGATCGCGGCCGCGCGTAGCGTCGACGCATCGATGCTGCGCAACGTTGCGTGCAGCGGCATCACGAGAAACGGCAGCATGATGTACGTCATGCCGACCGTCACGCCGACGAGGTTGTTCACGAGCGTCAGCGGCTCGCTGATGATGCCGAGCGCCATCAGCATGCGGTTGATCGGCCCCGTCTGCTGCAACAGCACCATCCATGCGAACGTCCGCGCAAGCAGATTGGTCCACATCGACAGCAGCAGAATCGCGAACAAAAACGAACTCAGCTTGCGCGGCGCGATGGCGAGCAGCCACGCTGTCGGAAAGCCGATCGCGAGCGTCACGACCGTCACGACTGTCGCCACCAGAAACGTGTTGCCGAATACGCGCAGATAGGTCGTCGAGCCGAGCAGTTGCTCGTAGTTGTGCAAGCCCGGCGTCGGCTCGATCACACTGCGCAGCAGCAGCGACAGCACCGGCAGCAGAAAGAAGATCACGAGCAGCAACAGCGCGGGCACGAGCAGGCGGATACTGCGCCAGTCGCGCCGCCGGCGCGTGGCCGTCGCGGGCGGATGCGCGACGGTACTCAGAACATTAGGCATGGTGTCTCCCATCCACTCCGATGACTATACGGCGCTCATGGCGACGCTCAAGCAACGCGCGCTTATTTCGACTGCCACGCGTACCAGCGCTTCGCGATGGCGTCGCGGTTCTCGGCCCAGTACTTCATGTCGAGATTGATCTGCGAGCTCTTGTACTGATCGGGCAGCGTCTTCGCGATCGCGGGCGACATCAGCGCGGCCGATTTGACGTTGATCGGCGCATAGCCCGTATCGGTCGCGAACTTCGCCTGGGCCTGCGGGCTGGTCGCGGCGGCGAGGTACTTCATCGCCTCGGCCTTGTGCTTCGCGCCCTTCGGGATCACGAGCATGTCGGCGGCCGTCAGGTTCTGGTTCCATGAAATGCCGACCGGCACGCCCGTCTGTTCGAGCGCATGCAGGCGGCCGTTCCAGAACATGCCGATGGGCGCTTCGCCCGATGCGAGCAGTTGCTGCGATTGCGCGCCGCCGCTCCACCAGACGATCTGGCTCTTGATCGTGTCGAGCTTCTTGAACGCGCGGTCGAGATCGAGCGGATAGAGCTTGTTCGGCGGCACGCCATCGGCAAGCAGCGCGATTTCGAGCACGCCTGGCGCCGACCATTTGTAGAGCGTGCGCTTGCCGGGGAATTTCTTCGTATCGAACAGATCGGCCCACGTCGAAGGCTGCGCGCCCGCGTACTTCGCCTTGTTGTAGCCGAGCACGAACGAGTAGTAGAAGCTGCCCACTGCGGCCTGCGTCGCGAAACGCGGGTCGAGCTCGTCCTTCTTCACGACGGAATAGTCGATCGGCTCGATCAGCCCTGCCTGCTGCGCGGCGTACGCGAAGTCACCTTCGACATCGACGACATCCCAGTTCACGTTGCCGCTGTCGACCATCGCTTTCAGCTTGCCGTAGTCGGTCGGGCCGTCCATCAGCACGTTGATGCCTGTCGCCTGCGTGAACGGCTGCGCCCAGTTCTTCTGTTGCGAAGACTGCGTGGTGCCGCCCCAGCTCGTAAAGACGATCGGGTCCGCGGCGAGGACGGGCGCGGACACCAGCGTCGCCGCGCACAGCGCGACCAGCGGCGCGATAAAGGAAGTGCTTCTGCTGCTCATGTCTGTCTCCATGGAATACGTTTTGTATCGGGGCAACGTGTACGGCGGCCAGCCGGACGCTCTCTCTCAGGTTCTCAGGTCAGCGGCGAAAAGCGCGCCGGCTTCATGATCTTGTTTTCCATCTCTTCCATCAGCGCCTGAATCTTCGGCGCAAAGGCCTGCCATGCGCGGTCTTCGGCGAGCGCGGCGCGACGGCGCTCGCGTTCGTCGAGGCTCGGATAGGCCCAGATATGCACGATCTGATTCAGCGGACCGACCTCCGAAAAGAAGTAGCCGACCAGTTGACCCAGATACCGCTTCTGCAACTCGATGCCCTCCTCCTCGACGAGCTTCAGATAGGCAGGCACGGCACCCGTCTTGATGCGGTACGTGCGGATTTCGTAGAACATGCGGGCTCCTGTGTCTGTGCGAGCGTTGACGGGTCAACGCATCACGAACGGATCGGCGATCGGTTCATCCGATGTGCGAATCCAGACGGATTTCGTGCGCGTGTAGTCGAGCACCGCTTCGAGGCCGCCTTCGCGTCCGAGGCCGCTCAAGCCGTATCCGCCGAACGGCACGATCGGCGACACCGCGCGATACGTGTTGACCCACACGATGCCCGCGCGCAACGCACGCGTCAGACGATGCGCGCGCGTCAGATCGCGCGTGAACACACCGGAGGCGAGCCCATAGCGCGTGTCGTTGGCGAGCGCGATCGCGTCGGCTTCCGTATCGAATGTGACGACACTGAGCACCGGCCCGAACAGCTCTTCCATCACGCTCGGCACTTGCGCATTCGGACAATCGACGATGGTCGGCATGAAGTAGTTGCCCTTGCTCACGCCATCAGGCTGCTTGCCGCCCGCGACGACACGCCCGCCCGCTTCGACGCTTGCGCGCAGCACGCGCTCGATGTGTTCGAGTTGACGGCGCGTCGCGAGCGGTCCCATTTCAGTCGCCATGTCCTGCGGATTGCCGATGCGAATGGCCTGCGCCTTTGCGACAAGACGCTCGACAAGCGCATCGTGAATGCCGCGCTGCACGACGAGACGCGAGCCCGCGACACAGCTTTGCCCCGTCGCCGCGAAGATGCCCGCGACGAGGGCGTTGCATGTGCTGTCGAGATCGGCGTCGTCGAAGACCAGCACGGGCGACTTGCCGCCCAATTCCAGTGACATCGCCGCGAGGTTCTCCGCCGAATTGCGCACGACATGACGCGCCGTTTCGGGGCCGCCCGTGAACGCGATCTTCGACACGAGCGGATGACTCGTCAGCGTGCGGCCGCAATCGTTGCCGAAGCCCGTCACGATGTTGACGACGCCCTTCGGAAAACCGGCTTCGTGCACGAGCCGCGCGAATTCGAGCAGCGGCGCGGGGCCGTCTTCCGATGCCTTGAGGACGATCGTGCAACCTGCCGCGAGTGCAGGCCCGACCTTGACCGCCGAGAGAAAAAGCTGCGAGTTCCACGGTACGATGCCCGCGACGACACCGACGGGCTCGCGACGCAGCGTCACTTCCATATCGGGCTTGTCGACGGGCAGCCACGCGCCCTGGATCTTGTCGGCAACGCCCGCGTAATAGCGGTAGTACTCGGCGACATAGCCGATCTGCGCGCGCGTCTCGCGAATGATCTTGCCCGTGTCCTGCGTTTCGAGTTCCGCGAGACGCGGCGCATGTTGCGCGACTAGATCGGCGAGCCTGTACAGCAGCTTGCCGCGCGCGCTCGCCGTCAGATTCGCCCACGCCGGATCGTTCAGCGCGCGATGCGCGGCGCGCACCGCGCGGTCGACATCTTCCGCGCTCGCGGCAGGCATGCGCGCCCACACGTCGCCCGTCGATGGATCGACGCTGTCGAAATGCTCGCGCGCATCTTCGAATCCACCGTCGATGTATTGCTGGAACCGCTGGACCATGTCAGCCACTCCAATGAGAGGATTGCCTCAATGCTTGTCGAAAGCGGGCATCACGTCGGAGATGAACAGCTCCAGTGACTTGCGCTTGCGCTCGAAGCTCATATGACTGTCGAGCCAGAAGCTGTACTGGTCGTAGCCCAGTTCCTCATAGCCCTTGAGACGCGCGATCACCTGCTTCGGCTCGCCGATCACGAGGTTCTTGCGGATCGATTCGGGCGAGTATTGGGGGAACATCTCGACGTCGGCATCCGTAAGCGGCTCGATGAAGCCCTGTGTGACGGGGCGCTCGTTCTTGAACCATTTGCTGAAGTAGCGATAGAAGCGTGCGAGGTCCTCGACGGCCGCATCGACTTCCGCTGCATTCGCGCCGACGAACGTGTGCATCAGCATCATCACCTGCGGACGCGGCACGTCAGGATGCGCTGCGCACGCGGCGTTGAAGCGCTCCATCAGGCTCACGACTTCGGCATCGCCGGAAGCCAGCGATGTCACCTGCACATTGCAGCCGTTCGCCACCGCGAACGCATGCGAATTCGGATCGCGCGCGGCGAGCCATAGCGGCGGATGAGGCTGCTGAATCGGACGCGGCACGGGCGTCGATTTGGGCCACGACCAGAACTCGCCCTGATGCGCGTAGTCGCCTTCGAAAAGCTTGCGCAGCGCGGGCACCAGTTCGCGCATGCGAGCGCCCGCGCCCATCGCATCGAGCCCCGGCAGCAGGCGTTCGTATTCGAACGAGTACGCGCCGCGCGCGATGCCGACATCGAGCCGCCCGTTGCTCGCGACGTCGACCATGCCCGCTTCGCCCGCGAGCGCAATCGGATGCCAGAACGGCGCGATCACCGTGCCCGTACCCAGACGAATGCGCTCTGTCTTCGCGGCGAGATACGACAGATTGACGAACGGGTTCGGCGCGATCGTGAACTCCATCGCGTGATGCTCGCCGATCCATGCCGTCTCGAACCCGCCGCGCTCGGCGATCTGCACGAGCTCGGTCATCTGGTCGAACAGCTCGCGATGCGACGTCGTGTTGTCGTATCGCTCCATGTGCAGAAACAATGAAAACTTCATGATGTGTTCTCCGGTCCCACGCAACGTAGTTGCGCTGGTCAATGAGCGAGCGCGAGCGTCTGCACCGTGCCGGCTTCCGTATCGCCGACATAGATGCCGAATGCGTCTTCGCTGCGTTCGCGCACGTAGCGTTCGAGCATCGAGCGCACAGCCTCGTCGCGCAATTCGTCCCACGGAATCTGCGACAGCGGCACGATGCGGATCGAGCTATCGATCCACGCAGCGCCGCTGTCGATCACACGGCCGCGATAGTAGATTTGTACACTCGGCGCCTGTCCGTTGCCCGATTCGAATACGGCAAAAATGAAGTCGAGATGCGCGTCGAGACCGAGCTTCGCGAGCACGCCGCGCAGACTCGCCGAATCGCTCGCGGGCTCGAGCTTGATGCCTGTCGGCAACTGCAATCCCTTCGGCGTATCGAGCAGCACGAGCCCATCGCGATGCTCGAGAATCGCGCCCACTTGCGCGCGCGAACCGGCCGCCGCCAACGCATCCTGCGACAGGCTGAAGTTCACATACGCGCCCCGGCAATAGCCGAGCGGCGACGAGCTCGTATGAACGAAATCGACGACACGTCCGATCAATATGATGTGATCGCCGGCATCGACGACCTCATGCGTCGTGCAGTCGAAGCTCGCGGCCGCGTCGTCCATCACGGGCGCGCCCGTCGTGCGCGCGTGCCACACGACTTGCGCGAACTTGTCAGTGGCCTTGGAGGCGAACACGCCGGACACCGCTTTCTGGTCTTCGGCAAGCACGCTGACTGCGAAGCGGCGCGTCTGCGAAAACACCTCGTAGCTCGATGCCGTCTTCGCGATGCACACGAGAATCAGCGGCGGATCGAGCGACACCGACGTGAACGAATTCGCCGTGAAGCCGCGCGGCGAGCCATCCGGCTGGATCGTCGTGACGACCGTCACGCCCGTCACGAATGCGCCGAGCGCGCGGCGAAAATCGCCGATGTCGAAAGCCTGTTCCGCGATTTGCTCGGTGGTCGGCGCAGTGGTCCGCTCATTGGCCCGCTTAGTCATGGCGTTCTCCAGGAATCGTTCGGTGCTTCGGGTTGAAAGCTCGCGCCGGGTTCGCCGCCGATGCTTCCGCGAGGAACGCGAGCAGCTTTTCGTTCACGCGCGCCGGATCGGTGACGTTCATCATGTGGCGCTCGTTCGCGATGATCTCCGCGCGCCCGAACGGCGCGGCGGCAGCCATCGCAAGCGACATCGACGGGCTCGAGTTCGGATCGCATTCGCCCGTGAGGAAGAGCGCGGGCACGGCGAGACTCGCGAGGCGGCCGACGTGGGCATCGTCCGAGCTGGCAAAGAGCCGATAGGTGCGCGCATAGCCGACGGGATCGACGGACAGCAGCAACTCGCGCACGGCCAGCGCCGCCTGCGTCAGATGAACGGGAATCGGATCGCCGAACCAGCGCGAGAGCGTCGCGTCGACGCCTGCATCGGCGGGCGTGTCGTTCAGCGTCGCGGCGCGCGTCATGACGGCTTCACGCTGCGCGGGCGTGCGGTCGTACACCGCGTTCAGCGCCGCGACACTCAGCGTGCGCTGCGGATGCGTCAGCGCGAATTCGAGCGCGACGAGCGCGCCCATCGAATGCCCGACGATATGCGCGCGCCCGATTCGCATCGTGTCGAGCAGCGCTTCGAGTTGCGCCGCGTATTCGTCGAGCGTCGGCGCGGGCGTCGGCAACGCGCTGTCGCCATGACCGAGCATGTCGTACACGACGACCTGAAACGACGCCGTCAACGCGTCGATCTGCGGCGCCCAAACGCTCTGGTTCATGCCCACGCCGTGGATCAGCACGACCGTCTCGCCGCTTTCGTCGGAGCGCGGCGCATAGACGCTATAGCACGTGCCCGCGGCCTCGCCATGCGACACCGCCCGCTCGGGCGCCAGTTCAGGCTTCATTGGATTCGAGTTCCTTCAGATCCTGATAACGGTCGCCGATACGGTGATGCGGACGGCCTCCAATCGATGCGCCCAGCGCGATCACGAGTTCATCGGGCGCGGGTGCATCGACGATCGAAAACTGCACGGTCAGATAGTGCGAGCGCATGCCTTCGTCGTGCTTGTGCATCAGCGGAATCGAGATCGGGCAGTTCGGGCCGCCGCGCAGATTCGTGAAGCTCAGATAGCTCTTCGCGCCGACGGCCTTGCGATAGTGGTTGCCGAAACGCAGCGTGTGAATCAGCGCGGACGCGTGCTCTATTTCGCCCGACGTGCCGACGATGGCCGCCTTGCCGTAGCCCTCGATCGCGTCGC
>NZ_CYGY02000065.1 GCF_900007165.1 Paraburkholderia piptadeniae
TCTGAGACAGAACACTAGCGATCAGTTTTCTTGTCAAATGGTACAGAACTACGTACAATGAAATCTGGGTGAAGTATAAAAGCCTGTTCACAGGCATGAGATAGGGGTTGAAATGAACATCCTGACTTTTAGCGAGGCTCGAGCCAGCTTTAAGCAGGCTCTTGATACGGTGTGCAGAGATCATGAACCGACCATCATCACGCGGCAGCGGGGTGAGCACGTGGTGATGATTTCGCTGGACGACTACAATAGCATTCAGGAAACCCTGCATCTGCTGGGGACACCGACGAATGCTGAACGCCTGCGCCGTTCGATTGCCGAGTTTAAGGCCGGCAAGACCTTCGAAAAGGACTTGCTGAACGATGACGCAACAAAAGAAAACAAAAAACAAAGCCGCAGCAGTAAATAGATGCAAGGTCGCGTGGAGTTCAGACGGGTGGGACGACTATCTGTATTGGCAGGCACACGATCGCGCAATCGTGAAGGAGATCAATGGTCTTATTGAGGAGATAGCGCGCGATCCCTTCAAAGGAACCGGTAAGCCCGAACCCCTGAAAGGCGATCTGACGGGATTCTGGTCGCGCCGCATCACGAAGGCTGACCGTCTTGTGTATATCGTGCAGGACGGAATCATCTACGTGATGCAGTGCCGGTTTCATTACTGAGGCTTACTGATTACCCTCCGAACGCACCGGAAACGGTGCTTTTTGTTTGCGCGAATCGAATCGTGGAGAAACAAAAAAGCCGCGTGACACAAGGTTCACGCGGCTTCGACAAACGCTTTGAAGTAGACCCTACGCCTTCACGCCGCCCTCCTCATCCTGCTCACGAAAAACCTTGTCAGCAAGATGGAACGCCGAATTCGCCGCCGGCACCCCGCAGTAGATAGCCGTCTGCAACAACACTTCCTTCACCTGATCCCGCGTCACGCCATTATTTCGCGCGGCACGCAGATGCAACGCGAGTTCCTCGCTCCGATTCAACGCAACCATCATCGCAATCGTCAGCAGGCTGCGCGTATGGCGCGGCAAGCCGTCGCGCGTCCAGATCTCGCCCCACGCATAGCGCGTGATGAAGTTCTGAAACTCTTCCGTCACTTCCGTGCGGTTCGCAATCGACCGGTCGACGTGTGCATCGCCCAGCACCGCGCGGCGCACGCCCATGCCCGCTTCGTAACGTTGTTCATCGTTCATCGCTGCCCCTTCAGGAAATCGAGTACGGTCTTCGTGAACGTGTCCGCCACTTCGATGTTCGAAATGTGCGATGCGTCCAGCTCGACGTAACGCGCACCCGAGATCGCCGCAGCCAGCTCGCGGCCTTGCGCGGGCGTCGCGGCCAGATCGTGCGTGCCGGAGATCACGAGCGCAGGCGCCTTGATGCCGTGCACTTCGGGGCGCAGGTCGGTTGCGTTGATGGCTTCGCAGTTCAACGCGTAGCCTTCCTTATCGGTATGCACGAACACATCGCGGATAAAGCCGAAGACGATCGGCTCGCGTGCGATGAATTCGGCCGTGAACCAGCGCGGCAGCACGGCATCCGACAACTCGAGCATGCCTTCGCTGCGAGCGCGCGCCGCGCGCGGCACCCACACTTCCGGCGAGCCGATGCGCGCAGCCGTGTTGCTCAGCACGATGTGATCGATGCGGTCCGCGTGGCACGCCGCGAGGCCGATGCCCGTAAGCCCGCCCATCGACACGCCGCAGAAATTCGCACGCGCGATCTTCAACGTGTCGAGCAGGCCGATCACGTCGCCCGTCAGATGCTCGATCGTGTACGGCCCCTTCGGCGCTTCCGAGTGGCCGTGGCCGCGCGTGTCGTAGCGCAGCACGCGAAAGTGCTTTGCGAACTCGGCGATTTGCGGGGTCCACATCGACAGGTCGCTGCCGAGCGAGTTCGACAGCACGAGCCACGGCGCGCTGCCGTGACGGTCGCCGTCGATCCGGTAATGAAGCTCGATGCCATTCACTGCGGCGTAGGGCATTCCTTTACTCCTGATGTTGTGTCACGCGTTCTTTGCGCGCGGTATGAAGAGCCAGCACGGCGTCCACGAAAGCGTGCGCGCTGCCGACGTAATGAGCGGGATCGAGCAGACGTTGCAGTTGCCCGACGGGCAAGTGTCGAGTGACGGACGCATCGGCGGCCAGCACGTCGAAGAGCGTCTTGCCGGACTTCACCGATTCCTTCGATGCCTGCTCGACGAGATGATGCGCATCGAGCCGGCCGATCTTGTCGCCGAGCGCGAGCATCACCGCTTCGCCGAGAATCAGGCCATGCGTCACGTCCAGGTTCTCCGCGAGCCGCTCGACGTTCACTTCGAGCCCCTTCGCGATCTGCTCGATGTTCGCGAGCGCACCGCCCGCGAGGCGCGCGAGATCGGGCAGCGCATCCCACTCGGCCTGCCAGCCGCCGAGCGCGCGCTCGTGCTCCTGGACCATGCCCGCAAACACCGTTGCGACCAGACCGGGCGCACGCGTCGCCGCCGTCAGCACGGCCGCGCAGCCGACGGGGTTGCGCTTGTGCGGCATCGTCGACGAACCGCCCTTGCCGGCCGCAACCGGCTCGCCGAGTTCGCCGAGTTCCGTCTGCATTTGCAATGAAATGTCGCGCGCGATCTTTCCGAGTGTGCCGATCAGCATGCCGAAGAACGCGGCCGTTTCGGCGATCCGATCGCGCTGCGTGTGCCACGGCACGGCGGGCATATCGAGTTTCAACTCTTTCGCCAACGCTTCGGCAACTGCGCCGCCCTTGTCGCGCAAGCTCGCGAGCGTGCCCGCCGCGCCGCCGAATTGCAGCACGAGCACGCGTTCGCGCAGCGCGTCGAGACGCTCGCGATGACGCAGCAGCGCATCGAGCCATTGCGCGAACTTCAGGCCAAGCGTGATGGGCAACGCCTGTTGCAGCCACGTGCGGCCGATCATCGGCGTCGCGCGATGCTGCCGTGCGAGGGCGGCGATCGCGTCGCATGTGGACGACAAAGCGCCGTCGAGCAGATCGAACGTATCGCGCAGTTGCAGCACGGTCGCCGTATCGATGATGTCCTGGCTCGTTGCGCCCCAATGGACGAACTTCGACGCTTCCGCGTCCGCGTCTTTCACGCGCGCGGTCAGCTGCTTGACGAGGGGAATCGCGAGATTGCCGCCGAGCGCGGCATCGCGTGCGAGCGCATCGGCGTCGAGCTTGTCCGCGTGACACGTCGCTTCGATCGCGGCGACGGCCGACTTCGGAATCACGCCATGCGCAGCCGATGCGCGCGCGAGCGCGGCTTCGACGTCGAGCATCCGCTGCAGCGTCGCGCGCGGCGACCAGATGTCGTTCATCGGCTGCGTGCCGCAGATCAGGATGGTCAGGCGGGCGCTGGCTTCTAGCATGATGATCAGTGCTTCGGGAGGAATGCGCGTCGATATTGCGCCTGAATGCAGCGCCTGAAAGCGCGCGGCATTCGGCTTCATTGTCGCCGAACGCCGCGCGGAGGTCACGCGCGCTGTCGCGCGCGTTTTTCCTTACGCGGTGGCCTGGCTTTGTGCGAGCCTCAAGCCGCGCGCGCCTGCTGCGTGCCGTCGATCAGCGCGACGCCCGTCAGCTTCTCCAGTTCCGCGAAGTCGATATCGGAGAAGATCTCGCGCACGACGAGGCCGTCCTTCGTCACGTCGATCATCGCGAGGTCCGTATAGATGCGGTCGACGCAGCCCACGCCCGTCACGGGATACGAGCACTCCGCGACGATCTTGCTTTCGCCCTGCTTCGTCAGATGCTCCATCATCACGAACACCTGCTTCGCGCCGATGGCCAGATCCATCGCGCCGCCCACGGCGGGAATCGCGTCGGGCGCGCCCGTGTGCCAGTTCGCGAGGTCGCCCTTCGACGACACCTGGAACGCACCGAGCACGCAGTAGTCGAGATGGCCGCCGCGCATCATCGCGAACGAATCGGAGTGGTGGAAGAACGCGCCGCCCGTCAGCAATGTGACGTGCTGCTTGCCGGCGTTGATCAGCTCATCGTCTTCCTCGCCTTTCGCGGGCGCCGGGCCCATGCCGAGCAGGCCGTTTTCGCTGTGCAGGAAAATTTCCTTGTTCGCGTCGAGGTGGTTCGCCACCAGCGTCGGCACGCCGATGCCGAGGTTCACATAAGCGCCTTCAGGAATGTCCTGAGCGACGCGCTTCGCCATTTCATCGCGGGTCAGTCGTTTCATGTCGGGTCTCCTTGCTTCAGGCGGCTTGCCCGGTTCGTTGCGAGGCGTGTACCGCTTGCGGCACTTCGACGACGCGCTGCACGAAGATGCCCGGCGTCACGATCACTTCGGGGTCGAGCGCGCCGAGCGGCACCACTTCCGACACCTGCACGATCGCCGTCTTCGCGGCGCTCGCCATGATCGGCCCGAAGTTGCGCGCGGTCTTGCGATAGACGAGGTTGCCCCAGCGGTCGCCCTTGTAAGCCTTGATCAACGCGAAGTCGGCGTGCAGCGGCGACTCCAGCACGTAGTGCTTGCCGTCGATCACGCGCGTTTCCTTGCCTTCGGCGAGCTTCGTGCCGTAGCCCGTCGGCGTGAAGAAGCCGCCGATGCCCGCGCCCGCCGCGCGGATGCGCTCGGCCAGATTGCCTTGCGGCACGAGTTCCAGTTCGATTTCACCGGCGCGATAGAGCGCGTCGAACACATACGAGTCGGTCTGACGCGGGAACGAGCAGATGATCTTGCGCACGCGCTTCGCGTTGAGCAGCGCCGCGAGGCCCGTGTCGCCGTTGCCGGCGTTGTTGTTGACGATCGTAAGTTCTTTCGCGCCCTGTTCGATGAGCGCGTCGATCAGCTCGGAAGGCATGCCGGCCGTCCCGAAGCCGCCGATCATGACGGTCGCGCCGTCATGCACGTCGGCGACCGCCGACTGGAGTGACTCGAAAATCTTGTTGATCATGTCGAATTTCCTCTGGAACGCGTCGTTCCGCGCGCCGTGTGATCCGCCGACCGCTCGACGGAATTATGCGCCGGACGGTCTCCACGCCCGCTTTCGTCCTTCATGGCCCTGCTGACGGCATGCAGACCTGCTGCAGGCCGCATGAGTTTGGTCCGCCTTCCGCTTGTATTTCGCATTGAACCCAAAAAGTTCTTTATACGAACACAGTTTCGTTTAGCGAACGTACCGGCGCATTATGGTTTGCGCCCGCGTCTCTTGTCAAGGCAACGGATTCGTGGTTTGCCCTACGCGGGCGTTGCGTGGGCTTGGGTCCTGATGCACCCGGCCATCTCGAAACGCGAATCCCGCATCATTCTCCGCCAGCATCCGCGAGGCCGCATCGGAACGCGCCGGGTCGCCGTCGGCGCTTTCCCTGATATGCGGCAGCGCGATTGCCAGGCTACGTTGTATACGTTTTATCGATAATATGCGTGCCATTGCAAAGCCCGCGCCCCCAGCATGGCAGAACTCGATCTCAACCTGATTCCCTACCTCGTCGCGCTCGAAGACATGCGCAACGTGAGCCGCGCCGCCGAACGTCTCGGCGTAAGCCAGCCGCGCGTGAGCACCGCGCTCGGCCGGCTGCGCGAGTACTTCAACGATCCTTTGTTCGTGCGCACGTCGCGCGGCATGGAGCCGACGCCGCGCGCGCTCGCATTGATTCCCGCCGCTCGCGAGGCGCTCGCGCGCATCGAAAAAGGCATGCTCGAAACGCAGGACTTCGATCCTGCGACATCGACGCATACCTTCTCGCTCGCGCTGTCCGATGTCGGCGAAATCGTGTTTCTGCCGCGTCTGTTGCAGCTTTTCGCCGAGCGCGCGCCGCATGCGAATCTGCGCTCGGTATCGCTGCCGCCCGCGCTGGTGGAGCGCGGTCTGGAATCGGGCGACATCGATCTGGCCGTCGGCTATTTTCCGGATCTGTCCGGCAACAACTTCTTCCAGCAGCGGCTCTTCACGCACCGCTTCATCTGCCTGCTGCGCAGCGATCATCCGCTGGCGGGCGCGCCGCTCACGCTCGAGCAGTTCGTCGGCCTCGGGCACGCCGTCGTGCGCGCCGAAGGACGCAGCCAGGAAGTGCTCGAACGGTATCTGGAGAAAAAGCGCATTCGCCGCCGCGCGGTGCTGGAGACGCCGCACTTCATGAGCCTGCCGTTCATCCTCGCGCGCAGCGATCTCGTCGCGACGGTGCCGCACGCGATCGGCTTCGCCTACGTGTCGGAACATGCGTCGATCACGCTGGTCGAACCGCCTTTGCCGTTGCCCCGCTTCGACTTGCGCCAGCACTGGCATCGCAAGTTCCACAACGATCCGCGCGCGAGCTGGCTGCGCGGCGTCGTCGCGGAGCTGTTCAACGATGCGAAGGACGAGTGGCCGAAGTAGCGCGTCGGAGTAGCGCGCCCCGATCACGCGCATATCCATGTAGGGCGTGGGGTCGCGAAACATGGAACAATGCCCCAACGTGCGATTCGCGTTTTACTGGAACTGGAGCGAGGGATGACTACGAAGACAAATACACCCGCCGACACACCCAACCGTCCGTCCCGCGACGAAGCCGAAGAAGCCGTGCGCGTGCTGCTGCGCTGGGCCGGCGACGATCCGCGGCGCGAAGGGCTGATCGATACGCCGTCGCGCGTCGTGCGTGCGTATGAGGAATTTTTCGCGGGCTACGACGTCGAGCCGCGCGACATTCTGGCCCGCACGTTTTCCGAAGTGGACGGCTACGACGAAATGATCGTGCTGAAGGACATCCGCTTCGAGAGCTATTGCGAGCATCACATGGTGCCCATCATCGGGCGCGCGCATGTCGCCTATTTGCCTGAGCATCGCGTGGTTGGCATTTCGAAGCTCGCGCGGCTCGTCGATGCGTTCGCCAAGCGTCTGCAGATTCAGGAAAAGATGACCGTGCAGATCGCCGATACGCTCAACGAAGTATTGCAGCCGAAGGGTGTCGGCGTGATTCTCGAAGCGTCGCATCAATGCATGTCGACGCGCGGCGTGCACAAGGCGGGCGTGGAGATGGTCACGTCGCGCATGCTCGGCACATTCCGCTCGGACCCATCGACGCGCCGCGAGTTTCTGTCGATCGTCAATAGCCCGACTTCAATGAGCGTGGCGAATACCTGAGCGGCTCGCAAAACCCGTTCTTTCTGACCCGCATTCAGACGCGCCGCCGGGTCGGAACGCAGCATCGAGCCGCCAACCCTAACCCGCCGCGCGTCGCGCGCCCATCTGCCGGCCTTGCCCAAACGTCGCGAGCAACATGGCCGCGAGCACGCACGCGACGCCCATCAATTGCGCTCGGCTGATCGGCTCGTGCAGCACGCCGGCCGCAAGGGCAAGCGTCGATACAGGCACGAGCGCCGTCACGAGCCCCGCCTCTGCGCCGCTCACGCGCGCCGCGCCCGCGTACCACAGCACGAAGCCCAGCACCGTCGGCACGAGCGCGTAATAGACGACGCCCGCGAGCGCCGCCATCAGGTTCGCGTCGAGCGGCAGGCGCCACGGCGCTTCGAAGCATGCGGGCACGATGGCGACGAGAAAGCCGATCCCGCTCATCAGCGCCGACAGCGGCAGCGCGGCGACAGGTGTGCGCAGCTTGCGGTTGAGCAGAATGAAAAGCGCCTCGCAGACGACGGCCGCGAACACCAGCGCGTTGCCCGCCAGAGAATGCGCGCCGTGCGACGCCGTCAGATCGTCGGGCCGCACGGTGCAGGCGAGCACGCCGCCTGTAGCGAGCGCAATCGCGCCAAGCAGCGCGGGCGACGGCCGCTCGCCGAGCGCCAGGGCGGCCACGACCGCCGACACGGCCGGCAACGTGCCCGCGATCACGCCCGCATCGGCGGCCGAAGCGAGCCGCATCCCGCCGATCAGGCACACCGTATAGCCGACGCTCCCGGCTCCCGCCTGGGCGATCGCGAGCCACCTGTCGTGCGCATCGAGCTTGGGCCACGGAAGCTTCCGCACGCGCATCATCGCGACGAAAACCGGCAACGCGATCGCGAAGCGCAGCGCGGTCGCCGAGAACGGCGGCAAGCCGCCCGCAATCGCCTTGCTGACGACGACCGTGCTGCCCACGCCGATCATCGCGAGCGCGCAAAAGAAGTAACCGACATAACGCGCATGCATGGCGCGCCTCCTCATATCAAACGATGCGAGGAGCGTATTGCGCACACGAATGCGCAGTCTTGAACGTTATTGCAGAGCCCTATGCAAAACGGCCGCGCGAGTCAGCGGACAGCACCCGCGTAGCTCGCGGGCGTGATGCCGAGGAGCCGGACGAATGCGCGCGTCATGTGGCTCTGGTCCGAGAAACCGGCGCAGGCCGCGGCATCCGCGAGCGCCGTCCCGCTGGCGATGAGCCGCCGCGCGAGCGCCACGCGACGCTGCATCCGGTACGCGTGCGGCGGCAAGCCGACTTCATGCGCGAAGCTGCGCAACAACTGGAAGCGGCTCATGCCCGCTTCGGCGGCGAGGTCAGCGAGCGTCGCAGACGACGCGGGATCGTCGTCGATGCGGCTTCTTGCTCGCACGATCGGGCCGATGTGTTCGCGTTCAGGCGTGAGCGGCGTCGCGTGATGCCGACCCACGTGCGCAAAAAGCGCGAGCAGCGCTTCTTCGCACGCAAGGTCATCGAAGCCCGCTCGTTCATTCGCCGCGCTCACCGCGACCGAGTACAGACGCGTGAAGCACGCGGACAATTGCGGATCGTTCAGCACGGGCCGCGTCAGTTCCACTTCGCGCACGGGCGCATGCGCGCATTCGGCGAGCGTCGCGTACACGAGCGACGGCTCGAAGTACAGCATGCGCCACGCGCGTCCGTGTTCGTCGAGCGGACTGCCGTCGTGCACTTCGCCGGGATTGACCGTGATGACGTCTTTCGCGCGCGCTTCGACAGGCCCGCGCCCGCTTGCCGAACGCTGACCGCCCGCGACGACGACGCCGATGCCGAAGCGATCATGCGAATGACGCGCGAACGCATGCGTCGTGTGCGCGGCCGTCGCTTCGACGCCGTCGAGCGCACAACGCAGCATCTGAACGCGTCCACGCGGCTTCATCGTTTCATTCGCTTGTCATTCGCTCATATCGAACGGACGCGTTTCGAGTGGCGCCATCAATCGTGCGATCGAACATTCGTGCATCACCGCCGCCCTTCGTCGTTGCGCGTGCGCTCGCCTTCGCGGATCTTGCCTTGCGACACGCTGCTGCCAGGCGGCACGCTATGCGTAAGCCACACGTTGCCGCCGATCACCGAGCCCCGTCCGATCGTCACGCGGCCGAGAATCGTCGCGCCGGCATAGATCACGACGTCGTCTTCGACGATCGGATGGCGCGCGTTGCCCTTCACGAGCGTGCCGTCTTCATCTGCGGCAAAGCTTTTCGCGCCGAGCGTGACCGCCTGATAGAGGCGCACGCGCTCGCCGATGATCGCCGTTTCGCCGATCACGACGCCCGTGCCGTGATCGATGAAAAAGCTCGGGCCAATCTGCGCGCCGGGGTGAATATCGATGCCCGTCGCCGAATGCGCGATCTCGTTGATGAAGCGAGCGAGCAGCGGCACGCCGAGCCGATGCAGCGCGTGCGCGAGCCGATGATGCGTCATCGCCCAGACGCCCGGATAGCACAGCAGGATCTCGGTGATGTGCTGCGCGGCGGGGTCGCCAATGTAGGCAGCCTGAATATCGCTGACGAGCAGCGCGCGGATGGCGGGCAACTGCTTGCCGAAATCGCGCGCGACATTGAAGGCGCGCGCGCTCAGTTCGGCGTCCGTGGTCTCGGCGTGCTCGGGCAGAAAGCGCAGCGCGCGGCGGATCTGTTCGGACAGCAGCCGCAACGTGCTTTCGAGCGTATGACCGACGTAGTAATCGACGCTTTCGTCGGTCAGATCGGGCGCGCCGTAGTGCGTCGGAAAAAGCGCGGCGCGCAATCCGCCGACGATGTTGATCACGGCATCGCGCGAAGGCAGTTCGCGAATGCCGCGCGGATGACGCGTGCGATGCAGCTCTTCACGCGACGCGCGCAAATCGGCGACGATCTGTTCGAGGCCCCAGTTGTGAGAAGAAACATTTGACATGGCGACAACATCGTTCGCGCACGAGGCGCGATTAGAGTGAACTGTCCCCAGAGATTACCGCGTTTCGCCGCATGCCGTGCGGCCCTCGTGCGCTTTGCATACGGCACGCGTGATGCTGTGCGCGTCGCGTCATGCGTGGCATTGCGCAGCAAGTGATGTGCTAAAGGGCGTGCAATACAGCGTGCTTATACGGTCATGCTGCTCGCGTCGATCCAGCGCACGGCCCAGTCGCGCGCGTGCGCAATAGCAGCGGCTTCGTCGGCGAAACGGAGGTCAGTTGGGAAGAAACGGTTGGCGACCAGTTCACCATCGCTCGAACGCGACACGACGACATACGGTTGCCATGTTCCATCGCCCGCGCGCGCCGGCGCGCAATTAAGCAAGTAGCCACGATGTGTGAATGCAGCATCAACGTGCATGAGTCACCCGCCCCTGACTGCCCCATAGATGGTCCTTATGGTTCTCTCACGAGTGCAGGTGCCGTGGGCTGAAACAGTCCGCGAGGTCGCCGCGGTCATGCAGGGTGTTGCTGCGCTCGTCGAACAAGAATCATACTCTGTAGAAATTGGACGTCCACGAAAAAATTAGCAAAAAATTGCCGGTCGCCCGAACGGCCGTCACGCGTAGTTCGACAGGTAATCGTACGCTCACGCGGAACGGGATTTGCTCCTATCCTATGTTTGGGACCACAAGCAAAGGAGGACACAAAATGAGCCTCAATACACGCCCGGTGCCCGCGACGCAGTCCGGAACCGCGCTGGCGCGCAGCGCCGAAATGCATAACGATCGCACGCACGACAGCACTGTCGATACCGACAGCAAGAATCACGAAGCTGCGCGCATCGCGGGCCATGGGCCCATCGGCCCCGACGAGATCACGACGAGCAACGCAACGCTCGTCAACAGCGTGCCCGACGATCCGTTAGCGGAGCTGGCGGGATTCGATAGCCGTATCGGCGGCAACCATCTGCTGCTCGCACTGGAGCCGGGTTATCACGTGATCGACAAGGGCATGATCGCGCCCGCGACGGTCGAGCGTTTCGACGACCGCTTCCACCAGTCGTATTCGCTTACTGGCGATCAGTTGCGCGGACGCGTGCACTTCGCGCTCAACCATCAACGGCCGACGCGCGTCATCGAACTCGAACGCGACGAGTGAGCGTCGTTTCGCGTGACGCGTCAATCCGTTGACGCGTCACGCACGTTCACGAGCTTTCGCGCATTTTTCGCGTTTGCGTTTCAATCGCGCGTTAGCCGCCATGTGGCGTTCGTCTGTGCGATGGCGAACGTTTGCGTGCTCTCGCACAACTCCATCGCGTTTCGTTTCGCTACGCATACGCACACGTGCGATTCGAAACCGCTGGTTTCATGACCTCGTCGCTTACACGCCTTTTTCGGCGGCGTTGCAGTCCGCATAATCGGTGCATCTTCTTGACCTCACGGAGCAGCACATGAGCAAAGTCGTTGTGATCGGCGCAACGGGTACGCTGGGCCAGGCCGTCGCCGCCGCATTGAAAGCGCGTCACGAAGTGATCGAAGTGGGCGCGACGCGTGGCGCGCATCGCGTCGACAGCACGGACCCGGCGAGTATCGAACGGCTGTTTCAGGAAATCGGCAACGTCGATGCCGTGGTCACGGCGACCGGCAAAGTCCATTTCGGGCCCTTGACCGAGATGACGATCGAGCAGTTCTGGATCGGCCTGCGCGACAAGCTGATGGGACAGATCAATTTCGTGCTCGCCGCGCAAAAGTACGTGAACGACGGCGGATCGTTCACGCTGACGAGCGGCATTCTCGCCGACGAGCCGATCAGCCAGGGCGTCAGCGCGACCACCGTAAACCTCGCGCTCGAAGGCTTCGTGCGAGGCGCGGCGATCGAGCTGCCGCGCGGCATCCGCATCAACGTCGTCAGTCCGACTGTGCTGACGGAATCGATGGAAAGCTATGCGCCGTTCTTCCGCGGCTTCGAACCCGTCGACGCAAGCAAGGCCGCGCAGGGCTATCTGCGCAGCGTCGAGGGCGCGCAGACGGGACGGGTTTATCGCGTAGGCGGCTAATGAGCCATTGAGCGCTGGCCATCGAGTTGGGCCTATTGCACGTGGGCCAACGCGCGCCGCGCTGACGCGTGCGGGCAAGCGGGCGCGCCTACGCCCGCTGCTCCTTGACGCGCGACACGATCTGCGTCGGGCTCACGAACTGCAGCGCGATCAACACCCAGATCAGCGTAATCGCCATATAGATCATCGCCATCGCGTCGATCGATTGCGGTGCGCGCACGCCCGTCGAAAACACCGCGTAATACAACGCGACGACGAGCGTTTGCGTCGACGGCCCAGCTGTGAAGAACGTCAGCTCGAACATGCCGATCGTGCGCACCAGCACCAGCAGACCCGCCGCGAGCATGCCGGGCACCAGCAACGGCAGCAGCACATAGCGGAAATAGCGGAACGTGTTCGCGCCGAAAATGCGCGCCGCCGATTCCAGATTCGGATCGATCTGCTCGATGAACGGTGTCATCACGAGAATGACGAACGGCAGCGCGGGCACGAGGTTCGCGAGGATCACACCGGCGAGCGTGCCCGCGAGCCCGACCTTGTACATCACCGTCGCCATCGGAATGCCGTACGTGACGGGCGGCACCATCAGCGGCAGCAGGAACACGAGCATCGCGAAACGCTTGCCGCGAAACTGCACGCGTGCGAGCGCATACGCGGCGGGCACGCCGAGCAGGATCGACAGCAGCACCACCGCGCCGACCACTTCGACCGTCACCCACAGCACGGCCGCCAGCTGGAAGTCACTCCACGCCTGCGCGTACCAGTGCAGCGTGAAGCCCTGCGGCAGCAGCGTGCCGAACCAGCGCGTCGCGATCGAGTTGACGGCGACCGTCGCGATCAGCAATACGATGTTCAGCAGAAAGAAAATCATCGCGCCCCAGACGAGCGCCTTGTACACGCGGTCGCGCAGACTGACGTACGGTTTCATCGACTTCACCGTTTGCCCTTGCGGCGTGGCGGGCCACGGATGCGCGACTTGACGATCGGTTGCCATCAGCCCTTACCTCCCGTCGCCGGTCCGCTGTAGAAGAAGCGGCGCGCGCCCAGCATCGCGGCGACGATCACCAGTTGCACGAATCCCATCACGATCGCGATCGCCGAAGCTAGCGAGTAGTCGTAGTTTTCGAACGCGGCCTCGGCGGCGGCGATCGACATTACGCGGGTCGGCCCGGCCGGCGCACCGAGCAGCACCGCCGACGGAAACACCGAGAACGCCTGCACGAACGACAGGCACGCCGCCATCGTCAGCCCCGGCACCAGCAGCGGCAGATAGATCTGCCGGAACTGTTGCCACGGATTCGCGCCGAGCGTCGCGGCGGCGCTCGCGAGCGTCGGATCGATGCCCGTCACGTACGACAGCGTCAGCAGAAACGCGAACGGAAAGCCGGATACGATCAGCGAGATCAGTACGCCCCAGAAGTTGTGCGTGAGGCGCACTTCGTCGCTGTAGAGATGCAGCCCTTGCAGCGCCTGCGGAAACCAGCCGTTCGGACCGAAGTATGTGAGCATGCCGTCGGCGATCAGCACGGTGCCGAGTGTGATGGGAATCACGAGCAGCGTCGTCACGAACTTCTGATAAGGCGACGGACGGCGCAGCGCAAACGCGACGGGCACCGACACGCCGACATTGATCAGCGTCGCGGGCACGGCGAGCTTCAGCGTGACGAGGATGGTCGGCCACATCGACGTGTCACTGAAGAACTTCGCGTAGTTCGCCCACATTCCGCCGCCTTCCATCGGACTGAACGACAGCGCGAGCCCGTAGGCGAACGGATAGACGAAGAGCGCAAGGATGAACAGCAAGGCTGGCGACACGAGCCACGCCTTGCGATCGCGCGGCGCGACGAGCGCTCGCGAAGCGGCGGACGTCACCGTGCTCATGTCGGTTCTCCGTCGTAGACGAGCGTGCGCGTCGGCGGCACGCGCAGCGTGATGCGCTCGCCCTCGGTGAATTCGCCCGCGACGCGCGCCCACAGTTCGCCGAATGCGCTCTTCACGCGAATCAGCGAATCGCGGCCGCCGTACTCGACGGTCGTCACCTGCGCGTCAAACGCGTTCTCCGAACCGGGCGCGGCGCGCTCCATGTCCTCGGGACGCAGCGCAACGGCGACGCGCTTGCTGCTGAAGCCGTCCATCGCCATGCCGACGAGGCGCACGCCGTTCGCCTCCACGGCCACGCCTTCGCCCTGCGTGCCTTCGAGCGTGAACGGCAGCACGTTGCGATAGCCCATGAAACGCGCGACGTGCAGATTCTTCGGACGTCCGTAGACTTCCTTCGGCGTCGCGACCTGCTGCACAACGCCCTCTCTCATCACGACGATGCGGTCGGCCATCGACAGCGCTTCGTCCTGATCGTGCGTCACGTAGATGGTCGCGCGATCCAGTTGCGTGTGAATGCGGCGAATCTCGGCGCGCATTTCGATGCGCAGCTTCGTGTCGAGATTCGACAGCGGCTCGTCCATCAGAATGAGCGGCGGCTCGATCACGATCGCGCGCGCAATCGCGACGCGCTGCTGCTGGCCGCCCGACAGCTGGCCCGGCAGCTTCTTCTCGTGGCCGACCAGTTGCACGAGTTGCAGCGCTTCTCGCGCGCGCTTCGCCGTTTCCGCCTTCGCTACGCCGCGCATCTTCAGACCGAAGCCGACGTTGTCGAGCACCGACATATGCGGAAACAGCGCGTAGTTCTGGAACACCATGCCGAAGCCGCGCTTTTCGGGCGGCAGCACGTCGATACGTTTTTCGTCGAGCCAGATGCCGCCGCCCGACAGCGGCTGCAAGCCCGCGATGCAGTTGAGCGCCGTCGACTTGCCGCAGCCCGACGGTCCCAGCAATGCGATGAATTCGCCGCGGCGGATGTTCAGATCGAGACCCTGCAACGCGGCCACCGGCTGCCCTTCGGCATTGACGAAATTGCGGCAGACGGACTCGAGGCGCAACTGCTCAAATTGATGCTTCATGGTCGCTTCCCTACGATGTTGCATGACAGCGCCGCAAAGCACGGAGTGCTCGCGGCCTGCCGTCACAATCGCCGATGCGCGCAACACGCGCACAAGATGCACGATACGCGCGCACCGGCTGCCCCACCTGATGCGGTGATGGGTACGCTATCGGGTCTTATTTCGTCTTCTGCGCGCCGACTTCGCGGTCCCACTTCTGGAACGCCGCCACCATCGTGGCCGCGCTCAACGGCAGAACGTGCGGACGATCGGCGAGCAGCTTCGCGTATTCCGGACGGCCGAATTTCTTCAGCACTTCCTGGCTGTGCTCCGGCGCCTGCGCTTCCGTCACGCCCTTGATGGCCGGGCCCGGATAGAAGTAGCCGTCGTCATAGGTCATCGCCTGCTGCGCGGGCTCCAGCATGAAGTTCATCAGCTTGTAGAGCACGTCGAGCTTTTCCTTCGGCACGCCCTTCGGAATCACCATGTAGTGCGCGTCGTTCACCCACGTCATGTTGTCGAACGCCTGCACCTTGAATTCGGCCGGCACGATGCCGAGCGCGCGCGGGTTGATGTCCCAGCCCGTCACCGTGACGGTCATGTCGCGCGTGCCTTCGCCCAGTTCCTTCATCACGGCCGACGTGCCGCCCGGATAGTAAGGAATGCAGTCGTTCAGTTGCTTGAGGAACGCCCACGTCTTGTCCCAGCCGTTGACAGGATCTTTCGGGTCTTTATCGCCGAGCACATACGGCAGACCCATCAGGAACGTGCGGCCCGGGCCGGAATTTGCCGGACGCGCGTAGATCAGCTTGTTCGGATGCGCCTTGCACCACTGGAGCAGTTGCTCGGGCGTCTTCGGCGGATCGCTGACCTTGGCGGGGTTGTATTCGATCAGCGGACCGGCCGGCATGTACGCGACTTCGACACCGTAACCTTGCGCGATGTCCTGCATCTTGCGCGGACCCGGCGCGTACTTGTCGAGCACGCCGGGCAGCGCGTTCTGGTCGGGCAGCAGCTTGATCCACAGGTTCTGTTCGATGCCGGCCGCGAGCGCATCGGTGCCCGTCAGCACGAGATCGATGTCCGAGCGGCCGGCCGCCTGCATCGCCTTGATCTTGCCGGGCAATTGCGGCGCGGGCGCGTTCGTGTACGTGATGTTGGAGACGAGATTCGGGTATTTGGCCTTGAAGGCTTCGAAACCCTTTTGCGTCAATTGAAGATCGCCGGCGACGTCGACGATGTTGAGCGTGACGGCATCGGCCGCTCGCGCCGTTTGTGTGAACCCAGCGACTGCGGCACCGACAGCCACGCACAGACCTGCCAACTTCACTGACAACCTGCCAGAAAAAGCCATTTCGTCTCCTCGCCTCTTGGTATGGAACGTCCGCCGACCGGAATGCGGCGGTGACGTACTACGGGCTGCTAGTCAGTGAAACATAACGAAGGCGCGGGCATGATGTCAAGCAAATTCTGCCCGGGGCCGTTCGCGGCAAGGCAGGCTTACAGAATCTTCAAATCCTTTTGTGACAACGATTTCAGCCGGATTAGCAAGCCTGGCCATGCATCATAGGGAGAACACTGACGCGTAACTTGTTAGGCAACTTTGAACAATCGGCCAGTCGTCGTGCTGGACGCGCGTGTTGCGTCAGCCGCCGCGCACGCCTTGCGTGTTCACGTACAGCGAATAGAGACCGTGGCTCGCGGCCATGAAGAGCCGGTTGCGATGCCGGCCGCCGAAGCACACGTTCGCGCAACGTTCCGGCAGCGCGATGTGCCCGAGCGCTTCGCCTTGCGGCGAGAACACCCGCACGCCGTCGAGCTCTTCGGTGCCCATGCCCCAGCCGCACCACAGGTTGCCGTGGATGTCGACGCGAAAGCCGTCCGGCGTGCCTTGCTGCGCGTCGATCAGCACGCGGTTGTTCGCGAGCGACCGGCCGTCGCCGACGACGTCGAACGCGCGGATCGTGCGCGGCTTCGAGCGCGACTCGACGATGTACAGCACCGACTCGTCCGGCGAGAACGCGAGCCCGTTCGGCCCGATCACTTCATCGCAGACCATCGCCACTTCGCCCGTCTGGCCGTCGACGCGATACACGTTCTGCGGCAACTCGGATTGCTGCTTTTCGCCTTCGTAGAAGCTGTCGATGCCGAACGACGGATCGGTAAACCAGATCGAGCCGTCCGACTTCACAACCACGTCGTTCGGCGAGTTGAAGCGCTTGCCCTGGTAGCGCTCGGCGATCACCGTGATCGAGCCGTCGTATTCGGTGCGCGTGACGCGCCGCGTCAGATGCTCGCAGGTGACGAGCCGCCCCTCGCGGTCGCGCGTGTTGCCGTTCGCGTTGTTCGACGGCCGGCGAAACGGCGTGACGGCCCCCGTCTCTTCGTCCCAGCGGAGGATGCGGTTGTTCGGAATGTCACTCCACAGGACGTAGCGGCCGTCGCCGAACCAGACGGGCCCTTCCGACCAGCGCGCGCCCTGGTACAGGCACTCGACGGAAGCCGATGCCAGGCGCAACGCGTCGAAGCGGGGATCGAAACTGCGGATGGAAGGATCGGGATAGCGTCGGTGATTGCTGGGTTCGGTCATGGCGCTGTCGGTGCGAACGCCGGGCGTCGAATGGAATCGACGCCCGGTATTCGGCGGTCTTTTTTTTCGAATTGATTGCTGTTGGATGCGGCCGCGCTTGCTCTTGCGCTTACGCTTGCGCAGGCTTGCCGTCGCGCAGACGCCAGAGCTTCAGCGGATTCTCGTCGCGCAGCGACTGCGGCAGCAGATCGGCGGGCAAATCCTGGTAGCAGACGGGACGCAGGAAACGCTCGATGGCCGTTGCGCCGACCGATGTCGCGCGCGAATCGGAGGTCGCCGGGTACGGGCCGCCATGCACCATCGCGTACGACACCTCGACCCCCGTCGGGAAGCCGTTCGCCAGAATGCGGCCGGCCTTGCGCTCGAGCGTCGGCAGCAGACGCCGCGCGATGTCGTAGTCGTCGGCTTCGAGGTGCAGCGTGGCCGTCAACTGGCCTTCGAGGTACTCGGCGACCTTCACCATTTCTTCGATGTCCGTGCAGGTCACGATCAGCGACGTCGGCCCGAAGATCTCGTCCTCCAGTTCCGTGGACGCGAGGAAGTGCATCGCTTCCGTCTGGAACAGCGCGGGCAACGCCGCGCATGTCGCATCCGACGAGGTGCCGCGCGCAATGCTCTGCACGCCGCGCTGCTCGGTGCGATGCGTGACGCCGTCCTGGTACGCGTTAGCGATGCCCGGCGTCAGCATGGTCTGCGCGCTCTTCTGCGCGAGCGCCTTCGCGGCGGCGTCGATGAATGCCTTCTTGTGCGGACCTTCGAGAAGCAGCACGAGACCGGGGTTCGTGCAGAACTGGCCGACGCCGAGCGTCACCGATTCGACGAAGCCCGTCGCGATCTGCTCCGCGCGCTTCGCGAGCGCGCCGGGCAGCACGAACATCGGATTGATGCTGCTCATTTCGGCGAACACGGGAATCGGTTCGCGGCGCTTCTGCGCGAGATTCACGAGCGCCAGGCCGCCGCTGCGCGAGCCCGTGAAGCCGACCGACCTGATCGCGGGATGCTGGACGAGCGCCTCGCCGACCTCGTTGCCCGCGCCGATCACGAGCGAAAACACGCCTTCGTGCAGGCCGCAGTCGGCGGCGGCTTTCTGGATCGCGCGGCCGACCAGCTCGGACGTCCCGAGATGCGCCGGATGCGCCTTCACGACGACAGGGCAACCCGCCGCGAACGCCGATGCCGTATCACCGCCCGCCACGGAAAATGCGAGCGGAAAATTGCTCGCGCCGAATACGGCGACGGGGCCCACAGGAATCTTCTGCATGCGCAAGTCGGGCCGCGGCAACGGCTTGCGGTCCGGCTGCGCGGAATCGAGCGTCGCGGTCAGCCAGCGGCCTTCGCGCACCAGCGATGCGAACAGCTTCAGTTGCCCCACGGTGCGCGCGCGCTCGCCTTCGAGCCGTGCCTTCGGCAGCGCGGATTCGGCCTGCGCGCGCTCGATCAGCGCATCGCCGAGCCCGAGAATGTTCTCAGCAATCGTCTCGATGAAATGCGCGCGCACTTCGAGCGACGTTTGACGATACGGGTCGAACGCGAGCGCGGCCAGCGCGCACGCGCGGTCCACCTCGACCGTGCCGCCCGCGCCGAATTCGGGTTCGATTTCCATGTTGCGCGCCGGGTCGAACGCGCGCAGCGTGCCTTTGGTGCCGCGCACCGCCGACCCGCCGATCAGCATGTCACCGGTAATCTGCATGTCCAGCTCCTGTCGATGGCCGCGCGACGCGGATCATGTCGCATCGCGCGGCCTGGAATCCAAATAGTGTGTGCGACGTCATGAATGGGCGGACGATTCCGCGAGTCGCCGCTCGAAGTCGAGCAAGGCCAGCGTCGCAGCTTCGATCTTCGCATGATGTTCGGGCGGCGTCGAACTCAGCAACGGCAGAACCGGCCCCATGTCCGCGAGCTTCGACAACGTCACCGCGTCGTGCAGCACGCGGATCAGCGAGATCTCGTCGCGCAAGGTTTCGAGCGGCATGAAGGCGTCGTAAAGACGCTGTGCTTCGTCGTCATCTGTCGATGTATTGGCGTTTTTCGCCTTCGCCGCGCGGAGCAAAGTCATCACCGCACGCGGCGCGATGCAGCCCGAGCCCGTCGTCCATGCGGCGAGACCGAATTGCCGCACATGCGCGAGCGCCGGCCGCTCGCCCATTCCTGAAATCACCCTCGCCGCACTCACGTTTTGCAGCAGCCGGCGAAGGTAGTCGTCACGTGATGGATCGTCGCGCACGATCGCGTACTTCACAGCAATGAGCGTGCCGCGGTCCACAAGCCGCGCGAGCGTATCGACGCTCACGTAGCTCTCGCTCTTGATGTACAGCGTGAGCGGGATGCCTGCGGTGTCGGCGATGCGCGTGAGCCCCGCCTCGACGCCCTCGGATGTCGTGAAGCCCGTCAAGGGCAGGACCATCGCGGTTCGGTACAGTGTCTGCGCGAGAATGCGCGCCTGGTCGAGCATCTTCCCGTAGTCGGGGCCGATGGCGGGAATTACACGCGTCGCGGGACCGGCGAGCGCCGCGAGCATATCCAGCAGCTCGCGATACTCGCTGACTGCAACGTGATACAGGTTCGCATTGCCGCCATAGAGAAGCGTACGCACCCCGCCCGTCTCGATGTGACGGATCAACTTGTGGTTTTCGGCCGGATCGAGCGTCAGATCGGCGCGGCGCGCAAGCGGCGGAACCGCCATGACACTGGCGGAATACTCGCTTTCGAGAATAGGGGACACGTTCATGGGGCGGCTCGCAGACGATCACGCGGGCAAGTTAGCATTGCGCCGCCAATGTTGTCAAACAACCTCGGGCCGCGCGGCGCTTCTGCGCGTTGTGCCTGGAAACGACTTTCATCACACGAATGAAGGCTTTCGCGCTGTTATCCGGGCGTCGATTTCGAAAAATTCTGGTATGACAACGTCTTGAAAATCACGGCCTGTTTGATTCAAACGTTTTGCAATCTATTCCGATTTAGAGGTCCTGCGTATTTAGTACCGATTCAATAATGTGCAAACGCCTTTCAAATGACGCACTTTAAAGAACGGCTGTTTGCCACGCCAGGAGCGGATTGCGCCACTTAATGCACTATTTCGCCAAGCCGGTTTAATCGACTATCCCGGCAAGCTTCCTTTTGGGGCAAAAATGAAGAAACTCGAAATCGGGTATCGCCATTTCGCATTAAAAAGCCAATAATGGTGATAAATTGATGTACACCAACATCAGGAGTATCCGCAGCATCGCCATGGCCAAAGCCCGCTCCGCTGCGAACCTCGAGAGATAGCACCTTGCCGCAACATTTCATTGAGCAGATGTCGCCTTTGCTGCAAGCGGAGAACGACGTCACCTGGTTCCGCGAAGTCGCTCGTCTCGCCGACGGGTGGGGCTTCGATCGCGTGCTGGTCGGGATTCTTCCGCGCCCGGGTATCCGGCTGGAGGACGCGTTCATTCGCAGCACGTACTCGCCGGCCTGGCGGCAGTTCTACAACGCGCATGGTTTCGCACACATCGATCCGACCGTTGCGCACTGCATGACACGCTCGTCACCGCTGATCTGGTCGCCTGACCTGTTCGCGACGTACCCGCAGCAAACGATGTACGAGGAAGCCCGCGCATATGGTCTGCGCGCGGGTGTGAGTCTGCCCATTCATGGGCCTAGACAGGAATCGGGCTTGATCTGCTTCGTGAACGATCGGAATCCGACCGACGAATTCTGGAGCCATCTCGATGTCGTGCTGCCAAACCTGGTGCTTTTGCGCGACCTGGTCATCGACACGAGCCAGCCCCATCTGGATGCTCACACGCAGGCGCTGGTGCCGAAGCTCACGCCGCGCGAGCAGGAATGTCTGAAATGGACCGCGCGCGGTAAGTCCACTTGGGAAATTTCGCACATTCTCAATTGTTCGGAAGCAGTGGTGAACTTCCATCTCAAGAACATTCGCGCGAAATTCGGCGTGAACTCACGGCGCGCTGCCGCCGTGATTGCGACGCAACTCGGCCTTATTGATCCAGGTTGATCAGCTCACGGGCTTCCGGGTTGTGGAGCACCTTCTCTGCCCTGCCCAGATCGCCGTCCGTGACCGTTTTCGTGAAGTACAGGCCCAGCAGGATCGATACGGGAGCCGGAATCTCCGCGCCCGATTCGAAGCGGCTGCCGCGCGACTGCGTCACGCCGAAGCGCGCCCAGAACTGACGCTGGCTCTCTTTCTTTTTCTTGCGGTACGCGATGATCAGCACGCGATCCACATTGGACGACGGCTCCGAACTACGGCTCTGGACGGTCGGTTGAACGTTTGCGTGAACACCCGATTGCCAATGATTTTGAAGTTCCATGATGTTTCCCCTGATGATTGGCTGCCTCGTCTCAATTTTGTGATCCCCGTGCCCACTTAACACCTATCCAGGTGAGTAGGTGTTTTTTTTATCCGAAATGCATACGTTTCCCTGCGTACCGCTATCACGTAAGGAGCACACCATGCATACCGCGATTCGGATTGGCACACGGCAAGAGTTCGACAACGACAACATCAACGAAATGTACCGGCTTCGCGCCCGCGTCTTCCGGGACAGGATGGGCTGGGATGTTCCGACCATCGCGGGGATGGAAATCGACGGCTATGACGCGCTCGGCCCGTACTACATGCTCATCCAGGACGGCGACCGGCGCGTCTGCGGCTGCTGGCGGCTGATGCCGACGGAAGGGCCGAACATGCTGAAGGACACGTTCCCGCAATTACTGGATGGTCAAGCGGCTCCACTTGGACGGCATATATGGGAATTGAGCCGATTTGCTATTGAAACGGACGGCGCGCAAACGTTTGGCTTCGCAGATTTGACGATGCACGCGATCCACGAACTGGTGACTTTCGCCGACCGGATGGGCATCACCCGTTACGTGACTGTGACGACCACGGCGATCGAACGGTTGCTGCGGCGCGCGGGCATCGAAGTCACGCGGCTCGGGCCGCCGGTGAAGATCGGCGTGGAGCGGACGATTGCGCTCGACATCACCGTCGACGCGATTCGCGTCGCCGTCTGCAAGCCGATGCCCGTCGCGGCCTGACGGACATACGCCGCCGAGCCGTTTCCGTATCGAACTCGAGGCGACGGCGGGACAGTCGCGATGCGCGCAGGCCCACGGTACGCCTCGCGCAACGCGACGCGTTCGGCCGCTTCGCTTGAGCCCGTCGCAAGGCACGCGGTGTGCCGGGCGGCCTGGCTAACCGCGACGAAAGGTGATGTGCGAGATCCGGCGCACGACGAACACGGCGGCCAGCGCGGCGCAGCCGGTCAGCACCACGCCGATGTGAATCGACTGCACGAGCACGTGACGCGCCGCGTCGAGCAGCGCGGGGCCTTCGAGCCCCGCGCGTTTCAGTTCCATCAGCAGCGAGTTGCGCAGGCTCTCGTCGACGAGAATGCGCGGATCGGCCAGCCTCGGCCGCCAGGCCGACGCGACCGGCTCGCCGAGCACGCGCAGCGAATCCTCCACGCCCGACGCGTAGCGCCGGTTCACGATCGTCGCGACGATGCTGGTGCCGAGCATGCCGCCCACCATGCGCGTCGACTGAAGCAGCGCGGTCGTGATGCCGAAGCGCTCGCGTCCCGCGATCTCCTGACCGAACACGTTCAGGTTGTTGAGAATGAAGCCGAGGCCGATGCCGACAGCGGCCATCGACAACTCGAGATACCGATGGGGCGTCGCGGGCGTGGCGAGCGCGATGCCGACCGACGCGGCCACGAGTAGGCCAAAGCCGATCGACAGAATCGCCGTGGGCCGCGACATGTGGATCACGACGCGCGTGTTGATCAGGCTGCCGAGCGCAATGCACGCGGCGATCGGCGTCGCGAGCAGGCCTGCCTGCTGCGGCGACAATCCGAAGCCGCCCTGCAGCAGGAGCGGCGCGAAAAAGATCAGCGAGAACATCACGAAGCCCGACAGCACCGACAGCGTGAAGAGCGTCACGAGCTGCGGGTCCCTGAAGAGGTCGAGCGGCACGATGGGATGCGTGGCGCGCCGCTCGCAGGCGAGCAGCGCCGCCGCGCACGCCGCCACCAGCGCGGAGAGGATCACGTTGCCCGTCGTCAGGCCGTCCTTCGGCACGGCCTCGATGAACGTCTGAAAGCCGCCCAGCACCAGCGCGACGAGCACGGCGCCCATCCAGTCGATGCGCACGTCGCCCGCGCGCTCGCGCCGGTAGTGCGGCAAATGCGCCCAGATGAAGTACAGCGCGAGCGCGCCGACGGGCAGATTCACGAGGAACGTCGAGCGCCAGCCGAAATGCTGGCTGAGCCAGCCGCCGAGCGATGGGCCCGCCGCCGTGCCGATCCCGTAGGCGGCCGCCATCACCACCTGCCAGCGCACGCGGGCGCGCGGATCGGGAAAGAGATCGGGGATCGACGCAAACGCTGTGCCGACCATCATCCCGCCGCCGACGCCCTGCAAGCCGCGCGCGAACACCAGAAACGGCATGCTGCCCGCGACGCCGCACAGCACCGACGCCACCGTGAACACGATCACGGCCGCGATCACGAAACGCTTGCGGCCAAAGTAGTCGCCGAGGCGTCCGAACACGGGCACCGTCACGACGGAAGCGAGCAGATAGGCGCTCGCGATCCACGCGTAATACTCGAAGCCGTGCAGTTCGACGACGATCGACGGCAATGCCGTGCTGACCACCGTCTGATCGAGCGCGACGAGCATGTTGACGAGACCGATGCCGAGCATCGCCAGCAGCGCGTCACGAAAAGGCAGCATTTGCATGGGGCCGGAGTTAGGCGCTGAAGCGCCGACTCTGTTCGACAAGGGACGGGAAGGATTCACTTCTTAGCGATACGGCGCGAGGCACGCCGCATTTTTCAGGTGAGAAGAAACAGGGCCGCGCTTGCGCACTTCACACGGCCCGTCGAGGCGGAAAAGTCAGGAGCCGAACATCCGGTCGCGCGCATGCTCCAGATGCAGGCGCATCGCCTGGCCGGCGCCCGCTGCGTCCTTGCCGCGAATCGCGTCGAGCACGGCGAGGTGTTCGGTCTGCACGAGCCGCTGCCGCTCCAGCGTCTTCACCAGCGACAGATTGCGCGACAGATTCATGCTGAACACGATCTGCTCTTCGATGAACCCCATCATCGTGATGAAGAACTGATTCTTCGACGCGCGCGCGACGGCCAGATGAAACGCGAAGTCGTCCTTTGCGCCGATGCCCTGCGTCTCGATCACGCGCTCCAGTTCGTCCCACGCGTGCTGGATCGCGGCGATGTCGTCGGCGTCGGCCATCTGTGCGGCGAGTTCGGCCGCGCCCGATTCCGTCACGATGCGAAATTCGTAGCAGCGCCGGATATCGGACAGCGTTTCCAGCGGCGCGAAGCGGCGCACATCGGGATCGGGCCGGCGCGCGACCGTCGTGCCGGAGCCGTGGCGCGTCACGATGATGCCGTCCGCGCGCAGACGGGCCAGCGCTTCGCGCACGGTCGGCCGCGAGGTCTCGAAACGCTCTGCGAGCGCATGCTCGGTCGGCAGACGCTCGCCTTCCTTGTATTCCCCTTCGAGAATCCGGTTGAGAATGTCGCTGTAGATCTTGTCCGGCAGACCTGTCGATTTACGCTCGTTCATCGTCGAAGGGTGCGGCTTGTCAGAGTAGATTTGAATTGTAAGGCAAATAATGCGCGCCGCCTGATGAAATCCAGGCGCGACTGCGCTGGAAAGCGTGTCTTGGCGAGCATGCCGCCAGTATGAACGACCCTGGGCCCAACGGCAAAATTTGACAAATGTCTGATTGACATCTGTGTTTTCCGGTGCCGAAAGCGCGCATTTTTCGGCGATCGTTTAAGCTGCAGCCGCAATCGGGACACAATTTCCACTTGCGGAACACGGCGGCGCGCCGCGCTCCACGGCACGGAGGCTTCATGTACACACGCATCCTCGTTGCAGTCGACGGCAGCCATACTTCGCGCCGCGCGTTCGACAACGCGCTGAATCTGGCGAGCAAACTGGGCGCGACGCTGCGCGCGTTCTACGCGGTCGAAAGCACGCCGATGTACTTCGACGCACCCGGCTACGATCCGTCCATCCTGCGCAACCGGCTCGTCGAGCAGGGCAAGGAGCTGACGGCGGAACTGTCGGCGGCGATGCGCGAGCGCGGCGTGTCGGGCGATATTGTGGTCGGCGAAGCCTCGTCGCTGGACGACGTGCCGACGCTCGTGTTGCGCGCCGCCGCCGAGTTCAACGCTGATCTGATCGTGATGGGCACGCACGGCCGGCGCGGCATGCAGCGGCTGATTCTGGGCAGCGTGGCCGAGCGCTGCGTGCGCCAATCGACGTTTCCCGTGCTGCTGATTCCGTCCGCGGCGGGCGGCGGCGAAGCGGACAAGCCGACGCCAGCCTGAACAGCCGGCAGCGCTTCGGAGCGCGCCTTCACGAGTGTGACCTCGCTCAACAGCGAAGCGCGCAGTGACGCGTCATTTTGCCGCCTCGTTGCGCGCGCATCGAGTGGGACAATCAGCTATCACCTTTTTTAGCCGGTTGGTCCCCATGCTCACCCCTACCGCTCCCGCTTCCACTCGCGCAGTCCGCGTCCGTCACACCACTTCGCCGACCCGCACCAGCGCGCGCTGCTCGTCGTGCGCGATGCGGCAGCTCTGCATGCCGCAAGGCGTCGCCGCCAACGAACTGCCGCAACTCGAAGCGGTGATCTGCTCGGCGCGTTCCGTCCGGCGCGGCGAATCGCTCTACCGCGCGGGCGATTCTTTCGACAACCTGTACGCCGTTCGCTCGGGTTCGATCAAAACGGTGATGGCGCATCGCGACGGCCGCGAGCAGGTCACGGGTCTGCGGCTCGCGGGCGAGGCGCTGGGGCTCGATGGCATCAGCAGCGATCAGCATGCGTGCAGCGCCGTCGCGCTCGAAGACAGCTCCGTGTGCATCATCCCGTACGTGGAGCTCAAGCATCTGTGCCGAGAAATCGGTTCGATGCAGGAGCGGCTGCACAAGCTGATGGGCGAACAGATCGTCCGCGAAGCCGCGCAGATGATGGTGCTCGGTTCGCTGAGCGCCGACGAGCGCGTCGCGGCGTTCCTGCTCGACATCTCCGAACGCAACGCTCAGCGCGGCTACTCACCGGCCGAATTCAATCTGCGGATGACGCGCGAAGACATGGGCAGCTATCTCGGCATGACGCTCGAAACCGTGAGCCGCACCTTGTCAAGATTTCAAAAGCGCGGACTGATCGACGCACAAGGCCGCTTCATTCACATCGTCGATCCCGAAGGCCTGCGCCACGTCGGCGCGCCGAGCACCTGATAACACAGCGGTTCAGGCACATGACGACGCATCGAGCGTCGTCATGTGCACTCGCCTGGCACGTCTCCTGCGCGTGCGGTACAGTTCAAGACTGTCCCTTGCGACCCGGGATGCCGTTTTAGCGCCTTGCTCGGGTCCCATGCAAATCTCCCCAACAAGGAGACCCGGCGAAATGAATCGCGAGCCTGTCCTGCAGCACCCACTGGTCCAACGTCTCATCGATGCCCGCAGCGTCACGGACGCCCTCTTCTCGGTCGTCAAACCCGAATACCTTTACGAGCGCCCGATCCGCGAACGTCATCGGATCGTGTTCTACATCGGCCATCTCGAAGCCTTCGACCGCAATCTGTTCGACGAACGGATAACCGCACTGCCCGCCTTCGCGCCGGAACTCGACAAGCTGTTCGCGTTCGGCATCGATCCCGTCGATGGCGGCTTTCCCACCGATCAACCTTCCGACTGGCCTTCGATCGACCTCGTCAGCGGCTACGGGAACAAAGCGCGCGAGCAGATCGACGGCAAGCTCAAGACGTTCGAGTTTGGCCATGGCGATATGGCAACGGGTTCGCCCGCACAACTGCTGCATGTCGCGATCGAACATCGGTTGATGCATGCGGAAACGCTCGCGTACATGCTGCATCAGTTGCCGCTCGAGATGAAGGCCGCGCCCGCGCGCAGCATGCAGGGCTCGCAACAGCTGCGCAATGTCGAATCATCGCCGATGCTACGCGTGCCCGCTGGCGAGGCCGTGCTCGGCATGCTGAAAAAGGAAGGCCGGTTCGGTTGGGACAACGAATTCGGCGAGCAGCGCGTGCATGTCGATACGTTCGAGATCGACCGCTACATGGTGACGAACGCCCAGTACCGCGAATTCATCGATGCGGGCGGCTATCGCGATCGCGCTTTGTGGAGCGAAAAAGATTGGGCGTGGAAGGAGGCCGAGGACATCTCGCATCCCGCGACGTGGTCGCAAAACGGCGATGACGAATGGACGCTGCGCACGATGTTCGAGGACGTTGCGTTGCCGCACGATTGGCCCGTCTACGTGAGCCACGCTGAGGCGAGCGCGTACGCGCGCTGGACGGGCAAGACGCTCCCGACGGAAGCACAATGGCAGCGGGCGGCGCACGGCACGCCGCCCTCGGCTTCGGGCAACTTCGATTTCCGCAACTGGGACCCGCAAGCCGTCGATGCGTCGCCGGACAACGTCAGCGCGTTCGGTGTCGAAGGCCAGTATGGCAACGGATGGGAGTGGACGTCGTCACTATTCGAGCCGCTGCCGGGTTTCGATGCGTTTCCGTTCTATCCCGGCTATTCCGCCAATTTCTTCGACGGACAGCACTACGTGCTCAAAGGCGGCTCGGCCCGCACTGCGCAATGCATGGTGCGGCCTACTTTCCGCAACTGGTTTCAGCCGCGGTATCAGCATGTGTACGCCGGGTTCAGGTGCGTGCGGAACTGACTAATAAAGCGGAAGTTGATGTCAGATTTTGACTTCCGCTTTAGTGCAAATTTCTTCAAAAATTGCTTTAATTTTTCAGAAAATGCCCTAACGCATCTTTGTGTCAACGTGATCTCGCACGAAATGAAACAGGCGAATTTCCTCTTCTGATCGAGCCACAACCTTGACACATTGAAAAACGCTTACGGTGGTAAATCGACGTCCTACGTAGGGCTGGCTGTACGTGGCGTTCGTGATCGACTTGTTCGCTCGTCACATCGTTGGCTGGCGCGTCAATTCGTTGACGACCACGGATTTCGTTCTGAATGCCCTTAGGGGATCTCGTAGCTTGATCGCCCGATGTTCCTGCTCAACCACCAGACTACTGAGATACTTGGACTGGCGGTTCTCGATTGGTGTGTCGATTGCGCGATACAGGTATTTCCATTGGCCATTAACCTTGATGTAGATCTCGTCGACGCGCCAGCTCTTGCCAACGGGTCCGCCTGTGGCGGCGAAACGCTTTTTCCAGCACCGGCAGCAGCTTGATGATCCAACGATGCACATGGCCGGACACCTTATTGCAACAGAACTAAGACACCCGCCCAGCAGTTCTACGCGTTAGACATCTCAGTAGTTCTAGTCATATCAGGCTTTTTTCAACTACCAATTGTTATTGCGACAGAACCGGAATGATCGGCATCCAGCACGTTATAGGGCTGTAACGTGGAAACAACATAAAAAATGGCCTCTACATAGAGGCCATTCCATTTTTGAAACATCGATTCAAAACCTGAATCGTTTCATATAAAAGCGCATCCAGCAGCTATCGCCTCATCGCAGCGGCCCGAAGCATTGCTGATAACGTAATTAGCCCTGCACCCAATGGGGGCCCATAGTCATAAAAACGCAAATGCCGCGCGAAGAAAATTGTGGAAGTTGAAATTACTATCAATACTACAGCTGCAATGATGGAAAAAACCAACAGAAAATCCTTATTCACGAATTACTCCTTGCGTCGAAATTTCCCCGCTTCCGCATTCCATCCCAAAACCAAAAAGGTTCTGCTTTGGCGCGACAAAAATTTGCATAGTACCCTCCGTACGCTAGCAACAGTCCTCCATTCAATAGCAACTCTTGAAAGCCGGTGAACAGTTCGCGCGGATCTGGCGAAACGAAAAGGTTGAGGAAGACAATGGTGACGCTGATGCCAGCCATTATGATCAATGCCAGCGGCACCCCGATGTTTAGCAGCAGCATAGACCCAAGTACAACTTCCAAATATTTGATCATTTGGTAGAAGCCGATGTCCGCCATAGCCCCTATGTAGGCGCCCACTTTTCCTGCGTGGCTGAAATCCGGTACGTATCTGAAAATCACGAAATTTAGCCCGGAAGAGAGATAGTGGAAAGCGAAATATAGCCTCATCCACATGACGACGAACTTCCAAGGTGATTCATTTGCTATTTTCATCGCATTTTATCCTTTCTTTGCGGATTATAAATTCTGCTATCGGCCTTTTACTCACGCTAACGACGGTCCGTTCCATATACGTCCACGCGTACCGTGGAGCCACGCATCGGCGCACGCGATGTTCTCAGGAGAGAGACTCCCCTTGATCATTCGACATCCTGCCTCCTTAAACGGCATTGCGAAGAGTGAAACGCGTAGCCTTGTGATGCCATTGTTTTTGTATTCAATTTAGACTACTTAATAGTATGGTTTGTAACATCGTTTTGTAAATGCCGGGGAAACCCCCAATAGGAAGATCGATCACCTCCGCGCGGTGGCCTGCCCTCGCCGACTGGTCCGGATAAACGTCTCCGCACTCGGTGTCGGCATCACCACGCGTTTCCAAGCGTCGCTGCTGCAGCAGAAAAGCCCGCATCTCGCGGGGTTTTTTCGATGCCGAATCCGAGCGTGGCCCTTGATGTGATCCTGACTTGCGTTCGCTGGTATGTGGCCTAGCCGTCAGCCTGACTCCGTGAAGTAGTAACGTCGCAGTAACAGAGTCTTCATCGATAAAAAAAGCCATCCCTCATCGATGGCTTTTTTGTGCTTGAAGACTGTGATTTAAATGGTGCGGGCGATCTTGAAGTTGGTAACCAATGCCTGTAAGCGTTCTGCTTCTGCATGAACGCCACGGGCTGCAGCAGCGGCCTCTTCGACCAAGGCTGCGTTGTGCTGGGTCACCGTATCGATTTCGCCGATCGCCTTGTTTATCTCCATGATGCCCCGGTGGCCGTCATCGGATGCATGAGTGATCTCCTCCATCAGGGTCGATACGTGTGCGAACTCACTCACCACCTCGTTGATTTTGGACCCAGCATCGTTCACCAGCTGAGATCCTTGGTCAACGCGGGTGACCGAATTGCTGACCAATTCCTTGATTTCTTTGGCGGCCGATGCCGAGCGTTGAGCCAGCGTGCGGACCTCTTGGGCGACGACGGCGAAGCCACGACCTTCGTTGCCAGCACGTGCAGCTTCAACCGCCGCGTTAAGCGCCAAGATATTGGTCTGAAAGGCGATACCCTCGATAGTCGCAATGATGTCGGCGACTTTCCTGGATTGATCGGCAATGCCTGTCATGGTGGTCACGACCTCTTTCATGACCTCTCCACCGCCGTTTGCCAAATCGGACGTAGTCTGCGCGAGTTTGAGGCCCTGTCTGGCATTCGTCGCGTTGTTCTGCACGGTCGCCGTCAACTGCTGAATCGAAGCTACCGTCTGTTCGAGAGACGCCGCCTGTTCCTCGGTGCGCTGGCTCAGATTCTCGTTACCTGCCGCGATTTCGGATGCGCCGGTCAATACGGCCTCACTACCGGACCGGACCTGCTTTACGATATCCACGAGACTCTCATTCATGCGGCGAAGCGCACGCATCAATTGGCCGAGTTCAGTATCGGAATGTACCCTGACTTGTGACGTCAAATCCCCCGACGCAACTGCCTCGGCGATTTTTACGGCGTCATTTAACGGGAAGACGATTGACGTGGCAACCGTGTTGCAGACATATACCGTCGCAATGATAGCGATACATATTACGGTGAATGTCAGCATGAGGGCCATATCATAGTCATGAATGGCCTTTTCCGCAGACTGATCTGCCTGTTTCTGAATGAAGTCCATGTGGGCGGTGAGCGTGTTCTCCGTGGACTTGAAAACAGCAAAGATCCTGGTGTTGGCGAGCGCCTGCTCGGTAGCAAAATCTGGATTATCAGACATTGCAAGAGTGTAGAGTTCTTTGTTGATCACCGCGTACTCGGCAATTGCTTTCTTATCGTTCTCGAAATACTGACGATCCTCGCCCGGCAGCGCGTTCTTCTCATAGCGATTGACACCCTTTCTCAGCTGATCCAAGGCTTGGACCCGGATCGCAGCATTGGTATCTTTGGCTTGTTTGGAATCAGACAAGACCAGACCCAGCGTGGCGCGACGATCCGTACTGAGGGCCAGACGAAGATCAGCAATCGTTTTGATTGACTCCATCCAATTCTGTTTGATGTCCAGTAGATGTGATTCAATCCGATGCGCTTGGAACAGAGCAACTCCCGCGGCACTACACAGCAGCAGGATAACGATTGCGAAGCTAACAAACAGCCGGTTGCGTACTTTGAGATTGCGAAGAAGCCGTAGCATGTTTTTTTGTCTAGATTGATTGTATAACCTTGGATTTCGGCATGAACCCTTTAAGTGTGGATAGGGGGCAAGCATGATTGTGGAATCTGATCTTATGTGTTAGTGCCAGACCTCGCGAGATCTATCGATGCCTAAGGCAATGCTGATCAGGTCCATCACAGAACGACTGGTTCTGTCGCGATAGCGATTTCAGGTTAAGCAATGCCAGATATGACCAGGACTACTTATGCTCTCAACGTATAGAACTACTCCACGGGAGTTTGTCGGGCGCCGTTGTCTTTCATCTGCCCCGTGGCGATCATATGAGTCACCAGCATGGGCCGCGTCGCCCGAGCGCGACGCAGCACGGGGAGCCGAGGATGGCCGCCGTGCCCGGCTTTCCCGGCCCGTGGCTGCAGCGTCCGAATAGCGGCGTCGACTGAGCGAAAGTCGTGCATGGCGAGCAGTGCGTGCGCCTGTTCCAACCGTTGCGCGCGGCCGCGACGATCATCGGACTCACGCGCGCGAAGGCGATCGTCGATAAGGGCGAAGGGAAGGGCCGCGCAGGATTAGATAATGCGCCGGCAACGTTTTAGTGCGAAGGACGAGCGGTGTCGTTCACGCCGGTGCGCCAATGGCGCTGGAGGAACTCGGGCTGCCCCTCAGAGCAACTGCCGAGACATCGGCTGGCCCATGAGTCGCGGAATTAACAAGTAAGCGCTTGAGCAGCACAATGAAAATATCCGCTTCGTCCTCAGTTAAGAGGCTAATCAATTTTTTGTCAGTCGCCCCGAAAAGGCTGTAATTTTCGCCACCATGGCCACTCCGCTTCCCGTAAGCTGAACACACAAGCAGCGACAGTCGTTTGGATGCCGAGATCTCGTCACAATTCCAGCGTCCATGAGACGCCGAGTGAGTCTGGATAGCGACCCCATATCGCAATTCAGCCGGCGGGCGAGCTGAACCTGCGTCATGAATTGCCGCCCAGCGAGGCATGCGACGACCTTAGCTTGTGCAAAGGAAATCCCAAGCGATGACTTCAAATGTCGATCAGCAGACTCGGAGATCGCCTTGTCGATTTCAATCAAACGGGTTAGCCAATTTAAAGCTGGAGCTTCATCTACATGGCTTAGGGGTAGGTCCTCCTCGCTCTTCATATCCGCTGCTCCTTCAAATGTGATCGGAACCAGTAGTTGGGTTTGCGCCTATACGTCCGGACACCACCTCCTACTATGTATGGTTGATCATTCGGTCCTGCGCCGCTACCACATGCCCGGCGCACTGCGCTGAATTGCTCTCGGCTTGCGGGTTGAACGTTGCCGACGTCACTTGACTTCATTATATAATTCCAAATTGTATACTATAATTGGGATTGGCAAAGAGGACCTCGTGGCACTTTCTGAGCTTGATGGGGGTGACTTTGCTACTGTATACCCGTGAAGACCACGGCAGCGATGACGAAAACATGCTCATCGCTGCCGTTTCTCAATGAAGCATTAGAATCGATGCATCATGCCAAGCTGGAAGACTGACTGGATATTGCCGCTTGCTACGATGTTCCCGGTTTCTGCGGCGTATGCGCCATTGGTGCGTCGATATACGCCAGCGGCATAGACCGAGGTGCGTCTCGACAACTTGTACGTCAACTGCAATGCGGCCCGGTTGATCACTACGTTCTTCAGCAACTCGTTACCATTTTCGTAGGTATAGGCGCCGCCGAGGTTCCAGGCCGGTGAGAAGTCGTACCCGACGCCACTTGCTAGCGCGGAAATCTTGGCACCCGTATGGGTGTTGCGCGCCTCGCTGTATATGCCCGAGACGGTGAAATGGGCGTACTTCGTCCTTGCGCCCGCGAGCAGGTTGGTGATGCCACTATGTCCGTTGTTGACCGGCGCATAGTTCTGCTCAGTGTAAACAACAGCAGCACGCGTTTCCCCATTCCGGAAGTTGATCGCAGCGCTTTTTCCGGCCCCGTTGTCGAAGTCTCCCGCTGTGCCGCCGAGGCTATACATCACGCCAACCGACAGCCCTGCAAGCTCGTCCGAGACGACCTTGATGACATTCGACATCCGTTTGCCGCCGACACGATCCCAGTTGGTGGCCGCTAATCCTGTAATCTGGCCGTTCGTTGTGACAGGTGCGAACGGCCCGCCTGCGACGGCACCAGCAATCTGAGCTAAACCTGAAACGCCGAGCAGGTCGGCACTGAAGCTACCGGTCCGGAAGTTGAGCATACCGCCAGTGATGCCCGTCGCGGGATCGATACCGCCGAGCAGGTAATAGTCGAAGGCGAAGAGTCATTCTGCGGTCCTAGGCGGAAGCTGCCAATCCTTGCTTGACTGAGCCCGACCCACGACGACTTCTCGAACATCGCGCCGCGCGACTGCGGATCAAGCCCCTGTGCTCAGGCTGATCATCGAGTCGAGGCTGAAGTTGGTGCGCAGGCCCCGCCATGTCCTCGCTCCCGCGGAAGAAGAACTTGGTCGGAAAGATGGCGGAATCCTGCATTTGAAACAAACGTGCCCCACCTGAATCACGATAGGTAGCGACACCTTCGTCAAGGAATCCTCCAAACATGAGCTACTTTGCGCATGCGCGACCGTAATGCTCATGCAAACTGATGCGCATGCCAACGGCACCCTGGCCCATCGGTGTTTTCTCCCGGCCACTTGTGATTCATACATTTTCCTGATTGTTATATGTGATCTCTGAAACCGACTGCTGGTGAGTTTGAAAACACGAGTACGTGTATTTGTTACGCTGGTCCGTTTTCCTCCTGAAGAAGCTAAGCATCCAATGCGGCGTCGAGATTCCAGTTGGACACCCAAAGCAACTCGTGAATCGCGCGCGGCTGGTCCAGTGCCAGCTGTCCGGAGGCACCGGTGGAATAGAGAAGGGGGCCGATCTCGGCCTGACGAACGACCGGGCTCACCACGTTAGCGATGAAGATGTTATGCGAGCCGGTTTCCATGACTTGCCCAATCTGGCATTCAAACGTTGTGAGGGCGTTGGCGAGGACCGGCAGGCCGGTCTCGCCCACCTTGCCAGTCGCCCTTCGCGAACTTCTCCTCCAGCGCGAATGGACCGGCGAATCGATTGGCCAGATCGAGCGCTGCCCACGGCAATACAATTACCGTGAACCGCGTGGCCGCCCTCGTTCTGTTTGGCGTGAAACGCTAGTGACGACCGCCCCTAAAGAAAAGCCTCTTAGCCGTCATGGCTCAGGGGCTTTTTTCCGTCTGTACTCGCCCTCACGCAGCATCGTACGCGTTTGCCCTAGTATAATGGTAGTCTTTTTTGCATACAACATTGTGATAATCGCATCTGTAACCCCAACATAAAGGAGACGTTACTTGAACACGAATCGAAAAATCTTCGTCGGAGCGGCACTCGCTTTCGCCGCAGTCGCCGGTATCACGATGTCGAGTCGTGGCTTCGCGGCACCGACGGTACCCGCCAAAGCCTCGGTCGCCAAAGCACCGGCGAAGTCGGCGCCGGTCAAGCTGATCGCTGCCGGACCGAACGAGAATTCGGACATGGTTGCCCGTGCACTGGCGCCGGCATTGAGCAAGGCGCTGGGCACCGATGTTGTTGTCGAAAATCTGGCGGATGCAGCTGCGGTGTCGGCAGCAAAAGCAGCACCCGCAGACGGGCTGACCCTTCTCGTCGGCGATACCGAACAAGTGGACGCCGCACGTCAGGATTTGACGCCCGTGGCACAGGTCACCGGTCACGCGGGCCTAGTTTTGGTTGTGGGCAACGGCGCAGGTTTGGGCGGTACCGACATCAAGGACTACGCCGATATGATCAGCCGTCTGAAGGACAATCCGAACTGCTACATGTTCGGATCTACAGGCACTACGTCGCGTGAATATCTGGCGATGGTGGCGTTCCAGAAGCGTGCGGGTGTCAAAATGATTCATACCGCCTACAAGAGCGACGCTGAACAGATTCCGGCGCTCTTGACCGGCAAGGTGCAAATAATAGAGATTCCGTACGAAATGGCGGTGCCGCAGATCAAGGCCGGCAAGATGCGTGTGCTCGCGGTCTTGGGTTCGCGCCGTATTCCCGAGATTCAGAATGTTCCGGCACTCGGCGAAATGTTCCCAGGCTTTGATTTCGCGTCGCATACGGGTGTGTTGGCACCGAAGGATCTCCCTGCGCCGATCCGCGATAAGATCGCGAATGCTGTGAAGACCGCAGTGCAGGACCCGAACGTCCAGAAGGCGCTGAACGTCAACGGTCACCAGGCTGCTTATCTCGCATCCGCTGACTATGCGAAGGTTATCGCCACTGATCACGACAAGCTGAGTCAGCCCGCGAAGTAACGTTGTTCGTTGCGTCGGTAACGACAGGGGCTCGATGTTCTGAAAAGGCATCGAGTTTTTTCTCCTGTCGCCCATCCATCTCTTGTCAACTGGAGGTCGCTTTCACGATCGCCGAAACACAAACAGTTGCCTCTGCATCTCGTCTTTTCGAATGCTGTCGGAATTCCCCGCCCGGTCTCTTTCTCACGCTGCTGCGCTAAGGGGTTATCGACGCCATCGTGGTAACCCAGCCTACAGAGCGTCTAGCGATAGCTAGAAGTGCGAGCCGCTCTATTCAATACGCTCAGCGCGTTCTAGCTCGAGGGCACCGCGCTCTTGGCCAGAAGCCTTTAATCGACGTGGAGGACTTGCGCGATTTCGACTGGATACTTCCACCGTCAAATCTACCGCCGCGACAATTATTGGATAACGCGCGTTTCACCAGGCATGCGTGGCACCGCCGCGACGGTTGAAACCGTCCTCGCGACCGATGTCGTGACCGCGATCATGCGAGAGGTGTTCCATCTTGAGCTAAAGATGAACAACAAAAGGACGTTGAATGTACCTCTTAGACTTCCGATCCGTTCGATCGCGTTGACCACGCGAGGGCGTGAACTTCACTTCCGCGTGGATTTTCCTGCGCTTCAGCTCGCGGCGTCTCCTGCACTTCGATTGCTTGATCGGCCACCCGCCGGTCGTAAAATTCCGCGTCAAAACCACTGAAGTGATCTGCTAGGTCTTGACCGTAGTCACTTGAGCCAAGATGTGTATTTTCCTGTGATCTAAAGGAATAACTCATATCGTTTTATCGCAATCTAGCGCCCTTTTCGTTAGACGGTCGAGCGAATGCCACAATCGACAGACAAGTCAGCGCACCTGAGATTGTTCTGACGAAGCGTTTTTCGTTCTCGTGTAGCGTCCAACTATCAGGAGATTTGCGCGCAGCGCAATGATCCGCTGATACCCTACTGACAGGCATCAATTTATTCGCGTGCCGTACACAGCCAGATATTCTCACCGGTACTCACTCACGCCCAATTGCAGCCCTCGAAATAATTAGCGAGATATTGCCTGTAATCGTTGCCCTCGGCTGTTCGACTTCACTCGCTATCACGTTACACCTCCTTTTATCTATCGCAGTTCGCGGCCTTCCTCCTTGGGAAGACCGGCGAATGCCACGACCGAAAGCAGCGTCAGGGCCCCGACGGCGAAAAATGTTATCGGGAAGTCATCGATTACCAGATGATCTGCGCCGTGCCCATGAACGTGCGCGGTGACCGTCAGGCATGATGCGCAGACTGCGACACCGAAACTCATCGACGTCTGTTGCATCATTGTCGAAAGTACCGTGGCCTTACTCATCATAGTCTTAGGAATGCCAGAATAGCCAACCGTATTCATAGTTATCATCCCCAGAGAATTAACGATACCCGAGACGAAAAGCACGAAGCACATACAACCAATCGACGTCGTCGGTCTGAACAATCCATAGCAAGCGAATGTCGCACCCGTCATCGCGGCACCGAAGATCATGATCGGCTTAAATCCGAACTTCTTTATTGCGCGATCCATGATCGGGCGGACACCGAATGCGCCGACAGAGAGCCAAGCGCTCATCAAGCCAGATTGAACGGGCGTCAATCCCAAACCGACTTGCAAGAGCAGCGGAACAAAGATTGGAGCCGAGCCGACCGCTAATCTCAGCGGCATGCCGCCAATCGTCGTGATGCTAAATGCTTTATATCCAAGAATCTTGAGAGGGATAATAACGTCGAGACGTCCACGACTATAAAGCGCGTATGCGATTGTTGCCAGAACCCCAATAGCCGTGATTCCGATCGTTATGCTTACAGGGACGAAATTGCGGCCGACGGTTTCCAGACCGCACACGATGCCGGAGAGCCCTATCGCCATGAGAATAAATCCCGTCATGTCGAACCGCTCAGATTTCTCCGAGCGCGAATCCGGCACAAACTTCAACGACAGGAGGATGCCCAGCACACCGAATGGAATGTTGAGCAGGAAGATCCATCGCCAGGAGCCCACCGTGACGATCATTCCTCCGAGAAGCGGCCCGATGACACGCCCAACGGTGCCCGGGACAGTAAACCATACCATCGCGGCCACCAGCTGCGCTGCCGGAATGCTTCGCAGCAGAATCAGGCGCCCTACCGGCACCATCATGGCGCCGCCGAGACCTTGCAAGACCCGGAATAGAACGATCTGAGTGATCGAGGTGGCTGCGCCGCATAGTGCGGATGCCAGCGAGAAGATTGCGACTGCTGAACAGAAGACGCGCCGCGTTCCGAACCTATCGGTGAGCCACCCGCTTGCCGGGAGAAATAGTGCGAGGCTCAACAGATACGCGGTAATAGCGAAGTTGAGATGAAGTATCTCAACATTCAGGGAAGTGGCAATCGACTGGAGAGCCGTGCCCAATATCGAGGTATCGAGACTCTGCAAAAACATCGGCACCGCAACGATCATCGGAATCAGTCGTGTACGCCTGGATACAGATCGAGACTCCGGGGTGGAGTCTCGCACTTCCCCAACAGTTATATTTTTCTCAATCACCGGATTGTCTAGCGTTTCGCGATTTGACGTCGATAGATATCGACAATCTTGGGATCGTAGTTGCGGAAGAATTGCTGTCTGACGGGATCTGTTAGGGTGTTCAGTTTTGCAATCTCATCGGTCGTGACGTTATAAACCGTCATTCCGTGACGTTCAAGTTCAGCACGATCGGTTTTCGCCTGTTCTCGAATCAGGTTGCGCTGAAAGCGCCCTGCTTCTACCGCAGCGTGTTGCAAAACATTTCGATCCCGAACCGTCAACTTCCGCAAGACTGCCGAATTGGCAACGATTGCAATTGCGCTGTATGAGTGATTCGTGACCGAGACGGCCGATTGAACATCATAAAAGTGGCCGGCCAAGATCTGTGAATAGAAGTTATCTTCTGCAACGATACGTCCACTCTTGAGTGCTCCGTACAGTTCCGGATACGGAAGTCCCACGACGTCAGCGCCCAAGACCTTAAACGTCTCAACGAACGCGGGTTCCGGGATCACACGAACCGGCCGGTTCGCCAGATCGAGCGCATGCCGGAACGGCTCGCCCGACGTCGTGATCTGCCTGAAGCCGTTCTCCCACCACGCGAGACCCGTCAGGCCGTGACCCTGGAGACGCGACAACAGAATTTGCCCAAACGGGCCATCGAGCAGCGCCTGCGCCTGACGTTCGCTGTGGACAACGAACGGCAGATCCATGATTTCGAATTCGGGCACGAGATGACGCAGTGCCGGCGTCACCAGCAACATCAAATCCGGGGCGCCCGGGCCACCTGCCTGCAATGTCTTGATCTGATCATTTGGCGAACCCGGAACTGTATCCGCGCTTACGCTCACCACCAGACGACGGTGCGACTCCCGGTTCACGATATCTGCGAACTTGGCCATGCCGCGCATTGTCGGCTGGTCCGACGACATATGCGGTCGATACTCTGCGATCGTGAGAGTTTGAACAGGCCGCCCATGCACGACCATCGGCTGCACGATCAACAGCATGCCAAATACCGCACTTATAATATCGCTACAAACTCCGCTCAATGACCAACCTGATTCAAGACGTAAAAATCTTTTCGTCATCTTTTCTGAAATAGCGCCAAATTCTTAAAAGAAAAAAAGCTACGTTACCGAAGCAACGTAGCTAAATCCCTCACTTCAAATCCGAAATCAGATCGAATCAACAGCGTCCGACTTGAAAACTTTGGGAAACTTATTCCAGTCGCTGATGCGGCCGATCGTCGTTTTGAACGTCATCATCGGCAGGTAATACTTGATGTACCAAACCATCAGAATCAGGTTCATATACAGGCAACCGACGCCCATGTACGGCGTGAACATCTTGTCAAAGCGATGGTTCAACACGATCGCGTTGTACCAAACGACGAACGACACCGGCAGAAGCATAAGCAGGCCGACCGGGACGAAGACACCGAGAATGAGCGAAAGGCCACCCAGAATTTCGCACGTCTTCACGATATGGAAAAAATGCGTGTGAACCATCGTGACCAGCAGTTCATTCGACGCGGGCAGCGTGCCGAACGGTTGCGGGAAGATCGGCGACATACCGAGAGCCGTACGCCAGTAACTGGTCCCGCTGACGACCATCCAGCCGCCGAGATATAGTCGGCAGAACGTCAGAATGACTTTGCCGATGAGTTGCGGCATCGTTTTGCGATCATCGTTGTGCATAGTGTGCTTTGATCCTTTTCTGTTTAGTTCGCAGCCTGCACAGGCGCAGCCTTCTGTTGCGTAATGCGATCATGACGGATGATCCAGCCAGACCCGCTGATTTCGTAGACATCGACGACGTCTTGCGCCGACTGGCCACGCGTGGCGCCGATCATCTGGTAGACCGCGACGTCCATGCCTTGGACGATGATCTTCTTCACCTCGTGGGGAATGGGTTCGCCATCCTGATGATCGATCGTGTTTGGCGCGTTATCAACAGCCTTTTCCGAAAAATAAGTCTTGTACGCCTCGACGCCCTTACCGTCTGTATAGGCCAGGTCCATGAACTCCTGAACGATGTCATGCGGCAGTTTGCCGGTGCCTGCATGCCAGTGCCAACGCGGATCCGAATGCAGACCATAAGCGATCTGTGCGATGAACAGGAAGCCGACGATTGCTGTGACCACGCGTCCAGTCATGCTGTCCATCCACGCGTTCATACGCGTGGCGATACCCACCGAGGAGAGAACCCCTTGGTTATTCGACATCCTGCCTCCTTGAAAGCATTGTGAAGAGTGAAACGCTTCGGCTCGCGATGGTTCGGATCAGCGTCGTTTGTATTTAATTTAGCCTACCGAATCGTATAGGCCAAAGGATTGTATGTAAACGTCGGGGTTTCCCTATTTCCGTTGTTGGCGGATAGGTGCTATTTGATGTATGCAACATTTCCTTCCCGTGGGATGTAATCCGCGGAAAGTGAAGGCGCCTGGCGGGCGGCAAGGGTTTTTTTGCGCTGACGGAACCGCCAGCAGTAAGTCGTTCAGAGACGAGGAACCCGTACGCCGCGATACTTAACGCGGCGTGTTGACGGAAGCCTTGCCATCCTCGGCCGTCCGTGATGCCCGAGTCCCAGTTCCTGCTTCAAATCCTGGAGTCGCGCTTGATACGACAGCGCATGCGCGCCCGGGTGACCGGTTCTTCCGGTGCAACGTCACCCGGAAGGGTCGACAGGAAGAAGTACTTCAATGGGTCAGTGAACACGATCCACCACCGGCATTGGCCCTTGCAGCGCCTGATGCCAGATGACTGGGGTGTTGCGGTTACGTTACTACTGGGGCATCTGACCAGCAGGAGTGCCGGCCGCCGCACGCCGTTGCGCCACGATTGCGCCTGCGCGTATCGCGCTATCGGGGTAGTCGAACCAGTCGTCGGACTGATCGTAGCCCGCCTGCCGCCATTCGATCAGGTCGGCGCGCACCTTGGCCCGCGTCAGCGGCACCGTCGAATCGTACGGTTGGGCCGGCGCCGCAACCGACGCGAAGCAGCACGCGGCGGCAAGGACGCCGAGCGCTATACGCGGTAGGGAGTTCATGGCAAGGCCTTTCTTATCGGGGTTATCATTAAAAGTATAGGCGCTGTCTTGATAAACGAAAGGCAGATCGAAACATATTCACTTCTCGAGTAGTGCACAGGCGAGGGGCGAGAAATATGGTTCCGGCAAGCATCGCGCCGACGAGGCGCTCTACGTCCCGCGCTCCCGAAGCAATCTTCGAAAGGCCACCGACTAACGGATCACTGATCGCGTATCGTTCGCGGCTGTCCTGTGTCCACGCAGGAATTTCGACAACACGGCCACTGCCAGAGCGAAGCGTCGAGGCGCGCCGCAATTGTCGAAAGAATGCGCGCCGGAAGCTTCTGGCTGCCGTCCGTCGCAAAGGACCGTGAAGGGCGCGACGCCCGCGTCGCGTCGCGTCTTCAATGCGGCGCACCGGATACCGGGAAGCGTCGCTTCTTCAGGAAGCGTGAATCGTCTGAATCAACGTCAGCAACTGCGCGTCGGTCAGCTGCTGACGCTCGGGCAGTGCCGCCACGCGCTTCCGCGGGCGATATCCGTTGACGCTCGTGCAAAGGATTTCGCACTGCGCCGACAGTGGATATTGCCGGCACTGCGTGTCCATTCAGGCGTGCTTCATAGGAAATCCTTCGCGAAGAACGTCGCTGCTCTTCTTGCGATTTCCGGGTCCATCTGCAAGCGTTTGTTCTCCGCTTGCAGACGCGAAAGTTTCATCTGCTCCGCCGCAATGACCTTGGCCACGGGCCATTCAACATGCCGGCTTCGGACGCTTTGGGCCTGAACCAGTTGCGGAGCGTTTACGTCGACATGTCCAATTTGCAGGCCAGAGCGCTCACGCCCGACAGCAGGTGAATCGATCAACCAATTGTGTTTTATCTTTTTTGAGGAATTGGTTTGCACTTAGGTACTGCCGTTTGCCGAAGTTATAAGGTCGATCTTCTCGGTGACATCCGCGACTTTGGCAACAGCGGCGCTCGGCTTTACAACACGAACAAAGCGGGAGTTACGCCGATGCCAGCGACGTCGTTGGCTTGTTTGTTGGTGCGCCCCCGAAAAGTCGCGCGTGACTCTTACCCATTACGAGAACTGTTGCTATCTATATCTGCAATCCTGCCATCGCTTTTTCCTTTGCATTCCCAAGCAATTCCCCCGAATCAAAACAGCGGACCTCAGATGTCATCTAGGGAATACCCTCAAACACAACACTTTATAAATTTACTCACTTGCCTTATACAACATAGTATATTATTTTGCATTCGTACGGTTGTGCATCGCTTCCCCCGTGTGCAACGTCGCCCACTCTACGAAATTAACATCCACATGTAGGAGACACTGGAATTGCGTAAACTGCTCGTTAGCTGCGCCGTTGCCGCAGCAATCGCGCCTGTGATGGTACAGGCACAGACCAGCGTGACGCTGTATGGCGTTGCCGATGCATTCGTCGGTTACTTCGGAAACTCCGAAGGCCAACACGTCGTCAGCATGAACAGCGGCGGTGCCGGTGGTTCGCGTTGGGGCATTCGCGCGAAGGAAGATCTGGGCGGCGGTCTGGCAGCGATCGCCGTGCTCGAAAGCGGCTTCAACATCAACAACGGCACGTCCGGCCAGAGTGGTCGTCTGTTCGGCCGTCGCGCCTACGTCGGCATCGACAGCCGCGAACTCGGCCAGATCATCGCAGGTCGCCTGCAAACGGCCGGCTACGAGTGGGGCGGTACCTTCGATCCGATGCTGCTGGCAGCCGCCTCGCCGCTTGGCTCGATTGGTGGCGAAGAACCGCGTCCATGGATTTTCAACATGCTGCAAGATCCGGCTCGCCAAGACAATACGATCCAGTACTCGTCGCCGACGTGGCATGGTCTGAACGGCACGGCGGCGTATTCGTGGGGCAATAATCAAGGTCTGCAGAACGCAACGCACTACCAACTCGCGACGCTTACCTACGCCAACGGCCCGTTGCTCACGAGCTACGGCTTCGGCCACAGCCTGCAACCGTCAGCGGCCATTGCACGCAACACGTACGAGCACGTCTTGGGTGTGAGATACGACCTCAGCTTCGTTGCGCTCTACGGTACGTACCAGGTGCGTCTGAACGATCCGGGCCGTACCGATAAGGGCTGGCAAGCCGGTGTCACGATTCCGACCAGCCCGTTCGGCACCATTCGCGCTTCTTACGGCGGACTAAGCGACCAGAACATTACCTATATCGGCAAAAGCGGTCCGGAGACGGGCAACTGGGCGATTCGCTCGGCTGCTATCGGTTATACGTACCAACTCTCGAAGGCGACGATGCTGTACGGCTTCTTCAAGAAGCTCTGGAACAGCGGAATCGCTCACCAAACGATCTACCCGCCTGGTGGCCTCCCTGCCCCGACCGGCAGTCACGCCAACGTAACCGCACTCGGCCTGGGTCTGGCAACGCGCTTCTAAGCCTCCCTACTGTGAAAAAAAAGCCCGCTTCGAGCGGGCTTTTTTTTCATAGTCCTCTGCATATCAAAACGTCGATGGTCGCCCTGTTCATAGGCTCCCGCTCATCGTTCTCGGTCGCGTCGGTCCAACGCCGTCATTGGCCTGTGTGCGAGCTGAGCCTTCCCACCCTCTGAAGGCGGGCATATTTCAGCCGCCAGTGGCAGGTACCTCTCCGTCAGTCTAACCAGACGCAGTGCCTCTGTCTGAGGACTTTCAGATGCATCCGGGAACAAAGCGATATCGGTGTAGCTGTCGTGCTTCATCGCTCGACAGTTCAGAGACGAAGAGCCAACGACTTGAACCACGCGTAATGGCACCCTGCGCCATCAGCAGGTTGATCATGCAGAACCCGACTCAGATGAACATGCTGAGCCTGTTTATAAACAAAAAGTCCGGGGAGAATGCTCCCCGGACTTCCTTGAACCTACTACTGCAGCGGCCGGAGCCTTATGCTTCGCCCTTGATCTTGTCGCGCACAAGCACGAAGATGAAGAGCAGCCAGGCGATGCCGAGGCCGAAGTAGTCGAAATTACGCAGTGGACGGTAATCCGTCCAGCCCCAGCCCGTCGAGCCGTCGATGGCCAACAGCGTCAAGACGATACAGATGGCGATTGCGATCCAGGTATTCTTTTTCATCGCGCGTGCTCCTTAAGCCAATTCTTTTTGCCGCGGTTCGAGGGGAGGTACATTTTGCTGCTGTTCGAGGGCGGGTACACCCACCAGGCTCCCGCCTTTGCCCTGCAGGCTGAAACCCTTCCAGCCGTCCCACAGCCACATCGGGTTGAGCGTCGGACGGAAGCAAACTGCCATGTAGCCGCTGTATGCGAGCAGCAGGATGCCGTTCATCAGGAGTTCTTGCGGACCCGAGAACAGTTGACGGGGCGTCGCCGAGATGAACGTGTTCAACCAGAAAATCGTGACCGTCGTCGGCATCTCGAGAATCAGAGTCAAGAACACGAACCGGTTCGTCAGCAGCAACGCGCCGTAAATCGCTTCCATGTACTTAACCCAGTGATACATACCGATCGCATCGGCTCCCGCCACATACTGGCCGGCGAGACCCGGAATCATCGGCACGTAGCCGTCGATTACGAATCGGATACCTGAGAAGAAAAGGTGGGCGCCGAAATACAGACGCAACCACGTGATTACATACTTCCACGGGGAGGAATTTGCGCTTTTCATGGGAGGGGTATTTCCGTAAAGGTTCTTGCAGTACAACGTTGAAATATGGTGCCGCACAAATTGCAATACGACAGGATATCTCAAAGGCGATGGGAAATTCCCGATCACCTAAGAGCCGTTTTAAACGATGCCTTTACGGCGATCGCGAATCAGTACAGTAATGACGCAGATCCACGGAATTGCGAGGCCGAACATGTCACGCGCACGCAGAGGACGGTATTCCGTGTAACCCAATCCCGTCGATCCGAAGAAGACCCAACACGTCATGACCAGACACAGAGCGAGACCGATATAGAGGTTCCGGTTGCTCTTCATCGCAGTTCTCCCGATTCGGCAATACCTCTCTGTATCTCAGGTGTTTTCCTCAACTTGAGATGCTCTTTCCAGACATCGACCTTAAACCCTTCCCACAATGCCAGAGGCGTGAGCTTTGGTTTAAATACCGAAGCCATGTAACCGCTATAGGCCAAAATCAATAGACCATTCATCAGCAGTTGATTCGGTCCCGAGAACAATTGGCGCGGAGTCGCAACGATGAAGGTATTGATCCAGAATATCGAGACCGAAGTCGGGAACTCGAAAATCGCCGCGAGCAGCACGAAACGGTTGCTCAGCATCAGGATACCGAGCACGCATTCCATATACTTCACGACCGGGAACATGTGAATCGCATCCAGCGCTTGCACGTATGCACCTCCAGTGCCCGGAATGAACGGAACCCACCCGGTGGAGATATAACGGAAACCCGACCACAGCAGATCGGCACCGAAATAAATCCGGAGCCAAAGAACGGCGTACTTCCACGGCGGCGAATTAATACCTTGCATCAGATGTCTCCGTTGTTGGCTTTTATTTTCGCAACGCGGCGGAATCGTGTCAGCCGCTGAGTGCCCGTCTACGCGTGGACGCTACGATGTGCGCCGCCCGGCGTGATAATCTTGTTCAGGAGATCTTCATTGACCTCGAATCCGAAGCCCGGGCCTTCGCTCGGATATGCCCGGCCTTGAGCAAATCGCTGACCGCCGATTGCCAGATCTTCGCCTGCCGGAATTTCGTCGCTGTTGAATACCGAATGCACAGCCAGAGGCCCCATGCTTTCGCTCATGAACTGGCACGCCCACTGATCCGAGACCATCAGGTGCGTGCTCGGGCCCGACTCGATACCGCCGCCAATCAAGGTGGAGCAGAAAACGGGGATATCGTAGATCCGGCATGCGGCCAGGAATCGTTGCGCCTTGAGCAGACCGCCGACTTTTTGAATCTTCAGAATCACGCCGTCAGCCGAGCGACGTTCTGCGATCTCACGCAGGTCGCCCAGTTCCTGCGCGCCCTCGTCTGCGTAGATCGGCGTGTTCACGCGCTCACGGAGTTTGGCCATGCTGTCGCGGTATTGATGCGCCAGCGGCTGCTCCATGAAAGCGAGGTTGTATTCGTCGAGACGACGCACCGTTTTCAGGGCCTGCTCGTAATTCCACGAACCATTTGCGTCCAGCGTGATCATCGCGTCCGGGCCGAGTGCTTTGCGCACTTCGCGGGCCGTCACCACATCGTTGTCGAACGTGTGGCGTCCGACCTTGAGTTTGAAGGCCGAGAAACCAGCCTCACGAACCTGGACTGCTGCCTCTGCCACCTTTTCCGGGTCGCCGGCCGATAGAACCCAACCGAGAGGAACTGACTCGCGAGTGCGACCACCCAGAAGATCGTAAACCGGTCGACCGAGTGCTTTACCCTTCAGGTCGTGCAACGCGCAATCGACGAGCGCTTTCGCCTGATTGTTGTCGCGTGCGAGCTGATCCATCATGCCGACGATTTTCTGGATATTGCACGGATCTTCGCCGAGCAGGATTCGCGGAGCGAAAATATCGGAGATCATTGCCGTCATCGAGGCCTGACTTTCGCCGCGATACCACGACGAAGTGTCACCAGATTCAGCCACGCCCACCAAACCGTTATCGGCATAAATACGCACTACGAGCGTATTCAGACAGGTAATCGTGACGTTCGGAAGCTTCAAGGGCTTCTTCAGCGGCATCGAAATCGGAACGCACTCAACGCGAGTAATTTTCACTGGAATTGACCTATAGGAACTCGAGGAAGGAGTGTCCACACCGGACACCCCTGAATCAGATATCAGCTATTCGCCGCCGCACGACGCAGCGCACCACAGACACGAATCAACAGAATGACTGCCAGTGCAACCGAGATCACATAACAAACGATGAAGGAAGCGCCCAGCGCATTCGAACCCGAGAAGAACAGTTTGGCAACGAGCGCGACGACCGTGGGTCCAAGTGCCAGGCCGAGCAGGTTGGTGATCAGGTAGTAGACCGCCGTCAGTTTGCCCATCATGTTGCCCGGTGTGAAGTTGGCCATCGTTGCGCCACCAGCTACCGCAAACATCGAGAACATGAACGTCTGCACGAAATAGGCGATCAGGCCGACGCTCATCGTGTGAATCAGCGGGAAGCAAGCGGTGACGATTGCAGCGATAGCCGTCGTGACAGCAGCTACGCGTACCGGTGCGTCGATCATGCCGCGTTCACGCAGCCAGTCAGCGATACGGCCTAGGATCAACAGGCCAGCAGGCGACGCCAACAGTGCCGCACCGCCCAACGCCTTACCGATCTCCGGACGCGGGACATTTAGCGTGCGCGCGATGATTTCCGGGAGCCAAGCCATCTGCGAACCAATCGCAATGCCGTACAAGCAGATCGCAATCCAGAGTTGCACGTAGACGGCCTTGTTGGTCCACGCAAAACAAAGCGCTTCACGATACGTGACCCCACTGCCTGCGTTGACGTCGCGGCGTGCCGGCTCACGTACGAGCCACAGAAGCACGGCGAACGGAATGCCGATAAGACCCGGCACCAGCAGCACGAAATGCCAGGGTTTGAGCCCGCCAACCAGCGGCAAGCCCGCAAATGCACCTGCCGATGCTGCTTTCAGAAGGAAACCGCCGAGTCCGAGAGCCAGACCGGTGCCGAGAAGCGGCCCGATGTTGTAAATCCCGAATGCGAGGCTGCGCCGTTGCGGCGGAAACGCATCGCGAATCATCGAGGCGGCTCCGGGCGACAGCGCGGACTCGCCAACACCGAGACCGACACGCGTCAGGAACAACTGGACGTACGTCTGACTCAGACCGCACAAAACCTGAACAGCGGACCATGCCATGATCGCGCCACCGAGCAGGCGCCGGCGCTGGTACTTATCGACCAGCGCGCCCATGGGAATACCAAGCACGCTGTACAGCAGCATGAAGGAGAGCCCGAGAAGCCAACTGACTTCGAGATCGGAAATTCCGAGGTCTTCCTTGATCGGTCCGACGACGAGGGAAATCGCACCCCGGTCGATGAAGGAGATGACATATGTCGCCGTCAAAACGACGAGCATCCACCATGCTCCCTTCGACGCTTTCGAATCCGAAACGACTTCGGCGGGTGCGAACTTCGTTTGCACCTCTGCGGTCTCACTCATTGTTTTCTGTCTCCTATGTAGTTATCCGTATAATCGATCAGCGAATTTTCCGATCCTCGCTATCGGAAAGTGCAGTTTTCGCCGCTGTCACGCCCGATACGATGAACTCGGCAATATCGCCCATCGAGTTGTAAAACGGACCCCACAAAGATCCACACTCCCCAACTGCATAGAGACCGGGAATCGGCTTGTCCTGATGATCGAGAACGCGTTGCCCCGCATCGTGTTTCGGCCCACCGTGGGTATTCAGGTACGTCGGCAGCATGGGGCCGATCGCATAGTACGGACCTTCGTCGTTGAGCGGCACCAGGAACGTCTCGCGTCCGAACTCGGGATCGACATTCAGACGGCACTGCTCGTTATAACGCTCGACCGTCTCACGAAGTGCCTGAGGATCGAGGTGACCTGCCTTGGTCACCCCCGGGATTTCTGGCCATTGACACTTCATTGCCAGTTCTTCGAGCGTATCGGCCTTGATGATCAGACCTTCTTCGAGTTCCTTGAGATTGTCCTGACTCCATGGCGGCACGCGCGAATTCAGCGTGGTCATCGCCGCACCACCGGCACGAACCTTTTCGTCGAAGATGTGGAATGCCGGCACGTTGGTGAATTCCGGGATGCCCGGCGTTGTCGCTAGCCACGTGTCGCGATTCGCCAACCCGTGTTGAACGACCGACGTGTCAACCGTTTCGTTGTGGAATCGCTTCGCCTGCCGGTTCACCCACAGCAGACTGCCGCCGTCCTTGAACGCGCCCGACTTGTAACCGAAACCTGCAACCTTGTTAAGGTCATACGTGACGTAGACGTACCCTTCTTTAGTCTTGATGCCCATATTAAGCGGACCTGCCACGGCGTTCATGTGCCACAGCTGGGCACCGACTTCCTGCGCCATGCGAATGCCGTCGCCGGTCAGATTCGGGCTACCGAGGAAATAGATCGGGCATGCGGTGAGGAACTGCTTGCACATGGCCTCGTTCGCTTCGAAGCCACCGCTGGCCAGCACCGTCGCCTTGCGACCGCGAATCGCGATCGTCTTACCATCTTCGCGTTCCGCTTCGACACCGAGAATCGCACGAGTCACCGGATGCTGAATCAGACGCGTGACACGCGTGCTGTACTTGACACGTGCACCTGCCTTCTCTGCTTGCGCCGAGATAGCGTTATAGAGACCTGCACCGCCAGGGGCGGCAACGACGCTCATGCCCTTGATGCTCTCGGCACCCGGAGCGCCAGCGAACTCGGGGAAGAAACCCGGGGCCGAGAATGGCTGCGGGTTGTCTTTGAGCGGCAATTCCAGTTTGTGCTGGAACGCAGGTATGTCTTTGAGACTTGCAACGAAATGACGAAGAACGCTCTCCTCGGTCTGACCTGCACACAACCAGTTCAGATACTTGAGAGACTCTTCTTCATCGACGGAGGTCATGATCAAACCGCCCGCCACGCAGACCGAGTTACCGCCACCCTGCGCACCCTTTTCGAGGATGAGCACGTCAGCGCCCTGTTCGGCGGCAGCGAACGCGAACGTTGCGCCAGCACCACCATAGCCGACCACAATCATATCGGCCTGTTCATCCCATCGGGGCTCGGTCCAGTTCACTTCCATCTCTTCGTTATCCATCGTATCTCTAAACATACCGGCACGGGTTGACCTACTTAGGCTGCGGAAACAGCCGCTGCGTGCTCGGCTTCTTCCTTCGTGCGAAGGCCGTCATAGATCTCGTTGTAACGCAGCACCGGCTGATCCATCGCCAGCATGATCATCTTGCGGCCCGGCACCCTCTTGATCATTGCCTGCTGCGCTTCGATGATTGCCTTGTCTTCGGCGAATGCCGCGTCGGCGATCCCGAATGCGTGTTCCTTCAGATCCGCGTGCTCATGATCCGGACCGAAGTTGTAGAAGAACATCGATTGCGTATCGTTGATCGGCGTAATCATCTGGCACGTGCAGCGGCGGAAGATCGGTTCTTCGTTTGGCTGACCATCGACGAACCGATCTTGAACGCCCGGCGCGTAGGAGCGGATCTTGAGAATGAAGACGCCCGGCACCAGGAAGGTGCTGACCACGTTATCGTCGGACGGCAGATCGAAATACGGGTTCGTCGGACGGCCCATGTGCCAACGATCGGCGACAACGCCACGCTCGAGAATCGTCGTACCGCGCTTGGTCTCGCCTTCCTTCTGAACCTTGAGCGAGACCTTGTTATTCGCGCCGAATGTCGATTCGTGAATGAACGGTGCGTGCGACAGGTCGAGCAGGTTGTCGGCCACGAGTTCGGCGTTACCGTTCATCACGAACGTGGAGCAAACCATCGCGTACGTGTCGCTGTCCGGACCTTCGATCGGCGGAATCAGTGTGACGTCGGCCTTTGCCGGGTCGCCCATCCAGACCCACGCGGCACCGTGCTTTTCTTCGATCGGATAGCTGCGCACGCAAACCTTCGACGAAATACGCTCCTGGCCCGGGATTTCGGTGCAGCGACCATCGGCAGCGAACTTGAGTCCGTGATACATGCAGCGTAGTTCGTCGCCTTCCTTTCGGCCAACCGTCAGCGGTGCCAAACGATGCGGACACAGGTCTTCCAGAGCGACGAGTGTGCCGTCGTCCTTGCGATAGAGCGCCAACGGTTCGTTCATCACCGTGAACGGGACGATGTCAGTAGCCGAGAACTCGCTCGACCAGCCAACCATATACCAAGAATTCCGAAGGAATTTCATTTGATGTTTCCTCAGAGAGAATCGAGAACGGATAAATCGAGCGTATTGCCTGACACATACGGTACAGCCGACCTAGCTTGTCCCGGGTCGGATCTCCCACGCACGATCACCTAAAGTATTCAATTGCGTATTCTTTATCTTATCTTGTAGCACCGCTCGACAAGACTCGGGGATACCCTTAAATGCGAAAAGCGGCGTCCCGCCTTTTCTTATTGGGAACGCCGTATTTACGTGTGCGAATATCAGCTGAAGTACACGTGTTCAGCAGTCGTATGCAGGACCTTCTGCTGATCTGCTTCAGAGAGCGACGACACCGAGTCCTTGGCCAACTGAATCATGTCCTTGTACTCGCCCTTCGACTGTGCGATATCCGAACCCCACATTACGCGGTCGGCGCCGAACGACCGGACAACACGCTCCACGACAGGCGCTGCTGGCAGCTCGAGTGCCTTCAGTTTGCCGAGGTTGATCATCGAATACAGCAGGTAGACGTTCGGCCAATCAACGAACTTGAGCAGCGCTTCGTCCACGCCGTAGTCCGGCGCACCCGATTCGCCGACGATGTTCGAAAAGTGGTCGAGAATGACCGGCGTGTTCGGGAATTGCTTGACGACGTCTTGAAGCGCTTCGAGGGCGGCGACGCGATTCCAGCGGTAGAAGTGCAGACGCACCGACCCTCCGAGATCCGACACAGCCGACCATGCACGCATCGCTTCCTTCGACGCGAACCAGCTCGAGTCCGCGCCCTTGTGCGGCTCGGTCAGACGAATGCCGACCGAACCACGCTGGCCAACCCAGTAGCGCACGGTTTCTTCCACGTTGTCAGCCAGCGCGTCGATCATGCACAGCGAACGCAGACGATCGGAATATTGCTCTGCGGAGTCCACGACGTAGTCGTTGTGGAAGCCGTAGAGGTGAGCGCGCTGGACCGCGAGTGCCTTATCGACACCATATGCGTCGAGCAGGCCGATCAGGCGTTCGGCCGTCACCGGGTTGTCGAATGCGTTCGCTTCGAGCGTGCCGCTCAGCGGCGACGGCGGATACTTCTCCACGTTCGTGGAAATCAGGTGGGCGTGACTGTCGATCATGACGTTCCCTTCTCTCTAAAATTCAATATCAACAAACGGTGGGCCACTACTTCCACGGATCAACACAGACGTGGATAGCGCCTTCGACGCCACGCCCCGCCGTCGCGAGGATCGCTTCGTGCGTCTGTGCGAGTCCGAACGTGTGCGAGCACACATCGTCGATCGGATAGCGGCCCGAACCGATATAGCGCAGTGCCAGTTCGACAGCAGCGTAGCTACGGCCACGCGGTGCACGCACCGTCAGATAGCGCTTCTTGATCTCGCCGATGGGGACGTGCTGTTCCAGGCCGTTCAAGCTCAGGTAGGCGCCCTTCGCTGCCAGCGCGATCGCCTGCTTGACGATTTCGCCTTTGGGATCGCCCGTCGTATCGACAACGACGTCCACGCCACGACCCTTCGTAATGCGCATCACTTCGGCTTCGAGGTCTTGCGTCTCGACATTGATCGCGTAGTCGGCGCCCAGGCGCAGCGACAGATCGAGACGCGTCTGATCACGTGTCATACCCGCGAGAATCACCGTGTACGAGCCTGCGGCCTTTGCCGCCAGCACGCAGCCCAAACCCTGCTGACCAGGACCGAAGACGAGCACGACCTTGCCGGGGCCTGCGCCACCGTCGAGACACGCCCACTGCACGCCGTTGCCGAACGGCACGGCCAGCGTCGCGTGGGTGGCCGGCATGTCTTGGGGAATCTTGTGCATCACCGTGTTGAGCGGCATGTGCATGTACTGCGCGTAACCGCCCCACAGATGCGGCGGCTTGTTGGCGGTGGACATACCGAAACGATCGGTATTCAGGCGATTCTTCACGTTGAAGAAGTCGACTTCCATGCACAGGCGGAAATCGCCCTTCATACACCATTCGCAATTCCAGCAAGGCAGGTACTCGTGGAGGGCTACGCGGTCACCGGCTTTGACACCCCACCGTTTGGCCGCGATCTCGCCAACTTCTTCAATCGTGCCGACGTTCTCGTGGCCCATGATCACAGGAACGTGACCTGCCTTACGATACAACTCGGGATCACTGCCACCGACGCCGCTGGCTTCGATGCGCAGAATGCCGGTCTCGGGGCGCACTTCCGGATAGTCGAATTCACGCAATTCGGTGGTCTCGACATCCGTCTTGACTGCGGCCAATACCTTTTTCGTCATGTCTGTCTCCTACTAGTTTTTCAATCTCAGGCCTTCGAAAATACGCGCAGGGCGTTGCCGCCAAAGATCGCGTTGAGATCGTCATTCGTCAGTCCATCGAGCGCCTTACGCGTGAGCTTCAACGCCAGACCATATCCCTCGCGTGAACTCACGACGGGAAAGTCAGAGCCCCACATCAACCGATCAGCGCCAAACGCGGCAACTGCTTCGTGTAGGAGCGTAGGATGGGCATCACCAAACGGTCGGCCCTGTTGCCATGTTTTCGAATCGCGAAGCAATAGTTCGCCAAGACCCGGCACTTTCATCATGACATTGGGAAAGGCCGCGAGTTTGAACACCTGGCGGCGCAGGGCGAGCGCTTCATCCGTTAAAGCCGGCGTGCTGGTGCCGCCAAGATGCTCGAGGACAATCGTCGTACCCGGCAATCTGGTGATCAATTCAATAAAGCCCGGCGCGTTGAATGTTTCGGCAGATCCAACGCAGCTCACTGGCAATCCCGAGGCCTGAACACTGCGCCAGGTCTCGGGAAGGCGACCATCGTCAAGACATGCCGATGGTCTCAATCGAATACCGCTGGCACCAGCGCGTGCCAGCGATTCGATCGTCTTCGCGACGTCAGGGTCCTCAACGTCGACCCAAGCCACGCTCGACAGACGGCCGGGAAATCGTTCAATGCATTCCTGCTGATACTGGTTATCCGTCTGTCCAATCATCTGCGTGAGCACGGCATGACCAACACCGTATTCATTCATCTGATCGAGCAGCATCTCGACAGGCTCATACCAATGAAGCGATACGTGAGCGTGGCTATCAACGATCATGCGAACCTCAGGCCTTCAGAGCGACGTCAGGGTTGAGGGGCACTTCTTCCTTCCACGTGCGGTCGTTCGGGAAGATCACCGTCGAAGCGTGAATCTGATTCCACGGAATCGTGTTCGTCAGCACGCTCGGCAGTTCGCCGCTTTCTGCGTACGTGCGCGCCGATCGAATCATCTGGCGACGCCATGCCACGACCGCGACGTCCGACGTGCCGAGGTGTTCCTTTGTGCGGTCGAGTATGCGGCCCTGCGTTTCGCTGACTGCGTGGTCTTGCGTCAGGATGCCCTTGATGCCCGACATCGACGACGTCTTCATGGCTTCGCGGTCCTGCTTGTACCAGTTGTCGATGTTGAGTTCCTTGCGGAAGTTCTCATCGACCCAGTGGCCGCCTTCCTGAATGCGATATTCGATATCGACCGGCTGCGTTTCGTCGAAGAACCACTGGATGTGCCACGTCGATTCGTCATCGCGCGGAACGAACGCATTGGCCATGCGGCGGTTCTTGCGTACACCGAAGCCATCGGGCGGGATCAGCGTGAAGAACGGCAGAATCACTTCCGTGACGCGGGCGTGCAACTTGCCTTCTTCACGGAAATTACGGACGCCGGCATAGCGCAGGCCGTACAGCGTGTATTCGACTTCGATCTTCGGACGCAGATCGCGCTCGTGCTCGTACTTCGCCGGCGCCGACCACGGCTGCTCGCGGTGAAGGACACCCGCGTGTGCCGAGTCGATCGTGCCTTCGACTGCTTGAGCGTAGTTACAGTCTTCGAGAACCTTGAACGCTGCAACCTTTTCTGCCGGGTACGACAGGAAATCGAAGTCGGGGAACTGCGGAACCTTCGCCGGGTCGCCCATGTACGTCCAGATCACCCCAGCGACTTCACGCACCGGGTAGGCGATCGCCTTGATACGCGTGCACAGCTTCGAATCTTCCGGCTCGGTCGGGGTGTCCATGCACTGGCCATCGACGGCGAACTTCCAGCCGTGGTACAGGCAACGCAGACCGCCTTCCGAGTTGTCGCCCAGCGCGAGCGATGCACGACGGTGCGGGCACTGTTCTTCGAGCAGGCCGACCTTGCCGTCGCTATCGCGGAATGCCACGAGATCTTCACCCAGCAGACGTACGCGCACCGGCGCACCACCCGGCTCCTGGATTTCCGATGCGAGCAGCGCCGGAATCCAGAATTGACGAATCATGTCGCCGTTCGGGGTGCCTTTTCCTACTTGAGTCAGAACGTCGTTGTCTTCGCGGGAAAGCATGTTTGCTCCTAGTCTCTTATATGTGAATTTGCGTGGGAGACCGAAATCCCCCGCAGGTCTTAAACGAGTGCGACGGCTTTTAGCAGTCGTTCGCGAGCGTCTACGGTGTTACTTTCGTTGCCAATTAAATCGTGCGCTTCGATGATCAGTTCGCGCAGTGCCACGAGGTTCTGCCCTTTGGCCGGGTTCGCGGCATTCCGTGCAGCCCCAGCGATATCGTTGTCGAGCAGGCGCCAGACTTCGTCCAGTTCGGACTCGCGATAAATCATCTGTTCGAACGTGCGCGAGTTCTCCACGCGTTCGATAATCTGACGTAGCGTTTCCGGCAAGTAGTCCTCGATTGAATGAAGATCATCCACGTTCATTGGTAACTCCTATTTCTTAGGACCGGGACCGAAGTTCGATGGCGGCAAATCGAGTGCCTGACGCCCATAACTCGTTAGTGCGCTGTCCCACGTGAATGCGAAGTGCTGCGCAGCCGAATTGACGTCGCGCCAGATTCGCTGAAGGTCCGACGCACTATAGATGCTGGTTCCGCCCGCGGCTTCGAACAAACTGTTGGCTGCACGACGGGCCGTTTGCGCCGAATATGCCCAATCGCGGGAGATACGCGACCATTCGAGCGGCGTCAACGACTGGGCGCTTTCTGCTGTGTCAATGCGACGTGTGTCTTCGAGAATCAACGCATATGCTGCGTCGAGATCAGCCGTCGCGTGCGCGAGACGTTCGATCGTTGCCGATTGCTCTGCCATTTGGTCGGCCGGCATTGCCTTCAGACGTGGCGCCAGACCTTCGATGAACGATTTGATTGCTGCGCGTGCCATGCCTAGTGGCGCACCGATCAGCGAGAACGGCGTGACGTTATGGAACGGCATGCGGTAAATCGGAGCGCGCATAGCATCGGCGCCTTCGACGTTGCCCGTCATCATTTCCTTGACCGACACCGAACGGTGTGCCGGGATGAACGCTTCGGCGACCTTGATCGTGCGGCTACCGGTGCCGCGCAGGCCTGCGGTGTGCCAGTCATCGACGATTTCGATATCCGAACGCGGGATCACGAAGAAACGCGGTTCGGGCGGACCGTCTTCGCGCTGCACCGCGTTGCCGACGATGACCCACTCCACGTGATCGATACCGGAGCAGAAACGCCCTTCGCCGTTCACGAGTTTGTAACCCCCGTCGACTTCGGTAATAGTGCCGCCGAGACGGAACACCGTGGCCGTCAGAGCGTGGCCTTTGCCCAGCACATCTTGCTGTGCTTTCAACGGAAACAGGTTCAGCATCCAGCTGTGACCGGCGAGCACGCCGAACACCCAACCGGTCGAACCGCAAGCCGACGCGATTTCTGCCGTGACTTCGACGAGCGTCATGAAGCCCAACTCTGAACCACCAAACGACTTCGGCGTGATGATATTGAAAAGACCCGACTCACGTAGTGCGTCGATGGTTTCTTTCGGCACCACGCGATCGCTTTCCGTCTGTTTGACGCGTGACCGAATCACGTCGTGCAACCTGCGGGCGATAGCGAGGGCGTCCTCGTGACTAGCAATACGGCTCAAGGCGTTCTCCTGTTAGGGCTTGCTGCGCCGGGCTCCTGAGCCCGGCGCGCAGAATAGTTTTTGTTCGGCTTCTGTGGCCGGGTCAGTGTTCGTTGCGGCCGTAACGACCTTCGACGTTCATGCGTTCCTTGGCATCGAGGAACCAGCGATAGTGACCACCCTTCGAGATCGGCGGCACGTCGTCCGAGATGACGTACCAGCTTTCGCCGTCGTTCTCCGTCGCGTAAATCTCGCCCGTCGCGGTACCGGCGATGAGCATGATCTTGTCGCCCCAGTGATACAGACCCATGCCCTCGATGTTGCCGATGATTTCCTCGGGCAGACCATTACGCATATGGTCCCAGGTGACGCCACCATCGGTGCTCTTGAGAACCGTGGCATCCGCGGACTTCCGTGCACCCCAGTCACGCGGTGCATTGCCCGGGCCACCGAGATACAGCACGTTTTCGTTGCGGGGATCGATGAACATCGCGTCGGGATAACCGATAAGGTCTTGACGCGTCATCAGGTGAACCCACGTTTCGCCTGCGTCTGCGCTGTAGTGCAGGCCTTCGCCGCCGCACATGAACATTTGCGCGGGACTCGACGGACGAATCAGCACGCGGTGGTTGTCGTGGTAGAACTTGTCGTTTTCCGATTCGTAGCTACGCGGCTCGGTCCACGTCTTGCCGTCATCGACCGTCTTGAGCAGCGCGCCCTGTTCGATACAGATATAGAGCGTTTCCGGTTCGGCCGGATGGAACGAGATGTTCTTCACGTGCGCGACGTGCGGGGGCGGCGGGAACGTCCACTTGTCCTGGTCCGGCACCGTCATCATCTCGGCAATTTCGACCCACGTGGCACCCAGATCGTCGCTGCGATAAAGCGCGGACGGCTCCGTGCCCAGGAACAGAACGGTACGGCCATCGCGCTCCTGCTGCGCCATCGTGTAGATATGCGCGCTGTTGAGGCCGTTGTTAGCAGGTTCCCACGTCTGCCCGAGGTCCTTGCTGACCGACAGACTGCCTTGGCCGTGTGCGCCTGCGAACAGCAGACCGGCTTTCTCCACGTAGAGCAAGGCGCTCACGTGCCGGTCTTCGAGCGCCTTGCGCGTGAGATTCCACGGCGCATTGGCGTCAGCACGCTCGAACACGAGCATGCCGCGGATAGTGGCGACCAACAGCGTCGTTGCCGCACCCTCACCGTACGTGACGGTTCCACCGTTGGTGGTCAGAACTGCGATCACTTCTCCTCCCTAGGGGAAACACCCCGTTTGATGTCGCCTGTTTTCTTCAGAAACGTAGTCGCTACTGCTTCCGCCAGATCCTGCGCCGAAGAGGCTTTGACTTTTTTCTGGTCAGGCCAAATAATATGCAAAAAAGAATTACGCGTCAAACGGCCCACGGAACTTTCGGTGCCCGCGATTCTGACGTCAGAAGTTTTTAAACAAGGAAGCGTGATGTGTAATTCTTGCGCGCCGTTTACGCGGTTCCCCGCGTTCTACGATTTTGGAGGTGACATGAGTGAACAACTGAATGAAGTGATGACCCTGCGTTTGACGGCGATTAACTACCTGGCCCGAAACACGCTAGCCTTCACGTTCGAAGACCCTGATGGCAACCTGCTGCCCGGGGCGGAACCGGGCGCTCACGTTGGAGTCGTTCTGCCTAACGGCTTGACCCGTCAGTACTCGCTATTGGAATACAGCAACAGCCTGACACAGCGCTCTTACGTGGTCGGCGTCAAACTCGATCCGCAATCGCGTGGTGGTTCGCGCTATATGCACGAAACGATGCGTGTTGGCGATCTCATTCAGGTCGAAGCACCCCGCAACAATTTCCCGCTCAATGAAGATGCTGAGCACACCGTCCTGGTCGCCGGCGGCATCGGGATTACACCTATTCTGTGTATGGCGCGTCGCCTGAAAGAACTCGGACAATCGCCGCGTATCTATTACTCGTGCCGTGAACGCGTTGACGTTGCGTTCGCCGACGAATTGAAAACCTTCGAAGGCGCGCTCGTTCACGTCGATGCCGAGGCCGGCACATTCCTCAACATCGCTGACGTCGTCAAGAAAGAAACGTCTACCGCTCACTTCTACTGCTGCGGCCCCGGCCCGATGCTCGAAGCGTTCGAAGCCGCGTGTGCATCGCTGCCCCAGGAACAAGTCCACGTCGAATATTTCAGCGCCAGGCAGGAAGCCGCACTCGATGGCAACTTCGTCATCGAATTGCGCAAGAGCGGAAAAACCCTGACGGTCCCGCAGGGCAAGACGATTCTCAGCGTCGTGCGCGACGCGGGAGTCCCCATTTCCTATTCCTGTGAAGAAGGCGTGTGCGGCGCGTGTGAAGTCCGCGTTCTCGAAGGCCAGCCCGATCATCGCGATGCCATTCTCTCGGAGCCCGAAAAGGCTGCGAACAACACGATGATCATCTGCTGTTCTGGCTGTAAGGGCGATCGTCTCGTCCTCGATCTGTAAGTAGAACACCGGGCGACCACGTCGCCCTCATCTCACGTCAAGTTAAGGAGACAAGTAAGTGATTATCGATTGCCACGGTCACGTCAGCCCGCCCGCCGAACTTTGGGTCTACAAGGCACACATCCTCTCGCATCGCGGCGAGCACGGTCGCAAGATGCCGGAAGTGACGGACGAAGAAATCCTGCACTATGCCAACAAGAAGGAAATGGCGCCGGTCGGCCACCTCGACATGCTCGATCGCGTGGGCACGAACGTCCAGCTGCTGTCGCCGCGCCCGTTCCAGATGATGCACAGCCAGAAGCCGGGCAAACTCGTGCACTGGTTCACCGAAGAAACGAACAACATCATCTCGCGCACGGTCAAGCTGCTGCCGAAGCGCTTTATCGGCGTCGGCGGCCTGCCGCAAGTTGCGGGTGACCCGATCGAAAACGTGCTGCCGGAACTCGAACGCGGAGTGAAGGAACTGGGCTTCAAGGGCGTGCTGCTCAACCCGGATCCGTTCGAAAACAGCGGCAGCGAAGCTCCGGGGCTGGGTGACCGCTACTGGTACCCGCTGTACGAAAAGCTGTGCGAACTGGACATTCCGGCGCACATCCACGCCACGGGTTCACACTCGGCTCGCTCGCCCTACACAGTTCACTTCATCAACGAAGAAACGATCGCGGTGTTCAACCTCGTCAATTCGAACGTGTTCAAGGACTTCCCGAAGCTGAAGATCATGATCTCGCACGGCGGCGGCTCGATCCCCTATCAGATCGGTCGCTTCCAGTCGGGTGCAGCACGCGCCGGCCGCAACTTCCTCGACGGTATGCGTAACCTGTACTACGACACCGTGCTCTACTCGGAAGAGTCGCTGCGTCTCCTGATCAAGACCGTGGGTGCCGATCGCTGCCTGTTCGGCGCCGAGTGCCCTGGCGTCGGCTCAGCTATCAATCCGGATACGGATCGCACGTTCGACGACATCAAGCCGTACATCCAGGGCTTCGACTGGCTGTCGCCGGAAGAGAAAGACAAGATCTTCTTCGGCAACGCCCGCGACTTCTTCAAGCTCGACCTCGCGGATTACGAATAATCCCCGGCGCTCACAGGATTCGAAATCATGGCAAAAATCGTACTGGGAATGGGGACATCGCACGGTCCCATGCTCGTGACGCCGCCTGAAACCTGGGGCGCTCGTGTACCCGATGATCGACTGAGCAAGCATCACTTCGAGGGCCGTGAGTGGTCCTTCGATGAACTCGTCGATTATCGGCGTGCCGAGAACCTCGGGGAGCAGATCACGCTCGACGTATGGGAAGCCAGGCACGCTCAGTGTCTCGCGGCTATCGAGGAGATGGCGCGGGTTCTCGCTGAAGCGAAGCCAGACGTCGTTGTCATCGTCGGCAACGATCAGATGGAAATCTTCGATACCGACTGCATCCCCGCACTCAGCGTCATGTGTGGCCCGACGATCGTAAACAACATGATCAGCCACGAGAAACTTCAGACGATGCCCCCGGGTGTGCGCCACGCGATGCCTGGCTATATGCCGGATACCGCGAGTTACTCGGGCGTTCCCGAACTCGCGAAGCACGTCATCAAGACCGCGATGGACGATCAGTTCGACGTCGCAGCCCTTCAACGTCTGTCGGAAACCGAAACGCCACACGCGTTCGGGTTTGTGTTCCGTCAGTTGATGAAGGATCAGGTGATCCCGACTGTGCCGGTGCTCGTCAACACGTTCTACCCGCCGAATCAACCAACTGTTGCCCGCTGTCACGCGTTCGGTCGCTCGATCGGTCGCGCTATCCAGTCGTGGGAGACGGATGCACGCGTTGCGGTCATCGCCTCGGGTGGTCTGACGCACTTCGTAATCGACGAGCGCGTTGACCAGTTGGTCCTGAGCGCGATGAAGAACCATGATTTCTCACCGGTATTCGAGCTTGACGAAGCGATCTTCCAGGCAGGCACGTCGGAAATCAAGAACTGGATTCCGGTCGCTGGCGTGATGGACGAAATCGGCTTCGACATGACGGTGGTCGATTACGTGCCGTGCTACCGCAGCGAAGCCGGTACCGGCAACGCCATGGGGTTCGTCTACTGGAAGTCGCCGGACCAGGAATAAGGATTAGAAAATATATGAAAAGCAAAGACGAATACGTCCACCGCCTTCGGCGATTGGACTGCTGCGCCGTCTCCGATGCGCTGGACAAACTCGGTCTGACCGGCGTCGTCAGCGGTGTGCAGCAGGCTTCGGGCACCAAGCGTATCGCAGGTCGCGTGATCACGATGAAACTCGGTGTTGGTGATCCGCCTCCAGGCCCGCCGCGTCACCTGGGCACCACCGCTATCGAACTTGGCGGTGCCGACGACGTGATTGTTGTCGAGCAGCGTACTGGCATCGAAGCCGGTTCGTGGGGTGGCATCCTCTCGTTAGGCGCCAAGGTTCGCGGCATCGCTGGCGTGATCGCCGATGGTCCGGTCCGTGATATCGATGAATCCCGCGAGATGGATCTGGCGGTGTTCACGAACGCGTTCACCGCCCGCACTGCCCGAGGTCGCATCGTCGAGAAGGGCGTCAACGTTCCGGTTGAGGTCTTCGGTACCGCCGTCGATGCCGGTGATTATGTGATCGCCGACAGCAGCGCCGTGATCTTCATCAGCGCTGCCAACGTCGCACGCGTGGTCGAGACCGCCGAGTCGATCGTGGCCCGTGAAGCCCTGATGGCGAAGGCTGTACTGGCAGGCACCCCCATCCACGAGGTGATGGGCGGCAACTACGAATTTATGCTTAAGGATTAGTCATGTCCGAAATCGAACAAGACAAGAACGTTGCACGTGCAGCGAAACTCGAAACGGCGACCCTGAGCGACGCTCTCGATCGTCTGGGCCTCAACGGCCAGTGCAGCCGGATCAAGCCGCGTGACCCGTCCTTCCGCATGACTGGCCGTGCATTCACGATCCTCTACGGCCCGGCTGCTTCTCCCGCAGGCACGGTCGGTGACTTCATCGACGACGTGCCGCCCGGCAGCGTGATCGTTCTCGACAACGGCGGTCGCACCGATGCAACCGTTTGGGGCGACATCATGACCGAAATCGCACACCGTCGCGGCATCGCCGGCACGGTGATCGACGGCATCAACCGCGACGTCCATCTCTGCCTGTCGCTCGGTTATCCGGTGTTCTCCAGGGACAACTGGATGCGCACGGGCAAGGATCGCGTGCAAGTCGAAGCCACAAACGTGCCGGTCAACGTCGGCGACGTACGTGTTGCTCCGGGTGATCTCCTGCGTGGTGATGCCGATGGTGTGATTTCTATTCCTAATGAACACGAAGAACGTGTGCTCGCCGCCGCGGAAGAAATCGACGCAGCAGAAAAAGCCATTCGTGCAGCAGTCGCGTCCGGCATGCGCCTCGACGAAGCGCGTAAGCAATTCAAGTACCATCAATTGCAAACGCGCAACACCGGGAGCAAAGCATGACAGGCCCGCGTTTCAATCCGGGAGAGACGACACGCTTCGACGTTCAACGTCCGGACACCAAACTAATTAAGGCGGCTGGCAAATTACCGTCTGCCACCCTGCATGAAGCGGCTGGCAAGATTGGTGCACTGCCGGCCGCAATCCACCCTGTGGCACCTGGCTTCAAGGTATGCGGCCCAGCTGTGACCGTCCATTCGTCGGGTGGTGACAACCTGTGGTTGCACCGGGCGATCTACGCCGCACAACCAGGCGACGTCCTAGTCGTCTCTGTAAGTGAATCGTATGAACATGGGTACTGGGGTGAGATCATGTCAACGGCCGCAAAGGTTCGCGGACTTGCAGGTCTCGTCATTAACGGGTGTGTTCGTGATCAGCGACTGCTGTCCGAGATCGGGTTCCCAGTTTTCGCCCGAGGACTTTGTATTCGCGGCACAGGAAAAGATTTTGGCGCCCGTGGCTGGATCAACGCACCGATCCGACTCGACGACGTGACCGTTAATGCAGGTGACCTGATTGTTGGTGACGAAGATGGTGTCGTCTGCATTCCGCGAGAGCAAGTCGCATCCGCTATTGCAGCGTCGGAAGCACGTGAGGCAGCAGAAGCACAGCAGTTGAAACGGCTTGAGGTAGGCGAAAGCACGCTCAGTATTTTCGGCTGGAATTAGTAACCGGCGGAGACGTGCGAATCTCTCTCACGGGGCGGCCGTCTTTCGGGACGCCACCCGTGTTTCTTTTAGTCTAACTAGATTTTTATGACATGGAACGCAATTGAGCATCGAAGAATCTGAATTTAGGCGTGCCATGCGCAGCCTCACCGGGCACGTGTGTTTGATCACAACCGGTTCTGACGCTGATGGTCCACTTGCTGGCATGACAGCAACCGCCGTGACCTCCGTGAGTGCCGCGCCCCCTATCCTGCTGGTCTGTATCAATCGCGCAAATTCCTCGTTAGCACACGTGCAGGCGACCTGTCATTTCGTCATCAATGTGCTGGCGCGCAGCGAGCAGGAATTGGCACAACGGTTTTCTCGCCCTATCTCGCCTCAGGAGAAATTCCAGGCCGGCACGTGGAATCGCATTAAGACCGGCGCCCCGGCGTTGGCCACGGCCATGGTGAACTTCGATTGCAGCGTCGAACGTATCGTCGAAATCGGCACGCATGCCGTGATTTTTGGCCACGTGGAGGGAACCGCCATTAATACGGAAGTAAAGACCCCGCTGCTGTATTCGCAGGGTTCCTACGGTGAATTTCAAACCAATAAGGCCGTCGATTTCCACGACATGCTTTGGATCTCGAACTGGGGGTCCGACTAGTTCAATAATTTCACAGGAGGAATACACCGCACACACCGCATCACTCTGTTCAACATAAAGTTGTACTGATAAACGGCAACTAGTGCGGGAGAATGGAAAGGTTTCGGAGTTTCGTATGTCCCGTATTTGCGCGGGCGTCGCTTTTTGTGCTTTCGGAATGAGCATTGCTCACGCGCAAAGCAGCATCACTTTAGGTGGCCCTCTCGATGAAGGCGTTGCTTTCTACAGCAACTCGAATGGCAAACGCGTTGCCAGATGCAGGACTCGACCATCTTCCCGTCAAAGTTCTTTTTCCGTGGTAGTGAAGACCTTGGTGGCGGGATGCGCGCGATGTTCGGTCTCGACTCGCTGAGCAAGCGCACGAAGGTCTATCTGACGAGCGTATATCGGCACATCAACGGCGCGTATGCCGCTGAAATCGGCAACACCGTGTCAAACGGCAAAGTCCACTCGGTGACCGAACTCGGCATGCTCACGACGTTCTAATCGGCTTTTGATGTGAAAAGGGGCACGGTGGGCGCCTCTTCTGTTGATCAGGTCTCTCTGGCCGCAAGCACCGCCATCAAGCCGCTCAAAACTATTGATCGCCCCTTTTCGTAAGTCGCGAGCAGCAAGTCTTTATCCCTACTCTGCAACGCCTTCACCAACCGCGCCTCGATATTCGCACTGCGGTGCTCAGGGTTCGCTGAGACATCTGCGGCCAATGCACGATAGCGATCGGTCAATCGCATCAATCGCAGCACTTCACGCTTCAGCACCTTGTTCGGTGACAGATCGAAAATCATGTCGTGGAATGCGCGGTGTTGCTCGATCCAGCCCTCGCGATTACCCGCCCCGAGCAAATGCTCAAGATCCGTGAGCATTGCCTTGAGTTGCTTCATCTGCGCGGGCGTCGGCCACTCGATGGTCATCAGCAATTCAGCTTCGAGCAATTGCCGCATCCGATATAGTTGCCGTGCCTCGTCGCTCGACAGTTGGGCGACAAAGAACCCACGATTCGGATCGTGTTCAATGATGCCTTCAGCGGCCAGCAGTTTCAGCGCCTCACGCACGGGCACTCGGCTAATCCCGAAGCGCTCGGCGAGATCAGACTGTCGCAGTTGGAAGCCAGGTGCAAGCACTCCGCGGTTGATCAGTTTGCGTGTCTCTGCCGCCACCTGAGCCGGGAAGTCACTGCCGTCCAATTCCAGAAGTTCGCCGGAAGTCACTCGGCCTGGGATCGCAATCGTATTCATTTTCGTATTATATTCCAGAATTCCAGGCGCAAACGTCAACGACACGTCGTGGTCCGGCACTTGGGCTTCGGACCCTCGCTGCCCTGCGCGTCGCCCCGGGCCCGCGAAGTTCTACGTCGCGCATTACGTATGTCCTTAACTGTATTAGCCGGTACTCGACCGGTCAGACAATGTCAGCGGAGATGTCGCCCGGTCCCGACCAGTGGAATGATTCTCTGGAGCGCGTCGAACCTTCAGCCGATGCCTTCGGCACACCGCTTCGCGGCTTCGGGCTTGACCTCTTCCGCACCCTGAAATGCAGCTTTCAAGTCGGGAACGACGAAATCAACTGACACTGCCTGCCAAGGCAAGTGCTGCCGTCTACAACTTAACGGGGTATTCCCCTACTGTTTAGTATTTTATGTTGGCTTTGCTTTTAAATGCAATGTATCTACAGCAGGCAACGAAGTTGGTTGCATAGTCGATGCTCGCCCATTCTGTCTAGCGAGATTCTCGCTCCCTTTGCCGCCCGGCAATGAAACCATCGTCGTTGAGCCCCGACGCTCGCCACGCGACCTGGATTAGTGACCTGGAATCTCAAAATCAAAAGGCCCCTGATGGCCGCTGGGCCGGCTCAAATACCGGGCGCCGCTTGGCGCAGGGCCGGGATGCGACGGTCCTTTTGCGCAGCGGCGTCGAAGTGCCGCGGTTGGCAACCTGCCCAAAACAGTTCGAGGAAGTGATGACTGAGCGCGGAATCTAGGTCGATCACTGGAGCACCTACGTCAAGGTGAAAGGTCAATGGAAGTTCCCGTTCCGTGCGTCGACGAGGCAGGCAATACGGTGGATTTCTTGCTGCGGGCCCGTCATGACAAGGCTGCGGCGCGCCGCTACTGAACAACATCATCGAGCAGGACCATCGGGCCATCAAACGCAATATCAGGCCGATGATGGACTTCAAGAATTTCCACTGCGCCCGCATCATCCTTTCGGGCATCGAAACCATACATATGATCCGCAAGAGACAACCGGGTGACGACGGCCGCGCTCGAACGGTCGACGACCAGTTTCATTTTCTGGTTATATAAGCATTCCTATTGAACCAGATTCAGCTGGTCATCCTCATCCCCGAGTTGCGAAATCGTTGCGGGAACAAGCGATTCGCTCAATTGACCTGACAGGTCTGCCTCAGCAATGCAAGCATGCTCGGGGCTTGCGATACCCCGCCTGCTCGCCCAGACAGAATAGTGGAGGCTAGGAACTGCCAATCAAGCACGAATAAGGAAATCAGGCAGACTGACTACGCAATGCGCTTCCGGTCGTCAGGTGTCGCCGTACCAACAGCAAGCATACCAAGACTGATCTCTCGGGCGCCCCCCATCAGAACATGAGACAGCCGCGTGACGCATCCGGTGTCTGCAACCGAATCGGCAATCACATAGCTCAGGCTGCCGATCGCACGCCCGTCTTCATTCAGGATGGGGGCAGCGATGCCCACGCGCCCGGGATCGATTTCCCCCCGTGATACCACGAACCCGGCTCGCCGAAGCTTGGACAGTCCAGCACGAAATGAAGCCCAGTCTTGCCCCAGTCCCGCCGCCTTGATTTCGGCTTCATTTCGTTCGTAGATCGCCTGCAAAGGTCGGGTTTGCTGGAACGCAAGAATGATCCTCGACGTTGCCCCGTGGAACATGATCATCGGTTTGCCACGCTCATAACTGACGACGGGCTGCGGGCCCTTGCCCATCGCCTGATGTACGCACAGGACCGAATCACCGAACGCTCTGCAAAGCAGCATCACTGAGCCGGCGGGCGCGAACTCGATCAGATCCTTCATCACCGGGCGCGCGACCTGCAGCATCGGGTCCGTCAACTGTATTTGCCGGTCGAGCTGGATGATTGCCGGCCCGAGCACATACCTCCCCCCTCCAGCGCTGGCAACGAGCCCAAGCTCCGACAAATTAGCCAGATAGCGATATGCACTGCTCGGAGAAACGCCCAGTTCCCGGACGATCTCGTCCGCGCTCCACAAAGGTTTCTCAAGGGAAAAAAGTCCGAGGACGCCAAGCGCACGATCTGTCGCCATTCTAAAGATCCGTCTGAATCCAGCAGGCGCGTCGGAGAAGCGAGCCGCCTGCCTAATTTTTCACTATATGGCATTTCAGCGCCGCACGGAGCATCCACAGTCCGTCGTCGATGTTCGCGCAACCCTCCTTGTACCAGCCTTGTGACTGTTCGCGCACGCTACCACATTCCGTCGTGTCAGTACCAAGGGTTTACTATATCTGTATATTTCCTTAAATATGATAATAATACACATCTCAATGCGCTAATTAAGCATATATGAAGACTAAACCCGGAGAGAAGTGATGAAGCTTTTGAGTTTTGAACATGCGGGAAAGACCTCCTTTGGAGTGCTGCGCGGTGACGGGGTCCTTGACCTCGGCCCGTACGCTTCGGACGTTGGACACACGCTGCAGGAAGCCATTGCAAACGGTGCGTTTGGAGCGATCGCGACGATCGCCGAACGAGAGACAGCGCTCATTCCGCTCGATCAGGTACGTTTCCTCCCGGTCATCCCGGCCCCCGGCAAGATTCTGTGTGTCGGCATCAACTACGCTTCCCACGTGAAGGAAACGGGCCGCGAGATGCCGAAACACCCAATGTTCTTCACCCGCTTCGCCGATTCCCAGGTGGCTCACGGACAACCGATCATCCGACCACGCGCATCGCAAAAGCTCGACTTCGAAGGCGAACTGGCCGTTGTGATCGGCCGCACGGCACGCCACGTTTCCTCAGAAAACGCACTCGAATTCGTCGCGGGCTACTCCTGCTACAACGACGGTAGTGTGCGCGACTGGCAGAAACACACGATCCAGTTCACGCCCGGCAAGAACTTCCCGCAAACGGGTGGATTCGGGCCGTGGCTCGTGACGACGGACGAGATTCCCGATCCGTCAAAGCTCTCGCTGACGACGCGCCTGAACGGTGAAGTTGTGCAAGCAGCCACCACCGACGATCTGATCTTCAGTGTTGGCGATGTCATCGCCTATTGCTCGACGTTCACCGAGCTGCATGCAGGCGACGTGATCATCACTGGCACCACGGGAGGTGTCGGTGCATTCCGCGAGCCCCCGCTGTGGATGAAGCCCGGCGATGTGGTCGAAGTCGAGATTTCGGGCATCGGTACATTGCGCAATTCGATCAAGGACGAGTAGGTCAGAGCGCGTCCCGGTGCCCCGTCTGGGGCTGCTGGCATGGACGGAGACAAGAAGATGGACAACCCAAAGACCCTGAAGACATCGGTACTCGTCGTCGGTGCAGGCCCGACTGGCCTGACTCTGGCCAACATACTCGGGCAACAGGGAATCGAAACGATTCTGATTGATCGCAAAGCGTCGACTGTCGGAGAGCCGCGGGCTGTATCGATCGATGACGAGTCGCTTCGCACCATGCAGGCTATTGGCCTCGCAGAAGCCGTACTCGAAAACGTCGTCAAGGGCTACGGCGTGCATTACTACACGCGCCCTGGTGGCATTTGCTTTGGAAAAGTCGAACCCACCGCAAGCGAGTACGGCTTTCCCCGCCGCAACGCGTTCCGCCAACCGCTACTCGAGGCCTCTCTCCGGGAGGGGCTGTGCCGCTTCCCGTGCGTGCGCGTGCTGTTCGGCCATACGCTCGTCGATTTTGCGCACAACGCCGATGGCGTGCGCGCGAACGTCGCGAGCACCAACGGCCTTCACACCATTGAAGCGGCTTATGTCGTGGGCACCGACGGCGGACGCAGCAGCGTGCGGCAGCAGATTGGCGCGACGCTCGTCGGGTCGTCCTTCAAGGCCCGCTGGCTGGTAATCGACATCGAAAACGATGACGATTCGTTCTGGCAGACCCGCGCATTTTGCGACGGTGATCGCCCTGTTGTCGACGTACCCGGGCCGAACAAGACACGACGGTACGAGTTTCTCCTCCAAGCCGGTGAGACCGACGAGGAGATCCTGAAGCCGGAGCGCATCTGCGAACTACTTCGCCCCTTCAAAGGTGATCGGCCGGTCAACATCGTTCGGAAGACCGTCTATACGTTTCACGCCCGCGTGGCCGACCGGTGGAAAGTCGGCCGGGTTTTCCTCGCCGGGGACGCAGCACACTTGACTCCACCTTATGCGGGTCAAGGCATGAATAGCGGCGTCCGCGATGCACACAATCTTGGGTGGAAGCTCGCTGCCGTTCTGAATGGCACGGTGGGACCAGCTGTTCTTGAAACCTACGAACAGGAGCGCCGCGACCACGCCTGGGCGCTGATCCGGCTCGCATTGCAACTCGGATTTGTGATGGCGCCGGCCAGCAAACTGCAGGCTTGGGCCACTGCAACGTTCTTCCGCGCAACCGCGATCGTGCCCCCGGTCCGGGACTATTTCCTGAAAATGAAGTTCAAACCGAAGCCACGCTTTCGCGCAGGCCTTATTGATGCGTCTTCAAGCGTTTGCGCCGATGCCGTTGGCACCATGTCGCCGCAGCCCGAAGTGCGGTTCGGACAAAGCAGGATGCTGCTGGATGAAGTCACCGGTCACGGCTTCACATTGCTTGCGATCGATGTCGATGACGAAGCACTAGACGCAGTCGCATCTTTGCCCGTATGGGCGCGGATCAAGGCGACGAAGATTGCGATCACGACATCCAGTCAGACCGACTCGAATCGCACAACCAGCTTCGTCCAGACAACCCTCGCAACGGCGGCGATTCCGTCGATGTATGCAGCGGCGAAAGGATGCTTCATCCTTGTACGTCCGGATCGATACGTAGCTGGCGTGTTTCGCGCCACCGAGGCCGAATCCTTTGCGTCGCGCTATCTCGCTGCAGCAGACGTAACGGCGAACCCGCACAGCGCCGTAGTCGGCCACCCGCAAGCAACACCTTCGCACGTTCTTGCCACAGAATAAGAGAGTCCTAGATGATCACGCTTCAAACCGATACGCCACTGGCCCTTCATCATCTTCACGTCACAAGCGAAGATCCCCAACGACTGGGAAGCTTCTACACTAATCTGTTCGACCTCAAGGTGGTGCCGCATAACGGCAACCAGATTGCTCTCGCTGGTGGTTCACGGGCAATCGTGGTTCATTATGGAAAATCAGGCGAGTTCGCCGCAGCCGCCTATGCCGCGCGCGATGAAGCAGCCCTTGCCACATTGAAGGCGAAACTCGGTGACCTTGCGGAAACCACGACTCCGGCCGACGAGATTTTCTTCAGGCAAGGTGCCATACGCATTCGCGATCCGCAAGGGCGTTGTCTGATCATCGGGGTACCCAACAAGCAGCGAAGCCCTGACGAGCTTCCCGCACGGCTACAGCACACTGTTTTTCAGACGACGCAGCTCGAGGCGGTGCTCGACTTCTACGTCAACAAACTCGGCTTTGTCATCTCAGATGAAGTCGTCGACACCGAGGGGCGAGTCACGACGTGCTTCCTGCGCTCGGACGATGAGCATCACTCACTTGCATTCTTTCGAGGCTCGCAGGATGTCTGGGATCACCACTGCTACGAAACCTCGTCCTGGAACGATATCCGCGACTGGGGTGACCGTTTCGCACGGGCACGATACTCGATCTTCTTTGGTCCGGGACGGCATGGTCCGGGTAACAACCTGTTCTTCATGATCACCGACCCAGATGGCAATCGGGTTGAACTCTCCTGTGACCTTCAGCGAGTAGACGCGGCTCATCCTCCGGGCGTCTGGCCTCATGAAGAATACACGTTGAACTCCTGGGGACGAGGCTGGATCCGCACATAAGCGCGCGCCAGAATATACCGGGCGGAAGCGATAAGGGCCGAGTGATCTTGCGACTTCAGATCCGGTGAGCGCATCCAGCGACTCGGCGGGTCCTCGAGCTGACCGTTCAATTTCGAGCCGGTTATATTTCTCGCGATCTCGGTGCCGTCCGACCTGGCTGTGTGACCAATGGCTGGTCTGGATCGTTGAACGGCCACTAAGCGTTGTTCGTTCAACGTCCGCTCAGGCCGAAACGTGCGCATAGCTATTCCGGCAGGTTCCGGAGTCCTCCTGCCGATGCGGTTGCGAGCGCGAGCCATACGCACATGCTCCGGAAAAGCGCTTTAAAGAATACTGTCCAACGCCTTCGCGAGCCTGGCGACCGCGCCTTCGACGTCATGCAGCTTGTCCAGGCCAAATAATCCGACGCGGAAGGTCTTGAAGTCTTCAGGCTCGTCGCATTGAAGGGGAACGCCGGGCGCGATCTGCAAGCCGGCATCGGCGAATTTCTTGCCGGATCGTATGCCGTCATCGTCCGTGTAGCTGACCACGACGCCCGGAGCCTGAAAACCTTCGGCCGCGACGCTTTTGAAACCTTTGCCACTCAAGAGTGAGCGAATGCGCTTGCCGAGTTCAAGCTGCTCCGCCCTCACCTTGTCGAAGCCATATGCCTCGGTTTCCTTCATGACGTCGCGCAGCGTCGCGAGACTGTCCGTAGGCATCGTGGCGTGGTACGCGAACCCGCCGTTCTCGTAGGCTTCCATGATCTGCAGCCATTTGCGAAGATCGCAAGCGAAACTGGTGCTGGTTGTTGCGTCGATTCTTTCGCGGGCGAGAGGGCTGAGCATGACCAGTGCGCAGCACGGTGGCGCGCTCCATCCCTTTTGCGGCGCGCTGATCAGGACATCGATGCCACTTGCCTGCATGTCCACCCAGATCGTACCGGAGGCGATGCAATCCAGTACAAACATGCCGCCGACGGCATGAACAGCGTCGGACACCGCGCGCAGGTAGGCATCAGGCAGCATCATCCCGGATGCGGTTTCGACATGCGGCGCAAAGACCAGATCCGGCTTGTTTTCCTTGATTGCCGCGACCACTTCTTCGATCTGAGCCGGTGCATATGCGGCCTGCCTTCCTTGTTCGACCGGACGCGCCTTCAACACCACCGATTCAGACGGAATGCCGCCCATGTCGAAAATCTGCGACCAGCGGAAACTGAACCAGCCATTGCGGATGACCAGGCACTTCCTGCTCGTCGCGAACTGACGGGCGACGGCTTCCATGCCGAAAGTCCCGCTGCCCGGGACGACAACGGCCGACTTCGCGTTGTAAACTTTTTTCAGGGCGCCGGAAATATCGCGTACGACACCTTGAAAGAGCTGCGACATATGATTGATCGATCGGTCGGTGTAAACGACTGAATATTCGAGGAGTCCCTCGCGGTCGACATGGGGAAGTAAACTTGGCACGTTCGCCTCCGGTAATAACAAATAAAGAATCGAAAACAGATTCTAACGAAAGCCACCTGCAACGGCGTCGGCCGGGCCGCCTCCGTTACCCATCCGGCAAGTTTCAGGGTGGATCAGCCATCGGTTCACGGTTCACGCCGGTTGGGAATGCTCCAGTGGTAGCAATCGGCACGATTGTGAACCTCGGCCGGAACGTCGTTTCAAAATGGAACTCCCATCTTTCTTATGGGAGTGTGCCATGAAGACCTTACTCGACGGTTATCGGGCGCGTCCCCGATGCGCTCCAGTCACGTCGGGCCATTGCGGACGGTCGAGCAGCTGTGCTGGTGTGGCAGCTACAGGTTGTATTCCGGGCCACAGCGCGAATGTCCGTGTTGCGTCGGTGGATGGGCAATATCGACCCGTCGCGGTTATACGAGCCCGGGGTCCCCATGCCCGAAGCGGCCTCACATGAAGCCCGGGTTTCGCGGGAAATAGCGCGTCCAGTCGCCGCAGTCGCTCGTCGACATCAGCACCATCGGAAGTGCGAAGCGCATGCCTTGACTGGCCGCGATCGCCAGTGCATCGCTCGTCCCGGGAACGAACACGGAGATCTGCTTTGCATCCCCGGCGACGGCGATCGCCAGCGCCGCCCGGAATGCAGCAGGCATTGCATGCGCATGCATGATCGCCAGGGGACCTATGTGGCCCGTTGCTGCAACGTACGCGTACCCGACGCGCTCGCCGCCTTCTTCGAGGAAAACACCTTTCATCCTGGGATCGCCCAGCAGATACCGGTGATGCTTCTCTCGCGAAACACCCAGGGTTGCCACGTCGAGTTGCCGCAGCATCTCGAGATCGACGGCAGCCGTCCCGATGGGCGTCGCGCAAAGCGTTGGACCATGCGCCTCGCGCAATGACTCGCGCTCGGCCCTGCACAAATGGATCGGCACGCGTGGTAATAAACCGTGCCGCACGTACAGTCCCTGGGACACGATGTTGAAGGCGAAGGTAATCAGGCTCTTTTCGGTCGCACCGGCCTGGCTCGCATGCTGCAGGGTGCGGTCCAGCAGTTCGTTGCCGATGCCCTGTCCCTGCCGGCCGGGTGCAACGAACAGTTCCGCCAGGAACCAGAGCCGGCCACAAACCCAACTCAGGGCAAAGCCGACAATTTCGCCATCATCCTCGGCCAGCCACACTCCGCGCGGATCGTCTCGAAGGCAGAACGCCTGGAAATCCGCGGGCCGCGACGTGGCGATCGGCCCGAAACCGTGGCGGACGGTCAGGTCGTTGATGCTGCGGGCAACCAGTTCTTCGGCGCGCCCCAGTTCGCCAGCGCTTGCAGGTCGGACGAGCGGCATGGGCACCTCCTGCGTGACAACGTCTAGATCTATAGCAGAAGGCCATGGCAGAGCCAAGCGCCCAATCAATGGCTGCGCCGCGTCCGTATCTGGCCCGAGCACAGCCCGATGGCCAACGCAGGCACCTCGGCCATTTCCGACATTCAGACCTCACGGTTCATGAGGCAACTTCGGGTTTGCCTTCCCGCCATTCGGATATCTACACCCTCGAATGTCGCGTTCATTGTCCGCGAATGCGTACTCTCGACCCGGATTGTTCTTTCGATCGAACGGATCGGGAATGACCGCAAGTGATCCGCTCTGGCGGAAAAGCTCATCTTTAATAGTGCGAGCGCAAGGAGATCCTTGCGGGTCTCATGATCCCAACGGCATATGCCGTCTACTACGAAAGTAAAGAATGAAGAACAGCGGTGAAATTAAAGCGAAAGGACACTGAAATCCATCGAATGAAAAGCAAGCAGCCCGGCTTCGAAAATTCAAGGTTTCATGTCCAATGCCGATATAGAACCAGTTACACAATCAATTCGAGGATTTTATGCTTCGTTTCGCATTTGCACTGCTGTTCGCCGGCTTGCTTGCAGGTTGCAACACGACCCTGCACGTCGAAAAGCCGGACCCGACATCCGGTCTTTATGCAACCCATACCGTACTGAAACCTGCGGACGTTCGCGTAGCGGAGAAGTTTGACCCGGCTTACAGCCAAATGGTCTATCTGAAGATAAACGCTGAAACGCCGAACCCACGGTTTGTAGATTTTTTTGCTGCGGCTCTTAAAGAAATGCACACCTTCAAGAAGGTCGTGACAAAAGATGATTTGCAGGCAATCGTTATTGAACGCAACCTTGGCAGCAAGGTTCCGAGTGTGTCGGATCTTGTCGGACTCAATAACCTTAGTAAAGAGATAGGTCCTTTCCTGATCGTCGAGCCCAATGCGATATTCAAGGGCGGCTACAACTTCGAGGGAACGCTGAAGGCGATTGATGCCAGCACCGGAAAAACCGTTCTGCTAATAGACATGACCGCTTTCAACATGGCAGGACTTGATGATCCGCTGTTTCACCCGATGCTCAATGGATTCATCAACTGGACGCGCAATCAGCCCGTCGCGCCAGAAACGCCAACAACCGCGCAGCAGCCAAACTCTGCAAAGCTTTGACGGTTTCGACGAACGTCCGCTGCCTGCTGCAGACGCGACGTTCGATGCGAACCTCAACGAAAAAAGGAGCCGGTCCTAGGACCGGCCGCAAAGCGCTCACCTCAAAGACATGCACACAACTTTTCTCGTCGCTACAGTAAGCCGCTTCAGGCTGCGGCTTTCAGACTACCGTGCGGGTCAATAACAAACTTCTTGGGTACGCCGGAATCGAATTCGGCGTAGCCGCCGGGTGCCTGGTCGAGTTCGATGACGGTCACGTTGACGACCTCAGCGATATTCAACCGGTCCCATAGAATCGCCTGCATCAGATTCCTGTTGTACTTCATCACTGGGGTTTGGCCAGTGAAGAAGGAGTGCGACTTTGCCCAGCCCAAGCCGAAGCGCACAGAAAGGCTACCGTGCTTCGCGGCGGAATCCGCAGCGCCGGGGTCATCGGTCACATACAGACCCGGAATACCGATCTTGCCAGCGGCACGCGTGATTTCCATGAGCGAATTCAGGACGGTCGCAGGGGCCTCGACTCGCGAACCGGAGTGACCATGACCGCGTGCTTCGAATCCAACGCAGTCAATAGCGCAGTCCACTTCCGGTTCGCCAAGCAGGTTGGCAATCTGTTCGGCGAGCGAGGCATCTTCTGAAAGATCGACGGTTTCGAAACCGACCCGTCGTGCATGTTCGAGCCGTGTCGGATTGACGTCGCCAACGATGGTGACGGCCGCACCAAGCAGTCGCGCGGATGCTGCGGCGGCCAGCCCGACGGGGCCCGCGCCGGCGACATAGACAGTTGAGCCGGGTCCGACTCTGGCTGTCACGGCACCATGGTAGCCGGTAGGCAGAATGTCCGACAGACAGGTGAGGTCGCGAATCTTCTCCATGGCGCGGTCGCGGTCCGGGAACTTCAGGAGGTTGAAGTCCGCGTACGGCACCATGACGTACTCGGCCTGACCGCCAATCCAGCCGCCCATATCAACGTATCCGTAAGCACCGCCCGCGCGCGCCGGATTGACGTTGAGACAGACCCCGGTGTTTTGCGCCTTGCACATCGGGCATCGACCGCAAGCCACGTTGAACGGGACAGAGACCAGGTCGCCCTTCTTCAACGTCATGACGTCGGAACCGACTTCAATCACTTCGCCAGTTATCTCATGGCCGAGGACGAGCCCGGCAGGAGCCGTTGTCCTGCCGCGAACCATGTGTTGGTCCGACCCGCAGATATTCGTTGCGACGACACGAAGAATGACGCCGTGATTGGCTTTCCTACCGGCAGGGTCGACGAGTTCCGGAAAGGCGATTTTCTGCACCTCGACCTTCCCTGGACCGACATAAACGACTCCACGATTGCCTGACATGCTGTCTCCTGATGTCATGTGTAGATGGAATAGAACGCGTTGCTACTCGAGCAACGTCACAGCCAGTCGGTCTCGAAACTGCAATCGGTAAGAGAGACGCAACCGTTCTCCGTGATCACCACCTGCTGCTCGAGCTTCACGCCCTGAGTGCCGCCTTCCGCGCCGATATAGCTTTCGACGCACACCGTCATGCCGACTTCAAACAAGCCGTCGTAACCCGAACTCTCCCAATCGACCTGGTGCGCAATGGAGGGGTACTCGTCGACCATCCCAATACCGTGCGCAAGACAGCAATACCGGTTCTTGATGAACGGGTCCGGGGTCTTCCATGCCTTTTCCGAGAACTCACGGAATGTCATGCCCGGTCGCAGAAGGTCCATATTGAAGTGGACCTGCGCGTAGGCAAGCTCATAAAGCTTGCGCTGCTCGTCGGAAGGTCGGCCGTCACCTACCAGCCAGGTGCGTGAAATATCCGAGCAGTAACCGTTCGGCCCAACCATATCCGTATCGAACGCCAGGAGGTCGCCAGCTTGCAAAACCCGGCTGGAGCACTCGTGCATCCAGGGATTGGTCCGGTCACCGGACGCGAGAAGTCTAGTTTCAATCCACTCGCCACCGTTTCGGATGTTCTCGTAGTGCAGGTTTGCCCATATGTCGTTTTCGGTGACTCCCGGGCGGAGTTCACGTCGCATGCGCTCAATACCTTTTTCGGCCGTGCGCAAAGACTCGCCAATCAGAACGAGCTCACCAGATGACTTGATCAAGCGCGCCGTCTCCATCAGGGCCTGCCCGTCCAGCAGGGTAATTCCATGCTTCTCCAGATAGGCCGTGCCGAACGGGTCAAGCCGGTCCACTGCCAACAGACTGTCGCCCGGAGCATGCTTCCGGAAAACGTCGACTATCTCGGCTCCCCAGGTTTCAGCGCGGCGCTCGGCTTCATGGCCTGCATTGAAGAACGTCCAGCTGAGCGCGCCGCGCAGCTCGACGTTCAGGTCCAGCCCGTCCCATACATGCTCGCTGCTATGAAACTCCCATGCGACGATGCGCCCGTCAGCGAAGACCATCACGTATCGTGCGGGATTGCGGCCAGCCCAGACTTGCATGTTCGACGTGTCGGTGGCGTATCGAATGTTCACCGGGTCGTAGAGGAGAATCGCGGGACATTTGTGCTTGCGCAATTGCTCCTGCACGCGAGCGAGCCGATAAGCTCGAACGTCGCGGAGTACGCTTTCCTTTCCGGCGGATGCGACTGCGGTACCTGCATCGAAGAGCTGGTCATCCGTCATTCTGTGTTGCTCCTGACATTATTGTGAGTGTGGGATTGCACGAAGTAACAAGCGGTCCAGCCGGTCGGCGTTTAGCCGGCCGCGCAGTATTCGGTGCCGCTTTCATTTGCCCAAAGAGATGCTGGTGATAGTCAAAGCTCCAGCACCAGGTCTGATGTCGGGCGGCTACAGCAGAGCAGACGGAGTCCCTTTTGGACCTCTCTGTCGCGAATCCCGCCTTTGTGATTCATGTCGACTGTGCCTTCGAGCACTTTGGTCTTGCATGTGCCGCATATCCCCTGACTGCAAGACGACGGGATTGCAACTCCGGCTTTTCTTGCGGCGGAGAGGACAGTCTCCGAAGCACTCATCGTGAATGTCTTCGAAGAACGCGAGAGCTTCACGGTGAAGGTTTCTTGAGCGGTACTGTTTTCCAGTGCAGCTGGTTCAGGCACGGCAGCAGCGGTGAAATCAAAGCTTTCCTGGTGGTAGCGTGCCGGGTCGTGCCCACCTTGGTGGAGCAAAGCCCGCACAGCGGTCATGTAGCCCGCCGGGCCGCAAGTGAACACTTCGCGCTCGGCATAGTCGGGTACCCATTCGGAAAGAAGTTCCAGGCTGAGTCGACCGGTCGGTCCCGACCAACCCTCTTCATCTCCAACGCCTTCGCACAGAAAGAACGTGCGAAGGCGGGGAGAAAGCTCGACGAGCCTTTGCAGCTCTTTGCGGAAAACAATATCTCCGGGTGTCCTCGCGCTGTGAACGAAAACGACGTCCCGGTCCAGCCCCAGGTCGATGCTCGCGCGCGTCATCGACATTAGCGGCGTAATTCCTGAGCCTGCGGACAGATACAGCGACTTCGCGGCGCGAGCAGATGTCGAGGTGAAGCTCCCCGATGGGCCGTACGCGCGCAACTGGCTTCCGGGCCTCATGTTGTCGTGAAGCCAGTTCGACAGTGTGCCTCCCGGCACTCGCTTTACAGTGATGGACAACAGGAAGGGGCGCGTAGGCGGAGAAGAAATCGTGTAGCAGCGCTCGACCGCCTGGCCTTGCACGTTCGCCGACACGGTCATGAATTGACCCGGTTCGAAACGAACGGGTGAACCATCGCCCACACGGAATTCAAAGCTCTTGACGTCATGGGTCTCGTCAACTACTCGACAACATGTGAGTGACTGCTGTTCACTGCTTGCCCAAAGCTTTCCACCACTTTCCCATGTACTGGCGTTGGACAGTCTGTCTTCGGTTTCCGGCGCAGGGTCGAACATTCTTTCTACCGGGTTCATAGAATCAAATCTGTTGGGACACCTTGCGCGCTCATTCGGCTGCCTACCAGCGCGTGAACTGCTCAACGTGCGTTGTCGAAAAGCGCGAAGGCGGGGGCGCTCAGCATCGCTGCCGGGCTCGATTCTTTTGAAATTGCATCTCTCGGTCGGACTGCCTTCGCTGTGCCTTGAGTATTGGTGTGCGATAAGTCAGCGTCAATGCGCTTTATTTTCGCGGCGCTATTACATTAAGTTATGCGTCGCATGGCGGCCCCGCCGGCGCGGACAGGAACGGGACGACAGCATCTGTACCAGACAGATTCAATTTATCGAGGTCCGTCCCTTCGAGAAGCACGCGCAACGCTTCTGGCAACTTTTCAGGGTCGCTTTCTCTACATGCTTTGCGGGTCATGCCAACGACGCGCTTGAACTCTCGTCCCACGTGAGACGCATCCGTGAACCCGCACGCGTCTGCAACGTTATTGATGCTTTTTCATAACGACGTAACAGCCACGCGGCAACGCGCACACGGATTTGTCTTCCGTAAGCTGCGGGATTCCGGCCTGCCTCGGTGCTGAAGAGGCGCTCAAGCGTTTTGCCTGACAATGCCGCTTTGCTCAGGTACTCGAGCGTCGCCGAGCCTGAATGAAGCAAGCCATCGATGACGACGACGTATTCATAGTCGGCGGCCTCGTCGAAGATCGTCCACGCCCACATTTGCACACCGCGGCCCGCTCTCACGGGATTCAGGTTCTCGCCCACGATTTGCCAGGCGCAGCGCGCCCGTCTGCATTTATCACCTACGTAGCCCGCAAGTCGCAAAGTATCGATGAAGCCGGAAAATGCCGTGAGAGTGCAATTCGGCAGACGGACGATTCCGAACCGGACAGGAGCGGCTGGGTTGATTGGCTACTTCTCAGCACGACAAGGAGGGCAGGATTTTTCATGTAAAGCATAAATAAGATGGCAAAGCCGCTACACGAAGCGCAGTCGCACAACCGCAGGCGGCGGCAAGTTATCACCGAGCCAAGGGAGTTTTCTCAGTGACTTCCCTTATTAGACACATTGTCTTCTTGACGAATACAATTTGTAGACACACGATGGTAGCAACAGGAGAGCACATGAAGGCGAACGTCGTTGAAATGGACCGTGAGGATGGACAGGCTTCGTCCCAGGACCGCAAGGCAGCCTTGGGACAGGCCCTACGGCATCGCATCCTCAGTATGGAGCTGGCGCCGGGCTCGACCCTGGACGAGGTAGCACTGAGCGAGGAGTTCGGGCTGTCGCGCCCACCGGTGCGCGAACTCATGCGGCAGATGGCGGCTGAAGGCTATATCGAACTCGAGGCGAATAGAGGTGGCTCCGCTTGTTCGGACAGGGTCCCGAGATTTTTAAGTGGAATTGTTGAGGCAATCAAGCTGCCGATTTTATCGCTGGCAGCGTGGCGAAGTATGCTTCATCCGGCGTCTGATCGGCCAGCCTCGAATGAGGCCGATTCTGGTTATACCAGTTCAGGTAATTGCCGATTGAGCGACGCGCGTGGCCTATCGAGTCGTACGCTTTCAAATAAACCTCTTCATATTTGACGCTGCGCCACACCCGTTCGACGAACACGTTGTCGCGCCAGGCGCCTTTTCCGTCCATCGACAGGAGAACCTTCCGGCCGAGAACCGCGTCGGTGAATTCGGTTGCGGTGAACTGGCTTCCTTGATCCGTGTTGACGATCTCAGGCAGCCCATATTTCGCAAACGCTTCCTCCAGCGCCTCGACAGCATGGCAGCTCTCCAGCGTGATCGCCACCCGGTGCGCCAACACCCGGCGGCTCGCCCAGTCCACGACGGCCGTCAGATAGACGAAGCCCCGCGCCATCGGGATATAGCTCGTATCGAGCGCCCAGACCTGATTGGCCCGATCGATTTTCCGGTTGCGCAGCAGGTACGGCCAGATCCTGTGGGCTGCATGCTTGCGGCTCGTGTTTGGCTTGCGATACAACGCCTCGACGCCCATGCGCTTCATCAAGGTGCCGACGTGCCTGCGTCCGACTGTGATACCTTCGCGACGCAGTAGACGTGCCAACATTCGCGCCCCGGCAAATGGATGCTCGAGGTGAAGCTCGTCAATCCGCCGCATCAATTTCAGATCCGCTTCACTGACCCCACGCGACTGATAATAGGCACTCGAGCGGCTTATGCCTAACAGCCGGGCCTGCTGCGTCACCGGCAGGGCGTGATCACGATCGATCATCGCTTTACGCCCAGCAGTCCCGCCTTGCTGAGCGCGCTTTCTAAAAAATCATTCTCCAACGTCAACTGTCCGATCTTCGCGTGCAACACCTTCACGTCGATTGGCGGTGCAGCTGGGGGCGCGTTGCCCGCGTCGAACACATCGGCAACCCGCTCCTGCAACTGCTTCTTCCAGTCCGTGATCTGGTTCGGATGGACATCAAATTGCTGGGCCAACTCTGCCAGCGTCTTGTCGCCCTTAAGCGCCGCTAGTGCCACCTTTGCCTTGAATGCCGGTGAGTGTGTCCGTCGGTTTCGTTTCGTCATCTTCTGGTTCCTTGTCGCCGGCCATTATGACCGACTCACGCCCCAGCTTTTCCACTCAATGAACTGTCCGAATTTCCGGAGCCACCTCTGGATCTGTCTCTTATACACATCTGACGCTGCCGACG
>NZ_CYGY02000062.1 GCF_900007165.1 Paraburkholderia piptadeniae
CCCCGCACAGGGGCAACGTCCGCGCCGCGAGGCGCATCGCGGATGCCAGCGCAAAGGGCAAAGAGAACCAACGCATTCGCGGATGCTCGCGATAAGAGCAACAAAGCAGTCGCAGACAAAAAAACAAGAACGTCGCATATAGACAAGTAAACGTCGCAAAGCCGACCACCTCATGCATTCTGGTTGGCGATTCTAAAAGCTATACCGCGCGTGCGGACACAAGGAGATCGACCATGAAGCACCTGAAGAAACTGATGTTGTGCGGGGCGCTGATCGCAACGATGAGCGCCATGGGAACGGCAGCCGCGGACACCAAGCCGACGATCAAGATCGGTTACGTCGAAGGCTGGGACGACAGCGTCGCGACGTCGAACGTTGCCGCGCAGATCATCGAGAAGCGCCTGGGTTATCCCGTACAGCTCGTGCCCGTCGCAGCCGGCATCATGTGGCAGGGCGTCGCGCGCGGCGACCTCGACGCGACGCTGTCCGCGTGGCTGCCCATCACGCACGGCGCGTACTGGGATCAGTTCAAGGGCAAGGTGCAGGACCTCGGCGCCAACTATACGGATGCGAAGATCGGCCTGATCGTGCCCGCCGACGTGCCGGAGAAGAGCATCTCGGATCTCGAAGCGCACAAGGCGGACTTCGGCGGACGTATCGTCGGGATCGACGCGGGCGCGGGCGTGATGAAGAAAACATCGGATGCGATCAAGGCCTACAACCTCGATTACCAGCTGATGCCGAGCTCGGGCAGTGCAATGACAGCGGAACTCGCGCGCGCGATGAATGCCAATAAGCCTGTGATCGTCACGGGGTGGATACCGCACTGGATGTTTGCAAAGTGGAAGCTGAAGTTCCTCGAAGACCCGAAGAAGGTGTATGGCGAAGCCGAGCATGTCGACAGCGTCGTCAATCCGGGTCTCGATACGAAGGCTCCTCAAGTGGTCGCGTTTCTGAAGAAATTTCAATGGAAGCCGGGCGAAATCGACAGCGTGATGCTGGCGACGGAGAACGGCGCCAAGCCTGCCGATGCAGCCGGATCGTGGATCTCCGCACATGGCGACCGCGTGAACAGCTGGCTGGGCGGAGCACAATAACCGTCCTTCTCTAACGCGTTCTGACGAGCGTTTTACGGTGGTGCGGATGCGCTGCGCGCGCATCCGCATTGCTGATGTTGTATCCGGTTGTTTGTGTTCCAGCCAGCGCGCAGGCCCCTATAAAGGAGACTCTGGATGGATCAGACAGGACTGCGCACGCGCAGTATCGAAGGCGCAGCGGACGGCGCCGCACATGAAGGCCATTCGCTTCAACGCGGCCTCACATGGAAAGACGCATTCTGGGTGACGAGCGGCGTGCCGGGCGGCGTGCTGTTCACGATCGGCGGCGTATCGGCGACGATCGGTCAGCCGGCATGGGCCATCTGGGTCGCGGCGATCCTGATGGGCCTCATTCAAAGCGCCACTTACGCCGAAATTTCAGGGCTTTTCCCTCACAAGTCGGGCGGCGCGTCCGTGTATGGCGCGATGGCCTGGGTACGCTACAGCAAGACCATCGCACCCGTTTCGGTGTGGTGCAACTGGCTCGCGTGGTCGCCGATGCTGGCATTGGGCACCGGGCTTGCCGCCAATTACGCGCTCTCGAGTCTCTATGCGCCCGATGCCGCGATCAACACGTGGCGCCTGACGCTGCTCGATCTCGGCTTTATCAAGCAGGGGCTTTCGCTGCGCATCAACGCGACGTTCATCGTCGCGGCGATCTTCCTGCTCATCACGTTCAAGCTTCAGCATAGCGGTGCATCGAAGGCCGCGAAGACGCAGCGCATTCTGGGCATCGCTTCGCTGGCGCCGCTGCTGATCGTCGGCATCGTGCCGTTCGTGACAGGCGATGTGCCCGCCGCGCATCTGTGGCCGCTGATGCCGCTCGGGCACGACGCGCAGGGCAATCTCACGGCCTCGACGTTCGGCTCGTGGAACGGCTCGGGCATCACGATGGCGTTCGGCGCGATGTTCATGGCGGGCTGGGCCGCGTACGGCTTCGAAACGGCTGTGTGCTATACGCGTGAGTTCCGCAATCCACGCACCGATACCGTGAAGGCCATCTTCTGGTCCGGCATGGCCTGCCTGGTCGTGATGACGCTCGTGCCGCTCGCGTTCCAGGGCGTGCTGGGCACGAAGGGCATGCTCGATCCGAAGATCGCGGACGGCACGGGCGTGGCCGCGGCCATGGCGCATATGGTCGGCGGCGGCGCGGTCGTGTTCGACGTGGTCGTGATCATGCTAATGCTGACGATCCTGCTGATCGTGATGACGTCGATGATGGGCTCGTCGCGCACGCTCTATCAGGCGTCCGTCGACGGCTGGCTGCCGAAGTACCTGTCGCACGTCAACGAGCACGGCGCGCCGACGCGCGCAATGTGGACCGACCTCGGATTCAACCTGGTCCTGCTACTGATGTCGGACTACATGACGGTGCTGTCGATCTCGAACGTCTGCTACATGATCTTCGTGTTCCTGAACCTGCAATCGGGCTGGATTCACCGGCTGGATCGCGCTGACGCGGACCGTCCTTTCCGCTGCCCGACGTGGCTGCTCGCGGCGGGCGCGCTGTGCGGCTATCTGGATCTCGCGTTCATCGGCGCAGGCGCGGATCTTCAGGGCGTCGGCACGATGCGCAATGGTCTGATCGCGATGCTGCTGATCGTGCCCGTGTTCATGTTCCGTCATTACTGGCAAGACCGCGGGCGGTTTCCGGTGCGCATGGCGCAGGACATGGAGTGGCGGGGCGGCGTGCGGCCCGCTGGCCTGCGGGGCTTGCTGCCGTATGGCGCGTTGTTGCTCGCGGTGTTCGTCGTGTGGTTCTCGCACTATCTCGCGAAACCGTTCTTCTGATTCTTTAACGTCAATTGACCGCCGCGTTTGCTATTGCAACGCGGCGGCTTTTTGCTTTTTGGCGCGCTCGTTTCGAAAGCGTTGAAAAGACCTTTAAAGCACGACGGTTCTATCGCCATTGATGAACACGCGCCGCTCGACGAACGCCTTCACGGCGCGCGCAAGCGTGATGCACTCGACGTCGCGGCCCACGGCGAGCATGCGCTCCGGTCCGTACGAGTGATCGACGCGCTGCACTTCCTGTTCGATGATGGGGCCTTCGTCGAGATCGTCGGTGACGAAGTGCGCCGTCGCGCCGATCAGCTTGACGCCGCGCGCATGCGCCTGGTGATACGGCCGCGCGCCCTTGAAGCCGGGCAGGAACGAGTGATGGATATTGATCGCGCGGCCTGCGAGCTTGCGACTCGTTTCGTCGGACAAGATCTGCATGTAGCGCGCGAGAATCATCAATTCGGCGCCGCTCGATTCGAACAGATCGAGAATCTGCGCTTCCTGTTGCGCACGCTTTTCGGCCGTCACGGGGAAATGATGAAACGGCAGGCCGTGTTGCACGGCAAGCGGCTCGAAGTCGGGATGATTCGACCCGATGCCGACAATGTCCATCTTCAGTTCGCCCATGCGCCAGCGGAACAGCAGATCGGCGAGACAGTGCTCCAGTTTCGACACCATGATCAGCACCTTGGGCCGCGCGTCGAGGTCGTGCATCGACCACATCATGTCGAAATCGGCGGCGATCGGGTGAAACTCGCGGCGCAACGTGTCGATCTGCAACGCGGACACGGGCGCGCTCTCGCTTGCCACGCCATGAAACACGCAGCGCACGAAAAAGCGCGAGCTGATGTCGTCGTCGAACACGGTCAGCTCGTCGATATAGCAATGGTGCCGATCGAGAAAGCCGACGACGGCGGCGACCTGGCCGGCGGCGCTCGGGCACGAAAGGGTCAGCGCGAACTGTTTGGGGCGATCGGTGGCGGGCATGCGAGTCCTCTGTATTTCGATGTGGGATTCCCGCATGGCCGTGCCAAACGTCGTGCAGCGCATCGCGGCGCGGCAAGCGGGATGATCAAGTAAATCAGCCCAATTTGCGCGCGCATAGAACCGATGCGCCGTGCTCGTAGTATCGGAGCGTCAGGCGTGCGCGTGCTCGATCACGTGGACCAGTTCGTCGAACAGCCAGCGCCGGAAAAGCGGCACGGCGGCGGGCGCGGGACGGCTGGGCGGGCAGACGAGGTAGTAGCCGCGCTCCGTGGTGACGGGCGTTTCCAGCAGGCGCACGAGCTGGCCCGACGCGATGAGCTCGTCGGTGAGGGGCGTCCAGCCCAATGCGACGCCCTGGCCCATCAGCGCGGCCTGCACGACGAGCGAATAGCTGTTGAACATCATGCCCTGGCTTTGCTCCGGCTCGGGCAGCCCGTATGCGGCGAACCACGTGTGCCACGCGAGCCAGCGTTCGGGCTCGGTGGGTTGCACGTGCAGCAGCGGCAGGTGCGCGAGATCTTCCGCGCACATGACGGGCCGGTGCGCGTCGCGAAGCGCGGGCGAGCAGACGGGTGTGACCGCTTCGGGGAAAAGGCGCGTCGACGTGCAGGGCGGCCAATGGCCGTCGCCGAACGCGATCGCGATGTCGGCGTGATCGCGGTGCGGATCGTAGCCGAGTTGCGACGTGACGATCTTCACGTTGACGCCAGGCATCGACGCGTTCAGCCGCGCGAGGCGCGGCATCAGCCAGTAGGTCGCGAAGCCCGCATCGGTGAGGATCGTCAACGAGCCCGTGGCGCGGCGCGCGCGGATATCGGCTGTGGCTTCGCGGATCGTGTCGAGGCCGCTGCGCACGGCCTGATACAGCAACGTGCCTTCCGGCGTGAGCGTCACGCCGCGATGGCCGCGTTCGAAGAGCGGCGTGCCGAGTTCTTCTTCGAGTTGCACGATGCGCTGGCTGACGGCGGGCTGCGTCGAGCCGAGTTCGCGCGCGGCGGCCGTGAAGCTCGCGAGGCGCGCGGCCGATTCGAACGCCGTGAGCGTCTGCATCGGAGGAAGGCGGTCTGGTCCCGGCATAACATTCCCTTATGGGCCGATAAGCGTGCGCCGCCTTCACAACGTTTTAATGAGCGGCAATAGTGACGTGCATGCGGCGAGTCATTAAGTCGATGCGTCGCCGCGCAACGAAGCGCAATCCTCCGATTCTAATCCGCCCCGCCCATGAGCCTTAATACAAAGCAGAATATCCTTATCCTGATGGCCGATCAGATGACGCCGTTTGCACTGCGCGCGTACGGCAATCAGGTTTCGCTGACGCCGCGCATCGATGCACTCGCGAAAGAAGGCGTCGTGTTCGACTCGGCATATTGCGCGAGCCCGCTGTGCGCGCCCGCGCGTTTTTCCATGATGGCGGGGAAGCTGCCCGCCGCAATCGGTGCTTACGATAACGCCGCCGAATTGCCCGCGCAAACGCTGACGTTCGCGCATTATCTGCGCGCTGCCGGCTACCGGACGATTCTTTCCGGCAAGATGCACTTCTGCGGCCCCGACCAGTTGCATGGTTTCGAAGAGCGGCTGACGACGGACATCTATCCCGCCGATTTCGGCTGGGTGCCGGATTGGGAACACCCGGACGTGCGGCCGAGCTGGTATCACAACATGAGCTCGGTGCTCGATGCGGGCCCGTGCGTGCGCACGAACCAGCTCGATTTCGACGACGAGGTCACGTACACCGCGCGTCAAAAGCTGTACGACATCGTGCGCGAGCGCGCGGCGGGCGGCGATACGCGGCCCTTCTGCATGGTCGCGTCGCTCACGCATCCGCACGATCCCTATGCGATCCCGCTGCAGTACTGGGACCTCTATGGCGACGATCAGATCGACATGCCGCGCGTGACGCTGACGCGCGAAGAGAGCGATCCTCATTCGAAACGCCTGCGCGATGTCTACGAGGCCGACCTGACGCCGCCGACGGACCAGCAGATTCGCGACGCGCGGCATGCGTATTACGGCGCGCTGTCGTATGTCGATGCCCAGTTCGGCGCGATTCTCGATACGCTCAGCGCAACCGGGCTCGCCGACGACACGATCGTCATCGTCACGTCGGATCACGGCGAAATGCTCGGCGAGCGCGGGCTCTGGTACAAGATGACGTGCTTCGAAGGCGGCGTGCGCGTGCCGCTGATCGTGCATGCGCCGAAGCAGTACCGCGCGCATCGCGTGGCCGCGTCTGTTTCGCATGTCGATCTGCTGCCGACGCTCGTCGAAATGGCGACGGGCGCGCGCGGGAGCGAATGGCCCGATCCCATCGACGGACGCAGCCTGGTGCCGCATCTGCACGACGACGGCGGGCACGACGAAGCGATCGTCGAGTACTTCGCGGAAGGCGCGATTGCACCGCTGCTGATGATTCGCCGAGGCAGGTACAAGTTCATTCATACGCCCGTCGATCCCGATCAGCTTTACGACCTCGCGGACGATCCGCACGAGCGCGTGAATCTTGCGCAAGAGCCTGCGGCGGCGGCACTGGTCGACGCATTTCGCAAGGAAATCGAACAGCGTTGGGACGTGCCCGCGCTGCATCGATCGGTGCTCGCGAGCCAGCGGCGCAGGCGCTTTCATTTCGAAGCAACTACGCAAGGCGTGATCCGCTCGTGGGACTGGCAGCCATTCACGGACGCGAGCCAGCGCTACGTGCGCAATCACATCGAACTCGACACGCTCGAAGCGATGGCGCGCTATCCGCGCGTTGTCGCGCGCTGATGTCATACGCGATGCAAGTCGACGGAACACGACTAACTCACTACGGGAGCACACGATGAACAGACACTGGAGAAGTTCGCTTGTGAAGGCCGCGCTGACGCTCGCGGCATTCGGCACAGCCTTGACGGGATCGTCGCATGCCGCGGAGCCGCAAAGTTGCACGCAGGTTCGCATGGCCGATCCCGGCTGGACCGACATCGACGCGACGAACGCCGTGGCAGGCGTACTGCTCAAGGCGCTGGGCTATCAGCAGAACGTGTCGAATCTATCCGTGCCGATCACGTATCAGGGCTTGAAGAAAGGGCAGATCGACGTGTTTCTCGGCAACTGGATGCCCGCGCAAGGTCCGCTCGTGAAGCCGTTCGTCGACGATCATTCGATCGACGTGCTGCACGCGAATCTGGTCAACGCGAAGTTCACGCTGGCCGTGCCGGATTATGTCGCAGCAGCGGGCGTTCATTCGTTCGCCGATCTCATCAAGCATGCCGATCAGTTTAACGGAAAGATCTATGGCATCGAGCCGGGCGCGCCCGCCAATCAGAACATCAAGAAGATGATCGCCGACAAGGCGTTCGGACTCGGCGACTGGAAGATCGTCGAATCGAGCGAAACAGGCATGCTCACGCAGGTCGAGCGCGCGGTACGCGACAAGCAGTGGATCGTCTTCCTCGCGTGGGAGCCGCACGTGATGAACACGAAGTTCCATTTGACCTATCTGTCAGGCGGCGATGCATATTTTGGCCCGAACTACGGCGGCGCGACGGTGAATACGGTCACGCGCGCGGGCTTTGCGGGGCAGTGCGCGAATCTGGCGAAGCTCTTTCAGCAGATGACGTTCAACGTCGACATGGAAAACCAGATCATTACGAATGTGCTGCAAAACAAGGTCGATGTGAATACGGCAGCGATGAATGCGCTGAAGGGCAACCCCGCATTGTTAGGCGCATGGCTCAAAGGCGTGACGACCACGAGCGGCAGCGACGGATTGCAGGCCGTGCAGGCGCAACTCGGTATTCACTAAAGCGGCATTTTCGGCACTCGAATAGAGGCGCGTAGTTCTGCAATAGAACGCGCGCTTTTGTTTTATCGCGCATGTCGCTGCCAGACCAAAGTGTGTCGTGTTTGGTCGAGTTGCTCGAAATATGGATTTGTACTGTGCGTTGATCGTCGTGCAATTGGCACACGACGCGGAGCTCGCTTCGCATTCCTATACCCCTATATCCTCATAGTCAGGCAAGAGAGAACGACACAATGAAAAAGCTGAATGCCGCAGCACTGACAGGCGTCGCGTTCGCGCTCGCCGGAGTTTCGAACGCGAGTCACGCACAAAGTAGCGTCACGCTGTATGGGATCATCGACGCGGGCATCACTTACGTGAACAACACCGGCGGCTCGCACGTGGTCAAGTTCGACGATGGCGTCTCGTATGGCAACCGCTTCGGCATCAAAGGAACGGAGGACCTGGGCGGCGGTTTGCAGGCGGTATTCGCACTTGAGAATGGCTTTCACCTCGGCAATGGTCAATTGGGCTTCGGCAGCACGATGTTCGGGCGCCAGGCTTATGTGGGTATCAAGAACCAGTGGGGCACGCTGTCGTTCGGCAATCAGCTGGATATGACGAACGAGATTCTGACCACATACAACGTTTCTGCGTGGGCGAGCGGCTATGCAATTCACCAGGGCGACTTCGACCGGTTCAACGGGGATCGTCTGCCCAACTCGGTGAAGTTCCTGTCGAATGAATTCGCGGGCTTCATATTTGGCGGCATGTACTCGTTCGGCAATGTCGCGGGCAATTTCCATCAGGACAGCGCATGGAGCGTCGGCGCGCACTATGCGAATGGATCCTTTACGGTTGGCACTGCTTATACGCAGTTGAACAATCCGCACGGCATCTATGCGTTCGACCCGTACGCGATGCTCGGCGTGCATACGTTTCTGGGCCAGCCTGTGGTGACCGTCGATCCGGCGACCGGTGCCCGAACAGATCTCTTTTCTAGCAATCCCTTCCCCGTCGATAAGCAGGGCACGTTCGGCGTGGGTTCGAGCTATGCGATCGGCAACGTGACGCTGATGGGCAACTTCAGCTACACGACGATCAAGGGGCTCGGCGTCACGTCACACATGAAGGTCGCGGAAGGCGGCGCGGACTGGCAGGTCACACCGGCGTTCAGCGTGATCGGCGGTTATCAGTACACGAACTTCGAAGGTCATCACTGGAATCAGGGCTCGCTCGGCGCACATTATCTGCTGTCGAAGCGGACGGACCTGTATATCTCGGGTGACTATCTGAAGGCTTCAAACGGCGTCGATGCCGTGATTGGTTATAGCTTCACACCATCGACGACAACGACGCAAGCCGATGTGCGAATCGGCATGAGGCACTCCTTCTAATTTCATTTTCCCGCGACGGCCTTCTGCGGTCTTTTAGACCGTCGCGGACATACGTCCCGTTCAAGGCAAAGCATTCTCCCGCGTCGTACTCACCACTCCGCCAGCACTGGAACGTACCGGCCTGCGATCATCGCGCGGGCTTGCTCCAAACCGCGCCCGATACGTGCGCGAGAAGTGCGATGGCGATTCGAAGCCACACGCGACACAGATCGCCGTAATCGACATATCCGTTTGCCGCAAAAGCTCTCTCGCGCGATCGAGTCGCAATTGCAGATAGAAATGCGTCGGCGTGTCCTTGAGCGACGAGCAGAAGAGCCGTTCCAGCTGTCTTCGCGTGACGCCGATTTCCTGCGCAAGGTCGGCGGGTGTCAGCGGCTCTTCCATATTCTGTTCCATCACGCCGATCACCTGAATCAGCTTGCGGTTGTGCACGCCATAACGCGCGGCAATTTCCATTCGCTGATGATCGGAGCGCTGACGTATGCGGCTCACCACGAACTGCTCGGAGATCGACGAAGCGAGCGCCGCGCCGTGACTGCGCGAAATGAGGTCGAGCATCATGTCGATCGATGCCGTGCCGCCCGCGCACGTAATGCGCCGCTCGCCGATTTCGAATAGCTCTTCGCTCGCCTCGACGGTGGGATAGCGCTCGCGAAACGCGGAGAGCGCTTCCCAATGCAAGGTCACGCTGTCGGTTGGGCGCAGCAGGCCCGCTTCCGCGAGGATGAACGCGCCTGTATCGATGCCACCGAGCGTCGCGTGCGCGCGGTCGAGACGCTTGAGCCAGTCGCCGAGCGCACGGCTATAGCACACAAGCGGCTCGAAACCCGCGACGACGAAGACCGTTTGCGCGTGGTCGACATTGCCGAACGCGCTTTCCGCATTCAGCGAAATGCCGTTGCTCGCGGCGACGGGCGCACCGTCCACGCTCAGTATGTGCCAGCGATACAGGTTCTCGCGAAAGCGGTTCGCGACGCGCAAAGGCTCGATGGCCGACATGAAGCCGATGGCCGAAAAGCCCGGCAGCAGCAGAAACGAAATGTCTTCGGGCATCGCTCGATCTTCTCGATCTCAGGTGAAGCGGATTCGTCGAATCCGGCGAGCGTAGCAAGTGCCATGCTATGCGGCAAGCCGCGCCAAAAATCGCGCGTCGCGATTGCGCGGCGCACAAATGAGCGCAGACCGCGCGCACAGCAAGTTGCATGCTGGTTTTCCCTCATGGTCGCGCGCAAGCAAGAACGGGTCGCTGGCGGTCGATTTTGGGGAAATATGGGCCTGTACCTTTGCTTCACACCAGTTGTTTTCGGGTCGTCTCACTAGCCGCCCATATCGTGGGCGTTACAGGACACGCTGCGAATCGTGTCGAAGGGGATCGTCATGAAGTTGCGCATCAAAGTCGTTACCGCATGTATTGCCGGCCTTGTCACGGGCCTTCTTGCGACGCTGTCGCAGCCCGCGCTCGCGCAGGACCCGCCGAGTTGCCGCGCCGTCCATTTCGCCGACATCGGCTGGACCGATATCACATCGACGACGGCGCTCGCGTCGACGGTATTCGAAGGGCTCGGTTATCAGCCCGTGACGACGGTGGCCTCGGTGCCGATTTCATTTGCCGGACTGAAGAGCAAGCAGCTCGACGTTTCGCTCGGATACTGGTGGCCCGTGCAGGAAAAAGCGATCGCGCCGTTCGTCGAGTCGAAATCGATCAACGTATTGCAGCCGCCGAATCTGACGGGTGCGAAAGCCACGTTTGCCGTGCCGACCTATGAATACGACGCGGGACTCAAGACCTTTGCCGATATCGCAAAGCATCGCGCGGAACTCGACGGCAAGATCTACGGCATCGAGCCGGGCAGCAGCGCGAATGCCGCGATCCAGAAGATGATTGCGACCAATCAGTTCGGTCTCGGCGGTTTCAAGCTGGTCGAATCGAGTGAAGCGGGCATGCTCGTCACTGTCGAGCGTGCGGTGCGCGAGAAGAAATGGGTCGTTTTTCTCGGCTGGCAGCCGCATCCGATGAACATTCAGATCGACATGAAGTACCTGAGCGGCAGCGAAGGCGTATTCGGTCCCAACGACGGTGAAGCGCGCGTCTACACGCTGACGTCGCCCGACTTCCTGACGCGTTGCCCGAATGCCGGAAAGCTTGTCAGCAATCTTCGCTTTACGACGCAAATTGAAAACGTCGTGATGCAGTCGGTGATGAAGAAGGAGAAGCCTTCCGATGTCGCGAAGGCCTATCTGAAACAGAACCCGCAAGTGCTCGATCAATGGCTGGCCGGCGTAAAGACGTATGACGGCAAGGACGGTTTGCCCGCCGTCAAGGCTTATCTGGGTCTTTAAGCGAATGTTTTTAAGGCTCGACTCCTAAAGCTCGGTCTTTAGATGCGACAAGTACTTTCCATTCCGACTCTTTAGTTCTAACAGGAATTTGCACGCATGAACCATGAAGTGATCGTGACCTGCGCCGTCACGGGTGCAGGCGACACCGTCGGCAAGCATCCCGCCATTCCCGTCACGCCGAAACAGATCGCCGATGCGGCGATCGAAGCCGCGAAAGCGGGCGCTACGGTTGCGCACTGCCATGTGCGCGATCCGAAAACGGGACGCGGCAGCCGCGACCCGAATCTGTATCGGGAAGTCGTCGACCGCATTCGCTCGGCGAACACGGACGTCATCATCAATCTGACGGCGGGCATGGGTGGCGATCTGGAGATCGGGCCCGGCGAAGATCCGATGCGCTTCGGCGCGAATACCGATCTCGTGGGCGGGCTGACGCGTCTTGCGCACGTGGAAGAACTGTTGCCGGAGATCTGCACGCTCGATTGCGGCACGCTCAATTTTGGCGACGGCGACTATATCTACGTATCGACGCCCGCTCAATTGCGTGCGGGCGCAAAGCGCATTCAGGAATTGGGCGTAAAGCCCGAACTGGAGATCTTCGATACGGGTCATTTGTGGTTCGCCAGGCAATTGCTCAAGGAAGGGCTGCTCGATGCGCCGCCGCTGTTCCAGTTGTGTCTCGGCATTCCGTGGGGCGCGCCCGCCGATACGACGACGATGAAAGCGATGGTCGACAACTTGCCGGGCGGCGCGCAATGGGCGGGCTTCGGCATCGGGCGCATGCAGATGCCGATGGTCGCGCAAGCGATGCTGCTGGGCGGCCACGTGCGCGTCGGTCTCGAAGACAACATCTGGTTGGACAAGGGTGTTCCCGCGAGCAACGGTTCGCTCGTCACGCGTGCGGTCGAGATCATCGAGCGATTGGGCGGCCGCGCGCTCACGCCCGCCGAAGGTCGCAAGAAGCTCGGCTTGCCGGCGCGCGGCGAACGGCTGCTCGAAAAGCGCGCCGTCGAACAGTTCGCGTGAAGTTCAGATAAGGCTTTGCACAATTACAGAGGATCGTCGGCAATGGCAGTCATCACCAACATCAAGACATTTGCGGCAATCGGCGCTGGCGTGATCGGCAGCGGCTGGGTTGCGCGCGCGCTCGCGCACGGGCTCGACGTAGTTGCGTGGGACCCGGCTCCGGGCGCGGAGAAACAGTTGCGCGACAACGTCGCGAACGCGTGGCCCGCGCTGGAACGCGTCGGGCTTGCAGAAGGTGCTTCGCAGGATCGCCTGCGTTTCGTGACGACGATCGAGGCGTGCGTCGCGGATGCCGACTTCATTCAGGAGAGCGCGCCCGAGCGCGAAGAGCTGAAGCTCGCGCTGCACGAGCAGATCAGCCGCGCGGCGAAGCCGGATGCGATCATCGCGTCGTCGACGTCGGGGCTGTTGCCGACCGACTTCTATGCACGTGCATTGCATCCCGAGCGCTGCATCGTCGGGCATCCGTTCAATCCCGTGTATCTGTTGCCGCTCGTCGAAGTGGTGGGCGGCGGGTGCACGGCGCCTTCGACCATCGATGCGGCATCGGGCATCTACCGTTCGCTCGGCATGCGGCCGCTGCATGTGCGCAAGGAAGTGCCCGGCTTTATCGCCGACCGTTTGCTCGAAGCGCTATGGCGCGAGGCGCTGCATCTCGTCGACGAAGGCGTCGCGACGACGGGCGAAATCGACGATGCGATCCGCTTTGGCGCGGGCATCCGCTGGTCGTTCATGGGGACCTTCCTCACATATACGCTTGCAGGCGGCGACGCGGGCATGCGCCATTTCATGCAGCAATTCGGGCCCGCGCTCGAATTGCCGTGGACCAAGCTCGTCGCGCCGAAGCTGACGGATGGGCTGATCGATCGCGTCGTCGAGGGCACGGCGGAGCAGCTCGGTCCGCGCTCGATCAAGCAGCTGGAACGCTATCGCGACGACTGCATCACGAACGTGCTGTCCGCGATCGCCGACGCGAAAGCGCGGCACGGCTTGCATCCCGACGAATAACGTCGCGTAATATGGCTGCACGCGCGGGGCATCGGTGCGAGATGCCCCGCGCGCACGAACATCGTTCAACGCGACGGAGACAATCGCCATGCCGCGACACGCGGAACTGCCTGCGTATCACGACGTCGTGCGCGCCGAATGGGTCGACTACAACGGCCATCTGCGCGACGCGTTCTATATGCTGATCTTCAGCTTCGCCACCGATGCGCTGATCGATCAGATCGGTCTCGACGACTCCGTGCGCAAGGCGCGCGGCCGCTCGATCTATACGCTCGAAGCGCACATCAACTATCTGCACGAAATCAAGGAAGGCGCGCAAGTGCGAGTCGAGATGCGCGTGCTCGCGCACGACGCAAAGCGCATGCACCTCTACGTCGAAATGTTCGCGGATGACGGCGGCGAACCCGTCGCGGCGGGCGAACAGATGCTGCTGCACGTCGATACGAGCGGGCCGCGTTCCGCTGTGTTCGACAGCGATGTCGAGGCGCGCGTGCGTGCGCTCGTCGATGCGCAAGCCGCGTTGCCCCCTGCGCAATACGCCGGCCGTGTGATCGGTTTGCCTGCGCAGACCCGCAAGTGATGCGTCGGCATTCGCAGGCATAATCGGGCAACGCACAAACGGAGTGCACGTCATGCTCGAACCTGAAATCGTGGCATTCGTCGAACGGACGAAAGCGCTTTATCCGGGCGACCGCTCGGCATCGACGGTCGTCGAGCAGCGGGCGATGTACGAGCGTCTCGCCGCCGCATTCACGCCGCCATTGCCCGATGGCGTGCGCGCGCACGATGCGCCGTTCACGTCGCCCGATGGACACACTTGCATGCTGCGCCTGTATGCGCCTGCCCAACGTGAGCGGTGCGAGCGGTCGCCGGGCACGGTGCTCTATTTTCACGGCGGGGGATTCGTGGTCGGCTCGCTCGCGAGTCACGAATTGATCACTGCGCGCATCGTGGCGGATACGGGCCTGTGCCTAATCGCCGTCGATTACAGGCTTGCGCCTGAACATCCCGCGCCCGCTGCTCACGACGATTGCCTTGCCGTCACGCGCGCCGCGCTCGATGGGCGCTTGCCGTTCGGTCCGCTGCCGACGTCGCTGCAACTCGCGGGCGACAGCGCGGGCGCGACGCTCGCGGCGAGTGTTGCGATGCGGTTGCGCGACGAAGGGGTGAAGGGCGTACGCGGTCTCGCGCTGGTTTATCCGATGCTCGGTGTCGAACCGCAATCGCCCGCGCGCGAGACGGAAGCCGAAGCGCCGATGCTCACGCTCGCCGACGTGCGGCGCTACAGCGCGTTGTATTGGGGCGATGAGGCGGGCAACGAAGCGGATCGAGCGGACGGAGCGAACGGCAGCATCGGCGGCATGCGCGCGAGCGTTTCTGCGCGTATAGCGTGGACGATTCCGCTCGAAGCATCACGTTATGATGGATTGCCGCCGACGCTTGCGATCGGCGTCGAGCACGATCCGTTGCGCGACGATGCGCGCGTGTTCGCCGAACGCATCCGCGCGGCGGGCGGGCAAGCGCATGCGCCCGTCGGCAAGGGCCTTGTGCACGGCTCGTGGCGCGCGCTGGCGACGAGTCCCGGCGTGCGATGGATGCATGGCGAGGTGTGCCGCTTCCTGGCCGACCACGCAGCGGGCTAGCAGATGCAACAACAGCCTGTCGCACGCGATCCTTTCGCGTGCTATGCCGCTCGTTCTGCCCAGGAACCCTTTGCGTTCGATTGTTGCCAGAAACCTCGGTTATGCGGCGAGCGCGTGTTCGAGTTCTTCCGCCGCGAGCGCGTGTTCGAGCACTTCGGCCGCGATCATCGCGGATGCATTGGCGGGAGCCGGGCGCTCGGCCGGCTTGAAGACGGCGTCGCCGCGGCGGATCTTGCGGCGCGATACGGCGCAGGTGCCGGACGAGTGCGCCGAGCGGCGGCGCCAGCGCTGCTCGCCGTAGTGACAGCGGCCCGGCTCGATCCAGCGAATGATTAGCGTTGTGTCAGAGTGCTCGAGTATCTCGATGCGCAACCCGTCGGCGCCCATCAACGGTAAACACTCCAAGGTCGTCATGGTCGGCTCCGTAGTTGTGGTGTGTGCCGAATTTAGTCCCGCGCGCGCGTGAGAGCCATTGTGCCTGCGTAGAAACACTGTTCCCGATTCCGCAATAATCAGATGGCGGGTATGTACGCGGACGGTAATAGGCCGCTTTGCGGGCCGTAATCGCCATTACACGCAAATCTGCAACGAACTGTTGTATCAGTGGCGGAAAAGGGCGGGATCGCTGGGCGGCGTGGATGGGCGTGCGCGGCATCCCTTATGATGTGCGCCTCGACAGGCGAGCGGCGCGCAGGCGGCAGGCTCGAAGCAGGTATCCCGCGTGCTTGCCGCCGATGGTCCGTGCCGGGTCCGTCATCCGGGTCCGTCATCTATTCGCGCTATCTTTGAGCGCGCAGGCGGCTCATGCGGGCAGCCCATGCAGTCCGCTCATTCTACGAGGTCACATGAATCAACGTCCGCCAGATGTCCCATCCGGGACCGACACGCCCGATCGCCGAAAGATGCAGCGCGTGGCCTCGGCCACGCTCTATGCCGTGATGGTGGTGCTGGCGATCTGGGTGATACGCGATTTCGTGCCCGCGATCGCGTGGGCTTGCGTGATCGCGATTGCACTGTGGCCGGCATTTCATCGGGTCGAACAACACGACGTCTTCAAGGGACGCACGACGCTGATCGCGACCGTGCTGACCATCGTCATCGGGTTGCTGTTTCTGTTGCCCGTCGGGATCGGCATCGCGCAGGCCGCCAACGAAGCGCACGATGTGATCGAGTGGTTACGCACTGTGCACGAGAACGGCGTTCCCGTGCCGGATTTCGTGCAGCATCTGCCGTTCGGCGCGGCGCAGATCGGCGCGTGGTGGGAGGCGAATCTCGCGCAGCCGCTGCGCGACTCGCCCGCGATGAAAGGCCTGCACGGCGACGCCGTCGTGACGTTCGGCCGGCATTTCGGCGCGCGAGCCGCGCATGCGCTGATGCTGTTCGGCTTCATGCTCGTCACGCTGTTCGTGATCTTCCAGGCAGGCCCGAGGCTGTCCGGCTCGCTGATGAAGGGCGTCCAGCGCGCGTTCGGCCACGAAGGCCAGCATCTCGTCGAGCGGATGGCGTCGGCCGTGCGCGGGACGGTGTCGGGGCTCGTCGTGGTCGGCATCGGCGAGGGCGCACTGCTTTTCGTCGCATACATGTTGACGGGCGTGCCGCACGCAGCACTGCTCGGATTCATCACAGCGATCGCCGCGATGCTGCCGTTTTGCGCCCCCGTCGTGTTCTGCGGCGCGGCGCTGTGGCTCTTCATCATCCAGGGGACGATCGTCCCGGCGATTGTGCTTGCCGTGTTCGGCTTTATCGTCGTGTTCGTGGCCGAGCACTTCGTGCGCCCTATGCTGATCGGCAATTCGACGCGGTTGCCGTTTCTGCTGGTACTGTTCGGGATTCTCGGTGGCGCGGAAACGTTCGGCCTGCTGGGTCTGTTCGTCGGCCCCGCGCTGATGACGGTGCTGATGGTGCTGTGGACCGAGTGGATCGAGCGCTGATCCACTGATTCGCTTTTGCGTTTATGCGCTGTTACGGCGCGTGGCAGCGCGTTCGTGATAGCGCTTCGAACGGTGGCTTGCGTGAACGGCTGATCGGCCCGATCAGGCTGGGCCCGAGCCGCGTAGACGCAAGGTCAGCACGCGAGCGATCGGCGCGGACACTCTGGCGACCGCGAACAGCGAACCGATCGCGACGGTATCCGCGATGAGTCCGAGCGGAACGTTCAGGTAGCCGTCGGTTGCGGTGTACAGGAGCGAGTCGACGACCAGCGAGATCACCGTGCCCGCGATGAAGCACAGCAGGCCTTTGCGGCCCACGAGCCCGATCCATGGCAGGCGCTGCGCGATCGCCTTTGCCCAGCCAATGCGCACCATATTCGCGGCGAGCCACGCGATCGCGAGGAAGTTCGCGGCGCGCAGCCACGACAGATTCTGCTTGAGGCTGCCATCGAGCGGCACCGTTTCGACGAACAGCTTGTACCAGGCGGCCGTTCCGACCACGGCGCACGCGAGCGCCGTCACGATCCAGCCATAGCGGTGCGCGCTTGCGCGCTGATAGACGGGCTGAGTCTGCGCGATCACTCCTGATACGAACATCAACTGCCATGCGAACGGGTTGAAGTCCCACTGCGCGTCTTCTGCGACGGGCAGATGCGGCAGCATCCACGGCGCAATCGACCACACGGCCAGGCTGCCTGCAAGCAGCAGCCAGGGCTTGCTGCGCGCGAGCGGCAAGACCACGGGTACGGCGAACGCGAAGAACGCGTACATCGGCAGAACGGACGCCAGATAGGGCTGACGGCGGAACAGCAGGATGTCGCGCAGCACGGCCGTGGGCGTATCCATCATGTCGTCGAGATCGGTCGTGGCCATGTTGGGCGCGTCGATGCTGAATGCGCTCATCACCGCGCTCACGACGAGCATGAGGACAGCCGTGATCAGAAATGCCCTATACAGCTCGACGGAGCGCCGGAAGAAACGGTTGCGCGCGTTGGCTTCCGTGTGGCGCTTCGCGAGCGACGCGTAGGCCGTCGCCGTCGCAAACCCGCCGAGGAAGACGAAGACTTCGGCAGCGTCGCACAGCGCGTACGCATGCAGCGTGGCGCGCGACAGGATGCTGCCGCCGATATGGTCGACGACGATAAACAGAAGAACCAGTCCTCGGAAGAAGTCCAGCTCGATCAGACGGTTTGTGGATGTCCGCATGCAGTTTCGATGGCAAAGCGCCTCCGCGAAACGGTGCGCGGGCGGCGCGCAGCGCGGTTTCGATGAGACGGGAAAACGGGTGGGGTGTGCTTGCGTGTGCGTGCCTGGCTCGTTCGCGGCATGGCTTGATGGCGCGTTTGAGCGGCGGTTCGTGACGGCCCTGCTGACCTCTTTCGGCATTGGGCGCACGCCACGGAATCGCATGCACGACCCAAAATGGACCGCCATTATCTCTCAGAGTTCCTCCTGGTTGCGTTTTTGTTGGAAAGGTGAGCATGCGGGGTGGGTATTACGGGTCCGAGGGCAGTGTCCGCCAATAAAAATGAGATGAAGGGTTGGCGAAAACGGTTCGGGTATTGGCCGGAAATTTCCGGGCCGGATTCGTATGCTTGCGGGTCGCTGGATCGCGGGATGACACGCAGTGCAGGACACGGGATTTCGATGATCCGATTACCGACGTCAACTACGTCAGGGACGGCAAGCACAATTCAGGCTCGATCTTCGGCGAAGTCTTCATTGAAGCACTTGGTATGGCATGAGGGAACCGCGATGCGGCCGCTTAGGGATCAGCGCGAGTGGAGATAAAGGACAGGCAGATGGGAGCGGTTTCGAACGTGCCGCGCAAGCGCTATGGAATGAGTTGCTGTCTTGCGATGCTGCTTGCGGCGTGCGAGGGATTGTCGAGTTGTGCAATGGCACCCGGCATGAAGATGAATACGCTCGCTATATCGTCGGCGAGCGAGGCCGAGGCGCAAACCGGGGCGCAGAGCGAGCACCTGTCAATCACAAATATAGATGCCGTGCTGATTGCGCGGATGAAAGATGACTTGAAGCGTGCCGGCTCGAGCGAAGTGCAAAGTCTTTTGACGAACCCTGAACCCTATACGCTGGGCAAGGGAGATGTGCTGCAGATCACTGTTTGGGATCACCCAGAGTTGGCAGCATCGCAAGGCCCTGTCGGGCAAACGACAACGCGCCCCTCGGACCCAGTGCCTGGATTCGTCATCGATCAGGACGGTATTCTGGATTTTCCATATGCAGGACCGATCCACGTCGAGGGTCTTAGGCCTGAGCAGGTTCAGCGGCGTCTGGCTGTCGCGCTAGCAAAGGTCTTCATCAAGCCGCAAGTTACTGTTCGCGTTGCTTCGTTTCGCGCCAAGCAGATATATGTCGATGGCGAGGTGCACCTGCCAGGTGCGCTGCCACTTAACGACGTTCCGATGACCCTCTATGAAGCAGTGAACAGAACGGGCGGATTCGCGTCCACTGCAGATCAGAGCCGGATGGTGCTGGTGCGCGGTGGACGTTCCTACCCGCTGGATCTCACCGGGATGCTGGACAAAGGTCTGAACCCGGCGAACATCATCCTGAGGAACGGCGACCTACTTCGCGTAGTGGCACGTGACGACAACGGTGTATTCGTGATGGGGGAAGTGAACAAGCCTGTCACTGCAGTGCCAATGAAAAGCGGACGGTTGACCCTGAGTGATGCGATCGCCCAGGCTGGAAGTTTGAATAACGCAAGCGCGGACGCATCGGAAGTGTATGTCATTCGTGACTCGATGACTCCGGCTCCGCAAATCTATCACCTCGATGCGAAGTCCCCGGTTTCGATGATCCTTGCGAACCAGTTCGAGCTCAATCCTCGCGACGTCGTTTATGTCGACGGTAATGGACTGGTGCGCTTTAGCCGTGTTCTAAGCCTCTTGCTTCCGGCGATCAATGCAGCGCTTACAGGAGCGATCGTAGCCAAATGATACGGACCGTACTCATGGTGTGCGTTGGCAATATTTGCCGTAGCCCAATGGCTGAATACATTTTGCGTCAGGAATTGAAGGATATCCGCGTCTTGTCGGCAGGGCTTGACGCTTTGGTTGGACATCCGGCCGACGAAAGTGCAATTCGGGTCGCGGCTGAGTTCGGATTAGACATCTCTTCGCATCACGCTCAGCAGATCAATGGCGCGCTTGTGAGCGGTGCGGATCTGATACTCGCCATGGAAGGCAGCCACAAACACGAGATCATTCGACGGCATCCTTTCGCATCAGGCAAGGTATTTCGACTGGGCGAGCATGAGGATTTCGATGTGCCGGATCCATACCGCAAATCCTTGGATCATTTTGTTGACTCGTTCCAGTTGATACGGCGCGGTGTCAAATTGTGGACTCCCCGCATACGGGCGTTGGCAAGGTTTTGAAAAACACTAACATGATCAACGAATTAAAGAGCGGAACGGATGAATCTAACGGAGAGGTCGAGGTTGTTCGTTATTTAGATATTCTGGTCGAGAGCAGGTGGCTGATTGCTGGGGTCTGCGCATTCGCACTTCTCATGGGGGTGGTGTTTGCGTTTCTGGTCCATCCGACGTACGAATCCGACATTCTGATCCAGGTGGAGGAAGACAATCCGACAAGCGCCAGTTCGTTGCTTGCGGGCGTTTCGTCTTTGTTTGACGTCAAAACGCAAGCAGAGGACGAGGTGCAGATCCTTCAGTCGCGGATGGTCGTGGAGCATGCGGTTGACGACTTGCACCTCTATATCAAGGCAAAACCGCGATACTTTCCAATTTTCGGCTGGCGTATTGCTGAGAACGCAAAGAGCCTTTCGCGCCCCGGCCTGCTCGGATTTGGTGGCTATTGCTGGGGGGACGAGAAGATCGAGGTTGCAACCTTTGATGTTCCAAAAGAACTCGAAGAGGAAAGGTTCCGATTGACGGTTCTAGGCGGTAACCGGTACAGGCTCGAACATTCCAGTCTTGACAAGCCGATTGACGGACACGTGGGCCAGTTGACCACTGTCAACCAGGGCGTCGGGCAGATGCGCATCCTTGTTACGAGCATCGATGGAAATCCGGGAGCAGTATTCAACCTCTCGCGAGAGTCCGAACTGAAGACCATTACAGATCTGCAGCAGAAGCTGGTAATCGCACAAAGGAGTAAGCAAAGTAATGTTCTGAGCGCAACTCTGCGCGGAAATGACGCAAACCAGATTGCTAACATACTGAATGCGATCGGTCACGCATATGTTGATCAGAACGTTCAACGTAAGAACGCGGAAGCTGAGAAGTCGTCGAAGTTCCTGGAAAGCCTACTGCCGGGACTGAAAAACAGCCTCGATACGGTTGAGAAGCGGTACAACGAGTTGCGCAGCAAGAAGGGCACATTTAACCTAGGTTTGGAAGCCCAAGCTTACCTCCAGGAAAGCGTCACCACACAAAGCGGTCTCGCCGATTTGCAACAGAAGCGTGCCGAAATGGCCACGCGGTTTGCCGATGGCCATCCCGCTCTGCAAGCGCTAGATCAGCAAATTTCCACGATCAAGTTGAAGCTGGCCGATGTGAGCGGCAGGATAAAACTGCTGCCAAGCATCGAGCAGGATACCGTGTCGCTGCTGCGCGACGTTCAGGTCGATACCGACATCTACGTGGGGACGCTCAACAATATCCAGCAACTCAAACTTGTAGCTGCCGGGAAGGTGGGAAGCGTGCGGCAGGTCGACTACGCTCGCGTGTCCGAAGAGCCTGTTATGCCGAAGAAGACAATTGTCATCGGTAGCGCAGTAGTGATCGGTCTGCTAATTGGCGCGATGGCAGCGTTCATTCGCGAGAGCCTTTATGGCGGAATAACAGAGGCTCATGACATCGAGCGCTTCGTGGGCTTGAACATCTACGGAACGATACCGTTGTCGACAGCGCAGAAACTGCTCAACGATTCAGCTCAGTTCAATGAAAAGGTTCTTTTGGCTAATCGTTATCCCGATGAGCCCGCAATAGAGGGTCTTCGAAGCGTCCGAACCGCGTTGGCGTTCGCTATGCTCGAAGCGCAAAATAATCGTCTTATGCTGACAGGTCCGTCACCAGGAATCGGTAAGTCGTTTCTTGCGGCAAACTTGGCGGCTGTGGCGTGCGGGGGTGGCAAGCGGGTTGTGCTTGTCGACGCGGACATGCGACGAGGCCATATAAATGCCCAATTCGGCAAGCCGCGCGGTCTTGGGCTCTCGAATGTTCTAGCAAATCAGTCCGCGCTGGACGATGTAATCCTGCGTGACGTTTCGCCGGGGCTAGATCTGATTACAACAGGAAGCATTCCTCCGAATCCGTCAGATCTCCTTCTAAGTGAAAACATGACGCGCCTTCTGGAGACACTCAGCAGCCGATATGACATGGTTCTGATCGATACGCCTCCTGTATTGGCCGCGCCCGACGCATCAATTCTGGCTTCAAATACCGGAACAGTATTTCTCGTTGCCTATTCGAAGAAGACAACGATTGGTGAACTTGTCGAGAGTACGCATCAATTGCGACGCGCCAACAGTATCCCTAAGGGCGTGATCTTCAATGGTATCGAGCCGCGAGCTTTCGGATACAGATCGAAGTATGGTTCCTACAGGTACGTCGCGTACAAGTACGGAAATGATCGGGGTGCGATTTTGAAGTGATTAGCGCTCGAGTATTGATTAATGAGACGTTCTCCTACGTCACCTTACTGATATACGAATCAATGAAAGTCAAGATTGTTGGAACTGGGTATGTCGGTCTCGTCACCGGTGCGTGTCCTACTGAACTCGGCAACGATGTATTGTGCTTCGACATCTACACCACCAAGATTGAACTGCTCAATAACGGCTTTGAACCGGACCTCGCAGACGTCATCGCTCGCACTCGCAACGCAGGGCGCCTGAGATTTTCGACCAACGTCGCCGATTCCGTCGCGCACGGCGTCGTTCAGTTCATCGCTGTGGGTACGCTACCTGATGAAGACGGTTCGGCCGATGTGCAGTATGTACTGGAAGCGGCGCGCAATATCGGCCAGCATAGGACTGCGTTCAAGGTGATCGTCGATAAATCGACGCTGCCCGCTGGCACTGCCGACAAAGTGCGTCAGACGGTAGCGGCAGAACTTTCGACGCAATACATCGACGTTATACCGTTTGCCGTCGTATCGAACCCGGAATTCTGCAAGGAGGGTGCCGCCGTCGAAGGCTTCATGTGGCCCGGCGGGATTGATCCTGAGCGAGCGGAAGGAGTTCCGCAGCTAGGATTTCGAACAGGTGAAGGTCGTCCTGAACGACATGCTGGTTTTCGATCGGCCCAATCTGTGCGACCCGCGCGAGATGATGGAGGGCGGATGGACGTACTAGACGATTGGCCGCGACACCGCGCGCACTGTCGCGTGAAGACGATGTTGCACACGGCCAATGCCGCGCGCGGTGTGTTTCTTCGGACGGCTCAAAAGGCAGCGTCAGCGTGCTAAAAGGCATCGTCAATCGCGCGCTTCTGCGCGTTCGCCCGGGCAAACAGATAGGCGACGAAATCAACAGCAGCGACCTGCTTTGGTTTTTGTGGGAGCAGGCTGTGAACGGCGTACGCGGCACGCTGCTTTCGTTGCGCTGCAAACGCGCTACGTTCTGCTTCATGGGGCGCAGCGTAAGGCTTCGGTTCGCACGCAACATCGAATTGGGCCGCTACACTGTGATTGGCGAGGGAGCAATACTGAGTGGCCTTGGCCGTGACGGTCTTCGGTTCGGTGCCCGCGTCAACATCGGTGCTTACGCACGGCTCGTGGTCGGCACGGATATCGGTCGGCCGGGCAACTACATACATATTGGCGACGGCTGCGGCATTGGCGAGTATTCGAGCGTGGGCGGATCGGGAGGCGTGTCGATCGGCCGGAACACGATCATCGGACAGCACTTCACTGCGCATCCGGAGAATCATAACTTTAGCGACCTTTCGCGCCCGATTCGCGAGCAGGGGACCACGCGCAAGCCGATCGTGATTGGAGAAGACTGCTGGTTGGGCGCGCGAGTTACAGTGCTCGCGGGCGTGACCATCGGCGAGGGCTGCGTCATTGCGGCGGGTAGCGTCGTCACGCGTGACGTGCCGCGGTTTTCGATCGTCGCGGGAGTTCCCGGACGCACTATCGGTAGTCGCCGCGAGGACAGCGATGCCGACGCTTGACATCTTCGTCGTGCTCTATAGGCGCAGGCCCGACGCGGCCGAAACGCTCGTCACGCTCAGCAGGGTTAATTTTCGGTCATTGGGTTTCGACGTTGAACTTCACATTTGGGACAACGCGGCATCCGTCCCAACACCTCCCCAACAGGGCTTTCTGCCGTTCAAATGGCGCTATATCGCGTCACAGGATAACGAGCCGCTGTCGAGGGTATATAACGCGCTCTTTCGCAATTCGACTGGTTCCTACGTGATCGTCTTCGATCAGGATTCCAGCGTCGACGAATGGTTCTTCCGGAGCCTCGCTGCGAGTATCGCGAGCGTGCACGCCGAGGTTTTCGTTCCTGTCATCAAACATGACGAACGTGTGATCAGTCCTGGGCGACTGCGGTGGATCAAAGGCGCCCCGCTTACGCACCTGAGGGTCAACGACATATTGCCGCGCCACTTCACGGCCATGATGAGCGGGCTGTGCATCGCGCGTTCGTTCCTGACACGATTAGGACAGAGACCGTTCGACGAGCGGCTTCGCTTCTATGGGGTCGATACGCGTTTCTGCCGCGATCTCGCCCAGCACGGCGGGAGCGCCTATCTTCACGATGCGGTGCTAGGACACGACTCCGCATTGCGCAGCATCACCGATTCAGATGCCGCGCTTGAACGTCAGATATGGCTCTGGCAGTCGTGGCTGCGTGTCTTCGACAGGAACGTTGGGGAAGAGTTGGCGATAAGGTGCTATGTCCTTTGGAAAGCGTGGCGCGCATCCAGGCGGCTGAATACGCCATTCAAGTTTCATGACCTGATAGCGGAGGTGTTCCGTTGAGTGCACGCCTGAACATCCTGATGATTCACCAGGGCGCGGAACTGTATGGATCGGACCGCAGTTTCGTTTCGGCCGTATGCGCGTTGCGCGGACGGTATCCCGACGCGACGATCGACATAGTGCTGCCCGAACCCGGGCCGATCATCGATCTGTTGTTGCCGTATTCGACCCAGATCATGTTCGACGGACGGGGCATCCTGCGAAAGATTGAGTTCAAAGTGCATCCATGGCGCACGCTCAAGAGTATGGTGACTGCGTGGCTTGAATATCGCCGCTTGGTTCGCTCCTACGATATCTGCTACGTGAATACGGTCGTGTGCGTGGCCGCGATTGCGGCGTTGCGCGGACGGCGTGGCGGTGCCTACGTGCATGTGCGGGAGATTCCGTCCGCGCTCGCGTGCCGAGTGTTCAAGGCAATGCTGAGGTTCTCGCGTGCATCGTTGATCTACAACTCTCACGCGACCGCAGCGGCGTTCAACCTGCCGGGTTCGGTGATTCACAACGGCGTCGACGTATTCAGCACAAGCGCGACCGCCACCTCGCGACGCGGACGTGCGCTGCGGCTTGCGATCATCGGCCGGATCAATCCGTGGAAGGGACAGCAGTTCGTGCTCGATGCCCTGCGCACGCGTGGGCGTGAGTTATCTGTCGAGGTGCGCGTAGTCGGGGACGTCTTTGCCGGCTATGAGGATTTGCTAGTGAAGCTTCAGGAGACGGCAAACGCTTGTGCACAGCATGTTGCTATCGAAGGTTTCACGAACGATCCGGCTGCACACTACGCGTGGGCGGATTTCATCCTGGTGCCTTCGATTCTGCCCGAGCCGTTCGGGCGAGTGGCGATCGAGAGCTTCGCGGCGGGGCGGCCCGTGATCGCATCGGCCACGGGTGGTTTGACGGAGATCGTGACGGATGAGGTGACGGGGTTCCTGTTTAAGCCGAACGACGCTGAGGACTTTGTGTGTGCGGTCGAGCGCGCATTGTCAATGACGGGCGTCGCCTATCAACGCATGGCGGCAGCCGCACGGCAGAGGTATATCAGGTCGTTCACGGTAGACACGTATATGTGCGCGATTGCTGAGGTTGTTTGCCCGCAGGTATCCGCCGCGCAACGGTTGCCTGTGACGGCCCTTCGGCGCGAAATTCGCTGACCCGGTTCCACGCCATATGAAAATCACGTTCATCCTGCCTCGGCTGACCGCCGGACCCACCGGCGGCGGCAAAATCGTCTATCAGTATGCGAATGCCCTCGCGAGCGCCGGCCACACCGTCGAAGTTCTGCATCCGCGCACGCTCTTTCTATGGAGTCTCAGGAAGAGTTTCGCGTTGAAGCTTCTCTCGCTTGGTGTCGATTGCGCGCGGTTCGCCGCCGTCTGGCCGACTCGCGGCAAAACCGACGTACCGTGGATGCCGATGCATCCCGCCGTGAAAATTAGCGTGGTTCCTGCGCTCTTTTCGCGCTTTATTCCCGATGCCGATGTGATTGTTGCTTCGTTGTGGCGCACCGCTGAATATGTCGAGCACTATCCGGCATGCAAGGGCCGGAAGTTCTACTTTGTCCAGCATTACGAGACTTGGTCCGGCCCGGCGCACCGGGTCGACGGCACGCTGAAGTCGACGATGAACAAGATCGTGATTTCGACGTGGCTCAAACAGCTGATCAACGAACTTTCGGGCGATGAGGTCCATCAGGTTTCGAATCCTGTGGACCATGGCGAGTTCTTTGTTACCGCTTCGATCGCAAAGCGTCCGCGTGTGGTCAGCATGTTGTATTCCCCGCACGCGTGGAAGGGGGCGGCCGATGGCGTGGCCGCACTGGAGCAGGCGAAAACACAATTTCCGGAACTGCAGGCGATTCTGTTCGGAACGTCCGCACGACCGGACTTTTTGCCCGGCTGGATCACGTACGTGCAAAACCCGGAGCGGCAGGTGTTGCGCGATGCGATCTACAACGGGTCGTCAATCTACGTGTGTCCAAGCTGGAGAGAGGGCTGGGGTCTTCCCGTGCTGGAGGCGATGGCCTGCGGATGCGCGGTTGTTACCACGGACAACGGCGGCACGCGGGATTTCGTGATCGACGGCGACAACGGGATTGTCGTGCCACCGAAGGAGCCACGCGCGCTCAGCAAGGCGCTGTTGTCGCTGCTAGCCGACGATGAACGACGCGCGGCCTTCGCCGCGCGATCCATCGAGCTCGCGCAGCGGTCCACGCTGCAGGCATCGCTCGACAAGCTGCTTACCGTGCTGGCAGAGAACCCTGCGGCGGGCAAGCCATGACGGGTGGAATAGATCGCGTCACCGGCGCGTATCGTCTGGCGAAGCTCTGGTCTACCTACATGCCGTACGCACTAGGCATGGGTGGCAACGCGGGGCTCAATATCGTTCTCATCTCGCTGCTGACCCACCGGTTGGTGCCGGCCGTGTATGGTAATTACTCGGTGTTCGTGACCGCGATCGTGCTGGCGAGCTCCGTTATCGGACAATGGCTGCAGCAGGCGACCGGGCGCTATCTTGCTGGTTCTGGGGCGCTGGCGTCGGACTATACGAAGGCGGCCGTATTGCTGGGCGCGGGTGGAATACTACTCGTGCTGGCAGTGCCTTATGTGCTTGCAGCGCTGTTTAACCTGCTGGACCGCACCATCGGCAGCGAGCTTTGGCTGATTGCGATTGTCGCCGTCGCTGCGCAGACGCTCTTTACGCTGGTCGGCACGACGCTGCAGTCCGAGCAGCGCGCATGGTCCTATGCGTTGCAGCAAACATGTGCCGGAGGACTGAAGATGGGCTTTTCGCTGCTGGCGTGCCGCGCATCGCAACAGAGCATTGGCGGTCTGCTGTATGCGTGCGCTGCTGCACAGTGCATCGGCGTGGTGCTCGGGGCATCGCAAGCGGGCCTGTTCGACAGGAGAGTGCTTGCAAAGCTCAAGTCGCGCCGGGCGTGGCTGGTGTTGGGCAAACTACGCGCCTACGGAAGCGCGATGACGCTCTGGTTCATCTTCATGAATCTCGCGATGTATTGCGATCGTCTGCTAGTGCGAGCTCTCGCGGGATCGGCGACCGCCGGGCTGTACGGTGCAGCGTCTACGTTGGTGGTCGGCTCAGTCAATCTCGTGATGGCGCCTATCCTGGCTGCGACATGGCCGCCGCTGATGGCCGCCTGGAATGTACAAAACGAGCAGGCGGCATCGCGCCTGCTCGGCAATTTGCTGACTGCGTTACTGTGCGCTGGCGTTGCCCTGGTTGCGATCGTCAGTGTTGTAGCCGAGCCGGCAACACGGCTTTTCCTTGGCGAGAAATTCGTCGCGGCGGCGCCGCTGCTGCCGCTGCTTGCCGCATCCGCGTTCAGCTTCTCGTTGGGGCCGTTCTTTCACAAGCCTCTCGAGTTCAAGGAACAGAAGACGACGATGTGTGTTTTTGCCGCGACTGTGCTGCTGCTGAACGGGGCGTTGAGCGTGGCGCTCACACCGTGGTTCGGCGGCATCGGCGCGGGAGTGGCGGCGTTGCTCGCGGGATCGACCTACTGCGTGCTCTGTACGCTGCGCGGAAGGAAATTCGTGAGATGGCGGATACGGCTAGATTTGTTGTTGGCGGTGGCGGGGGCAGGCGGTGTTGCGTCGGTTGCCAGCAATCGTTTTTTGGCGTCGTGGCATTTCGATAGCAACCTGTTGAAGTTCGCCGCCGCGTGCCTTGCGTTTATCGCCGTGTTCGGTGCCGGACTGACGGTCGTCGTTTTGCTGCATGCGAATAGCCGGCGCACGTAGACCCAGACGTTCGAGTGAATTCGATGAGCAGCACGCAAAGAGTGATAAGCGCGACAGGGGAGCGAGTCTATCTGCTAGACAGGATTCTCTTTTATCTTTGGCTACTAGTGCCTGCATACCAGTATTCGGATCTCCACGTGCAAAATTCGCGTGTGGGGTTTTGGGGAATCGCCGCGCTGCTCATCTTCCGGATGACGATGCGCGATTTGCTGCGCGGGCGCATCGTTCTCGCTTCCCGGGGCTTGTTCATCCCTTTCACGCTGGTGTTCGTATGGAAGTTTGTCGAGCTGGTCCGCTCGCCTGGTCAACTAAGCACCGCGCTCCTGTTCTTCGTCGATTTTCTGGTTACCTACGCATGCTGCCTGCTGGTCGCGCCCCGCATTTTTTCGGTGCAAACCTGGCTCGTCGAGTTCCGACGCGTCAACCTGTTCGCGCTTGGACTGGCGATTGTCGCGCATCCGTTTATCCCCGACCGGACGGACATGGCAGGGTGGGACAAGGGTGCAAGCTGGGCGTTCGCCCACCCGAACATCGCGGCCATGTATCCGCTAGCGATCTATTTGATAACGATCATCATGTTCGGCATGCGGGTGAAACGCAGGCCGCAATCGTTCGACGTGCTCTGCGTCGCGTTCAGCGTGGTCACGCTTACGTTGACGGGCTCACGCACGACGCTGGCAGTCCTGGTTGTCGCCACCTTGCTCTCGCTGTTCAACGTGATTGTGTTGACCTATGTGAGGTACACGCCAGGCCGCGGTGCAAAGGCTCTTAGTGTGCTACTGAAGCTATGCGCGGTGGTTGGCATCGCGGGCGGCGTGTATTTCGCATACGTGTCGCTGGGCGCTCAGGTGATCGATGACAAACTCAGTGGCCGCTTGTCGTTCGCCGTGCAAGTCCTTTTGTCCGCGAACGACCTGGTGTTGGGCGTGGGTCTGCTCCCGCCGGGTTCGAATCTGCTCGCCGACAATACAACACGCGGCGCAGGAATCGACGGCCTTTACGCCAACCTCGTCTATGGGGAGGGATACGTCGGCCTCGTCATCTTCGCGATTGCGATGTTCGGATTCCGTTGCATGGCGTCCTTCGATCGGCGTTGCAGTGCATTCTTCGGCGTAGCGCTCGTGAGTGGCCTGCTGTTCGGCGTGACGGAGACCCACTTCTGGCTTCTTGCGAGTCCGTTGACGACGCTCGTCGCCGTGCTCGCGTCCACGCTCGGTACACGGGCCGGCGGCCGCGCCATCGTGAGTCTTGGCGCGCGCCGCTGCCGCACTCGTCCAGCGTAAGGCCCTGTGCGCATGAAGGAGGTTCGCCGTGGCGTGTCTGATCTGCTTCGGTCGCGATCCGTGAGTGGTGCGAACGCTAACGCCGGATTGAAATGACGTAGGTGGCTGAGAAAGACTGTTCTGCGCGGTTGACGTCGAAAATCAGGCTTCCATCGACGGTAGAGATGTCGATGGAGCGAAGTGGCTCTCCGCGCATATCGAGCGCGATGACGGTCGCGTGTCTGGCAGCGGTTTCGACACGGATCGTAGCCGCAATTCGTTCCATCTGCGTAGGTCCAGGCACCTGATAGAGGCTTGCCGATGGTGCGCCGCCGTGCTCAGGGGCGATTGTCTGCCATGCCCCAAGCGAGTCGACCGGCTGCAGGCGTTGCGAGCCTGCCGCGCCGGTGCCCATCGTCGCACCCGGAATTGTCAGCAATAGACGAGTGGAGTCAACGAGCGGTTTTCCGTCAAGACTTGTGAGAAAGACGGTTGCAAAGTCGCGGTTATCTGGCGAAAGTGTGACGCCGAGCACCGACGACTTCACTAGTTGACCGGCTTCAAGATAGCCTGACACTCCCGCGGCATACGCCGATCCGAACGTGAATTGCCGCAAGGTGCCGTCATAAGCGAAATACGACGATGTACGGCCGGCCGCCGCCGTTTGCCGGCCGGCCGTAGTTCCGTTAGCGATGGATACCTGCCGATGCATCGCAAGTGCGGACTCTACACCGAAATGCTTCCACAGATAGGGCGCCAGATTACCTGCTATCCGGTTGGCGGCAGCGATGATACGGTCATCGCGGGGCAAGGTGATCGTCAATTGCGCGAGCGACGTGTCTGGCGGTAGCGAACGGAAATAGGCCGAGCATTGCGCGAACTGAATGAGCTTGGTCAGGTCACCCCGCAGGCTGAAATCGGACGGCGTGGCGGCGGACCAGTCGCGGTCGTGCGCGTAGTCGTAAAGGATCAGGCCGTCCCAGTCTTGTGAGACCGCAAATTGCGTGACCGTCGGCAGCAGATCGGAACCCTGTTCGTTGGGCCAGGCCTGATTGAACTCGCTAATGACGAAGGGCCGCCGTGCGGATCTCGCGAACGCCGAATTTAACAGTGTCTCAATTGGCGAGTCGCCGAGCCAGCCATTCGAGATGCGCCAGTCCGTCCAGTCCCATTGACGGTGCGGGAAGAAATAGTGGTCGACGTAGAAGTGAGCGTCGGTAAAGGTCGCGGCGCGATTGATGTCGAAGTTCGCGAACCCGCCGTGGTTCCAGCGTCCTGAGTGGATGATCTGCGTGCCGGAGATTGGAACATCGTCACCGAGCACGTTTTTGACCACCGCGACCATGCGATCGATGTAGCGTTCGTCAAGTTCGACAAAAAAGCGCGCGGCCGCGCGCGCGTCATTATCAGAAAGTCCTGATCTCGATAGGGGAAGAGGCATCGCGTGGAGATGAAGGTACGCCCGATAGGCGGCCCACTGCTCGCACAATTCAGTGCGGAACCGGCCCGTGACGAGTGTGGGCAACGTATCTTCCTGCCAGGCGTCGATCAGTGTCGACTCATTGTTGATCTCGACGAGCGCTAGATCAGGGGAGCCTTGCAGACGCAGCGCGGAAAGCAGGGTCCTTGCGTAGGTTTCCTGCCACGCCATCATGTCGGCGTCGAAGATCGGCAGCGGTTTGCTTTGTGCTGGGATGTGCTCGCCTCTTCTGGTCGCAGGGAAGGCATGATTGGCGAACAAATTCAGATCAACGTAGATACCGTGACGCCCCAGTTGCGCAATGAAGCGAGACAAGGTCTGAATCGCCTGCGGATCGAGTTGTGGACGAACGGCATCGACCAGTACGCCCACTGGGCCGGCCGGATCATGCTGCGCGGGCTGATCGATCGCGTGGAGGCGGACGATGTTCACGCCCAACGCGGCGAGTCGTTGCGCCAGTGCTTCGCCGTCGTCATCGGACGGAAAGTTTGCTGATAGCGCGAGCGATACGCCGAAGAAGCGAATCCGCTTGCCGCGATTTGCCGTCGCAGGATCGCCGACCGTGTAGAAATGACCGTCGCGTATCACGACTCGGTCCTGTGCACGGAGTGGGGCTGCGGCTCGCGTGGTGTCATAGACCAGTTCCGGCTTGAACGCGGTGGCATCGACGGCTTCGTAGCGGACCGAGTCTGCACCATACGACTTGCAGCAACCAAGCACCAAGGCAATGACAGCAACGCCAATAGGCGCGAAGCAAGTACGATCGAGGCACTGGTTCATGATATGCGGAAAGAGAGGGTGCGAAGTTGCAGATGACAATCGACGCAGTGCTCAATCGACCTTCGTCTCCAGCATCTTCATGCTCTCAGCATTCACCATCCCGGAATCTCCGCTTGCTGCCGGCACACGCAGATCGAACGCCGCCGTGTGTTCTGCGGCAACTGGCACCGACACGGGCTGTATCGGCGAACGGCGTTCGGCGCCATCCAGATGCCGATCCAGCAGCGCCTCATACTGTGCCAGCACGCTATCCCATCTGAACGCACTTTCAAACCGCTGCGTGCTCGCCAGACTCATAGCCCGCGCCGTTGCCGGATCTGCAAGCAAGGCGGAGATGTGCAGATCGCAGTCTGCTTCCGTCGTAAAGAATTTCGCTTCAGGTCCCGCTACCCAACGATTGAAGACGTTATCATGCGCAATCACTGCACTCCCTGCTCCGAGAGCTTCGACAAGCGACGGATTTGTGCCCCCGACGCGATGTCCATGCGCATAAAAATGCGCGTGCCGCCGCAGCGCGCACAGCACAGTCTTATCGTATATTGCACCGGGGAACAGAACTTCCTCGCTTGCCGCATCTAACACCTCGCGGTGGTAAGAGTGGGTATCAGGATCGTATTTTCCGAGCACGACGAGTTTTGCATCGCGTGGTCGCCGGGAAAATGCCGTCACGATGTCCAGCACTGAGTTTTCCGGTTCTGGCCGCGCTATGACCAGGCCGTAAACTGCGCCTTCCAATCCCAACACGTCCAGCGAAGAGCGATCAACGTCGCCGACAGCGTCCGCGCCATACGGAATCGTCGTAATTTTGCGTCGCTTGACGCGCGTAGCCAGATGGGTGGCTATCGCTGGATGGTCAGCGATCAAATGATTTCCTGACCAGCATCCGATTCGCTCGTTGAGCCACAACCAGACCTGCTCATGAAACTTCCATTTATCGCGTCGCCACTCCAGTCCATCCATGTTGATCAGATTGGTGATGCCGTGCCAGCGTAAGTACGTGCAAAAAATTGCCGTGTTATAACCAAGCGTAAGGACGAGTGTAGGGCGTCGGCTTACGACATTCCGTACTGAATTCCAGTCGAATTCGATCGTCCCTAACGCCCCTGCGCGACTCACCGGAATGACAATTCGATTGACGCCATGCCATATATCTTCAATCGTTTCGGATTGTCCAATACCACCCTGACAATAAACGGTGACTTTCCAACCGCGTTTAGTCAGGTAAAGCGCAAGTCGCTCAGCAAAGGTTTCAAATCCACCGTGATTTGCCGGGATTCCACGAGTACCTAATATGGATATCTGTTTGAGTGACATATCGTGTATCACATTATCCTAATAATCTGCATCAGGTCATCTTGATTTGAGAGGCTGATTGGGGATGGCGATAGAGGTAAGTGAAGCACATTTTTGACGACGTCTTCGATTCCCGTATCGTTAAAATTATGAAAGTACGTATCAGTAAGCGCTGCTGCCCATGAAACCTTTCACAACAGTCAACGCGATAATCTTCACATCCATCCAGAACGTCCAATGCTTGATGTAATAGATGTCGAACTTGACTCGCGCTTCCATCTTCTCAATCTCCGCCGTCTCTCCTCGATATCCATTAATCTGCGCCCAGCCCGTTATTCCAGGCTTGATCCGATAGCGGAACATATAGTGCTGAACTAGATTCTTGTAATACTCGTCATGTTCGACCGCATGCGGACGTGGTCCGACAATCGACATTTCACCTTTTAGAACATTAAAAAACTGAGGTAATTCATCGAGACTCGTACTTCGTAAAAAGTGTCCAACTTTAGTGACACGCGCATCTCCCTTGCGTGCCTGAACGACAGAGCCTGGTTGATTTGCCCCATCGAACATCGTGCGAAATTTATAGATTGAAAAAATATCGCCATTCGCACCTTTACGGTGCTGCCGAAATAGAACTGGACCTGGCGACGAAAATTTAACCGCAATTGCTATTGCAAATAAAACTGGGAAGATAGCAAGTAGAGCGAATAAAGCGAACACGCGATCGAATATTTCTTTAGGCAGGACGTCCCAACCCCGCTCAGGCGTAGCCAGGACGTTCAGGACCGGAACACCGCGAAAGTCGCCAACTACAGGCCAAACAGGCATGCTCTCTTCAAAGAGCGGCAGCACACGAATATTGATGAACTCGTCCCGAAATTCTTCGATCAGGTGCTCGACAGAAATCGGCTCAAATGGCGGGTTGACGATCCAGATTTCCCTAAGCTTTTTTACCCGTACAAGCTGCTTGAACACACTCAATTCGCGCACCACTGGGATCTGATCGATTATGGTATCGTGTGGAAGTGAAGGATCGAAAATTACCTCTGGGAGGAAGGCATCACTCGTCTCCTGAGCTATCCGCATGAGCGGATCACCATTCGCTGCGGACGACGCGACGACGGCGATTCGCGCCGGTGCGAATCGCCGCGAGCGCAGAAGTGATGGCAAAGCGTGGATTGTGCAGCGTCCAGCGACAAGCGCGCATGCGGCTATTGCCGTCCACCACAACAACCAATGTCTTCGCAGTTCGCTGCCCGGATAGGCATGTGATAACGCAGCTAGAACTAGTTGGGCGAAAAACCATGCGAGCAGGACGCGCATGACACTGGCGAGCGCAGAATCATAACGAAAGGGCCGGTAAACGCTGATAAACCGAAACGTTATAAATGGAAGCATGAGCCCGAGCAGGCCCATTAGACCGTCAATGTGTGAGAACGTAGTACTGTCGTGAAAGACGATGCTTTGCGAAATATAAGCAGCCCCCGAAATACAGAGAAAGTCGGTGGCTTTTGAAATAGGTGTCAGCATCGGTTGTTCGGCCAATGACATTCAGAATACGCAGCTTCTTCTTCCCAACAAACTGGCTCACGTCTTTGCACAAGCAGAACGCAGCCGACTCCGATACTCTGTCGGCGAAATGTGCCAAACTTGCCGGAACAACCGTGCAAGACATTCCCCGCTCGTTAGCCCACACCGCCTGGCAATCTTGTCGACAGGCAGATCGCTCGATTCCAGCATGGCTGCAGCCAGCTTGACGCGCGAACGCCGGAGATGCTCAGAAGGCTTGACGCCCATTTCCGCGCGGAAGTGCCGCAAGTAAGAGCGGTCACTCATTCCCGCTGTTTGGGCGGCGACCATAATTGAAATCGACTTGTTGCAGTTGCGAGTGATCCACCGCGCACTTTCGTGAATCTTTTGCCTGATCGATTTGCCGTTATCGCTCGTGATGACAGCAAGCTCTGGCTGATTTATATCGGGCAGCAACTCCAGAACACGACGCAAAACGGAAACGCCTAAATCCCGTCGGATTATTTCGAGTGCCTGCCGGATTCCGGAGCGTGGCATGGGATCGTGCGGGGCAGTGACGCTCCCAGTGTCCATAGCGCCCAAGTCACTTGAAGCAGTCTGTTTGCCTTCGGCAGACCAACGACTTGAGCCCCTCACTGCGGACAGCAACGCGTCGCCGTTCCCAATAGCGAAGACCTCGTCTGCTTCAACTGCCGCGTTGCCAAGCCATCCACGGGATTGCGTATGCAGGGTGGCGTCGACGACCGTTTCGCCACTCGCGAGGAAGAGCGCCCGTGCTTTACCCAAAAGTTTGACCGATTGTGTCAACACGTCGATGTGCGCCGAGCTGGATATACAACCGCCTTGGATGGAAATGAACGCGGTGCGGTAGGTGGGCGCATCGACGTGCTCGAGCGCGAGAACGTGATTCGCCTTATCGAAGACATCGACGATTTCTGCCACGGGCAACATCGAGAATCCGTCGAAAACGATGATTCCAATAAGGTGTACGGGGCGACTAGCAGTTGAATTGGGCACGGCGTGGCGTGAACTGTATGAATCAGGACAATGAGTCATCTTCATCAATGCATTCCCTGCTGCGTAACGGCGCCGTGACACATGGTGACCAGGAGTGTGAGGCGAGATTCAATACGCGCTTCAACGGACGCCAGATAAAGGTGCAGAGAATACAAAGACGATTCGACACATCAAATCAGACAATTCCGATTCACCTTGCGACTGTCTCTGAGAAGAGAGTTTTAACGGACGTGATTCACGTCTCGTTAGAACTAATCTGACAGACCCATTCAATCACACGGATTGACGCACCATTCGTGGGCATTTCACAACGAATCTCACACCTGTGAATGCTTCAACTGGACTGCCCCGATTAGCCAGGGCAGCATCTCGTCCGCTGCATGCGCTGTGAGTCATGAGCGCATGCAGGTATGTCGTCAGGAAGCTTTCGTAATAGTTAGCATCGCGAATAAATAATCGTGACAAGCAGAACCCGCCAAATCACACCTCTACCAACAAACGGAGATCGTTCAATGAAAAAACAGGTCATCGCATTGGCCGCCACCGCCGCGTTCACCGCTCCCGCCTTTGCACAAAGCAGTGTCACGCTGTATGGCGTGATCGACGAGGGCATCGACTATACGAACAACGTCGGCGGCAACAGCGTAGTCGAGTTGCAAAGCGGCTACGCGCAAGGCAGCCGCTGGGGCATGAAAGGCGCGGAAGACCTGGGCGACGGCAACAAGGCGATCTTCCAGCTGGAAAACGGTTTCGACCTGAATAGCGGCCGGCTCGGTCAAGGCGGCCGCATGTTTGGCCGCCAGGCGTATGTCGGTCTGTCGAACGACAGGTTCGGTACGGTCACATTCGGCCGTCAATACGACTCCGTCGTTGATTACCTTGCGCAAACGACGTCGAACGGCAACTGGTCCGGCTACCTGTTCTCGCATCCGTTCGACAACGACAACACGGACAACTCGTTCCGCGTCAACAACACGATCAAGTACGCGAGCCCCGACATCGCGGGCTTCCAGTTCGGCGGCACGTACAGCTTCAGCAACGACACGAACTTCGCCAACGACCGTCAGTACAGCTTTGGCGCGCAATACGCGACGGGCGGTCTGCTGCTCGCTGCAGCGTATCTGCAGGCAAACAACGCGGGCGCGACGACGGGCGGCGCGATCGCAACCAACGACGCCAGCTTCTTTGCGCAACGCATGCGCGTGTTTGGTGCGGGCATCAACTACACGTTCGGCTCGGCGACGGTCGGCTTCGCGTACACGAACTCGAACTATAAGAACCCGACGGGCAACGGTTATCTGGCTGACCCGGCCGCGATCGTCGCGCCGGGCGCGACGCTAAATACGCTGAAGTTCCAGAACTTCGAGCTGAATGCGAAGTATCAGGTCACGCCCGCGTTCTTCGTCGGCGGCGAATACGTGTACACGATGGAGAACTACGATGCATCGACGGGTGGCGTGAAGCCGAAGGTCCACTCGGTCGGCTTGATGGCGGACTACAACGTTTCGAAGCGCACGGACTTCTACGTGCAGGGCATGTACCAGAAGGTCGCCGGCGACAAGACGAACTCCATCATGGACAACGCGTTCATCCTCGGCACACAGGCTCCGTCGTCGACGGCGAACCAGTTTGCGTTCCGCGCAGCGATGCGCCACAAGTTCTAAGCGTCATGTAGAAAGCGACATTCGTGTCGCGAGATTCCCACGCATTGCCCGCCGCGCTTCATTCGAAGTGCGGCGGGCTTTTTTATGGCGCCGCGATTGCGAGCGCGCAAGTTCATTCCCGAAACAGATGCAAGGCCGCGTACTGCAGCAGCATGATGGTCTTGCCGTCCATGATCTCGCCTCGCGCAACCATCGTAAGCGCATCGTCGAGGGGCAATTCGAGCACTTCGATGTCTTCACCCTCGTCGACGACTCCGCCGCCTCGGCCCACTCGCGCACCCGCGTCGTATTCGGCGACGAAGAAAAAGACCTTTTCCGTCACCGAGCCCGGACTCATGAACGCCTCGAAGATTTTGCGCACCGATTGCACGCGATAACCCGTTTCCTCTTCGACCTCGGCGCGAATCCTTTCTTCCGGCGACGCCTCTTCGAGCAAGCCGGCGGGCGTCTCGATCAACATCCCGTCATGGCCGTTGACGAAGGCGGGGAAGCGGAACTGGCGCGTCAGCACGACAGTCCGGCGCCTCGGATCGTAGAGAAGAAGCGTCGCGCCGTTGCCGCGGTCATAGGTCTCCCGGCTCTGCCGCTGCCAACAGCCGTCGGCGCGCTGATAGTCGAAGGTGGTTTTCTTCAGCACGTACCAGTCGTCGGATAGCACTTGCACGTCGACGATACGCACGCGTTCGGCGGTCTCGTTCATGCGCACTCCTTGTCGCGAAGGCCAGAATCGGGGGCGGCGATTCCGTAAGGACGCGGCCCGAATAGGCCGCGCGGTCGAATCATGGTATCGTGCAGATTCATGCAAAATCAAGAAAAGTCGTGCATTCTCACGCAGGCTCCAATTAGCGGCTCTGTCCCGGCGATTCAGGCAAACCCGATGCTGACCTCTCAACGCAAGAAGCTGATCCTCGATGCGCTCAAGCGCGACGGCCAGGTTCTGGCAAAGCCGCTGAGCAAATCGTTCGGTGTATCGGAAGACACAGTGCGGCGCGATCTGCGCGAGCTTGCTGCCGAAGGCAAGTTGCAGCGCGTCCATGGCGGCGCTTTGCCGTCGTCACCGGCCGTGGCGGACCTGGCGAAGCGCTGGTCGATCGGCTCGGAGGCGAAGGCGGCGATCGGACGGGCTGCCGCGCAGATGATCGCGCCGGGGCAGATTGCGATCGTCGACGGCGGCACGACCGCGATCCAGTTGGCCCGCCACCTCCCGATCGATCTGCGCGCGACAATCGTCACGCACAGTCCGAGCATCGCAGTCGAACTGGCGGAACACGAAGCACTCGAAGTCGTGCTGATCGGCGGGCGGCTCTTCCGTCATTCGATGGTGACGGTGGGCGCCGCCGCCATCGATGCGCTCAGCCACATTCGCGCCGACCTCTACTTCATGGGCGTGACGGGCGTTCATCCCGACGCGGGGCTCAGCACGGGCGACCTGGAAGAGGCGTACATCAAGCGCGCGCTTGCCGCGCACGCAGCGGAGACGGTTGTGCTGGCATCGTCGGAGAAGCTGAACGCCGCGTCCGCCTACAAGATCGCGGACATCGACGCCGCCAGTACGATCGTCGTCGAGAAGGGCACGCCTCATGAAGCGACCGCGCCCTTCGGTGCGCTCGGCGTGACGATCGTGCGTGCATGAAGCGATGCGCGCCTTGCGCTAGCGCTTATCGAGAAACCGCTTCAGCGCGGCGAGATCGCGCTCGACCCATTGCGCGTCGGCGGCGAATCGCGCGTCGCTCATGTCCGCCGTGCGCAGCAGCGTGAAGAGCACTTCGGTGCCGTCGCCGTTTGCGATGACGCGCATCGGAATGTAGATCTCGTCACCGTGTTCCGTCATCACATAGTGATCGAGCACGCCATACGGATTGTGCGGCGTGAAGCGCACGGTGACGGGGCGGCCGTCGGCGCTTTCGAAGGTCCACAGCGAGCCTTCGCCGCGCAACGGCTTGCCGAGCCCCGATGCCCACTGCGCGAATGACAGCGGGTGCTCCATGAACGCGTACACTTCGCGCCAATCGCGCGCGATCGACACGCTGATCGTTTTCGATTCGACAGAGCCGGTCATGGGTTCGTCTCCACAAGGGGCAACGGCGGGGGCAACGGCGTGCGTCTCAAGTTTCGCGCGCGTCATGCCGATATGAGATTGAGCGGTTGCCCATGACGCTTCGACGCCCGCGCGGCGCTCGCCGCAGGGCGGGGCAAGCAAAAAAACCGCCGTTAAACATTTCATTTGTATCAGAGTGTTCGGGCCGCCGGCTTTTCGGGTGCACGCACTCTACAATGCGGATTCATTTTAGACGGTTAATCTGGCCCTTTTGACGGAAGATCGCATCACGTTTGACGCGGCTCCGTCAGGGCATCGGCTGGTTCCGGCACAGTGCCGGAAGGTTGCAGCCGCAAACAAGGCGGCATGCCGCGCCACCGTCAGCGAGTGTCGGTCGACACCTGCTGGGCAGGCAGAAGCGCGCATCCGGTCTTTAACGAACAATGCGGGAGAGCAGATGTCGATGAGTGGACTCGGCAAGACGTGGGCCAGTTTCGCGAGCTTTACACTCGCCTTGATGCTGGGTGCCTGTGCGCACGTCGGCGAGCAGAACGCAAATAACAATGACGCGGCCGCGAGCAATCAGACGGCCGCCAATCCAACGCCCGTGCAACCCGCGACGCAGATGGTCGCGCAGCCCGTGCCGCCCGTTATGTACAAGGTGCGGCGCGGCGATTCGCTTGCCCGCATTGCGCGCAGCCGCAACGTGACGGTCGCGCAGATCGTCGCGTGGAATCATCTGAAGCCGCACGCGCGCTTGCGGACCGGTCAGTCGCTGAAGGTGTCGTCGCCGGATGCCGTCAAGATGGTCGCGGTGCCCGTCGCATCTTCTTTGGCTTCGAACGGATCGACGTCGGGCGTCAATGCGAACGCCGGCAATGCATCGGGCGCGACGATCAGCAGCGCAACCGGCGGTGATTCGAATGGCGCCAACGGCTCGAACAACGCCCAGAGCACGACGGCTTTGGCCGCTGCGCCCGCGCCGAGCGCCGCCGAAGCGCGCGAAGTGAACGCCGAAGTGTCGCGTCACGCGAAAGCCGTGTCGTTGATCTGGCCGGCGCAAGGCAGCGTCGTCGAGGCTTTCCAGCCGGGCGAAACGCGCGGCATCGAAATCGGCGGCAAGCCTGGCGATCCGATCCGCGCCGCAGCGGACGGCAAGGTGATGTATGCGGGCACGGGGCTCAACGAATACGGCAGCCTCATCATCGTCCAGCACAACAAGGACTTTCTGACGGCCTACGCGCACAACCGCAAACTGCTTGTGAAGACGGGCGACATCGTGCGCAAGGGGCAGCAGATCGCCGAGATGGGCAGCGAGAACAACTCGCGCGTCTCCGTGCTGTTCGAGCTGCGCCACGACGGCAAGCCGATCGATCCAATGCCTTTTCTGCCGCATCAACGCAGCTGATCGAGCCGTTTCAACGCGTGCGAGGAAGATCGGCCTGAAGGCTCCGGCGAAAGAAGCTCGCCGGAGCCTTGCTGCGTTTGCGTCCGTCGCTCAATCGATCCAGCGCATGACTGCGGCGACGATGGCCTCGGGCGCGTCTTCCTGCATCAGATGTCCGGCGTTCGGCACGGCCTGAAAACGCGCGCCGGGCACGAGACCCGCCAGATGCCGCCCGCGTTCGATGGGAATCCATTGATCGTCTTCGCCCCACAGAATCTGCGTGCGGCAGCGTATCTGCGGATAGCGCACTTCGACTTCATCCGTATAGCGCTGATCCATCTGCGCGATCTGACGATAAAAGGCCGGCTGTCCGATGTCCCCGAGCCAGGGCTCGACATAGGGTGCGAGATCGTCAGCGGAAATCGGCCTCGCGACCGCGCCGCGAATATACGCATCGACGATTGCCGCATGAATATACGCGGGCAGGCCAGCGAACACCGCCGCGTGCTCGCGCACGTGCCTGACGAACGGCGAGCCCCAGGGCGCGACGGCAACCGGGTCGATCAGCGTCAGGCTTCGATATTCGCAGCCATCGATCAGATGCGCGCGTAACGCCGTCGCGCCGCCGAAATCATGCGCGACGACATCGGGCGCATCCAGCTTCCAATGCGCGAGCAGCGCGGCCAGCACGCCGTTCTGCACGCCGAGCGACACGTCCTGGCCTTCGCGCATTTCCGATTGTCCATAGCCGGGCAGATCGTAGACATACACTTTGCGTTCATGCGCGAGATGTGGCGCGATCCGATGCCATACCCACGACGAAAACGGCGTGCCGTGAATCAGAACGATCGGCGGACCGTCGCCGAACGTTCGATAGCGAACTGCCTGATCGCGGTATGTGAAGGTCTGATCGAGCGTCCATTGCTTCATCGGTGTTGAGCTCCGTTTCGCAAACCGCGCGAGCGCGATTCGTTTCGATGGATCACGATGGATCACGCCACTTCGATCGACTTCAATATTGGCGCGACCTGTCCATGTGCATGAAGTATCTCGGGGCTGTTCTGCAAGATCTGCCGATAGCGCGGCAGAAACAGATTGCCCGGCGCATCGTCGGAGAAAAGGCCCACTATCGATTCCACAGCCGCGATGCGTTCAACGGAAGTCGCTTCGTCGTTGTCGAGAATCTCGTCGACATTGGCGATCACCGTCGACAGCGAAGTGAGCCAGCGAAAGCCCGAACCGTTGATCAAGACCTGCAGGAACGCGGCGGGCGTGACAGGCCCGAACTCCTTTTCATACGATGCGCGCTCGTGATCGAGTATCGCTTTGTGCAGCACGAGCAGCGGCTTGCGAATGTCCCCAAGAAACTGAATGGCGCGTTGGTCGTTCATCGTTCGACTCCAGGGCGAGAGCTTGCACGGCTATTACACGCGACATCGGACATCGGCGCAATCGGTATCGGGCGATGGCTTCGGCGGGCAGTCCGCACGCACGAAAGCAGCAGAGCGTATCTGACGGGCGGCGTGCTCGAGAACGTTCGTTCGCGCGGGGTGGAACAATGGTGCGCAGACAGTCGGCGCGGCGGAGGTCGCGAAGTTGAGGCAGGCGACGCAGGCTGCACGACAAGCGTTTTGTTTGCGAGGCGCTCGGGCATTTTCAAAGCAGGCGCCTTCGCAACAAAAAACATCAGCGATGCTGCCCGACCTTCTGCTTGCGCTCCAGCACCCGCGCGTACCACGTCAACGGAAAGCACATCGCGAAGTACAGCAGCGCGACCATTCCATAGATCGGAAACGGCCGGAACGCCGCGTTGGTGATCATCGTGCCCGTCTTCGTGAGTTCGATGAAGCCGATGATCGACGTGAGCGCCGTGCTCTTGACGACTTGCACGAGAAAGCCGACCGTCGGCGCGACGGCGATCTTCAGCGCCTGCGGCCACACGATATAGCGCAACTGCTGGCCGAACGTCATGCCGAGGCTTGCGCCCGCAGCCCACTGTCCGCGCGGCACGGCTTCGACGCAGCCGCGCCAGATGTCCGCGAGATACGCGCTCGTGTAGAGCGTCAGCGTGACGGTCGCGGCGACCCAAGGCGATACGTCGACGCCGAGCAAAGGCAAGCCGAAGAACGCGAGAAAGAGCTGCATCAGCAAAGGCGTGCCCTGGAACAGCTCGACGTACAGCACGACCATGCGCCTCAGCCACGGCAACGGCGACACGCGCATCGCAAGCAGCAACAGCCCGACGATACCGCCGCCGACGAACGCAATCAGCGACAGCAGCACCGTCCAGCGCGCGGCGAGCAGCAGGTTGCGCGCGATGTCCCACAGCGTGAATTCGATCATGACGGGCGCTCCGTCGACGGCGCCGGGCGCGCGCCGCGCCATGCGAGGAGGTTGCGAAAGAGGCCACGCGGCGCATCCGTGGAGCGGGCCGCGCGCCCTGCGAAAAGCCCCTTGCCGAGCCGGTTCAGCAGTTGACGCAAGACGATCGACAGCACCAGATACGTCGCGGTGATGATCACGTATGCCTCGAACGAGCGGAAGTTGCGCGACTGGATATAGTTCGCCGCGTAGGTCAGATCGGGCACCGAGATTTGCGACACGACTGCCGAGCCGAGCATCACGATCAGCACCTGGCTCAGCAACGCGGGAAACACGTTGGCGACCGCCTGCGGCAGCACGACATGGCGAAACACCTGGCGCCTCTCGAGGCCGAGCGCCTGCGCGGCCTGAACCTGTCCATGCGGAATCGAATCGATACCCGCGCGCACGATTTCGATTGCGTACGCACCGAGATTGACCGTCATCGCGAGTATCGCGGCCTCGATTTCGTCGATGTGGATGCCGAGGCCAGGCAGCCCGAAGAACACAAAGAAGAGTTGCACGAGAAACGGCGTGTTGCGAATCAGCTCGACATACGTCGCGATCAGCGCGCGCGCCCACTTCGGACCGGACGCGGCCGCCGCCGCGCCCGCAATGCCGACGAGGCCGCCCAGCACGGTCGAGACGGCCGTGAGCGCGAGCGTCACGCCGACGCCACGCACGAGCATGCCCGCATACATGTCGAAGCTGCTGAAATCGAACGCGTAACTCATCGTATGCGGCTCATCGTGAAATCGGCGATCAAGTGGAATTCAACGCGAGAGGACTTCAAAGCGAGGACTCAGAGATTCTCCGGCAGCGGCGCGCGCAGCCACTTCTGCGAAATCGCGTTCATCGTGCCGTCCTTGCGGGCGCGCGCGATGGTCTCGTCGACTTTCTTCAGCAGGCGCGGTTCGTTCTTGTTCAAGCCGACATGATCGGGCGAACTGAACAGCGAGAACTTCTGCTCGGGATCGTTGGCGGGATGGCGCGCGAGTATCGTCGCGCCCACGTCGTTGCCGACGACCATCAACTGTGCCTGACCAGAAAGGAAGGCAGAAATAGCGCCGTTCGGATCGTCGAAGCGCTTGATGTTCGCCGACGGCGGCGCGATCTTCGTCACGCTCAGGTCCTCCAGCGTGCCGCGCGCAACCGAAATGCTCTTGCCCGCGAGATCGTTCGCGTCCTTCACCTTCACCGTCTTCGGGCCGAACACGGCGAGGTAGTAGGGCGCGTAGGGCTGCGAGAAGTCGATCACCTTTTCGCGCTCGGGCGTCTGGCCGACGGACAGCAGCATGTCCGCCTTGTGGTCGGCGAGATAGGCCATGCGGTTGTCGCCCGTCACGGGCACCAGCTCCACCTTCACGCCGAGCGACTTGCCGATCAGGTTCGCGACGTCGATGTCATAGCCTTGCGGCTTCATGTCGGGGCCGATCGAGCCGAACGGCGGATAGTCCTCGAACACGCCGACGCGCACGACGCCCGCCTTCGTGATCGTGTCGAGCGCATCCGCATGCGCGAGCGGCGCGAACGCGGACAGCGCCGCGCCCGTCAAGGCAAAGGCCGCGAACGCGTGGGAGAAGCGGCGGCGGTAGAGGGCGGCGAGGGTCATCGGTGCATCCTTTCGTTGATGGTTGGGACGGCAGGAACTTCGGTGAGGGTCACTCTAGGTTTGCCAAAATCCGCGAACAATCGAAATCTGCGCATGGGCGCCATGACGTGCGCTCATGCCGTACGGGTTGTCCCCAAGGCGATGACGCATGAGCGCCGTGCATGACGAACGGACCTCGGCGATTTTTGGATCGCGTATGCTTGGGGATGGTCGGCCGCGTGTTGTCCGTCAAAGAAGCATGCCCGATGATTTTTACTGATGCGATCCACGCCAATGCGACGACTTCCGCCCCTGAACGCCTTGCAGATCTTCGAGACAGTGGCGCGCCATCGCAGCTTCACGCGCGCGGCCGAGCATCTGTGTCTCACGCAGGGCGCCGTGAGCCGCCAGATTCTCGCGCTCGAGGACTACTACCGGTTCCCGCTCTTCAAGCGCCACGCGAAAGGCCTCACGCTGACGGCGGAAGGCGAGTTGCTGCTGCCCGCCGTCAAGGAGAGCTTTGCGCGGATCGAAGAAATATCGCTGCGCCTCACGCGCCAGCGCACCGATCTCGCGCTGAAGGTGCCGACCTGCGTGATGCGCTGGATGCTGCCCAAGATCATGCAGTTCCAGGCCGAATATCCCGATCTTCACGTGCAGATCACGACGACGTGGCAGCACGATGTCGATTTCCAGGTCGAGCCGTTCGATGCCGCGATCGTCTATGGCACGTCGGCGGGCGCGGATGTGCAGTCGGTGCCGCTCTTCGAAGAGCGCCTGACGCCTGTGTGCGCGCCGCAGCTGTTGCACGACAAGCCGCTCGCGAGTACCGCCGATCTCACGCGCCACACGCTGCTGCATCCGACGCGCGATCATCGCGACTGGAAGATGTGGCTCGAATACGTGGATGTGCGCGACGTCGACGCGAATCTCGGCCCGAGCTTCGATACGCTCGATCTCGCTACCAATGCCGCGCTGCAAGGCTTCGGTGTCGCGATCAGCGATCTCGCTCTGATCGAAGAAGACGTGGCCGCGCAGCGTCTCGTGCGTCCCTTCGATGCCGTGCTCACGACGGGCGCGCGCTACTACTTCGTGTATCCGGACAGCGTCGCGCATCAGCAGAAGGTCAATCTGTTTCGCGACTGGATCGACCGGCACTGGGCGGGCTGAGCGGCGGCCTGGCTGCTTGCGCGTCGCGAACGGAAGACTCCGGGTTCGCGATGCCCGGATGCATCAGGGCACGAAAGACAGAAACAGATAGGCGGCCAGCAGCGACAGGTGCACGGCTCCCTGAAGGATCGTCGTGCGTCCCGTGCCGAGCGTGAGCGTGCTGATCAGCAGTGTCAGCGCGAGCAGCACGGTGTCCCTGCCCGTGATGCCGAGGGTGAGCGGACGGTCCATCCAGATGAACACCAGCGCGACGGTCGGAATTGTCAGCCCGATGCTCGCGAGGGCCGAGCCGAGCGCGAGATTCAGGCTCGTCTGCAAGCGGTTGGCCCGTGCCGCGCGCACGGCAGCAAGCCCTTCGGGCAACAGCACGAGCGCCGCGATCACGATGCCGACCACGGCGATGGGCGCGCCCGCTTCGAGCACCGCGCGCTCGACGACGGGCGACAGCACTTTCGCGAGCAGCACGACGGCGACGAGGCACACCATCAGCAATACGCTGCTCGTCAGCGCAATGCGCGCGCTGGGCGGCGCGGCGTGCGCGTCTTCGTCGCCGGTGGCATCGGCGAGAAAGTAGTCGCGGTGGCGCACCGTCTGCACGAACACGAACACGCCGTACAGCACCAGCGAAGACACGCCCGCGAACGCGAGTTGCGAGGCGCTGAGCGCAGGCCCGAGATTGACGCTGATGTAGTTGGGCATCACGAGCGACAGCCCCGACAACGACGCGAGCACGGCCAGCGCCGCGCTCGCGCCGCGAATCTGGAAGCCCTGTTCGCGATGGCGAAGTCCGCCGAACAGCAGGCAGACGCCGACGATGCCGTTGCACACGAGCATCACGGCGGCGAACACGGTATCGCGCGCGAGTCCCGCTTTCTCCGGGCCGGCCGACAGCATCACCGACACGATCAGCGCGACCTCGATCACCGTCACGGCGACGGCGAGTACGAGCGTGCCGAACGGCTCGCCGATGCGATGCGCGACCACTTCCGCATGATGCACGCCCGCGAATACCGAGCACCCGAGCGCGATGGCCGCGAGCGCCACCAGCACCCCGTTGCCGGGCAGCGCATAAGCGCCGCCGAGCACGACCCACGCGAGCAGAGGAGCCGCGATCGTCCAGCGGGGCAGTACGGGCGATGTCGATGCCATGTGCGTTTCAGTCCGTTATCGTTGTTCGGATGGCCTGGGCGCGGATGCGCAGCTTCATGAGCCGCGCGTACCCGAAATTAAAGCAGTTCGGTTCGCCGCGTGTATGACAGCTCAGGTCACGATGCGCGACGTGCAAAGAAAAACACCGCTCCTCGCGACGAAGAGCGGTGTGTGTCGTGCATGATCCGGGCGCCCGCGTCGCGAGCCCCCGAGGCCTTGCGTTGAACTTATTGCCCGACCGGGCGGATCGTCAGCGCGTTCTTCACCGACGTCACGCCTTCCACGTTTTGCGCGACCTGCGTGGCCTTGTCGACTTGCGGCTGCTCCGGCACCGAGCCCTGCAGCGTCACCGCACCGCTCCTCGCGCGGACCGTGATGTTGGCGACGCTGATGTCCTTGCTCTTCGACAGCGCTGCGCGCACCTTCTTCGCCAGCGCGCGGTCAGCCGACTTCGCTGCCTTCTGGGTCTGTTTCGCGCTGGGCTGGTTGGTCATGTCGACGTCGCTTGCCTGAGCATAGGCGTTGATCGACGCCAGAACCACGAGCGCGCCACCTACCAACTTGATTGCCTGAATCGCCTTCATACACTTTCTCCTGTTGTCATGATTTGCGACGGTGTCGCGCTTGAACGGACCCGGCAAACGGGCCGTCATACGAGATACCACTGCACTACCACTTCGGTACTTCGCGATGAAAACGGAAAGATGCTGCTGGTTGGATAGGCATCGGGTGGCTTGCCGATCAGGCAGGCCGGAACACCGATGCGGCTGGCCGGACAGTAACGATACCTCAATTGGTTCCATAGTGAAGACATGGGGCCATCGAGATGAGGCATCGGTACAACGGATGGGCGCCGGATCGACGCCATTCGTGCCGGATTGCGTGCATCGTGCATGGATATGGCGGCGCGTCATCATGCTGCAAACTGTGTAGTCCACGCGGCCGACCCGTTCGCTACCGACGAATCCTCGCATGGTCACGACAACGCTTCCTATCGTTCCTCTTCGTCGCAACGATCTACCCGTCGATACGGTTGACCTTGCGCGCTTCATGCTGGGTAAATACCTGGTCCACGATCTGCGCGAAGGGCGCGTGGCAGGGCGCATCGTTGAGACGGAGGCGTATCCCGTCGGCGATTCGACCAATCACGCGTGGCCCGGGCGGCGCGCGTACAACGGCTCGATGTTCCTCGCGCGCGGGCACGCGTACGTGCGGCTCACCTATGGCATCTACAACGTAATCAACGTGGTCAGCGAGCGCGAAGGGACGGGGGCCGCCGTGCTGATCCGCGCGCTGGAGCCCGTCGAGGGCATCGAATGGATGCAGGCGCGCCGGCCGGATACGAAGCCGCGCGATCTCGCGCGCGGTCCCGGCAGGCTCGCGCTTGCGCTGGGCATCGACCTGGGCTTTGACGGCGCCGACCTCTGCACGGGGCGCGGCTTGTGGCTCGGCGCAGTCGGCAGGAAGCCGGCGCCATTCGCGGTGACGACGCGCATCGGGATTGCGCGCGAGACGCATCGTCTGTTGCGCTTCTACGAGCCGGGCAGCCCGTTCGTCAGCGGGCCGCGCAAGCTGCTGTCAGCGGGATGACCTGCGCGGCGCGGTGCCGCCGCGCTTCGCGAAGGCCCGTCGATGTCCCGTCCGCCGTGGCATGTGGCAGCCGGCACGCTTGCCACATTGCTGGGCAAACGCCGATGTGCCCCGTCATTATTGCCGCGCTGCGTCCCTTGAATCGACCGGTGACGGCTCGCGAGGCTGCACGACTTTTGCACTCAGCGCAATTAAGTATCTCCGATATAGGGGTTTTCCCTCGGTTCGCCGATGGCTACACTGACTTCACTGGCTTCACACAAGGTGTGTGAAGCTGCTGATAAAACAACCATCGGAGGTAGTTATCATGAAATCGCTGATCAAGGCTGTCGCCATTGCTGCTGTTCTCGCCGCTCCCGTCGTTTCGTTCGCGCAGTCGAACCAGCCCGTCACTCGCGCACAGGTTCGCTCGGAACTGATCCAGCTGGAAAAGGCAGGCTATAACCCCGCAACGGCTTCCGATCCGAGGTATCCGGCCGACATCCAGGCTGCCGAAGCACGCGTCCAGGCGCAGAACGGCGCTGTGGCGCAAGCGCCCGTCGCCGATACAGGTTACGGTGCGGCGACCAACGGTTCGTCGCAATCGGGCGCCGCAAAGCGGCTGAGCCCGGCGCAAAACGTCTACTTCGGCAATTAATCGTGTTGTCCAGGGGCCGCGAAGTTCGCGGCCCTGCATGCGTGCTTTCGAAGCACAATGAAGCGTGCATGACATTCATCGCGACGGCGGCGCGGCGCGGCGCGGGGCTCGGAAGCCCGTGGCCGTGTCGCCGTCGACGAAAACTTGAACCTCCGCCGCCGCAAGGTGGCTTTGCCCAACCTCGCGGATTGGGCTTTTTTTGTTGGCGCGAGCGAACGGACTGACGGGCGGCGCGTTGCGCGCGTCAAATGCCGTTGTCCCGGTCGCGACGGCGAAACGCGAAGTGCGACAGCAGCGGGCGAAAGCGCTTTTACGCGCCGTGGATGTAGTGCTCCAGCTGCTGGATCGTGAACTGCTGCTCGGCGATGATGTTCTTCACGAGGTCGCCGATCGACACCATGCCGATCAGCTTGTCGCCTTCCATTACGGGTAGGTGTCGCATGCGGCGCTCGGTCATCAGCGCCATGCATTGGTCGGTGGTCTGCTCCAGCGTCACGAAGCGCACGGCGCTGCTCATGATGTCGCGTACGGCCGTCGTCTTCGACGAGCGGTCCATCAGCACAATCTTGCGCGCATAGTCGCGTTCGGTGACGATCCCCGCAATCGACCCGTTCTCCTTGACGATCAACGCACCGATCTGCTTTTCCGCCATCAGCTTGATGGCGTTGTAGACGGAATCGGATGCCTCGATCGTGAAGACGTCTTGATTCGGCTTCGATTTGAGTACTTGTGCAACGCTAGTCATGGAGCGGCTCCGTTTGCAGTGCAGCACGCCCGGCCGCGGCGCGCTGGGGTGAAGGAGGGGGCACGTCAAGCGCAGATCAAGCGCAGATCAAGTATAGGCGTCGATGGCGGCTGCGGCGACGCTCGCTTCGCCTGGTTCCGTGGGGTCCGGCACGCATGTCATGCAAACGACAACGCGATGGATAAGTGCCATGTTCGTTCGGCTTCGTTCGTTCCATTTCCTGCAATGGCGGATGCGCCGCACCGCTCGCGCGCACCATCGCGAAGCAGGCGACAGGTAGAATTCACCGTTTAGCGGTAAACTCCGCTCTGTACCTTGTTCCGCCGGTTTCTTTTCTAACCGGTCTTCATCCCCGTTAGTTCACGGGTTCATGTCCGCAATACCGCTAACGCCATGCCCATGTCTCACGAGCCGTCGCAAGCAGACGGCGCACTTACCGGCGAATGCGTCGCGCTCGACGCGACGGCCACGCTTCCAACCCGCTACGGCATTTTCACGTCCTATGTGTTTCGTGTGAACGACACGGGCGCAGAACATGTCGCGCTCGTGATGGGCGATGTCGCGAACAAACAGTCGGTGCTTACGCGTCTGCATTCGGAATGTCTGACGGGCGACGTGCTCGGCTCGTATCGCTGCGACTGCGGCGAACAACTGGATCTCGCACTGCGCTATATCGCAGCCGAAGGTTGCGGCGTGCTGCTCTATCTGCGCGGACATGAAGGACGCGGCATCGGGCTGTCGAACAAGATTCGCGCGTATGCATTGCAGGAGCAGGGCCGCGATACCGTCGAGGCGAATCTCGACCTCGGCTTGCCCGAAGACTCGCGCGAGTACGATTCGGCGGCCGCCATTCTGCGGCTGCTGAAGGTGACGTCCGTGCGCCTGATGAGCAACAACCCGAAGAAATTCGACACGCTGTCGAAGCATGGCATTCCCGTCTGCGAACGGGTTGCACTGGCGATTCCGATGCGCGAAGAGAACGAGCGCTATATCCGCACGAAACAGGTGAAGTTTGGGCACTATTTCGAGGAAAACGAGTGACGCTCATGCGTCTCGCTTCATCCACGTAATGGCCTCGCCGATGGCGAGGCCATTTGTTTTCGTGGCTTCAGAAGATCATGAAGTCATCGTTGTTGTCGGGAATCGCGTTCAACATCTGTTCCAGCCGATACCATCCGAGCCGCGCGGCCAGATGCGTCGCGAACGCGTACAGCGCCCGTGCAGCGTCGTGACCCGCATCACGGCTTCGAGCCGAAGCGTCCTGGCTCATGCGCAACAAAGGACAGCACTGCATGTGAAGCTCCTCGCAAGAGAGGCGCGCGTATTCGACGGCATCTAGCGCGCGTCGATCGCGGACACCAGCGCGGCAAACACCTCGCGCAGTTCGGTCTTGCCGAAGTGCCGCTCGCTTGCGCCCGCTTCGACATCGATGCGACCCGCGTTCTGCGCGTCGTAGAGATCGACGATGAGTTGCGCGTGATTGGCGTTGAGTCCCGCGCGCAGGAGCGTCGCCGTCCACTCGCTGCGCGGCAACGCGCATGCGACGATGGCGCGCCCGGCCACGACGCTCAACGCGCGGGCGACGCCGTTCGCATCGTGGCGCCGGGGGCCTTCGATGCTCACGACACGGACGGCATCGTCCCCATGTCCCTCGATCTGCAACTGTGCGGCAAGCATGCCGACATCGTGCGCCGACACCGACGCGAACGCCCTGTCGACGGGATGATGCAGGCTCGGCAGCAAACCCGTCGAGAGCGCGGCGGGCAGCACGCGCGCCCAATTCTGCATGTGCTCTGCCGAGCGCAGCAGCGTCAGGCGTGGCACAGCTTCGCGGAAGGCCGTTTCGAGGTGATGGAAAAGCATCGTGATGCCCGTGCCCGCATCGAGTTCGGCGCCATAGTCGGACAGCGCAACGACATGCACCTCGGGATGCTCGCGCAGCGCGCCGGCTGCCACATCGACCGTGCGACGCATCGTGCCGGCAGGATCGGGGTCACGATGCGGCACGGGACACAGCATCTGCACGCCTCGAGCGCCGACGAGCGCGCGCGTCACCGATGCCTCATCCGTCAGATCGCCCAGCACGACTTCACAACCGAGGCGCTCCAGCGCCTCGCGCTGGGCAGGGTTTCGCACAACGGCGCGCACGGCGTGGCCTGCGTGCCGCAATGCCGTTGCCGCCGTGCGTCCCACGTTGCCCGATGCGCCAAAAATCACGAACATAGTCCGGCTCCTTGATCGTTAAGATGGCGCCAAGCGTAAGCCGCGACGACGTTCGAAGCGCGCATGCACGGATGCAGAACAGCAGATCCGGATGACGATCTGCACGCGACGGCGGTCCAAATGAATCGACGGCCTGCAGGCTGGCGCGAAACCAAGCACAATGCGTCAATCTGAACGATCACTGAAGGGGCAGGCGATGAATGCAGTCAACCGTCGGCTGGTGCCGCACTCCGGCGCGCGTGAGAGCTTGCGTTCGAGCGCGTCGCTCGGCTGGTCCGGTTTCGGCGCGGAACTGGTCGGAGTGGCGGCCGGCGCGCATCGCATTCCGGCGATGGCGCATCATCGCGTTGGCGTGCATGTCGGTGCGCCTGTGAGAGCCGTGTGCCGATGCAACGGCCACCGTTACGCGCGCATTCAGGCGCATGGCGATGCCGATGTGATTCCGGCCGGGCTCGACGGCGAGTGGTCCGATGACGCGAGCTGTACGATCTTGCGCATCTGGATTGCCGACGATTTCGCGCGCGAGACGTTCGACCAGCTCGGCCTGCGCGCAGCCGATGCGCAGATTCGCCCGCAGTTCCAGATGCGCGACGCGCGGTTTCAGCATCTGGCCTGGGCCATGCGCGCGGAACTCGAAGCCGAATACGCATCCGATCCACTCTACGCGGAGAGCCTGTGCACAGCAATGATCGTGCGGCTCGCGGGCGCGGGCGTCCCACGCGACGACAAAAGACGCACGCTGTCGCCGCGTGCTGCCGCGTGCGTGAGCGACTATATCGAGTCGCATCTCGACCAACGTCTGACGCTCGCCGAACTCGCCGCGCTCGTCGCACTGAGCGTTCCACATTTCAAGGTGCTGTTTCGCGAGACGTTCGGCGTGCCCGTACATCGGCATGTCGTGCAGCGGCGCGTGGAGCGTGCGCAAGCGCTGCTGTCGCAAGGGCGCCTGAGCGCGAGCCAGGTCGCGCTCGAAACCGGCTTTGCACATCAGAGCCACATGGCGCACTGGATGAAGCGGCTGCTCGGCGTGACACCGCGCGATATCGCCCGCAACGGCGAGAGACGGCTGATCGTTGCGCGCTAGTGCAGGCGTTGCGTTCGCGCGGCGTGCGATTCAGCTTTTCACGCGCGCCGCAGCGGGATCGTATGGCGCTTTCAGATGCAGCGTCGCCGGCAGCAGATCGCCGGCGACATCGATCAGATAGCGGCCGCTCGTGAGCCACGCTTCGTCGAGCGCGCCGTCGTCGTCGCGCTTCACGTAACCCATCGCGACCGGGCAGCCGAGCGTATGCCCGAACGCCGCCGACGTGACGAAGCCCGCCACCTTGCCATCGCGCACGATTGCCTCGCCGCCCCATAGCATGCGATCGCTCGCGCCATCTGCGGTGAGCACGACGAGACGCTTGCGCAGCGGCTCGTCGCGCAGCCTGGCGAGCGCATCGCGCCCGATGAACGGAATGTCCTTGTCGAGCTTGCACGCGAACGCGAGTCCCGCTTCGAACGGATTCGTATCCGGCGACAACTCGCGTCCCCATGCGCGATAGCCTTTCTCGATGCGCAGCGACTCCAATGCGTAATAGCCCGCGTTTTTCAGGCCAAAACGCGCGCCCGCGTGATGCAGCGTTTCATAGACGCCCACCGCGAATTCGACGGGCACATACAGCTCCCAGCCGAGTTCGCCGACATACGTGATGCGCGTCGCGCGCACCGTCGCATAGCCGATATCGACTTCGCGGCTCTGCCCGAACGCGAACGCCGAATGGCTCCAGGCGGCCTTCGACACGCTCGCGAGCAGATCGCGCGCACGCGGTCCCATCACCGCGAGCACCGCGTATTGACTGGTCACGTCGACGAGCATGCAGTCGCTGTCGTGCGGAATGCGTTTGTCGATCATGTCGAAGTCGCGCGTGGTTTGCGCGGAGCCCGTGACGAGCAGATATTCGTCGGCGGCGAGACGCGTGAGCGTGAAATCCGATTCGTAGCCGCCGCGCGCGTTGAGCATGCCCGTATAGACTGCCGTGCCCGGCGGCACCGCGACGTCGTTCGCGGCGATGTGTTGCAACACCGCTTCGGCATCGCGTCCCTTGACGAGAAATTTGGAGAACGACGTCATGTCGAAGAGCGCGACGCGTTCGCGGCATGCGCGATGCTCGTCGCCGCTCCAGGGCAGCCAGTTCTGTTGGCCGAACGCATAGTCGATGCGCGCCTGCTCACGCGTCGGCGCAAAGAAATTCGCGCGTTCCCAGCCCATCTTGCTGCCGAAGCATGCGCCTTCATCCCGCAGCAACGCATGAAGGGGCGAGCGCCGGAAGGGACGCGCGCTGTCGAGTTCGCGGTTTGGCCAGGGCATCGCGTAGTGCAGGCCGAGCGTCTCCTTCACGCGGTCGTGCAGCCACGTGTCGTTGCCGTTGAAGCGCGCGAAGCGGCGAATATCGACGGGCCACAGGTCCATCGTCGGCTCGCCCGCGACGATCCACTCGGCGAGCGCCATGCCCGCGCCGCCCGCCGACGCAATCCCCATCGAGTTGAATCCCGCGCCGACATAGAAATTGCGCAGCTCGGGCGCTTCGCCCAGGATGAAGTTGTTGTCGGGCGTGAACGACTCGGGGCCGTTGTAGAACTGGCGCACCTGGGCCGTCTCCAGCGCGGGCACGCGTTGCAGTGCGTTCTCCATCAGGATCTGGAATTGATCCCAGTCGTCGGGCAGCAACTGGAACTCGAAGTTCTCGGGAATGCCGTTCATGCCCCACGGCTTCGCATCCGGTTCGAAGCCGCCCATCACGAGGCCGCCCACTTCTTCCTTGAAGTAGATGTAGCCGTCCGGGTCGCGCATCACGGGCAGATCGGGATGCACGCCCGCAATCCTGTCCGTGACGATGTAGTAGTGCTCGGCCGAATGCAGCGGCACGGTGACGCCGCACAGTCGCCCCACCGCCTTCGCCCACTGGCCCGCGCAATTGACGACAATCTCCCCCGCGATCGTGCCTTCGTTGCCCGCCTTGTCGCGCCACGCGACGCCGCTCGCCTCGCGGCCCTTGCGCGTCTGCCGCGTGTGAATCGCGGTGACGCGCGTGTTCTCGGCGATGCGCGCGCCGCGCCGCCGTGCGCCGCGCGCGAGCGCCTGCGTCAGATCGGTCGGGTTCGCCTTGCCGTCGCCGGGCAGCCAGACCGCGCCAAGCAGATCGTCGGTGCGCATGGGCGGCCACAGTTCGCCCGCTTCCTTCGGGCCGATCACGTCGCACGTCACGCCATATGCGCGCGCGACGGCGGCTGTGCGCTTCAGCTGCGTCATCCGCTCGGCCGTGCGCGCCACCGACAGCGAGCCGCATTGCTTCCAGCCCGTCGCGAGTCCCGTGTCCGCTTCGAGCCCGGCGTAGAGCGCGGTCGAATAGCGGATCAGCTTCGTCATGCTTTCCTGCGCCCGCAACTGGCCGACCAGCCCGGCCGCATGCCACGTCGTGCCGCACGACAGCTGGCCCTGTTCGAGCAGCACGACATCCGTCCAGCCGAGCTTCGCGAGGTGCCAGGCGAGCGAGCATCCGATGATGCCGCCGCCCACGATGACGACGCGCGCCTGCGTCGGAAGATTGGTTGACATGTGTCGGACCTCGCTGGAGTGTGTGGAATTGAGTTGAATCATGTGGAAATGTGTTGTCGCGTACTTTGCCGCAAAAATGCGCACATTGCAACGTTTTTGGGCAGCATGGAGCAAGCGGCTAGAGCTATGCAATGTGGAATTGCTTGGATTTGTGTTGGCCTCGCGCGGGCGTGTCTGCTAGACTCGCGCCAATTTCCAACCGCCGCTGCCGATGTTCGCCACCCACCGACAGAACGAGATCCTGCGGCTCGTCCGCGCGCAACAGACCTGCACGATCACCGATCTGGCGAACACGTTCGCCGTGTCCGACGAAACGATCCGTCGCGACCTGAAGCCGCTCGTCGCCGAAGGGCTGCTCGTCAAGGTGCACGGCGGCATCATGTTGCCCGCGCAACTCGACGAGCCGCCGTTCGGCCGCCGCATGGTCGAGCAGCGCGACGCCAAGCGGGCGATCGCGGCGCGCATCGCGCAGATGATCGACGACGGCGATTCGGTGTTGCTCGACGGCGGCACGACCTGCGTGCATATCGCGCACGCGCTCGAATCACATTCGCGCCTGACGGTCGTGACCAACTCCGCCGAGATCGCGCGCCTGCTCGCGCCGCGCAACGGCAACCGCGTGTTGATGGCGGGCGGCGAACTGCGCGCCGACGACGCGTCCGCTGTTGGCGAGAGCGCGCTCGCTTTCGTCCGGCAATTCCATGTGCGTTATGCGATCGTGTCGGTGACGGCCATCGACGCGAAGGGGCGCTTCATGGACGCGCAACCCGCCGATGCCGCGCTTGCGCTTGCCGCGTTCTCGCAAGCGGAGCGGCGCATCATCGCCGCCGATCACACGAAATTCGGCCACAGCGCGCTCGCTCATGTGTTCGGCCCGGATGGTCTCGACATCCTGGTCACGGATGTCGCGCCCGCTGCGGCGCTGTCGAAGGTTCTGACGGCGGCAGGCGTCGAAGTGATCTGCGCGGCGCCCGTGCCAGGTGGGGCCGGCCTCTGATTGCGTGCGGCGGACGGCATCAGCCACGGACCTAAAGTGCAGCGCCGCAAGAGCCGCTAACGGGATCAGAGGAACTGTCCTGGGCCCGCGCGTGGGCCTGTGAAGCCTGGATAAGCCGCTTATCGCCGCCATCGACCGATTTAACGAAATGGTTCACCGGCTGCACAAAAATGAGAGGTTAATTGACTGATTGAATTCGTTCTAATAATCTTCACCCCGATTTAAATGAAAGCGTCAACGACGACGCTTGAATTGTTAAATCTTTCCGGTAATTGGCACGAACTCTCTATTGCGCGAATGTTAAATCCGCAAAAGGACGTTTGTGATGCGGTGCCGCATGTACGGGCGGCCTTGTTCGCCGGCTGGTTATCAGTCGCCTGCCAGTCATTTCCAGCTGCGAAGAGCTGTGACACTCCCCGCAAAGCGAGCAGTGGCGCTCGTTTCAGGGCAGCGGCACGATTAGCCGGTGAAGTATCGCAGACAGCAAATTGCAAGAAAAATCCGCTCGCTAGAGGCGGTCAAAAGAAGTCGAATTCGCGCCTCTTATAACCGGCTGTTCGATGAGCCGTAATGGGGTGCGAAGGCATTAAAGCAATATCGGGCGATCAAGGCATTGTCGGGCAATGTGAAGGAATTGGCCCGCAATCGATGCAGGACTTGAACAATCAGTCCAATGTGGAGTTCCAATTTCATATTGCCGGTTGTGGTCCTTCATCCACGATTTCCCGGTCGGACGGAAACAACGATTGAGCGTTGCGGGGTTTTATGAGAATTGCAGTTCTGGAGGAGACACGGGCGCGAGCCGAATTCGTGTGCGGGACGCTGTCGGCGGCGGGGCACACGTGCCATGCGTTCGACGATGGACAGGCGCTGATCGGGCAACTGCGTAGCCAGCCGTTCGATCTGCTCGTGCTCGATCGCGATGCGCCGGGCCTGTCGGCTGGCCATGTACTGCACTGGGTCCGCGAGAATCTCGCCGAGCGTCTGCCTGTCCTCCTGTTGACGAGCGCAGACGACACGTCCGACCAGATAGCGGACGTCGACGATTGCCTTGTCAAGCCCATTAGCGCGGCGACGCTGCTCGCGCGCGTCGGCATGCTGTTGCGCGGCACAAGCCAGGGGCTGGTGGCCGGGAAGGAAGTGTTCGGCGAATACGAATTCGAGCCGGGCTCTAAGCGCGTCCATGTGCGCGGCCATTCCGTCACGCTCACGCATAAGGAATTCGAACTCGCGCTGCTGCTGTTCAAGCATCTGAGCCGGCCGCTGTCGCGCTCGCATATTCTCGATGCAATCTGGAAACAGGCGGCCGCCATTCCGTCGCGCACGATGGACACACACGTGTCGATGCTGCGCACGAAGCTCGGCTTGCGCCCGGAGAACGGCTATCGGCTGATGCCGATCTACGGCTACGGCTACCGCCTCGAGCGCATCGAGAAGGGCGAGACGTAAGCGGCGCGCGCAAGGGCTTTCGCGCGGCGCTCAACGCGCGTCGTCGTGCGCCCGCTGCTGCATCGACTGCATCGACGGCGCTTCTTCGCAAGCGGATTTCTGATCGCGCCACGTGTTCTCGAAGAGACACGCATCGAGCGGCATGCGCTTCGCCCAGCCTTCCGATTCGAGCATCGGCTCGGGATAGAAACGCTCCACATGCCCTAGACACAGAATGGCGACGGGCCGCGCACCCTCCGGCATGCCGAGCATCGCGCGCACTTCGTCGGCATCGAACAGCGACACCCAGCCCATTCCAAGCCCTTCGGCGCGCGCCGCGAGCCACATGTTCTGGATCGCGCACGCCACCGAAGCCAGATCCATTTCCGGCAGCGTGCGCCGTCCGAAGATGTGCTTCTCGCGGCCGTCCATCAGCGCCATCACGAGCAGTTCACCGCACTCGAGCATGCCTTCGACCTTCAGCTTCATGAACTCGTCGCGCCGCTTGCCAAGCGCATCCGCTGTCAGCACGCGCTCGCGTTCGACGGCGGCATGCAGCTTCTGCCGAAGCGCGGGATCGGTGATGCGTCCGATCCGCCACGGTTGCATATAGCCGACGCTCGGCGCGTGATGCGCGGCGTCGACGAGGCGCGCGAGCACGGCGGGATCGACGGGCGTTGGCACGAAGTGGCGCATGTCGCGCCGCTCGTAGATCGCGCGGTAGACCGCCGCGCGTTCGGCGTCGTCAAAAGGCTCGGCCATGGAAGAGGGCAGCCGCGAAGGCCGGGTTGGACGGCCAGTAGCCGTGCATGTAAGTGGCGACGATCGAACCCTGACGATAGACGGCTTCGCCGGGCGCGTCGGACTGCGCGCGCGTCGCGTGACGCACGGGCGCGAGCGGCGTGCTCACGCGCGAGTAGTGAAACGTGTGGCCCGTCATCGTGCCATGCACGCTGTCGTCGATCTGCTGCATGCCGAGCGCGGTGAAGCGCGTCTGCATCGCGGCATGGCCGGGCAGCAGGCCGAGCATCGGCGTCGTGACGCCTTGCGTGTCGGTGACGCTGTCGAGCAGATACAGCAATCCGCCGCATTCGGCGACGATGGTTTTATCCGCGGCGGCATGCGCGCGGACGGATGCCGCGCTGCGCGCATTGGCTGCGAGCGTAGGCGCATGCAGTTCCGGATAGCCGCCGGGCAGATAGAGCGCGCTCGCATCGACGGGAACGGGCTCGTCGGCGAGCGGCGAGAAATAGGTGACGCGCGCGCCCAGCGCTTCGAGCAGCTGCACGTTCGCCGGATAGATGAACGCGAACGCGGCGTCGCGCGCGACCGCGATGTGCATGCCGTCGAGCAGTCGCGGCAGCGGCGCTTCGTGCGCGGGCTCGTCGAACGTGACGACAGGCGGCAGTTGTGCGAGCGCGGTCGATGCGAGCGCATCGGCCGCGCGATCGAGCCGTGCGTCGAGATCGCCGATTTCCTCGGCTTGCAGCAAGCCGAGATGTCGATCGGGCAATTCGATCGCATCGGTGCTCGACAGATAGCCGAGCATCTTCAGATCGGTGGGCAACGATTCTTCGAGCATCTGCGCGTGACGCGCGGAGCCGACCCGATTCGCGAACACGCCATGAAACGGCACGTCCGGTCGAAAGCGCGCAAGGCCGAACGCGACCGCGCCGAAGGTCTGCGCCATCGCTTTCGCTGAAATCACGGCGGCGACGGGCACGTTGAATTTCGCGGCTAGATCGGCGCTGCTCGGCGTGCCGTCGAAGAGGCCCATCACGCCTTCGATCAGGATCAGATCTGCATCGCGCGCCGCTTCGGCGAGCAGCGCGCGGCATGCACGCTCGCCGACCATCCACAGATCCAGCGACAGCACGCTTGAGCCGCTCGCGCGCGCGAGGATCATCGGATCGAGGAAATCCGGGCCCGTCTTGAACACGCGCACGTTGCGCCCCATCCGCCGATGATGCCGCGCGAGCGCAGCCGTGATCGTCGTCTTGCCCTGGCCCGACGCCGGCGCGCTGATGAAGAGAGCGGGGCACGCGGGCATCGTTCAGAACTCCACGCCGCGCTGCGCCTTCACGTGCTGCTCGCGGTACGGATGCTTGACGAGGCGCATTTCGGTGACGAGGTCGGCGGCGTCGATCAGCGCGTCGGGCGCATGGCGTCCCGTGATGACGACGTGCAGCATCTCGGGCCGCGCATTGACGACGCTTAGCACCTCATCGAGCGGGAGATATTCGTACTTCAGCACGGTGTTCAGCTCGTCGAGAATCACCATTTGGTACTCGCCGCTTTCGATCATGCGGCGCGCTTCGTTCCAGCCTTTGCGCGCGGTCGCGATGTCGGCCTCGCGGTCCTGCGTGTTCCAGGTGTAGCCGTCGCCCATCGTGACGAAATCGCAGTTCGCCTGGGCGCCGAGAAAATCGCGCTCCGACGTATGCAGCGCGCCCTTGATGAACTGCACGACGCCAAGCTTCAGGCCGTGGCCGAGCACGCGCACGGCCATGCCGAACGCGGCCGTGGACTTGCCTTTGCCCGTGCCCGTGTAGACGATCAGCAGGCCTTTTTCGACGGTTGCCTGGGCCTGCTTCTTCTCGTGGCCTTCGCGGCGGCGCTGCGTCATGCGTGCATGCGATTCGGGATCGGTCTTCATCGATTGTCCTTCGTTTGGTGTGTTTCGTTTGAGTGCTGATGTATGGTGCGGTCGGCATCAGTAGAGCATGCGATCGCGACCGTGACGCCATCGCGTGCGCGTTTGTGCACGAGCAGCCGTCCGTTTGGTGTCGCGAGCAGCGCGCACGGTTCGCAGACGCCATCGACGCCCATATGCTCGCGCACGGCTTGCGATCCGTTCGTGCGTGTATCGAGCGCGTCGATCTGTTCGCGCGTGAAGATGCGCAACGGCAACGCATGGCGTGCGCAGAACGCGACGAGGCCGGCTTCGTCGGCTTTCACATCGATAGTTGCGACGGCTCCGAGCGCTTCGAACGGCAGCGTATCGCCGAGCGCATCGCGCACAGCCGCTTCGATCTGTTCAGCCGATACGCCGCGCCGGCAACCGATGCCCACGATGAGCCCCGTCATGACGACGCGTGCTGAAGCAATGCATCGACGGGCGCGGCCAGCGACGCGACGCCGCCGATCACGACGATCGACGGCGAGCCGAGGCCCGCATCCGCGACTCGTTGGACGAGATCGCGCAACACCGCGCATACGTGACGCTGCTCGGGCCGCGTCGCCGATTCGATCGCGGCGCACGGCGTATCCGGCGACATGCCCGCGCGCAACAGCGCATCGGCGATGTCGTTCAGGCGGCGCATGCCCATGTAGATCACGAGCGTCATCCGGGTGGCGGCGAGCGCCGGCCAGTCGGCTTCGTGCTCGCCCGCGCCGTGGCCCGTGACGAAGATCACGCCCTGTGCGTAGTCGCGATGCGTGACGGGAATGCCGATCGCCGCGGGCGCGGCGATGCCCGCCGTGATTCCGCTGACGATCTCGACATGCACGCCAGCCGCTTGCAACGCCTGCTGCTCTTCGCCGCCGCGTCCGAACACGAACGGATCGCCGCCCTTCAGACGCGCGACGCTGCGGCCCATGCGCAACTGATCGAGCATCATCGCGACGATCGCGGGCTGCGGCGTCGATGCATGACCGCCGCGTTTGCCGACGTGGACGATCAGCGCGTCGTCGCGCGCGAATTGCAGCACTTCGGGATTCACGAGATCGTCGACGAGCACGACGTCGGCCTGCGCGAGCGCGCGGACGGCCTTGAGCGTCAGCAGTTCGACGTCGCCGGGGCCGGCGCCGATCAGCCAGGCGCGGCTCATCGCGAGTGGAGCGCCGCTGGGTGGGCGGGCCTTGAAGAAATGTGGGTCATGCGATGCTGCATTCGATGCGCGGCGCCATTGCCTGAAGCCGGCTTATAAACGGGCGTACAAGCGGGCGTACAGGCAGCGCGTCGCGCGTGGGCGCTGGCGTCCGTTTCCCGCGGCTCCAGCGAATGGCGACGGGTTTCGTCCGTCCCGTCGCCCCCCTGCATCTGGCCGGTATCCGGGCTGGCGGCTCATCGCGTTCGCCTTCCCACTTGCATGATGCAGGCAGTGGCCTTGAACGCACTGCGCGGAAGTTGTTCCTTCCGCTCGCCGCGTGACCGTTGCGGGGACAGCACAGGCTGAGCACCTCATTTGACGCACGACACGTGCCATACAAAAGACGCGCTTCCCTGTTTCCCGTTTAACCGTGCAAGCGAACGCAGGCACGGCACCAGACGCGCGCATACGATAGCACAGCCGACCTTGCGCGTCGCTGCGGAGTTTCCTCGATGAGCACGCCGCAACGGGTGCGGAGAAAGCATTAAGGCTCTATTCTTGACGCTCCCCGCGCGCGAGCCTAAACTCGCACGCACTCTGGTGCTCGCGCGCGCTTTCTGCTCGCGCAGTTAAACGGGAAATAGCCGGCCCCTCGTGTCGCTCGTATCGTCACAGGGCCAAACTATGCTGCTCCCCGCAACGGTAGGTGAAGGCATCGCGAAGTCGATGCGGAGCCGTCTCGCTGCATGTGCGTCCAACAGTGGCCCATGCGGATCATCCACTGCGCGAAAACGCTCGCGCGGGAAGGAGAGGCGGCGCTTTCATCAGCCCGGATACCGGCCCGAGAAAACGACGCAATGCTGCGGGGATGCGGCGCTGCGTTCACGATTCCGCACGCGCCGCGTGCCCGTTTCGCGCTGGCTTCTTCAGGCTGCGAAGCGTTTGCGGCGCCGTTTTCCGTCCCCGTGCATCACACTGACTCGCATCGCTCGCGGCGTTGCGATTCCAGAGTCGCCCACAAACACATCGGGCAACGGAGCCATCATGCAGACACAGATGCGCAAGATTCCCGTGACGATCGTCACAGGCTTTCTCGGCAGCGGCAAGACGACGTTGATGCGTCACATCCTTCAGCACGCGGGCGGCCTGCGCATCGCGGTGATCGTCAACGAGTTCGGCGAGCTTGGCATCGACGGGGAAATCCTCAAGGGTTGCGGCATCGGTTGCGACGAGGACGGCAACGAGACGGAAGGCCAGCTCTACGAGCTCGCCAATGGCTGCCTGTGCTGCACCGTGCAGGAAGAGTTCTTTCCCGTGATGGAGCAGCTCGTCGAGCGGCGCGGCCAGATCGATCACGTGCTGATCGAAACATCGGGGCTCGCGTTGCCGAAGCCGCTCGTGCAGGCGTTCAACTGGCCGTCGATCAAGAACAGTTTCACCGTCGATGCCGTCGTCACCGTGGTCGACGGTCCCGCCGTCGCGAGCGGTCAGTTTGCCGACGACCCCGCCGCCGTCGACCGGTTGCGCAAGGCCGATCCCAATCTCGATCACGAATCGCCGCTGCACGAGCTGTTCGAAGACCAGTTGTCGGCGGCCGATCTCGTGATCCTCAACAAGACCGATCTGCTCGACGAAGCGCAGCAGGCCGCCGTCGAATCGACGCTGCGCGAAGAGATACCGCCTCAGGTGAAAGTGGTGCGCGCGCATATGGGGCAGCTCGATCTTCACGCGCTGCTCGGGCTGGAATCCGCATCGGAAGAAACGATTCATCTGCGGCACGATCATCACGGTTCCGCCGATGATCCCGATCACGCCGATCACCATCACGACGAGTTCGATTCCGTCGTCGTGACGGCACGGGCACCGTCGCGCGACACGATAATCGCGGCGCTCAGGCAAGTAGTCGAAGCGCACACGATCTATCGCGTGAAGGGTTTTGCGGCCTTGCCGGGCGCGGCGATGCGTCTCGTGATTCAAGGCGTTGGGCGGCGCTTCGACAGCTATTTCGACCGGCGCTGGCAGACGGGCGAAATCGACAGATCAACCCTCAGCCGCTTCGTGCTGATCGGCGCGGATCTCGATCAACGGGCGCTGCAGCGCGCGCTCGACGAAGCATTGAGCGACGTCGCGAACGCTCAGACGCAACAGGCCTGAAGGCGGCGCGATGCATCTGCTGCGCACCGTTCCCGGCGGTTTCGTCGACGATACGAAGGGCGTCATCCGTATCGACCAGAAGCCCGCGGATATCGTGATCCTCAGTTCCGCGGACACGACGCTGTCGCTGCTCGCGAGCGTCGTGCCGCGTCTTGGCGAAGGCTTTCCGAGCGTGCGGCTCGCGAACGTCACGTATCTGCGGCAGCCGGCTTCCGTCGATTTCTATATCGACGATGTGTTGAAGCATGCGCGCGTCGTCGTCGTCGATCATCTGGGCGGCGAATCGTACTGGCCGTATGGGATCGAGCAGGTCGTCGCGCTCGCGCAGCGCAACGGGCAGACGCTCGCGATGTTTTCCGGCGACTTGCAGGAAGACCCGAATCTGCTCGCGCGCAGCACGGCGGATGCGAACCTGTGTCATCGGCTGTGGCGCTATCTGCGCGAGGGCGGTGCGCGCAATGCCGAGTCGTTCATGCGCTGCATCGCGTGGCGCGCGCTTGGCTGGGGCGACGAGCCTGCGCTGCCGAGCCCGTTGCCCGCAGCCGCGCTCTATCACCCTGCGCGCGACGCCGCGACCATCGAAGACTGGCAGGCGCGCTGGACGCCGGGCGCGCCCGTCGTCGCTGTGCTGTTCTACAAGGCGCATTTGCAGGCCGCCAACACGGCCGTGTTCGATGCGCTGATCGATGCGCTCGAAGCACGCGGCATGAATCCGTTGCCGGTCGCGATCACGTCGCTGAAGGATGCGGTTAGCCGCGATGTCGTGCAGCAACTCGCCGCGCAGCACCACATCGCGCTCGTGCTGAACACGACGGCGTTCGCCGCTTCCGCGATCGACGATCCCGAGCCGCTCTCGCTGGCGGGCGACGCGCCCGTGATGCAGGTGATCCTGAGCGGCGGCAACCGCGAAGACTGGGTGAAGGACAATCACGGCCTCAATTCGCGCGATATCGCGATGCACGTCGCGCTGCCCGAAGTCGATGGCCGCATCATCACGCGCGCGATCAGCTTCAAGGGCCTTGCGTATCGCTGTCCGCATACGCAAGTGGACGTCGTTCGCTATCAGCCGGATCATGAGCGCGTCGCGTTCGTCGCCGAACTGAGCGAGCGCTGGTGCAAGTTGCGCCGCGCGCCAAACGCCGACAAAAGGCTCGCGCTGATACTCGCGAACTATCCGATGAGTGAAGGGCGCATCGGCAATGGCGTGGGACTCGATACGCCTGCGTCCGTGGTGAACATCCTGAAGATGCTGCACGACGAGGGCTATCGCATCGACGACGTGCCCGCGAACGGCGACGCGCTGATGAACGCGTTGACGCAAGGCGTGACCAATGATCCCGTCGTGCGCGATCTGCGGCCCGCGTTGCAAAGCCTCGCGTTGAGCGATTACATGACGCACTTCGCCTGTCTGCCTCAATCGCTGCGCGATGCGCTGAACGCGAAGTGGGGGCCACCCGAACGCGATCCGACCTTGCGGCGCGAGCGTTTCATGATTGCGGGCTGGCGCTGCGGACATGTGTTCATCGGCATCCAGCCGCCGCGCTCGCGCGAGCAGAACGACTACGCGAGCTATCACGATGCCGAACTCGTGCCGCCGCATGCGTATCTCGCGTTCTATTTCTGGCTGCGTCATCAGTTCGGCATCGACGCCGTTGTGCATGTCGGCAAGCATGGCAATCTCGAATGGCTGCCGGGCAAGAGCGTCGCGCTGAGCGATGCGTGCTGGCCCGATGCGATTCTCGGGCCGCTGCCGCATCTGTATCCGTTCATCGTCAACGATCCGGGCGAGGGCAGCCAGGCCAAGCGCCGCGCGCAGGCCGTGATCGTCGATCATCTGATGCCGCCTCTCACGCGCGCCGAAAACTACGGGCCGCTGCAAGACCTCGAGCGCCAGGTCGACGAATACTATGACGCGCTGATGGTCGATCCGCGCCGCGCGAAGCTGTTGCGCAAGACCATTCTCGATACGATCGTCACGCATCGGCTGCATGAAGAGCTGAGCCTCGATACGCCGAACGATGCGGATGCGGAAGACGCGCTGCTCACGCGCGTCGACGCATGGCTGTGTGAGCTGAAGGAAGCGCAGATACGCGACGGCTTGCATACGTTCGGCGAGTCGCCTCAGGGCGTGCAGCGGCGCGACACGCTGCTTGCGCTCGCGCGCTTTCCCGTCGGCGACGGACAGGGCGCGAAGGCGGGCCTCATCGATGCACTCGCACGCGATCTGCACGTCGATCGCATGTTCGATCCGTTGTCGGCGGACTGGTCCGCTGCGTGGGAAGGGCCGCGTCCTGCGTTGCTGGAACAGGTGAGCGATGCGCCGTGGCGTCACAACGGCGACACGCGCGAACGGCTCGAACTGCTCGCGTCGTGTTTGCTCGACGACATGTGCGGACTGCCTTGCGATTCGCGCATTCCACTCGATGCAGATGCATTGCCGCACGCAGTGCGCGTTCTGGAACGCATGCGCGAGGAGATCCTGCCGCGTCTCGACGCATGCGGCGCGCACGAGCTGATGCATCTGAAACGCGGGCTCGAAGGGCGTTTCGTGCCGCCGGGCCCGAGCGGCTCGCCGTCGCGCGGACGTCCGGACGTGCTGCCGACGGGCCGCAACTTCTATTCCGTCGACACGCGCGCGATACCGACACAAGCCGCGTGGTCACTGGGACTGAAGTCGGCGCAGACGCTGATCGAGCGTCACTTGCAGGAGCATGGCGACTATCCGCGCGCGATCGGCCTGTCCGTGTGGGGCACGGCGACGATGCGCACGGGCGGCGACGATATCGCACAAGCGCTCGCGCTGCTCGGCGTGCGGCCGAAGTGGGCGCCGGGCAGCCATCGCGTGACCGACTTCGAGATCATGCCGATCGCCGCGTTCGATCGTCCGCGCATCGACGTGACGTTGCGCGTGTCGGGCTTTTTCCGCGATGCGTTCGCCAACGTGATGCATCTGTTCGATGCGGCCGTGCAGGCTGTCGCCGAACTCGACGAGCCCGAGGACGTCAACCCCATTCGCGCGCGCGTGATGCGCGAGCGCGATGCTTGGATCGCGCGCGGCGTCGCGCCGGATGAAGCACGCAGGCGCGCGGGCTTTCGCGTGTTCAGCGCGCGGCCCGGCGCGTATGGCGCGGGTTTGCAGGAGATCATCGACACGCAACGATGGCAGACGGACGCGGATCTCGCGAATGCGTATCTGTCGTGGGGCGGCTACGCGTACACGCAGAAGAGCGCGGGCGAGGAGGCGCGGCACGCATTTGGCACGCGGCTCGCGGCGATGGATGTCGTCTTGCAGAATCAGGACAACCGTGAGCACGACGTGCTCGATTCGAACGACTATTACCAGTTCCAGGGCGGCATGACGGCGGCCGTGCGGCATCTTGCGGGCAATCAGCCGCACGTCTATCACGCGGATCACAGCAACCCGGATGCGCCTCGGGTTCGCACGCTGCATGAAGAAATTGCGCGCGTGATCCGCTCGCGCGTGGTGAATCCGAAATGGCTCGACGGCGTGAAGCGTCACGGCTACAAGGGCGCGGCCGAAATCGCCGCGACGGTCGATTATCTCTACGGCTACGATGCGACGGCGCGCGTGGTCGCCGATCATCAATACGCGCTCGTCGCCGACGCGTATCTGAACGACAGCGACACGCGCGAGTTCATGCGCCGGCACAATCCGCATGCGCTGCACGCCGTCTGCGAGCGGCTCGTCGAAGCGATGCAGCGTGGGCTCTGGCAGCAGCCAGGCGGCTATCGCGGGCAAATCGAACAACATCTGCTGGATAGCGAACAGCACATCGAAGGATCACGATCATGAGCGAAACCCGGGCGACGCCTGCCGTGTTTCCGTTTTCCGCATTGATCGGCCAGGCGCCGCTGCGACAGGCCTTGTTGCTCGCCGCCGTCGATCCGGGCATCGGCGGCGTGCTGGTCAGTGGACCGCGGGGCACGGCCAAATCGACGGCGGCGCGCGCGCTCGCCGAACTGCTACCCGAAGGCCGCTTTGTGACGCTGCCGCTCGGCGCAAGCGAAGACCGACTGATCGGCACGCTCGATATCGAAGCGGCGCTGCGCGATGCGTCGGTGCGCTTTTCGCCGGGGCTGCTGGCCAGCGCGCATCGCGGCGTGCTGTATGTCGATGAAGTGAATCTGCTGCCGGATGCGCTCGTCGATGCGCTGCTCGATGCGGCGTCGAGCGGCGTGAACACGGTCGAACGCGATGGCGTTTCGCACACGCATGAGGCGAGCTTCGTGCTGATCGGCACGATGAATCCGGAAGAGGGCGAGCTGCGTCCGCAACTGACGGACCGTTTCGGCTTGATGATCGAACTGGAGAACTGCTACGAGCCGCGGACGCGTCAGGACATCGTCAAGGCGCGGCTTGCGTTCGATCTGGACGCTTTCGGGTTTCGCTCAGGGTATGCCGGGCAGCAGGAAGCGCTCGTCGCGCGCATACGCGATGCGCGCGCGTCTTTGACACGCCTGTCGTTCGACGATGCCGTGCACGCACACGTCAGCGCATTGTGCATCGCTGCGGGTGTCGATGGATTGCGCGCGGATCTCGTGATGCTGCGCGCGGCGCGCGCGCTGGCTTCGTTCGAAGGCGCGGGCGAGGTGACGCTGGAGCATGTAGATCGAGTGGCGGAATCGGTGTTGCTACATAGGCGGCGCTTGCATGACGATGATGCCGGACAGCCTCAGGAGGCCGCGTCTTCCGATCGACAGCCGTCTTCTACCGATAGCGCGAATCCATCCGGCGAAAGCGACTACGGCTATCTTCCACCCGAACGGACGGGCATCACGCACGTCAAGCAGGTCATTCCGCTTCCGACAAAAAAACGCTGAGCCATCGAAAGGGCGCGGCCGCGCGCGCGATGCGCAGCGGTTTTCGATGGCGGCAAGGCGCGGGCGATGCATCGCACGACGGCTCGGCCGGCGCGCGCATCGCGTGGCCGCGTACGCTTGCCGCGAAGCGCAATCAACGTTTGCATGTGGATCATCTGCGCTTCGTTCATGAAGCCGCACGTGGCGGCATGCTGCATTGCTTTGTGCTCGATTGCTCCGGTTCGATGCTCTCGGGGCAAAGGCTTGCGCTTGCCAAGGGGCTGCTCGTCGCGCTGTTCGATCAGGCGCGCGCCGAGAGGGCGGAGGCGGCGCTCGTGTGTTTCGGCGGGCAACGTGCCGACGTGCGCTTCCGTCCCGCCGTGCCGCGCTGGTGGAACGAACGGTGGCTGTCGCCCATCGGCGGCGGTGGCGGCACGCCTTTGACGCTCGGCACCGAAACGGCGGCGACAGTGCTCGAACGCGCGGCACGCCGCAAGCCCGGCCAGCAGCGCTGGCTGTGGATTCTCACGGACGGCCGCAGCAGCGGTACGCCCACGCGGCCTGTTGCCGCGGATCATGTCGTCTTCGTCGACTTCGAGCGCGACGAGACGGTGCGGCTCGGTCGCTGCGCGCAGCTCGCGCAAGCATGGGGCGGTGAATACGTGCGCCCTGACGGGTTGATTGCCGCAAGGTAATCGCGCTCGCGGCACTGCCATCGCGATCGCAGGATTGCGCGAGGCATTCGGGCCCGCTGCCCACATCGCTTCGAGAGTTCGTCATCCCTTTTCGAGTCTTTTTCGAAGACATACGTAGGGATGCTTCGAACTATGCGTGGCAAACATCTAAATAAGACTGCTCCTATTCAGCACTTCTGTCGTTTCGCCTAACTTGCCGACGCTGCTAACCCGTCGATTGGATGTGGATTGTCTGCGACGTGTGAAAGAAGTCGACGTGCAGACGTTGTCTTTTTGCGCACTCGAAGCGTCGCCACAAAGCGGAAGTCGTTCCGATATCTGAGCCGATCGCTGGACTGAAGTTGATCATTTATTTAGAAAAGTTAGGATGACAAATGAATAGAGTTTACCGGACTGTGTGGAACGAAACGACGGGTACGTGGGCCGCCGCACAGGAGAACGCCGCTGCTCGTGGCAAGGGGGCGTCGAAGAAGAGTCTCGCGGCCGTCATTGGTGTCGTTGGTGCAGGCATGGGGCTTGCGGCGAGCGGCGCACATGCAGCCGTCACGGCTGGATATGGCTCGCTCGAATTGTGCCCGGGACTCGCGACGGGAGGCACGGGCTATTCGTACGGCTACGCGACGAGTATGAACAACCTGGACTGCACCGTTACGGGGAGCAATCCTCTTGCGTTCTCGCTGAACAATACGGGCGACACCAATGGGTCGTACGGATTTTCGGCATCGACGGCCCGTGTTACCGGTTATCAGACTGGCTTGCTGGAGCTGAAGGGCGGGGCGGGCATCAGCATGCTGAACACCGTGGACATGAACGCGAACAAGATCACGGATCTCGCTCCAGGTGCCGTCAACGTGTCCAGCGCCGATGCGATCAACGGTTCGCAGCTGTACAACGTGGCGAGCTCGACGGCAGCGGCGCTCGGCGGCGGCTCGACCTTCAATACGACGACGGGCACGATCTCCGCACCGACCTACGTGCTCGACGGCGGCAACACGACCGCGACCAGCGTGGGCGGGGCGATCACCAATCTCGATGGCCGCGTGACGCAAAACACGACGGACATCAGTAACCTCGCAACGCAGATCAACAACGGCACGATCGGTCTGGTGCAGCAGGCCAGTTCGACTGCGACGGTGACGGTGGCGAAGGGTACGGGTGGCACGCTGGTGGACTTCACCGGGACGGCAGGCGTACGCAAGCTGACGGGCGTGGCCAACGGCAACGTGAATGCATCGAGCGTGGATGCGGTCAACGGCTCGCAGCTGTACAACCTGGCGAACTCGACGGCGAACGCAATCGGCGGCGGTTCGACGGTGAACAACGATGGCTCGATCTCGAACCCGACGTACGTCGTGGGCGGCTCGACATTGACCAACGTGGCGGGCGCGATCACGAACATCGATGCCCGCATGAACAACATCATCTCGGGCGGCGGGATCAAGTATTTCCATACCAACTCGACGCTGTCGGATTCGACGGCATCGGGTGTCGATTCGGTGGCGATCGGCGGTGCGGCCGCCGCGACAGCCCGGAACTCGGTGGCGCTGGGTTCCGGCTCGACGACGACGGCCAATCTGTCGGCGGCGGGCTATAACCCGGGCAACACCGCGTTGTTGGGTACGGCATCGGCTGCTAACGGCGAGATGTCGGTGGGCTCGGCAGGCAAGGAACGCCGCTTGACGAACGTGGCGGCAGGGTCTGCCGCGACGGATGCGGTGAACGTGAGCCAGCTGCAATCGGAAGACGCCAAGGTGAATACGGAGGGCGCAGCGACGGCGGCGGCGCTCGGCGGCGGTTCGACCTTCAATACGACGACAGGCACGATCTCCGCGCCGACCTACGTGCTGAACGACGGCAACACGACCGTGACCAACGTGGGCAGCGCAATCACGAACCTCGACGGCCGCGTGACGCAGAACACGACGGACATCAGCAACATCGAGACGCAGATCAACAGTGGCTCGATCGGTCTGGTGCAGCAGGATCAATCGACACGCACCATCACGGTCGCGAAGGGCACGGACGGTACGGTCGTGGACTTCACGGGCACGGCGGGGGCGCGCAGGCTGACAGGGCTGCTCAACGGCAACATGAATGCATCGAGCACCGATGCAGTGAACGGCGCGCAGCTGTACAACGTATCGCAGTCGACGGCGAACGCGCTCGGGGGCGGCTCCACCCTCGACCCGACGACAGGCACGATCTCCGCGCCGACGTATGTGCTCGATAGCGGCAACGCCACTGTGACCAACGTGGGTAGCGCGATCACCAACCTCGACGGCCGCGTGACGCAGAACACGACGGACATCAGCAACATTGAGACGCAGATCAACAGTGGCTCGATCGGCCTGGTGCAGCAGGATCAAT
>NZ_CYGY02000114.1:0-6802 GCF_900007165.1 Paraburkholderia piptadeniae
AGCACGATCTACACTAGATCGCTCGTCGGCAGCGTCAGATGTGTATAAGAGACAGGAAATTAGTTGACCACTACAGACCAGCCCCTACTGCTTGAGGCATAGCTTCGCCATGCGCTTGCTTGAGCAAGGCGTCGGCGTCAAGACAATCGGCGATCTGCTCGGTCACAACCGCCTTGAGAGCACGTGTGTCCACCGATACGACGCTCGTTTGAATTTCCTGACTTCGTCTACCAACAGGATCCGAATCATGCTATATGTCACTCTCTGTCGTACCCTCGTTGCCGTCCTCGGAGGCGGGATGCTTATAGCGGCATCTGCTGGCTCTTCCGTCGCGCAGGCCCAGGAGCCGAACACTTGTGATCAAGAATTTTATGTTCTCGCCGATGTCGCTGACGGTCAAAGCCGGCTCGACCGTGACCTGGAAAAATCTGGATGGCGAACCGCATACAGTGGTCAACGACGCCGGCATGTTTCGCTCGGGAGCGCTCGATCAGAATGAAACCTACCAGTTCAAGTTCGATAAACGGGGTGTCTACAAGGTCTTCTGCGGCATACACCCGAATATGATGGAGACCATCACCGTGCAGTAGACGGGTTGCAGAGGCGTTAGTGCCCCCCAATGCCGCAAGCCACTTGGAAGTCCGGGTTCCAGGGCGGGGCGATCACCTGCGGGGGCGCCTCCCGCAGGTGCATGCAGACTGCGGCTAAGGCAAATCTAGTGACCTTGGGGGTCGTGTAGCCAACGCAGCGCCGTTGGCTACACGAGAAGATTAAGACGGACTGATCCGCGCGGTCCCAGCGCTCACCATTTGGCGACTGCCCGAGTGTGCGTTAGCCGAGCCAGCGTCGTGGCCTGAAATCGCCGGCGCGTTAACGCGACGCGGCAGCAGATCTGCCCGCCGCGCAGGAATCGTCCAGTGCTGTGCCGCCGACATCTCCCGCGACAAGTCGTTGCGCGTCTTCTGCGGCGATCTTTGCCTCCGCCGCCTGAATGTCGGCCGGGTAGTCACCCTCATCGCCCGCGGACGGGTTATAACCGGCCTCCTCGAGTCGCAAAAGCTCCGCGCGCACCTGCGCGCGGGTCAACGGTAATTGTTGACATTGCGAGAACGCCGTGACCGGGCCGGCTAGCGAGCAGGCTGCCAGCGTGAGACAAACGAGCATCTTCATGAGATTTTGCTCCGAGAAACGTTTGGGTTGCCTGCCTTTAAGCCTTTAGGGCAGGGAAAACATCAAAATCTTTATTCCGCTAGAAAGGAAAGCCGAAGCGTCGCTGGGTGCGCGAGGATGGCCACTCAACTGCCGAAGTACGGAGAACAGAAGCTGATCGGCCCGACGCAAGCCGACGAGCCCGCAGCACTCGTATCCTTTCGGACATTGCCCCGCTCGCTCGAACCGGCTGCGGGGACGCCGCCGGTGCCGCTGTCATATTGCTGCCGCATGCGGGCGACCTGCTGTTCGAAGATCGGACTGACGTCGGGGTACGAGGTGTCAGTAATGAAGGCTAGGCCATTGTGTTCGGCCTGAATCAGTTCCTGCAGGGCCTCAGCGCGAGTCTTTCCCTGCGCCGACGCGCCGGTGGAAATCCCTGCCATTGCCAGGCCGACTATCGAAAGAACAACCACAGTGCGCCTATTCATTTCGGGTTCCTAATCATTTCGGTGTATGAGGATCGACGTGTCACCGTGAACAGGATTGCCAAGACTTGTTTTTGAGCTGAGGACCGCGGCCACCTGGGGTTGGATACAGGCCACAGTCGGGAGCGCGTCCTGATCAATTGCTCACGGGAAGGTATACATGGGCAGGACGGCAGTTATTCCCGAAGGCGTGCTTGACCTCATTGCCTCGGCTTCTGACACCTATCGATCAGCGGGACCTATACTTTCTGATCCGAAAGTTCGCGCGTTTTATTCCCGGTGGATCACTCGCTGCCGTCACCGCATATGGCACGAATAAATCGGCCCAGCCTTTGGTATTTCGTCAGATGCAATCGAAGCACTTTCCCTATCTTCAATGGTTGCGTCCGAGGGGTGTGAGATCGGTCCGGCTGACCACCGGACTGGTGCTGTTCACCTACGTGGGCACGCACCTCCTGAATCACTCGCTGGGGAATATCTCCCTCGCATGGCTGGAGCGTGATCTGCTTGTGCAGAAGTTCATCTGGCAGGGATGGCTTGGAACGGCCGTGCTGTACAGCGCGCTCGTGACGCATTTCTTCCTGGGTCTGTGGGCTCTGTACGAACGGCGCTCGGTGCACTGGACTCCGGGTGAGGTGGCGCAACTGGTTCTCGGCTTGTGCATACCGCCGCTGCTGGCGAACCATGTTGTGAATACGCGGGTCGCCCTTGCCGAGTTCGGCCTGAACAAGGGTTACGCGCAATTGCTGTACTCATTGTGGATCGATTCACCGTTCTTCGGCCGTGTGCAGCTGGTGCTGTTGGTGGTCGCCTGGCTGCATGGGTGTTATGGCATCTGGTTCTGGTTGCGATTGAAACCATGGTTTGGGGCGTGGCGGAGCGTGCTGCTGAGCGTTGCTGTCCTGCTCCCGGTGCTCGCGCTGCTAGGCTTCCTGCAGGGCGGACGCGAAGTGATCGCGCTCGCGCAGAATCCTGCCTGGCGCGCCGCGGCGACCCGGCCGACGATCATCGGAACGGGATTGCAAAACCTTTGGCTCGCCGAGCTGCGCAATGACTTTTTGCTCTTCGATGGTGGTGCGGTGCTGCTGGTGCTCGCCGCGCGGCTCGCACGCACGGTGCGGGAGCGCCGGGTCGGGCGGCTCTGCGTTCTCTATCCAGACGGGCGAAAGGTAATCGCGCCGCTCGGATTTTCGGTGCTCGAGGTTAGCCGCATGGCGGGCATTGCCCATGCCAGCAGCTGTGGTGGCCGCGCCCGATGCACGTTGTGCCGGGTGCGCGTGCTCAGCGACGCGCCGCTGCCCGCGCCTGCCGAGGCGGAGCAGCACGTTTTGGAACGACTGGGGGCCGATCCGCAGACAGTGCGCCTCGCCTGCCAGTTGCGGCCGACTCATGATCTCTCCGTGTGGCCGCTAGTGCCACCGGCAGCATCAACGGCTTTCTTGCAACGGAGCCAGCGGGACGTCATGCCGCAAGAGCGATTCGCAGCGTTCATGTTCGTGGATATGCGGGATTCCACAAGGATTGCGGCGACACAACTACCGTTCGACAGCATATTCGTGGTCAGTCGCTTCCTGAGTGCGGTCAGCTCCGCGGTAGTCCAGGCGGGCGGCCTGCCAAACCAGTTCCTGGGGGACGCAGTACTCGCGATATTTGGCTTAAGCAGCGAGCCGTCCACTGCCTGCCGTCAGGCGCTCGGCGCGGTGCCGTTGGTGGCAGCCAATATTGACGGTCTCAACGCTGCGCTCGAGCAGCAGCTGCAAACGAAAATCCGGTTTGGCATTGGATTGCATTGCGGCCGGGCGGTGATGGGTGAGATTGGTTTTCGCGAGCATGTCACATTCACTGCAATTGGTGACCCATTGAACGTGGCCTCGAGACTTGAGCAGTTGACAAAGGAGATCGGTTGCGAGGCGATCGTCTCAGAACAGGTCTTCCAGCATGCCGGCGTTTCAGCCGAAGGCCTGCCAGAGCTTGCCGCACGCCTGCGAGGCCGCGATGACGTGGTGCCTGTCCGTGTGCTACCCAAGGCGGCGCAGATGCCTCGAGCCTGACTACGCCCTTCGCGCCACGCTCACTGACCGCCGATGTCAAGACGTTGTTCAGCGAACGCGGCACAAGACCGGTGTGGGCCCTCAGGGCCGGTTGTACTTCATTCCGCGCGATTTCAACGAGGACAGAGGACGAGCCGGCTACGGGTCCCCGCCTCTTGTTTGCTGCAGGCCCTTTTTTCGAATCGCGTCGCGTTAGACGACGCCCTTCAGCAGTCCTCGCCACGCCATCCGCGTGGCCACTGTAACGCATCGTAGAAACTCTCCTGCGTCCGGTCGACCCGCATCAAGTTGCGCACCAGACGCTCGACAACGGCGCGAACGCGGAGTCGAAGTCGCCATCGGCGGATTCGATTGCCACACCGAGCGTGACCGCATCCTCGAGCGCCTAGGGTGTGCGTCTGCAGATGTCAGACGAGACATTCGCGGCTCCTTAGCGACGGATGTCCGGTTAGCAGCCCCCTCGCCGACAAGCCGAAGCCCACGGACGAATAATGCCTTTGGCCGATGAAACAAAGTTCATCTCCGCCAATCGAATGGCCGTTTGCTGGGCGGAGCCGACGTCTGAACGTCCGAGCCACGGGACGAGTGAATGACGCCTGTTGGCCGGTTAACGTCAGTTGCATCGCCGACCGGCAGCGGTCCACGTAACCGAGTCGATATCGGCACCGTGCCCGCCCATTTCGACCTTCGGCCGGAGCGGCTACTCCCTGGAATACTCGCCTTTCACCCTCTATAAAGGAATGGCTTCCCGGACAGGAGCGACCATGTCGGACGATTACCGCAATGTGCTCGAGAAGGCGTACACGTTTGCATTGCGGTTCCATGAAACGCGCGCAATTCGATGTCCGACCGCGACGGCGACACTCGATCAATTATGGGCAGCCCTGGACGCACCGACGCCTGAAGATGGCATGGCGGCCTCTGAAGTCATCAAGCTGTTGGCTGAAGGTGCGGACGCTGGACTGATGGGGGAGGCAGGGCCACGTTTTTTTGGCAAGGTCATCGGTGGCTCGCACCCCGTCGGCGTGGCGGCCGACTGGCTGACCAGCGTGTGGGGACAAAATAGCGGGTCTTATCTGGGGTCTCCAGCCAATGCCGTCGTCGAGCAGGTTGCGACAGGATGGCTGCTTGATCTGCTTTCACTGCCTGCGGAATGCTCGATCGGTTTCACGACGGGCGCGACCATGGCGAGTTTCGTGTGTCTCGCAGCAGGTCGAGGCGAGGTATTGCGCCGGGTCGGCTGGAATGTCGACGCAGATGGCCTCTTTGCGGCGCCTGAGATACGCGTGTGCGTTGGTGACGACGCGCACGCCGCGGTATTTGCCGCCTTGCGCTACCTTGGTCTCGGCCACGACCGGGTAAGCCGGGTCCCGACCGATGGAGCGGGGCGCATGCAGTCGGTCGCCTTGTCGAGCATGCTGGCATCCGGTCAAGGCCCGCTGATCGTGATCGCGCAGGCGGGCCAGATCAACACCGGCGCATTCGATGCGTTCAAGGACATCAAGGATATCGTGCATCGCCGCGGCGGCTGGCTGCACGTCGACGGGGCTTTCGGTCTGTGGGCGCGAGCGTGTCCTTCGCTGGTGCATTTGACTGCGGGCGTCGAGGAAGCCGACTCCTGGGCGACCGACGGCCATAAATGGCTGCAAGCGCCCTACGATTGCGGCTATGCAATTGTTCGGAACGCGGAAGCGCACCGGCGCGCGATGTCGTACGAAGCGAGTTACCTGCCTTCGGCCGGCGAGGGATGTCGGGAGCCGTTTCACTACGTGCCCGAACTTTCCCGACGCGCACGTGGCTTCGCCACCTGGGCGCTTATCCGCACGCTTGGGCGGAGCGGCATTGCCGCGATGGTCGAGCAACACTGCAAGCTGGCGCGGCGCATGGCGGAGCGGCTAGCGTCGGAGCCCGGAGTGGAAGTCCTGAACCAGGTGGAGTTGAACCAGTTTGTCGTGCAATTCGGCGTTGGCGCGCCACCTGAGCAACGGGACGCCCTAACAAGAGCGGTCATTCAAGGAATTCAGGCGGCCGGGGTCTGCTATGTCGCTGAGGCCGGCTGGCGCGGTCGCGTCGTGATGCGCGTTTCCGTCATTTCCTGGGCGACCACCGCTGCGGATATCGATCATTCGGTCGATTCCATCATTGCGGCCTGGCGCCAGGTTAGAGCCGCTGCAGGTAGAGCTGACAAAACGCGGCCGGATGATTCTCGTTAAGCTACGGCAGTCAGTTGGCCGAGGAAGTCTTTTGAAGGACGCGATTGTTTGCTATCGCGCACGTGAACGCCCGCGGCTCACAGCCAATCAACGACTTGCCCATCGCAGTAAACATCCATGATCACAGCCATCGTCCTCTATGACCTGCCGCCGGCCATCGGCCTCGAGGAGTGCCGGGCGCACTTCGCGAAGATCGCGCCGGATTTTCTCAAGATCCCAGGCTTTCTTCGCAAGCAGTTCATCTGCGCCCGCGACGGCAAGGTTGCGGGCGGCGTTTATATGTGGGAAAGCAAGGAGGCAGCCGAACGCTTCTATTCCGGCGAATGGCTCGCCGGAATCCGTGCTCGCTACAGCACCGAGCCGAAAATCAGCTATTTCGAGACCGTCGCGTTGACCGACAAGGCGAGTGGGCAGGCGGGCGGGCTTGACTGATCGGCAGGGGACCAGACGCGCGGACCGCCATCGATATCTGTTGGTTTCAGCATCGCGCCTTCCAATGGTGGCACCATGTACGACCCGCACGTCGCAGCATGGTGGGACAACGTCGGCACGCGCCGAGCCCGGGGTGTTGATTCGGATGCAGACGCCTGCCGCGCCAGCACTAATCGGCTGGATTTCGCCTTGTGCGGCATCTGAGCTTAATCAGCATCGTTCCGCAAGCTCTGTCGTAGACGGACTGCCCCGACAACGCAGGCAATGAATTCCCGGGTGAGCGACATGACCACGGCGTCCCGGTCATGGACGGCCGCCCGACGGGGGGGCCCGGCGATTGAATGCAGACGGCACGCTGCGCCGCCCATCCCGATACCCGCATAAGCGGCCACGAAGACAAGCACCATGATCCACCCAAGCGCTTCGGAGGCGTCCATCGGATGGACACTCGTCGCCAGACGGGAGAACC
>NZ_CYGY02000114.1:6812-7369 GCF_900007165.1 Paraburkholderia piptadeniae
TCTACCAGTTCACGCGGCTTAAACGCGGTTGCCACACGAGGTGCAGCAACCCGCTGTTCTTCCTGATGCGGCACTGGCGGGCGGGCGCGCGCGGTGCCTTGCGCCTCGGCCTGCTCCATGCGGCGGACTGCATCGGATGCTGCGCTGGCCTGATGGTCGCGCTGGTCGCGCTGGGCGCGATGAACATGGCATGGATGCTCACGGCGGCGGTCATCATTTTCATAGAGAAGTCCTTGCCCGGCGGACACCGTGTGGCTCGTCCCCTGGGTGTGGCGCTGATCGCGGGCGGGCTCGCAATGCTGGTGACACCCTGGCTCGGCAGCGTCCGGTAGCCGGGAAGAAAGGCGGCGACACGGCACGCACTCGCGCGTCATGTCGCGTTCGACAACCTGCGAACAAAAGGAGGCGTGCGATGGCTTGGCAAATTGCGGGAACTTACTATGCGCCTTGCAGCTGCAAGGTTGGCTGTCCGTGCGTGCTGGGTGAGTTGGAAGGCGATCAGGTCTGGTGCTGGGGCGGACAGTGGATCCGTATCGACAGCGGCGCTGTCGATGGCG
>NZ_CYGY02000079.1 GCF_900007165.1 Paraburkholderia piptadeniae
TTTAACTCGGGATACTAGATTCCGGTTACGCATGTCGTCCAGCATGCGTTGGCGCAGCGGTGTCATGGCGAAACAACACCGTGGGCAATCTTGAACGCTTATCTATGCTTGCTGTGATATGGATATCTAATCATTTCAAATTAGGTCATGCGCGCCAGAAGGGGTCGCGCGCGTCATCACCTTTCTGAACTCGACGTCCAGGAGTATCGACCAGCTGTGAGCGCTCGATGCCACGCTTGCGCGACCGCGCGTTGCTCAGATCTGCAAATTGGGCGAGCCCTCCCCCCATGGCGTGTCGTCGAGGCGCCCAGTGGGCCTGCGGCATACATTCAGCCCGAGCCAACGCTGCCCCCCGGAAAGCCGCGCCCGAGTATCGCCGAGGCACTATGCGCAATCGACGACCTCGACTCGCTTACGCTTCCCATCCGGCCTTCTCTTGCCGCAAGCGGATACGGCGCATAATGTTTAGATGCTGGCCCTTGGCAAGGGACATGGTGTTATGCACTGCGCAAACTGCGGATTCGAGAACCTCACCGGAGCCAAATTCTGCGAAGCGTGCGGGGCCATTCTGTTGCGCGCGTGCCCTCGCTGCGGGCACGAGGCGACGCCTTCCGCCAGATTCTGCAATGAGTGCGGCGCACCCCTGACCGAGGCGCCTGCCGCGTCATCTCCGCGTCCGCAGCCTGTTCCAGGGCCATCCCCAGCGCCGGTTCATTACACGCCACACCATCTTGCCCAGCGTATCATCGCCGAGCAGGCGGCCATGGAAGCCAGAGGCGAGACCGCCGGTGAACGCAAGACCGTTACGGCGCTATTCGCCGACATGGCTGGTTCCACCGCGTTGATCCACGACCTGGACCCTGAAGAGGCCCATCGACTGATCGAGCCTGTCATCGCGCTGATGATGGAGGCCGTGCACTACTACGAGGGCTACGTGGCCAAATTGCTGGGCGACGGCATCCTCGCCCTGTTCGGCGCGCCCATCGCGCACGAAGATCATCCGCAGCGTGCGCTCTTCGCGGCGCTGCGCATGCAGCAGGCGATGCGCCGCCACGGCGATCGCATTCGCCTGGAGAAAGCCATTCCGCTGCAGATCCGCGTTGGCGTCCACACCGGGGAGGTCGTGGTGCGCTCGATCCGCACGGACGACTTGCACACCGATTACGATCCGGTCGGACACACGATTCACATTGCGTCCAGGATGGAAGGGATCGCCACGCCCTCGTCAATCCTCGTGAGCGAGGCGACCCACAAGCTGGCTGAAGGTTATTTCGAGTTCAGGGCCCTGGGGGCCACCCAGGTCAAAGGCATTCCCGAACCGCTCCCGGTGTACGAGGTGCTGGGTCTCGGCGCGCTGCGCACGCGCCTGCAACTGGCGGCGCACCGTGGTCTCGCCAGGTTCGTAGGCCGCGAGGCCGAACTGGAGCACCTGAACCGGGCGCTGGATGAGGTCAGGACAGGACAAGGGCAGGTGGTTGCAGTGGTCGGCGAGGCCGGAGTCGGGAAATCGCGGCTGTTCCATGAATTCAAGGAGCGCTCCCGGCGCGGCTGTCTGGTGCTGGAGACGTTTTCGGTGTCGCACGGCAAGGCTTTTGCCAATTTGCCGCTCATCGAGCTGTTGAAGAATTATTGCCAGATCACCGCCCAGGACGACGAGCGACGTTGCCGGGAAAGGGTCATGGGCAAGGTGCTGACGCTCGAGCGCAGCTTCGGGGATCTCGTGCCTTACCTGCTCCATCTGCTGGGTGTTGGCGAAGCCGGTTCGGCGCTGGCAGAGATGGATTCCCGGATCCGGCGGGACCGCACCTTCGACGCGATCACGCAACTGCTGACGCGCGAGAGCCGCGATCAGCCCATCGAATTGCTCTTCGAGGACCTGCAATGGCTGGACCGCGAGACGGAAGCCTTCCTCGCATACCTGATCGATCACGTGCCAGGCACCAGGATCCTGCTACTCCTGAACTACCGGCCCGAGTATCAGCCCGGCTGGCAGCACGCGGACCATTGCACCCAACTGCGGCTCGAACCGCTGGGCCCGGCCGAAGCCCAGGGACTGCTCGCGGCGCTGCTCGGGGACGACCTCTCTCTCGTGCCCCTCAGGCAGCTCATCCTGGAAAAGACGGAGGGCAACCCGTTCTTCATGGAGGAAGTGGTCCAGACGCTGGCCGAGGAAAAATCGCTGCTTGGCGATCCTGGCCGTTACCGGATCGAGCAGACCCCGGCGTCGCTGCATATTCCCACTACCGTTCAGGGCGTGCTCGCCGCCCGTATCGACCGGCTCCCTGTCGCGGAGAAGGAGTTGCTGCAGACGCTCGCCGTCATCGGCAAGGAATTCCCGTTCAGCCTGATCCAGCGCATCTGCGCTGCCCCCGTTGCGCACACGGATGACGATCTGCGCCAGCTTCTTGCCCACCTTGAAGCCGCGGAGTTCATTTTCGAACGGCCCGCGTTTCCGGAGGTCGAGTATTCGTTCAAGCACGCGCTGACCCAGGAAGTCGCCGGCCATTCGCTGCTCACGGAGCGCCGTAGCGCTCTGCATGAGCGCACCGCGCAGGCGATCGAGGCGCTGTTCCCGACCCGCATCGCGGATTACTGCAGCGAACTGGCGCATCACTACGGCCTGAGCGGGAATATCCCGAAGGCCGTGGAGTACCTGCATCGTGCCGCGCAACAGGCACTTCGACATGCGGCCCACCTGGACGCGATGCACCACCTCGGCGTCGCGCTCGAATTGCTCAAGCGTCTGCCCGATACACCGGCACGCGTGCAATGGGAACTGACGCTGCTGCTTTCCCTGGGTCCGGCCTTGATGGACCTGAGAGGCTATGGCGCGCCGGAGGTGGCTGCAACCTATACCCGCGCGCTGGCATTGTGCGAGCAGATCGGCGAGACGTCACAGCTTTTTGCGGTGCAACTTGGACTGAGGATCCACTATGTGTCGCGCGCCGAATATGCGACTGCGCGCGAACTGGCCGAACGGATGCTCCACATGGCGCGGCGCGCCCAGGATCCGGCCTTGCTCGGTTACGCACACGACGCACTCGGTATGTGCCTGCTCCTCCAGGGGGAGCTTGACGCCGCCCGCACGCACGCGGAACAGGCGCTTGCCCTCTACGACCCTGAGCAGCATCAGGCGCATGCCATTGCTCATGCGCTGGATCCCGGCATCTGGGCGTTGAACATCCTGGTTCTGACCTTGTGGCTTCAGGGTTACCCCGATCAGGCGTACAAGCGAAACCTCGAGGCACTTGCCCTCGCACAAAAGCTTGCCTTTGGTCCAACCCTGGCGAACGCACTGGCTTTCGCGGCCGAGTTGCATCAGCTCCGGCGGGAGTCATCGCGGGTCCTCGAGCACGCCGAAGCGCTCATCACGCTCGCGTCCGAGGAGGGGCTGCCATTGTGGCTCGGGTGGGGAACCTATTTTCGGGGCTGGGCCCTGACCGGGCGCGAAAGCCCCTTGGAGGGAATCGCCCAGATGCGCGAAGGCCTGGCCGCCGCCAGGGCTGCCGGTGGCGAGGACCAGCGGTCGTACTTTCTGGCCCTCCTGGCCGACGGCTATCGGTGCGCGGGCAACGGCGAAACTGCTCACGGCATGCTCGAAGAGGCGATGGCGTTCGTGGACAAAACCGGGGAGCGCTACTACGAGGCGGAGTTGTATCGGCTCCAGGGCAGCATACTGCTCGGTGCATTGAACAATGATGATCGCCTGCCCGCGTGCAGCGACGAAGCGGAAACCTGTTTTCGCAAGGCGATCGCGGTGGCGCGCCATCAGGGCGCGAGATCGCTGGAATTGCGCGCGGCATCAAGTCTGGCCCGACTGTGGCAGCGCAAGGGCAAAATTGCAGAGGCCCGGCAAGCGCTGTCCGAGGTCTACGGCTGGTTTACGGAGGGTTTCGACACGGCCGACTTGCGAGAGGCCAAGGCATTGCTTGATGCTCTTGCGCCGATCTAAGCGGATGATTCGCAGCGCCGTGCACTCTCGAAACACAGGGGCGCGACGCCCGGCACGACCGACGCGCAACCGCCTGCCTCAGTGAACCGGGCGTCGCGAAAACCATTGCCATCGACCTGGTCAAGCGCGTTTTCCAGATTCACTATGTCGAGCCAGATGCTGGCACGATTCACAGCAAGGTACTCAAACGCGCCCAGCTTGTGCCGTTCTTCGCCAACCGGCCTGCGAGTCGTGTCGTCATGGAGGCCTGCGGCAGCGCCCATCATCACGGATAACCTTGAGATGACCGTGCGCCGTGCAGACGGGGCATCCTGGCCACCTCGCACGCTCCTCACGAGAAATCGTTCATTGGGGCGCGGTAGCGGGGCCACGGAAACGCCTGTGTGAATAACGCGGGCGTTTTCTTTATGTGTCCCTGGATGAACGTCCTGCATCCCGAGTGCCGGCAAGTTGCCGGCGCGTTCACAGTTCGGCGGACACACGCCGGTCAGTGACGTCACAACAGCCGTCGGACGTCCTCGACTTCCAGCCAGGCTGCCACCTGCAGCAGACCTGCGCGTCGTGCGCGCTCAATCAGTTCGTCACTTTCCCAAGGTGGATTGCGTTTGCGCGCACGCAGTTCGCGGAACGCACCGACCGCACGCTTTTCGTTCAGGTCGATCAAGTCGCGCACAAACGAATCCGGATGAATGACCTCAATCGCGAGTTCGTTACCCAGATGGTCAGCGGCAAAATCCTTCAGGTTGAATGTCACGATTGCATCGGCACGCGTAGCGATGGCCGTCATCGCGACATGCCGGTCCTTCGGGTCAACCGGCAGCACGGCCTGTGAATCTGGTGGCACATTCTGGACAAGCGCGTCCGGGAATGCCCGATCCATTGCGCGGCGTACGCTGTCGATTCTTGCGGCCGCGTCGCCTGTCGTACCACGTTCGTCAAGTCGCGAGATCAGGTTAGCCATCCATTCCGCATGGATACGATCGGACCACCTGGGGTTGTAGAAGCCGTGGTCGGCGAACGTCAGCAATACGTCGCGCGTGAACATGGGAAACAGCACGCATGCGTCCAGGACAACGGTAAATCGGTCAAAGGCCAGCCTCACAGGTCGTAACCACCTATCGCTTCGCTTTGCGCCACCATCTCATCCAATGCCGCCTTACGCTCCACCTGCATGGTCGCCTTGTACGCGAGAACGTCATCCATACGGACACGGCGATGCCGCCCAACCTTGCGGAATGGCAAATCGCCCGCCTCGAGTCGGGCAATCAGATACGGGCGCGACACACCAAGCATATCGGCGGCCTGCCCCGTGGTGAGTTCGGTGTCGGCCGGGTAAAGCAGGAAGGTCTGCTGGCTGGCCATCATCGCAAGTACTCTCGACAGGATCCGCAGCGTCGCCGGCGGCACGTCGATACGCGCAATGTCACCATGCTCTCCCTCCTCTACCAGAGCCACCCGCGCGGCACGGACACGATCCAGTGCTTCTCCCATCAGCCGGCTGGCGCTCGCAAGCAGCGCAGCCTGGTCGTCGGTCAGTTCAATGCGATCGGGGGTGGCGGTGATCATGGAAGGCTCCTTACTTGAGCTTTGATGATACGCCGAGTGACGTACATACGCAATAAACGAAACAAACGAAATAAAGTAAACTGCTCCAAACGCCTATAGGGCTGCGTCAGTTAATTTGCCGTGCAGTTGCGGTGGAGCGTGTTTCCGTTTGGCGAAACGGCTACATCGCATGCGGTCGTTGACGTGCGCGCCGGTTTTGGGGTATCCGTCCTTTTCGTGCTAAATCTGGCGGTTTCTCGGCAGAGCCTTTATTTATAAGGCTGCCATCGGCTCGGGCTCTTGTCGGGAGGTCGCAAAAGTATCTGCGATAACATACCTGCCCACGATCACGGATCGCGCGACCTTGTCGGGAGGCGGAGATGCCAGGCCTGGAATTTCGCTATGTGGGACAGGATCGCCTGCCCGCCCGACTTTCGGAATTCGACGTGGAGCGCTACTTCGCGTTGACTGACAGTGACGTCGCCGCAGTCAACGAGCGTTTCCGGCGCGATCACCGTGCCGGCGTCGCGATCCAGTTGGTCTTTCTGCGTGCCGGTGGCCACACTCTCGATCATGTCGGCACACTGCCGCGCCAGTTGTTGCGCTATGTCGGCGAGCGGCTCAACCTGCCCACCCCGACGATCGCCTCCCTCCGCACGCTCTATCAGCGCTATAAGACACTGTACGAGCATCAGCTCTGGACCTGCGAATATCTCGGCATCACGTCGATCGGACCGACGCACTGGGCGGAACTGGAAACGTGGATGCGACAGGACGCCACCGAATCGCTCACGCTTGACGAACTGCTCCAGCACGCCCTTTGCTGGCTGTATGAGCGTCGCATTCTGATACCCGCCGAACGGAAGCTGCGCGATCTCGGCCGTTCGATCTGGTCGGACGTTGAACGTGGTCTGCTCGCCCTTATCGAGGCAACGGTCACGGAAACGCAGTTGATGCACGCCGATGCTGTCCTCTCCGCCCAGCACGGGACCTCCGGCATGAGAGCTCTCGAATGGCTCAAGACGCCACCGGCGCGACACAGCCCCACGACGCTCACCGAAACTCTCGCAAAGGTTCGGTTCCTCAAGGAACTCGGGGCGCATACGTGGGTACTCGACGGCGTGCCAATCGAAAAACAGCGTGCATACGCGCAGCGCGTCCAGGCTCGCCGTCCTGCGAAGGTCCGCGAACTCAAGGCATCGACCCGTACCATCGAGCTGATCTTCTTCCTGCGTGTCACGCTGCTCGAGATGACTGACGCGCTACTCTACCAAACAGGGCGCCGCGTCTCCGACCTCGTCCGGCAGGCTTACGATCGAACGACGGTTCGACAGGCACGCTCTGCTATCGAATACCGGCAGCAACTGGTCGCGATAAAGGAGCTGGTTCACGATAGCGAGCGCACCGCGCAAGAACGTCTCGACGATATTGGAAAGCTGCTTGAGGACCTCGTAGACAGGCCACCGATAAGTCACGCAGCCAGCGTACGTGAAACGCTCACCGACGATCACCACCGCATCCGCAATCTGCTGGGGCCGTTACGTGAGCTCGGCTTCGTGGGACGCGACGCGGAACCAAGCCTGCGGCAGTTCGAACTTGTCGGGACACTGCATGACAGTGGCGCGACCGAATTGCCGGTCGACTGCGACGTGCCGGTCAGCGCGGCCTGGCGCGATCTCGTCCAAGGTGACGATCGGGCGCGCGCGTTGCGGGCACTGGAAGCCTCGGCAATCACCGGTCTGCGCAAGGGGCTTCGCCGTGGCTCGGTCTGGATTGACCACAGCCTGTCGTTCCGGGAGCGTGACCAGTTGCTGATTCCACCCGCGCAATGGGAAAGCGAACGCGACCGCTACCTGGCATCGCTCGGATTGCCTGCAACCGCGGAGCCATTCCTGGAAAGGTTGACGGAACATCTCAAGGCCGGCCTGGCCGCGCTGGAGGAAGCGCGCGAGGCAGGCCGCGTGACGATCGGCACCGACGGCGCGGTGCACCTGTCGTCGATCGAAGCGTTGCCGACCGATGGCATACCGAAACACACGCGGGACCTGATATTCAGGGAGATCGGCAATGCGCAGTTCGCCGACATGATTATGGAGATGGACGCCCACACTGGCTTCAGTGAAGTGCTCCGGTCACGCAAGGCGCGCGATACGATCGAACTCGTCTCGCTGTACGCCGCGTTGATCGCCCACGGCACGGAACTGGACGCGAGGAGCGTCGCGGCCATGATCCCGCAACTGGACCCCGCGAACATTTCAACGGCAATGCGCTTCCTTGAAATGCCCGGTCGGCTGCCGCGTGCAAATGACCGCGTGGTTGAATTCCAGCGCACGCATCCGGTTACGGAACTCTGGGGTAACGGACGGCACGCATCGAGCGACTCCATGAGTCTGGATACGTCACCGCACCTGTTTTATGCGCGGGTCGATCCGCGACGTCGCACCCATGCGGTGGGCATGTACACGCATGTGCTGGATCAGCACGGCATTGTCTATAACCAGCCCATCGTGCTGAATGAACGCCAGGCTGGCGTGGCGATCGAGGGCGTAATCCGTCACAACGAGAACCGTGACGACGATGGACTGCTGCGTCTCTCAGTAGACACGCATGGATACACGAACGTAGGGATGGCGGTGTCGAAGCTGCTCGGTTTTGATCTCTGCCCGCGTCTGCGCAACCTCTCGGAACGCAAACTGCATCTGCCGAGAGCCGTGGCTGCGCCCGACGGGCTGGCAGCGGTCGTCGCCTACGAGATCTCGATCAAGGCGATTCGTGAAGGCTGGAAGGAACTGCTGCGCCTCGTTGCATCAATTCATGCGGGACGCGTGAGCGCAATGGTCGCGTTGCAGCGGTTCGGCAGCGCCGCGCAGGGCGACCCGGTGTACCGGGCTGCAGACCACCTCGGCAGGTTACTGCGCACGCTTTTCCTGTGCGACTACTTCAGCAACATTGAGTTCCGGCGAGAAATGCATACGCTGCTCAACCGCGGTGAATCGGTCCATCAGTTGCAGCGCGCGATCTATACCGGCAAGATCGCGCCGGAGCGCGGACGGCGCCGCGACGAAATGATCGCGATTTCTGGCTCCTTGACGCTGCTGACGAACCTGGTCATTGCGTGGAATACACAGCGCATCCAGGCGACCCTTGATCGTTGGCGAAGCAAGGGTCAAGGGGTGGACGACGACTGGTTGCGGCGGATGGGGCCCGCGCACTTTACCCATGTGAATTTCCGTGGAACGCTGAGCTTTCCGATCGATCGCTATCGAGAGATGCTTCCGGATGCTGCGCCATGGCGGCGCATGGCTGGATCGTAAAGTGGATCTGCAAAGGAGTAGCGATGGACATCGATACGAAGCCATGTTCGGCCGAACGAGATCTTGAAGCTGAACCGGGACAACGCGCGTCTCGTCACCGAAGCAGCCACCGCGGCCAAGCGTGCACGTGAATAGCAGGCGGATTGTGAGGAGTTGCTGGCCGCCTCAATCAAGCGCTCGCCGATCAGGCTCGGGCAGTTGAAACCGCCAGATTTTGCATCAAAAGGATGGTCGCCTCGCGAAATCGATGATTTGCAAGCGTTTGTTTTTAAACGAAAAAACGAGACAAACCGCCAGATTTAGCACGAAAAGGACGGATACCCC
>NZ_CYGY02000060.1 GCF_900007165.1 Paraburkholderia piptadeniae
CGAAAAGGACGGATACCCCGACACGCCCCACTTCGCGATGAAGGGCGGCACGGCGATCAACATGTTCGTGCAGGACCTGCCCCGCCTGTCGGTCGACATCGATGTCGTCATGCGTGCGCATGGCCCCGACCGACGCGAGGCGCTTGCGATCATTGACGCCGAGCTGACGCGGGCGAAGGCAGCAATCGAAAGGCAGGGGCACACGGTCACGGTGGCGGCAGCCAGTGGCCGGCATCAGGGTGACGATGTGAAGCTGACCGCATCGTCTGCAGACGCCCAGGTGAAAGTCGAGGTGACCTACGTCTTCCGCGGCACGCTGATGCCAACAGTGATGCGCAGTGTCGTGCCGCGCGCGCAGAGCATGTTCCGTGTCGATTTTGAGGTGCCGACGCTCGATGATGCGGAGCTGTACGGCAGCAAGCTCGTGGCTGCACTCGACCGGCAACATCCGCGCGATATTTTCGACGTGCAGCACATGTACGACACGTACGGGCTGCGCGAGGATTTCGTCTCAGCGTTTGTCGGCTACCTCGTCGGCCACAACCGGCCCGTTCACGAGGTGCTCTTTGCAAAGCCGCGATCGCTCGAGCACGAGTATGAGGGCGGCTTCGTCGGGATGACGGTCGACCCCGTGGATCTGCATATACTGGAGACGGTGCAGACACGGCTCCATCATGATCTCCCGCGCGCATTGAGCGGGCAGCACCGCGAATTTCTCGTCTCGCTCGTCCGGCTTGCGCCCGACTGGTCACTGATGCCCTATGAGCATCTGCGCGAGCTGCCGGCCATCCGCTGGAAACTGGAGAATCTCGGCAAACTCAAGGCGCGCGACGCAACGCGCTTTGCCCAACAGGCTACCTTGCTGCAGGACGGCTTTGCCGTGCTCGATCATGGCTAAGCGAGGGCGAGCAGTTCCGGAGAGGTGAGGCTCGATAGCAGGCCGACGCGATCGGTCACGCTGACCCGCTCAGGGGCTCGATTTCACGCGAACGAAAGCGTATCTGCGTCAACGAAGACGCCATGATGCCGCAAAACTTCGGCGCGAAAGATCGCCCAATCGTCGACGTCGGCCTTGCCGTGCGTGCAATAGAGACATTCGGTATCGGCCTGCGGCATCGACGCACTTCGGTGGACGTCAATACCGAATCTCTTGCTGAATCTCGCCCAGCAGAGTCCATCGTTGCCATTGATCCATACGGTATCGCCACTGCCCGACGCCACGATCTCGTAAAGATCGACCTGGATATCTTCGTCTTCCACGCGTACGCGCTCCCTGCGTAACCTGTTTGATCTTTCGCCAGGGATGCCGATACATCCCCGACAAGAGCCAATTACGGTCTGAAAAGTATCCCGGATGATCGGGCAATCGCGCCGGCCACCGCGGAACAGTCATGATGACACGGCCGGCGCAGATCAGCTGGACATGTCGGGATCGGGGACCACAGCGGCGCGTCGAGCGACTGCTCCGGGCACAACAAGAGGCAGGTCTTTCTGAAGGTTCCTGCCCCTTCCGTCGGATCCTGGATCAGGACGCTTCAGTGGGAGCTACCGCAACGCCCGGTGCCATAACAGAAGCTGCAGCAGTCCCATTCGCTGGTGCTTTTCTCGCGACAGCCTTTTTCGCCGGGCTTTTCTTTACCGCGGCCTTCTTTGCAGAGGGCGTCCTGGCGACCGTCTTGCTCTTTTTCGCGGCGACTTTCTTCTTTGCCACCCCAGCGGTCGCTGTTTTGTTCGCCGCTGCCTTTTTTGCCACCGCGGGTTTCGAAGCTGCGACGCCCTCTTCCGCGCCTGCAATCAGGAACTTCGAACGATCTTTGGCACCAGCCAGCCATGCCGGTGCCCGACCGCGACCGCTCCACGTCGCCCCGCTCTTCGGGTCGCGGTATTTGGCGGCCTGAGGGCCTCTCACGTAGTTACCCGCTTTTGCGGCCGTCTTTGGCACAGCAGCAGCTTGCACAGCACTACCGTCGATCAGAAACTTCGTGCGGTCCTTGACGCTCGCAATCCACGCAGGCGCACGGCCATGGCCCGTCCAGGTCGCGCCTGTTTTCGGATCGCGGTATTTCGCCGACGTCGCGGCGCTGACAGCGGCTTTGGAGCCGGGCTTTCGGCCACGTTTCTTTCCGCCGATGTGTGCATCGATGTCCGCGATGGTCAAGCCATGCTTTTCCATCAGGTCACGAATCTTTGCGATGACGGTGGACGACTGTTTATTGGCAAGAGCACCGGCCTGCGCCTGCAGCTTTGCGATGCGTGCCTGTACCTGTTCGAGCGTCGCCATTATTTCCCCCTTGGTTTAGCGATGGCCGCACTATGCCACACAGCACTAGTCAAGCGCTAGTGTCAATCCTCTCTAGCAGCGAGCATGTCGCGCGCCTGTTTTACAGTTTGTTAAAAGACGACGACTGCACTTTTCAATCGCGAAGTATCACGCCGCAGTTAGGGAATCCGAACTTGCCAGTTCAACGCGCCCTTTCCCGTTCCGCTTTGCGCGATACAGCGCTGCGTCGGCGCGACTTATCAGGTCGCTGAGCGTATCGCCAGAACGGCATTCGTCGATACCGGCACTGAAGCTCCAGCGAGGCTCCTCTTCGTGTGTTGAGCTAACGCCGGCCGACGACAGAACGGATTCAATCAGTGCGGCGACCTGTTCCCGTCCAGTCTGTGCGAAGAAAATCGCAAACTCTTCCCCACCGAGTCGCCCGAAAAGGTCTGTACGACGAAGCTGCCGCGACACGTCAATCGCAAACTTCTGCAGGACGCGGTCACCGGCCGGATGCCCGTACCGATCGTTGATGACCTTGAAGTCATCGAGATCAATGATGGCGACCGAGAGCCGCGAACGGGAAGAAAGGGCCGCTTTCAAAAGTTCTCCTCCGCGCAACAGGAGCTCGCGTCGTGCCAGCAGGCCGGTCAGTTCGTCGACTGTTGCGAGGCGTTGCGCATGGTCCACGAGACTGTCGTTCACCAGCATGACGAGGCCGATGGAAAGCAATAGCAGCGAAAGGATGCCGGCTGAAATGAAGCAGATATTCCATGCCGACGGCTCTAGAACGCTTGCCGTCGGACTGGCGAAGAAAATGCAATGAACGATTCTCGACGCATGTACCCCGGTGCCTGCAGCCGCTGCCATGATGACCAGCCAGTGCCCGTACTGACGCCGACGCACCATGCGGGAATTCCAGATGGTCCAGCCCACGGCCATTCGTGTATAGCCGAGTACGCCCGACATCACAGCTGCTCGCGCGTTCTCATTGGGCGCAAACACAGCCCAATAAAACACGGCGCCGACCGACACAGCCAGGCCAAGGTACTCGTACCTCCGGATAGTCGGACGGCCGGCAAAGCGACGACAGCCCTGCAGGATCAGCACTGCGGCCGCAAGAACGCAGGTGCAGGCAGTGAGTACGATTGGTGGCGGGTAATGACCGCGCCCTGAAACAAGCAGAGCGAATGCGACAAATAAAATGCAGTGCGCGGCGAGCCATCGCTCAAGACCCGCAATGCGATGACGCGCGAGGCTGCCAAGCACGGCGGCGCTTGCGACGCATGACACCAGGGCGACCACAAGAAGAACGGCAGTGCTGGACATTGATCTGGGTTACGTTGTTGTTAGCCTTCAGCCTGCGATCAAAAAAGCGGTAAGGAGGCAACATGCGACGTCAGCACCCCCTCTGGCCTCACTCACCGCGCGTCGCTTCATATCAAGCGAATCTTGTTTCTTCCCTGCGACGCTCGCCGCATGGCGATTGCAGTCGTGTCGACGAGACGGGCTATTTTATTCCCGGTCGGTCTCGCAAGCCAGTTTGAAGGCTGTATTCATCCATGACAATGGGCGCACTCGGCTGGAAGCATGTTGTAGCAACACCAAATCCGTATCTGGTAAGGAAAGCGGTACCTCTTGTGCCCCGGCCTGTCACCTTCCAGTCCTCATCCCAAGCTTTCACCCAAAAGAAGTCCGACGGAAGCGCTAACCTGCGCGCATCAGTGAAGGCTTATGAACGTCGTACGGGTAGCAGCTTCCCGCACGCCCAGCGCCGGTCGGGGGAAAAACGACAACGTACAGGTGATTGCCATGGTTCAGCGAGCGGTGTAGCGTTCGCCCCGGTTATTCCAGGATTGCTGTCATTCACGGGGAGTCGGTTCAGCGGTGCAAACAGATACGATTATTGAGCGGGACATCATGCATCCCGGTCGGGTTTTGAGCGCGTTCTTTTTCCGACGCACTGCCGACGCCACCACGACGGCGTACTGGCGCAACCGGCTTCACACGCTTTTCCAGTCACTACATCTCTCCGACTATTAACGTCACTGGATCCATGAGCTCATGCGTGAGCTTCACCAGTTCGAGCGACAGGGTATGCGCGACCGTTAGCGCCATGAACGTTGCGATCAGGAAACAGCACCACCGGAAAGCCGCCAAACACCCGATATCCCAGCGGCCCAGATCTCCGCTGCCTTGCCCGCGTCCGGCCAGTCACTCACCAATCCGGGACAATTGGATCCGTCGCGAGCAAACGGCGGCATGCTTCCACCGGGAGCTGTTCGCGGAAAATGCCCTGTCCGGCGCCGACGTCGGTTCACAGCGTCGGCTTGGTCGAAGATGGACAGGTCCCCCGTATCGCCCTCTGCGTTGTGACCATCCGGCTCGTCCGGGGGGGTGGCACCGCCCCCCAACTCCGACTCCTGGAAATCCTCACCTTTTCCTGGCCTGCTAGAGCGGGAAAATGGTAAATGCCGCCCGCCCTTGAATTACACCGGGCCAATTGTGTTGTGGAAAAATCATTTGAGAGCATGTTTTAAGGCATTTTCTTGACACAGCGATCATGGCGCGTCATAGAATGCACCTGCTTGCTGCATAAACTGAGTAGCAAGCGCCTCCTAACTCGAGAGTGAATCAACCACGACCATGGCAAAGACTGCAATGAAGGCTGCACCGAAAGTCGCCGCAAAAAGCAAGACTGCTGCCCCTACTACCACGGGTAGCGCGAAGGCTGCGAAAGGTACGGGGACAAAACCGGTCGCTGGCGCGCCGATGAAGGAGAAATTCACCAAGGCATCGCTCGCCGCGCACGTTGCTCAGGCGGCCAACGTCGAGCCGAAAGCTGCTAAGGCGGTTCTGGCTGCACTGGAAGACACCATGCTCGGCTCGATCCACAAGAAGGGCGCTGGTGAGTTCACGCTGTCGGGTCTTCTGAAGATTAGCGTTCAGCAGGTACCGGCGAAGAAGCGCCGTTTTGGCAAGGATCCGTTTACCGGCGAGGAGCGCTGGTTCGAGGCGAAGCCGGCCACGGTTCGGATCAAGGCGCGTGCGCTGAAAAAACTGAAGGACGCGGCGGCTTAAGTAGGCTTCGTGCATGTTGAGGGTCGGCCTAATCGTATCCGAAGCTTCAGATAACCAGGAATCCAGGCCGACCCTCTACATCAGTCAAGCGAGTACCCAAGATGCGACTGTACGATCGCCCTCATTGGACGTGTACGACAAGCTAGTATGATGGGTAAGTTCGTCAAAACCTCAGCGGCACACATGGCGGGCCGTTCCGGACTCGGTGAGAATATGCGCCATGTGCCGTCTCGGTGACGAAAGAAGAACATTGCAACCCCGGCCAGTCGCGTCGCATCCCTCGACGCATACATGGGATTCCGGTATGGAAGGCCTGTTTCTGAACCGCATGACGCGAACCTGGGCCGCGGGCTCCGGAGCGAGCCAGTGTTCGACCATCAGACGCAGCGACTTTCCAGCACTTGCTATTCGACTTCTCCTTCATTGCGCTTGTCCCGCAATCCGGTCGTCGCGTCAGCGACCCATGTTGCTCCAGCACCAACGGGCCGGATGCAATCTCTGAGGCGATTTAACGAATAACTGACCAACAAGCGTTCAATCGTGAACTTCTAACTCGGCACACCAGCAGCTATTCAATCTTCTTCAACTCGTCGGCAGCCTCGCCCGGTTGGAGTGGCCTGAACCCTGCCTTCCTCATTTCAGGCGATCCGATGATATCCTGCGCATCCTTGGAAAGCAGGAATTCGCAATACGCCTTCAGCCAAGGTTCCAACGGCTTGCCCGGGACGCGATTAATATTAATTCCGATCGCCGAGGCCATCGGGTGCAACGGGCCTTTCACCGTCCCGTCCGACAGCGTACCTTTGTCGTCATCGATGACCATGGGTACGAACTTGATTTTCGGGCCGAGGTCATGAAGCCGTTTCCACGTCAGCACCCCAGTCATCGGAGCCTCGTTGTTCCAGTAATCCATAAGGACCACTCCGAAGGCATCCTGTGCGACCGAATCGATCGCACTTTCTTCGGTCGGCATCCACTCAACTCGCGACGTGAACGGCCGCCCACCAAACTTGTCGCGCATTTCATCGATCATGGCGAGGATCGCGTCGGTGTCCCGAGCCACATATGGATGGATCGGTACCGGCCCCCAGTCCCCCTGCACGCCAAGTTGTGACCAGTGCGTGATATCGCCTCCCTTACCGCCGGTCGTGAAGATCGCCGCAGCCTGCTCCAGCGTGATCTGCTTGATCGGATTGCTCGCATTTACCCAAATCCCCGTCGACAGCTTGTTGTGCGGATTGCTGTCATAGCCGATCTTCAAGTACGTCGGCTCATAGCCGAAACGCTGCTCGAACTGGTCGACCTCGGGGCGACGGTTTCCGCGGCCGATAGGTCCGAATGCTGACTTCCCCGAGGTTAGGCCTTCGACCGACAAGGTCGAACCCATCATGATTTTCTGGAATTTGACCTTTGGCTCGACTTTCGCCCATGCTACGTCAAGCTTGTTGAACAGTGGGATCAGCACGTCATTTCCGGCCACAAAGACCGTATCCGGCCCGACGACATAAGACTTGTCCTCGGGCACAGTCACGTGCTGCGGGACGTATGGCCGCTGCGCGAAGTCAATTTCGTTGGCGCGAAGCGGCATGACGACAGCGCATGTCAGCAGGACGCCGACGCAGGAAGCAGCGGCGATCGTCATCCCGTTGCACGGGACACGGACCAGGCGCGACAAGGTCTGTTTGACTTTCATGTTTATTTTCCTTCCGGTTCGGGCGACGGGAATGGTAGGTGGAGCATGGGACCCTGCTTCGTGCGGGTTTGCCAGGTATCGGCAGCGTCCAGCTTCGCGAGTTCTACCTTCACTTCTTCGGCGGTGAGCGGAAGGTATCCTTTCTTATCCTGTGCGATGACTTCCTGACCCTGTTTCGACAGAATCAGGCGCATATACTCCTTCGCCAGGGGATCGAACGGCGTTCCCGGTTCTCGCCTGAGATAGATGTACAAATCACGGCCATAGGGGTAACGATCTGCCATCAGATCTGAAACTGATCCAGTGGACAGGTAGTGACCATCGGCAGTAACGATTGGAACGACGCGCACGCTCGGATCGACCTTATTCAACGCTACGATGCCGACGGCATAGGGATCGGATGCGACCTTCTTCACGACGTCCCGGTAGTGGACGAATTGTTCGTAGTTAGGCGTGAAGACGTAGCCGGGAAACTGTCCCATATGACGGTACATCATGAATTCGCCCATGGACGGGTCTTCGGGTCGCTGGTATGCATCCCAATACAGGCCGGCGGGATGGATCGGCTTGTCGGCCAAGGCTCCGCCCACGCCAAGCTGGCTCCAGTTGGTTACGTCGCCAGTGCCGCTGCCCGTCGAAAAGATCGAGGCTACCTGCTGCTCGGTCAGCGACTTGATCGGATTGTCCTTGCCGACGACGATCCCCAGAGGGCTCATTTTCGCGTCCGGGTCCAGCGAGCCGTGGCCTACGCGGATGACCAGCGCAGCGACCACATCCTTCTTCGAGCCGTAGATCTTCTCATAGGGAAGCAACTCCAGGAGCGTCGCTCCGCCACCCTCCGGAGCGAGCAAGGTCATGTCATAGGTTATGGCCGGAATCGCCGTCCCATTTCCTTTGAGGACCGGCTTGAACTTGAATCCCGGATGTGCGCGCGTGAACTCTTCGTCCCATTTCGCTACCATCCCCGCCATGTCGTCGAAACCGACGATTCGGACCTTCCCGTCCCGCATAACATATCCATGGCCGTGCGGTGGCGACACGGGCTTGGGACGATAGGCCGGAAGATTGGGGTCGACGAGATACATCCTGCCTTTAGCATCGGCCGCGCCGGTCATCGATAGAGAAAGACAGGTCGCGAGCAACGCGAGTTGCATAATCCGGCATTTTCCAGAAGACCTTCTCATATTTCCAGGTGTCTGCATCAACATGGTCTCGCTCCACATCATGGCTTTGCATAAAAGAACACTAACTGCCCAATCTGACATCAATCAGAAGTAATTCTTAAAGCGGATTTAATTGTCGCGATCAAAAAAAAACCTCCCATGCTTCACGCACTTTGGCGCAGCCGCATTTAGGCCTGCACCCCTATGCATTCCAGTCCAACATCGTGTCCCAATAAAAGCCTTCAACGGACACAAACGAATCGCCCACGATACAGCCGACAGTGCGGCACACGACGGACTAACTCCGTATATCCGCGAATGGATGCTGTTCAACGACCGCCAAAGAAACAACAGTTCTTTCGCATTACCGCGTCCGCTCCCCAATGCTCGGAAACCGCGCAAGATGTTGGGGAGTACATCGGTGAAACGCGCAGGTCGAAGACGCGGTCGCCGAGTTCCCGCTGGTGTCGACCGAGATATCGTGTCCAGTGCCACTCCATGGCTTTGCGAGTCAACCAGTCAACCAGTAACCCAAGCCGAAGCGCGAACATGTGTCATGCCGCATCGTCGCATCCAAGGCGGGATAAATGAATGCAGCAAAATCTGGCATCGGTTGATGTGATCCCCAGCCAGCAGATGAAATACTGAGGCGTGAATCTGGGCGCCCGCGCTGTCTGCCGCCACCGACAATATCAAGCCCGCAGACTCGCTGACGAACTCGCGTGCGTCGCGCCATCGATCGGCAAAGTGCGTCGTACGAGTCCAGTCTGCCGCTTACCCAGCCCGCGTCGTGGGCAGCGCAGGGAATACCTGCGTCCCACACATCAACAGCTTCGGCCGCGATCGAAAAGACACCGTCTCGGCACATAAACCGGTTGGTGCGGTTGCTCTCTCGTCTGCTGGAACAACTTCAGACGATCTAGCAATCCTGTCAAAACGGCCTCCTTTAAAACGAGAGCTGATATGTCGCCGTTCCTGGATATGGAAATAGCGCATCCCAACGCCCGCCTGCTCGTGAACCACAGTGCTAGCTGCCTGCAACGGAATCTTGCGCACTGCCGGGATTGACCTTGAACCACATCAATTCCCCACCAACCTTTTCGTCACCCGGCGAAACCGCGGTATACACACGCTTGAGTGCCGGCACGAGAATGGCCGTCTTCGCCCCCTTCGCGGAGGGCACATGTGCCAACTCTTCATAGTGCTTAGCGTCCTTTTGCTGGATCACGTACAGGTAGTCGTCACCCGCAAGATAGATACGGTGATTCACCGCATCGAACAGCATTTCGTTCGTCCGTTCGGGCGCCTTGAAGCTGGTGATCTCCTCTCCTGTATCAGAGTTGAGGACAAGCAGCTTGAAAGGCTTGCGCGTTACGACGAAAAGGCGATGATTTTTTTCATCAAGCTTCATCGGCGCGTTCAGCTCGCCGTCTTTTATGGGCCACATTGCCGTGACTGCACGAGTGTTTTTGTCCACCACGGCAATCTGGCTCTTCCCGGTCACATTGATAAAGAGCCGATTCCCTTTCTGTTCAGCCGCCATCGACTCCGTAAAATCAGTATCGAATTTGATATCCCCGATGCGCTTGCCGGTCACCGGATCGACCTCCGAAACGATTGTGTCCGCCATCTTGTTCCTGGCGTTCTTGCCGCCTGTGACGACGTACATGTGCTTGCGGGACGGATCATAGAACATCGAATCAGCACCTGGCGTCAGCTGGATTTTTCCGACGATCCGGTACGTGGTGGCATCTACCACTTTGGTCATGGAATCACCGCTATCCGTGACGATCAGACGATTTCGTTCAGGCAGATAGAGGATTGAGTGCGGTTGCTCGAATCCCTTTATCGTCTTCTCGTGCTGGCCGGTCTTCAGATTGAAGACTTCGAGCGTGCCGCCGTCCTCGCCAGCGAGGAACAGGCGGTTTCCCTTCAGGTCAACTGCGAAGTGATCAAAGTCACCAGTGTAACCAGGCAACTGGCTGCGTCCGGCAAACGTGAGCGGCGCAGGCCCCGGCGCAGCGGTATCGGCATAACATTGCGCTGCGTAGGGCGCAAGTCCGATTAACATCGTGAAAGACAGCATCGCGGAAAATCGCGCACGCATTCTCCGTCTCCTTCATCAAAGTTGAGGTGGGCTTTTACCACCCGAAAAGACACCGCGCACTGTCCTCAACCGCCGGACAGCACGTTGAACAGATTGGAAGCGGAGTTATTTGGTCGGCTGATACAACGCTGCATAGCTTGGAATCTGCTTCTCGAGACTGTCGCGCAACGCCGTGGACGCCAAAAAATAATCTTTTTCGCCCTTACCTGCGCTATTGGCGTCGATCTTGTAGGCCATCACGATTTCCCCAATGTTTTCGCCGGACGCGTCACGCAACGGCAGCATCATGACGAACTTTTTCACCGGGTCATTCGCGCGATGCCATCTCGGATCAACGATCGTGATACCCTTTTTACTGATGTCGATGTCATCCGGATCGTCTGCGTTGCCAATGCGATCCGGATAGGACCCGGCGAACATCGTGTACTGATCGGTTGCACCGGGGGGAACTCCATGGAATGTCACACTGAGCAGCTCCGGGTGTTGCGCCATGATCTGATCCGACAGCGTTTGCGCATAGATCTTATGCGACGGCGGTGTCCAATTCTTGGTGTTTTCGGCATGCACGGCTTCGGCGGTCCAGAGAGATGCGACGCACAGTGCGCCGAATATCGCTGCGAATGCAATCTTTTTCAACGGTTTCATGTCTATCCCTAAATGGCCTACGAGTCGATACCGGTTAAACGGTGAATTGATTCTAGGTTCGATACCTTGAGTGGAAATGAACGTGTGTTAAATCCAAATTAAGTTTGCGTGAGATCTGGGATTACCGATGCAATAACTTCCTTACCTCCCGGTCCTGGCTACGGCCGCGCGTCAAGACGTAACAGCCCCTCAGGCGCCGGCGCGCCTGATAATGAACAGCAAAGTGAAGGTTATGCAGGTTTGGCTACTTGGCCCGCTCGAACAGCTTGGCGAGTGATGGCGTTTGAGAGGCCAATTCATCTCTGACCTGTTCCGCGAGTTCGACCGTCTTCGACTTATCGTCGCCGGCGTGATATCGGAACGTCTCGCCGACGACGCCAATCGTTTGTCCGCCGTGATCATGCATCGGCACTTCCACCGACAAATCGCCGGACTTGGTCATTTCGATGCGCGGCTTTCCGGTATTAAGCACACTCAGATCATCATCGTCAGCCTTTTTGCCGATGCGGCCGATATTCGACGCAATGATGATGTTATCGGCCGCCGCAGGCGGGGTCACATGCAATGCCAGCACCGTCAGTTCTGGATGCGCAGCAAGCGCCTTGTCGACCAACTGCTGCGCGAAGATCGGGGCGGTAGACTGCGCATAGGCCGGCATAGCGAGAACGAAAGCCGTGGATAGAAAGAGGGTTCGCTTCATGGAATTCATCCCGCCTCAGTCGAGCTTGGCAAGCTGCTCGCGGGCTGCCTCGGCAGTAAGCGGCAGATATTTTCCATCGCGTTCGACCGCAGTCTGTCCTTCCCTGCTCAGAACGTATCGGAGGAACTCCTTGACTTTCGGATCCGTTGGTTTGCCTTTTTCACGCTTCAGGTAGTAGTACACGTCTCGCGTCAGCGGATATTGGCGCGCCTGTACGGTCTGAAGCGTGAGGTCGATGTAGGGTCCATCAGTCTTGCCGGCAAGCGCTAATACCTTTGTTTGGGGTGTCTTGAACGGGATTCCTGTGTAGGCGATTCCGTACCTGTCCTTCGACAGGTCGTTCATCATGAGTTCGCCTCCGCCCGTTAGCGTGCCATCGGACTTTTGTCCGGCCATGTTCGAGTACATGCGCAATGTCTCGTTCCATTTTCCAGAACCCTTCAATACCTTCTTGTCGATTTCATCGGCGAAGTGATACTTGAAGTTGTACCCGTATACATTAATCGGCTTGTCTGCCCATTCACCCGTCAGACCGAGTTGCCCCCAGGTGCGAATGTTCTTTTCCGGTCCACGTGCGAAATCCGGCCGCCACGTCAGCCCCTCCCACCCGCCGGCGCGCTCCGCGCCGAAAATCCCGTCAAGTTGTTCGAACGTGAGCCTGGTGAGGGGATTGTCCTGATGAACGAAGACGCCCAACGCGAAAGTCCAGCCGCGCACGTCGTAGGAGCCCGTTGCCATGATGATCTCCACGATGTCGACCGCGGCAGACCCTCCTGCGCCGCCCTCGGCGCCCTCACGCTCGAACCCCTTCAGTTCGTCCCACAGCGCCTGGCGCCCCATCGGCGCCAGATCGGCGACACCAGCGATCAACCCGGGAAACGCGACCGACGAACTCGACAGATTGTCTTCGAACCTGATCGCAGGATGGAATTTCCGGAAAGCCTGCTCCCACACATCGACGAGGGGGCTGTCCTGGATATAGTTATTGCCCCACTGCCGGATGGTGCCCGTCACCTGCCGTGCCGGCGTGTATTCCGGCAGACCGCTCAGGTCAAACTGAGGCTGGTAGAACTTGCGCACCGCCCGCTTCTTAGTACCGGTGGCGCGCGCCTTCGACAAGGCCGCAGCGTCCGTGGTGGGCGAGGCCACATCCGTTGCCCAGGCGGTCCGGGACGCGAGCGTCGCGGCCGCCAAAGGTGCCGAGCAGAGCCCCGCAAGCACGCTCCTGCGCTTCATGATGCAACTCCTCTGGGCTTCGTCAGCCCGTCATGTGAGATATCGACAGTGAAGCTGCTCATTTCTCAAGCGCATCCAGCTTTTGCAAGCCCGCCTTGGCTACTTCAGCGGTCAGCGGTAAATACTTGCCATCCTTCTGCACCAGTTCCTGACCTTGCCGGCTCAAGACGAAACGCAGGAATTCGACGACGCCCGGGTTCACCGGCTTGCCGGCCTCATGATCCAGATACGCGAAAATCTGGTCGTAGAGGGGATAGGTCCGGTTCTGCAGTGTGTCCAGCGTGTAAGGAACGTACGGTCCGCCGTCTTTCCAAGCCACCGGCAGGATCTTTTGCGTGGGCTCAGAGGCGCCACCCGTCAGATTGGTCGTCGGCGCGGCCACGATTCCAATGCCGTACGGATCGTTGGCGAGGTCCTCGTTCATTCCCCGCTCAAGCTTGCCGCTCTTCGACACGTAGTTGGCGTAGGTCGTAAGATGCTCGTTCCACTTGTCGCTACCCTTGAGGACGCGGTCTGAAATTTCGGTCGCCTGGTGGTAGCGAAGTGTCAGTCCGTAGACGTTGATAGGCTTATTGGCCCACTCGCCACCTAACCCCAGCTGGCCCCAGGTACGAATATTCTTCTCAGGGCCGCGCGCCCAGTTCGGACGCCAGCTCGTCCCCTCCCATCCTCCCGTGCGCTCCGCACCGAAAATGTCGTCGAGTTGTTCCATCGTGATCCTGGTAAGCGGATTGTTCTTGTTCACGACGACGCCGTATCCGGGTTGCCAACCCGGCACATCATAGGACCCGGTCGCGATATCGATTTCGACTGGCGAGTGATTGGTGGAACGCTCGAAGAGCTCCTGTTCCTGGAAGGTGATCTTACGCCCGATTCCCACGTCGCTGACCCCGAGCGCAAGAGAGGGAACGGCAGACAGGGTCGTATTCATATGCCAGTCAATCCTGGCATCGGGCTGGTACTTCTTGAATGCAGCCTCCCAATAACCGCCAAGGAACCCGTCGGTGATGTAATTGCTTCCCCATATACGGATCGTGCCGTGGACCTTCTCCTTTGGCGCATAGTCCGGCAGCCCGGACAGATCAAACTTCTTCGTGTAAGCGACATGACGACCGCGAGCGGTCATCATCCTCGCGCGGGCTGCCTGCATGTCAAGACCGTCAGTAGACTCGCCTTCCCGCTGTCCTCTCACCGTCGTATCAGTGTCAGCCATCACCGTTGCGGACCCGGCAATCCCCATCAGGAGCGCCACGCCCAGCGTAGCGCCAGCAAATTTGCGGTTCATATCCGATCTCCTCAATTAAGTTTCTTCAATTCCGCCTGCGCTGCCTCGGCCGATAGCGGCAGGTACTTGCCGTCCTTCTCTACCGCTTCCTGTCCTTCGCGGCTCAGCACGAAGCGGATAAACTCGCGCACCTTCGGATCCATCTTTGCGCCGGGTTTGAGGCTTACCCAGAAAGACTGGTCGCCCCACAGCGGATAGGTGCGGTTCTGGAGCGTGTCGATGTTGTAGTCAACGAAAGGACTGTTTTCGTCCCTGGCAACGGCCAACACCTTAACGTCTTTGGGGAAACCGTCGTGATACCGGACGTAGCCGATACCCGCCGGGTCCTTGCTCACCTGATCTGTAATCTGGTCGGCCTCGAGGTAGGTGGTGCCGTCGGGGCGGCGGTAGTTGGCATAGGCATGCAAATCTCCGTTCCATTTATCGCTAGCCCGGAGAACCTTGTTGGAGAACTCGATCGCAGTCGCGTAGCGGAGGCTGTAGCCGTACGGGTGGATTTTTTCGTCTGCCAACGATCCCTGGAGACCCATCTGGCCCCAGGTGCGGATGTCTTGTTCGGGCCCGCGGGCGAACTCCGGATGCCAGGTCGTCCCGACCCAGCCGCCGTCGCGCGCAGAACCGAAGATCCCGTCAAGTTGCTTCATTGTGACCCCGGTGATCGGGTTGTCTTTGTTTACGACGATGACCATGTTGTTCTGCCAGCCCACGTAGTCAAAAGAGCCGGTGACTACGGAGATACCGGTGGGCTCATACCCTTTCAGACGCAGGTGTGCGAGGCCATCGTAGAAGCTCGGTGCGTGATTGACTCCGATGTCGGCACGATCGAAGTAAAGGCATGGCACTGCGATCGCAGCCGTGGGCAGGAAGTACTCGATCTTGATACCCGGCTGAAACTTCTCAAACGCCTGCTTCCAATAGCCGCCAAGCGGGGCGTCGCCGACGTAGTTGTTGCCGCAAATGCGCAACTTCCCCTTCAGTTTCTGCTCCGGCACATAATGCGGTAAACCTGAGAGATCGAACTGCTTCGTGTACGCGGGCCGATTGGCTCTCGCCGACATGCGGGCTTTGCGCTCGGCAGCAGAGCCGACAGGAAGTTTCTTCGACGCTTCGGTCGGTTGAGATTGCCAGGTATTCTGTGCTAACGCCGCGACGGACATCAGCGAAAGCACGAGCGCCGCATATGATCTTCTAGCCACTTCAGTTCTCCAGTTTGCTCAGTTCTTTACGGGCGAATGGCGCCAGCATCGGCAGATAGCCCTGTCCGTCGCGTACCACCGCTTCTTGCCCTTCACGACTCAACACGTAGCGAAGAAACTCCTCAAGCTTGGGATCGACCGCCTGTCCAGGTGGCCGGTTAAGGAACATCGTGATCATCCGTTTGAGCGGATACGTGTGGTCAATCACGTTCTCCTTCGTCGGCTTGACGAACGGGCCATTGTTGTTGACACCGAGCGCGAGCGGCTTGACATCCGGGTTGTGATAAACGAGACCTGCATAGCCGACTCCGAGAGGGTCCTTCGCCAGTGCGTCGAGCATCATTTGCCCACCATCTGTCGCGCCGTTCGAACCCGGCGCATCGGCGAACTCGCGCAATGCGGGGTTCCACTTCCGCGACTCGAGAAAAACCGTGTCTTCAAAGTACTCGGCAAAACCTCGTGCAATTGGCAATCCATAGACGTGAACGGGCTTGTCGCGCCATTCGCCCGTCAAGCCGAGATCACCCCAGGTTCGCACGGGCGCCGACCCGCGTCGACGATCGACGCTATAAATCCCGTCTAGCTGGGCGAGCGTCAGATGGGTCAGCGGATTGGCCTTGTTCACGAATGCCACGATCGCATAACCACGGTTGCGAACGTCGAAGCTGCCCGTCAGTACGTCCACACCTGTCGGCGGGTATTGATACACCTCCTTGAAGGCCGAGATCTCATTGGGCCAGATCTCCCGCCCCATAAGAGCAAGGTCGCCCGCGCCTGTGTAAAGGGCGCCGATCGCAGATGCAGTTCCGTGCAACTCGTTGTCGAACTGCACATCTGGTTGATATTTGCGGAAGCCGGATTCCCATTCTCGAACCAGCGACTCAATGAAGTCGGTCGCATCACCATAGGCTCCATGCCCCCAGATGCGAATCAGACCGGAGACATGTTGTCGAGGCTGGTAGACGGGCGGAAGATCCAAGCTGTCCGCGAAGGCATTGCCGGCAACAATACATAGACAGAGCAGTAACGAGAGGGCGCGCATGATGACCTTCACTGACTAGTCGAGTCGCTTGAGCTGCTGCTGTGCGCTTTCGGTGCTCAGGGGTATGTATGCGCCATCGCGCGCAACTGCCGCCTGCCCGTCCGGACTCAGGATATAGCGGAGAAACTCTCTTACCTTCGGATCGATCGGCTTGCCCGGCGCTCTGTCCAGCACCATCGTGATGACGCGCCCGATCGGATACGTGCGCGCACTGACGCTGCGTTCGGTCAAGGGATAAAAGGGACCCGAAGCGTCGTTGGCCAGCGCCACCGGCTTGACCGCCTGATTTCCTGCACTCAGCGGCGCGAATGCGATGCCCGAAGGATCTTGCGCGATCGCATCGAGCAGGTCCGATCCGTCTGTCGGGAATTCCCGATAGTCCGGATTCCATTTCTGGCTATCCTTCAGCACAGCATGGCGGATGAAAAGCGCAGGAATGCTATCCACCGGCGGCCCATAGACATTGATCGGCTTATCGTGCAACGGGCCCTCGACGCCAATATCGCCCCAGTGGCGGAAGTTCGCGTCGCCGCGCTTGTGTTCAGCCCCAAGAATCGCATCGAGCTGCGCGAGAGTGAGTTGCCCGATGGGATTGCGCCTGTTCACGAAGATCGCCAGGTTCGTGCTGGGCCGTTCGGCGCGCAGGCCTGCGTTTGCGACCTGAATACTGACTGGCTTTCGCAGATATACCCACTCAAACGCCATGTTTTCTACCGGCACACGCATCTCCCGTCCCATGAAAGCCAGATCCGCAACGCCGTTATAGACACCTGCCATGGTTGACTCCGGCCCGTGCAACTGTTCGCTGAACGTCACGCCTGCCTGGGTCTTCATGAACCCCGCCTCCCAGTCTTTGAGCAACGGGCCATCGGCCGGGCTGCCCCAGATCCTGATTTCACCGCTCACCTGCTCGCGCGGTTTGTAGTGGTCGGGCGCAGCTATCCTAGCTGGACCCGCGCAGGACGCCGTGGTGATTACAACGGCCAGTCCGAGAACGTGAAGACCGACTTTCATGGGAGGTTTCTCAGTTGAGCTTCTTCAATTGCTCGGCGACATATTTGGCCGGCAGCGGCGTATAGACACCGGCGTTCTGGATGATCTGCTGGCCATCGCGGCTAAGCACGAAGCGCATGAACTCGCGTACCCTCGGGTCGAGTGGCTGCCCTGGTGTGCGGTTCACATAGATATACGCGTCGCGCGTGAGCGGGTAGCTCCGGTTCTTGACGTTGTCTGGCGTCAGCGCGATCGCCGGACTGTTGTCCGTCTGCGAAATGGCCAGCACCTTGACGTTCGGGTAGTCTTTAGCGTGCATCAGTGCTGCCCAGCCGATCCCGTATTTGTTATTGCTGATGTCTTCGAGCATCCGTTCGCTTGCCACCGCCTTGCCGGCCGCATCGGTGGTCGCTTCCTTCTCTTCAACGTACTCCTTGAAATTCGGATTCCACTTATCCGACCAGTGCATGACTTTTCGCTCGAAATTGACCGCAAAACCCGGCGCGATGTATCCGTAGGTCTGGATCTCCTTGTTCGCCCAGTCGCCGTTCAGGCCAAGCTGACCCCACGTTCGGATATTGGTTTCAGGGCCTCTCGCATATCTGGACGTGTATAGAAGATTGTTATTCGCGTCAGCGCCGATTTCCCAGCCACCAGTGCGCTCTGAGCCGAAAATCCGGTCTAGTTGCCCCATCGACAGCTTTGCAAGCGGATTGTCTTTGTTGACCACGATAGCCCATGCGAACAGCGTTCCACGCTTGTCATATCCGCCGGTCGCAATGGAGATCTCGGTCGGCACATGCCGATACGTGTTATAGAACGGCATCTGATCGGTGACCTTTGCATCGTCTCCCATTGGCGCGATGTCCGATACGCCTGCGTACATCATGCCGAGCGCGCCCTCGCTACTGGTCATGAAGTTGGTCGAGACCATCGCATCCGGGTGGAATTTCTTGAACCCTTCCACGAGCAAGTCGACATTGCCCTTCAGTTCGCTGCCCGCAATTCGCAGACCGCCGGTCACGTTGTACTCAGGCTTATAGGGGGCAAGCTGATTCAGATCCGGTGTTTGCGCAGCGGCATGCGCAGCGCCCAGTGCAAGCCCCGCGAGCGCAAGCAGTACGGATGCTGTTCCCTGCAATTTCGATGATGACGTTAGCTTCATGAACTCCTCTCAGTTTCGGCTGTTTGGGACATCGCCTGTATGCACGGCACCTGGAAGACGCTATTCGAGCTTCTTGAGCTGCTCGCTGACCACGGCCGCAGTGAGCGGCAGATAGTTGCCATTGTTCATGACGGCGGCCTGGCCTTCGCGACTCAGCACATAACGCAAAAACTCTTTCAGTTTCGGATCGACCGCCTGGCCCGGCGCGCGATTCAGATAGATATAAATGCTGCGCACAAGCGGATAAGTGCGGCTTTGGAAGCTGGCCCTGCTGGGAACCACGAATTCTCCGCCGCCGCGCGGCGCCAATGCGACCGGCTTGATCCCGGTGACCTTGCTCGCCTGCGGTACGACGGTCCATGCAATCCCGTAGGGATCGTTCGCGAGCCGGTCGGCCAGCATGTATTGCAATCCGCCATGCTGTTTCACGCGATCATTGTCCCCGATCATCTTGCTGCCGGTCTCGACGAACTCCTGATAGTTCGGATTCCACTTGTCGCCATTTTTGAGCACCTTCCACTGGAAGAATCGCGACGTACCGGACGGCGCATGGCCATAGGTGTGAATCGGCTTGTTGGCCCACGCTCCCTTCAAGCCCAGCTGCCCCCAGGTGCGAATATCCGTGTGCGCGTCACGGCCGTCGGCCAGCGTCCATTTGAAACCCCGGAGACCGCCAGTGCGCTGGGCGCCGAAGATGCCGTCGAGTTGCTCGATTGTCAGCTTGCTGATCGGATTGTCTTTACTGACATAGACTACCAGGCCGTTGGAACGGCCTTCCACGTCATACGCGCCGCTCGCCACGGTGATGTCCGTTGGGTAGTAGCCGTAGGTTTCGAAGAATGACAGCGTTTCGGTCAGGGTTGCTTCGCCGCCATCCGGCGCAAGGTCAGTGACGCCCGTCACCAGTGCAGGGATCGCGGCGTCGCTCGTCGGTAGCTTGTCCTCGAAGTGGATATCGGGATGAAATTTCCGGAAGCCCTCCTCCCAGTCTTTCAGCAGACCTCCGAGACCAAATCCGAAGTTCCTGATAGAGCCAGATACCTGTTGTTGTGGCTGATAAGCAGGTAGGCGAGACAGATCGAACGCCGGCGAGCCGGACGCCTTGTCCACCGCTTGTGGTGAGCTCGCCCTGCCGCCTGGCTCAGTGCCTAGCGGTGCGCTTCTGGAACTCACGCAGGTCATGGCCAGCACGATAGCGGCAGACATGGGCAGAAGACGTCGCATCATGGAATAAAGCTCCTCCGGATACACGAGTCCGTTAGAAAAAGATTCTCACACTACCTTTGATCGTTCGCTCGAGGCCGACGCCAAGGTCGCCGTTGACCGCGGAGCTCCAATAGCGCCTGTTGAACAGGTTGGTAGCACTCAGATTGAAGGCGACGTGATGGTTCGCGATGATGGTCCGGTAACCGGCTGCAAGCGAAAACAGTGTGACGGAAGGAATCGTGCCCTGCCCCTGGGGATTGACCGGGCGAACTCCCGTGTACATCATCCCCGCGGTCACCAAAAGACCGTAGATCATATGGGGGTGCCAGGTCACGGACAGGTTACCGGCAAACTTCGGCGTATTCTCCGGCGACAGACCATTGATGGCCTTATCATCGGGCGAGTACTGCACCGCGTGCATGATTGTCCATCCCGCGTTGAACGTCCAGTCCGGATAGAAGTCGTAAGTCGCGGTCGACTCCAGACCTTCGAAACGGACAGTGCCATCGATCCCGAAGACGTTGGTGACGGGATCGACGATCGCGTTCGCACGATCAATCCGGAAATACGCGAGCGTTGCGGACAGACCGTAGATATTCGTTGCTCGCACACCCGCTTCCGCTTGCGTGGACTTCGCGGGCGGCAAGATCTGGAACTGATTCACAGTACCCAACGGTGCCTGTGCGGTCTCCTCGAGCGCCTTCATGTAACTGGCGTACACCGAAGTATTGGGTGTGATGTCGAACACCGCACCCACTGCTGGCGACCATACGTCGGTTGTGTTGCCTGTCTCGCCATGCCCTTGCGAGTTTTCCGCATGATACGTCGTATGTCGGATCCCACCCAGCAGATGGAAGCGCTCGAACATGTCGAGCTTGTCGTAGGCGTATATGCCGACGTCGCTGCTCTGCTGCGGGGCGTACGTCACCGGCGCTGCAGGCCCCGGCGCGGGCAGCGCCACAGGGTTATAAAGGTTTTGCGACATGTTGACAACCGTCGTGCTCGGGTTGTTGAAGTCCCGCTCGTAACGGTCGATCCCGAAATTCAGCGTGCTGGTGAAAGGCCCGAATGTCTTGTGGTTCTGAGCTTCGACCTTCGCATACTTGTTCGTGTATACCTGGTCGTTCACCAGTGTGATCTTTTCCGTACCCTGTCCAGTCACGAGGTTGTAGTTCGTGAACCGCGACAGATGCCGATAAACGCGATCCGCTTGCGAGTATCCGGCCTCGGCGAGTACCTTCCAGTCGTCGGAGATCTGATAGTGCACGCCTCCCAGAACGTTCACACCTCGCGTCCGATAACCTGCCCAGGGACCCGACAGCAACTTGGTTGGATCCGGCAAACGCGGCAGCGGTACGATTCCGTTGACGGGTTTCAACTGGCTGATAACAGTCTGCTCGATGACGTACTGATCGTATGTCTCAACGTCGAACTTGAATTTCAGCCGGTCGGTGGCCGCCCAATCTAGCGCCAGAGAGCCGAACTCCCGGGTACCGTGCGCGCCCTCGATCCCCTTTTGCAAAACACCACCGGCGAGGTTGGCGCGAATGCCATACTGCTGCCGGTCGCCAAATTTACGGCCCAGATCAGCAGCTGCGATAACCTGGCCAAACTGATTAAAGGAAACCCCGAGCGAGGCGATCGGCTTTTCCATGGCGCGCTTCGTGACGCTCTCGATGATGCCTGCCGGCGGCGCCATCCCGTAGACGAGCGCGCCGACGCCTTTGAGTGCCTCGATGCGTTCCTTGTCTTCGAGCAATGGGATGTTGCTATACGGTGCCCAGCCGCCGTTAACCCGGTAGCTGCTCGACGAACTCAAATGGATACCGCGAATCTGGAGGTCATCTGTGGCGCCGTTTTTTGTATCGGCGTCTACCACTCCGGGTACGTTCTTGACCGCGTCATAGGCATTTTGTGCGCCGACCGAATCCAACGCGTCGCGTGAGATCACGCTTTTGCTCGTCACCGAACCCTTTTCGTTGACCGTGGTGGTGGCGTTTCCATCCACCGAGTCCGGATTGACCTGCTCCTGCCCAGGTGTCGATGTGTCGCCCGAAGCGACGCTTACTGGCACGTTGCCCTGGTCAGCCGCGCACGCGTTCAAAGATCCTGCCGACAGCGCAAGTATCCCGATCGTTGCTTGTACGGCGATGGCCAAACGATGTTGCTTAAGTTTCATCAAGTCCCCAACACTTTTTATTCTCTTACCTGGGCCTTTTTCAACAGCTCTCTTGCGTGCCGCGAAACAGGCATCCGTTCAAGCCGCGCAGCTAAAGCTTGCGCGCGACTACGGCTTGTTGTTCGTAGTGTCGTCCGGCGGATATGCAAACGGTCGTTCAACGCTTTGCGTCGAACCTTGCTGCTGTTGTGCGCTTTTCATGCTGCCTCCGTTTGTTGGGTTACACCGCTCTCGGGCGGATGTCGTAGCCACGGGCCAGATCGCTTACCTTTGCCCGCCCGCATCACGCCGCCAGGAGATCAACAGGTGGCGCGTTGACAGCGGAACAGACGGCTGCATGTGGGGAGTGACTATGGATGACACGTTACGTACCCAACCTGAAGTCAGCGTGAACGATTTCTGAAATGCCATTTAGTTTAAGAGAGGCAATCGCGCCGACGATCCGAAGAAGTAAGAGGCGCCAATAGTAGTGCCGCCATAACCACGTTAGAGATGGCGTCATCGTGGGTGAAAACCCTCACTCGACAACTGCGCATCGATACCGCACGGCACGCATCATCGAGAAAACATTGTCTCCGCACCACGCCGGCCTCCTGCCTGAACAGACATTCACATTCGATTCAGCCTCATTTTATGGTCGATCGATATAAATGAACCATGCTCGCGGCAGGATGGCCGCAGCTGGCGACGCGCGGCATGTGGACTGCGCCGCGATTATTCGCCCTGTTCACTCGATCAAAAAGGAGTCGGATCAATGAAGCACTCGGTTTTGCGCTTGATGATGGGCGCTCTCGCGCTGAGCACCGTGAGTCATTCAGCCTTTGCAGCCAACGACAAAATTACACTGATGGTCGGCGGCATGGAAAAGCAGATCTATCTGCCCGCCATGCTGGCCCAGCGGCTCGGCTACTTCAAGGAACAGGGCCTCGACGTCGAGTTGCTGAATGAGCCCGCCGGGGTCGACGCTGAAAATGAGCTGATCGCCGGGTCAGTGCAGGGTGTGGTGGGTTTCTACGACCACACGATCGACATTCAGGCAAAAGGGAAATATCTCGAAAGCGTCGTGCAGTTCAGCCACACGCCGGGTGAGGTCGAACTGGTTGCGACCAAGATGGCCGATAAGATCAAGTCGCCCGCCGATTTCAAGGGCAAGACGCTCGGTGTCACAGGATTGGGCTCGTCGACCAATTTCCTGACGCAATACCTCGGGGTGTCACACGGCGTCAAGCTGAGCGAGATGACCTCCCTTCCGGTTGGCGCTGGCAACACATTCATTGCCGCCATGCAGCAGGGCAAGATCGACGCCGGAATGACCACGGAGCCCACGATCTCGCGGCTCGTCGATACGGGCCAGGCCAAGGTGTTGATCGATCTCCGCTCGCCGGAAAACACTCAAAAAGTGCTTGGCGGCCTGTACCCAGCCGCAAGCCTCTATATGCAGACGCAATGGGTCCAGGAACATAAAGACCTGACACAGAAACTCGCGAACGCCTTCGTCAAGACGCTTCAATACATTCACACGCATAGCGCCGAAGAAATCACGCAGAAGATGCCGGCAGATTACTACGCAGGCGACCGCGCCGCATATGTCAAGGCGTTGGCCGAGGGCAAGAAATCGTTCATCCCTGATGGTCGCATGCCGGAATCGGGTCCGGCCACGGTGCTTAAGGTTCTGTCGGCATTCGACCAGACAGTCAAGGGACATTCCATCGACTTGTCGAAGACCTACACCACCGAATTTGTCTCGGCGGCAAAGACGCAATAAGGAACCTCTTATGAACGCCCGACACGCAATCGGCACATCAGGTCTTTCAATGGTCACTACTATTCCTCCTACCGTCGTCACGACTCCTCCCGCCATCGAACTCCATCGGGTTTGCCGCCAGTTTGTCAGTCCCGCAGGCAAGGCAATCATGGCGTTGCGCGACTTCACGATGAGCGTCAGCAAGGGAGAATTTTGCGCCGTGGTCGGCCCGACCGGCTGCGGCAAGTCGACGACGCTCAGTCTCATTACCGGACTGGCGCGCCCGAGCGCAGGTACGGTGAAGGTTCTGGGGCGTCCGGTAGAGGGCATTGACCCGCGCATTGGCTTCGTCTTCCAGGCGGACGCTGTCTTCCCCTGGAAGAGCGTGCTGGACAACGTATGCGCCGGCCCACTTTACAGGGGAATGTCCAAGGATCAGGCGAAGGACAAGGCCATGGACTGGATCCGGCGCGTTGGTCTTTCGCGGTTTGAACATCACTACCCCCATCAGCTGTCGGGCGGTATGAGAAAGCGCGTCGCGTTAGCGCAAACCTTTATCAACGAGCCAGAAATTCTGTTGATGGACGAGCCGTTCTCCGCGCTTGACGTACAGACCCGTGCACTTATGCAGGACGAGCTGCTACATCTGTGGAGCACCAACAGCGCATCGGTGGTCTTCGTGACTCATGATATCGAAGAAGCGATCACTCTCGCCGATAGGGTCTTTGTGCTTAGCGCCTCCCCTGCCACCATCAAGACCTCCTACGAGATCGATCTGCCACGCCCACGCGTCGTCGCCGAGGCCCGCTATTCGCCCCGATTCATTGAGCTCTCACGACAGATCTGGAGCGACCTGAAAGATGAAGTGCACATTTGAATGCTCGCCAAAGACAGAGGCCTGACATGAACACATCAACGACTGACTCTTTCGCGCAGGAAACCGAACTGCGTCGGCTGGAACTTGGCGCACAGGCAAAAATGCGCATGCGCAACACCCTCGTTCATACCTTGCGTCTGCTCGTTCTCGTCGTCACCCTGGGAGGATGGGAGCTTGCGGGACGGATGCACTGGATCGATCCGTTCTTCTTCTCAATGCCATCGCTGATCGTCGATCAGATCTGGGTGTGGGTGACCGACGGTACCTCACAAGGGCCGCTCTGGATACAGGTTCTGATTACGCTCGAGGAAACTGCTCTCGGTTTTCTGATCGGCGCCGTAGGCGGCGTCATTGCCGGCATCGCGTTGGGCCGCAACAAGTTGCTGGCGGACGTTTTCAGCATCTACATCAAGATCGCGAATTCCGTGCCGCGTGTTGTTCTCGGCTCGGTCTTCATTATCGCGCTCGGCCTGGGTATGGCTTCGAAAGTGGCACTTGCCGTGGTGATGGTGTTCTTCGTGGTTTTTGCCAACGCATTTCAGGGCGTGCGCGAGGCCGACCGGAATCTTATCGCCAATGCCCATATTCTCGGCGCATCGAGGCGTCAGGTAACGTTTACCGTGGTGCTGCCTTCTGCATTGAGCTGGATCCTCGCCAGCCTGCATGTGAGCTTCGGGTTTGCGCTGGTGGGCGCTGTGGTGGGCGAGTTTCTCGGTTCCAAGCAGGGCATCGGACTCTTGATATCCACTGCGCAGGGCGCGTTCAACGCGGCGGGCGTGTTTGCCGCCATGATCGTTCTCGCCGCAGTTGCACTGGCCGCCGAATATCTGATTACCCGTATCGAAAACCTTCTGTTGAAGTGGCGCCCGCCGCAGTTCACCGAGATCGGTCACTGACCTTAACTCCCTGGCTGTTCACCCGTGCAAATTCATGGCGCTTCCCGGTGCCATGAATCATTCCTCCATTCCGTTCCACCATGAATATGACTTCAACTGGATCGAAGAATTGCGAAAAAAACGGACGGGCACAACTTCTGATCAGTGCCGCCCTGTTGTGTTCGACTTTGCTCGCATGTGGCGATGCATTCGCTGGCCCGCCATTCGTCACCGATGATCCGGAGCCTGTCGAATATCATCATTTTGAAATCAATGTCGATGCAGAAGGCACGGTTCGGCGTGATCGAGCCGACGGCGCCTTGCCCGCCGTCGAAATCAACTATGGTTTGGCTAACGACCTGCAGATCAGCGTCAAGTCGGCCCTCGCGTTTTCGCACAAAGCAGGCGAGGCCCATCACTACGGCATAGGCGACACAGAGATCGGACTGAAATACCGGTTCATTACGGAAGCGGAGGAGGGCATCCGCCCGCAGATAGCGTTTGCTCCCTCCGTCGTGTTCCCGACGGGTAACGAAATACGTGGACTCGGCGACGGGCACACACGTATCCTGCTTCCGTTATGGGCGCAAAAGTCCTTCGGCCCATGGACTACATTTGGCGGCGGCGGCTACGTTCTGAATCGCGACAGCGGCGGCAAAAACTACTGGTTGGCGGGATGGGCGGTGACGCGCCAGATCACCGAGAAACTGCAGCTTGGTGGGGAGTTTTTCTATACCGGTTCAGCCAGCGCCGACGAGCCCTCTTCGCTCGGGTTCAACATTGGCGGGAGCTACGGCCTCGGAAAAAGCGACCGGATCCTGTTCTCAGCCGGCCGTGGATTGACCAACGTCAACCGCACCAACCAGTTTTCGTACTACGCGGGCTATCAGGTCGACTTTTGACCTCAGGCGCGGCGAGGCGCAAGTCACTGCGCGATCGCAACGCTATCCGCGGTCGGCAATTCGACGACCACACGCAGCCCACAGCCTCCCGCGCCAGCTTCCGCACTGATCCGTCCGCCGTGCAGTTCGACAATGCTGCGGCAAATCGCAAGGCCTAGTCCACTGCCTTTGTCCTCGGCTCCCGAGCGCTTGAGCCGCACGAAACGCTCGAATATATGTTCCCGCTGCTCGGCGGGGACGCCTGGCCCTTCATCTTCGACACTCACTTGCCAGAGCCCGTCGACCAATACTGAACGCAGCGTGATCCGGCCATCAGGGGGCGAGGCGGCAAGCGCATTCGTCAACAGGTTGAGCAGCACCTGGCGAAGCCATTTCTGCTCGAATGCAACGCAACCCTCGCCGTGATGTGTGTGGAAAAACCGGCGCCCCTGGAACTCCGCCAAAACGCGTGCGTCCTGAACGAAGCTATGGAGGAAGCCCTCGGTACTCTGAACCTTCAGGTCAAGGGTGATCGCGCGCGCTTCCGCTCGTGACAGAAACAGCAGTTCCTCGATGATCCGATTCAATTGCTCGAGCTCCTTAATCTGAACCTGCACAGCCTGTTCTTGCGGGGGAGCAAGATTGCCTTCAACAAGCAGTTTCTCCGCCTGCAGCCGGATCAGCGTAAGTGGCGTCTTCAATTCGTGAGATACCTCCGCGGAGAACCGGCGTATCTGGTCGAATGAAGATTCGAGGCGATCGAACATCTGGTTCAACAGGCGTGCAAGATCCGAAATCTCGTCTTGTGCGGCAGAGACGGGAATACGCTCGCTCAGGTTGTCCGAGCTGATCCGGTTGGCGGTCTCCTCGATGAGGCGAACGGGACGCAATGCCATTCTGCTTAACCCGTAGCCGATTACGCTGCTGACCACAATCATCACGGCCAGCAGCCCATAGAATGTCTGCTCGTAACCTACCATGACGTCGCGTACGTGACGCTTGGACGTCGCGATCACGACATTAAGTGGTCCGAGCGTAAAAGCGCCTGCGCGTAGTTCACCGAGTCCGCTGACGTTTGCATTGAAAGCTTTTCTGCCTGACTTCGTGAAAATTGTGCGTCCATGCAGATTGTGCGAAGCGAACAGCACCTGTCCGTCAGCTTGATGAATCTCGATGTAAAAGAGATTGAGATCGTCTGCCATGGTCTCGCGCATCCGCTGCTGGATTGCGGGCTGGCCCAAAGGCTCTCCCGCCGGTCCAAGCCGGCTTTTGATCTGCTCAAACTCGGATTCGTTGAGCAGGTCAAGCGCCCGGATCGCATGCCGCTCCGTGAAATACCGTCCGACAAGGAACAGCGATGCGAAGGTCACCGTCGACGCCAGAACGTACCAGACTGCCAGCCTGACACCGATCGACTTCATAAGAGCTGGTATCCAACGCCGCGCACCGTCTTGAAAACCTGCTTGCCCAGCGGCCCTTCCAACTTGGCTCGAAGACGGCTCATATAGACATCAAGCAGGTTAGTATCGACATCGTAGTGCGACTCCCAGATTTTCTCCGAGATAAGTGTGCGGGTAAGGATGCGACCAGGGTTCTGCATGAATATCTCAAGCAAGGCGAACTCGCGGCTCGTCACATCGATCGGCTTGCTGTTCAGGTGCACCGTGCGACTCAGGAGATCAAGCTTGATGCCTTGATGCTGCAGCACCGTTTCCTTTACTGACGATTGCCGTCGCAACAGCGAGCGCATGCGCGCGAGCAGTTCCTCGACGCTAAACGGTTTGGAAAGGTAATCGTCCGCGCCGACGTCGAGCCCTGTGACACGATCCTGTACTGCGTCGCGCGCACTGAGAATAAGGACCGGCTCGTTAAACCCGCCGCTGCGCCACTCGCGCAGCAAGTCCAGACCGTCTCCGTCTGGAAGCCCCAGGTCGAGCACGATCACGTCATAGCCCGTCTCGCATAATGCTTCACGCGCCTCGGCGCAGGTTCCTACCCAGGTGACGGTATAAGCACGCTCCGTAAGAGCCTGCTTTAGGAACAGCCCGAGCCTGCGTTGGTCTTCGACTATCAGGATCTTCATATTGACAATTCCGTCTCACCCACGCCGAGAGCGTATTTTTTTCGAGCCTATAACACAGCTATATGGATGGCAATTGGGTTGTTTACGCATACGAATCGGCGTCGGTTAGTTACCTGAATTCGCGTTAAGAAAGCATTCAGGTTCGCTTAAGATCAGGCACTCATCGTATGCAGAGCGACGACTTTGCACGTACCCCACGCTCCGGGATCTTTCCATGGCCACCATTGTCCGTAGATGTCTTTTGCCTTTGCATCGATGGGCAGGCTTTACGGTGGGTATTGTGGTGATTTTCATGGCCACAACGGGCGCGGGAATGTTATTTCGCGCGCAGCTTGATCCGGCGATCAATGGCGACCTGCTGATCGTGACAGCCTGTGCTGCGCGCCTTCCGCTCGACGAGCTGGCACATAGCGCTCGTCTTGTCCATCCCGGAGGGCAGCTCGACTCGATTCATCTATTCGCCCGCCCCGATGCGCCGGCCCAACTGCGTTTCAGCGACAGGAATGGCAAGGACATCGTCTATGTGAATCCCTGCACGGGACAGATACTCGGGCAACGGGGCCGCTATGAGGGCGTTTTTGACCGCCTCGAGCAACTTCATCGCTTCAAATTCATGAAGGGAGGCAGTCTTGTCACAGGAACCAGTTCGCTTCTGTTTGTGCTCATACTCGCCGGTGGCGGCCTCGTGATCTGGTGGCCACGTACCCTTCGCGGGCTGTCTCGCCACGTCCGACTTATATCGGGTCTTACCGGCCTGGCACGCCTGGTTAATCTGCACAGAACTCTGGGATTCTATTCCGTGCTGGTCCTTCTTACGAGCGCACTCACCGGCTTGCCGCTGGCATTCGACTGGTATCGAAACGGCGTCTATACGGTTACCAATTCGCCGCTGCGCCAACCCGTTCCGGAATCCGCGATCGCCGCGGGTTCCCAGTCCCTGTCCATGGAGGCGGCGTGGCAGCGCGCGCAGTCAATGACGCCGAATCCCGTTGAAGCCTTGCTGCATTATGCCCATAAGCCAGGCGGTTCGATCGAAGTCGATCTGCTTGACCAGCATGCGCCCCATCCCAACGCGTTTTCCTATCTGTATCTCGATGCGAATACCGGCAGCGTGCTCAGCTATCGCGCCTACGCGACGAGCAGCCCCGCGGACAGGCTGCTCGCGTGGGCCGACGCTCTGCACAGAGGTGAGATCGGCGGTCTCATCGGCCAACTTCTTCTGCTCTCGGGCGCACTCGCCGTCCCCGTACTGGGCTATACCGGCTTCAGCACTTATTTTCGCCGCAGGCTGCGTCGAACTGCAGCCCAGTCGAGTGGCCCGAGCGCCGCTTTGCCTCACCAATCGGCGAGTCCAAGCGGGTCGAGACAGGTGCGTTGAGGGTCCGATTCAGCTTTCTGGGATGGTGCTCTTTCGCGATCGACGCCTTAGCGTGATTCGTCGAAACGATACCTTAAAGCGTCTCGTGCAGTTCCCGCCGATCAACGCGACGCTTCGGCGTACCTTATTAGCGCTATCCTGCAGCCGCGTTGCGCGTCCTCAAAGCGCACGACCATGCCGTGCATCCCCGCGACCGCGTTGACAAGGCTCAGCCCCAGCCCACTCCCAGGGGTATGGCGACTTGCCTCGCCTCGATAGAAGCGCCTGAGCACCGCTTCGCGTTCTTCAGGCGTGATGCCCGGGCCGTCATCGATGACCCGAATCCCCATGCCTTCGATGTCGCGAAAAAGTTCGAGCTGTACGTGCCCGCCTGCTCGCGCGAACTTGATCGCGTTCTCGGTGAGATTGGCAACTGCCTCGAATAGCAGGTTCGCATCGCCTTGCATCTCGAAGGAGGCAGCTTCGTCACGATGCAGCGTGAACGAGAGCATGCGCTCTTCGGCGGCCGGCTCGTAGAACTCGAACACATCGGCGGCAACGAACGCGAGGTCAACCCCGGCGAAGTTTTCCCGGCGCGCGCCGCTTTCGATCTCTGAGATACGCAACATCGCGTTGAACGTACGCTGGATGCCGATCGCTTCGGTGATCACGTCGTCGATCGTCGTGCGATACTCAGCTTCGGTCATGGTGCGCCGCTGCGCCCGTTCGAGGCTTGCAATCAGCCGCGTAAGGGGCGTGCGAAGATCATGCGCGATGGCATCACACACGCCCTTCACTTCGTGCATCAGGCGTTCGATCTCGTCGAGCATGCCGTTAACCACGCGCACCAGCCGGTCGAGATCGTCGTTCCTCTTGTGCACCGGCAGGCGGCGACTGAGATCGCCCGCGACAATCGATCTGATCGACTCCGTCACCGCGTCGAGGCGCCGCATCGCGCCGACACCGATCAGCACCGCACCAAGCAGTCCTGCCGAAAGCGTGAGCACCCCGGCGCTCAACAGCGCGTGCAACAACTCCTCGTCGAAGTGATCGAGATCGCGAGTGTTCTGGCACTGCAGCGCAACGCGCGCCTCCGACAAGCGCGCAGCAATGCATCGCGCGGGCGGGCGCCCGGGCATGACTTCGAGCCGCATTGCGAATGGCTTATCGAAGTAAGGGATGGGCGGCAAATTACCGGGATAGCCTCCGGCGATACGGTGTCCGGCCGGGTCGAAAAGCCCGAATGGGCGCTGACGTCGGGTATCGTACCGGCTCTGCTGATTAAAGCTCGCCACGAGCTCAGCTGCCTCTTCTCGTCCGACTCCGGCATGCTCGCGCACGAGCCAGTCGTCGATTCGCTCCTTCTCGAATCCGGTAATCTCGACATAGAGATAGCTGAAAAGCACAAGCGCGGCGGCACCGAACAGCGCGAGGAACAGCGTCGCGAGACGAAAGCCGGTAGTGCGGTGAAGATCAGTCAGGCGCACGCAGCAAATACCCCGATCCACGAACGGTTTCGATCATCGGTGCATGACCGCATGCATCAAGCTTCTTTCTGAGCCGGCTGATATGCACGTCGATCACGTTGGTGCGCTCTTCGAGGCGATAGTCCCACACGGCCTCGAAAAGCATCGTCCGACTCACAACCTGTCCCTCGTGTTCCATCAGATACTCGAGCAGGCGATACTCGCGCGGCAGCAATGCAATCGGCCGTCCCGCGCAGGTAACTTCACGTTTGAGCAGATCGAGCCGAAGCGGCCCAACCTGATAGGTCTGCACGCCCGACGCACTGTCACGACGGCGCATCAGGGCGTCGAGCCTTGCGGTTAGCTCAATAAAGTCGAACGGCTTGGTCAGGTAGTCGTCACCGCCGGCACGCAGTCCGCGCACGCGCTCGTCCACTGCGGACAATGCGCTGAGAATCAGCACAGGTGTTTGCACACCGGCGCTACGCAGCGCCGAGAGCATCCCCAATCCCTCCAGGCCGCCCGGCAGCATGCGGTCAAGGACAATCGCGTCGTAGTCGTTGCCCACCGCGTGAACGAGGCCGTCACGACCCGTCCGGGCGGTTTCGACCGCGCATCCGTGATCAGTGAGCGCCTCGACGATTTCAGCGAGCGTTTGCGCATCGTCCTCCACCACTAGTACCTTTGACATGCCGTTTATCCGCGAAGTGAATGCGTCGTTCCTGGCCGTTTTGCGCTACGCTGGGCGTCACGCGAATGCAGTATGCCGCCCTGCCCCCTTCAACGGTTTCGCGCGATCGTGAAAAAAATTTAATCCAGAGGCTCCGTCAATTCTCGCATGCGCATCCTGCTGATCGAAGACGACTCGCGCACGAGCCAGTTCCTGTTGCGTGGTCTGACCGAAGCCGGCCATGTCGTCGACCGGGTTGACGACGGTGCGACGGGTCTTGCCTACGCGCGCGAGCCCATCTACGACGTGATCGTCTCTGATCGACGGTTACCCGCGCTCGACGGCCTCGCGCTCGTTCGCCAGCTGCGTGCAGAAGGCAACGCCACGCCCGTGCTGATGCTCTCCGCTGCGGGCGAATTGCGCGAGCGCGTGGAGGGCATCCGCGCCGGTTGCGATGACTATCTTGCCAAACCTTACGCATTTGCGGAACTGCTCGCCAGGGTGGAGGCGCTCGGCCGCCGCGCGGACCGGCAGCGCATGGACGCGCTTCTGCACTGCGTGGATTTGACGCTCGACCGGCGCTCTCGCACCGGCACCCGTGCAGGGCTCGACCTGCGGTTGCATCATCGGGAGTTCCTGCTGCTCGAATGCCTGATGCGTCATGAAGGACAGGTCGTCACGCGCAGCATGCTGCTCGAGGCGGCCTGGAACTACGACTTTGAGCCGCGCGGAAATATCGTCGACATGCATATTCATCGTTTGCGCAGAAAGGTGGATCGTGATTTCGCCGTGCCGCTGATTCACACGGTGATCGGCGGAGGCTACATGCTAAGCGCAGTCCCTCCCTGAGCAGTTTTCGGCTATCCACCGGATGTGTGAACGAAATTTAATACTCGCGCGAAAGGCCTGACAGGACCTGTTGAATAAGCTCGCTCCACCTGTGTTGCGAGAGGCTTCTTCCATGTCCTGGCTGCCTGAATCGGCGCCGCCGTCGATTCGTCTCCTTCCCCTCATTACGTGTGTGCTGGCAACATTCGTCGCAGGCTGCTCGCTCGTGCCCGAGTATCAGCGGCCCGACGCTCCAATGCCGGCCGCGTTCTCGGGCGCGAGTTCCAGCGCGTCTCTCCACGCAACCCTACCCGTGCGCGCCGGCTGGTGGCACGCCTACCGCGACCCGGCGCTCGATGCGCTCGTCGACGACAGCCTCACGCACAACTATTCGCTTGCGGCGGCGGTCGCTGCCGTCGAAGAGGCGCGCGGCACTGCGGAAAAAGTAGGGGCGTCGCAGTATCCGTCGCTCGCGGCAGGCGCAACCGTTGACCGTAGCCATCAGGGCGGCCATCACGGGTCCAACAGCAAGAGCCAGAGCGTTTTTGCAGAGGCACGATATGAAGTGGACTTCTGGGGCTTGAACGCCGCGAATGCCAATGCATCCGCGCTGCTCGCGCGTGCGTCCGAATTCGATCGCGACACAGTTGCGCTGACCCTGACCGCATCGGTCGTGGATACGTACTTCAGCGTGCAGAGTCTGCACCGCAGGCTCGCGCTCGCCCACACGATCGCGGACGATGCTTCCCATGTCCTGCAGTTGCTGCTTGCCCAGCAGGCAGCCGGCGTCGCGACGGAACTCCAGGTGCAACAGCAGCGCAACGCGCTTGCGACTTTTCAGGCTGCAGTGCCGGCGCTCGAACAACAACTCGAGATCGCGCAGCACGCGCTCGCCGTGCTGACCGGCCGCGCACCAGAGCAATTCGCGGTGCAACAGGTATCGCTTGCGAGCATTCCGATACCGCAGCCGCGTCCTGACCTGCCAGCGAGCTTGCTGCAAACGCGGCCTGACATTCGCGCGAAGGAGGCACAGGTGCAATCGGCCAACTATGTTGTCGGTGCAGCGCGCGCCGCGTTTTTGCCAGGCCTTGTACTGACCGCCGACGGAGGCCTCGCAAGCAAATCGCTTTCGCGATTGATGGCGAGTCCGTTCGCAAGCATCGCAGCCGCGTTGGCCGCACCAGTCTTCGACGGAGGCGCATTGCGGGGTCAGCTTCATGCGAGCCGGGGCACAGCGGCTAAAAGCATCGCCGATTATCAGCAAACTGTAATTACCGCCTTGCAGGAGGTCGAAGATTCACTCACCGCTGCGCATCAGCAGGAGCTTGTCGAGGCGGCCGACCGCAGTGCCGCAGACGCCGCCGCGAAGGCCGCTACGCTCGCAGAAGCCCAATATCGGCTGGGCACGGTCGACTTCCTGACGGTGCTCGACGCGCAGCGCACGCGGTTTCAGTCAGAGGACACGCTCATGCAGGCGCGCCTCGCCCGCCTGCAGGCATCGGTGAGCGTGTTTCGAGCCTTCGGCGGCGGATTTGGTGTAACTGACGCAGCCACCGCAAGCCCCGACTCTTCCACAAACCTGTCCCGCTCATGAGAATCGACCACCCTCCTCGCGAGAACGCGCCCCGCGGCGACCGTGGCGACGGCCACGGTGGCCTGTTGCTGATCGGCGCCATGCTTGTCTTCGCCAGCCTCGCCGGATGGTGGCTGTGGCCAGAACATCCGCATCCGACGCCGGTTGCACCAGTGCCCGTCTACGCAGGGCACCCGGTGCGGCAAGACTTCCCCGTCCGGGTGGCAGCAACAGGATCCGTGCAGGCAATCAACGCAGTCGATGTGAAAGTGCGCGTCGACGGACAGTTGCAGCGCATCGCGTTCACCGAAGGTCAAGATGTGCGGGCCGGACAATTGCTCGCGCAGTTCGACCAGGGGCCACTGAAGGCGCAGCTGCAACAGGCAGAAGCCGCTCAGCGGAAGGATCAGGCCAACCTCGATAACTCGCGCCTCGATCTTGACCGGTACACGAAGCTGGTAGGCATCGGCGCGGCAACCTCCCAGAGCGTCGATAAGGCGAAAGCGCAGGTGGCGTCATACGCCGCGATGGTCGCCGCCGACACCGCGCTCGTGCAGAACGACAAGCTCCAGCTCGGTTTCACCACACTCTATGCGCCCTTTGACGGGCGGGTGGGCGCGCGCGAGGCGGACATCGGTGCAATCGTGCGCGCAAGCGACACGACCGGCATCGCGACCGTCACGCAGATGGAGCCGATCACGGTAGTCTTCTCCGTGCCGCAGGATGTCTTGCCCGATCTGCTCGACAATCAGGGGAAAGGGCCGCTGCCCGTTCACATCACGACGCGCGCTGGCAGCGCCGCGCTTGCCGACGGCAAGCTTGTCTTCATCGACAGCACGGTGGACCCCGCCACTGGCCAGGTCAAGCTCAAGGCGTCGTTTGCCAACAAGGATCGCAAACTCTGGCCCGGGGAACTCGTCAATGCACGCGTCCTCGTGCGCACGGACCGCGGCCGGATAGCGGTGCCGAGCCGGGCGATCGTCAACACGCAGGACGGCACGCAGCTCTACGTCGTCGCCGTAGATGGGCACGTGCAGTTGCGCCCGGTAACGACGGGCGCGAGCGTGGAAGGCATGACCGAGGTGCGCTCGGGCGTCGCACCGGCGGATCTCGTCGTCTTTGACGGGCAGAGCCGCCTCCATCCCGGCGTGCGCGTTGCGGCGAGCACGGTCGCGGCGACGGCCGAAGCGCCGAGCCATGCCGCAACCCGTGCGGGAGATGCGTCGTGAGCCTCCTCGAATGTTTCATCGAACGGCGCATAGCGACAACGTTTCTCGCCGTCGCCGTGATGCTCGCCGGCGCCGTCGCGTATTTCCTCCTGCCGGTGGCGCCGCTGCCGCAGGTCGATTTTCCGACGATCCTCATCATCGCGAAACTGCCTGGCGCGAGCGCGGATACGATGGCCACCTCGGTCGCGACGCCGCTTGAACGGCAACTCTCCAATATCTCTGGCATTACCCAGATCACCTCGGCGAGCTCGCTCGGCACAACCAACATCACCGTGCAGTTCGACCTGTCGCGCGACATCAACGGTGCTGCTCAGGACGTGCAGACGGCGATCAACGCGGCCGGTGGCCAGTTGCCGAAGAATCTGCCGAACCCGCCGACCTACGAGAAGGTCAACCCCGCCGATTTCACGATGTTCTCGCTCGCGCTCACGTCCTCGTCGCTGACTCTGACGCAGCTCGATGACTACGCCGAAAACTATATCGCCCAGCAGATCTCACAGATGCCGGGCGTCGGTCTCGTCGATTTTCACGGCCAGCAGCGACCGGCCGTTCGCATCAGGCTCGATCCTGACAAGCTCACCGCACGCGGGCTTACGCTCGAGGACGTCCGCTCGATCGTCGGCGTGCAGACCGTCAATGCCCCGAAAGGCAGCCTGAACGGCACCGACCGCTCGGTGGTATTCAATGCAACCGACCAGCTCACGAGCGCTGCCGACTATCGCGATCTCGTGGTGGCCTACAAGAACGGCGCCCCGGTGCGCGTACAAGATCTCGGCACAGTGATCGACGCACCCGAAGATACGCAGCAGGCCGCATGGCTCCAGCATGACCGCGCAATCGTCATCGACATTCACAAGCAGCCGGGCTTCAACGTCGTTCAGACCATCGCCAATATCAAGGCGCGGCTGCCAGCCCTGCAGGCGAGCCTTCCTGCGGCAGCGAATCTGCATGTGGTCGGCGACCGAACGCAGACCATCAAGGCCGCCGTGCATGACGTGCAGTTCACGTTAATGCTGACGATCGCGCTCGTCGTGATGGTCATCTTCTCGTTCCTGCGCAACGTATGGGCGACGGTCATTCCTAGCCTGACGATCCCGCTATCACTCGTCGCGACCTTCGGCGTGATGTACCTGCTCGGTTACAGCCTCGACAATCTCTCGCTGATGGGCCTGACGATCGCGGTCGGCTTCGTGGTCGACGATGCGATCGTCGTCATCGAGAACGTAATGCGCCATATCGAAGAAGGGGTGCCGAAGATGCGCGCGGCATTGCTCGGCGCGCGCGAAGTCCGCTTCACAATCGTTTCGATGACGATCTCGCTCGTCGCCGTGTTCATTCCCATCCTGCTGATGGGCGGCATCGTCGGGCGGCTCTTTCGAGAGTTCGCGGTAACGGTGAGCGCGGCGATCGTTATGTCGGCACTTGTATCGCTCACTGTCACACCGATGCTCTGCGGCTGGTTCATCAAGCCGCCGGGCAGCGACCGGGGCCCGCTGAAGAAAATCGAGCGCTGGCTCGAAAAAGGCTTCGTCGCGATGGAGCGCGCCTACGAGCGCGGCCTCGATCGTGTGCTGCGTCACCAGAACGTCATGCTTGGCATTACGGTGGCGACCGTGCTTGCCACTGCGGCGCTATTCATCGCCACTCCGAAGGGGTTCTTTCCGCAGGAAGATTCCGGGCTCATTATGGGTGTCACGCAGGCCGCGCCTGATATCTCGCCGCGCTCGATGTCCGCGAAGATGCGTGAACTGGGGGCAATCATTGAGGCCGATCCGGCGGTGGACAACGTCTACTACTGGATCGGAGCGATTCCGACTGTGAGCCAGGGCCGGGTGATGATCAATCTGAAGCCCTTCGGCAAGCGCACCGCGAGCGCGGCGCAAGTGCTGAGTCGCCTCAAGCCGCAAATCGCGGCCGTGAAAGGCATTTCATTGTCGATGCAGGTTCGCCAGGATATCCAGGTCGGCGGACGCATCAGCGCGGCACAGTACCAGTACACGCTACAGAGCCCAGACGTGGATCAACTGAACCATTGGGCCAAGGTACTGACGAAAAAGCTCGCAAGCCTTCCTGAACTCGCCGATGTGTCCTCGGACCAGCAGGCTTCCGCCACGAGTGCAAACCTGGTGATCGACCGAAACACCGCGGCGCGCTTCGGCATCACCGCGCAGATGATTGACGACACGCTGTACGATGCGTTCGGCCAGCGCCAGATCGCGACAATGTTTACCCAGCTGAACCAGTATCACGTAATCGAAGAAGTGGACCCTGAGTATCAGCTGACGACCGACGCGCTCACTCACCTCTATATCCGTTCACCGCTGACAAGCCAGCTCGTGCCGCTTAGCACGCTCGCGCGGGTGGACAACACAGTCTCGCCGGTTTCCGTCAATCATCAAGGGCTCTTCCCTTCCGTGACGATCTCGTTCAATCTCGCGCCTGGCGAGTCGCTCGGCAATGCCGTCACGGCCATCCACAAGACCGAGGCCACGGTCGGCAAACCCGATGCAATTACCGGCACTTTCCAGGGCACGGCGCAGGCGTTCCAGGCATCATTGCAGAGCGAGCCGTATCTGATCGCCGCGGCGCTGATCGCCGTGTATCTGGTGCTCGGAGTGCTGTACGAAAGCGCAATTCATCCGTTGACGATCATCTCAACGCTGCCTTCGGCAGGGATCGGCGCGTTGCTCGCGCTGATGCTGTGCGGGCAGGACCTATCGATCATGGGGATGATCGGCGTGATTCTCCTGATCGGCATCGTCAAGAAGAACGCGATCATGATGATCGACTTCGCCCTGGTCGCCGAGCGAGAACATGGACTCTCTCCAGTCGAGGCAATTCGCGAGGCGTGCGTGCTTCGTTTCCGTCCGATCATGATGACCACGCTTGCGGCCCTCTTCGGGGCGCTTCCGCTCGCGCTCGGCTACGGAGCAGGTGCGGAGTTGCGCGTGCCGCTCGGCATTTCGATCGTGGGCGGCCTGATCGTTTCCCAAATGCTCACGCTTTTTACAACGCCGGTCGTCCATTTGTGGTTTGACCGTCTGTCCCACTGGCTCACCGGGCGACGCATGCATCGCATGGCATCGGAACAAGCAACGATCCAGTAACGCTTCGTCTGTTTTGAGGCCTCTGCCCTGAACCGCCAAACGGGGAGGACTGTCGATCGCCTTTAAGGCAGAGAGGATCTGATAAATTGCGCCAACGGCAACCCGTTGCTCTTTATCGGCTCTGTGAGAGTCGAAGTGCCATGTCTCAAATCGTACATGCCAGCCACGGGAATCGGGCTGGCGGTATATGAGGCGCCCGCATTGATTTCCTGGCCGACGCGGTACCCATGCTGCCCCGCTTCACGAGCTGATCCGGGCAGTTCGCAGTCGGCAACTGTCTGAAACGGAAGAACAGCAGCGCGCAGACCTCGTGGTACAGCTCGCGTGTCTTCGGAAATTCGGCCTTCAGACGCTCGATCTCGGCGGCGAGGCGGCCTCGTCGGGCGAAAACGCATCGTGGCCCGATGCAATGACCGCAGAAGCGAACAGTCTGGCCAGTCCGCATCTCGACATGACATGAGATGCTTGCGTTTGCGCAACCGGTTGCTCGCTATTCGCGTTTGCCACCTTGTCACAATGACGACGCATGTTACGCTTCGCCATGCCGAAGCGCGTCCGCGCATTGCGGAGCTAAAACCACCGGGTTTGTGGATCGTGAGTCGCAGCGACATCGACGGTTTCGACCGTCGGGAAGTACGAGGGGGCCTTTGATGAAGAAGCTTCGAATGCGCCCTACCGGCGGTTCCGCCAATCTCTGCCACGCCGGCCCCCCTCGAGCCGGCGCACTCTTGGCAACGTGGCGTATCGCACTCAGCCGCTCAAGCTCCATCAGACCGTTGCATGCTATCCCCATCTGAATTTCCCTGCTGTACGCCGACAAGGTCGACATTCAACAATTCGAACCTCCTGCTGGTCATTGGCGCTTGGCTCAGAAGGAACGGAACCTCCCCATCGGGAAAGTCGATTCGTGGCTGACACGCACCTCAACCGGATTCTTTGCGCCATTACGGGGCGGCGACATGCCGATCCGTGACCTGTGAAAGCGAGCGGGTGAGCGGCAGCTTACGCGCGGCACGTACGCCGGCGTGGCGTACTATCGCTCGCCGATCCCTGACCGGTTACGCAGATTCGCCCACAGGCGTGGCGATACTCCCCCTCAAAAGCTCAGCGTTTTACGTCAGATCGCGATACATCAAGCGCTTTCACCGGCAGATCGTTTTCGTCAGCAAACTGAAGGACAAACCGGAGTGCATCGGGGCAGATTTCCTGCAGCGCGCCGGCAACTCTCAGGCATTTCACATCGCCGTCCACGCAAGGCATCGCATAGCCGACAGCACAAACGCGCGACGCGCCAGCCCGTTCCCTCACGAAAATCGACACGACACCCGCAAGGCGTTCGGCCCAATCGTTCGGGCGAAACGGCCCACGGGCGCGGGTGATTCCGCTGATCAGATAATGCGTCATGCAGCGCCTGTCCCTGCAGAATGCAGCAAAGCCACTGGCTGGTCCGGTGCAAGACGATGAAGTTCGGTTCTGGTTGTGTGCGCCCCGTCGAGCCGGAACGACGACACCGCTTCGTCCAGTCCGCGCGCCTGTTCGTCAAGCGATGCCGCTGCCGCGGCGAGCTGCTCGACGAGGGCCGCGTTCTGCTGCGTCGTCTGCTCGATCTGCGCGACCGCGCGATTGACGTGTTCGATGCCACGCGACTGATGACCCGACGCCTCGCTGATCTCGCCGATGATGTCCGCCACCTTGCGCGCCGCATCGACCACCTGCGTCATCGTCTCGCCGGCCGCTGCCGCGAGCTCACGCCCTCGCCCGACCCTGCTGTGGGACTCGGCAATCAGCACCTTGATCTCCCTGGCGGCGGCCGCCGAGCGCTGTGCGAGCGTCCGCACGTCGCCCGCCACCACGGCGAAGCCGCGGCCCGCGTCGCCGGCACGTGCCGCTTCAACGGCTGCATTGAGCGCAAGCACGTTGGTCTGGAACGCGATGCCTTCAATGACGCCGATGATGTCGACGATCCTGTCCGCACTCGACGACAAATCCTCGATGGTACCGACCACGCGTCCCACTGCTTCGCGGCCCTGGCCGGCTATGCCCGAAGCGTCGATGGCAAGCGTACTCGCCACGCGTGCATTGTCCGCGTTGCGCAGCACGGCGTCGGTCAACTGCTCGGTACTCGATGCGCTCTGCTGTAGCGCCACCGCCTGCTGTTCGGTCCGGCTCGACAGATCCGCATTGCCTTGCGCAATCTCGGCGACGCCCAGCGAGATGGCCGCAGTTGCACCGCGAATCTGCGCGACGGACGCCGCGAGTGCCTGTTGCATCCGCGAAAGCGCGTGCATCAGGCGGCCCATTTCGTTCTTTCCGTGCGCATCGACAGGCACCGTGAGATCGCCCGACGCGATCCGGTCGAAGTGACGGATGGCACGATCGATAGGCCGGACGATGGAACGGATGAGTAGCGATCTCGCCCATGCGCCCGCCAGCAGCGCAAGGGCAAGCACGACGCCGAACACTTGCAGCAATCGATAGAAGCGTACCTCGGCGGACTCGAAGTGCATCTTCTGCTGCTGGGACTGAAAATCCTCCAGCGCGAGCGCCGCATGCCGGTAGTCGGTGAATAACGAATCGGGGGCCTGACGGTGCACGGAACGGTACGATGCGAAATCGTTGTGATCCAGCGCGGCGATCTCGGGCGTCATCGCCTGCGTCATCAGCGCAGCGCGCTTCGCCTTGAACGCATCGACAAGTGCCTGCTCGATGGGCCCGGAAACGGGCTGGCCAAGATAGCTGGCAAGCTCGCGGTCGCTGCTCGTGAGTTCCGCGTGAATGCGCGCAAGCAGCGCATCCGTCGACTTGCCCTGCATGACCAGCGCTTCGTACCCACCGAGATCGACCTGCACCTGAAGCAGCCATTCGGTACTCGCCGCCAGCTTGCGCAGCGCCGCGGTTTCGTTGCGATACGTTGCTTCGAGCGATGCATTCGCCGAACGCAGCGAAACGACGGAGATGCCCACCACGACGGCCAGCGCGATCGTGTAGCAGGCAATCAATACGGACAGAATTCTGCGAATGCTCATCGTCTTGAGTCTCGCGAGTCGCCCACATAAAAAAGCAGCGAGCGCAAATCTGCGTCACTGCCACGGATGGCGAAAAAGGCTCGCGCCGGGCGTCCACGCTCGTCATCACGTGAACGCCCTGCCGGCGTGTTGGCTTCAGAAGCGCGTACGAATGCCGCCCGTCAGTTCGAGCTGATTGGTCGCGCCGAACGTGCTGCCGACCGTATAGCCGCCGTGCAGCCTCATGTAGTCGCCTGCCAGGTAGACTTCGGTGCGCTTGGAGAGGTGATAGAACACCGAGCCGTACAGCGTTTCCTTGAAGCCGTTGTGCAGGCCCGAGGTCGGATCGAACGTGCCCAGGTTGGCATTCGGAATGTCACCGTCTGCGTTGTACGCCGCGTTGTGCACGCGCATCTGCTGATAGCCAAGCTCATAGTCGAGCGGTCCCTTCGGCGCGAGCTTGAGCGACACGGTCCACGCGTTGTCCTGACGCTGGCCGAGCGAACCCTGGTCGCCCCAGTAGCGGAAATAGCCGGCATTCGCGCGCACGATACCAAACGTGTAGTTACCACCGACCGAGAACGACTGGTTCGCAAAGCCGTTTTTATTGACATGGCTGTAGAAAGTCGACGCGGCAAACGAATTGCCGTTGTAGCCGAGCGCAGCCTGATAGACCGAGTTCAGGCCAAAGCTCGTCTGGTTGCCGAATGCGTAGCCTGCGGCTGCAAAGATGCCGTTGTTGAACAGCTTCTTCCACGCCAGGCCATTCGAATAACGCGTGCCGGTCGAGCCGGCCGCGTAGAAGATCATCTGCTTGAAGTTGTTGGAGTTGGTCCAACCACCCTCTTCAGTAGTCAGCTTCGCATTGCCGTACGGGTCACCGTAGATCGCGGCCGCATCGCGCGCAATCGTGTTCTGGAAGCCCGCGGTGAGCTTGCCAAGGGAATCGTTCTCGATGCCGACCCATGCGTCGCGGTCGAAAAGCTGACCCGGGTCTTCCATCTGGCCATCGGCCACGCGGTATTCCGCCTCGAGCCGGAAGATCACCTTGGTGCCACCACCGATGTCTTCCGCACCTTTCATCCCGAACCGGCTGCCGCTGAACCACGGCTCACCCCCGATGCCCATCCCAATGACGTGGTTGCCGTTCGCATCGGCGTGCGACTGGTAGGTCGGCACACTCAGATCCATCAGGCCATAGAGCTGGACACTCGATTGCGCGTGTGCGCCGCCTGCCGCGACTGCAATGGCCGCGACCGTCGCGGCCATTGCAAAATGCTTCTTCGTCACTATCGTCTCCTCTTCACTGCGTTGAACAATTTGTTGTGCCGCCGTGGACCGAAGCTCAATCCACCGGCGGGTAGCAGCGCACACGCGCTGCCATGCCATGACCACAGAACGTCGAACCTGATATGAACCTTGAACCTATTGCCGGGACGGTTTCCAACCCATCAGACGCTTCTCCAGCGACGTCATCAGGAAATCTGCGGCCAGTGCGACCACCGCGAGCACGATCATTGCCGCGAACACGCCGCTCGCATTGAATGCACCTTGTGCGGTCGAGATCAGCAGGCCGATGCCCTGCTTCGAGCCGAGGAATTCGCCCACCACTGCGCCTACGAGTGCGAAGCCAAAGCTGACGTGCAGACTCGCGAGAATCCAGCTCAATGCCGACGGAATCACTACGGACGTCATCACCTGACGACGCGAGGCACCGAGAATCTGCGCGTTGGCGATCATGTAACGGTCGGCTTCGCGCACGCCCTGAAATGCGTTCGCGAACACGACGAAGAAGACCATCACGACGGCCAGCGCGACCTTCGACGCCATGCCGAGGCCGAGCGCGATCACGAACACCGAACCGAGCACGACGCGCGGTATCGAGTTCGCGATCTTGATGTAGAGGCTGAAAACATCGGAGAGCAGCTTGTTGCGACCCAGTACGATGCCGCAGAAGACACCTGCCACCGAGCCGATGATGAAACCAAGTCCCGTCTCTTCGAGCGTGACCCAGACCTGCAAGAGAAGCGGACCTTGGGCCGTACCGTGCTCGAACCAGTCGACGATCTGCGCAAAGATCGACGAGGGCATCGAGAAGAAGAACGGATCAATCCACCTGAGGCGTGCAGCGAGCTCCCAGCCGCCGAGCGCAACGACGAGCACCAGCACGCGCAACGTGAGGACGAGCAGATCACGATAGCGGACCTTGCGTCGCTCGACCGCTTCTTTCGGCGTTGGCGAGATGGACGTTTGCCGGTTCATGCGCCCGGCCAGCGCGTGTTGTGGGGTTGTCATGTGATTTCCAGACTTCGGTTACCCGATCTGCACTTCTTCGCGCAGGTCGTGCCAGATATCGCGCGAAATTTCGATAAAGCGCGGGTCATAGCGGATTTCGGAGGTGATGCGCGGACGCGGCAGGTCGATCTCGTAGACCTTCTTCAGCGTCGCCGGGCGTGCGGTCAGCACGAAGACGCGGTCCGCGAGCGCGATCGCCTCTTCCAGATCGTGCGTGACGAACACCACAGAGCCCGCGTTGCCCGACCACAGCTGCAGCAACTCGTCCTGCATCAGCGTGCGCGTCTGCATGTCGAGCGCCGAGAACGGCTCGTCCATCAGCAGGATTTCCGGCTTGTTGATGAAGGTCTGCGCGAGCGCGACCCGCTTGCGCATGCCGCCCGACAGTTGATGCGGATAGTGCTTGCCGAACTTGTCGAGCCCGACGCGGCGCAGCCATTCGTCCGCTTCTTTGTACGCAGCGGATCTCGAACGTCCGCGATAAAGTGGGCCGGCTGCCACGTTGTCGAGCACCGAGCGCCACGGAAACACCGCATCGGCCTGGAAAACGAAACCGATGCGCGGGTCGATGCCGTCGACGGGCGCGCCCATCACGCGCACTTCGCCCGTCGTCGGCTTGAGCAGGCCTGTAATCATGCTGAGCGTCGTGGACTTGCCGCAGCCCGTGGGACCAACGATGGCGACAAATTCGCCCTTCGCCACCGACATGCTGAAATCGCGCAATGCGACTGTCGCCTTGCCATCCGGGCTCACGAAACGGCAGCTGACATTGTGAAACTCGATGGCAGGTGCGTGCCCGGTAATACTTCTGTTCATCAGGAACTCACCAGAAAAATGGGGGGCCGGTGCCCGGATGCAGACCCCGGCACCCCCGAGGAGGAGATGGATGAAAACGACAGCCAACTCGGCTTAAGTGATCGCCGACCCTACCCTTACTTCGCCTCCACGAACTCGTCCGTGTAGGTTTTGGTGAGATCGATGTGCTTGCCCTTCACAGAGGGACTGAATGCGGAGAGCACCTTCAGCACGGTTTGCGGACCGTCCGCCGGCATCTTGCCGTCCGCGGTGAACATCGGCATCGACGCCCGCAGAGCGTTGACATACAGCGTCCTGTCTTTCTGATAGTCCGTCGGCATCTTCGCAGCGACTTCTTCCGCGCTGTGCGTGTGGATAAACTGCATGGTCTTCACGAAGGCATGCGCAAGCTTCGCTGCCTGCGCCTTGTGCGTGTCCGCCCAGGCGGATTGCACATACAGGCTCGCCGCCGGATACGTGCCGCCCAGCGCTGCCTTCGTCCCCGCCAGCGTACGCATATCGACGAGCACCTTCGCGTCGCCGGCCTTCTCGAGTGCCGAGATGGTGGGCTCGGTCGTCATCCCGGTATCGATACGGCCTTGCCTGATGGCTGCAATGAAGCTCGCATCTGCACCGACCGGGAGCATCGTGAACTGGTCGGCGTGCACACCGTTACGCTCGGCGAGGTATTGCGTCAGAAAGCTGGTCGAGGAACCCAGACCTGTCACGCCAAGCGTCTTGCCTTTCACATCGGCCATACTCTTGATGCTGTCGGCGGCCTTCGTGGCGACCACTTCCGCTTCCCCCGGCACCTGCCCGAAGACCACGATAGCCTTGACTTGCTTGCCTTTGCTTTGCAGGTCGATCGTGTGATCGTAGAAGCCGACGACCGCCTGAACCGCGCCAGCCAGCAACTCGTTTTCCGCGTCGACGCCGGCGGGTTGCGAGAGGATTTCGACGTCGAGCCCTTCGTCCTTGAAATAGCCGAGCTGTTCGGTCAGTTTCGCGGGGAGATAGATGATCTTCGTCGCGCCGCCCACCATGATGCTGAGTTTGCCGTCGTCTCCTGCATAGGCATGTTGAGCGAGGCCGACGGATAGCACTGATGCGCATAGCGCGATCTGCCTCAGCTTGCGGAAGGTGTGACGCATCGTGGAGTCTCCTTTGTTGGCGGCAGCGCACATGGCTACCTCTGTATCGGTGCGGCATCTTAGGTGGATGAAACCTTCCTCCCGCTTTCACGCCCGAAACAAAAAGGTTAGTGCTTTCCCTATGGATCCACAGGAGCCCGAGATTTCCATATGTCGTCCTTAGAAGAATCTCGATGGCAAATCGCGAAGCTCACCCAGTCCTATATGCATTTGTTCAAGGCATGGACTGAATTTGGCTTGACAGTGTTGCCCATTGAGGCGAGGGCCAGCAGCATGACAAGTACTGACACGCTCTCTCGACAGCATCCATCGAGGAATGCCTGTAAGAGTTTGATTGCACGCGGATTTGCTGCAATGCGCTAGGAAACGACATGGCCCGCGAACCGGCCGGCCCGGTTGAAAATGAACGAGCGTTCGAGTCGGTAAACGGAAAACCTCATGACGATCCGATCCTTCAACTGCGCGACACCGAAGTCCTGTACCAAGGGACGCCGCGTCCGATGCTTGATGCGGGCCTCCGGGTGCTGATTCAGTGCGCGCTGAAGCGAAAACCACCCACAACCCTCCGCATGACGTTGACGGTTGCGGCAAACTATTGACGGACGCTGGGACATACTCCAGGCGGCCCAGCAGCTTCTCGAACAGACTGTGGCCGATAGGCGATCCGCGCTGGTCGACGAAGCCAGCCTCGCGCAGCATCTCGCATTCGCTTACGCGCCGGAACCGGATCTCTTCACCCGTACCGGCGGTGAACAGCGCATCAGAAACTTTCTGCTGTGGCGCCTCGCGTACACTGAACTGTACTTCACCAACACCTTTTGGCCGGACTTCGACGACGCGGCACTCGAGGCCGATCTGGCATCGTACCGGACGCGCGAGCGTCGCTTTGGCCGCGCGACTGCGTGACGCATGCGCGAAGCCTGGGTGGTCGCAATCGGACGGCTGGTGCTGGGGCTGCCTCCCGGGCGACGCTAGGCTGAGCGATCGCCGACGGTTGCCTTGTATGGACATCGCGGCTTCGGAGACGCTTGGACGCCCGGACAGGACGGGAGTGGATCATGACGAAGAGGAGTTTCTTGCAAAGCGCCGGCGATGCACTGGCGGGTGTAGCCACCACCTGGCGAGCCCAGCGCAACTTTCGCATCCAGGCAGGATTCGCCACCGCTTGTGCTTTGGGCGCTGTGCCTGGCGATGGCCATGCTGGTCCTGGCGGCCGAACTGTTCAATACGGCCCTCGAAAGGCTGGCCGATCACCTGTATCCCGAACATCATCCTGCAATCGGTGTAGCCAAAGACTGTGCTGCGGGCGCTGTGCTGCTCGTCTGCGCAGGCGCCGGTCTCGTCGGATTGCTCACGGTGATTGACGTTGTTGCAAATCGGTAGCGCTTGACCACAGTCCCGTCCATAGCGTCGGCAGTTTTTCAAAAATCACTGTGACAACACCCGCCGCATTCACGTCGGGCGCAACGTGCTCACGACGAACCACGACGTGATTTTGACCTCCCGCGCTCGTGCCCTGCGACATCGCAAGAGGGCCGTCAACGTGCTGCGGAAGCCTCAGGACCTCGCCCGAGCGCTTCCGCTAGCACTACGAACGTGACGCTGCAGCGCAGTCCGGATCAGGCACAGACTACAGAGTTTTTGACGCCTGTTCCTTTGCAAGAAGCCGCTGTGCCTGAAGGTCACCACGATTCGCTTCCTGCGCGGTTTGAACCGACGTCTCGGCAGCTTCAAGTAATGCCGCACGCGCCGCGCTGCTGATACTGACCGTATACGCGGCCGGGGAAGACGTCGACGTCGTCTTACTGGTTGAGGGTGTACCCCCTGCGGACTGTGACGGAGGTGTGGCGACAGACTGGGTCAAGTTCTGGCCGACTGCCTGGATTGACATGGTTCTCTCCAAAAGTTACGCCGTATTTCGGCAGCAGGTCTATCGGCAGAGTAACCGGATCACTTGAGAACTATATTTTTCGGAAATCTCTACCCGGTTAAGGCAACCTTAATGTTTGACAGGTTCTCGCCTGAATAACTGACCATTCGACTTGCGGATGCACGCTCACACCACCTTACACACATCGAATGTTTATTGCACACCCATAGCGCGGCCGTCGGGCGCCGCGCATCGGCGAACAGCTTCAGCTACCCGTCAATGGCAATGTGGTGGATACACGCGCGGCTAGCGTATTTGAACTCCAATGACGTTGTTTCACCCGATGCGCGCGCAGCGGACGTGCCGCTGTCAGGCACCCGCGCACCGTGCTCAACGAGGTGCACCATTCGACCTTCTTCACGTCTGCCGATCAGTCATTTAACGATTGTGCTGTGTCAATCAGACCACGCATCAAACGCGCACGCAACGTAAGCATTCGATAAGGTTCCCGCCGTCATAGTGTGGCGCAACAGAACAAACTTCGGACCGGACACATTTGAACGTTTGAATCAGCGTCTTTGAACAAAGGAGTGGGGAGAATGCCCGACGCACACGTCACACCAATGCAAAACAAGGTTCCCGAAGTCACGGCCGCATTCTGGACGATCAAGATCCTGTCCACGACGGTCGGTGAAACAGGTGCCGACTATCTTGCCGTCCATGTAGGGTTCGGCACCACCATCACGATTGCCATCACGTTGTCGCTGCTTGCGGCTTCGCTGATCACGCAATTGAGCAAACGTACTTACGTGCCGTGGATTTATTGGCTCACTGTGGTGCTCGTGAGTGTCGTGGGCACTCAATTGACCGATGTGTTGAGCGACGGGCTCGGTGTCAGCCTATACATCAGTACCGCGGTCTTTACCCTTCTGCTCTGCGGCGTCTTCGCTACCTGGTATCGGAAAGAACGAACGCTCTCCATTAACACGATCGTGACACGCAGGCGCGAGCTGTTCTACTGGATCGCGATTCTCGTCACGTTTGCACTGGGTACGGCAGCCGGCGATCTCGCTACGGAAGCCATCGGCCTCGGTTTTAGCCTCGGCGTCGTTGTGTTCGGCATCCTGCTCCTGCTCATGGGCTGCGCAGCATATCTCGGCGCGAACCATGTACTGATCTTCTGGCTTGCCTACATTCTGACGCGGCCGTTCGGCGCATCGCTCGGCGATCTGCTCTCGCAAGCGAGAGATTATGGCGGGCTGGGCATGGGCACCGTCATGACCAGCGTGGTGTTCCTCGCCGTCATTGTCGTGCTCGTGGGCATCTACGCTTCGGCCAGAACGCGCCAGGGTCAGGCCACGTAGCACACATCGGGTTTCAGTTCACGCCGCCAGACTGGCGAAGCTATTGCATCTTCAAACGGAGGATCGGTTATGAACCGACGCATGGTAGTTCCTGTACTCGCAGTTGCCGCTTTCGCAACCTGTACGATGGAAGGTTCGCATATCGCTTCAATGTCGCAACGCCTCTCTGCGCTGTCGCCGATCTCGGTGGCACATGCCGCTACTGCACCATCGAAGCTCGGAGATCTGTCGAAGTTCAGAACCATCGCGACCGACACGTCGAAGCTCGTCGACGCGGATGATCTGGCCGGCGCGAAAAAGCGGATCAAGGATCTCGAAACATCGTGGGATGATGCCGAGCCTTCGCTCAAACCGCGCGCCGCCGCCGACTGGCACAAGCTCGACAAGGCCATCGACAACGCGCTCGAAGCGCTGCGCGAGAAATCGCCGGAACAGGCCAGGTGCAAGGTAGCTCTCGCCGATCTGATCACGATGATGGATCAGATGAGTGGGAAAGGTTGAGCACGCTTCAATACGAAAGGTGAAACGCGCTTTCGTCGCAGGATGCGAGCGCGTTTTCATCAAGGGTCCGGTTCGCACCGGGAAGTTGGTCTCCAACTCATAGGTCGTGACAGAAAGTTCGCAAATATCGCTTTCGCGATCTCCTCCTCCATCAACACATCGCTGCGGCTGCCCAAACAGTGCTGTCGATTGCCGTAGATTTTCCAGCCATCGATAGCTTTCCTTCTCCTCGATCGATACGCGAACCTGATTGCTGCGAGTCCCAATGCGATGCCCTGCGTCGTGACAGCGAGACTCGAATGCATCAGGATGCCGCATACTGTATGGATCGGAGTGGTGAAGCATAGATGCCGGTGAAAGGCATCCATCGCTCCTTCTGACGAAGAACGCCGCACGTGGGTGGCCGCTGAAACAGCTCGCATGGTGACAGGATGGCGACAGTTACCCGGTCCGCAACCCGGAGAGCGTGACGCGCAGACCTGGACGGTCGTCGTTGTTGTCGAAAGCAAGCGTCGCGAGATGACGCTGAGCGATTTTCTGCGCGATGGCGAGACCCAGGCCGCTGCCATGTTCCTTGTGGCCCGTGCTGCGATAGAACCGGTCAAAAACGCGCTCGCGGTCCCCCGCCGGAATGCCGGGGCCGCTATCCGATACGCTCATGCTGACCTCATTACCGCTACGCGTCAGGATCACATCCACCTTCCCGCCCTGCGGGGTGTAACGGATCGCATTGTCGATCAGATTATTGAGCAGCACTTCGAGTCCCTGCGACTCGGCGCGCACCATGTAGGCATCGTCGGCTTTCGTCGATGAGCCGTTGCATTCAAGCCCCAGGTCGATCTGCTTGGCCTCGGCGAGCAGCGAAAAGTCACCCACCGCACGCTCGCACAATCTGCGCAGACTCACGGCTTCGAATTTCGCGCTGCGTTGCGCATCTTCACGTGCCAACGTCAGCAACTGGTGTACGAGGTGGATTAACCGGTTCAGGCGCCCTTCAATGCGCGCGAACGTCGGCTTGCTGCCGACCAGCGAACCATCGCGCTCGGCGGCCTGCAATTGCAGCTTCAGCGCAGCCAGCGGCGAGCGCAATTCATGCGCGGCATCCGCGACAAACGTGCGTTGCATTTCGGAAGCAATGTTCAACCGATGCAGCAGATCATTGAGTGCCTCGACGAGCGGTTTCATTTCGACGGGCATGCGGCCATCGAGCCGCAGCGGTTCAAGCGAATCCAGTGAGCGTGTCGACAATGCGCGGGAAATGCTGCCAAGCGGCGCGAGTCCCCGGCCGACCACCCAAAGCACGATCAGAATGATCGCGGGAAAGAACAGACCGAGTGGCCACAGCGTACGCAATGCCAGCCGCAAGGCCAGATCTTCGCGCACGGACACAGGCTGAGCGACCTGTACGAAACGATCGCCCTCCTGAACACCCAGCACGCGCCAGTGATATTCATCCCGTTCAATCGTGCGAATGCCTTCGGGAAAGCGCGCAAGATCGATACCGCCCAGCGATTTATAAACGCCCCTGCCAGCCTGATCCCAGATCTCGATAAGAATACGATCGTCCGACAGACCTTCGAAATCCGGCGTGCGCCGCGTGAGCGTATCGACGCGGCTGATATTCGCGGGCACAGAAAGCGCCACCGTACGCAATTCGTAGTCGAACAGCTCGCTTGCCTCTTCGCGTGCCGTATGAAAGATGCCGAAACCCGCGATCGACGCTGCCATGGCAAGGCCGGCGATCAACCAGCCGAGCAGCCAGCGCCGGATCGACGTCATTCGCACCTCTTCAGGCGATATCCCACGCCGCGCACCGTCACGATCTGCTCTGCCCCGATCTTGCGACGCAGGCTATGCACGTGGACTTCGATCGTATTGCTGCCGACTTCCTCGCCCCAGCCATACAGTTTCTCTTCGAGTTCCGAGCGCGTATACACACGCGTCGGTCCTTCGATCAACGCTTGCAGCAGGCTGAATTCGCGCGGCACGAGAGCAAGCGCGTCGCCTTTCAACGTCGCTTCATGTGTGGCGGGATTCAATGTCAGATCGCCGTGCGAATAGACGGGACTGGTTTGCCCCGTGCGTCGACGCAGCAATGCACGCACACGCGCAGCGAGTTCGTCAAGATCGAAAGGCTTGACGAGGTAGTCGTCCGCGCCCGCATCGAGTCCGCCGATCCGGCTTTCAACGGCATCGCGCGCCGTGAGAATGATCACAGGCGCATTGCCACCTCGCCGGCGATAACGGTTGAGTACATCGATGCCATCCGCTTCCGGCAAGCCGAGGTCGAGCAGAACCAGATCGTAAATGTCGTGGTCCAGCGACAGTTCGGCCTCGCGTCCGTCGTGCGCCCAATCGATCGCATAGCCCGCGCGCCGCATCGTATCCACAACGGGCTCGCCAATCATCTCGTCATCTTCCACCAGCAGCAAACGCATGGCGCCATTTCTCCTGAATAGCCTACATTGTCGGCACCTTTAGCTTAACGCGCCCTTAAGGGTCTCTTAAGCGCGTGCTGCCGACAATCCGCCCGTTACTCGACGCAATCTTCATTCGAGCGGGCCCCGCTCAGGAGTATGCCTTTGTCTTTTCACTCTGCCGCGCATTTTGTCCGCACGCGCGTCGGTTCACGACGCATGCCACTTGCGGCCATCGCGGGCGCCTATGTCCTCACCTTGTCGGGATGCACCTGGTATCACCGCGAACCCCTTTCGCCCTATACGACCAGCACCTCTGCAGAGCAGCTCGAACGCATCCAGATCGATCCGTCGCGCATGCCATTGCCTGAACTCGCCGCGCATCGCTTCGATCCTTCCGATGGACTCGATATCGAAGAAGTCGCGATGCTCGCGGTCGCGAACAATCCGGCATTGAAGCTCGCGCGCGACGATCTGCATATCGCCTGTGCACAGGCCTATTCCGCAGGTCTGCTGCCCGATCCGCAGTTGAGCATTTCAAGCGACTATCCGGGCGCATACGGCGCGACGCGCGCGTTCAACTACGGCTTGAGCATGGACGTGATGGCGATCGTCACGCGCAGCGCGAACAGGCAGTCCGCTGATGCGACTGTCGCGAAGACGGATCTCGGGCTGCTCTGGCAGGAATGGCAGACCGTCGCGCAGGCCAGACAGCTCTTCATCAAAACGCGCTTTCAGCAGCAGACGTTGCCGCTGTTGCAGCAGCAGCGCGACCTCTCGCGCATGCGCTATGAACGGATGGCCGAAGCGCAACGCGCCGGCAATCTGACCGCAGACACGCTGACAGCCGCGCTCACGTCATACACGGACTCGAACCGCCAGTACACCGATGCGCAACGTGCCGCCCAGCAAACGCATCACGACCTGAATGCGTTGCTGGGTCTCTCGCAGGACGTGCAGTTGCAACTGACCGGCGACGACCACGATGTGCCGCTCTCTGATGACACCCTCGACGCCGCCCTCACCGCGCTGCCCGAACGCAGACCGGATCTGCTCGCGCTTCAGGCGGGCTACGAAGCGCAGGAGCAGAAGTATCGTGCGGCGATTCTCAGCCAGTTTCCGAGCCTCTCCGTGGGATTCGTACGCGCACGCGACACGTCCAACATCTACACGAGCGGTTTCCAGATCAACCTGAGCCTGCCGGTCTTCAATCGCAACCAGGGCAACGTTGCGATCGAGCGTGCAACGCGTCAACGTCTGCGCGACGAGTATCAGGACCGGCTCAACACGGCCTATGCGGACGTCGCCCAAATGCGCGCCGACACAACGATCCTCACGCGCCAGTTGCAAGCGACCGAATCGGCGCTGCCCGATGTCGACGCTGCGGCAAAGCACGCCACTGCGGCCTACGCGGAACACAACCTCGCGCTCGGCGCATATGTCGATGCGCAAAGCGCGTCCATCACAAAACGCATTGACGTGGCGACGCTGCGCGAGTCGCTTGCCGAACAGCGCGTCGGCTTGCAGGCGTTGCTCGGCAGCGCGATCCCCGATGCTTACTCCTCAGACAGAACCTTCACCGAATCCGATGCGAAATAACCGCACGTGGCTTTATTCCGGCCTCGTTACTGCCGGCATCGCGGCAGTCCTTTCAGTGTATTGCCCTTCTTCCCATGCGGATGAAGCGCCCGTCACCACCGTGCAGACGGTCACGCCCACGCGCGGGACGATTGCCCAGCCTGTTCATGCATACGGCGTGGTCGCGAGTTCATCGTCGAGCGTGACGACCGTCGATCTGCCGTACGTCGCGCGCATCGACCAGATGCGCGTGCAGGCCGGTCAGGCCGTCAAGCGCGGCACGCCGCTGTTTGTCGTGCAGGCCGATCCCGCAGCCGTGGTCGCGGCAACGCAGGCGAAGAGCGCAGCGCAGCTCGCGCAGGACGAACTCGCGCGCACGCAGTCGCTCTACGACAAGTCACTCGCGACGCAATCGCAGCTCGCCAGCGCGCGCAAGGCCGCGCTCGATGCAAAACAGGCGCTCGACGCGCAACGGCAGCTCGGCATCGGCACCGGGCACGCGACCATCGTCGCGCCGCATGACGGCGTCGTCACGCAGGTGTCCGTGGCGCAAGGCGATCAGGTGCAGGCGGGCTCGGCGATCCTGCAGCTGTCGGCGGGCTCGCGCGGCGATAACGCTCGGCCGAACGTGACGCTCGGCGTTGAACCCGCCGATGCGGCATCGATCCATCCCGGCGACACCGTCACCGTCAGCGGCCTGTCGACGGCGCTTCAGACGGCGCACGTCGCGGGACGTGTTGCGATGGTTGGCGCGTCCATCGATACGCAAAGCCAGCTCGTCAATATCGGCGCGAGCGTACCGTTCGGGCAAAGCGCATTCATGCCGGGCACACGCGTGAAGGCCGACATCGCGACGCAATCGGGCACGTACTGGATCGTGCCACGCAGCGCCGTACTGAACGACGCGCATGGCGACTACGTGTTTCAGACGGGCAGCGACAACAAGGCGCATCGCGTGACCGTCAAAAAGGTCGTCGAGGACGGCGACCGTTATGGCGTCGATGGCACGCTCGACGCCACGCGGCCACTCGTCGTCGTGGGCAACTATGAATTGCAGGACGGCACACCCGTGCATATCGACGGCACGGCGCAACAGGCTACCGGGCCGAACGCAAAGCAGGGAACGGCGCGATGAACTTCAGCCAGTGGATGCAAAGGCATCGTCGTTCGCTGCTGTTCGTCGTCGCGCTGCTCGCGATCGCCGGCGCGCTGACCGCGTTTCGCATGCCGATTTCGCTGTTTCCGAACGTCGCGTTTCCGCGCGCCGTCGTATCGCTCGATGCCGGCGACCGCCCCGCCGAACAGATGACGACGCTTGTCACGATGCCCGTCGAAGAAGCGCTGCGCCGCGTGCCGAACGTGCGCGACGTCGAATCGAAAACGAGCCGCGGCGCCGCCGAGATCTCGATCAATTTTGACTGGGGCACGGACATGGCGCAGGCGACGCTGCAAGCGCAGTCGGCCATCAGCGAGATCCTCGCGACGCTGCCGCAAGGCACGTCGATGCAGGTGCGCCGCATGGACCCGACCGTGTTTCCTGTGCTGGCCTACAGTCTGACTTCGCAGAAGCAGTCGCAGTCGGCACTGCGCGATCTCGCACAATTCCAGTTGCGCCCGCTGCTGTCGTCGGTGGAAGGCGTGGCGCGTGTCGACGTGATGGGCGGCGCCCAGGACGAGTTCGAAGTGGCGATCGACCCGGCGCGCCTTGCCGCATACAAGCTGTCGCTCGCGGACGTATCGAAAGCGATCGGCATGAGCAATGTGCTGATGGCGACGGGCCGCATTGAAGATCACTACAAGCTGTATCTGGTAATCGCGAAAACGACGATCACGCATATCGACGAACTGAAGCACGTGGTCGTGTCGTCGAATGGGCCCACGCAGATTCGGCTCGGCGATATCGCGACGGTGCAGCAGGGCGTCGTGCCACAATGGATGCGCGTGACAGCAGACGGCAAGGATGCCGTGCTCATCAACATCTATCAGCAGCCGGGGGCGAACAGCGTCGCGATGGCGCGCGCGATTCACGCGAAGCTCGCGGACTTCCAGCACAAAATGCCGGCCGGTGTGCACCTCGCAAACTGGTACGACCAGAGCGAGCTGGTGGTCGCGTCGGCGTCGAGCGTGCGCGACGCGATCATGATTGGCGTCGTGCTGGCCGCGATCACGCTGTTCGTGTTTCTGCGCAACTGGAAGATCACGGCCATTGCCGTCGCGCTCGTGCCCGTCGTAATGGCTGCCACGATCCTGTTGCTCGACGTGTTCGGCATGGGCTTCAACATCATGACGCTCGGCGGCATGGCGGCCGCCGTCGGTCTCGTCATCGACGATGCGATCGTGATGATCGAGCACATCGTGCGACGCATGCGCGAAGCCGGCGCGCAGGCGTTTCATGGCCGCGTGATGTCGGCAGCGCTCGAATTCACGCGGCCGCTTGCGGGCTCGTCGGCCGCGACGCTGATCATCTTCGTGCCGCTCGCGTTTCTTTCCGGCGTGACGGGCGCGTTCTTCAAGGCGCTGTCCGTGACGATGGCCAGCGCGCTGCTCATCTCGTTCATCGTGACGTGGCTCGCCGTGCCGATTCTGTGTGACCACTGGCTCAAGGCGAAAGACGCGGAAGAACACGAGGAAACGCGCCTCGCCTCGTGGATGAACAGGCGCTACGCGTATCTGATCGAGCATGTGACGTCGAAGCCTTTGCTCGTGCTGACCGGTCTCGTGCCGCTCATCGCTGTCGCGGCGTTCGCGTTCACGCAGGTCGGCAGCGGCTTCATGCCGACGATGGACGAAGGCGGCTTCGTGCTCGACTATCACACGGCGCCCGGCACGTCGATCACCGAAACGGACCGGCTGATGCAGCAGATCGAGACGATCGTGCAGTCCAATCCGAATGTCTCGACGTACTCGCGCCGCACAGGCGCGGGTCTGGGTGGCGACCTGAACGAACCGAATCGTGGTGACTTCTTCGTGCGGCTCAAGTCCGGCGGTCGCGAGCCGATCGAAACGGTGATGGAAGAAATCCGTTCGCAGATCGAGAGTCAGGTCCCGGGCGTTAGCGTCGAGCTCGCACAACTGATGGAGGATCTGATCGGCGATCTGACAGCGGTGCCGCAACCCGTGCAGATCAAGATCTATTCCGACGACCAGAACACGCTCGACACGACGGCCCGCAAGGTCGCGGCGCGCATCGGGAAGATTCCGGGCGTCGTCGATGTGAACGACGGCATCAATCCCGCCGGCGATGCGCTCGAATTGCGCATTCGCCCCGATGCGGCAGCGGCCGAAGGGATGGACGTGCAATCGGTCGCGCAGGCCATCTCCGACATGCTGGAAGGCAGCGTCGCCACGCAGTTCCAGAGCGGGCCGAAGACGGTCGGCGTGCGCGTGCGTGTGGCGAATGCCCTGAGCCTCACCGATACGCAACTCGGCCAGCTGCTCGTGCGCGCGCCGGACGGTCATCTGTTTCCCGTTGGCCGCGTCGCGGACATGGTCAAGGTCACAGGCCAGCCGGAGATCAGCCGCGACAACCTGAAGCGCATGGTGGCCGTGACGGCACGCATTGACGGGCGCGATCTGGGTTCGACGGTCGCCGATGTGCAGAAGGCGCTCGGTGAACCGCAACTGCTGCCGTCGAGCGTCTACTATGAGCTTGGCGGTCTGTACCAGCAGCAGCAGATTGCGTTCAAGGGACTCGTCACGGTGTTCGGCGCGGCCGTCGCGCTCGTGTTCGGCCTGCTGCTCTTTCTCTACGAGCGCTTTCGCGTTGCGCTCGCGGTGATGGCGATGCCGCTGCTCGCAGCTGGCGCGGTCTTCATCGGATTGTGGATGACGGGCATCGAACTCAACATCTCCGCGATGATGGGCATGACGATGATCATCGGTATCGTGACCGAGGTCGCCATCTTTTACGTGTCGGAACTGCAGGGACTTGTGCGCGACGAAGGCCTGCCATTCGAGCGCGCGCTTATTGAAGCGGGCCGCAACCGTCTGCGTCCCATCGCGATGACGACCATCGCTGCAATTCTCGCGCTGCTGCCGCTCGCGTTTGCACTGGGCCAGGGCTCGGCGATGCAGCAGCCGCTCGCAGTTGCGATCATCTCCGGGCTCATCGTGCAGTTGCCGCTCGTGCTTCTGCTGCTGCCCGTGCTGCTCCAGTTACTGATGAAAAAGCGTGGTCCGGCGAGCGGGACGGGCTGATGGGTGGTTTTTCGACGCAGACCATGAGGGCTGGATGTTCGCCTTTCCTGGCCTTCATGTCTGCACGGCTTTTTTGCCGAAGTCAGCCCGCAAAGCGTGCTGGGCAAGAGTCTGGACTTGACGAAATACATCACGACCGAGCGCTTCAGGGCCATGAGATCGTGCTCGAGGCGCGCGCGTAATCGATCGTCAGCGTTTCGCGGAATCGTCGTCGGGCGAATCCTTGTGGACCACCTCGACGTCGCCGGTCCGGCCATCGTCGCCGAACGCGCGCGCCTGCTGGCGCAGCGCGTGCATCTTCCACCAGAGATAGCCGACGACGATCGTGCCCACCGCGAACAGCACGGGCATCATCATCGCTTCATTTGCGCGGCACCATCCTTTGCTCGCGCGCGGATCGCTTCGTTCCTCGTAATGGACTCCGGGCTATCGTACTCCGCCCCCGAACGCCAGCGATGTTGGAATCAACGGCAAGATCATCCATTTGGCGCACGACGAACTGCGATTCGGCGGTGGTGTAGCGCGAGGGTGGACAGCAACCAACTGATCTTGCACATTTTTTATTTGGGGGCGCGAGGCAAACCCACGCCTGGTCTGGGTGCGTCTAACCGGAAAATTGCTCGGAAATCAAAGTCACCCCCAACAGGAGTTCGTCGCCAGTGGGATTTCGCGCGGGATACACGTGAGCCAACGTGCAGTTGCGACACGACAGCACCTTGCATCGCAAGACCAAGGGTTTATACTGAGCCTGTCTCCTCCATGTCTCCTTTGATATGGATTCAGCCGCCGCCGTGCGGGCTTTTTCTTGACTACTGACTCGCCACCCATCGCCGAACGCGGTGCTTAGCCGGTCACTCTTCCAGCGCCACCCTGACAGTCATGTGCTGCGAAGCCTGCGAAAGAATGCAACTGGGCAAGATGGTCAAGCCACACGAAGGGCTGCGGATCACACACGGGCCGACACGGCTGCGTCCGCTCGGCTGACGTCCCGTGCTCCTGCAACGTTACCGTTGCCGCATATGCAGCACAAACTGGTTACTCGAACTCGATCCGCTGCAGCCTGAGCACCCGGATTGGGCTTGCCTGTATCAGGCCTCAGGCATTCTCGACCCTGTCTCGGCAGCTCATCAGGGTACCCGCGCATCGACTCTCCCTTCTACCACCGGGCAGGCTGACGCCGCGGGCGGCGCGACCCCCGAGCAGCTTCGTCACAGCCTTATCTAAACGAATAGGTCCCCCTCCTTGCGTGCAGGTTCTCTGGTGCGACGGGATTCCAGTTGTGCACAGAAAGCGCGGATGAGTCTGTGGACAGCATGTAGGGCATTGCGCTAAGGGATTGATTGCTGCAATGCACTGCCCGGCAACCGCACGTATGCAGCGAATTGAGGCAGGAATGGCGGGGAGTTTGCGGTTTTGACGGCGCGCCGATTCAGCGACACTCTCCGGCCGCTGCGGTCGACCACGCCATTGACCGTCGCGCTCCCTGAACTGGCCCGAGATTCAGGAGCCTGGTCGCCGGCCGCACCGACAATTTTTTTGATACATTGCCGACCGGGCCGGCAGCCATTGAAGGACAGGCCGGCACGGAGCCAGACGGGCTGCCCGGCTGGACAACCATGGATGTCGCCGATCATGGCCCGGTTTCTGTCAAAAACATCAAGAAGGCAAAACGCGTGATTCCGGTCCGCTCCCAATCTGGTCGCCTGCTGGCACGCCTTGGCTCACCCCGTGCGGTGATTGGCGGCGCTCTGGTGATCGCGTTCGCCATGCTGACAGTGTGTGCGGTGCTCCTGTATGACGGGCGGCAGGACGCCCTCGAGCACGCCCGCGACGCGTCACGCAATACGCTGCTAGTCATCGAGCGGGACATCCTGCGTAACGTTGAACTCTATGACCTGTCGCTGCAGGCCGTTGTCGATGGCGTCGGACAGCCAGAGGTAATGGCGCTGCCGGCGCGGTTACGCGATGCGCTACTGTTCGACCGCGCCGCCACCGCGAAGGATCTCGGCTCCATGCTGGTCCTGGACGCCACCGGAAACGTGCTGATCGATTCCCGTTCCGAGGTGCCGTCCCACGTGAATCTGGCCGACCGGCGCTATTTCACGGTGCATCGGGACAACCCGGCCGCGGGTCTCTATGTCAGTGCGCCGCTGGTGTCGCGGATCCGCAAGGGCGACCCGATCATCGTGCTAAGCCGGCGCATCAACAATCCGGACGGTTCCTTTCGGGGCGTGGCGGTCGGCACCCTGAAGCTCGAATACTTCCGCAGGCTGCAGTCGGGGCTGAAACTCGGGCCCCACGGCACGATGGCGCTGATCCATACGGACGGGCACCTGATCATGCGCACGCCGTACAACCCGCAGGTCATCGGGCGAGACC
>NZ_CYGY02000038.1 GCF_900007165.1 Paraburkholderia piptadeniae
TTTAACTCGGGATACTAGTCCCAAGGGCAAGAAGCGCTGCGTCGCTTGAATGCCGACTATCCGGACCACTCGAAACAGGGAGATCCTCTCGACCGTTGTACCCTTGGTTTCGGGCGCGGCATAAGTTGGGGAGTCGGCATGATGTGTGATGTACTGAACCGCTGACGCGGTAGGGGAGGAGAGCGAGAGCCGATGGCTGACGTTCATCGGTGGCGGTGAGCTGGCGCACGATCCCGACGAGGAGACGCGGACACCTACAGAAGCAGTATGTGGATGCCCACTCGGACTTCACCACTGTATCCAGGAGGTTCCCCATTACCCCACTGCGTCAACCGGTTTAGTACAAGGGGCGCTATGTAAACCTCCGCATAGCGACCCGTATCGGCCGTTCAGACTCGTGCGGATCCAAGGGCCGCTTTTGAAGTTCTTCGGCACCTCGCTTCGCTCCGGTCTATAACCAGAGTGGGCCATGCGAGGTCATCTTCGGATCGTTCTCCTCACGCACCACCATGCCTGCACGATCCGATGACCTGCGCGATAGTTCACCGGTAATTTGACAGCACTCGACAGCGATGCCCCGGCAGCCCAATCGCGCCTGGAATCCTCATCTGCGCGAAATCCAATGAGATACCTGTTTGCCACAACGGGAGAACCATCGTGCGTATCCGAAATCCTCGTAACTTGCGGACGATCATGAAGATCATCATCGCGGTGGTCCCGGCGCTTTGCGATACGCCTGCCTTGACGGCCGGCTTACAGACCGACGCTACGTCTAACGAAACGCTCTTCCTGACGGAGAACCATGCCGCCATGACAAGAATGATGGACGGCATGTCCGCGAGACCTACGGGTGACGTCGATCGCGATTTTGTCGCAATGATGGTGCCTCACCATCAAGGTGCCATCGATATGGCGCAGGCCGAATTGCGTTACGGACACAACGAACAGTTACGCCGTATCGCGCAAGAGATCGTTGTCGAGCAACAACAGGAAATCGTCGCCATGCGCGTCGCACTCGGTCAACCATTGCCAGCACCTGCCCCCGCTCCGGACCAGCAACAGCCCGCTTCCATACCTGCCGCCCCTGCTCACCGGACGCCCGACCATGGCATGCCAATGAACATGCCAAACCCTATGCAAGGGGAGCAACAATGAAACACGAATCCGCCATCGCCATCGCGTTGTCTGCGGTCACGCTGGTAACAGCGCAGATCGCGTGGGCTGGGCAGGCCCCTGGATCGCAGTCCGATCCTGACATTCCCGTAAGCCATCACGATCGCGTTTACGCTGCTGAACAGTTCTCGAACACCGTGTCGGTGATCGATCCCGCCGACAATAAGCTGCTTGGTTTGATTCGCCTCGGCGATCCGTCGCCGGGCAATTTCAGTCCGTTGTACAAAGGTCAATTGCTTGTGCACGGCATGGGTTTCTCGCCGGACCATCACACGATTGCGGTTGTCTCGATCGGATCGAATTCGGTTTCATTCATCGACACGGAGACTAACGCCGTCAAGCATGTCACCTACGTCGGCCGCTCTCCTCACGAGGCATTCTTCACGCCCGATGGAAAAGAGGTCTGGGTGACCGTGCGCGGGGAAAACTACGTTGCGGTGCTCGACGGAAATACATACAAGGAGAAATCACGCATTACTGTCCCGTCTGGCCCCGGCATGCAGATCTTCTCACCGGACGGAAAGTACGGTTATGTCTGTTCGTCCTTCAACCCGGAGACCGAGGTGGTGTCCGTGGCCGACCACAAGATCGTCGGCACGGTCAGGCAGGCCAGCCCCTTCTGTCCCGACCTGGCGGCAACGCCCGACGGCAAGCAGGTCTGGTTCACGCTCAAGGACACCGGCAAGGTCCAGGTGTTCGATGCAAGGCCGCCATTCGCGCTGATGAAGACACTAGACACAGGCCCGATTACGAATCACGTGAACGTCGTGCATAACGCCAACGGCACGTTCGCGTATGTAACGATCGGCGGCCTGAACGTGGTCAAGGTGTTTCGAACCGACGACTTTTCGCAGGTCGCGACGATACAAGTCGGCAACTTGCCACATGGGCTATGGCCGTCGGGGGACGGCAGCCGCATTTATGTCGGGCTCGAAAACGCCGATGCGATGACGGCGATCGACACACTGACCAACACGGTCATCGCAACGGTGCCCATCGGGCAAGCTCCACAGGCTGTCACTTATGTGCCGAATGCGGTGCCGGAAGGTAAGGCTACGCAGAACCTGCAAGCGCTAGGTCTGGCTGGTCAGAGCGTTCATATTGTGCTTGTGCCAGCGGGGTCGGGCAAGACGGCGGATACCGCCAATGTGCCTACGACTGTCGCGTTGTTCGACCAGGGGCTCGTACAGGTTCTCCAGGCCGCCGTCACTGGCCTGCAACCGAAGCAGCCGTACGTACTAGGTCTTGCCGATAACGCCGATGGCACGGGTGACCTGCAAGTGCTCGCGAATTTCATGTCCAATCCCGCGGGCTCGGCGATCGTCAATGCGCTCGGGCAGGTTCGCCAACTGGTCACACCAGGAATGGGCAATGCCGGTGACAAGCGCCGCTACCTCGTAGTCGCCCCGCAAGGGTCGGGCAAGCTTGGTGCACCCGTACAGGTGCAGTCGCCGTGATGTTCTATGAGGTCGGCGAGCCGACACGGTCACGGGATCGAATCATTTGTATGGGACCGTTTGGGGATCGGTAGCAGTCGTTGCGCGTACGGCCGGCGACCACGAATCGCCTCGGTCCCGCGCGCCATTGCTCAACGTCGTCGCGAGCGTCACTCGATCGAGCCCGCCTTCCCACGCCGATACCAGGATCGTCGCCACGCCATTGCCCACGATGTTGGTCAACGCCCTGCATTCGGACATGAAGCGATCGATGACGAGAATCAACACCATCGCGCTGACCGGCACGGTCGGCACAACGGGCAGGCTCGCAGCGAGCGAGGAGCCAGTGCCCGTCACGCCCGTCGATCCCTTCGGGGTCAGCATCGTGACGAGCTGCAGCGTGATTTCCTGCGCGAAAGATAAGTGCATATTGGTCGCCTGCGCGAGAAGCAGCACCGAGAGTGTCATGTAGATGTTGGTGCCATCGATTCGGGGTGGAACATGAGCACGGCAGCGAGGCACGTGATAACCCACAGCGCGAGCAACGCCTTACCGAGTTTCAGTGCAGTGTTTGCGATGGCGGTCGGGAAAAATCGCTTCAGCACGAAGAAGATCGTGAAGTTGACGATCGCAAATGCGATGAACATGCCATCAAGGAGTTGTCGATTGAGGACAAAAAAAAGCGCGCAAACCGCCCCCATGATTGGGGCATGCTTATGGCTATGAAAATCGGACGCAATGAGCGTTGTCCATGTGGGAGCGGGAAGAAATATAAGCATTGTCACGGATGGATTGCGTCCGAACCAGCGCGCCAAACTTTGCCACCACGGCTAGCAAAGGCTGTTGCCGAGGCAAGCTCGAAAGCTATGGCCAAGGAGGCACAACGCGTCGCTCAACAAGGGCTGGGCCGACCGATCATTAGTGCGGAGATTGGCGGACGCAAAGTCGTCGCCGTACGCAATAAGCTATATCACGTCAAGGGTAAGACGTTCCACGACTTCCTTGGAGATTATCTCAGGGACGTCTTGGATCCTGCGTGGGGAAACGCAGAACTCAAGAAGCCGTTGAGTGACCGCCATCCCATTCTCCAGTGGTATGACAGTATCTGCAATTTGCAGCACCGTTCCGGTTTAACGGGTGACTCCATTGTCCAAGTCGAAGCGAACGGCGCATCATCCGCCTGGCTTCGCTTGGCATACGACCTGTACGCATTGGACCACAATGCTGAGCTGCAGAAGAAGCTGGTCGGCCGACTTAAGAATCCGGATATGTTCCCGGTGCCCGATATGAAACCTACGTTGCTGCCGCAATGATTCGGGCCGGATTCGACATCGTGTTTGAAGATGAAGATGACCGCTCCGCAACTCACTGCGAATTTGTCGGTAGGCTTCGCTTCGACGGAATACATATTGCCGCTTGCTTTGTACCCTCAACAATCAGCAACGTGCATTTTTCAGTTGCATGACGGGCAGCAAGTGATTGTGAGCGTTCCCCTTTCGGCTGCAGAGTTGCAAGCCTATAGACGGCATCCTGCAACGTTCTTTGAACGTATTGAGCCCTCTGCGGGGCAAACGATCGAAACACCGTTCAAGACGTTTATGTGGTTGCTTGAAGCGCACAAAAATGCAACGCGCGCAATTGCTCGCGAATATGGCCGGCTCGCCCAATTTCGACGTCCTTGAGCGGCTTACTGATCGGGATCTTCTAGAGGAATATGCCGAACGGATGACGTGGATAATTTGGGTGCAGACTTCGAAGAACAAATCGGAGACTCCATAGCGACCAAAAACGCCAATGCCTGAAGCTGAAAATCTCTCCGTGGATGCAAGCGTGCGAAGGCAAACAGATGTCGAAGACTTCGGCCGCTTAACCGGAGTCAAATGGCTTCGAATGACCGAAACGCATCGAGGTTCTGCCATATGTCAATATCAAGCGGGCGTCGTTTCCTGGCCGACTGTACTCATTCACAGAAGCCGCCCGATAGCTGCCGCTGAACATTTTCGACGGCAGCTCTTCAGAACCTCATCGAACTGGTGTTCTCGGCCACAAACCGCCGTTCACATGCGTCGTCGGTGGACCGTTCAGGCGTCGGCTCCACCCCGTAACCGGCCATCCGATTGTCGACGGCGAACGCTCCTTCATCGGCCTTTTCGGCCGTGAACAACTTCCCCATCGCCGTTGTCCCTCAACGACCGCTTCCCCGAGGAGTTCCCGCCTGACGTTGAATTTCCTGAAAGGAGCGCGCCGAACCATGTCGTTGTCGAATGGCAAGTGGTCGGACCAGACGGCGCGCAGAGACGTAACGCGCCCTTCGTCATCATCGATACGCAGGCGATCGACCGCTACGAAAGCATCAACCAACAGGGGCAGACGAGGATTACGTCGCGAATTCCCGAAATCTTGCGGGATCGAGGCGCTCACTATGAGCCTTCTGCTCCCGTCGACGTAGCCGAACCATTCATCGTCGAGATTGACGCGGTTGACATCAAAGGTCCATTCGCCTTTCTGCGTCCGGCAATTCGTGCCCGGTACATCTCGCGGACCCACGCGCGTCACGTGGTCAATCAGTCGGCATGCCGCGCCACAATTCGACGCGCCATGCACGATGCGCACGCGATAGCGCCTTACATCACCTTCTTGTGCTCCGTCTGGAGCCACTCTGAGGACGGCAAGCCCCACTTCTTTTCCAGATTGATCAGTTCGCCGCTCTTGTGCCACGAGGCAACCGTGTCCGACAAGAATTTGCTCAACGGCGTGTTCGCGTTTTGCTTCGCAACGGCCAGGCCCCATGGCTGCACGTCATCCGGGGGCAGCGGCGCATCGAAGTCCTTGAGCTTGCTGTCGCTGAGCAACTGCGCAGTCACTGTGCTGTCTTCGACGAAGCCTACACAGGAGTTGTTGAGCAACGCGTTAATCGCTTGCGTGAGGTCCGCAAAGGCGGCAATGTTCACGCCGTACTTTTCGCTGACAGCCCTGTTGTAGTAGGTGCCTTGCACGCCGCACACGGTTTTCCCGTGCAGATCGGTCCAACTCTTGAATCCCGAGCCTTTGTGGGCAACGAAGCCGGTACCGCCGGCGTAGTAGAAAGGCTGGATAAAGTCGACGACCTTTGCGCGCTCCTGGTTGTACGTCATGCTCGCAAGAATGACGTCGATGCGTCCCTGCTGCAGAAACTGAATGCGGTTGGCTGGCTGAACCGGCACCATCTCGACCTTCACGCCCAGCCGCTTGCCGATGTCGCGAGCCAGGTCAGGCTCGATCCCGACGATTTGACCGCTTTGGTCGCGCATGCCAAACGGTCGGTAGTCCGTATTCACACCAATCTTGATTACGCCCGCGTTTTTGACCTGGTCTAACGCGTCGCCGCCTGCATGCGTCTGCGTGCTGAAAGCCGCCACACAGAGCGACAGGACAATTCCAAACACCGATTTCACGATGGACTCCTCCACGTTTTGACTCGTGCCAGTTTTCTATGGCCTTCCCATCGGACAGACACACACGTCCGAGCGATTCAAGCCTAGGCGTGCAGATACCGGTTTTCAAATAGTTGCGGCCCATTATTAGCAACGCTTTGGATAAGTATTAGCATCATTGATGTTAGATGCTTACCATTTGATCTGCTACTGAGTCGCGCATAGTCTACTGAAGAGAGGGATCACCCATGCCCGCCGTCAAGTTTTTGGATATGCAAACCCTTCAGATCTTTGTGACCACCGCCGAGGAGCGGAACATGTCGAACGCCGCAAGACGGCTCGGCCTGACCCAATCAGCAGTCTCACAAAGCATCCGGCAGCTCGAAGATCAGTTCGGTGTGGCGCTGTTCAATCGCGGGCGTCGCCCGCTGACTCTCACGGCTGCAGGCCTGGCGCTGCGCAATCGCGGTGTAACACTGCTCGAGGATATGAGTCGTCTGAAGGCTCACGTCATCGATGCAAGCAGAGGCATCAAACCGGATGTGCGTGTCGGTCTTGTCGATTCGTTTGCGGGGACGTGCGGGCCGGCGTTCATCAAAGCGATGTTGAACGAGTCCACTACGCTTTCGATTCGCACAGGCCTGACGCCATTTCACAGCGAAGCGCTCGTCGGTCGCGACCTCGATATCGTGGTCTCGTCAGATCCTTTGGCGGACCTCGACGGGATCGAGCGTCGGCGGCTGCTATCCGAACAGTTCGTGGTGATCACGCCAAAGCAGCACAAGGCGGCCATCCATACTCCGGCGGATCTGCGCGAGCTTGGGGAGGCATTGCCGATCGTTCGCTTTAATAGGCAGTCGCACATTGGTGCGCAGATCGAGCGCTACTTGCGTCGTATTGACGTCCGAATTGCGCGTCGCCTGGAAGTCGACACGGCCGACACACTGACATCGTTGGTCGCGGGCGACATCGGGTGGGCGATCACCACGCCCATGTGTCTGCTGCAAGCGGGTGAATACGCAAGAAAGGTGAAGCTGCACTTCCTGAGCGCATCGCATACGGGCCGCTCGCTATACCTCCTTGCGCGCCGCGATGAGTACAGCCATCTGTTCGATGAAGTCTACGCGATCGCACATTCGATCGTGTCGACTTCCCTGCTGCAACGGCTTGCAGAAATCCATGCCGGACTTCCCAAACTGGTTGACATTGATACGGAGACCGAACATGAGCAATAGCAGTGGCACCGATGCCTTGACGCGAACCGAGAGCGACTATTGGGGCGATGTCAGCATTCCGCGCCAAAAGCTGTATGGCGTGAATTCTGTGCGCGGTGTAGAGAATCTGAGCGTGTCCAAGCGGACCATCGCGGATGTGCATGAATTCGTAAAGGCGTTCGCACTATGCAAGTGGGCAGCGGCGCTTGCGAATCGCGACCTCGGCGTCCTGACGGACGACCAGTGCCGCGCGATCGTCGGCGCATGCCGCGAGATCGCGGATGGCCAGCACGCTGCCTCCCTGGTCGTTGACTTGCTGGAAGGCTCGGGCGGTACGTCCACCAACATGAATTTCAATGAAGTGATTGCCAATCGCGCACAACAGCTGCTCGGGGGCCTTCCCGGCCGCTACGACCTCGTGCATCCGAACAATCACGTCAATCGCTCGCAATCGACCAATGATGTCTACCCGGCGGCCATGAAGATGGCGGTATACGATCTGCTCGCGCCGCTCGTCGACGAGCTGTCCCTGCTGACGCAGGCGTTCGAAGCTAAGTCCGGTGAATTTGGCGACGTGCTGCATCTGGGCAGAACGTGCCTGCAGGACGCGCAGCCGATGCGACTGGGCCAGGTCTTCGGCGGCTATGCCGCGCTTGCGAACCGCCTCGCCGACGAGTTGCGGGCGGTCCGCGAAAAGCTGCTCGTGCTGCCGCTTGGGGGTACCGCCATCGGTACGGGGTTTGGTTCGCCGGCCGGCTACCGGCGCGCGGTATTTGCCCATCTAGTCGAGCTGAGCGGCATTTCCTATTGCGCGCCGGACGATTCCTTCGACGCCATGCAGAACCTCGATGTGTTCTCACGCGTCTCCGCGGAATTGCGCGTGTGCGGCACGTCTCTAGGCAAAATCGCTGCGGATTTGATTCTGCTGTCGTCCGGGCCTGTCGGTGGACTCGGGGAGATCACGTTGCCGGCGGTTCAAGCGGGTTCATCGATCATGCCAGGGAAGGTCAATCCCGTCGTGCCGATGTCAATCGTGCAGTTGGGCATGGCGGTCGTCGGCAACGATACGTGTGTCGCGCAGGCTGTGCAGTATGGACAACTGGAGATCAACCACTTTGAACCCGTGGTCGCCGACCGGATATTCGAATCGGTGGGATTGTTGACGAATGGAGTGCGCCTGTTCCGGGAAAAATGCGTGCAAGGGATTCGGGCAAACGTCGTTGTCAATGAGCGGCACCTCTTTGAATCGATGGCGGTGGCAACGGCGCTCGTGCCTACGCTTGGATACGCCAAGGTCAGCGAGCTGGCCCGCAAGTCTGTGCACCAGGGGCAGCCGCTGCTCAAAATTCTTGAGGAGACGGGAGTGCTCAGTGCGACGGAGGCTCGCCGTCATATCGAGGAATCGACGCATCCGGCGTTCTGATGTTTCGCGCTACGGAAATTGGTGGAGATCAGAGGCGACACAGCGGTGAACATGATTCAAATCGAACGCCGCCTCGATGAGGAGCAACGATATGACTAGCATCGCCGGATTCTTTCAGTGGTTGAACAGCCACTTCGGCGTCAACTTTTCGGTGTTTTACGACGCGTTCGAATGGAACACGTTTGTGCACGGCATCGCGATGACATTCATGCTTTCGATCGCGTCCATCGCCGGAAGCGTAATGCTGGGCGCGGTTGGCGCGTTCTTCCAGCGTTCGCCTTCACGTGGGCTGCGCATGTGCGCTGACGCCTATGTGTGGGTGTTCCGCAATACTCCGCCGCTTGTGCAGCTGTATTTCTTCTACTTTGCACTGGGCCCTTTCCTCAGTCATCTGGCCGGCTCTCCCACGCCGCTACTTGGCAATATCGGATGGGCGGTGGTGTCGCTGATCCTGTTTGCCGGGGCGTTCAATGTGGAGATCTTCCGCTCCGGAATCGAGGCGGTGCCATTTTCGATGCTGGAGGCGGCCTCGTCGCTTGGGATGAGCCATTTGCAAACCTTCAGAAAAGTGGTGATGCCGCTAGCGGTACGGATCAGTTTGCCCGCGCTCGGCAATAACCTGATCAATCTGATCAAGACGACGACCAACGCATACGCGATCGCCGTACCCGAGCTTCTGTACGTATCGTCCCAAATATGGGCTCAAAACCTGAACACTCTGGAGATGATGCTCGTTTTGCTGGTCTTTTACCTAGGGGTTATCGGCGCCTTTGTGGTGCTGATGAACATGCTCGAAAAGTCGATTGCCGTACCTGGCTGGGGAAAAGCATGAGCACTCGTCATCCGTTTTTGTCATCTTCGTCGCTGCTGCTCGGGACTGCCGCGGTGTTCGTCTCGACGTGCCCTGGTCTGGCTGTCGCGCAGGCTTCCACGGTCAGCGCGGACGGCATTGTCTGGGCCACGGTGATTCCGTGGCTCCTGGTTATCCTCAAGGGCTTTGCCTTCGACGTATTGATCAGCTTCGTCGCAATGGCCATCGGGACTGTGCTGGGCACAGTGGCCGGTATTGGCCAGGTGTCTCACCACAAAGGGGTACGCATTGCGAGCCGGTGGATCACACAGTTCTTCCGGAACGCACCATGGCTCGTCGTACTGTTCTTCTGCATCTATCTGATGCCGTATGAGATCAACGTATTGGGTTTGTCGGTGCCATTCCCTGCCTGGGCCAAGGGCATCGTAGGTCTTTCCTTCCCGGTGATGGGCAATGTGTCCGAAGTCGTCCGCGGCGGCATTCAGTCATTGCCTACCGGCCAATGGGAGGCAGCGGCGGCGCTCGGGCTCACGCGCAAGCAAACGCTGCGTCTCTGCATCCTCCCGCAAGCCGTCAGGCGCATGGCCGCGCCCTGGATGAACACCTATGCAATCCTGATGATGTCTACGCCGCTCGTTTCGATCGTGGGCGTCGACGACAGCGTCAGCATGGCGAGTTCAGTACTGTCCGCACTCGCCAATCCCGCGCTGATGATGCCGGTATACGGCCTCATTCTCGTGCTCTTCTTCGCATACTGCGCACCGATCGCGATGCTGACCAAGCAACTTGAGCGTCGCTACCGATAAGCCGGCGACCAGGTCAATCAAATGCAGCAAATTTTGGAGACAGATATGCTTGCCACTCAGCGAATTGAAACTACATCATCGGGCGCGCGTCCCTCACCTTCCGCCGTAGCGGAGGCTATCGTGTCGGTGCGGGATGTGAAGAAGTCCTTTGGCGCACACCAGGTGTTGCGCGGCGTGTCTCTCGAAGTAGAGAAGGGGACGGCAGCGGCTTTGATCGGTCCGTCCGGGTCTGGAAAATCAACGCTTCTGCGCTGCATCAACGGCCTGGTCGACATCGACGGAGGTGAAGTCTACGCAGCGGGACATGCCGTTCACACCCTGCACAGCGACACGGAGCGCATCGCGCTGCGCAAGGACGTGTCCATGGTATTTCAGCAATACAACCTTTTCCCGCACATGACCGTTCTGGAAAACGTGATGCTCGCGCCACTTAACGTTCTGAAGCAGCCGAAGGGAGAGGTCGAGCACCGCGCGGTCGAACTTCTCGCGAAAGTGCGTCTCGCCGGCAAAGAAAAATCCTTTCCTGGGCAGTTGTCGGGAGGGCAGCAACAGCGTGTCGCGATCGCGCGCTCCCTTGCGATGCGGCCCGACGTGATGCTGTTCGACGAGGTGACTGCAGCGCTCGATCCTGAGACGGTAAAAGAAGTGTTGAACACGATCCGGGATCTCGTTGCAGAGGGTATGACCAGCATTCTTGTGACGCATGAGATGCGCTTCGCACGCGAGGTCGCACATCAGGTTTTTTTCACGGACAAAGGGCTTATCGTCGAATCCGGATCGCCGAAGGATTTCTTCGATGCGCCGCAGGACCCTCGCACACGCGAATTTCTAAGCCATGTCCTGTGACTATGAACGCCTCGTGGCAGGAGCGCCACGCTCGCGTTTCTCGATGAGCACTCGATCGCGTATGAGGTAACAGAAGAAGCGCCGATCTGACGCGAAGACATGCTTCGGTCGACAAATCACAAGAGGACCGGAGTAAAAGCGAATGGCCGCAGCCCGATTGCGGCCCTCTCACAGCGCGCGGCGTCTGACGCCGATCTGCCCTTCGCGCTCACGGTTCACACCTTGGCAAGCGGGCGTTTTCATGCCGTATCGCCTTTTCATCGGCTCTTGGGAAAGAGGAGCATGCGGCACTCGCCGATAGCATTTAATAACCCATTCTCAAGACGCGTAGCATAGTCACGGACTCGTTCGGCTGCGAGAGGAGAAGCGAATACTTCTTCGGTTGCGGCGTGCCCGCTCGGGGCGTCGCTAACGATGCTCAGGCTATGGTTCAAAGGGTAGCACCCGCATGCGGCTTTTTGGGGGTCGACACAGATTTCCGGGCGGACTACGGTGTGACGCACACTCTTGCAAGCTCGCGAAGCGCGACACGTCGCGAACGGCCCGCTCCAACAGCCTCTTTATTTCAGATTTGTTCCGTTTTTTAGGATTCGCATCACATCAAAACTCGTCCTGCAAATAATATGTAATTAGAATAGTTGCAGTTCGAGTACAAACCATAATTGATGTGATCGGCCTCCGAAAATAAAATTCCACCGGCACTACGAGAAGTAAGCGGAGGTTCTGTTAAACGCTGTTTAAAGCGCCACCCTAATCGTGCGAGGAAATCCAATGTCATTTACGAACTTGATTTCGGATCTAATACATTCTCAATCTTGGCCTGCTGTGCTCGATGAGCGTGCTAAACTCAAAGACAAGCCTGCGGTTTATGCATTGATGCATCAGTATCCGTTCGGCCGATTGCGAGGGGAAAGCCCCCGTATGCGATACAAAATACGGAAAAAGGGATGCGTGTCAATGGGGGACGAGTGAGCGTGTGGGAATCAGTCATGCGCTGCATGAATCACACAAGCTTCCCGACCTTTACTGCGTCTTGTCGTGCCGCGCGCTCCTGCGCGTAGGAAGGGCTCAGTTCAGCCTTTAGATCTTCGCGTCGCAATGGCTCACCACAGGCTTGGCAAACAGTGCCAATGCCAGCATCGTGGCCGCAGGTGAGATGCGTATAGCGCACCGCGACGTCCTCGTCCGGCGACTTGTGCCACGTTTCGCCCCATTCGCGAAGAGCTAGGATGACCGGGTAGAACGCTCGCCCCATCTCCGTGAGCTCGTATTCGTAACGAGGGGGCTTTGTCATGTAGCGCTTGCGCTCGATCATGCCGTCTGCTTCCAGCCGTTTGAGGCGGGACGAGAGCATCTGCGGTGTCGCCTGCGACTGCGCCAGCAGGCCGTCGAACCTTCGATTTCCCATGAACAGTTCGCGCACAATCAGGACAGCCCAGCGGTCGCCGATAACAGCCTGAGACCGCGCGACCGGGCACAGCGTATCGCTCTTCTCGGACAATGCAGCCATTCAAAACCTCGCAACGAACGTAAGTATGATAATCATAGCAATGATGGCTCGGTTCGCCCCGCAACGCACGCGCAAGTAACTACTGACTGCGCGGCCTGCGCGGATCACGGGCTCCTGGCAGAGTACGTTCAAACTGACCGCCGATCAGGCTTTGGATAGCTCGCCGTCGGTGACACGCCAGATACCGCGAGGGTTGTTATGCCGCAACGCTTGCCGCGCCACAGCGCCCGACTGGCGACGCGGAGGAGTTCCGACAGGATCTCGGGAGTCTTGGTCTTCGTGGCTTGCCTCAAACGAAGTTGAACGTCAGACGGGCGGCGAGCGGCTCACGGGTCTTGAGGAACAGGGTCTCTTCAGGGGTGACGCACAACGGATATTCGATTCTTCGAAGCTTCGTGCGCAATGCGGCAGCGATCAAGCACTCCAACACGTGGTCTCGGGATGGGGCATACAGTGTTAGCCACCACTCCCTCGGCAAGCGTTTTCGTCTTTTTGTTATTTTCGTGTCGGAATAAGCTAGGGAAGGGCGTGACGAATGGGCGAGACTGTTCAAGCCGGTCCGTGACCCATCCTCTGGCGACCAAACCTGCGCCCGGAATGAATCGCGATGCAAAACAGCACAGAAATCCCGCACCCGCAGCATCCCGACCTGGACCTGTATCCGGTCGATCGACTGGTGGAGGTTCTGGTTGAGGACCAACTTAACGCCGCTCAGGCAGTCTGGGCAGCCCGTGCACAACTGGCCGAAGCGGTACGTCAAGCGATCCCCCGAATCGCGGCAGGGGGCCGACTGATCTACGTGGGTGCCGGCACCTCGGGACGTCTCGGATTGCTTGATGCGGTGGAGCTTTATCCAACCTTTTCGTGGCCTCGGGCTCGAGCAATCGCGCTGGTGGCCGGCGGTGCCGACGCGCTTACCGATGGAGTAGAGGGTGCCGAGGACGACGGTCAGCAGGGCGAGGTGGATCTGCTGGCTGTGCGGCCGGTAGCCAACGACGTGGTGCTCGCCATTGCTGCGTCGGGTTGTACCCCTTACGTACTTGGAGCACTGCGTGCGGCGTGCGCGAGTGGCTCACTCACGATTGGACTCGCCAATAACCCGAATGCCCCAGTGCTGGCTGCCGCACAGATCAGCATCGCGCTCGTGACCGGGCCGGAAATCATTTCGGGCAGTACGCGTCTGAAGGCCGGGACGGCGCAGAAGATTGCCCTGAACAGTTTCTCGAGCGCCTTGATGGTGGGATTGAAGAAAGTATACGGCAACCTGATGGTTGACCTGCGACCAGTCAATGCAAAGCTGGTGCAACGTGCCATCAGCCTGACCATGCACGCGACGGGCATGTCCGAGGAAATGGCCCGCAGCACGCTTGTTTCATGCGGATATCAGGTCAAGGTGGCGATCGTGGCGCTCAAATGTGATATTGGTGCGGACGAGGCGAGGGCGCGCCTGGCGGTGGCAGGGGGCAATGTGCGTCAGGCCCTGCGAGGGTGACAAAAACCGAAGGCCGGCGTTGGCAGGTAAATCATCCGAAACGTCGAGCTTCAGTGTGTCAGTAAGTCTAAGAAACCTCGACCTCCGACAACGGCAAAAAGTGACCTCTGGTAACGGATGGCGCTTGTCGGGTCGACTGCGGAAGTTCGGCACGGCAACGGGAACGATAATGAAGCAACGTGGCCGCTGCTGCTGATCGCGCGCGTATCGGGTCTAGACGCGTGTCGATGAGGCGAGGTGCGAAGGTGTGGTGAGAACACGGAATCACGAAATGTCGCGCGCGCTGCCGAGGAACGCGGCGGTTTTGCTGCGGTGCCGGATGAGGCTCACGCTCTGGCGGTTGAGCGAGCCTACATTACATCGATCGGCACATCATTGCCGTAGTTCATCGATGCGGAGACGATAGCTTCGTAGCAGACAGGCTTTATCGCCACACACGTTGCGAGAATTGCGAAGCCATGCTCGTTGATCCGCTCGTAATCGCGTCCTGTTAGCCGATCCTTTTATCTTTTGATGATAGATTTCTGCCAATGCTTTATCGACACGGGCAAGTTCCGCATCCCCGCAAATAAGCTGCGCTTGAACAGATATGAGCTTGCTGCAATCAAAACTATGCATCAACGCAGCCTTCGTCTGGTATCGAGTTTCCAGTAGCCCTGGCTTGCATAGCCCCTGCAGCGACTTGCAGGCGACGTTGCGCCCGACCCACGCCATGTCTTGCGCACCATATTGCTTGACGAAACGATTGATGCCTGCATGGCTTACGCCCCTTTGCATTGCGTTCGCCGCGATTATTTCGTTGCAAAGCGAGTCCTCGGCGTGGGTTCGTCCATCGCGCCGGTAACAACTGTGAAAACCGAGCAGCCCGGAACCGACAACGCTTCGGCGTTCTCCGGAAGCGAACAGGATCGAAGCGCAAGCGGACGCGCATTTGGCATTATCTGGAACCGTTGTATAGACCCGTACCCTATCCATTGCATCGACGACCCGGAAAGCGGCCTCAACGTTCCCTCCTGGGCTATTTAAAACAAGGACAACGAGTCCTTCTTCATCGCGGTCAGCCATTTTGGCGACTGCGAGAAACTTCTCTGCGTCACCTTCCTGAACCTTCCCTTCCCCGATAACCATCTTTAACTCAAGTTGAGGTTGGTAGTAGATCTTGAAGTCCATCCCGAGCGCCAGACCGGGAAACATAAGCACAGTGAAAAAAAGCCAGGAAAGCATCCGTTGAATCAAACCCGGCGCCGGCGCGTCCTTGGGCGGTGGGTGCCCAGTGCTGCGCATACACTTCTCCTCGGAATTTCACTGGCTCTCTGCAAGCTCACACCCTACCGCACTATCCGCGAAAGTGCGCGGAACCACCGCACTCGGGGCAGTGTACTTCGGCGGGAACACCAGAGGCCTCGGCATAAGCAATGCCGACGGGCGCCAGCATGGTGGTCAATACGAGCCCCGCTGTCAGGTCGCTAGGCAACCAGGTCGCCTGATACATTCGCAGGTTCATTAATCGGCAAGTTCTGTTTTTATCAAACGAAACAATCACGACTATTATTCGGCGCGTCGGTACACTCAGTATTTGCGCATCAAAAAGCGCGATGAATGTTCTAACATCATATTGAGTCGACGCCGCAATCCGCTACAAACCCATTTGCAATTGCCACCAGTCCCGACACGGCCGATTAGTCGGGACTCTGTCCTTCTGTCTGAAGGACCGGCCATGTCCCTGTGGAACCAACGACGAGCCAATGTTTCGGGCAGTCGACAAAAGCGGGAGCTGTCTGCATCGCGTTCGCCAGTTTCGCATCTTAAAAGGTCTTCCATGAGGCGCGACACGTGCCGTCGCCCCGGATCGACTTGCGAGATTCCTACCGCTAATTCAGTGGACCGAATAGACTAGGTGAGAGCACGCCACCACACAGGGGGCTCTTATGAACGCCTTAAGGATTTACCACATTAGCGCTATCGCGGCGCTGCTGTGTTGCCAGGCTCTTGCGCAAGCGCAGCCTGTCGCGTATCCGGCCAAAGGCCAAAGCGCACAGAAACAGCAGCAGGACGAGGGACAGTGTGCTTCGTGGGCCAAGTCGAAAACCGGCATTGATCCGACGGCTGTCGCCGCAACGCCTCCGCCTCCGTCCGGACCTGCGGTAGGCGGCGGAGAACGGGTTGGCGGCGCCGCTCGAGGCGCGGCGGGTGGCGCCGTCATCGGTGCGATTGCGGGCGACGCAGGTAAGGGCGCCGCCGTTGGCGCGGTCGCAGGAACGATGGGTGGCGGGATGCGTGCGCGCCAGAACCAGCGGAACGCGCAGGCAAACGCTGAGGCGCAGAAACAGAACGCCATGGGCGCATGGAACCAGGCCTATTCTGCCTGTATGAGCGGACGTGGATACACCATGCACTGAGCCGCAAGTAACGGAGGCACACAAGCCTTGATAGGTGGTCCGGGGCCTCCCAGACGACCGTAATGCGGACACCGCTTTGTCCACGTGCGCTGGACGTCGTGCTGCAGACGCCCCCACCGGGCTCGGCGTAGCTTGTTTCCGGGCGGCCCATGACGAATCCACTACGCCGTTTGCGTCAGATCGTAGATGCACTCTGCGCGGGGTGCCTGTTACTCGCCTTCAACGCATGTGCAAACAGTGCTCCGTCGTCTACGCGTGCTGATGACGCGTCGTTGCGCGCCCGTGCCGTGACGGCGGAAAGTCACGGTGTACGGGTGAGCGCTGCCGTGCTGAGTGCCGACGACGACGAGCGCATGTTCGGCACCAACCTGAACATAGCCGACGTGCAACCGGTCTGGGTCGAGGTGACGAACAGAACCTTGCTTTACTTATGGATGTTCCGCACCGAAAACGGCGAGGGTTATTACTTGCCGTTCGAGTCCGCGTGGCCAGTACATACGCGACCCGGCGGTGCAGCGAAAGTGCACATCGACGACCGCTTCTATAAAGCGTCCTTCAAGAATCCGATTCCGCCGGGCGGCACCCATGTAGGAATCCTTTTCACTAACCGGGTTGAAGGACTCAAATTCTGCAATATCGATCTGTCCGGTGATACCGAGGTCTTTCATTTCTCGCTCTTTTTGCCTGTGCCGGACGACGACGAAAATTTCGAAAAAATCCGCTTTCTTGACACTGGAGGCGGCTCTTCAGTGAAGACTATCCCCGAAATCCGGTGAAGATCATCCCCGCAATCGCTGCGGCGGAGTGTGCCGAAATCCTATGTCTGCCAAAACGGCACTCGCCCGGTTCTGTCGATCAGGCGGGCTTTTCTCGAAAGGCCAGATGAGGCAAAGGCCAAAAACGCCCGCAGGAAGCTGGCGTTAATCCGCCCGTCACCTACGCAAGTTAAAGCCATTGAAGGGCGGTTACCCACAGCCCCAAACCACGTACCGCCTGAACTGAGAATTCGATTTGTGTGCACTCTATTTTTCGACCGAAACGGCCGCGCGGACAGTAAAGATCGCGGCGATATTTCCGAATAACCGAATGCGATCGAATGACCATAGATCCTCGACCTCTGAAGCCGCCGCGGGTCTGGTGGCGGATCCAACGAAGATTGAAAGATGGGGCGCCTGATTATTTCTCGCATACCGGTCCTGGGAAACCGACCATATGTGGGAGGCTGGAATGACCGCAGCGGCTGAGATGCCTGGACAGGGCGTCTGGCGGGTTTCGTTGAGGTTTGTTGGACGCTTGACATTACGCGTAACCATGCACTAAGCGCGCGGCCGTTGGACCAAGGTCCCATATCATCCCGCGCGCGCATGATCTAGTCTTTCCAGTGACCACCCTCTGCCCCGAAATTCCCACGACACTCTCACGCTGCCTGTGCGCGGGCGTGACGCCCGCCGTGGTTCTGGCTTTATCGCGATTATCCGGAGATTGGAGGCACGCCATGGAGATCGCCATTTTCAGCTCGACGCCCTATGAGCGCCGCTACCTCGCCGAGGCCAACGCGAACGGGCATCACAGGCTGAATTTCTTCGAAGTGCCGCTGACGGCCGAGTCAGCAGGTCTTGCAACCGGCTATCCCGCTGTCTGCATTTTCGTCAACGATCGCGCGGACGCCCAGGTGCTGGAAGCCCTCCAGCAAGGCGGCACGCGGCTGGTGGCGCTGCGCTGCACCGGCTTCAACAACGTCGATCTGGAAGCGGCGGCCCGACTCGGGATGAAAGTCGTTCGAGTGGTCGACTACTCGCCGAACTCCGTCGCGGAACATGCGGTGGCGCTGCTGCTCGCGATCAACCGGAAAATCTATCGCGCGTACAACCGGACGCGGGATTCGAATTTTTCGCTCGATGGCCTGATCGGTTTCGACCTGACGGGCAAGACGGTCGCTGTGGTGGGCACCGGCAAGATCGGTCGTGTGTTCGGGAAGATCATGCTCGGCTTCGGCTGTGAAGTGATCGGCTACGATCCGATGCCGTCGCGGGAGTTCGAGGGGCTGGGCGCGCGTTACGCGGCCCCCGGTGAGATTGGGGAGAGAGCGGACGTCATTTCGCTGCACTGTCCGCTGACGCCAACGACGCACCACATCATCAACGCTGAAACGCTGTCGCGCGCCAAGCCGGGCGCGCTGCTGATCAACACGAGCCGCGGCGCGCTGATCGATACGGAGGCCGTCATCGAAGCCCTCAAATCGGGTCAGCTGGGCGGCCTCGCGATCGACGTCTACGAGCAGGAGGCAAACCTGTTCTTCAGGGATCTATCGAGCGTCGTGATTGCGGACGACCTCATCCAGCGGCTGGTCTCCTTCCCAAATGTAATCGTGACAGGGCACCAGGCGTTTCTGACGCGGGAAGCGCTGACCACGATCTGCGAAACGACGCTGCAGAGCGCAACGGCATTCGAGCAAGGACAGACGCTCGAAAACGAAATCAAGGCCCCGTGACTCACGCCTGCCGATATGCGGCAGCGCATTCATCAGATTGGAAGCCGATTCGGCCGGGCGGCGCGTTCATTCGAATGGAAGCAGAGGAGACTCCTTTCATGCGCGGATACTGCGGATGCATCGCCGCCCTGACGTTCGTCGCGACGTTAGCGCAGGCGTCGGACGCTGCGCCGACGCGACGCGATGCGGACGACTACTGGCAATTCGCAGTGGCGCCATACCTGTGGCTGCCATCCGTGGACGGTACGATGCGCTTCTCGCTGCCGCGCGGCGGCGCCGATGCTTCCACGGGCCCATACGATTATCTGCAGAACCTCAAATTCGCTTTCATGATTCAGGGCGAAGCGCGCAAGGGCGACTGGAGTTTCTTCGCGGACGGGATCTATCTGAACTTCGGGCGCCACGATAGTGCGGTCAATGCGACGAACGGCCTGTTCGGGCCGCGCGAAACGCAGCAGAGCGTCGAAACGAGCTTTCGCGGCACGCTGGTCGAGATCGGTGGCGGGCGCACGATGATGCGGCAGTCGTGGGGTTACGTCGATGCAATCGTGGGGATGCGCTATCTTGGCGCGAAGGGCACGCTCGACGCGACAGCCGTCTCGACAACGAGCGCCGGCGTGGGCGCGAACCCGCAACTAGACGTATCGCAGGTGCAGAACATTTTCGACGGCTTCGCGGGCGTGCGGGGACGCGTGTCGATCACGGGCGACGGCCGCTGGTACGTGCCGTTCTATCTCGATCTGGGCGCCGGAACGTCGAAGTTCACATGGCAGGCGATGACGGGGCTCGGCTACGCGCTGAAGTGGGGTGACGTCAGTCTGACGTATCGATACCTCGCCTTCTACGGTTCGGGCGATCAGCTCGTTCAGACGCTGCGTTTCAGCGGTCCAAGCCTGAATGTGATCTTCAGGTTCTGAATGCGCGGCGTCTGGAAAATTGGCCAATGGTGAAGAAAACCGTGACGGCTCAAACGACAACCTGTCATGGAACTGCGGCGCGGAAGGCGAAACGGATGACGCGGGAATCGTTCAACTGCGCGGCCGTCAGGCCCGCAATCTGATGGCCATACTTTTTCTGAGCCAGGGCGTGCCGATGATGCTCGCGGGCGACGAAGTACTCCGTAGCCAGCACGGAAACAACAATGGCTATTGCCAGGACAACGCGCTTTCGTGGTTCGACTGGCGTCGGGTCGAATCCGCATCGGGGATGCTGCGGTTCATGCGCGAACTGATCGCACTGCGCAAGCGTCACGCGAGTCTGCGCCGGCGTCGCTTTCTGACAGGGCGACCCGCGCAAGGCCACGCGCACCCGGGCATCGCATGGCACGGCGAACGGCTGCATGAGCCTGAGTGGCAGAATCCACGAGCGCGGCTTCTCGCATTTACTCTGGGCGGTGACGATCCTGGAGAGGCGCTCCTTCATGTGGTCCTGAACATGGACGATTCGGCATGTCATGTCGCGCTTCCCACTGTCCTCGACGGGAGACGCTGGCACCGGATCGTCGATGCCGCGCAGAGCAGCCCGCATGACATTGTTCCGGCGCCACGCGAGGCAGCGACTGAGTTGGGTCACTGCTTGATACAGCCGCGCACGGACGTCGTGCTGGAAGCGGACTGAATTCCCCGTAAGCGAACAGGCGCGCTCCCTTCGTGCAGCGCGAATTTCGTTTTCGCGCGGCTCCTTTCGCAGGTCCGCGTTTAGTTCCGGGTGAGACCGGTCACTCGCGATCGCTGAACCGCGAACGGTCGACGCGCTCTACATCGCCCACGTTCACGAAGGGCTTTTCGCGCTTTCTGGTAAGCATCCCGTTGCCACCAACCAGTCATTGGACCAAAGTCCAATACCACATCCATTTCAACGCGTATAGGCTGGAAGCGGTCGGTTTCTTACCAATAGACAGACAACGCGGGCACAACATCGGGAGTTCGTCATGAAACACACGAGTGCAGTCTTGATAGCCGCTACGCTAGGACTGGCGTCCCAGGGCGTTGGAGCGCAGGACAATTCTGGATCTGGCACATCGGCGGGCGCTGAACATCCGGACGAGATAGTGAGGATGCACCAGCAGGTTGCTGCGGCGAATCGCGAATACGACCGTGAAGTCGCGGCTGCAAAAAAGGTGTATGACCACAAGAAAGCGGAAGCGAAGAAGAAGCGCGACGCTGCGGTGTCAGTCGCTCACGGCGCGGGCCAGTAAGACGTATTCCGCGATTGTCTGGGTGGTCAGCCAGTCGGGCTCGCGTGCCGGTCAGAGATATCGTGCAATGCATCCCGTAGGTCTTCCTGCGTTTCGAGACTCGACGTGAAACATGATTTCGAGGGATTCGAGCAGGCTGCGTTCTGGCTACATATCATTGTTGCCTGCGTTTTGCTGATGTTCCTTATCGGCAGTAAGGAACCCACGACTGGTGACTGGTTCGGAGTCGGATGGGAGACACTCGCGATTGAGTTTCCCCCGGACTCTTTGCTTCCCGAGTCGACGCCCGGACCATCCGGGCAGCCAGGCACGCAGGCACCAGCGACTTCTATGACAGGCAGGAACGCCTCGTTGTCCGCGACAGGAACCTGCCGGACGGAGTGGCCATGATCAATTGGAAGGCCCGATGGGCTAGAGCCTGCTTGTTATGGCTGGTTCTGCCGGCCGCCATCCCCTCGTGTGCAGATCACGGTCCGGCGAGCCCCCCGCCATCAGGCCCCGCATCATTGAGCACCGCGCCAACTAGCCCACCGCAATCGGGCCCGGCGTCATTGAACACCGCGTCATCAGGCCCGGCGCAATCAGGCCCCGCACCATCAGGCACGGTGGCGTCGGGCCCAGAGCCATTCAAGCCAGAGGAGATCGAAGCCCTGGTCGCGCCGATCGCGCTTTACCCTGACTCCGTGCTGGCGCAGGTATTGATGGCGTCGACCTATCCGCTGGAGATCGTGCACGCGGCGCGTTGGGTGAAAGCGAATCCGAATGTGAAGGGCGACGCCGCCGTGAAGGCGGTAGAGAACCAGCCGTGGGACACGAGTGTGAAATCGCTGGTGGCGTTCCCGCAGATACTTGAGCCGATGAATGACAAGATCGACTGGACCCAGAAGCTCGGCGACGCCTTTCTTGCGCAGCAAAAGGACGTCTTCGCCGCCGTGCAGCGCTTGCGGGCACACGCGAAGGAGTCGGGCAACCTCAAGTCGAACGAACAGCAGAACGTGATCGTCGAGCAGGCACCTGCTGGCGGCGGGCAGACCATCGTGAAGATCGAGCCCGCGAACCCGCAGGTGATCTATGTGCCCGCCTATGATCCGACTGTCGTGTATGGCGCGTGGAGCTATCCTGCCTATCCGCCTTACTACTGGCCGCCGTATCCCGCCTATTATCCCGGCTACTATCCCGGTGCGGCCCTCGCGACAGGCTTTGCCTTTGGCATTGGCATAGCTGCCGCCGGTGCAATCTTCAGCGACTGCAACTCGTGTTGGGGTGGAGGCGACGTCAACATCAACGTCGACAAGGCCGCGAACATCAATCGAAACTTCGATCGCAGCAAGGTGCAGGGGCAGGGCGGTCGATGGCAGCATGATGCGAGCCATCGCCAGGGCGTCGCCTATCGGGACAATGCCACGCGCGATAAATTCGCCGGGCAGTCGCCGCGTGCCGGCACGCGTGATCAGTATCGCGGCCGTGGCACCGCCAATGACCGGGCAGGGGCAGGCAATCGCGCAGCGACGGCAGACCGTTCTGCTGGCGCGAACCGGGGCGCGTCGAATCGCGCAGGAGGTGACGTGAATCGTGTCAGCAGTGGCGATCGCGGGGGTGGTTACAGCGGGGGACGCGACAACGCTTTCAACGGCGTGGGCACGAGCGGCCGTACCGCGCAACGCGACTTCGACAGGGGTAGCTCGAGCATGCGGGGTTCAGGGGTTAACCGGCCCTCCGGTGGTGCAGGCATGCGCGGCGGCGGTGGATTCCGCGGTGGCAGGCGTTAAGGAGGGAAGCATGGAATTCCATTCAAGCGTCGTCCAGCAATGGCTGACGCTCAAACTCGCAAACCTTGCGGCCGTCGCTGTCCTGTCGGTCGCAACGACAACAGCAGTGCATGCGCAAAAGAACTTCAGCTCGCCAGAGGCAGCGATGAACGCCTTTGGCGATGCAGTGGTGAAAGACCGCGAAGACGCGTTGCGCACGATCTTCGGTAATGACTTTCGCGAACTGATTCCACCCGTTGGAGCAGAGTTGCGCGATACGTTTATCGCCGAATGGGCCAGGTCCCACACGATCGAGCCGGCGGAAACAGGACGCACCCACATCGTCGTGGGCGACAATGGCTGGACGTTTCCGGTTCCACTCGTCAAGACCAAGCAGGGATGGCACTTTGACACGCACGCCGGCGCGGAAGAAATGCGATTGCGGCGCATCGGACGCAATGAACTGGCCGTCATTCAGACAATGCTCGCGATCTACGACGCGCAGCGCGAGTATGCACAAACCAATCACGACGGCGAGGGCGTGCTTGCCTATGCGTCAAGGATGGTGAGTTCGCCCGGCAAACACGACGGTCTGTACTGGCCTAACGGACCGGAGGCGACCCCGAGTCCGCTCGGCGACGCGTTCGTTGATGCAAGTTCGCGCAATGCGAAGAATGCCGGCTACTACGGGTACCACTACAAGCTGCTCGAGTCACAAGGATCGCACGCGCCGGGTGGCGCCTATGACTACGTTGTCGGAGGAAAGCTATTCGGCGGATTCGCCGTCATCGCCTGGCCCGTCAAATACGGAGACACAGGGATCAAGAGTTTCATGGTGAGTCACGCGGGGCAGGTCTATCAACGAGACCTCGGACCGGACAGTGCCGCCAAAGCGGAGACCACGAAGTCGTTTGACCCGGGTCCGGGCTGGAGCAAGGTGCCTGATGCCGATGTTCAGTAACGCGCTGCGTCCTCTTTCACGCAGGCTACACGATGCGCATGACGCGGCTCTTTTTTGATGAGCCGTTAGGGTTCGGTCTCTTTCCACGGCAGGTGACGCAGCGTATGCGCGCGTACATTTGCAGCGTCCCGACCCCAGGGTCATAGTAGACGGACTGCACCGCGTCGTCGCAGCAGACGATCCGAATGCGAGTTCGAATCGAGTATCTCCTCCGGTACGGGCGATCGTTACGAGAGGGAAATCACGATCTGCACGAAGAGCACTTTCACGATGGTCATGGACGGGAAGATCATCGCGTACATTACGTCAGGGCGATCCGTAGGTGCGATGCGGTTAGCGAACGCGAGGATGGCCGGGTTGCCTGTCGCGCCACAGATCACGCCGACCGCTGCATCGAACGGGAGTTTGAAGACCCATATCGAGAATACGGCGGTGACGAGCACAAGCACCAGCAAGACGAGAACCCCGAACAGCAGCAGTAGGGGCCCCGCTGTACCAACCGTGTCGACGAATTTCGGTCCGCATGAAATGCCGACCTGTGCAAGAAATATGGTCAGTCCGAGATTGCGCAGGACCAGGTTCGCCGACAAGGGCATGACCCACACGAATGGGCCGCTGCGCCGCGCTTTACCGAGACAGAGCGCGAGTATCAGCAGCGCGGCGAGACCCAAAGTGAAGCCGCCCGTACCGGGTAGCGGCAGGGCGACGGCGCCTGCCAGCAGGCCGGCTGCAGCGCCGATCCCGAGGCTGACAAAGCTCAGATCCGCCGTGCCTTTGATCGAGTCACCAAAGAACGCGCGAATTATGGGCATATGCGCGCGATTCACGAGCACGCCAACGTGGTCGCCCGTCTCCAGCACAATTTCGGGGCCGGGCAGAAGGTCTACGTCGCCACGTCGCACGTGAGCGACTGAGCATGTGACCCCTTCGGGAAAGCGCAATTCACGCAGGGACCTGCCAACCACACTCGGACTCGACGCGAACACGCGCATGTAATCGAGGTCTTCGCGATGGCTCGCTATTCTGCCGGGCTGCAACTGACCGCAAAGTTCCGCGGTCTTGCGCAACAGTTCCGGATCGGTCGCTGTAGCAAGCAAAACGTCGTCCTGCAACAACACCAGGTCCGCGGCTGGTAACTGGTTGTGATGCTTGCGGCGCACAGCGGCGATCGCGAGACCTTGCGGAAGTCGAGCGGTCAGTTCGGACAGTTTAAGCCCAATGAAATCGGCATTCTCCAGCGCGATCTCGGCCATATCGATGATCTTTGCGTTTGGTGTGTCGATTTTTGGCTTTAAAACGACCTTCAGTAGCAGAAGAAACAGAATCGGTCCGGCCACGCCGATAGGATAAGTAACGCTGTACGCCACGGCTGCATCATTGTTCTTAAGCGTCGCAATTGCCGCCTGAAGGCTGGCTGTACTTGTACCGGTCCCGGCAAACATGCCGAGCGCGTCTGCAAGCCGGAAGCTTGCGAGCGGGACGAGACACCACGCGCCGATACCGGCTGCGAGTACGCCCAGACAGGCCGCCAGATTCGCCTTGATGCCGTCCGGGCTCGACAGGCCCTTAAAAAACTGTGCGCCATACTGGATACCAATTCCGTAGAGGAAAAGCAAAAGTCCGAGCGTACCTAGCAGGGCCGGTGGGGACGATTTGGGCGCAAAGGCGCCAATCGCGAGACCGACGAACAGGACCGCTCCGGATCCGAGGCAGACGCCCTTGATGGTCACTTCCCCGACGATGTAGCCGAGTGCCACGGTTAGGAAGAGTGTGAACAATGGCTGAGCTTCGAGAAACAGCTTTACTGCATTCATGCGGGCTCACCGTTTGTGTCGGCAATAGCGTGCATTTCCAAGCCTCCATGCAATACCGATTGCACAGCGCAATCGAATTTTGCTGGGAGGCGATAGCGACAATGCACACGGCAGTTTGTACGCGTAGCGATGTCTGGGGGTTGTGCAACACACGCTGGCTCGCTAGCCTGCGCCATGATGCCCGGCTTCAACGGCGGCATCGCGCCGTTGACGAGTGTGGTATGTCACTCGGAAAGTAGCTAGAGTAGGATGCCGTGCAGGAAAATTGTATTGGACCTTGGTCTAATCCGACGTCATACCCGCGTCCTCGAACGGCGGGCTCATTATTGCCGACGCAACGACGTTGAGTTTGCCGTAACGAAACAATTCATCCAGGGATTGTTTGGTGATCGTCGAATGGCGACATGACGGTAGCTTGGGCTAGCCCCTGAGACTTCCATACGGGGCAGCGTGCAGTATCGGGAACTGATGACCCGCTAGCCGTTACAGGTGACACATTTATCAAAAGCTGGTCTTGAGGCCAATGCGCGCAATGAGCTGATTGGGGCCGCTCGACGCTCCCGATGGATCGAGTACGCCACTGATCAATGCCTGCGCACCTGAATTGGTGCGTTGATAGACGGTCTCCGCGTAAACGATAGTGCGCTTGGACAAGACGTAGTCGAAGCTCGCGCCAAGCTGATGCGCGTGATTGTTATCAAGGAACTGGTTGCCCTTCATATACATATATCCGGCGCTCGTGATCCATTCGGGGGCGAACTGATAAGCGACGCCAAATTGACCCTCGATTATCGCGCCTCCGTTGAAGGTATTTCGAACCGTTGTCACGAGAGCAGTTAACGTGAGCTTGTCGAACCGATAGTGTGCTCCAACGCCCCAATTTCGGATGCCCACCTGAGGTTGTCCGGCTGTGAAATACTTGATCTCGGTATAGGCAGCGCCAATGCCAAACGGTCCGCGGTCATAGTTGATTCCTGCGCTGATCGAATTGCCTGAACTAAACGATCCTGGAACGCCTCCAAAGCCGTAGAGGGCGCCGAACGAGAATCCAGCGAAGTCCACTGACTGATACTTCACCGAGCTATTGACAGGATGCCCACCCGCCATGCGGTCCCAATCGAAGCTTCCTGCAAACGGTGGATCGTTTGGAATGGCGATCTTGCTGAATGGACCCGTTCTAAACCCATAGAGCCCGAAGTTGTCCGCTGGATCATTTCCTTTGCCCAGTAATGAGTCAACCATGAAGTCATACTGGTTGCCAAATGTCAGCGTGCCAAACCGGTCGCTGGCAATGCCGACATACGCATTGCGGCCAAACAAACCTTGCCAGGGAATGATCGATCCGTTGCCCACAATAAACTGATCGACGAGATTGAAGATTGCGTGCAATCCTCCACCGAGGTCCTCCGTTCCACGCAGACCAAGCAGATTCGGAACGAGTATGCCGTCGTCGAACTTGATGTTCGAATGCCCTCCTTCGTTACTGATGTACGAAATGCCCGTGTCGAGCAATCCATAGAGCGTGACACTACCGGACGACTGCGCATGTACAGTCGTTCCCGTTCCAATGAGAGAAAGGACTACAGTTCCGTGCAAAATGCGCTTCTTCATTGAAGAAGATCTCCATTTAGTATCTTTTCTTATTGGTTTTCGTTGATGGTGACCTGACGCGCGAGGTCTGGACGGGACGGCCAGGCCGTTCGAGCTGGCCGTCCACATTTGTCGTCAATGTCGCCTCGTCAGGCGCGGATGTCAGGCATCGATGAACGAAACGAATTCATCGAGATCGAGTTTTTGAAGCGCCATGTTGTTTTCGGGAATGTCGTTGTCCGCATACCCGAGCGACATCCCGGCCACCACCATCTCTCCGTCGGGAATGTCGAGACCGACGCGCAGCACCGCGGACTGCAGCGACCAGATTTGCTGGGGGCAGGTGTCCAGTCCTTCCGCTCGGGCAGCCAGCATGATGTTCTGAAGGAAGCAGCCATAGCAAAGGAAGCTTGCCCATTCGAGGCGCCGGTCCATCGTGAAGATCAGCCCGACGGGAGCATCGAAGAAGCGGAACTGTCGCTCCACATCGCGCCTGCGTCCGACAATGTCGCTCCGGGCCACACCCTGTGCATCGCCCAACATGCCCCGGAACGTATTGAAGCGGGTCGAAAACGGCGTCGGCAATTCCTTTGGAAAGAATGGATATTCATGCCGCAATTTGTCGGGTCCGGCGCGGTATGCGTCAACGGCGGCATTTACGATCTTCTCGCGCGCAGTGCCGGTCAATACATAGCATCGCCACGGCTGGGTATTGCTTGAACTGGGCGCATACCTTGCGATCGACAGAATCTCCCTCACGGTTTTGATCGACACAGGCCGATTCAGAAAGCCGCGCTTGCTTTGGCGCCCGCAAATCAGTTCTTCGGTGAACTTGAACGCATCCATCTCGATGTCTCCATTCTCGTCGTAGGGTGAGTAGTGGAAAAATCATAGACACATACGTTGCATTGAGAAGATGCCGATCCTTGCAAGCTATGTTCAAGAGAATCGAACGATTCGCGCAGACGTGACGTCACGCCAGATGTCGCGAGAAACGCTAAGGGTAAACGTGAGCGACGACACACCAGAGACTCTGGTCCAGGTCCGTTTTATCTGGCGTGGCTCGAACGTCCATGTTTATGGACGCTCTGTTCGTGAAAGCGCCAATCACTGGCGAACCTGAATCGCCTATCTTCTCACTCAACATTGGATATCAATTTGCGCACGAAAGCGCAGGAGTGAGTGCATGAACCAGTTGAAATGCTTGCCCCAGGAAGCGATTGTCTGGGGGCACGACATCCTCGAGACCGCGGCGACTTCTCTTGGAGACTACGGGATCACTCGACCGATCATCTTCACGGTCGAGTTTCTGGAGACATTGAATCGCGATTACATACTGCCCGGGGTTCGCGACGCGGTGGGTATCTTCACGGAGCTGCCCGCGCACGTTCCCGACTTTGCGGTTCGAAAGGGGCTCAAGGCCTGTATCGACCATGGCGCAGATTCGATCATCGCGTTGGGCGGCGGCTCTGTTCTCGACGCAGCGAAAGCCGTTTCTTTTTGGCATTTCGAGCAGACAGGACGCCATCTTCCCATTGCCGCTTTTCCGACGACGTTGTCTGGTTCGGAATTCTCCCACTACTTTGGCGTGACGGAGACGGACGGACCGCAAAAATTCAAGCGCAGCTATGCGGTGCGGCAAACCGTGCCCAGGCTGGTGGTGATCGATCCACGGCTGATCACGGATACGCCTCGTGCGCTGTTGCTAAGCTCGGCCATCAAGGGTATCGATCACGCGGTTGAAGGGATGCGCAAGGTCGAATCGGATCACCCTCACGCAATTCTCGCGGCTAAAGGCGTCGAGCGCTTCTTCACCGTTCTGGAGAGGTGGCCGCAGAAACTCGAGACGCGCGATGCGCTTCAACGTAGCCTCGTCTCGACCGAAGATCTGCTACAGCTTCAACTTGGCGCATGGCAGTGCTACTTCTTTCCGGCATCGGTGATCTATGGACTGAGTCATCGCATCGGGCACATTCTCGGTGGCACGTTCGGGTTGCCGCATAGCGTGACCTCTTGCTTTACGTTGGCACCCGTCATTCGTGCCTGCGCTGACGCATACGGCGACAAGTTTGAGATTTTCGCATCGGGCAGCGCCACCAGTACTGCCGCCGAATCCCTCGCTGACCGGCTGTCGAGCCTCGTGCGCTCACTGGGACTACCGAGTCGTCTGAGCGCGCTCGATTTTGACAAGGCGAAGCTGTGCGAGGTGTCTGCGTTGCTGAAGGACAACTATCCTTCCGAGGTCGCCGATCTCGGTGCCGGCGCCGGCGGGAAGCTCGATGCACTACTTGAGAGCCTTTGGTAATGAGCGGACTTCATTGTTCATCCGCCCAGATCGTGCATCCGACGGGGCTTCGCGACGCGCTCGATGCGCTCGCCGCGCGGCGGATCACCGCGACTGCATTGACGGAGCAGGCGCTCGAGCGTGCGGAGGCCTGCAAGCAATCGTTGAATGCGTTCGCGGCCATCGATTGGGATCGCGCATTGAAGGCTGCCGCGGAGAGCGAGCGTCGCTATGGAGAGAACAGGCAGCGGCGGCTTGAAGGCCTTCCCATTGCTATCAAGGACCTGATCGATACCAAAGGCATTGAAACCCGCTACGGTTCCGCAGCCTGTCTCGGCCACGTGCCTCGCGCGGATGCGGACATCGTAAAAGCGCTGATGGAGCAGGGCGCGATCGTCATCGGCAAGACGACGACTCACGAATTCGCGTGGGGCGTGACAACCGCAAGCGACAGATTCGGCGACACATTGAATCCGCTGGACCGTACGCGCATTCCTGGCGGCTCCAGCGGCGGTGCTGCCGCGGCGATCGCGCACGGCGCCGTCATCGCTGGCGTGGGCACCGATACGGGCGGTTCCGTGCGGATTCCAGCGGCGCTTTGCGGTGTCGTCGGATTCAAACCGACGTTTGGCGCGCTTCCATCAGGCGGCGTGTTTCCGTTGGCGCCCAGTTGTGACCATGTGGGTCTGCTTGGAAAAAAGGTCGATGACGTGGCGATGCTCGCGGCTACCTTCCACATCGATTTGCCCGAAAGCGATGCATGGCTTTCCGCGCGCCTCGGCATCATCCGCGAGATCGCGCCTGTTCCTCTCAGCCAGGAAATCGCTTCGGCGTTCGATAGCGCCATTGAGCAACTCGAACAGACCTTTGCGTGCGTGCAAGCCGGAACGTCCGGTTTGTTCGATACCGTCTATCAGGCGTTCGCGAATATCGTGCTGATCGAAGGCGGGATCGAACACTTCCGGCGTAGCGACTGGGATGTGATCGCCGCGCACTACAGCGCGGAAACCATCGAACGGCTGAGACGCGCTGAAACCATGGACCTGCGCGCGTATTCGGCGTCCCAGCAGACAGGACGGAAGTTTGCGGCGAATCTGCGCGAGGTGATGTCGGACTTCGACTACCTCGTGCTGCCGACATGTCCGTGTGTGGCGCCGCATGTCGATGTCGACACGGTCAGCATCGGCGGCTGGACGGGGACAGTGCGCGAAGCACTGATGACCTACACCGCCCCGTTTAATGTCGCAGGATTTCCCTCGATTTCGATTCCATTGCCGACGCGTGACGGCATCCTGCCCGCCGCGTTGCAGATCGTTGCGAAGCCAGGCGATGACGGTGCGCTTCTGCAGATCGCACACCAGATCGAGCTGATTCTGCACCTGGGTTCGCCGGGAAGGGTCATATCAGAGGACATACAGCAAGGAGAACAAGGTGAACGATACCGTTAAGCTTGAGCGCCCCGACGCGGCCAGCGAGTCGGCCGGGCAAACGCCGTACAGTGCCTGGATGCAGACAGATTTGCTTCACGCGTTGCAGCACCCGGTGAGCGATCATCCGGGAGAGCATGCGTGGATTGCATCCGTGCAGGTGTCCGAGCTCTATTGGATGCTCATCATCAAGGAATTGCAGACCGCGCAAATGCAATTGCGCGCCAATGATCTTTCCGAGGCCTGCAAGACGCTCAAGCGGGTGGTCGGTCATCACGAACCGCTCAATGCGACGTGGCGCTCGATTGCGTGGATGACGCCCACCGATCTGCTGGCCATCCTCTCGCGTGTGCAGGCCAAATACGGCAAGGACACGGCGTTGCAAGGGTGGGCGTACCGGCAGATGGTCTACTTGCTGGGCATCAAGCAGGCCGACCATCTGCAGCATTTCACTCCACAGCCCCAGCGTTGGACGCAACTCAACAAGGCGCTGTACGAGCCGAGCGTCTATGACGATGTGTTGGCCTATCTGAACCGCAATGGATTTCCCGTGTCGGCTGCAGTGCTCGAGCGCGATTTCAGCGTGCCTTATCAATCCGACAAGTCCGTCGAGAAGATCTGGCGCGACGTCTACGCGGACCCGAATCAAAACCTCGAACTCCAGCAACTCGGCGAGACGCTTGCCGATATTGCCGAGGGATTTTCGATGTGGAAGTACCTTCACCTGATGGCGACGCGCCGAACCTTTGGTGCAAGGCCCGCGTACTTCGGCACCGAGGGCATCGCCTGGCTGAAGCCGACAATGGATGAAATCCCGTTTCCTGAACTATGGTCGGCGCGCGGCTTCATTGGCGATCCGCCGGCCGTGTGTCCGCATATGACGAAGTAGGCGACTGCCGGCGCATTGGTCGCGAGCTTTGTCGGCCATTGCGCTCGTTTGATCGATGCACGCTTGTGGCATGCAGGAAACGAAAAGGGATACAACGATGAGCGACAACCCATTGATGAAACTGGCAGCCAGTGCCCGTGCTGCCATTGCAGATCCTGCGCGGATCACCATCGTCGGCGACGATGCGAACCCGCGCTTCGAGCTTTTCCATGCGGCGAGTTCGCTGTGCTCTCAAAAGGTGCGCACAGTACTCTTCGAGAAGCAACTGGCCTATCGTTCTAACGACATGATGATCCTCGGTTCGATGGGCGCGGATGGCATCGTGCCGGCCGAGCACTACCATCCGCCTTACGTCCGGATGAGGCTTATCGCAGGCAGGGAGATGGGACGCGAGCTCGTCAATGGCTATAGCGGGCGAACTTCGGTCGAAACGGAGGGCTTCGATCCTTGCACGGTGCCCCTGCTCGTCGATTACGAGGCCGGTAGGGTGATCGCGGATTCCCAGCGGATCTGCTGCTATCTCGATGCCGTTTCGCGCGAGCCGATACAGCTTTTGCCCGACGATGCGCACGCGCGAGCCTACGTGATGCAGCAGGTGAACATTGTCGACAGGATTCCAAACGGCGCGTTGCTCTACGGCTTTCACCCGGATGCCGACTTGCGGCCTGATGCGCTCAAAGCCGTGATGGAGACCGTCTACGACTATAAGATCATGGCGCTCGACGCGATGATCGCCGCCAATGCCGACGAGTCCGAGCTGGTTGCCGCCTATCGCGCGAAGATCGTGAAGGAGCGTGGCGGCAAGTCGGTTTGTCATGATGCGGCGTTTCAACGCGACACGCGCCAACACGTTGCGCAGTTGCTGAAAAGTCTGGACCACGCGCTAGGTCCGGCGCCGGTCCCCTATCTGAAGGGAACGTCGTTCTCGCTCGGCGACGTGTTGTGGGGCGTGAATCTGGTTCGTCTCGCTTATCTGGGGCTTGCATCGATGTGGGAAGGGCTGCCCAACGTCGCGCGCTATTTCGATGCATTGATGAAACGGCCGTCTCTCCACAAGGAAGCGTTCAAGGCGACGATAGAGTCTCTGCCGCATTCGCATCACATGGATGCAATTGCAATCGGCCTTGAGGCGTCGTCTGCGTAACGGGCCGGTGAGTCGAATACGAAGCCGGTGAGTCGAATACGAAGCAGAAGAAGGAACGGAATAAGGCGGAGTCGCGAGAAGACTCCGCCTTTGTTGCTTTCTCAGGCTGCCACTGCGTTCTGCTCGTAGCGCAACGCCCGTGCAACTGTCGTGACTCTACGGCCCTGGAAGCGTGCGACCGCCAGGTGCTCATCGTCGGGCTTCACGGCATCGAGTTGCGAAACATGGGTCGCGCCGTAGGGCGTGCCGGCCTTGAACATCACGGCATCAGCGTAGCCAAGTGGCACGATGATGAGGCCCAGATGCGCCATCGGCGTATAGATCGACAGGAGCGTCGCTTCATTGCCGCCGTGCCGCGACGAGGTCGAACAAAATACCGATCCGACCTTTCCGTTCAGCTTGCCCTGGAACCACAGGCCACCGAGTCCGTCGATATAGGCCTTCAACTCCGTCGAGATGGTGCCGAATCGCGTTGGCGTCCCAAACACGATGGCATCCGCCCACTCGGCGTCGGCCTCCGTCGGCGCTTCGTACTTTTGATTCATGGCCGTCGCGTTTTCCAGCCAGCCCGGCGCCTGTTGCATGACTTCAGGGCCCACAACCTCGCGTGCACGTCGGATGCGGATCTCGGCCCCTGCGTCGACGGCTCCGTCGGCGACGGCGCGGGCCAGCATTTCAGTTGAGCTGTTGCGTGAATAGAAGACGACCAGTACTTTGGGTTTCTGCATGAGGATGTCCTGACAAGATGAGCGCGGTTAAACGGCGATGGGCTCGAGCCGTCCGAGCAGCTCGTCCTTGCGATCGACGAGCCAGGGGGGAAGCTGAAATTCCTCGCCAAAGTGTCCGGGCTCTTCATCGATCGCGAAGCCGATATCGGTCGTGGCCGCCTCGAAGATGACGCCGCCCGGCATCTTGAAGTACATCGAGCGGAAGTAGTTGCGATTGACCGATTCCGACGTATCGATGTAGCCCATTCCCATGAACCTGTCCTTGAGGATCATCTGCTGATCCACACTGTCCACCGCGAACGCGACATGATGAATGGTGCCTTCCCCGTAGATTGACGAGCCCTGGTGCCGGTCCGGCTCATGAAAGAACTCCACGACCATGCCGGGACCTCCCGTATGCGTCTCGAAGCGATAGTAGGGCCCGGATTGGCCCACCTGCCGGAACCCGAGCGCTTCGCCCATGAACCGGATCGATTCGGCAACCTCGCGCAACGACAGCGTGATGCTGTGCACGCCGCGAACCGCGAACGCCTCGGGGATATCTTTTGCCACGCAGGCCGGCCGCGTATCAAGATCCGTCTCGACGAGATCGAACTCGATACCGCACGGATGATAAAAGCGCTGGCGTCGCTCATTGAAGCGCTCGGGAATCTCGACGTCGTACGAAACCTTGAAATTATCGAAGCGGCTGCGCCAGAAATTCAACGAGCCTTTGGGCACCGAGTAGTTGATGACCCTGACTTGCCCCGAGCCGGGGCGCGCCTTGACGCCTTTCTGCCTGAATGGAAACGACGTCACCAACGTACCCGGGTCGCCATTCGCATTACCGTAGTAGAGGTGATAGATCGGGTCCTCGCCGTCAAGAAGAACCGTCTTCTTCACGAGGCTCTGTCCGAGCAGCTTGACGTAAAAATCGACATCTTCCTGAGCGCCGCTCACGCCAGCAGTCAGGTGATGAAATCCTTTGATCATTGACATTGTCTACTCCACTTATAAGGCATTGGACTACAAACAGCAGACGGCGCAGGGGCCGCTCGCTTCTATCAGCTTAAGCGCTTCGAATCGATTGGAAATCCATCGTTGCGTGTACACAGGGTTCATAAAATTGAACGATGGCACTACATCGGATCTGGCGCGGCTTGCCGCTTCAAATCGTCGACAAAGACCGATTGGAGAGGCTTGAGCAGTACACTCACCAAGGTTTGCACGGATGGCATCGGGTCTTGGCCGCGGAGTATGATCAGAGCCTCGGGTACATCCCACATCCAACGCTCGGCTCGACTTCATGCAATGCTGGATCTGAAGGACGTTTATTTCTTTGTGCAGGTTGTCGACCGAGGCGGCTTCACGTCGGCGGGTGAAATGCTTCGTCTTCCGAAGTCCACGCTGAGCCATCGCGTCAAGGAACTGGAAACGTCACTGGGCGTTCGGCTCATCAACCGGACATCCCGCCAGTTCGCCGTGACCGAGGTAGGTGAAGAGTTCTATCAGTACGCTGTCGCCTTGTTGCGGAGCGCGGAAGTCGCCGAAGAGGCGATGCGTCAGCGGTTGGTGGAGCCAAGCGGTGTGATCCGTGTCACCGTGGCCGCCGAAATCGCGCAGTTCGCGCTGCGCCACGTGTTGCCCACCTTCCTCTCCGATCATCCGAAGGTGAGGATCGTTGAAACCGCGACGGACAGGGTCGTGGATATCGTGGGAGAGGGATTCGATCTCGCGATCAGAGGTCACACTGGCCAGCTTCAGGATTCCAATCTGGTTCAGCGACCACTGGCGAAAGCACCCTGGTACCTCTTCGCGGGGGCGGAGTATCTCGGACGGATGTCCCAGCCAGAACAGCCTGAAGAACTCGCGGCCCATACGACCATCGGCCTCGCCGGCAAGGGCCCGCAACAGTGGCAATTGCGCGGGCCAGACAAGCGCGTCATCACGGTGCCCATCGAACCGAGGTTCCAGAGCAATAGCCTGATTTCGCTGAAGGAAGCTGCGTGTGCAAACATCGGCGTCGCAGCGCTGCCGGGCTACATCTGTCAAGCCGAGCTGAAAGCGGGTGTGCTGCGGCAGATACTTCCTGAATGGATTGCCGCCGACGCTCGCATAACGGCGCTGATTCCCTATCGTACTGGCCTCCTGCCTGCGGTGCGCACGATGGTCGACTACCTCGCGGTCGTGCTGCCCAAGGTCACAGCCTTCGACCGCAACTAAGTCGTGCCGCCCGCCAGCTGCCCGGCTGGCCGTTTCACTCTCCTGGAGAGCCCGTGCCAACACGTGCGCGGCCCGGAACGCGCGTGCGTTTCATATAAATCCAACTGCCAACGAATGCAGGTAAAACATTGCGTTGGCAATCTGTATCGTCGGCGAGTAAGACGAAAAGCCTGGTTCGGAAGCGCATTTGCGCCTTTATCGGAGTAAACGCGGGGAGCGGGGCACCCGAAGCCGTTCAGTTCACTGAACGGACGACCGCTTTACTTGTCCATTACATAGTTGATAGCACTGCACCGAGTGGACAAGTCCGATGGCCGATCACGCCGCCCCGCCTCTCGACAAAACGCGCGACGAGCCGCATGCGTTGGCCGCTCAGGCCGCCCCTTGCGACGATCTCGCCATCCTTGCGCAACCCGCTGGCGACCGCCCGTGCCGCCGCAAGCGGCTTGCTCTCGCGGCGACGATTCTCGGCACCAGCATGGCCTTCATCGACGGCTCGGTCGTCAACGTCGCGCTGTCCTCCATCCAGAGCGAACTCGGCGCGAGCGTCGCGGCGATGCAATGGGTCGTCAATGCATACCTGTTGCTGCTCGGCTCATTGGTGCTGGTGGGTGGAGCGATGGGCGACAAGCTTGGGCGGCGCACGGTATTCATGGCGGGCATCGGGTTGTTCACAGTGGCATCGGCGGCATGCGGCTTCGCACCGAGCTCCGGCGCGCTGATCGCGGCGCGCGCGGTGCAGGGCGTCGGTGCGGCGCTGCTTGTGCCGAGCAGTCTCGCGATCATCGGCGCGGTCTTCGACGAGCGCGAGCGTGGTCGCGCGATAGGCACATGGGCCGGCGTTGGCGCGATCACGTCGGCCGTGGGTCCTGTTGCGGGCGGCTGGCTCGTCGATGCGTTCTCGTGGCGCGCGATCTTCTATCTGAACGTGCCGCTCGCGGCCGCGACGATCGCGCTCGCGCTGTCGTCGGTGCCGGACAGCCGCAACGAAGGCTCCGCGCGCCGTCTTGACTGGGCAGGCGCGATCACGGCGGCCGCCGGGCTCGGCGCGCTCACGTATGGACTCACGCGCGCTTCGTCACATGGTTTCAACGATGAAGTGGTGATCGGCGCGATCGCTGCCGGAATCCTCGTCTGCGCCGTTTTCATCGCGATCGAAGCGCGCAGCCAAGACCCGATGATGCCGCTCGACGTGTTTCATTCGCGAGATTTCAGCGGCGCGAACCTCGTCACGTTGCTGCTGTATTTCGGTCTCGGCGGCGCGCTGTTCTTTCTTCCGTTCACGCTGATTCGCGCGCACGGCTACTCGGCGACGGAAGCCGGCGCGGCGCTGTTGCCCCTGCCCGTCGTGATGGGCGGTCTGTCGCGCTTCACAGGCGGGCTCGCGACGCGCCTCGGGCCACGTGCGTTACTGACTGTCGGCCCGTTGATCGCGGCTGTCGGCTTCACTCTGCTCGCGCTGCCTGCGCTGTTCGAGACCGATCGCGAAACCTATTGGACGAGCTTTTTTCCCGGGCTCGCCGTGCTCGGTCTCGGCATGACGATCACCGTCGCCCCGCTGACGACGACCGTGATGACGGCCGTTCCCGCCGCGCGCGCGGGCGTCGCGTCGGGCATCAACAATGCTGTTGCGCGCATCGCGAGCCTGCTGGCAATCGCGGTGCTCGGCATCGTGTTCATGTGGTCGCATGGCGCGGCGCTCGCGGTGCGCCTCGAACGACTGAACATTCCGCACGACCTGCATCGCGCGGGGCAACTGCTCGAACCCGATACATCGACGCTGACGGGCGCGCACGCGGTGCCTTCACCGATCATCGAGGCGCAGGCGGAAGCGATCGATGCGGGACTACGGGCTGTCGCGCTGACGTCGGCAGCATGCGCTTTGCTCGGCGCAGCGTGCGCTGCGGCGACGATCCGCGGGCAGAAGGCGAGACAAGCCCAGACTCCAGGGCAGGCAAGCTAGCGCGACGGATCGGTTCCCGCTGCACGTCGGAAGTGGCAAGTGGATACGTAAGCAAAGTTCGACGCATAGTTCGCGGCCGTGGCTGGCGATGGCATCCGGAAACATGACTTTCAGCCGTCGTCATGTTTCACCGTTTTCTTTCCATTCGCCTGGTTCTTTGGTTTCGAAGCGGAACGATATGGTCAGATCAGTCCTATGCAGGAGGCAAAGAAGCACAAGCGCTGAAACATTCCTTGTGTGTGCCCGTATTCACACTCCAGTGAGTTCTCACCGCGAACTGTGTCGAAAGCTTGCGCGTTTCCGGCCGGTAGTGTTCAACGTTTCCGGCCAATAACACTCGAATTAGGGACGAAATTGTTGCAGCGCCGCGATAGCTGCTAAGCTCGATGCAGTGCTGGTTGTCTCAAGCGTGGAACCTCGGTCGAACCGGCATCAAGTTCGATGTGTATTCTGGACACCAAGACTCACCGGCTTGGAGAAACATATCTATGCCCGCAACGCGCACGGGAGAGCGGCTCATTTCATGGAGACGCTCACATGCCCATGCGCAGACTTCAGGTGTACTGTGCGACGACCTTTCAAATCACGGGTAAAAGAGCAAGCAAAAGCTCTGCTGCCAGACTTGCTTTTCCTTTCACTTCTACATCGAAAAGAAGTAGGGCGATTTCCAAATCTGATCCGGCCGCGTACATTCAACGAACAGATCCTGAGAAGAAGCCTGAAACCTGATCCTCGATACGCTCTTCTGACGGACAAGCTTGGTGTGCGCGAGTACGTAGGCAGAGTGCTTGGTGAACAGTTTCTTGTTCCCTTGATTTCGAAACCCGCGGGGTTTACGCCATCCGTTTTCGATTCACTTCCGGATTCCTTTGTGATGAAAGCGAATCACGGAAGCTCGTTCGTAGAAGTCGTGCACGACAAATCGAAAGCCAGTTTTGAGGGACTTCAACATCTCGCTGCTCGATGGCTGTCGACGAATTTCTATAAAAACGCTCGTGAGCGTCACTACAGGGACATCGAGCCGCGATTGTTCTTCGAGACGCTTTTGCTCGACAAAAGAGGAAAGATTCCTGCCGACTACAAGGTGCACTGTTTCGGCGGAAAAACGGGACGACCCGAGATGTTCATCCTGCACATCAGCGATCGCTTTGGGCAAGACCCGCGTGGCAACATCTATGACGTGAACTGGAATCATCTCGACGTATCGGTCGGCGGGTATGCGCGCAGTGTCACGCCGGAACCGCCTCCCGATAACCTGGCCATGGTGCTTCAAGCCGCAGAGACGTTATCCGAAGGTTTTGACTATGTGCGGGTCGACCTATATGCCTTCGATGATGCGATTTACTTTGGTGAATTGACGTTCACGCCTGGTGCGGGCGTGGTGCCCATGTTCCCCGACCAGATCGATTTCGAGTGGGGCAAACTCTTGAGAACCATGGCTTCTACAGGTACTCAATGAAGTGACGGCTTTTGCAATGGCTGCGGCTAGTGGACGCGCGATCGAGGCTTTTTTCACGACCGAAAGCCGACAATGTCGATGCGGGTGGCGGGATTGTCTCTTCTGTCTACACCATGATGAATCCGTGCCGCATTCCGAGCATCACCGCTTCGGTGCGGTTGGTCGCGCCGAGTTTGCCGAAGATGGAGGAGAGGTGGAATTTCACCGTGTTGTCCGAGATGTCGAGTTGCCGCGCGATCTCCTTGTTGCCGAGTCCGTCGGCGAGCATCGCCAGCACTTCGATCTCGCGTAACGTCAAGGCTTCGAACGATTCGCCGGATGCCGTCGTGTGCCGCGGTTTTCGTCCGGCCAGCAGCTTTGCGAGAATGTCGGGCGACAGCACGCAAAGACCCGCGGCGACGGCTTCGATGGACACGACGATTTCGGCTGGCATCGCGTTGTGCGAGAGGATAGCAACCGCATCGGTGGGCAGCGCATCGAGGATCGATTCGCTGTCCGGGTCGTCGCTCAACAGGACCAGCGCCGGTGGCGCGTGTCCCGGTTCGAATAACGTCTTGAGCGCGTCGCTCACCTCGGGCTCGATGTCGGTCACGACCACATCCGGCACCGAACCGGCAAGGCAATCGACGAGCGTTTCGGCGTCCGCTGCGCTACCCGTGAACTCAAGTGCCGGGCTCGCCTCGACAAGCGTTTGCAGGCTTGCGCGCACCTGCGACGATGCAGCAATCACCGCGACCCGCACGGGCGCCATGTGTACCCTCTGTCCATCCGACATTTCGCCGCTTCCCGGACCTCATCTGCACGAATTCCGTTGAGGGCGTTCGCCCACTGTGACCGAACAGGCGTGGCGTTCGCCACCTCGGATCAGCGCGATTTGCAACGGCTGTCCAATGCTCGCGGAGCCCAGCGCGGCATGCACGTCGCCCATGTCTCGGCAGGGCTTGCCGTCCAGTTCGATCAGCACATCGCCGATCAGCACGCCCGCCTGTTCCGCGGGACCGCCCGGCGCTAGCGAATTGATCAGCAATCCGCTGCTGAACGGCAGGCTCATTTTGTCGACCCACGCGTCCAGCAGGTTGACCTGCTGCGTGCCGACGCCAAGATAGCCGCGTGAGACGCGACCTTTAGCCAGCAGTTCATCGGTGACGCGCTCCACGGTCATCCCGGGAATCACCATGCCGGCGCCGCGCATCAGCGCCGACGTGCAGATGCCCATGACCTGCCCGCGCATATCCGCTAGAGCCGCACCGGAGAAACCTGCGCGCAGACCGCCGTCCAGTCGCACGAACGCATCGAGCTGTCCACCTCTCCAGGTGCGCCAGGGGCCACCTGTGCTGCCGATCACGCCAAAATCAGCGCTGACGCCGAGCTCGTCCGCACGAGCGACGGCGAGCGCAAGATGACCCGGCTTCAGCGAGCGGGCATCGCCGGAATCGATTGGGTCCAGCTCCACGCCGTCCAGTTTCAGCACGCCGAGGTCGGTGCCCGAATCCAGGCCCGCGAGGACTGCGCCGACCGTACGGCCGTCGGACAACGTGACTTCGATCCCGTCCTCACGCCTGATCGTATGCGCAGCCGTCACGACGACGCCATGTCGCCAGATTACGCCACTTGACGGCATGCGATGCCGGCCGTGTACTGCCACGACACTTCGCCCGACTCGCCCGACAATGTCTGCCAGAGTGTCCGAGAAATCCATCAAAGGATTTCCGCTTGAGGATGTGGTTTCCATTTCAAGTCTCCTGCCAGTTGCGATGCGACCTGCTTGTGCCTCGCGTCATCGATTGCCCGGCTATCCATGCGGATAGCGTTGTGACGACGGGTTCACAATGACAGAAGAAGAGGGGGCGCACACCACCCAAATGGGTAGCCGGGCAAAATGGCAGCAAACGCTACGCGAGCAGCAACAAGGCATCGGCGAGCGAGAGCACCGTTGTGCGCGAATCGAACGCCGTCGAAAAAAGATGATCGTGCACGACCTGATCCGGGTCGTAACAGCAATCCTTGACCGTGAACAAGCGGAAGTCCGCGTCGCTCGCGTACGCAACCGACGACAGCACGACACCCGTCGACGCAATGCCCACCATGAGCAGTGTATCGATACCTTGCGCGCAAAGCCGCGCCTGCAGGTCGGTACCGAAGAACACGCTGGCACGATGCGCGATGATGAGCGGTTCAGTGGCCTGCTGGCCGAGTTCGGGCGCGATCCGGTCGTCGATGAAAAGACCAAGTTGCTTGATTCCCTGGCCGTTCCTGTTCAACGGACTGACTTCAGGATAGCCCGGACTAAAGTGGATCTTGGCGAAATAGACGCTGATGCCTTTGGCCCGCGCAGCGTCACACAGCTTGCGCGTATTGGCGAGCAGAGTGGGCGCGACGGATGGAAACAACGCCAGGATGTCAGTCTGATAGTGCATGACCACCAGAGCTGTTTGCCCTGGAACGATCGCCGGTATCGGCATCTTCGTGCCATGCGCTTCGACGGCGCTTTTCATGCCCGGCTGACTGTCCGCCGAAGCGACGGGTGCGGGTTCAATGCGTGGCGGCATAAGGCGACGCGATGAAGAAAGTTGCTCGACTCTACCACGGCCATCGTGAAGCGAAATTTCAAGGAGCGATGCAGGCCCGCTATTCATCGACTTCCGTCGACGCATACCGCGTGTGCAATCTCGCCGCGACGTTGGCGAGATGATCGCGCATGCGCGCATAGGCGGCATCCGCATCGCGTTCCAGCATGCAATCGACGATCGCCTTGTGCTCTGCCGCGAAGCGTTGCCGATTGCGGTCGTCGACTGTTTTTTCGCGCAACGTCGGCCGTGCGCGCACGCCGTTGATCGCTTCCATCAGCGCGATGATGGCGGGGTTACGCGTCGCTTGCGCGATCAGCAGATGGAAACGGTGATCCCACTTCTGCCACTCCTCGTCGTCGCGCGCAGTGGCGTTCTTGCGCGCGCAGTTCTCGAGTTCAGCGAGGTCCTCGGGTGAGGCTTTGATCGCGGCCAGCGCGGCAAAGGCCGGTTCGATGGCGAGCCGCATCTCGGCGATATCGGCGGGACTCGTGCGCGCGCCGAGTCCCGCGACCGTGGGCGTGAACCTGATCGGGCGGCTGCCCAGATACGTGCCGCGTCCGACCCCGCGCCATACGCGCCCCGACGCTTCAAGCGTCGACAGCGCGGCGCGCAGTTCGCGTCGCGACAAGCCGAGCATTTCCGCCAGTTGCCGTTCTGGCGGCAACGCATCGCCATCGCGCAGCCCGTGCTTGCTGATGAAGGCATTTAATGCTTCCACGCTCATCGACTATTCCCCTTTGGCGTCTGAACCAATATTTGTTGGTTCGAAGTATAAGAGGCGCGCGCCGGATTTGCAATGCCAGGCGAATCCGAGCTTGACACCGTATTTTTGTACGTAAACATTAAGCGACGACAGCACAGGCGCTGTACCTGGAAGAAAAAACAGCGAGCCAATTTTTGGCGAACCAAGTATGTATTGGTTCGAATGGAGGAGTTCGATATGGGATTCACGACGCGCCCGGAACTGATCGGCACTTTCGGCATGGTGGCGAGTACGCATTGGCTTGCCAGTGCGTCGGCGATGGCGGTTCTCGAGAAAGGAGGCAATGCGTTCGATGCCGCGGCTGCCGCCGGCTTCGTGCTGCAGATCGTCGAGCCGCACCTGAACGGTCCGGGCGGCGAGCTGCCTGTCGTGTTCTATTCGTCGCGGGAAGACCGGGTGCGCGTGTTGTGCGGTCAGGGCGTCACGCCGGCCGCGATGTCGATCGAACGCATGAAGCAGATGGGCCTCGATGTCGTGCCGGGCACGGGCTTGCTGCCGGCTGTCGTACCTGGCGCGTTCGGCGGCTGGATGGCGTTGTTGCGCGACTACGGGCAACTGCCGCTCGCCGACGTGCTGAGCTACGCGATTGGCTACGCAAGGAACGGCTATCCGGTGATTCCGCGCATGTCCGCATCCATTCTCGCGATACAGGAGTTCTTCAAGTCGGAATGGAAGACGTCTGCCGCCGAGTGGCTGAAGGACGGCGAAGCGCCGCGCCCCAATGCGCTGTTCGCGAACCCGGCCATCGCGGCGACGTACGAGCGCATTCTGAAACTCGCGTCGTCGAAACAGGATCGTGCCGAGCAGTGCGAAGCCGCTCGCCATGCGTTCTATCGGGGCTTCGTCGCGGATGCGGTCGATCAGTATTTCCGCGGCACGCCCGTGCTCGATACGTCGGGCAAGCGGAATCGCGGTCTTCTGACGGGCGACGATCTCGCGCGCTGGCAGCCTTCATACGAGGACCCGACGTCGTTCGAGTACGAAGGGCTGACGGTGCACAAGACGGGGCCGTGGGGCCAGGGTCCCGTCTTCCTGCAGCAGCTTGCGTTGCTGAAGGGCTTCGATCTCGCATCGATGGACCCGACGGGTCCGGACTTCATCCATACCGTGATCGAATGCGCGAAGCTCGCGTTCGCTGACCGCGAAGTGTTCTACGGCGATCCGAACTTCTCCGACGTGCCGCTGCCGACTCTGCTGAGCGATGCCTATAACGACGAGCGCCGCAAGCTCGTCGACGGCAAGCGCGCGTCACTCGAGTTCCGTCCGGGGGCGATCGGCGACAGCGCCGCGCGCGCCGCGATCATCGTCGCCAATGCGGGACGCGAGCAGCCGGGCGGATTCGGGCAGGGCGAGCCGACCTTCGCGCCCTTGCCGGAATTGCGTGGCGACACGGTGCATCTGGACGTCGTGGATCGCTGGGGCAACATGGTGTCCGCGACGCCGTCGGGCGGCTGGCTACAGGCATCGCCCGCCGTGCCGGGCCTTGGTTTCAACATCACGACGCGCACACAGATGTTCTGGCTCGAACCGGGACTGCCGTCGTCGCTCGGTCCTGGCCGCCGGCCGCGCACGACACTGTCGCCGACGCTCGTCACGCGCGACGGCAAGCCGTATGCCGCGTTCGGTTCGCCCGGCGGCGACCAGCAGGACCAGTGGTCGCTCCAGCTTTTCCTCAAGCACGTGCACGCCGGCATGAACCTGCAGGCCGCCGTCGATTCGCCGACCTTCCAGACCGCGCACTTTCCGGGCTCCTTCTATCCGCGCGCGATGCAGCTCGGAAAGATGTCCGCCGAAGCGCGCATCCCCGAAGCGACGCTCGCCGAATTGCGCCGCCGTGGGCACGATCTGACGGTCGCGGAGCCGTGGGCGCTTGGCCGCGTCTGCGCCGTCGGCATTCGAGACGGCCTGATGCGTGGCGCCGCGACGCCGCGTCAGATGCAGGCGTATGCGATCGGCCGTTAAACGTCACATGTCGTAGCAGATCTTCTGGAGCACTTTCATGTCATCCATCGCTGCCCGCCTCGAGCGGCTGCCCCTCTCGGGCTTTCACCGCAAGCTGCTCGTGATCGGCGGACTCGGCTACATGTTCGACGGACTCGATTCGTCGTCGCTGGCGTTTCTGCTGCCCGTGGTGAGCAAGCTGTGGCACCTGTCGAGCGTGCAAATCGGGCTCGTCGCGAGCAGCACGTATATGGGGTACTTCTTCGGCGCGTTCCTGTCAGGGGTGCTCGCGGACATCATCGGCCGGCGCCGCATCATGATGTCCGCGCTTTCGATCTATTGCGTAGCGTCGTTCGCAAGCGGCATGGTCAACGACTGGCACGCGTTCTTTGCGCTTCGCATCCTGGCCGGCTTCGGCTCGGGCGCCGAAGCCGTCGTCATCGCGCCGTTCCTCGCCGAGTTCATTCCGCGGCGCTATCGCGGCATGTTCTGCGGCGCGCTCGTCGGGTTCATGTCGTTCGGCTATGTGACTTCGTCGATCCTTGGCTATACGGTGATCGGCAAATTCCCCGATGGATGGCGCTATATGGCCGTCATCACCTCGCTGCCGGTGGTCATGCTGCTGTGGTGGCGCAAGACGCTTCCGGAATCGCCGCGCTGGCTCGAAGCGCAGGGGCGTGTTCGCGAGGCGCTTTCCATCGTCGAGACGGTCGAGGCGTGGTTTGCGAAGCAAGGCATCGCGCTGCCCGAGGCGTCGCTCAGCGAAACTCCGCTGGCTGTTCCAGCGAAGCCGCGCGGGGCATTGGGCAACGTTGCAGCAATCTGGTCGCGCAAGCTCGCGAGAACGACGGCGGTGAGCTGGCTGATGTGGTTCTCGGTCGCGTTCGCGTACTACTCGTTCTTTTCGTGGATTCCGAGCCTGCTCGTGAAGGAAGGGCTGACGATCACAAAGAGCTTCGGCTACTCGATTGCGATCTACGGCGCGCAGATTCCGGGGTATTTCACGGCTGCGTGGCTCAACGAAAAGATCGGCCGCAAGCGCGTGGTCGCGAGCTATATGCTGCTCGGCGGCGTTGCTGCGATTGCGCTCGCCTTCTCGCACACGGCGACGCAGATCATGATCGCGGGCATCTGCCTGTCGTTCTTCATGAACGGTGCGTTCGCGGGCGTCTATGCGTACACGCCGGAGATATTCCCGACGGCGGTGCGCACGACGGGGACGGGCAGTTCGTCTTCGTTCGGCCGCATCGGTTCGGTGAGCGCGCCGATTCTCGTCGGCTTCGTGTATCCCGCAGCGGGTTTTCTCGGCGTCTTCGGCATGACGACGGCGGTGCTTGTCGCGGGCGCATGTGTGGTGCTGGTGTTCGGCATCGAAACGCGCGGTCGCTCGCTCGAAGAGATCGAAACGCAAGAACTCGGCGCGCGCGCCGCGCCTTCGCCGCTTCCATCGCGCGATGGGGCGTGCGTTGCGGAATCGGAACAGCAGGCGGCTTCCCGCGGACGTGCCGGCGCGGCCGCCAAACAGTTTTGATCACGCGAATGCACAGGGATGAACCGCATCATGCAGCATGACTCCACGCAGCACCACGCGCTCTCGATCGCCGATGTTTCGCTCCTTGCGCACGCAATCCGTCAGACCGACCAGCCGAAGGCCATCTTCGAGGCGGTCGAGCAGGTTGCGCAGAATGCGATTGGCTTCAGGCTTTTCACGATCATGTGCTTCGATGCCGAGCGATTCGAGGTCGAGCGGCTGCACTCCAACATGCTCGACGTGTATCCGCTGAGCGGCCGCAAGAAGAAACACGGCAGCGTGTGGGGCGAGCACACGCTGCGTGACCTGAAGCCCTTTCGCGCGACGACGCCCGATGGCATCCGCGTCGCATTCGACGATCACATGGTGATGACGGGCATGGGGCTCGGATCGATCCTCAACATACCGGTGGCGTACAACGGCCGATGCGTCGGCACGATGAACATGACGCACGTCGCAGGCTGGTACACGCAGGCGCATGAAGAGATTGGCCTGCTGCTTGCAGCGTTCATCGCGGCGCCGCTTGCGTTGCATCAGGCGGCGAGCGTGAGCACGAGTGGGGTGTCGTGAAAGGTCGAAAGTCTGCTGAACGTCCAGGCCTGACTACCGTCGCAACGGAAATTGGTCGTCAGGCAAAACGACACGACGCGCAACGGCTGCACCCGGCGATGGACGGTCGCGCCGCTTACAGAACAGCCTCGGCGACAAGCTGCAATGCCGGGGCGAGCTTCATATACACCTCGGGACGCTCGAGCGCGTAAGTCAGATTCCTTTGCGCGATCTGTACGTGTTCGGTTGCAAGTGCCTGCGCGCGCGTGCCTTCGCCGTGCTCCATCGCCTGCACGAGGCTGTGATGCTGCTGATGGGCCATGAAGAGCCATTGACGCCCTTCTTCGATGGCGGACTGCATCGGCAGCATCGCGCTGGCAGCGGCGAACGGCAGGCGATTGTTCATTTCGATGGCGCGAATCAGCGCCGCGTTGCCAGAGCCCTCGACGATCAGCTTGTGGAAACGGTTGTTCATGTCCGTATACGCGGCGTAGTCGTCGAGATCGAGTTCTGATTTTGCGAGCAGCCGGTCGCCTGCGCGCAGGCATTCGCTCAGCGCGTTGGACAGTTGTCGCGGCACGCCATGTTCTGCAACCAGACGCGCAGCCATCCCTTCGAGGTGTCCGCGCACTGCGATCGCATCGGAGATTTCCGCGGACGTGATGCGCCGCATAACGTAGCCGCCTGCCGGAGACGGCTCGACGAGCCCTTCTTGTTCGAGCGTCGTGAGTGCCAGCCGAACCGGCGTGCGCGATGCCTTGAGCCGCTCGGCGAGCGCCACCTCGCCCAGGCGTTCGCCTGGCGCAAATTCGCCCTTCAGTATCAGGTCGCGCAAGTACACCAACACGCGTTCTTGCTGGGATTCCATTTCTTTTCTCCAGTGGCGGCCGGGCCGATGCGGGACGCCCTATGTGTCGCTGATTGTAGATCAAGCGAGCTGGTGTCATGCGTTGGCTTTTGCAAAATTTCGCTCGTATGTTTTTCATTGTATGCAATACACGCAGCAAGTGGTCAGTTTCTCCAAAATCTCTCGGTCTAGGGAAAATCCTGGTAAATGAAAAAATATATATATAAATCAATCACATAGATTGTCATATTTTGTGGTTTTGTGAGCCTTTCGGCAAGTCGCAGACGCTTCTGATTGCATACATAGGTTGAATATTTGAATTCGTGAGCCTATTCTTCGTGCTCATCAGCAGCCGGTTTGCATACATAGCACCGGTTGATGCATTCAACACAACCGGAGACAAGCCATGATGAGTTCCCAGCAAAACGAGACGATCACGCGCGTCGGCCAGGGCACGCCAGCCGGCCGGTTGCTGCGCAATTACTGGCAGCCCGTTGCGCTGGTCGAGGAATTGCCCGCCACGCGTCCCGTAAAAGCCGTGCGGCTGATGGGGCAAGACTTCGTCGTGTTCAAGGACGAACAGGGCCGCTACGGCATGCTGGATCGCGACTGCCCGCACCGTGGCGCCGACCTCGCGGCAGGACGGCTCGAAGCGGGCGGTCTGCGCTGCGCATTCCACGGCTGGCTCTTCGATGTCAACGGAGCCTGCCTGTCGACGCCCGGTGAGCCCGTCGGCAGCACGCTGTGCAAGAAGGTCCGTCAGAGCGCATACCCAGTGGTGGAGCGCAGCGGCATCCTGTTCGCCTATATCGGCAACGGCGAGCCGCCCGCCTTCCCGAATTTCGACTGCTTCGCCGCACCGGGCGAATACACGTTCGCGTTCAAGGGCCTGTTCGAATGCAACTGGCTGCAGGCGCTCGAAGTCGGTATCGATCCCGCGCACGCGTCGTTTCTGCATCGCTTCTTTGAGGACGAGGACGTGAGCGAAAGCTATGGCAAGCAGTTTCGCGGCGCGTCGGCGGACTCGGATATGCCGATCACGAAGGTGCTGCGCGAATACGAGTCGCCGGAAATTCTCGTGAGTCCCGCAGACTACGGATTGCGCCTCATCGCGAAGCGCCCGCTCGACGACACGCAGACGCACGTGCGTGTGACCAATGTCGTATTCCCGCAGGCCTTCGTGATTCCGATGAGCTCCGAGATGACGATCACGCAGTGGCACGTGCCCGTTGACGACGAGAACTGCTACTGGTACGCGATTTTTACGAGCTTCGGCGCGCCGACCAACAAGGAGCAGATGCGCGCGCAACGTCTGGAACTGTACGAGCTGCCGGACTACACATCACGAAAGAACAAGCGCAACCACTACGGCTTCGATTTGAACGAGCAGTTGACCCAGACCTACACGGGAATGGGCTTCGACATCAACGTGCACGACCAGTGGGCGGTCGAGTCGCAAGGCCCGATCCAGGACCGCACGCGCGAGCATCTGGGCACGACAGATAAGGGGATCATCGCGTACCGCCGTCTGTTGGTGGACGCAATCGAGAAGACGCAAGCGGGCGAGAAGACGCTGATGATGCTCGACGAACAGGAGGCCGCGCACCTGACGGGACCCGCGTCGATCGACGGCATCGGACCGGCGCAAGGCTGGGACGAGTACTGGAAGGAATCCGACCTGAAGCGCCGCAACGCTGCCCGTTGGCCCGCGCCCAAGGCTTGAATCCGCATCCCGCAAACCAGAATGGAGCGCGCGGGCGTCAGAGCGCCGCGCGGATCGACATGTCCTTTGTAGAAACCCATGGCTTGTGGACGGACGACCAGCACGCTGCCTACGCCGAGCTGCTGGAACGCCTCAAGAAGCGCGACGTTCAGGTCGTTCGTTTTTCGTTTCCCGATCAGCATGGACTGCTGCGCGGCAAGACGCTCGTCGTCGATGAAGCAATCAAGGCGTTGAAGTGCGGCGTAACGCTCACTACCACGCTGCTTGCCAAAGATACGTCGCATCGCACCGTATTTCCTGTGTACACGATGGGCGGCGGCTTCGACATGCCCGAAATGCAAGGGGCCTGCGACACCATGATGATCGCGGACCCCGAAACCTTCCGCGTATTGCCGTGGGCGCCGCATACCGGCTGGGTACTGTGCGATGTCTATTTCAACAATGGCAGGCCGGTGCCGTTCGGCACGCGGCATCTGTTTCGACGCGCGCTGGAGCAACTCGGCAATCATGGCTTCGAGTTCTGCTCCGGACTCGAAGTCGAGTTCCATGTCTTCAAGGTCGCTAGTCCGAACATGAAGCCCGAGCACGCGGGACAACCGGGCGTGCCGCCCGACATCGAACTGCTGTCGCACGGCTATCAGTATCTGACGGAGCTGCGCTACGACGCCGTCGATGAAGTGATGGAGATGCTGCGGCGTGGCATCGAAGGGCTCGGGTTGCCTGTGCGGTCGCTCGAAGTCGAATATGGGCCGAGCCAGTTCGAGTTTACGTTCGCGCCGACGAAGGGCGTTCGAAGCGCCGACGACATGATTCTGTTCCGCAGCGCCGTCAAGCAGATCTGTCAGCGCAACGGCTATCACGCGACTTTCATGTGTCGTCCGCGGATTCCGAATGTGGTGTCGAGCGGATGGCATCTGCATCAATCGCTCGTGCGCGTGGCCGATGGAAAGAATGCGTTCATGCCCGCCGACGACACCGCGCCGCTTTCGGCAAGCGGCCAGCACTATCTCGCAGGCCTGCTTGCTCACGCGCAGGGCGCGACTGCTCTGTCGACGCCGACCATCAACGGCTACCGGCGCTATCGGCCGTACTCGAACGCGCCGGACCGCGCGAACTGGGGACGCGACAACCGCGGCGTGATGCTGCGCGTGCTGGGTGGCGCGAACGATCCCGCGACGCGCATCGAGAACCGCATCGGCGAACCGACGGCAAATCCGTATCTGTACTTCGGCTCGCAGGTGCTATCGGGACTCGACGGGTTGCGGCGCAAGCTCGCGCTACCTCCATCGGCCGACACGCCGTACGAAACGCAAGCCGATGCGCTGCCTCGCACGCTGGGCGACGCAATCGCCGCGCTGCGCACCGACGAATGTCTGCGCGAAGGCTTCGGCAGCGCGTTTATCGACTACTTCTGCAAGCTCAAGGAAGCGGAGATCGACCGCTTCAACCTGGAAGTCACCGAGTGGGAACACCGGGAGTATTTCGAAACGTTCTGATGGTGTTTCCATCGAAGGAGAGAAGTCATGCCTATCGTCACCTACATTCTGCGCGACGGTGACCGCAGAGAAATCGATGTACCCGCCGGCACCAGCGTGATGGAAGCCGCGATACACAACAACGTCCGTGGCATCGACGCCGAGTGCGGCGGCTGCCTGTCGTGCGCGACGTGCCATGTCTATGTCGATGCGTCGTCCACTGCGGAGATTCCATCGGCCGACGACTCCGAGCTGGAATTGCTCGATGGCGTGGCCGCCGAACGTCGTCCGGAGAGCCGGCTGAGTTGCCAGCTTGTCGTCATGCCCGCGATGCACGGTCTCGTCGTGCAGATTCCGCCGAAGCAGGGCTGACATCATGAAACGTACGCTGGTGATCGTCGGCGCGTCGTATGCGGGCGTGCAACTCGCGGCGTCCGCGCGGGAACTCGGATTCGACGGCGATATCGTGCTGCTCGGCGATGAGCCCGACGCGCCGTATCAACGTCCGCCGCTGTCGAAGGGCTTTCTCACGGGCAGCTTTGCGGAGGAGCGCCTGCCGCTGCGTTCGCAGGCGTTCTTCGAAGAAGAGCACATTCAATGGAGGCCGTCGACGCGCGCGACCCGTATCGATCGCGAGAGAAAAGCAGTCGAACTCCGCGACGGCACGCGCATCGCGTACGACCATCTCGCGCTGGCGACGGGCGCGCGCGTGCGCAAGCTCGATTGCCCGGGCGCGTCGCACGATGCCGTTCACTATCTTCGCGATCTGCGCGATGCAAGGCGGCTCGCCGGGTTCGCGCGTACGGCGCGGCGTGCCGTCGTGATCGGCGGCGGCTACATCGGGCTCGAGGCGGCGGCGTCGTTGCGTCAAAGAGGGCTGGACGTGACTGTTGTCGAGACGGAGCCGCGTCTGCTCGCGCGTGTCGCGTCGCCGTGGATGTCCGCCTTCATGCAGCGCGCGCACACCGCGCATGGCGTCTCGTTCGTATTCGGACGCAAGGTGGTGAAGCTGCACGACACCTACGATGTAGTGTCCGTCGAACTCGACGATGGAACGCGTCTGCTTTGCGATTTCGTTGTCGTGGGCATCGGCGTGATTCCTAACACGGAGCTCGCGGCGGAATGCGGACTGAAGGTCGCGGGCGGCATCGTCGTGGATGCGTATGCGCGCACCAGCGACCCGGCGATCGTGGCTGCAGGCGATTGCGTGTCGTTCGTGCCTCACTGGGCCCCTGCCGGTTCGCCGGCGTGCCGCATCGAATCGGTGCAGAACGCAAACGATATGGCCAGAACGGCGGCCGCTTGCGTCGTCGGGCGCGCCGAGCCGTATCGCGCTCTGCCGTGGTTCTGGTCGGATCAATACGATCTGAAGCTGCAAATGGCGGGCGTGAACGCAGGCTTCACGGACTTCGCCGTGCGCGGCTCTGTTGAAGACAACAGGTTCTCGTTGTTTTACTTTCGCGGCGAAGCGCTCATCGCAGTCGATAGCATCAACCGGCCGCAGGATCACATGCTGGCTCGCAAGCTGCTCGCAAACGGCGCACCGATTTCGCCAGCGCAGGCCGGCGATCCGCAATTCGATCTGAAGACGCTCGCAAGCGACGAACAACGCGTCGCGCAAGGAGCGGCATGATGCACGACGCCAATCGGAACCGGCCGCTGGTGGGCGTCGTGTGCGACCGCTTTTTCATCGGCGAGCACGATCTGCATAGCGCGAAGCACAGCTATGTCCGCGCGTTGATGGCAGGCTCGCGCGTGAGCCCCGTTCTGATTCCCGCCTCTCAAGACATCGATTCGATCGAAGGGTATCTGGACGGCGTGAGCGGTTTGCTGTTTCCGGGCGGCGCATCGAACGTGGAGGCGCGACGCTACGGCGGACCTGTCGACGCCGACATGCTCGTCGATCCGGACCGCGATCACGTTGCGCTCGAACTGATGCGTGGCGCAGCCGCGCGCGGCATGCCTTTTCTCGCGATATGCAGGGGCTTCCAGGAAATGAACGTGGCCTTTGGCGGCACGTTGCACGCCGACATCCATGCGTCGGGGCACTCGGCAGATCATCTCGAAGACCTCGATGAAGACCTGCACATTCGCTATCGATACCGGCACGACGTCGAGCTCGTTGCGATGGGTGCATTGTCCGCGCTCGCGGGAGGGCAACGCGTGCGCGTGAATTCGCTGCATCGGCAGGGCGTGGCGGCGCTCGCGCCTTCGCTGACTGTCGAGGCGCGCGCCCCTGACGGGCTGATCGAGGCGTATCGCCTGAACGGCCACGACTTCGCGCTGGGTGTGCAGTGGCATCCGGAAGCGATGATGGAAAGCGATGCGCTATCACGCGCGCTCTTCGAAGCATTCGGCGCAAGCTGCCGCCTTTACGCCGCGCTACATGCAGCCGCTCATCACGAGAGTTAGATCATGTCAGCAGACCGCATCGACCTCAACCTGTTGCGCGTGTTCGACGCGATATTCGAAGACCGCAATCTCGCGCTCGCGGGCAAGCGTCTGAACCTCAGTCAGTCCGCGATCAGCCATGCGCTGGCCCGGATGCGCGACGTGCTCGGCGATGACCTGTTCGTGCGCACGGGAAGGGGCATGGAGCCGACCGTGCGCGCAATCGGCATGGCGGTGCAGGTGCGCGGGGCGCTTGCGCAAATCAGGGCCGCGCTGGGCGTGGATGCGTTCGACCCGAGTGTCGCGCGGCGCAAGTTCGTGGTGGCCGCGAACGACTACATCACGTCGCTCGTACTGGGACGGCTCAGTCAACGCCTGCACGCCGATGCGCCGCTGGTGGACCTGGTCGTGCGGCCGTCGACACGGCTCGATCTCGCGGGACAGATCGACGTCGGCAAGATCGATATCGCGGTCGGCATTTTCGCCGATGTCCCGTCACGCTTTCGCTCGACGAAGCTCTGGGAGCAGACGGACGTCGTTCTGCTTCATCGCGACCATCCGATCGCGGACCGGCCGATCACGCACGACGATCTGCTGTCGTATCCGCTCGTTGCGATTTCACAGGGCGGCGAGGAGGAGGGTGCCGTGGGCGGCTTTATCGTCGAGCGAGGACTGGCGCGGCAGTCGGAAATGTTCAACCGCGAAGCGTTCAACCGCGCCTTTGCAACCGCCGTCGAGCCGCCGCGGATGCGCATGTCCGTCGCGCATTCGCTTGCAATTCCCGCACTGCTTCGTCATAGCGACATGCTCGCATTGGTGCCGTCGTCATTGGGTCGCGAACTGGCGCGCCATGGCGAGCTGAAGATGTGCGCGACGCCCTACGATTGCCCCAACGTCGTCGTGTGCGCCGTCTGGCATGAGCGCAACGACATCGATCCCGCTTTGCAATGGCTGAGGCATCAACTTGCCGATGTCGCGCGCCAGGTCCGCAGCGGCTGATTCGATCCGTTCAAGATCGATATGCAAACAATTCAGGGCACGGCAGCTTGTGCGCTGACTCGCGCGAACGTCGCCGAATCGGCGGGAAATGTGCGCGTTTTCTATTCAATGCGATCGCATCGCGAGAACGCTTCGATATTTCTCACTTCATTGCACGCCGCGCTTTCGTAATCGCCCGGGTTGTTGGGTCGATTTGGCGATCCTAAGCTTGGCGCTCGCTGGAAATTGCGTTGTTGCACGTAGCGGCGTTCATGCGAACAGCGCAAACGATTTTGCTTTCGACACAGGCGGGCAGGGCAAGGACCGGGCTTGCATCGGCCACGCCGACAATTCAACTCCCTTCGATGAGGATGCAATGGAAGAGACAAGGACCGTCGATGTACAGGCGCTCATCAATGAGCACCCGTTCTCCCGCTTTCAGTGGCTCGTATTTGCGATGTGCTTCGTGATCGTGCTGATGGACGGCTTCGATACGGCGGCGATCGGTTTCATCGCGCCGTCGTTACTGTCGGAATGGCATATCGGCAAAGCGGCGCTTGCGCCCGTGCTGAGTGCCGCACTCTTTGGACTTGCTTGCGGCGCGCTGCTCTCGGGTCCGCTGTCGGACCGAACGGGGCGGCGACGCGTATTGATATCGGCTGTGCTGCTATTCGGTGTTTCGTGTTTCGGTTCAGCGTACGCAACGAACTTGACCGAACTGACTGCGCTGCGCTTTATTACAGGCGTCGGCCTGGGCGCAGCGATGCCTAACGCCGTCACGTTGATGAGCGAGTTCTGCCCGGACGCCCGACGCGCGACCATCGTCAATCTGATGTTCTGTGGATTTCCATTGGGCGCCGCGTTCGGCGGATTTCTCGCGGCATGGATGATTCCGCAGTTCGGCTGGCGCAGCGTCCTGCTGTTCGGCGGAACGGTGCCCTTGCTGCTGACGGCGATGCTCGTGTTCATGTTGCCCGAGTCGGTCCGTTACATGGTGGCCAAAGGGCACCCCGTCCAGCGGATTCGCAAGGTACTGGTTCGGATCAGCGTGCGCGCCGGTTCCGCGCAGGCGTTCATCATGCAGGAAAGCGTGAAGCATGCGCATGGGAGCGGCGGCATACGCATCGTGCTTTCGCGTTCGTTCATCGTCGGCTCGGTGATGCTGTGGCTTTGCTACTTCATGGGTCTCGTCATCTTCTATGGACTCGTCAACTGGATGCCCGTCCTCCTCAGGGAGGCGGGAATGAGTTCGCAGCGCGCCGCGATGGTTTCCGCGCTGTTCCCGCTGGGCGGCGCCGGCACGGTGTTGTGCGGGATGCTGATGGATCGCTTCAATCCGAACCGCATCGTCGCCGCGGCGTATGCATTGGGTGCGATCAGTGTGTACGCGATTGGCCAGGCGATCGGCAATATCGGCTTGCTGGTGTGCGCGGTGTTCGTCGCGGGCGTGCTGGTGAATACGGCGCAGGTGTCGATGCCCGCTCTCGCGGCAGCGTTCTATCCAACGGCGGGACGCGGCACGGGTGTCGCGTGGATGCTGGGGGTGGGTCGATTCGGCGGGATTGCGGGTTCGTTTCTCGTCGCTGAACTGTCGAAGCAGCAGGTCAGCCTGCCTGGCATCTTCACCGTCGTGGCGATCTCAGGGGCGGTGTCGTGCGCGGCGCTGCTGATCAAACAGGCGACGAGCATCAACACCGTAGCGTCCGAAGTGCCAGACGGCGAATCGCTCGCGCACTAGAAAAAAGCGAGCTTCCGTTGAGGCTCGCTTTGTCGATGCTGGTTCGCATGCCGCCATTGCATCTCAATGCATCGGCGGCTCGATGTCATAAGCGATGCGACCCGCCGGCAGGAAGAAGAGCGCGATCACCGCGCCGCCCTTGGCCTCCGGAAAGTGATGGCTGCCCGGCGGGGGCGCCGTCCAGCCGCCATGACACCAGCCATTCGGTCTCGCGAGCGCGGCCCCTTCGTCGAGCGGCACGACCAGATTGAATTCCCCGTACGGGTGAGCGTGATAGTCGCCGCGGAAGCTGCCTTCGGGATTGGTTTGCGTGTTGTCGGTGCTGTCCATCAGCACGGCTGTGATGCTGAAGTAGAACGTCTCCGCGCAGGGCGCAACGAGCCGCGCGCGCCGATATCTCGGTCCGGCAATTTCGACGTCGGCGGCCCAGCCTTCTTCCACGCCTTGGGTAATGAGCGTGGAAAGATCCTTGTATAGCTCGCTGTCGACGCCGTATTTCGAGTTCAGCCATTGCTCGACTTCAGTACCTGTCGTCATGTCCTTGACCTCTTCCAGAAAAGGCAGGCAGCGCGCGACGAGTTGATCTTTGGTGCTGGTGACATCGGATTGAGACATTCACGTTCTCCTTGAATCGAATTGTCCTGTTCGCTTTTTACGGCAATGTCACGATGCCATAGCGATTCCGGCTAAAGAAGCGAATTCATTTCAACACCAACATGCACGCGGTTCATATCGCGGACGCCGATCTTGCACGCCGGGAGAGAAGCCAGTTTTTATCGCCTCGTTCAATATCGGATTGAATACATTTCACCGGCCATTTTCAGCCGATCTTCGAACCTGAAATTGACTCCCTTCTAGCGAATTTCTCTTCGCTCATTCGATCGTCGAAAAGATTGCTGCCTTCAATACGCAAATTCGAGCAGCAAGATTCTTGCGCAATTTCTTCACTGCTTTGAATGCCGTTGACGGCTCAAGGTTTTCCCCGTTGTTGCTTTTATTGTCCAACCCTAAGCTCGCCGCGATGCTTGTATCAATGATTAGATTTGGCATCCGAACTAACCCATGGCGATCAAAGGAGACTTCATGAAACACGGCAGGATTGCGGCAGTGGCTGCGGGGTTGTTCAGCGCTTCGGCTTTTGCACAAAGCAGTGTCACGCTGTACGGCGTCATGGACACTGGCATCGAATACGTTTCCCACGCCAATGCAGCAGGGGATCATGTCATTCGGATGCCTGGCATCACGGGCGAAGTGCCATCCCGTTGGGGCATGCGAGGCGCGGAAGACCTTGGCGGTCGACTCAAGGCGACCTTCGTTCTCGAAAGCGGGTTCAATCCTCGCGGCGGCGATTCCGGGCAGGGCGGCCGCCTGTTTGGACGACAGGCATGGGTCGGGCTCGAGGGGCCGTGGGGCGCGCTGACTTTCGGACGCCAGTACACGATGACGTATTGGGCGATGGCGGATGCCGATATTCTCGGACCGGACATCTACGGCATCGGGTCACTGGATGCTTTCGTGCCGAATGCACGAAGCGACAACACGGTCGTCTACAAAGGCAAGTTCTACGGCGTGACGATCGGCGCATCGTGGTCCTTTGGACGCGATAGCGCGGGCACGGGCAATTCGCCGGGGCAAGGCACCTGTGCGGGACAGGTGCCCGGCGATGCGAACCAGTGCCGAGAATGGAGCGCGATGCTCAAGTACGACGGCACGTATTTCGGCGTTGCCACTGCCTACGACGAACAGCGCGGCGGCACGAATGCAGCCGCGAACTTTTTCGACGGGACCGCCCCTTTTCCGATTAAATCGAGCGGTGACAAGGATGCGCGCCTCCAGGCGAACGGCTATGTGAACCTGGCGGGCGTGAAGATCGGCGGGGGATGGCTGGGCCGTCGGGTGGAGTCGGGCGGAAGCGGAGGCGACGTCCGCTCCAATCTGTTCTACGTCGGCGCGCAGTACTACGTGACGCCCACGTTCGCAGTCGATGGAGAAGCGTATCGCGTCATCGTCCAGCAGCAGGATGCGCGTGCAACCATGGCGAGTTTGCGCGCGTCATCGTCCAGCAGCAGGATGCGCGTGCAACCATGGCGAGTTTGCGCGCGACTTACTTCCTGTCGAAGCGGACTGCGGTGTACGGTAATGTCGCGTATCTGTGGAATAGCGCGCACGCTCGCTATTCCGTTAGCGCGGGCGGCGGCGGCACGACACCCGCGGCGGGCGTGGGGCAACTCGGCGCGATCGTGGGCATCCGGCATTCCTTCTGATCTGGCGCGGCGTGCGGAACGCCGCGATACGTCGGATACCATCGACTCGACGTATCGCGGCGGTTGACGACGGGGGCACTCCGTGACTCGCCGTGTCGTCTGCCGTAGTCAATCGGTCAGGAATCGAATCCGAGGAAACTGGAAAAGCCTTGGACAGGCTCACGCGCCATATCGAGACTGTTTAGCGCCGACCTTTCGTCCGCGAACCCAAGACTCATGCCGCAGACAACGTCGAAACCCGCAGGAAATCCCAAGTGCGTCGATATGACGTCCTGATAGCGCGCGAATGAAACCTGCGGACACGTATTCAAACCGACGGCGCTCGCTGCAATCATCACGGTTTGAATAAAGATGCCGCAATCGAGCCAGCTGTACTTGCTTAGAGAAGAATCGACGGCAAATATCAGGCCGACGGGTGCGCCGAAAAAATCGAAGTTCCTTGCCGTCGCACGAGCACGCTCCTGGATGTCCGTCTTCGAAATCCCTAGCGCGCCGTAATACGTCGCGCCAAACGCTTCCTGCCTCGTTCGCATGGCATCGGGCAACGGGTCGGGCAAGTGTCGCAATGGCGGATGGCGATCTTCAATTTGGGCTCGCCTCAATGCATCGCTAAGCGACAACTTATCTTCGCCCGCCAATACATAGACCCGCCAGGGCTGTGTATTCGAGTTACTGGGCGCGGATCGTGCGACATCGAGAATCTGTTCGATAACGTGACGTGAAATGGCATCCGGCTTGAAGCATCTGACGGCGCGACGCGATCTGATGACTGCGTCGACGATGGATGCGTTCGGATGAGAGTGGCGGTCGAGTTCCATGAGTAGATCGTGCTTGCCAGGTTCATTGCGATGATGACATATCGAATGCATTGATCGCTGTGAAATCTGTGCAAGCCAGAAATGAATGCGGCAGGGGCGGACGTAACGCGATGCGGCCGAACTGCTCGGCGACGGCCGCCAGTAGACCGGGCATCTCACTGCAACGAGCGCACGGGAGTCTGCTTACGGCTCACTCGTGCGCACGAGCCTTCCCGTTCAGGTGGACAGAATCGTGACGAGTGCCACAGCGGAATCGCCGGCCAGTTGGCCACCGTTGTTTTCGGCGAGCGCCACCTTCGCGCCAGGGCGTTGCCGCGCGCCTGCTGTGCCGCGCAGCTGCCGCGTGAGCTCGACGATCTGCGCAACGCCCGTCGCGCCGACGGGATGGCCCCGCGACAGCAGACCTCCGCTGGGATTGACCGACACGCGGCCGCCGATACCCGTATCGCCGGAGCGGATCAGCCGTGGCGCATCGCCGGGCGCGCACAGGCCAAGGTTTTCGTAGTGGATGAGTTCAGCGGGCGCGGACGCATCGTGCAACTCGACGACGTGTACATCCGATGGACCGATGCCCGCTTCTTCATAGGCGGCATTCGCCGCGCGGACCGCGACGAGTTCGCCCGACCCGTCGGCCTTCGCGACAGACGGGGACGTTCGTTGAAATTTCGATGCAGGACGTAGCCGCGTGGTGCGCGCTGTTTGCGTCGGGCACTCCCGCGCCTCGCGGAATCGTTGTCTTGTGTATCGACGGCCATGTGTGGCTCGAGAGCGACGAGCGTCTCGCGGCGGATGCCCTCGTCGAGTGCGCGAAGCGGGCGCGGTGCGCTTCGCCGACACGAACGTCCGCCGTCGCCGCGCTGGCCGATGCTGGCGTACGCGCCGTGCCGATCGCGCGCGTGCACGAACTCATCGCAGACGGCGATTTTCTCGCGGATGTGCTGAGCGTCGCGCGCGACGCCAATGGCACCTTCTGGCCGGTCCTGAAGATGCCGTATCGGCTTTCGGACACGCCGGCCCGCATTTGCAACGTACCGGGCGAACCACGCTCCCCGATGGTATCGGCCGCATGCGGGAGCCTGACGTAGGTTCTCCATGACACGAATCGCTGACCGGCTCGCTTGTCGAATGCGTGACAACGTGCATGTGCCGAAATGCAGCTTGCTGGTTCATCGCGGCATCGGCAGGTCCAGCCGCCACGTCAGATTGCGGCGGGCGCGCGTTTCGCAGCGAGCATGGAAAAAGTCCGTGAGATAGATGCGGGGACGTGCCAGCAGGCCGCCCAGGATGTTCCGTTCGTGCAGGTCGTACGCGCGATCGTCGAGGTCCGGACGCTCTGCACGCAGGCGTCCCCCATCCCGGCAAAAGCGGCTGCGCGAAGCGCCGAGCACTGCGAGGTCGATATCGCACGCGAAACGTTCGTCCAGTCCGTCCGGCACACGCGTATGCCGCGTCGCGAGAATCATGTCGCAAATGCGCTCACCCGCCGCGATACGGCCGTCCGCCCATTGCCGGAACCAGTTCGTGCTGCGTTGCTCGTTGTCCCGCGCGCCGGGCGTGTAGATCACGTCGTGGCACCACAATGCAAGCTCGACGGCATCGGGATGCGGAATCTCGTCGCGCGCCCGGTCGAGATCGCGCAAGCAGCGGCGCACATGCAGCAACGTGTGGTAATGACGCGCGGGTTCCGCGTAGCGCTGCGCGAGGTCGGCGCAAACGGCCTCGGCACGCGCGCCGCCGCTGCGTGACCACAATTCGATGAAGCGCGCCTGCGTCTGCGTCATTCCGTTCGATTCCCGTCATGTGCCGATGCGCACTCTTTCGGCGCGGCGCGCAACGCGGCGTCGCCGTCCTGTGCTGAGCGCGTCGCGATGTTCAAAGAAACTCCCTGCGAATGTCGATGCTCGATCGTTGCCCGATGTTGCGGTAGTGATGCATGAGCCACATATCCGCCTCGTGCCGCCCCTTGTCGTGCAGCCCGCACAGGAAATCCCAATCGGCGTTGTACTTGCTGGACACGCTCAGCGTGCACATCGCGTCGTCGGATCGAATCGAATGGATCAGCATTTCCTTCATCTCGCCGCGCTCGATCTTGCCTTGCTGGATCAGCTCGGTCACGAATGCGACCGCTCGCATTTCGCGCATCAGCGACGAGTTGAAGCTGATTTCGTTGATGCGATTGAGAATCTCGGCGGCCGAGGTCGGCACGCCCCGGCGAACGAGCGGATTGATGTGGACGATCACGATGTCGCGCGTATTGCAGTTGTAGATCAGCGGGTAGATGGCAGGGTTGCCCATGTAGCCGCCATCCCAGTAGTGCTCGCCGTCGATGGAGATTGCCTGGAACAGCGTCGGCACGCACGCGGACGCGAGCACGGCGTCCACACAGACGTCGTCGCCCGTGAAGAGGCGGATCTTCCCGGTCTCCACGTTGGTCGCGCACAGGAAGAGACGAATAGGGCAGTGCTTTCGCAACGCGGCGAAGTCGACCTGGCTTTCGAGCACCTCGCGCAGCGGATTCAGATTGTTTGGATTGAACTGGTAGGGCGAGAAGATGCGCAGCATCATGTCGGCAAACGCGTAGAGCGGCGAATGGTCGAGTCCGAAGCTATGCGTCCCTTTCAGCCAGGGCATCCAGCGCAGCGGGTTGTAGCGGTCGGCGGAATGCGAGACGGCGCGCCAGAAGTCGTGCAGCGCCTGGCGTGCCCCGTCCGCGCCGCCTTTCGACAACCCGTACGCGAGCACGGTGGCATTCATCGCGCCGGCGCTGGTTGCACTCACGCCCTCGATCGTCAGACGGTCGTCCTCGAGCAGCCGGTCGAGCACGCCCCACGTATACGCGCCGTGCATCCCGCCGCCCTGCAACGCCAGCGCGACCGGCTTGCGCGCGTCGTCGCCTTGAGCTCTTGTGTTCTTCGTCGTCATTTTCTGTCTCGTCGATCGCTGCGGAACGTATTGCGCATCCGGCGCGGTGCGCCAGCCAGTCTCGCGCCGATGCGCCGCTCGACAGCCGGCGAGATCGGCTCGATCAAGGCCCGATCAAGGCCCGATCAAGGCCCGGTCAGGCCCGTCATCCTGCACCCGACGCCAGTGCATCGAGCAATGCTTTGGCCTCTCGCATATCGGCGGTGTCGAATCCCTCCGACAAGCCGTCGTACACCTGGGACAACACCTGCCGCGCGTCGGCCGCCTTGCCCTCGTCCTGCCACAGACGGGCGAGGCTCGACGCGGCGCGCAACTCGAGCGATCTCGCGCCCAGACGGCGAGACACGTCGAGCGCCTTGCGAAAACAGTGTTCGGCTTCGTCGCGGCGAGCCGATGCGCGATCGCCGTCACTCTTCGCTCCGAGCAACAGGCTGCCCTTGATCCGATGCAGTTCCGCCTCGTACCAATGCTCGCCTGACTTTTCGACGATCGCCATTGCTTCTTCGAGTGCTCCGAGGCCGCTCTTCGTGTCACCCGCGCGCCGGTAGCTGTCGGCAAGGAGCGCCAGAAAATACGGGCGATGGTCTTCGCCACCGGCGGCGCGATCGGCGGCGAGGCCTTGCCGCATCTGGGCGATCCCATCGTCGATATCTCCCAGCTCGCTCAACACCCAGCCGCGGAAAATGGTTCCCCACGCGAGCCAGTAGGCCAATCCCTGTTCGGTCGAGAGCGTGATGACGGCTTCGGCATGCTCGCGGGCCAGCGGCGATTCGCGCCTAAGCTGATGCAATTCGGCAGCGTAGGCGAGGGCGAATGCGAGATTCGGGCCGTAGGCGAGCTTATGCGCAAGGACAAGCGCCTCCTGGCAGCGCTTGCGGGCCTGATCTGGGCATCCCTGAAGCCACAAGGTCAGGGCGAGGAAGTTCAGCGCACGGATGCCGGGGTCCACGCCGTGCGAGAAGGAATGAGCCTGATGCTGCTCCGGATCGTAGATCGCAAGCGCCTGTTCGGTATGGTTGCGGGCGTCGTCGAGGTTCCCCTGCAGGAACTGGCACGCGCCGAGAGCGCCATGCGCCTCGACGAGCAGGGCAGGGTCGTTTGCATGCCGCGCCACGTCGAGCATCTGCTTGCCCAGTTCGCGCGCCGTCGCGTATTCACCGTGCGTCATGAAATGGATTCGCAGGCCCAGTTGCGCCGCGAAGCGCTGCGCCGCGTCGCCTGTCTGCTCGCACAACGCGAGCGCGCGGGTATAGGCCGCAGCGACTTCCGGCGAGCCGTAACCTCGCACGGACATCAACGCCGGCCCCAATGACAGCCGCAGCGCCAGTTCCCTTTGCCTGCGCTCCGGCGTGTCGGGCAGACGTTCGAGCAACGTCAGCGCCGCTTCCAGGTGATGCATCGCATCGAGATGTGCGGCATGGCGGAGCGCCAGTTGCGCGGCGCGATGCAGATACTCGACGGCCTTCGGAAGGTTTCCGCTCAAGCTGTAGTGATGCGCCAGTTCGCTGCTGTAATCGGCGATGCTGGCGGGAAACAGCGCCTCGATCGCCTGCGCGGTTCGCTCGTGCAGCGCGCTGCGCCGCTCGGTGAGCAGCGAGTGCCCGGCAACTTCCTGCGTGAGGGCGTGCTTGAACGAATAATCCACTTCCGGAAACGCGGGCCGCTCGTAAATGAACTCCGCGGCTTCCAGATGAGAGAGAAGCTGGCGCAGATCGTCGTCCGCACGCGCGATCTGGTCGCCGCAGATGAGCCGCACCAGGCTGAACGAAAATTCCTTGCCGATCACGGCGAGCGTCTGCAGCAGTTCCTTCTCGGCGACGGGGAGCCGATCGATACGGCCCGCAAGCACGCCTTCGACGGTCGTCGGAATATGCAACGTCGCGGGAGGGCGCTCGATCCGGTAGCGGCCGGGCTCGCCGAGCAGCGATTTTTCCTCCGCGAGCGTCTGGACCACTTCCTCCATGAAGAACGGATTGCCTTCCGTCTTCTCCAGGATCAGCTGCTTGAGCGGCGCGAGGCCAGGATCATCGCCGAGCAGCGCTGCAAGCAGTCCCTGTGCTTCGGCGGGACCAAGAGGCTCGAGCCGTAGCCGGGTGTACTGATTCTCGTGTTGCCAGCCAGGCCGGTACTCGGGCCGATAGTTCACGAGAAGCAGAATCCGCGTTTTCGGCACGCGTTCGATCAGGTAGGCGAGGAAGGCTTCCGTTTCGCTGTCCAGCCATTGCAGGTCCTCGAACAGCAGCTCGATCGGCTGGTCCTGGCTCTCGCGCGCGAGAAGCTGCGTGATCGCGTCGAAGGTCCGGTCGCGACGGATCTTGGCGTCCATCTCCTCCAGTGCCGAACCGGGTTCGCCGATGCCCAGCAGAAAGAGCAGGTAAGGCACGAGATCCTCGAAGCTGCGCTGGAGTATGAGCGCCTTGCCCATCATCTTTTCGCGACATCGACGCTCGTCGTCCCGCGCGGTGATCTGGAAGTAGTTCTTCAGGAGTTCGATCAGCGGCAAATTGGCAAAGGCCTTGCCATGCGATACCGAGAACGTTTCGAGCACCAGGCAGCCGTGTCGCGAACGCTCTTTGAATTCATGGAACAGCCGCGACTTCCCGACACCGGCTTCACCGACCACGCCGACGACCTGCCCGCGCCCCTCTCGGGTCATCTCGAGCGCCTTGTTCAGGTGCTCCATTTCGACCTCGCGGCCGACAAACCGGGCCAGTCCGCGATGCGCTGCCAATTGCAGGCGCGTGCGCAGTGCGCCGGGGCCGAGGACTTCGTACACCGACAGCGGCGCGCGAATGCCCTTCAGTTGGGTAGCCCCCAATGCCTTGAACTCGAAATAACCTTCGGCCAGCTTGTGGGTCGACTCGCTGACCAGAATCGACGTGGGGGCGGCGATCCCTTCCATGCGCGACGCAATGTGGATCGTATGCCCGACGGGGTCGTAATCGGTGTGCAGGTCATCGGTGCGGATCGAACGCACGACGACTTCGCCCGTATGGACGCCGACGCGGATCTGCAGCGGAATGCCTTTCTCCAGACGGATACGGTCGGCGTGGCGGCGCATCGCCGCCTGCATGCGCAGCGCCGCGAAGAGTGCGCGCTGCGGATGGTCCTCATGGGCGATCGGCGCGCCGAACAGCGCGAGGATGCCGTCACCGAGCGACTTCGCCACATAGCCTTCATAGTAGTGAACGGCCTCCATCATCAGCGCGACGACGGGTTCGATCAGGCGATGCGCCTCCTCCGGGTCCAGATCGTGGATCAACGCGGTGGAGCCGGCCATGTCCGCGAACAGCGCGGTGACGGTCTTGCGCTCGCCGGCCGTTTCGCCCCGCGCGTCCATCGCCGCCTGCTCGGCCAGGATACGTTCGGCGAGGTGGTGCGGCGTGTAATGGATAGGCGCCGGGGACGGCGACGAGACAGACTGCGGGCGCGGGACAGGCGGCGCGGATGCATCGGTTAGCGGCGCGCCGCATGCATTGCAGAATCTGGCTGAAGGACTCGCCTCATGGCCGCAGCGCGGACATGCGCGCGACAGCATGGCCCCGCACGCCTCGCAGAATTGCGCCCCGGTGAGGTTTTCGAATCCGCAGTTTGCGCAGCGCATACTCCCTTCCCATGCCGAGCGCCATTATTTGAAGATTATGCTCCTCGTCCGTTTGCGGCAAATCCCGGTTGAACCGCAAACGCGGGTGAACTGCGCAGTCGGAGTCGAGGCGCGGGGAGGGAGGTCCAACGTGCTGAATGAACGGCACGCCGGTGTGTCGATCGAGAGGGTATTGCAGGGAAAGAAGTCACGGTTCGCGCAGGCGTCGACGATCTGTACCCGGACGTGAAGTGACGATCGCCGTGCCGCGTGGTGCGACGGGGCGCTGGCTGACCTGCGCCCCGCGACCAGTCGATCAATTGCCGCGATACATCGGGTTGGCGTTATCGGCCATGGACGGGCCACCCGACTCATAGCTAACGGGCTCGCCCCCGCCGACACCACTATGGCGTTCGTCCATCATGCGTCCCTGGTCTTCTTCCACGGCCAACGTTTGAGCGCTTTGTCCGCGTTGCGATGCAGGTGCGCCGGCATCGGGGCGATAGTACGGCGCGGGGCCGTAGCCGCTCGCGAAGGCGGGCGCGGCCAGCGAGGCGGAGCTTGCAATCAGCAGAGTGGCGATAAGTTTCGTCTTCATGGGTAGTCCTATATTAATAATTGAATGCCCGAATGCAACCGGATCAGGATCATTGGGGCGCGCTATTCAACGTTGATGGAATGATGTAAAGACCCGCCGCGCGCAGACAGAGAGGCTCGAACGAACAAGACCATCGCGGGAATCCAGTCAATGTTGCTGACGCCGCAGCGAAAGCACGGAATCGGTCGTTGTCGCGTCCATCGCTGCAAATGCACGGGTTGTGCCAAACCGGACCGATAAGGCTCGTGAACGACCGCAAGCCCAGAAAAACAAAAAGGTTTCGGGCTCGACCGCAACCTCTTCCGGCGAACCCGAGGCGCGACGATGTCCGGCTGCCAGCTAACACTTCCCAGTTCGCTGTCTGATCTGATCCAACAGAGCCCGCTTGCGTCCACGCGTTGGCGGATTCGACTCAGTGAGCGTTTTTTCGTGGGGTCGTGATGCGACAGAACAGATTTGGAAAAGACCGATACACCGAGGCTCGTATGCCGAGTAAATTTGGACCGCTAAACTTAGGATAACTTCACGCGAGAGTTTTAAAAACAAAGAATCAATTCAGCCAAAAAAGCATACCAAAATCAATAAGCGACTTTTGAATCTGGGATTGATTTGATCTGTCGGGAATGGACGTTTCAAGCCCCTCGGGGACCTCTCGCCTTACGGGCCGCTAACTTGAAAGCCGCGTCGGAGAAGGCGGTCGCGGCAGATCTTCGTATGACAAAACACGCTCTATCATCGATGTGGTTCTAATGCATTATTTTCATGCCGTATCGTCCCGAATTCCGATTTAACATTTGGGTCCCGGCCTGAGCTACCGGATTCGCAGGTCCGGAATAAAAGAGACTGGAACGAACTACTGAAATATCAAGCGGCGTTTGCATCAATGGGTAATTAATGCTTGCAGGCAACGTTTAATCCAGAGAATACGGAGCGAGACAAACATGCTGAGCCCTCACGAATTCGCTACTCTCATGCTGGTCAAGGCCGCGCACGAACAGATCGACTTTAGTCGCGAAGAACTGGATACGCTTCTGGAGCGGCAGCTGGTAGCGCTGGAAAGATTGGCATCCGGAGTGCAGCGTCCTCGTCTTACCATCCACGGGGTTTCGGTCCTTCAGGCCGTTACCCGAAAACACTAAGTTCGCGCGGACCCGGAACCCTATCCGCGGAATCATCTCGCAAGGCCTTAGGGGCAGGTGTATCGCCGTTCGTCGTACGCGTGATGTGTTCCGAAGATGGGCGACGAACGAATCAATCTCGCTTCACCGCCTGAAAACACCCGTCATGCGCGTGCCACTTCCGGCGCGCATCATTGGTTTGCGTATGTCATCCGCAGTGTGACGCTCGACTCGGACATTCGAACTGGCGCAGAACTCGTTGTCGGTGAAGGAGCCTCAGGATTGGCTCGCGTTGCAGAACAGCCTTGCTGCGCCGATGGCGGAGAAGGTGCAGGTCTACAGCCGTCATGCATTCGACATCGTGTTGGCAACGCAAGCCGAACTTGCACGGATTACACAGGCGCAATGTGAAGCCGCTTACCAGGAGACGTTATGCACTTCTATCACCACGGTGTAGCGATACAACCGTTGATTGCAAGAAGCGGCAATACTTTTGTCGCGCGCGTATCCATTCTCGAGGAGGATGGCGAGATCACCTCGCTTGGTGATCTCGGGCATTTCGCGAACCGGCAATCGGCGTTCGCGTTTGCCGTGAAGTGCGGTACTGCATTCGTCGACGAAGAGCCGATGCCGCGCCCTCCCTGTGATATCCGGCACGCTTGAAGCGTAGCGGCAGGCTGCCGTTCAAATTCTTCTGGCGGCGTGGGTTCTGCGGCTGGCGCCGCGAACCGGCGAAAAAGGCGCCGCATATACGCCGGGTGCAGGCTTCGTCCTGTGCGCACAATAGGTTCAACCCGCCACTGGCGGCACGACCCCTTTCTTGAGCAGCAGATTGCCGTAGGGCCGCGTTTCACCCGTCTGCACGATGGCAAAACCGGCTCTCGCCCGCGCGTAGAACTCATTGCGCGCGAGCCCCTCGGCATCGGGGGCGCCATGGAGCTTCAGCACGCGTTGAAGGTCGAGCGTTGCGGGCGGAGGCGCGGGCAACGGGTCGATCGGCGTCATGACCCAGGCGGCGCAAGGCACTGCTTCGTCTAACGGAAATAGGCGTAGCACCTCGTTCGCGAGTTCCGCCGATTTGCAGCACGGCAACCGGATCAACTGACGCGCGTGAGAAGCAGCGGGGAAATTGGCGTCGACCAGCGCGATCTCGTCGCCGTGACCCATCGAGGCAAGCGTGAAGAGCAGATCCGGCAACAATAGCGGAGAGATTCCCTTTAGCATTTTCGATTCACCTCGTGCTATTTCGGAAGGCGGGTTTCGACCGGCATTCGGACAGCATGCCGCACGCCGACGAAAACAAAGCGACGGGACTCAGGTGATGGCCCCGAGTTGCCACGGCACGAACTCGTTCTGGCCGTATCCGTGCAGTTCGCTTTTCGACTTCTCGCCGGAAGCGGTCGCCAGCATCAGCTGGAAAATCTCCTCGCCCAACTCGTCGACGGTGCGCGTACCGTCGATGACCGCGCCGCAGTTGAGATCGATATCCTCCTGCTGCCGCTGCCAGAGCGCCGTGTTGGTTCCGAGCTTCAGCGATGGCGACGGCGCGCATCCATAAGCCGATCCGCGTCCCGTCGTAAAGCAGATCAGGTTCGCGCCGCCCGCAACCTGTCCCGTGGCGGAGACGGGATCGTAGCCGGGCGTATCCATGAACACGAGGCCGTGCGCATCGACCTGTCCGGCGTAACTGTAGACATCGACCAGGTTCGTCGTGCCGCCCTTGGCCACTGCCCCGAGGGATTTTTCGAGGATCGTCGTGAGGCCGCCCGCCTTGTTGCCCGCCGACGGGTTGTTGTCGAGACTCGCGTCCATCCGCGCGCAGTACGCTTCCCACCAGCGGATGCGGGCGATCAGCTTCTCGCCCACTGCCTGCGAGACGGCACGGCGCGTGAGCAGGTGCTCGGCGCCATAGATCTCCGGCGTTTCAGAGAGAATCGCCGTGCCGCCGTGCGCGACGAGCCGGTCCACGGCTGCGCCCAAGGCGGGATTCGCGCTGATGCCCGAGTAGCCATCGGAGCCGCCGCATTGCAGGCCCACCACCAGGTGGCTCGCGTCGACGGGTTGACGCCGCACCTGATTGGCCTCGGCGAGCATGGCCTTGACCTGTTCGATGCCGGCGGCCACCGTGCGCGCGGTGCCGCCGCTGCTCTGGATCGTCAGCGTCTTCAGCGACGCGCCTCCTTCCAGCCCTTGCCCCTGCATCAGCCCGTCGATCTGGTTCGTCTCGCAGCCCAGCCCCACGATCAGCACGGCGGCGAAGTTCGGATGGCGCGCGTAGCCGCCGATCGTGCGCCGAAGCACATCGAGCGCTTCGCCGTTGGCGTCGATTGCACAGCCTTGGCCATGCGTGAGGGCCACCACGCCATCGACGTTCGGGTAGTCGGCAAGCGCGTGGGGGTTGATGTCGCGCCGGAAGTGATCGGCGATTGCGCGCGCGGCCGTGGCCGAGCAGTTCACTGACGTCAGAATGCCGATGTAGTTGCGCGTCGCCACGCGGCCATCGCCGCGGACGATGCCCTGAAACTGCGCGGGCGGACTTACGTGTGCTGTCGGCCGGATGTCGGCGCCGAACGCATAGTCCCGCTCGAACGAACCGATCGCGAGGTTGTGCGTGTGCACGTGCTCGCCCGATGCAATGGCGCGCGTCGCGAATCCGATGATCTGCCCGTAGCGTCGCAAGGGCGCGCCGGATTCGACAGCGCGCACCGCGACCTTGTGTCCAGCGGGAATCAGGCCGCGCACCGTGACGTCATCGCCGAGACGCATGCCCGCAACGAGCTGATGCCGCGCGATCACGACATCGTCGTTCGGATGCAGCCGGATGACGGGGTCCGTCGATGCGGCAGGCGCGCCCGCTGCAAATTCCGTGGTCGTAGCCATCAGATGGCCTCCATGCAGTTGTCGACGGACGCAAAGCCGCTTGTCGCGATGCCGTCGACGAGTCGCGGCAGCTTCCACGGATTCGCATCGCGCAAAGCGGGAGGAAGGCTGGCGTCGGGATAGTTCTGGTAGCACACGGGGCGCAAGAAGCGCTCGATGGCTGCGCTGCCCACCGACGTGCCGCGCGCATCCGTCGTGGCGGGATAAGGCCCGCCATGGACGATCGCATCGCTCACTTCCACGCCGGTCGGATAGCCGTTGAACAGCAGTCGCCCGACCTTGGTCTCCAGCGCCGCGAGCAACCCGGCTTGCTGCGCGAGATCGGTCCCGTTCGCAAGCACCGTCGCGGTCAGCTGGCCTTGCATCTTGTCGGCGAAGGCGACGAAATCGCGCTCGTCGTCGAGCTCGACCAGTATCGTCGAAGGACCGAATACTTCTTCTTCGAGCGCGTCGCCGGCGAGCAATGCATCGCGGTCGGCGATGAATAGATGTCCGCCGACGCGGCCATCCTGCCCGGCTGCCAGCAGTTCTTCGACGCCCGGCAGCGCACGCAAACCCGCCACACCTCGCCGGAAGTTCTCGCGAATGCCCGCGCCGAGCATCGGTTGCGGCGCGGCCTGCTCGAGCGCGTCGCGCAACGCAGTCTTGAACGTATCGAACGCCGGCGAGCGCACGCCCAGCACCAGACCGGGATTCGTGCAGAGCTGGCCGCAGCCGAACGTGACGGATGCCGCCAGTTCCCGCGCGATCTGCGCGCCGCGCTCGGCGAGCGCCGAAGGCAGCAGGAAGACGGGATTCACGCTGGACATCTCCGCGAAGACGGGGATCGGCTCGGGCCGCGCCTGTGCGAGATCGAAGAGCGCGCGGCCCGCGGCAAGCGAGCCGGTGAAGCCCACGGCCTTGATCGGCGGCGCCTTCACGAGCGCCGCGCCCGTCGCGGCCGTGCCGTAGACCATATTGAAGATGCCCGCCGGAAGGCCCGACTTCGCGACGGCGCGTACGATCGCGTCGGCCACGAGTTCGGACGTCACCATGTGGCCGGGATGCGCCTTGACCACGACGGGACAACCGGCCGCGAGCGCCGATGCCGTATCGCCGCCCGCGACCGAAAAGGCGATCGGGAAATTGCTGGCGCCGAAGACGGCCACGGGGCCCACGGCGACGCGATATTGCCGTAGATCGGGACGCGGCAGCGGTGTGCGCTCCGGCTGTGCGCGATCGATGCGAACGTCGAGAAAGTCGCCGCGCCGAACGGTGGCGGCGAACATCCGCAGTTGATTGCTTGTGCGCTTGCGCTCTCCTTCGAGACGGGCAACGGGCAACGCTGTCTCGCGGTTCGCCTCGGCGATGAACGACGCGTCCAACGCGTCGATTTCATAGGCGATCGCTTCGAGCAGCGCGGCGCGCACGCTTGGGCTCGTCGTGCGAAAGGTGCGGAACGCCTGCTGCGCCGCCTGCGCGGCTGTCGTCACTTCGGCTTGCGTGGCCTCGTAGAAGCTGACGGGATAGCGCTCGCCCGTAATCGCATCGACGCTGTGCAACGGGGTGCCGGCCGCATGACGCTCTCCGGCGATGTAGTGGTGTCCAAGGATCATCGAATCAAAACGTGAAAGTGAAATCTGTGGAGCAAGGCCGTGATGCCGTCCCGCGCCCGGACGAACGCTGCTCGATTGCGAACGAACGGTAGCCAGGGCTGAATTCAGAGCGGCTTGCCGAGCAGTCCTCGTTGCGCGAGATTGTTGATCAGCGCGCGCGCGCCGAACTGCCACGGCGCGATACGGTCGCTGCGGCCGACCCGGTTCACAAGCGTGCCTAGCGACGGCGTGGCAATCCGCACGATGTCGCCTTCCTTGTGCGTAAAGCCGCCGCCGGGCGCATCGCGGTCTTCCACAGGCGCGAACAGCGTGCCGAGGAACAACATCGCGCCGTCGGGGTACTGATGGATCGCGCCGATCGTCTGCGCGACGAGATCGAGCGGATCGCGCGTGATCTGGTTCATCGAGCTCGTGCCGACCAGCACGAAGCCGTCCTCGCCTTCGACACGCAAGCCAATTTCCGCCTGGCGCACGTGATCGATCGAAAAGCTCTCGTCGAAAAGGCGCAGAAACGGACCGATGGCCGTGGACCCGTTGTTGTCCTTCGCCTTGCCGAGCAGCAGCGCGCTGCGGCCTTCGAAGTCGCGGAGGTTGACGTCGTTGCCGAGCGTCGCGCCGAGCACCTGGCCCCGGCTGTTGATCGCGAGCACCACTTCAGGCTCCGGATTGTTCCACTCCGATTTCGGATGCAAGCCGATCTCCGTCCCCGTGCCCAGTGCGGACAGCACGGGCGCTTTCGTGAAGACCTCGGCATCCGGACCGATGCCCACTTCGAGATATTGCGACCACATGCCTTGCGCAATCAGCAGCGCCTTGAGCTCGCGCGCCTCGGTCGAGTCCGGGCGAATGCTGGCGAGGCTGTCGCCGACCAGCGCCTGGATCTTCGCGCGAATCTGCGCGGCGCCCGCGGGATCGCCCTTGGTCTGTTCTTCGATCACGCGCTCGATCAGGCTGCCCGCGAACGTGACGCCCGCCGCCTTGATGACCTGAAGGTCGCAGGGCGCGAGCAGATGCGCGCTGGTGTCGCCGCTGGCATCACCCGTGCTGGCGGGAGCGCCCGCGAGGATCGACTCGAGACTGCCGATCAGGCGGCCAGTGGCTTTGCGCACCGTGGCCACCGGGTCGTCGTGTTCCAGCAGGCTGCTCATGGTCGGCGCGACGTCGGAAATGTCGAAAACGCCATCGGCGCGCAGCACGACCACGGCCGGGCCGCCCGGCGTCGTATCGGTCGGCGGCAGCCATGCGCGTCCGACCAGCGTGCCCGTGAAGCCGTCGTCGGGAAGCGTGTCTTTGGCGTCCAGCACTAGCGGGGTAGTCATCGTTATCTCCATGGATTCTTGTTGTCGCCCGGTCGCCCGCCAGAATCGTGGCGGCACAACGGCAAGGTGCAAGGCTAAGTATGCAAGGCTAAGGTGCAACGGTACGCGCGGCTCCCATAAACATCCAATCGTTTATTCGGTAATATCGATTCCGTTTCGTTATGAGTAAGGTGTGGTTTACCTGTATGGCCAAACATCCCGCTTCCGCCGTTCCGTCGGTGTCCGTGTTGACCCGATTGCGCTTCAGGCATCTGCAGTTGCTCGATATTCTTGGGCGCACACGCAACCTGCGCATTGCCGCCGAGCAGATGCACATCACCCAGCCCGCCGCGACCAAGATACTCGGCGACACGGAGACCATATTGGGTGCGCGGCTGTTCGAGCGCCTGCCTCGCGAGATGCGTCCCACCGAACTGGGGATGTTTGCGTTGCGCTACGCCGGCGCGGCCGTCGCCGATCTCGGCAAGTTCGTGAACGAGCTGGATGCGTTGCGGATGGGCGGCCACGGTCATCTGACGGTCGGCGCGATTTCGGCGTCGGCGGCCGGGGTGGTGGCCGAGGCGATGCGGGATATCCTGCGCAAGCGCCCGCTGTTGCGAATCCGGCTCGTCGAGCAGAGCAGCGATCAACTGGTCGTGTGGCTCGAGGAAAGAAAGATCGACGTCATGGTCGGTCGCCTGACCGAGCCACATCATCAGGCGCTGTTCGATTTCGAGAAGCTGTCGCTCGAGCCCGTGTGGGTCGTATGTGGCAAGCGCCATCCGTTGCTGGACCACGCGAGGCCCGAAGTGGCCGACCTCGCCGGATGGCCGTGGATTCTGTATCCGCCAGCGACCGCTATCCGGCATCTGTTCGAAGAGACCATGGCCGCTGCCGGCATCCGTTCGCTGGTCGGCATGGTCGAGACACCGTCGATCTTCTCGGCGCTGGCGCTGCTGCAGACAACCGACATGCTGTCGCTTCAGCCGCGTGCCGCCGTCGAGAAGTACGTCGACGAAGGGTTGCTCGGGCAACTGGACGTGCCCATCCGCCGGACGATGCCGCACTACGGCATCGTCACGCGCAAGAACGAGCCGCTGTCGGAGCCGATGCAGGAGTTCATTTCGATCCTGCGCTCAGTCGCAGAGAAATCGCACGCGTGACGGCAACGCAGCAGTGCGGGCGTAGTGCGGGCGCGGCGTCTGTTCGTCCTCGCGGACGTGAAGAGCGTGCCGCAGCCCTCGCCACTAAACGGGCTCGTGTGTCGTCGCGTGGAGCGCGCCGCCTGAAGCAAGGGGCTCCGGCGCATCGGCGGGAATCAGGCCATCGGCCTTCAATGCCGCCCAGAATGCCGCCGGAATCGGCTCGGTCATTGCCGCGCAGTTCTGTCTGATCTCGCTCGCGTTTCTCGCGCCCGCGATCACGCACGCGACCGCTCGCGGCGCATCCGTGAACTGCAGCGCGGCCGCCTTCAGGTCCACGCCGAAGCGCTCGCAGTGCGCGAGAAGTCTGCGCCGCTTCTCGAGCATTTCCGCCGGCGCCTCGGCATATTCGAACGTCGTGCCGCCCACGAGCAGCCCCGAGTTGAACGGACCGCCCGCGACCAACTGCACGCCGCGAGCATCGCAAGCCGGGATCAGCGCATCGAGCGCCGACGTGTCGAGCAGCGTGTATCTTCCGGCGATCAGAAACACGTCAGGGTCCGCGTCGTTCAACGTCATCATGCACGGCTCGACCCGGTTGACGCCGAGCCCCCATGCGCCGATCACGCCCTGATCGCGCAGATCGCTCAGCGCCCGCATCGCGCCTTCGACGGCGATACGGTATTGCCGCAGCCAGTCCTCACGATGCGCATCTTCGGCGACGTCGTGGATATAGACGATATCGATGCGATCGAGTGAAAGACGCTTGAGACTCTCGTCGATGGAGCGGAGCACGCCTTGCGCCGAATAATCGAATTCGACGCGAAACGGCAGCGCGCCGACATAGCCGTGCTGGACTTCGGGAACGGACGCATCGGGAATCAGCAGGCGGCCCACTTTCGTCGAGACGACGAATTCGTCGCGCGCACGGTGCGCGAGCGCGCGGCCGAGGCGCTGTTCGGACAGACCCATGCCGTAGAACGGCGCGGTATCGAAATAGCGCATGCCGGCTTCCCATGCCGCGCTCAATGTCTCTTCAGCCGCTTCTTCGCTGACGCGCGCAAAGAGGTTGCCCAAGGGGGCCGCGCCGAAACCCAACGGTCCCGGCGGAATCAGGGCTTGCCTGTTGTTCACGGATTGCCTCGCAACGTTGATATAGGTCTCGCTCGCCGCGCCTGTGCGCCGATTCATGCCGATTCATGCGTCGGAGAGGTGCGCCTTGCTTGTGCCTTTTGATCGCCGCGCCGCGGGCTTCGCGGGCGCTTTCTGTGCGGCAAGAGCAAGCCCGCCCGGTACAGGCGGCGCGACGCACGACTGCCGGATCACCAGCTCGGGTGCGAACACGAGATGCTTGGGCGCGGCGCTCGTCCCGTTGATGCGCTCCAGCAGCAGATTGAACGCGGCTTCGGCCATTGCGTCGACGGGTTGGCGAACGGTTGTCAGCGCGGGAGAGAATGCGGCGGCCCAGGGGAAGTCGTCGATTGCGGCAACCGACACGTCGCGCGGACAGGACAAGCCCGACTCGGAGATCGCGCGCATCACGCCGATCAGCATCTGGTTGTTGGTCGCGAAGATCGCCGATGGCCGATCGTGCAACGCGAGGAGGGCGTGCGCGCAGTCGAACGCATCGTTTCCGTTGAACGCGCCGTGCCGCACGAACTCGGGCACCACGTCGAGACCGGCGCCGCGCAATGCCTCGACGAATCCGGCCAGGCGATCGCGGCCGGGCACGAGGTGCTGCTGTCCCGCGATGATCGCGACGCGCGTGTGGCCGAGGCTGATGATGTGCTGCATGATCATCCGCGATGCCGCGACGTTGTCGAGGACGACCGAGTCGTAGTCGTCGGCGCGGATGATGTGATCGACCGTGACGATCGGCATGATGCCGACGTCATTGTGCAAGTCCTTGTATGAGGCGTCGGGCCCGGCTGCGCAAATGATCGTGCCCGTGGCGAGATGCGCGCGAAGCATCTTCAGATACGAGCGCTCCTGCTCGATATCGCGTTCGCTGTCGCAAAGCAGGACCGCGTAGCCCTGCTCGCGCGCGCGCTTTTGCACCGAATGCACGAGCTCCGTGAAAAACGGGTTCGTGACGTCGGGGACGACGAGCCCGATGATCCGGGTCGCGCCTTTCTTGAGGCTGCTCGCCACGGTATTGGGCGCGTAGCCGAGCGCGGCGACAGCCTTCTTCACGCGAGTGGTCAGCTCGGGACTGACATAGGACGAGCCCGACAGCACTGCTGAGACTGTCGCGAGACTGACCTGCGCAAGGCGCGCTACATCCTTCATCGTTGATGCCACGTCGTTTTCCGATATCAGTGAATGCCCGCCATCGCGGGCTGCCGCACCTGACGCCGCCCGTCGTCGAACGGGGAAACGTCGCCACGCTGTTGCAACAGCTGTCGTCATGCGCGCGACGATCTTGCGCGAACGCTGCATGAACCGCAGCCCTTTTTATGGGGCGTCAACGAATCATATCTGCTTTCGAATCGCTCGGTAAAGCGTTTAGCGAAACGTTTCGTTTTATTGATGGATATGGTTAACCCGATCATGCCTAAGACCGTGTTGACATCGGCAAGAAGGCCATCTACATTCTCGCCGAAACGTTTCACTAAACGTTTCGCTGGAACGTTCGGCGTCGAGACCTGCACGCCGCAAAAACTGGACGAGAAGAGATGAGTGAGACAGAAACACGACAGGACAGCCGTCCTCGTCGCGCGCTGGTGTCGATCCGCAATCTGAGCAAGTCGTTTCCTGGCGTGCGGGCGCTCGACAATTGCCAGTTCGAGTTGCTGCCGGGCGAAGTGCACGCGTTGATGGGCGAGAACGGCGCGGGCAAGTCGACGCTGATGAAGGTACTGTCGGGCGTTTATCAGAAGGACGAAGGGGAAATCCTGATCGACGGCCAACCCGTCGAGATTCCCGATCCGCGCTCGGCGCAGGCGCTCGGCATCGGCATCGTTCATCAGGAGCTGAACCTGATGAACCACTTGAGCGCCGCGCAGAACATCTTCATCGGGCGCGAGCCGCGCCGCGGCATCTTCATCGACGAACGCGCGCTCAATCGCAAGGCCGCCGGGATTTTCGAGCGCATGCATCTGAAGCTCGACCCGCGTACGCCCGTCGCCCAGCTCACCGTCGCGAAGCAGCAAATGGTGGAAATCGCCAAGGCGCTGTCCTTCGATTCGCGCGTGCTGATCATGGACGAGCCGACGGCCGCGCTGAACAACGTCGAGATCGACGACCTGTTCCGGATCATTCGACAGCTTCAGTCGAACGGAGTCGGCATCGTCTACATCTCGCACAAGATGGACGAGCTCAAGCAGATCGCCGGCCGTATCACGATCATGCGCGATGGCCAGTACGTCGGCACCGTGCCGGCGGAGTCGACGCCGATGGAGACGATCATCAGCATGATGGTCGGCCGCCAGCTCGACACTTCGCCGCGGCGTCCCGTGCAGCGCGCGAACGGCGAGCTAGCGCTCGAAGTGAAGGGGCTGACGCGCGGCTCCGTGATCCGCGACGTCAGCTTTACGTTGCGCAAAGGCGAAGTGCTCGGCCTCGCGGGCCTGATGGGCGCGGGCCGCACGGAAGTCGCGCGCGCCGTCTTCGGCGCCGATCCCGTCGAGCGCGGCGAGATCCGCGTGCATGGCAAGAAGGTATCGATCAGGTCCACACAGGATGCCGTGCGGCAAGGCATCGGATATCTGTCGGAGGACCGCAAGCAGTTCGGGCTGGCGACGGGCATGGACGTGAAGACCAACGTCGCGCTTGCAAGCATGAGCCGGTTCGCGTCGCTCGGCATGTTTCTCGACGATTCCGCGATTCAGCGCACCGCCGATCAATACGTCGGCCAGTTGCGCATCAAGACGCCGTCCGTGCACCAGCAGGTGCGCCTGCTGTCGGGCGGCAACCAGCAGAAGATCGTGATCGCGAAGTGGCTGCTGCGCGACTGCGACATTCTCTTTTTCGACGAACCGACGCGCGGCATCGACATCGGCGCGAAGACGGAGATCTACAAGCTGATCGATGCGCTCGCGGCGGACGGCAAGGCCATCGTGATGATCTCGTCGGAGCTGCCCGAGATTCTTCGCATGAGTCACCGCGTGCTGATCATGTGCGAAGGCCGCATCACGGGCGAACTCGCGGCCGGCGAGGCCACGCAGGAAAAAATCATGCAGCTCGCGACGCAGCGCGAACCTGTCGTTACCGAATGAATTCACGAGGATGACCATGACCAACACACCTAACCCCGTCCCGTCGGCCGAGCAGGCTATGCCCCTTGCGCGCGAGCGCAACGCCTCGAATGTCGCCGCAAAGCTGTTTCATTCAGGTGCGCGCCAGAAGCTCCTCGCGTTCGCGAGCCTCGTTGTGCTCATCATCTTCTTCGGCGTTGCGTCGCCGCAGTTCCTGCAAGTCGACAACCTCGTCAGCATCCTGCAGGCCACCGCTGTCAACGGCGTGCTCGCCATTGCGTCGACATTCGTCATCATCACGGGCGGCATCGATCTGTCGGTCGGCACGTTGATGGCGTTCTGCTCGGTCATGACAGGCGTCGTGCTGACCAACTGGGGCATGCCGCTCTATGTCGGGATTCTGGCTGCGATCTGCTTCGGCGCGTTGAGCGGAGCCGTGTCGGGCGTTCTGGTCGCAAAGCTGCGCATCCCGCCGTTCATCGCCACGCTCGGCATGATGATGCTGATGAAAGGCCTCGCGCTCGTCATCTCGGGAACGCGGCCCATCTACTTCAACGACACGCCGGGATTCACGAGCATTTCGCAGGATTCGCTGATCGGCAATTTCATTCCCGCGCTGCCGATTCCGAACTCGGTGCTGATCCTTTTCGGTCTCGCGATCTTCGCCGCCGTCGCGCTCAACAAGACGCTCTTCGGGCGCTATACGTTCGCGCTGGGCAGCAATGAAGAGGCCGTGCGGCTTTCGGGCGTCAACGTCGACGGATGGAAGGTCGCCGTCTATACGATGGGCGGCGCGATCTGCGGCATTGCCGCGCTCGTGATGTCGTCGCGTCTCAATTCGGCTCAACCCGCTCTCGGCCAGGGGTACGAGCTCGATGCGATCGCGGCTGTCGTGATTGGCGGCACGTCGCTGTCGGGCGGCGTGGGGACGATCACGGGCACGATGATCGGCGCGTTCATCATGAGCGTGCTCGTCAACGGCCTGCGCGTGATGTCGGTCGATCAGGAGTGGCAGATCGTCGTGACGGGCGTGATCATCATCTCCGCCGTGTATCTCGACATGTTGCGCCGGAAGAAGCAGCGGTAACAGCAGTGGCAAGAGCAGCAGTGGCAAGAACGTGAGGCCGGCCCGCTGCGCGATGCGCTGGCGGGCGAGCCGCGAGTCAAGCCGGGCGCAACGTATCGCCTACGTCGCGTTCGCACCGGGTGACGGCGCGCGCATCGTCGCGTGCCGTACTTTCAACCATAGAGGAGACTTGTAGATGATCAAACCGAAACTGATCGGCGCGGCGCTCGGACTGAGCCTGGCGTTGGGATTTTCCACGGGCGCATGGGCCGACGTTCCGTATGTCGCGCTGGTGTCGAAGGGATTTCAGCACCAGTACTGGCAAGCCGTGAAGAAAGGCGCGGAGAAAGCGGGACAGGACTTTCACGTGAAGGTGACGTTCGAGGGCCCCGAGACGGAGGCGATGGTCGACAAGCAGATCGACATCCTGTCGGCCACGCTCGCGCGCAAGCCGGCCGCGATCGGTCTCGCCGCGCTCGACAGCCAGGCCGCGACGCCGCTGCTGAAAAAAGCGCAGGCGGCGAAGATTCCCGTGATCGGATTCGATTCGGGTGTCGACAGCGACATTCCGCTTTCGACGGCAGCAACCGACAACAAGGCGGCAGCGGCCGTCGCGGCGGACAAGATGGCCGCGCTGATCGGCAACGAGGGCGAAGTCGCCGTCGTGGCTCACGACCAGACGAGTCGAACGGGCATTGACCGTCGCGATGGCTTCGTCGAGCGCATCAAGGCGAAGTATCCGAAGATCAAGGTCGTCACGGTCCAGTACGGCGGCGGTGATCAGCTGAAATCGACGGACATCACGAAGTCGATCATCACCGCGCATCCGCATCTGAAGGGCATCTTCGGCACGAACGAAGGATCGGCGATCGGCGTCGTCAACGGTGCCCGCGAAATGAAGGTGAACGGCAAGATCGTGCTGGTCGGCTTCGATTCGGGCGAGAAGCAACTCGACGCGATCCGCAGCGGCGACGAGGCGGGGGCCGTCACGCAGAATCCGATCGGCATCGGCTACGACACGGTCCAGGCGGCAGTCGAGGCGCTTCAGGGCAAGAAGCTGCCCAAGCGCATCGACACGGGCTTCTACTGGTACGACAAGAGCAACATCGACGATCCGAAGATCGCGGCTGTTCTCTACAAGTGATGTGCAGTTAGCTCGCGGCGGCCGGTAGCGATGCATGCTGGGCGCCGCGAGCCCTGCAATTCTCCGGGCGTGCGAGAAGCGCTGCCCGTCGATGCAGTCTCTCGCGCGCCTAGTGCGCGGGCGATGCGCGCGCACGTCCGCGATGCACGCCGTCGATACCCGGCGGCATGCGCCGCTCCATGTGGCGCTGACCGTTCCCATGACTGCCGCGCCGGTCTCGCGCACCGCCGGCGGCCGCGACGGGATCGGCTGGCGTGTCCGCCGCCGTGCTCGATGCGACCGGCTCGTCGTGGGCAGGCGGCTGAGGCACGGGAGGCAACGCGCTGCTGCGCTCCAGTTCGGCCGTCACTTCAGCGCGCGCATGCGGCAGGTACTGCGGATAGTGATTCAGGATGAAGCAGAGCAGTCCTTCGCGTACACGGCAGCGCAAGTCCCAGTTGAGTCCTGAATCCATCGAGCTGACCAGCACGCGCAATTGCAACGCGCGCTCGGTCGCATCCGTCGCTTGCAGCACCTGAACGCTGCCGTCCCATTCGGGTGCGTCCTTCAGCAGCCGTCCCAGTTCTTCGCGCAGCGGCGCGAGCGGCATGTGGTAATCGACGTATAGCACCACCGTGCCGATGATCTGCGAGCTGCTGCGGGTCCAGTTGGTGAACGGATGCTCGATGAACCACTGGAGCGGCACGACCAGCCGCCGCATGTCCCACAGACGCACCGACACGTACGTGCCCGTGATTTCCTCGATGCGACCCCACTCGTTCTCGATCACAACGACATCGTCGTGCCGGATCGGCTGCGAGAGCGCGATCTGCAGTCCCGCGATCAGATTGCCGAGCACCGGCCGTGCCGCGATACCGGCGATCAGTCCCGCGACGCCCGCCGACGCAAGCAGGCTCGCGCCGATCTGTCGCACGGCGGGGAACATCATCAGCGCGCCGCCGACGCCGACGATCACGATCACCACCATCACCGAGCGCGCGAGCACGCGCGCCTGTGTGTGGATGCGGCGTGCCTGCAGATTGTCGGCCGTGTCGAGGGGATGCGCCTCGATGATCGCCTCGCCGATCGACGCGGCGAGGCGCATGGCCAGCCATGTAACGGTTGCGATCAGCGCGAACGCCGCGACATCGCGCAACGGGACGATGTAGCGCAGCGCGTCGGGCGCTTCCCAGAACACGAATTCGAGCGCCAGCACCATCAGCAGCACGCGCGTCGGCACGTCGATATGCGCGAGCACGATGGTTGCGAGCGGATAGGGTCGCGCAATGCGCGTCACGATACGCGCGCCGACACGTTGAACCGCGAGCGCAATGGCCATCGCGATGATCGACACGACGGCGCCGCCAGGCCAGGAGTGCATCGGCGCATCCACGACGCGCTCGATGTCGTCAAAGGAAATCATCAATGCAATGTCCTCGTGTCTTCTCTTCGTAGCGGGAGAACGGGAGACAGTTCCCGACAGCGATGTCGATCCCTGCACGACGCAATAGCGTGCGATGCGGACTACATGAGAATGGCGCACAACGCTGCCGGCAAGTCTCGAACAACTCGTCGCTCTTCAGCGTCATCCCGGTTCGCACAAACTGTGCCGCATCTTGCGACTCAGGCGTTCTCACACGCTATATGTGGCGGCAACGATAAAACGATTTGCGGAACAGGAAGCGTGGCCCGATCTGAAGCTCAACGCGCGGGGACGTGTGATTCGCGCGGTGGCTCGCGCATCTCGTTCATCAGCCGGATCACTTCGCCGCGCACCCAGCGGTTCGCCTGATCCTGCTCGCCACTGCGATGCCAGTACAGGTGCCATTCGAGCTTCGCAAGCGGAAACGGCAGTTCGAGAATGCGTGCGTCGTAGCGCTGCACCAGTTGCACGGGCGCGGTGAGCGCGAGATCGGTGCGCAGCGCGATCAGCGGCGCGACCATGTAGTGCTGCACGCGCATTTGCAACTGCCGGCGCTTGCCGAGCTTGTGCAGCTCGGCATCGACGAGCCCGCTGCCCTGGCGGCGGCTCGATACCTGGATGTGGCCGAGCCCGAGGTAGTCGTCCATCGTCAGCGTGTCGCCCGTAAACGGATGATCGTGGCGCAGCATGCACGCGTAGCGGTCGCTGCCGAGCGGCGTCTGATGCAGTTGCGGATCGTCGATGAGCGGCACGTCGATCGCGAAATCGATCTTGCCTGCCGCGAGCGCGGCGGCCACTTCGCTGCGCGGCGTGAAATAGCTTTCGATGCACATGCCCGGCGCCTGTTGCTGCAAGACTTCGCCGAGCGCGGGCAGCAGGATCGCTTCCATCAGATCGGGCATGCTCAGGCGAAACGTGCGCTCCGATGCGGCGGGCACGAACACGTCGCCTTCCGTCGCGCTCGTCTCCAGCAATTGAAGCGCTTCGCGCACGCGGCCGATGATGTTTTCGGACAACGGCGTCGGCACCATGCCCGACGGCGTGCTGACGAAGAGGGGATCGTCGAACGCCTTGCGCATTCGCGCGAGCGCATTGCTGACGGCGGGCTGAGTGATGAACAGCATCTCCGCCGCGCGCGTCAGGTTGCGCTTGTCGTAGATCGCTTCGAATACGACGAACAGGTTCAGATCGAGCTTCGGTGGACGCATCGCACAGTCTCCTTTCGCCCGACATCATAAGCGACGGGGCCGAGGCGATGCGTCCTCGCGCAGTGCTGCAACGATCAATCGCGCGGCGGCACGTTCAGATACGCAGCGCACGCGCCCAAGGTCTCCTTGCTCGCCTTGATCTCCATGCGCGCGATCGCCTGCAGATGCACTTCGTCGGGACCGTCCGCGTAACGCAGCGCGCGGCCCCAGGTCCAGTGATCGGCGAGCGGCGTATCGGGGCTCACGCCCATCGCGCCGAACACCTGCATCGCGCGGTCGCAAACAGTTGTATGCAGCTGCGGAATCAGCGCCTTGATCATCGAGATCTCCTTGCGCGCCGCCTTCGCACCTACTTCGTCGATGAGCCACGCGGTCTTCAGCACGAGCAGCCGCGCCTGGTCGATTTCGATGCGCGACTTCGCGATCCACTCGCCGACCGTGCCGTGCTGATGCAGATACTTGCCGAACGTCTTGCGTTCCTGCGCGCGCTCGATCATCAGTTCGAGCGCGAGTTCCGCCGCGCCGATCGAGCGCATGCAGTGATGAATGCGCCCCGGCCCGAGCCGCGCCTGCGCGAGCGCGAAGCCGCCGCCTTCTTCGCCGAGCAGATTCGATGCGGGGACGCGCACGTTCGTGAACGTGACCTCGCAATGTCCTTCCGGCGAGATATGGTTCAGCACGGGGATGTTGCGCACGACCTTCAGGCCCGGCGTGTCGGCGGGCACGAGAATCATGCTTTGCTGCCGATGGCTCTCCGCATCCGGATCGGTCTTACCCATCACGATGAAGATCTTGCAGTTCGGGTGAGCGGCGTTCGTGATGAACCACTTGCGTCCGTTGATCACGTAGTCGTCGCCGTCGCGGCGGATCGATGTCGTGATGTTCGTCGCGTCCGACGAAGGCACGTCCGGCTCCGTCATCGCGAACGCCGAGCGGATCGTGCCTTCGAGCAACGGCACGAGCCACTGCTCGCGTTGCGCGGGCGTCGCGAACATATGCAGCAACTCCATGTTGCCGGTGTCGGGCGCATTGCAGTTGAAGACCTCGGATGCCCACGAAATGCGCCCCATGATCTCCGCAAGCGGCGCGTATTCGAGGTTCGTCAGGCGCGTGCCGGGCTCGTCGTCCTTCAGATGCGGCAGGAACAGATTCCACAGGCCTTCGGCTTTCGCCCTTGCCTTCAGCTCTTCGATGAACGAGACGGGATAGCGGCCCGCGTGCACCTCGTCGAGCCATTGACGCTGGCGCGGCACGATGTGCTCGTCCATGAAAGCGCGCACGCGGCGGCGCAAGTCTTCAACCTTGGGGCTGTAGCCGAAATTCATGATGTGTGTCCTTTGAGTGTCCTTTGCGTGTCCCTTGCATGGGCTAGATCGTCAGGCCGCCGTCGACGACGATGCATTCGCCGTTCGTATAGCTCGCCGCGTCGGTCACGAGATACAGCACCGTGCCCGCCATTTCTTGCGGCTCGCCGTGGCGGCGCAACGGGATGTTGTTGATCCAGTGGTCGTAGATGTCCTTGTTCTCGAACAGCGCGCCCGCGAACTTCGTTTTCGTGAGACCGGGCAGCAGCGCGTTCACGCGGATGCCGAGCGGCCCGCATTCCTTCGCGAACGCTCTCGTCATGTTGACGACGGCCGCCTTCGTGATCGAGTAGATGCCTTGCATGTCGCCGGGCTGCAACGCGTTGACGGACGCCGTGTTGACGATCGCGCCGCGTCCTTGCTCCTTCATCAGCTTGCCCGCTTCCACCGACATGAAGAAGTACCCGCGCACGTTCACTTCGACAGTCTTGTTGTACGCGGCGAGGTCCGTGTCGAGGATATGCCCGAAGTACGGATTGGCCGCCGCGTTGTTCACGAGAATGTCGAGCCGCCCATGTTTTTCGCGGATATACGCGAACGTCGCGGCGATGTCCTCCATGCGGCCGACGTGACACGCGAGCGCTTCGGCGCGGCCGCCTGCATCGCGTATGCCCGCCGCCACCTGCTCGCAGTCTTCGATCTTGCGGCTCGATACGATCACATGCGCGCCCTGTTCGGCGAGCAGTTTCGCGACCGCTTCGCCGATGCCGCGGCTTGCGCCCGTGACGAGCGCGATGCGGCCCGTAAGGTCAAAAAGGTTCGTGCTCAAAGGTGTCTCCTTCGTGTCTTTGTCGATGAACGGGATGAATGCGATGAACGGCTAGGCGATCAGCTCGGCGCCGAGTTGCGCGAGCGGCTCGACCATCGCGCCGACGACGTGTGCCTGCGCACTCGACGCATTGCCTTGCAGCGCGCGCGCCTTCACGCCCTGTGCAATCGAAGCGAGCCGGAAGAAGCTGAACGCGAGAAAGAAAGGCCAGTTGTCGATCGCGGGCAGGCCGCGCAGCGCGCAGTATTGCGCGACGATCTCTTCCTCTTCGGGCACGCCGAGCGCCGCGCGGTCCTGGCCGCGCAGCCCCGGAATATGGCCATCCGACGGCAGGCGCAGGCACATGCAGAAGTACGCGAGATCGGCGAGGGGATGGCCGAGCGTCGACAGTTCCCAGTCGAGAATCGCGCGCACGCGCGGTGCGTCGTTCGCGAAGATCAGGTTGTCGATGCGGAAGTCGCCGTGAACGAGGGAAGGGCGCTGCATGTCGGGTTTGTCATGGGCCTGCGCGGGACAGTGCGCGGGCAGCCAGTCGATCAGCGCTTCCATCGCCGCGATGCGTTCCGTTTCGGCGGCGCGATATTGCTTGGTCCATACGCCGATCTGACGCTCGAAGTAGTTGCCGGCGCGTCCGTAATCGGTGAGGCCGACTGCTTGCGGATCGACGTCGTGCAGCGCCGCGAGCGTCTGCACGATAGCCGCGTAGTAGCCGCGCCGCGCGTCGCGGTCGACTTCGGACAGCGCGGGGTTCCAGAAGATGCGGCCTTCCTCGTAGCTCATCAGATAGAACATGCTGCCGATCACGTCACGGTCCTCGCACAGATGCAACGCGCGCGCGACGGGCACGGGCGTGTCGGCGAGCGCGCGCAGCACGCGATATTCGCGGTCGACGGCATGCGCCGACTTGAGCAGTTGTCCGGGCGGCTGGCGGCGCAGCACATAGCGCTCGCCTTGCGCTTCGATGAGCCAGGTCGGGTTGGACTGGCCGCCCGCGAATTTCGTCGCGCTCACGGGGTCGCGAAAGTCCGCGATGTGCTGCTTCAGATAGTGCGTAAGGCGCTCGATATCGAGCGTGGTGTCGTGTCGATCGCGAGTCATGTCGTTCGGTGCGTTGCTAAGGTCTGTTTACATATGAAACGTGCATGCGAACACCCGAAACCGGCCGCATGGCGGCGTCGCGCGTCGCTTGTTTGGCTCGGCCAAACAGCGCTCCTTGCTCCTTGCCCTGCGGCCGGTTTCGGGTGTTCGCCAATAACAAAATCAATAAGTCAGGGGTTGCCCTGTAAAGGGCCGCTCGCGGCGTCACGCTCCTTGCGAATACGTCCAGTATTCGCTGCGTCGCAATCCTTGCGAGCGGCCCTTTACGGGGCAACGCATGCACGTTTCATATGTAAACAGACCTTAGGCTAACCGTAGGTTTGAAAAGCGCGGCGCTGCGGATCGTCGAGATGGCCGATGCCGTTGAAGCTCGACAGCTGCAGCGTGTCGCGATTGAAGAAGTAATGGCTGACGCTGCTATTGCGGATCTGCATATTGAGCGCGATGGCCGTCGCGGCGGGCGCGTGCAGGATCTGCTGCGTCAGCGCGGCGATCACGCCGCCCGAGCTGACGACCAGCACGCGCCGTCCGCCGCCGTGCTGGATCGCGGCGCGCGCATCGGCGACGCGTTGCTGGAACGCGCTCCACGTTTCGGGCGCGCAGCCATCGAGCGCGCCTTCCGCCCACAGATGCAGCACTTGCCGCAGCACCTTGAAGAAATCGCGCGAACTTCGGGTTGCGCGTTGGGCGAGATCGGCGTGCTGGTCGCCGAGCGCGCGAAAGAGCGCGTGGAAGTCGTATTCGTCGAGGCCCTGATGGACTTCGCATTCGACGGACGGCGCGCCCAGGCCGCGCCAGATCGCGTCGACGGTTTGCGCGTGCCGTCGCAGCGTGCCCGACATCACGCGGTCGAACCCGATGTCGCGCTGCGCGAAGTATTCGCCTAGCCAGATGCCTTGCTGTTCGCCAGTCGCCGAGAGCCGGTCGTAGTCGTCCGCGCCCAGCGACGCCTGGCCATGCCGTACCAGATAGAGTTCCGCCATCGCTTGCTTCGCCTTGCAGAAGATGAGGCCAGCATAGCGGCGGGTCGCGTATTCCTGAAGTTTATTTGGTGAATCTGAGGTTATTCATTGTGATGATAATTGCTCGCAACTAACGGTCAGTCGCTTTGGAACCCCGCGTTCCCCGCGGCGAGCGCTCGGTGAGCGTTACGCGCTTCGCCCGCGAAAAGCGCCCAACGCTATCAACGTCCGGCGCGAAGACCGTTTAACGATTGCCGTCAAGCAGATCGTTGAGCAGCGCATCGAACTCGGATTGCGCATCTTCGAGTTCCTGTAGCGCGGCGTCGAAGGTCTGAAGCGCCATCTGTGACGGATGGCCGCTGCCGGACGGAGGGAACTGCGATTGCAACGCGGCGAACGCGGTTTGCACCTGTTTCGTCGCGTTCAGGACGCGCTCCATCGCGCGGGTTTCTTCGGCTCGCGCCGCTTCGTGATCCATGCTCATGCTCCGTGATTCGGTGTGTGCCTCGATGGCGAGGCGCCCACTATGCCACGAGTTCGCGACGCGTCGCCGCGCGTTTCGCCTCGGCCGCGTCTTGCGATGCGTCGTCGTCAGAGAAGCGGCAAGCCACCGTTGGCCTTTACCTCGCGTAACGACAGCGACGATTCCACCGACGTCACGCCCGGCAAACTGCGCAATTCGTCGCGCATGAACGTGCCGTAATCGTCGAGGTCGCGCGCGACCACCTGCAGGATATAGTCCGCGCTGCCCGACACGTTGTGACACGAGAGGATGCGCGGGATCGCGAGTATTTCGCGCTCGAAGCGCGTTGCCGTCGCGCGATCGTGCACGGCGAAGCGCACATATACGAAGGAGACAACGCCGAGCCCCAGTGCCGGTCGCGACAGCACCGCGCGATAGCGCTCGATAATGCCGTCGTTTTCGAGCCGCTTGAGCCGCCGCGCGCACGGCGTTTCGCTGAGCCCGACCGTTTCGGCGAGCTTCGCGTTCGACATCCGGCCATCCGATTGCAAGGCCGCGAGGATTGCGAGGTCTGTTTTGTCGAGGTCGTTCATGTTGGGTGGAATGCCGTTGAACATTTTAGAATCTTAGGGCATTCCACTAATCATGGGGGGTTGTCAGACTGAAAATCGCCAGCATTCGCTAGCGGGGCGAAGGCATCATGAATGCCTCTAAACGTGAGGTCGTCATGGTTTCCGCTCATCTTCTGATCATGTATGTGGCCGCACTTGTCGTGGTCTTCGCGCTGTCCGGCCCGGACATGGCGCTCGTGCTTCAGACGAGCATCGGCCGCGGCGCGCGCAACGGTTTCGCGGCCGCCGCCGGCCTCGGCATTTCACGCGCGACGCACGTGACGCTGTCCGCGTGCGGCGTCGCCGCGCTGCTGCGCAACGCGCCGTGGCTGTACGAAGTCGTGCGCTATGGCGGCGCGATCTATCTGGCGTGGGTGGCCGTGCAGATCTTCCGCTCGCCCGTGTTCGCGATGCCGACGGATGGCGCGCAGCCGGGCGGAAGCCGTCCGCTGCGATCGGCGTTCGTCAAGGGCCTGCTGACGAACCTGCTGAATCCGAAGGCGCTTCTGTTCTGCTCGGTGCTGCTGCCGCAATTCGTGCGTCCTGAGGCAGGGCGCGTCGCGTGGCAGGTGATCGAGCTGGGTGTCGTGCTGGTGGCGATCGGCGCGTGCTTCGATGCCGCCTATGCCGTCGGCGCCGCGCGCATCTCCGGCTGGGTGCGCTCGCATCCGCTTGCGCAGACGCTGCAGCGCTGGACGTTCTCGGCGGCGCTGATCGGCTTCGCGGTGCGGCTATCGCTCGACTGAGCGGCTCGCGCTCTGCGTGGCTTCCGCCTACTTGCGAATCATCGCCGCACGCTCCGACTTCTGGTCGATGACCTTGCGGCGATGCTTGTCCTTCATCTTCTTCCACCCTTTGCACTCTTCGCGGGTGCGCAGACAGCCGACGCAATAGCCGGTCTTGCTGTCGAACTTGCAGACGTCGATACAGGGCGATTTGACACTCATGCTGGCTTGCTCGTGATCGTGGAAAGGGCGGGGAGCGACGACTGTCGCACGGCGCTCCGGGCACGGGCAAAGTGATTGTGTTAATAAGAGCGATAGACGGCGGGGCCGAAGTCCTTGCCGACGCCGTTGCGTACGTATCGACCGATTACTCCGACACCTGCCGATGAAGACCCTGTTGCTCTATGTCGTGACCGCGATCGCCGAGATCGTCGGCTGCTATCTGCCCTGGCGCTGGCTCAAGGAGGGCGGCCCCGCGTGGCTGCTGGTGCCTGGCGCGTTGAGCCTCGCGCTGTTCGCGTGGCTGCTGACGTTTCACGGCACGGCTGCCGGCCGCGTCTACGCGGCATATGGTGGCGTCTACGTGGCCGTCGCGATCCTCTGGCTCTGGGGCGTCGATCACGTGCGCCCGAGCGCGTGGGATCTTGCGGGCGCGGCGCTCACGCTGGCGGGCATGGGGATCATCGCGTTCCAGCCGCGGGTTTGATGTCCCGTCGGAGGGCTCGTTTGACGGCCTCGTTTCGCGACCCGCTTCACGCGTCCCCTCGACGGCTACCCATTCAATGCCACGGTTCGCTGCCTCTTCATGATGTGAGCGCAAACGGGCGGCAAGCCGGTTCGCGCTTCCAACAGCGGTAAGAGTCTGCGTTAGCTGTTCGGCTTGCCGAGGTAATCGAGCTTGCCTAGCTCGACGCCGTTGTGACGCAGAATGTCGTATGCCGTCGTGATGTGGAAATAGAAATTCGGCATTGCGAAGCCAAGCAGATAAGACAACCCGGTGAACTCGACCGGGCCACTGCGCATTTTTAGCGTCACTTCGCGCGTTTCCGAACCGTCGATCTGCGCGGCGTTGAACTCCTTCAGATAATCGATCGTTTTCTGAATGCGAGCGTGCAGTTCGTCGAACGCGAGCTCCACGTCTTCGTACTTCGGCGCTTCGACGCCTGCGAGACGTGCCGCGCAACCCTTCGCGGTGTCCGTCGCGATGTACACCTGACGGGCCAGCGGGAGCATGTCCGGGAAGAGCCGCGCGCCAGTGAGCACGGACGGATCGATCTGTTTTTCCGCCGCGTGCGCCTGGCCCTTGCCGAGAATCGCCTGCAGGTTCGTGAGGCCGCGAATCAGCACGGGAATGGATGCCTGATACATCGAGATGGTCATGGGTGGTCCTCGAATTCGTGGTTCTCGCGCGCCCTCCGGCACGCGGTCGCATAGCGTAACGCAACAGCGCAATTGCTGCTGGAGCAGCGTACCGCGATTCCGATGCACGACAAAGCTAGCCGTTCGGCCAGGTGTCGAGCGTGCAGGAACTGTGTTCGAATCGATTGGTCGGACGGTTGGTTTTCTGTCTCATGACGAAGGCGTGTTCGCGGCGCGACGGGTTTTGCAGCGTGCCCGTCCGCATGTGCCCGTCATGCGCCCGTCGTGTGTCCAACCCGTGGCCCCCGCCATCCACCTGGGAGAATCGAAACCATGACGAAGCATCCGTTGCCCGGCAGCGAACGCCAGGTCGCAGCCGGTTCGAAGGTCGTCGCGCAATGCGACCCGTCGGAAACGATTCAGGTCGTAGTCGTGCTGCGCCGCAAGGACGAGCAGCAATTCACGCAGTTGATGAAGAAGATCGAGGCGGGCGCACCGGACGCAAAGCCGTTGTCGCGCGACGAGCTCGAGCAGCGGTTCGGCGCGGCCGCTGAAGATGTAGCGAAGCTGAAGGCCTTCGCGTCGCAGCATGGGCTTGCCGTCGTGCGCGAGGACGCATCGGCGCGCACGGTCGTATTGAGCGGCACGATTGCGCAGTTCCAGGCCGCGTTCGACGTCAAGCTGCAGCACTACGAGCATCATTCGATGGGCCGGTTTCGCGGCCGCACAGGCGCGATCAGCGTGCCCGACGATCTGCATGGTGTCGTGACGGCCGTGCTCGGCCTCGACAACCGTCCGCAGGCAAGGCCGCACTTCCGTATCCGTCCGCCGTTCGCGCCGGCCAAGGCGCGCCAGGCGGCGTCGTTCACGCCACTGCAGCTTGCGTCGATGTATCAGTTCCCGCAGGGCGACGGCAGCGGCCAGTGCATCGGCATTATCGAACTGGGCGGCGGCTATCGCACTGCCGACCTGACCAGCTATTTTTCGAGCCTCGGCGTGGGCTCGCCGAAGGTCGTCGCCGTCGGCGTCGACCAGGGCGGCAACCATCCGACGGGCGACCCGAACGGACCGGACGGCGAAGTCACGCTCGACGTCGAGATCGCCGGTGCAATCGCGCCTGCCTCCACGATCGCCGTGTACTTCACGACCAACAGCGACGCCGGCTTTATCGACGCCGTCAGCCGCGCGGTGCACGACACGAAGAACAAGCCTTCCGTGATTTCGATCAGCTGGGGCGCGCCGGAAAGCGTGTGGACGGCGCAATCGATGACGGCTTTCAACGACGTGCTCCAGTCGGCGGCGGCGATCGGCGTGACGGTGTGCGCGGCGTCGGGCGACAGCGGCTCGACGGACGGCGTGGGCGACGGCGGCGATCACGTCGATTTCCCCGCGTCGAGCCCGTATGTGCTCGCGTGCGGCGGGACGAGCGTGCAAGGCTCGGGGCAAAAGATTTCACATGAAGTCGTCTGGAACGATGGCGCGGACGGCGGCTCGACGGGAGGCGGTGTGAGCGGCGCATTCCCTGTCCCCGCCTGGCAGGAAGGTCTGTCCACGTCAGGCACGCAGGGCGGAAAGACGGCGCTGACGGGGCGCGGCGTGCCCGATGTCGCAGGCGATGCGTCGCCGCTCACCGGCTACGACGTGCTCGTCGACGGCAACAACACGGTGGTCGGCGGCACGAGCGCCGTCGCGCCGCTGTGGGCGGCGCTGATCGCGCGCATCAACGGTGCGAAGGGTACGCCTGTCGGCTTCGTCAATCCGAAGTTGTATAAGGCGGCGGGCGCCTGCAACGACATCACGCAGGGCAATAACGGCAGTTATGCGGCAACCACGGGGTGGGATGCCTGCACGGGATTGGGTAGTCCCAATGGTGTGAAGGTGGCGGCGGCTTTATAGTCTGATGAGCGGGCGCTCGTATATCGGGCGCCATGCTTCAGGCGGCGATGAACGCATCGCAACACAAGACCAGGCAACATGTGTACGCATTCGATGGAGCGATCATGACGAATACCGAATCAGCTTCCGGCAGTTTGCAGTCGCCTCACAATTCTCAGGCCGCGCATGGGTCGACGGCTGCGAGCGTGCCGCACGCGACCGGCGACCAGCCGTTCTTCGATCCCGTCGCCTACGGCAACGGGCCCGACGACTCGGTCTCCGACACCAGCGAGGGTGCCGCGATCACGAAACACACGGTCACGATCGGCGGCAAGAAGTTCAACTACACGGCAACGGCGGGCCATCTGGTGACGGTCGATCCGTCCAGTTCGCAGCCAAGCGCGAAGATGTTCTACGTCGCGTTCACGCAGGACGACCAGAAAGAGGAGACGCGGCCCCTCACGTTCTTCTATAACGGCGGGCCGGGGTCGTCGTCGGTGTTCGTGCTGCTCGGGTCGTTCGCGCCGCGCCGCATCAAGACCTCGATGCCGGGCTTCACGCCGCCCGCGCCGTATCAGATGGAAGACAACCCGGACAGCCTGCTCGACAAGAGCGACCTGGTGTTCATCAACCCGGTCGGCACGGGCTACTCGGCGGCCGTCGCGCCGCGCAAGAACCGCGACTTCTGGGGCGTCGACCAGGACGCGGACTCGATCAAGCAGTTCATCAAGCGCTTCCTGACGAAAAACAACCGCTGGAATTCGCCGAAGTTCCTGTTCGGCGAGTCATACGGCACGGCGCGCAGCTGCGTGCTCGCATACAAGCTGCACGAGGACGGCGTCGATCTGAACGGCGTCACGCTGCAATCGTCGATTCTCGACTATACCCAGGCGGGCAACCCGGTCGGCGCGCTGCCCACGGCCGCCGCGGACGCGTGGTATCACAAGAAGCTCGGCGTCGCGCCACGGCCGACGAACCTCGGCCAGTTCGTCGAAGAAGTGGCGCAGTTCGCGCGCACCGACTATCTGAACGCGCTGCGCAAGTTCCCGACAACCGACAACGCGGTGGTCGAAAAGCTGAGTGAGTACACGGGCATCGACAAGACGACGCTGCTCGCATGGAGCCTCGACATCGCCGGCTACGACAGCCGCGGCAATTCGCTGTTTCTGACCACGCTGCTCAAGTCGCGAGGGCTCGCGCTCGGCGCGTACGACGGTCGCGTGACGGCCATCGACACGGGCATCGCGGGCAAGATCGACCCGAACTCGGGCGGCAATGATCCGACCATGACGGCCGTCACGGGCGTCTACACGACGATGTGGAACGTCTATCTGAACGAGCAGCTGAAGTTCACGTCGAACTCGGCGTTCACGGATCTGAACGACCAGGCGTTCAAGTACTGGGACTTCAGCCATATCGATCCGACGGGCGAGCAGAAGGGCGTCGACAGCAAGGGCAACATCATCCTGTACACGGCGGGCGATCTCGCGGCCGTGATGGCGCTCAACGTGGACCTGAAGGTGCTGTCGGCGAACGGCTTCTGCGATTTCGTCACGCCTTTCTATCAGACGGTGATCGACTTGCAGCAGATGCCGCTTCTCAGCCAGCAGGTGCGGGACAACCTGTCGGCGCGCTTCTATCCGTCGGGGCATATGGTGTATCTCGACGGCGGCTCGCGCACCGCGCTCAAGGCCGATCTCGCGACGATGTACGAATCGACGGTGAGCAACACGGAGGCGCTCGGACGCGTGCGCGCACTGCAGGCGCGAACAGCGGCGGCGAAGACGCCAGGCACGCACTAGTGCCTCGTTGCGTCGGGGCGCGGCCGCGCTGGCGCCGCGTTCGGAGCGCGAGGCAAGGGCATCGCGGGTTGTTTCGCGATGCCCCCTCTGTGCGCTCGATGCCCCGGGCATCGAAAATCCGAAGCGATTCAAAGCGGTGGTATTTACGTCAAGCACCCCGGTTGTGTTTTAATTGTCTGCCGAATTAACTCTTCCGCGTCGTGACGGCGCGCGCTGATTAATGAATGCAGCGAAGGCGAACGCGCTCGACCAGGCGCGCGCGAGTCGAATCGAATCAACCACCCATCGCGCCTCGCGTGCTGCGCGCGTCGCGCAAACGATGCGCAATCGCTGCATCATGCTCGCCGCGATGGCGGCGGGCTTGCATCTGCATGTGCCGGTCGCGTTCGCACAGGACGCGTCGATGCTCGACGAGCGCGTCACGCAGCAGACCATCGCCGATACGATCTGCAAGCCGGGCTACGCCGATACCGTGTCGCCGCCGTTCGACGACCTGATGGCGGACAAGGACCGGATGCTCTCCGAGCGTGGCATCGATCCCGACCACGGCACGCGCTATGCGTTGGACCGTCGCGTGCCCGTCGTGCTCGGCGGCTCGCCGGATGCGCCGGACAATCTCGATCTTCTGCCGTGGAGCGGGCATCGCGGGGAGCGCCGCAAGGCGCTGCTGACGGCGAAGCTCAAGCGCTGCGTCTGCGAAGGGCGCATGTCGCTGAGCGACGCGCAGGCCGCCATCGCGGGCAACTGGTCCGCTCACTATGCGGGCTTCGGCAGCGCGCCTTGCGGCGACGATCGGGGCGTCGCGTTCAGCGGCAACAATGGCTCCTGAGGCTCGCTGCATCGGGTGTCGGATGCGGTTTCGCCTTCCTGGCGGCCGGAACACCGGCGAACCGTCACTTTCTGGAGAATCGACATGAAGCAACTCTTTCGCGCAACCGTCGCGGCCATCGTGGCCGCGCTCGGCAGTCTTGCCGCCAGCCACGCGTTCGCGGCGACACCGTCGCCGTGCGGCAAGGACGACGCATTGCAGATTCGCGGCGATACGCCCGGCGCGATCAGCTACGACGTGTATAGCCAGCTGCGGCCTCTCACGGCGCGGCGTCTCGCGCTCTTTCAGGACGCGGGCACCGTGAAGCGTCTGCCTGATGGGCTCGACGTATGCGAGATCGCCGACGACGGCGTCGCTGATCCGACAGCCGTGCTCGTGCATGTGCCGCGAGGCAGGATGGCGTGGTGGGTGAGCGCGGCGAACGTCGAAGAAGCGGATTGATTTCGCACGCGCGAGCACGAGCGCCGTTTGCCGCGCGGCGCGATTATGGCTACGCTGGGAGACTGCTAGTCGAGGTTGACAGCGTTGCATGGAACCCGAGTAAGGCGCTGAAGTACCGACGCTGGTCGACCGCTCTGCGTGGGACCGGAGTAAGTGCTCTGCATGGGGCTGAAGTAGGTGCTAAAGCACTAACTCCAGCCGACAGCTAAAGCGCCGACTCCGGTCGACCGCTCTGCGTGGGACCGGAGTAAGTGCTCCGCATGGGGCTGGAGTAAGTGCTAAAGCACCAACTCCGGCCGACAGCTAAAGCGCCAACTCCGGTCGACCGCTCTGCGTGGGACCGGAGTAAGGCACTAAAGCGCCAACTCCGGTCGACAGGCAAAACCATGAGTCGCTGGGCTGCGTCACCATCATCAACGGAGGGCGTCGCGCGTATGAAGATCATCGTGTGGAACATTCCCGAGTCCTGCTCCGAGCAGGAAGTGCGCGATTTTCTCGGCCGCGAGCTCGGCCATTACGCAAAAGAGATCGAAGTGTTCGAGCAGGGCACGCCGAACGCGTACGCGAACGTGGACGTCGACGCCGACGAACCGTACGTCGCCGATGTCATCGCGCGGCAGTTCAACGGCAAGCTCCTGGGCGGCGTTCCGCTGCAGGTCAGCGCCGTGCCGTTCGGTAGCAACGAGACGCCGCCGACGCCGCCGCATCGCGAATAGCGCCTGCACGCGGCTCCGCGAAACGAAACGCGCGCTCAGCCGAACGGCGTGTAAGGCAGCGCGCGCTTGTGCCGGGTGCTCTCGTAGAAGTGCATGATGGTTTCGAAAACCGCTGCGCTGACGGGCTTGCCTTCGAGGAAATCGTCGATGTCGTCGTAGCGGATGCCGTATGCGTCCTCGTCCGGACGTTGAGGGCGCAACATCTCCAGATCGGCGGTCGGCACCTTGTGCGCGAGCGCGTCGCTGGCGCCGAGCGCAGCCGCGAGCGCGCGCACGCGCCGCTTGTTCAGGCCCGCGAGCGGCAGGACGTCGGCGCCGCCGTCGCCGAACTTCGTAAAGAACCCCATCACCGACTCCGCCGCGTGATCCGTGCCGATCACGATGCCGTGCCGCGCGCTCGCCGCCGCGTACTGCGCGATCATCCGCTCGCGCGCCTTGATGTTGCCGTGCACGAAGTCCCGTTGCGAATCGTCGTCAAAGCGCAAGCCGCTCGCCAGGAGCGAATCGAGCATCGCGTCGGCGGCGGGGCGGATGTCGACGGTCAGCGTTTCGTCGGCTCGGATGAACTCGAGCGATTGCTGCGCGTCCGTCTCGTCGTGCTGGACGCCGTGAGGCAATCGCATCGCGACGAAGCGCGCGTCGTACCGCGTGCTGCGCAGCCGCTCCACCGCGAGTTGCGCGAGGCGTCCCGCCGTCAATGAATCGACGCCGCCGCTGATGCCCAGCACATAGGTCGAAAGCCCGCTTGCGCGAAGGTAGTCGGCGAGAAACGCGACGCGCTGTTCGATTTCGCGCGCGGCGTCGAACGTGCCGGCAACGTGCAGTTCCGCTGCGATCTGCCGCTGACGCGCGGCGCGTTCGTGCTGGTCCATCGAAGCCCCCTGAAAAGCGCGCTGACACGAGCGTCGATGATTGCATGAAAGCGCCGAATCGGGTGCGCTGTCATGCGTTGTCTGGTTTAATGTCGAATAACCATAATCAAAGCTCAACGATTAAGGCTTTAAATCGATGATGCATAGCCGTCAATCATCATCGGAAAGCACTGCGTTATGCGTTTGTCATTTTTGAGCAAGCGGGATTCGGGCGCATCGCCGCCGAATCCGGAAACGCCCGACGGCACGCCATAAGCGGCTGTGCGGGTTGGGCAACGGGCAGTGATGTTCGACCACAATGAACAGCAAAAAAGAGAACATGGCAGTTCGTCCGCCTGCACGAGAGAGGGCGGGATCACAAAACGATGAAGAGCGCAGTGTCGACGGGGCAAGGCGAAGCGCGAAGGTCGCGGCAGCGCGGCGTGTGCGCCTCGTCGCGGCGCGGCTCGCGTTGAGCTTTTTCTCCGCGTCGGCGCTGGCCGTGCCGGCGTTCGTCGCAAGTCTCCATGCCGCTCATGCTGCCGATGCGCTGCAAGACCCGGCGAATCCCGCCATCGATGCATCGGCCGTCGCGGCGCGCGACGCCGCGGGTGGCGCGGACCCGCGCCGCGCGCTATTGATGCGCGACCTATTCGCGCGCGACGTGTCGCGCCGTCTGAAGGTGCCCGTCGCCGAGCAGCGCGCGTATGGCGATCGCGTGCAACGGGCGCTCGGACAGAACGAGCTGGGCAATCTGTCGGGCGAGTACGTGGTGCTCGTCGATCGCAACGAGAACGTGCAGGCGCTCCTCATCTACTTTCGCGCGACGCCCGCCGACACGTGGCAGATGATCGGCGCATCACCCGTCGCGACGGGACGGCCGGGCCGGTACGATCACTTCATCACGCCGCTCGGCGTGTTCGAGCACACGCCGGACAACATGGATTTCCGCGCGGAAGGCACGATGAACGATAACGGCATCCGTGGCTACGGCGCACACGACATGCGCATCTTCGACCTCGGCTGGGCGCAGGCCGAGCGTGGCTGGGGCAAGGGCGGCATTTCGCAGATGCGCTTTCAGATGCACGCGACCGATCCCGACAAGCTCGAACCGATTCTCGGCATCCGGCACTCGAAAGGCTGCGTGCGGATGCCGGCCTCGCTGAACGTCTTTCTCGATCACTACGGCATTCTCGACCGCGAGTACGAGGCGCTCGTCGACGAAGGCAGGTCGCTGTGGGTGCTGCATTCGGATCGCGTCGCGACGCCGTGGGCGGGACGCTATATCGTCGTCGTCGATTCGCAGCGCAAGGCGCGGCCCGTCTGGTCGCCGCCGCCGAGCAGGAAGGTACGCGCACGGGTGCCGCCTAACGCCGATACGGCGGATTGACGGCGGATGGGCCTTCGGCGGTGCATCGCGGCCGCGTTCCCGCAATCACAACTTCGGAAGCACGACCGCAAATACACGACCTCGCATTCGCGGCTGCACATTCAGGGCCACGCAATCACAACCACGCAATCACAGCAGCCCACTCACGACCGCGCGAGCAACACGCCGATCAGCGCGACGACAAAGCCCGCCACCTGCACGGCACTCAGCGTTTCGCCGAACCCGGCGTAGCCCTCGACGGCCGCGAGCGGCGGCGCGAGAAACAGCAGCGCCGTCGCGCGCGATGCGTTGCCGCGCCGGACCATCCAGACGAGCAGCGTGACGCTCACGCCCGACAGCATCACGATGCCCCACGCCAGCGACACCCACAGCGCCAATGACGGAATCCATTTGTGCTCGCCGAGCGCCAGCGCGAACACGAGCACGACGATGGCCGCGCCGAAGTTCTGCACGGCGCTCGCGCTGCGGATATCGGCTTTCGATAGCGACGTCTTCTGGATCAGCGTGCCCGCCGTGATCGCGCAAACGGCGAGGATCGACACGGCGACGACCAGCGACTGAGGCGCATTGCCCTGCGCGACGCCCAGATCCGTGGCCGCGAGCTTCGGCTCCAGCACGAGCGCGACGCCTGCGAGGCCGAGCAGCATCCCCGTCCAGCCGCGCGCGGACAGACGCTCGCCGAACAGCGGCGCGGCGACGGCGGCTGTCAGCAGCGGCTGCAACGCACCGAGCAGCGCCATGATGCCCGCGCTCATGCCTTGCGCGACGGCCCAGTAGCCCGCGCCCAGATAGACGCCTTGCAGCAGCGCGCCCGCGATCAGGTGCTTGCCGAGCGCGCGGCCCGTCGGCCATTCGACGCGCGCGAGCAGTGCAGCCGCCATGAACAGCAGCGCGGTGCCGCCGAAGCGCGCGAGCAGAAAGAGATTCGGATCGGCGTAAGGCTTGATCGCGCGGGCGACCACGAAACCCGTCGACCACAGGACGACGAACACGACTGCATTGACGAAAGCCAGCATCGGAAAGCATGGGAAGCGGACGAAGCCCGCAGTATCGGTGCAAGCGGGGCGGGCCGTCTTGTTCGAGGCTGCACCGGCGCGGCCGGCGCGAGCCGTGCGAACCGTCGCGCGCGTGCGTCGCATGCGCCGATCAGCGCCTTTCAGCGCGCGCTCAATACGTGAGCGGCACCGATCAGAAAGCGCCGTTCAATACGTGAGCAGCACCGCCACCGCGCCGAGCACCCCGCCGCAGATCGTGCATGCCCACAGCAGCACTCGTGTTCTGCGATATTCGGTCAGCACGTCGCTGACAAGCTGCGCCTGTTGCCTCGCGTTCGCCGCTTCGTGCTGATGCTGCAGATAGCGCACGGCAAGCTGCGGAATGCGCGGCACCAGATGCGCAAGATGCGGCAGCTCCTGCGCGATGTGCCGCGCCCAGCCGCGATGATCGAACTCGCGGCGCGCGAGCGTCGCCAGCACGGAGCGCGCGATCTTCCACGAATCGACGCCCGGATGCAGCGCGTTCGCCAGCATCTCGGCCTGCTCGAACGTGCGTTGCGCGGCGACGAGGCGCGGCGGCACGTCGCCGCCGAACGGCCGCACGGCGAACAGCAGATGATGGAACAGCGCACCCGCCGAGCGCTCGTGCGATTGCGGCGCGAAGTGCGCTTCGGCGCGCGTGCGCAGTTCGGCTTCGAGCTTTTCGGGGCGCGTCTCGCTCGACACGTGCCCGGCTTCGTGATGCAGATGCGCCAGCCGTCCGTAGTCCTGGTCAAAGAGGGCCGTCGCGCCTTGCACGAAGAACTCGCGCTCGTGCGTCGACAGGCTCGACATCACCGCGAAGTCCGCGAGCACGATACGGCCCAGCGTGTCCGGCTCGATGCTCACGCGCACGCGGCGTGCGTCGAGCGTCGCGTGGAAGAAGCCGTGCTCGAACGCCTGCTCGGTGACGACTTCGATGATGTGCTCGGCAAGCGGCACCAGCTTCACGCCGCGCGCCGACAGGCCGGCGAGATCCAGCGCGGGCAGCGACTCGACATGCTGCATCGCGAGCGTGCGGTCGGTGCAGAGCTCCCAGATCACGGCGGGAATTGCGAGGCGCTTGTCGTCTGCGAAGTGATGCGCGGTCTGGCTCAGGTTCGCGGCCTCGGCGCGCAGATCGAAGCGCCGCAGAATGTCCTGCGTGAAGGCGTCCGCCAAGTCGCGCAGCCGCAGGCGCCGCGCGTTCTTCGACAGCTTTTCCATCCAGCGTGCGACCCAGCGCAGCAACGCGGCTTCGTCGGCGATTTCCTGGACCTGCGCGGCGCGCACGAGCTTGATCGCGATGTCGCGATGTCCGTTGATCGCCTCGGCGAGGCGCGCGACATGCGTCTGTTCGGCAAAGCCGTTGCGCGCGGGTGTGAGATCGATCGACGCGAAGAGCGTCGGTACGGGACGGCCGAGTGCCGCGGCGAGCGCCTGTTCGACTTCTTCCGGCGGCAACGGCGTTTCGAGGTGGCCGACGGCGTCGATCGCATCGTGCAGCGTGCCCGTCGCGAGTTCGGGGCGGCGCGCGAGCGCTTCGGCGAAAGCGCTCGCGAGCGGGCCCAGATTGGGCAGCGCGCGTTGCACGCCGGCGCGCCCGCCCGGCGACGCGTGCACGCGCGACGCTAGCGTGACGAACCAGTGCAACTTGTGATGCTCGGGCGCGGCGAGCCAGACGAGACGCGCGCCGTAGCGCAGCGTGTGGAACAGCAGTCGTAGTCGGCGAAACAGGGGAGGCATCGGCGGATCGTTCGGCAGGACGCATCGGCGATGCGTGAAAAGACCGCTCAGATTAGCAGGGATGCGCCGCCAGGAACACCCGCACGGCGATTGCCGCGCGCCGGATGCGGCGGGAATCGGCATATGGCCAGCCTCGACATACGGCCAGGATATCGGCATATGACCAGCCTCGACATAGGGCCAGGCCATCGGCATACGATCACCCGACAGGCGATGCGCCGCCTGCAAGCCTTTCGTTACATTCCGTCCGCGTCGGATTCCCATGCGTAATACAATACCGGCGACAATCCGGCGGGCCGATCCCATCCCTGAACCCCTGCTCGCCGCCTCGCGGCGGCCACTAACCGATGCTGGCAGAACAACGTCACCAATACATTCTGGCCAAGGTCACCAAGACGGGCGCACTGTCGGTCGCCGAGCTGGTTCGCGAGCTGAACGTATCGCGCGAAACGATTCGCCGCGATCTGAACGCACTCGCCGAGCGCGGCCTGATCGTCACGACGCATGGCGGCGCGCTGTCGAGCGACCGGCGCGAGCCCGATCTCGACACGCGCGAGGCCGCGAACGCGAGCGCGAAGCGCGCGATCGGCGAGTGCGCGGCGCAACTGGTGCCCGACGGCGCGTCGGTCATCATCGATTCCGGCAGCACGACGCACGCCGTCGCGCGCGCGCTGACGGACCGCCACCGGCTGGCCGTCTACACGAACGACTGGCGCATCGCGCTTTTGCTCGGACGCCGCAACGACAATCGCGTGACGCTGCTGGGCGGCGAGCTGTCGGACAACGAAGACGCCGCGTTCGGCCTCGATACGATTCATCAGTTGTCGCACTATCACGCGGACTTCGCGCTGATCGGCGCGGGCGGCATCACGCCGGACGCGCAGCTGTCCGACTACTCGCGCATGGCGGCCGAGGTGCGCGGCCAGATGATCGCGGCCGGCAACACGGTGATCGTCGTCGCCGACAATTCGAAGTTCGGCCGCGTGACGCCCGTGCGCATCGACGGGCTGGAGAAGGCGCGCTACGTCGTGACGGAACTCGCGCCGGATCGCACGCTCGCGAAGGCGATCACTGCACGCGGCCCGGAAATCCTGATCGCGTGAGTGAAGCGCGTCGCTTCATTTCACGCTGAGGCCGAGCTGCGCCAGCGTCCGGCCGATGGCGGCGACGGCGTTGTGCATCTCGTTGGTGTCGATCGAGCCGATGCAGCCGACCCGGAACGTCTCCACCTCCGTGAGCTTGCCCGGGTACAGGATGTAGCCCGCTTCCCTCACGGCTGCATAAAACTCCGCAAAACGCCACTTCGGATCGCGCGGCGCATGAAATGTGACGATCACGGGCGCCTGCACGTCGGCCGGGAGGAACGTGTCGAAACCGAGCGCCTTCATGCCATCGACGAGCGCCGCGCAGTTGCGCGCATAGCGCGCGCCTCGCGCCGGCTGGCCGCCTTCCGCGATGAACTGGTCGAGCGCGGTGCGCAGCGCGGCCATCACATGCGTCGGTGGCGTAAAGCGCCATTGTGTGGTCTTTTGCATGTATGCGTACTGATCGTACAGGTCGAGCGCAAGCGACGGCGAGCGGCCCTCGCATGCCTCCAGCACACTGCGCCGCACGATCACGAAGCCCATCCCCGGCACGCCTTCCAGACACTTGCCGCTCGCCGACACCAGCGCGTCAATGCCGCCGTTGCGCAAGTCGATCGGCAGCGCGCCGAACGAGCTCATCGCATCGACGATCAGACTCTTGCCGTGGTGCTTGCACACGGCCGCGATCTCGTCGAGCGGATTGAGCAGGCCCGCGCTCGTCTCCAGATGCACCTGCGCGACGTGCGTGATGCGCGGATCGCGGTTGAACGCGTCTTCGATGGCGAGGGCGCTGGTCGGCTCGTCTTCGCGCAGAGGCAACTCCACCCATGCGATGCCGAGGCGTTGCAGCACCTTGATGATGCGGGCGCAATACGCGCCGTTGTTCGGCACCAGTACGCGGCCGTCGCGCGGCACCAGCGTGCCCAGCGCGGCCTCGACAGAGAACGTGCCGCTGCCCTGAAGCGGCACGCAGACGTACTCATTTGCTCCGTGTACGATCTCGACGAGATCGTTGCAGACGCTCTGCGTGATGCCGTTGAACGCGGCGTCCCACGAACCCCAGTCGCGCAGCATCGCTTCGCGCGTTGCAGGCGAGGTCGTCAGGGGTCCTGGCGTCAGCAGGATAGGGTCGTTTCCAGGAATCACACAGCCTCCTTCAAAATCAGTGAAATGCGAGCGAAACGCGCATTGGCCGGCGCGTGTTGCATTGCATATTATTGGCTGATTGTGTCATTTTGTGGAAATGTGCAGACTCTTCATGTCGCTGTCACAAAAAGAGACGATCCTTGCCGTGCCCGTTCAGGCAAGGCAGTCCGGAGCGAGTAATCGTCAAAGGAATGTCCTGGCGCAAACGCCGCAAAAAAAAGTTGTCAGCAATCTGCAATTTGCACGGCTTCGGCCGCGAGGTCGGGCGGATGCCCCTTTCGGGGCGCCGCACGGACACCACCACTATCGGGTTACCACAGGTTTTTTTGCCTTTCGGAGAGAACGACATGAAAAAGACGGATCACCTTCGCTCGACGGGCCGCATTGCGCGCAAGCTGCTGCCCGCACTCGTCGCGGCAGCGGCGTTCGGCGGCGCGATGTCCGCGCACGCGGCGGGCGCGGTCGTGCTGTACACGGCTGACGGCCTCGAAAACCTCTACAAGGACGTGCTGCCCGCGTTCGAGAAGCAGGAAGGCGTGAAGGTCAATATCGTGACGGCAGGCAGCGGCGAAGTCGTGAACCGCGCGACCGTCGAAAAGGACGCGCCGAAGGCGGACGTGATCGTCACGCTGCCGCCGTTCATCCAGCAGGCGGCGCAAGCGGGCCTGCTGCAGAACTACGAGAGCGTGAACTACAAGAACGTGCCAGCGATCGCGAAAGCGTCCGACGGCGCGTGGGCCACGTTCGTCAACAACTACTTCTCGTTCGCGATCAATCCGGAAGTGGTGAAGAACCAGCCGAAGACGTTCGCCGATCTGCTGCATCCCGACTACAGCGGCAAGGTCGCGTATTCGAACCCGGCGACGGCGGGCGACGGCATGGCCGTGATCATCCTGACGACGTCGCTGATGGGCGAAGACAAGGCTTTCGACTATCTGAAGAAGCTGGAGCAGAGCGCCAAGTTCCACACGAAGGGCACGGGCTATCTGGACGTGCTGCTTTCGCGTAACGAAATCGCCGTTGCCAACGGCGATCTGCAGATGGATCTCGACGACGCGGCGAACGGCGGCCTGTCGCTCAAGCCGATCTTCCTCGCCGCCGAGCCGGGTGGCCAGCCGACCACGTTCCAGTTGCCGTACGCGATCGGCCTGATCAAGAACGGCCCGAACCAGGCGCAAGGCAAGAAGCTGATCGACTATCTGATGTCGACGGAAGTGCAGGCGAAGGTGCCCGACATCTTCGGCATTCCGGGCCGCACCGACGTGCCGCTCGCCGGCAAGAACGGCACGGCCGTCAAGCAGGCGATCTCGGGCGTGAAGCTGATCTCCGTCGACTGGAACCAGGTGATGTCGAAGAAGGCCGACTGGACGGCTCGCTGGAAGAACGACGTGATTGGCAACTCGGGCAAGCAGCTCGAAGTCGTCAAGCCGAAATAATCACGGCGTCTGATGGAAGGGACGCGCGGCGTGACGATAGTCGCGCCGCGCGCAAGGCATTTGATGCACCGGATGTGCCTGACGCATCCGGTGCTGCAATACAAGCTCACCAACGCAGGAGGATGGACCCGGTGAACACTGCAACAACCCTTGCTGGTTCAGGCGCGCTGGACGCCACTCCGCGAGCGGAAGGCGTCGCTCGCACAAGCGAGCCCGGCGGCGTGCAGATCGAGCATCTGACGGTGCGCTTCGGTTCGCGCACGGTGCTCGACGATCTGTCGCTGACGATCGAGCGCGGCGAACTGTTGACCGTGCTCGGCCGCAGCGGCTGCGGCAAGACGACGTTGCTGCGCTTCATCGCCGGTTTCATCGAGGCCGACGGCCTCGCCGGCACGCTGACGGTCGCGGGCCGCGACCTCACGCACGTGCCGCCGCACAAGCGCAATCTGGGCCTGCTGTTCCAGAGCTATGCGCTGTTTCCGCATCTGTCCGTATTCGAGAACGTCGCATTCGGCCTGCGCGCGCGCCGCATTTCGACGAAGGAAATCGCGCGACGTGTCGCCGATTCGCTGAAGCTCGTGCAGCTCGGCGATGCCGGTCACGTGATGCCCGCGCAACTGTCGGGCGGCATGCAGCAGCGCGTGGCGCTCGCGCGCGCGCTCGTGATCGAGCCGGACGTGCTGCTGCTCGACGAGCCGTTGTCCGCGCTCGACGCCAATCTGCGCGCGTCGGTGCGTTCCGAACTCAAGGCGCTGCATGAGCGCCTGCCGAATCTGACGATCGTCTGCGTGACGCACGATCAGGACGACGCACTCGTGTTGTCCGATCGCACGCTGCTGATGCGCGACGGCTACATCGCGCAGCTCGGCACGCCGCAGGATCTGTACGACAAGCCGAGCGACGCGTTCGTCGCGCGCTATCTCGGCGCGGCCAATCTGCTGCCGCCGAACGTCGCGTTCGCGCTCGGCGATGCGCGCCATGCGGAGCGCGAGCGCGTCGCGTGCCTGCGTCCCGAGGCGATGCGCATTGTGCCGCTCGGCGAAGGGCAGTTGCACGGCACGATTGCATCCGTCGAATGGTACGGCTCGGTGCTGTCCGTGCAGGTCGCGCTCGACGCGATGCCGGGCGAGCCCGTGCACGTTTCGATGCAGCGCGGCAGCGGTGTGATGCCCGAAAAGGGCGCGCGGATTTCCTTGCGTTACGAGGCAGACGATGTCGTCCTTATCAAGCCCTGACGCGCTCGCCAACCGCGACGCACTGCGCGCCGCAACGGCCGCGTCGCATGCGGCGGCGAAGCGCCGGCGCGAACGCATGTCGCAATGGCATTTGCTGTTTCTCGCCGTATTCGTGCTCGGCCCGCTCGTGATCTATCCGCTCGTGCGTCTCGTGATGCTGAGCCTGACGGGCGCGCATGGGCTGAGCTTTCACGCGTACTCGGCGTTCTTCCGGAATCCGGAGACGAGCGGCGTGATCGGCACGACGCTGTGGATCCTGTTCGCGAGCGCGGGCCTCGCGTCCGTTCTCGGCGTCGCGCTCGCGTCGCTGCTGTTCTTCAAGCCGTTTCCGGGCGCGCGGCTCGTCACGCGTTTTCTCGAGCTGTTCGTGGCGTTCCCGTCGTTTCTCGTCGCGTTCACGCTGATCTTTCTGTACGGCTCGCAAGGCTCCGTCAGCATCGGGCTGCAACGGCTCTTTCATCTCGAAGCGCCGCCGCTCGATTTCCTGTTCGGCATCGGCGGCGTGATTCTCGCGGAAGTGGTGTTCTACGCGCCGTTCGTCGTGCGTCCGACGCTCGCGTCGTTCGCGATGCTCGACATGCGTCTGATCGAAGCGGCGCGCAGCCTCGGCGCGAATGGCTGGATGGTCGCGTTTCGCGTGATCGTGCCGCTCGCGTGGCCGGGCATCGCGGCGGGGACGATCCTGTGCTTCCTGCTGACGCTGAACGAGTTCGGCATTCTGCTTGTGCTAGGCAGCGCGCATCTGATCACGCTGCCCGTGGCGATCTACAGCTCGGCCACCGTCGATCTCGATCTGCCGACGGCGGCCGCGGGCGCCGTCGTGATGCTCGCGATGTCGCTGTCGTTGTATGCGCTGTACCGCCAGGTCAACCGGCGCAAGGTGGGAGGGGCGAAGTAATGTCCGACGTCGATCAAACCGTGCTCCCGGCCGTGCATCATCGCGCGCGGCCCGTTCAACACAGGCTCGTCACGCGCATTGCCAGCGGTCTCTTCATGGCGTTCGCCGCATTGCTGTGCTTCTGGCTCTTCGTGCTGCCCGTGATCGTCGTTGCGCTGTCGAGCGTCGCCGCGCACTGGTCGGGCACGATCCTGCCCGACGGCTTCAGCATGCGCTGGTTCGAGCGCCTCGGCGGCAGCGATTTCGATGCGCTTGTGACCAGTCTGCAAATCGGCTTCGGCGTCGCGATTCTCGGCACCGTGCTCGGACTGTGGCTCGCGCTCGCGCTCGAAGGGCGCGACCGGCGCGGCCTCGGCGCCCTCGTCGATACGATCGCGATGGTGCCCAACGGCGTGCCGAGCGTCGTGCTCGGTCTCGCCGTGCTGATTGCGTATCACAAGAAACCGCTCGATCTGTCGAGCTCGGCCGCCATCGTCGTGTTCGTGCAGCTGGCGCTGGTGCTGCCGTTCTGTTATCGCTGCGCGGCGGCGGCGTTGCGGCCGGAACTGACGATCCTGCGCGAAGCGGCCGCGAGCCTCGGTGCGCCGCCGTCGATGGTGCTGCGCCGTGTCGTGCTGCCGCAACTGGTGCCCGCGATCCGCGCGTCTCTTGCGCTCGGCTTCGCGCTGTCGCTCGGCGAGCTGGGCGCCACGCTGACTGTTTATCCGCCGGGTTTCGCGACGGTGCCGATCGTCGTGGTCGGCCAGGTCGAACGCGGCTATTACCTGCCGGCGTCCGCGCTGTCGCTGGTTCTGCTGCTCGCGTCGCTGGCTGCGCTGCTGCTGATCGCCGCGCGCGTGCCGCGCCGTCGCGTGGACTGACGACAACGTTTCCTGATTTTTCGTGAGGTGTGTCTGCGTCGGCACGCCTCGCATCGTGATGTGGCAAACATTGTCGAAATGACCGAAAATATGGAAATCGTGTCGGATGATCGGATCGAGGTAGTCAGGCGGCATTCGCTGACGGCGCTGGTGCGCGACGAGATCGAGCGCAACATCGTCGACGGCAGGCTGGCGCCTGGCGACAAGCTCAACGAAGCCGACTGGGCCGCGCGTCTGCAGGTGTCGCGCGGTCCGGTGCGCGAGGCGTTTCGCGCGCTGGAGCAGGCCGGCCTCGTGCGCAACGAGAAGAACCGCGGCGTGTTCGTGCGTACGGTTTCGCTGGCGGAGGCCGACGAGATCTACGCGGTGCGCGCAGTGCTCGAACAGGCGGCGTGCCGGATGCTCGCGCAGCGTATCGACGCCGCGCAACTGGCCGCGCTGCGGGCGCATGTCGATGCGATGCATGCCGCGCTCGAGGCCGGCGATCACGATGTGTATGCGCGAGAGAACGTCGCATTCCACGATGCGATCGTCGCGATGGCGGGCAACGGCAAGCTGTATGAGACGTATCGCAGGCTGGTCGGCGAGTTGAGTCTTTTCAGGCGCGCGGCGCTCGGCGCGCGCGGCGACGCGATGGAGCGTTCGCTCGCCGAGCATCGCGCGATTCTGTCGGCGCTCGCCGCGCGCGATGCGGACGAAGCCGCGCGGCGGATGCTCGCGCACGTCGACGGCGGCAGGCAGCGCGCGCATGAAGCGGCCGAGCCGCATCGATCCGGTGAACGCGATGGTCGCAACGAACGGGACGACGGCTTGAGCGCGCTGCTCGCCTGAGTCGCCGGAACCAATGAAGAACACGCGTCAGCGACGCGTAGGGAAGAGAACAATGGCAATCCAATCCGAACGTAGTGTTGAAGTGAATGGCCGCAGTTACCGGTTGCCGGCGACGCCGACAGTGGTCGTGTGCGTCGATGGCTGCGAGTACGACTATCTGGAAGCGGCCGTGAAGGCGGGCGTGGCGCCGTATATCGGCAAGATGCTGCGCGACGGCGCGGCGTTCAGGGGCGACTGCGTGATTCCGTCGTTCACGAACCCGAACAACCTGTCGATTGTGTGCGGCGTGCCGCCTTCCGTGCATGGCATCTGCGGCAACTACTTCTGGGACCCGCAGGCCAACGGGGGCAAGGGCGCGGAAGTGATGATGAACGATCCCGCGTATCTGCGCGCGCCGACGCTGCTCGCGGCAGCCGCCGATGCGGGCGCGGCCGTCGCCGTCGTCACCGCGAAGGACAAGCTGCGCCGTCTGCTCGGCAACAAGATGAAGGGCATCTGCTTTTCTGCGGAGAAGGCCGACAAGGTGACGCTCGAAGAAAACGGCATCGGCGAAGTGCTCGATCTGGTCGGCCTGCCGTTGCCCGATGTGTACAGCGCGGGCCTTTCCGAATTTGTATTCGCCGCGGGCGTGCGGCTTGCGCGGACGCGCAAGCTCGACCTGATGTATTTGTCGACGACCGACTACATCCAGCACAAGTGGGCGCCCGGCACGGAGGGCGCGAACGCGTTCTACGCGATGATGGACGGCTATCTGGCGCAACTCGATGCGCTCGGCTGGGTGATCGGCTTGACCGCTGACCACGGCATGAACGCGAAGCACGATCCGCAGACAGGCGAGCCGAACGTCATCTATTTGCAGGACCTGATGGACGAATGGCTCGGCGCGCGCGCGGCGCGCGTCATTCTGCCCATCACCGATCCGTACGTCGTGCATCACGGCGCGCTCGGGTCGTTCGCGACGATCTATCTGCCTTCGGATGCGAATGCGCGTCAGGTGATCGAGCGTCTGGGCGGCCTGAAGGATATCGAAGCCGTGCTCGACAACAAGGCCGCGTGCGAGCGCTTCGAACTGCCGAACGATCGCGTCGGCGACATCGTCGTCGTCAGCAGGAAGAATACTGCGCTCGGCACGCGTCGCGAAGAACATGACCTCTCGGGACTGACGGTGCCGCTGCGCTCGCACGGCGGACTGTCCGAGCAGGAAGTGCCGCTGCTCTTCAATCGACGCATCAGTGAAGCACGCGTCGCGGGCAAACGTCTGCGCAATTTCGACGTGTTCGATCTCGCGCTCAACCATCTGGCGACATCATGAACGCAATGACCCCGTCCAACGATCACCCCGCGTTTCGCGCGGAAGCGCTGCGTCTGAAGGGCGAGCGCGCGGCGCGCCCGCGCGCGCTCGATGTGTTCGATCCGTACACGGACATGCGCGTCGGCACGGTGCCGATGGCGAGCGTCGACGATGTGCGCGCGGCGTTCGACTACGCAGCCGCTTATTCCGCGAAGCTCACGCGCTATGAGCGCTCGCAGATTCTCGAGCGCGCGGGCATGCTGCTGCGCGAGCGGGCGGAAGAAGCGTCCGATCTGATATCGCTCGAATCGGGTCTGTCGAAGCAGGACACGCTGTATGAAATCGGGCGTGTCGCCGATGTGCTGAAGTTCGCTTCGATCGAAGCGTTGCGCGACGACGGCCAGAGCTTCTCGTGCGATCTGACGCCTCATGGCAAGAAGCGGCGCGTGTTCACGCAGCGCGATCCGCTGGCAGGTGTGATCGTCGCGATTACGCCGTTCAATCACCCGATGAACCAGGTCGCGCACAAGATCGCACCCGCGATTGCGACGAACAATCGCGTGATCCTGAAGCCGTCGGAGAAGGTGCCGCTGTCGGCGCTCTATCTCGCGGATGTGTTGTATGAGGCGGGGCTGCCTGCGCCGATGCTGCAGGTGCTCACGGGCGACCCGCGCGAAATCGCCGATGAGCTGATCACGAATCCGCTTGCCGAACTCGTGACGTTCACGGGCGGCGTCGCGATCGGCAAGCACATCGCCGAGCGCGCGGGCTATCGGCGCGTCGTGCTGGAACTCGGCGGCAACGATCCGCTGATCGTGCTCGAAGACGCCGATATCGAGCGTGCCGCCGCGCTGGCGGTGCAGGGCTCGTACAAGAACTCCGGTCAGCGCTGCACGGCCGTCAAGCGGATGATCGTGCAGAAGAGCATCGCCGCGCGCTTCACGGAGCTGGTCGTGGAGAAGACGCGCGAGTGGACATACGGCGATCCGTTCGATCGATCGAAGCAGATGGGCACGGTGATCGACGAGGCGGCCGCGCGGCTCTTCGAATCGCGCGTGAACGAAGCGGTTGCGCAGGGCGCGCGTCTGCTCGTCGGCAACGAGCGCAAGGGCGCGCTGTATTCGCCGACGGTCGTCGATCGGGTCGATCCGTCAATGACGCTGATTCGCGAGGAAACGTTCGGCCCCGTCTCGCCGATCATCACGTTCGATACGCTCGACGACGCGATCCGCATCAGCAACGGCACGCCGTTCGGTTTGTCGTGCGGCCTGTGCACGAACAGGCAGGACGCGATCCCGCGCTTCATCAACGAATTGCGCGTGGGCACGGTGAACGTGTGGGAAGTGCCGGGGTATCGCGTCGAACTGACGCCGTTCGGCGGCATCAAGGATTCGGGCCTTGGCTACAAGGAAGGCGTGCAGGAAGCAATGAAGAGCTTCACGAACCTCAAGACCTTTTCTCTTCCGTGGGAGTGATGTTGTGGCATTGAGTCTGGACGACATTCGCGGGTTGTTCGAACAGTATGGCGGGCTCGCATACAGCGGCGAGCCGGTGACGCAGCTCGAACATGCATTGCAAAGCGGCGCGCTCGCGGAAGCGGCGGGGGCCTTCGATGAACTGGTCGCTGCGGCGTTCCTGCATGACCTCGGACATCTGCTGAACCGTCAGGGTGAAACACCGACTGCGCGCGGCATCGACGATCTTCACCAATACTTCGCGTTGCCGTTTCTGCGGCCCGTGCTGCCGGAAGCGGTGCTCGAGCCGATCCGTTTGCATGTCGACGCGAAGCGCTGTCTGTGCGCAATCGACGCGACTTATTTTGGGCAGTTATCGGCGGATTCCGTGCGCAGTCTCGAACTGCAGGGCGGCATCTTCACTGATGACGAAGCGCAGGCGTTCCTGAAGAAGCCTTACGCCGAGGACGCTTTGCGTTTGCGTCGTTGGGACGATCTGGCGAAGGAAGCGAATCTCGCGACGCCTGATCTCGATCACTATCTAAACGTCGTATCGCGTGTGATGGAAAGGCATGCTGTCGTTTGATCTTTTGTCTTTGTCTGTAAGACAGATCGCGTGAGGCGCGGGCATCGCGTTCATATGTCATGCGTTTTACGCTCGTCGAAAAACCGCTTGCAACAACGGTGTCCGCCGCGCGAAAGCGCGGAATTCTAGGCGCTTGCCACCGCGGTTGCAAGCGGCCATTCGACGAGCGTAAAA
>NZ_CYGY02000232.1 GCF_900007165.1 Paraburkholderia piptadeniae
TATTGGTTGAGTCTGCGCATCACCTCGCTCTTCACTCTCAATTACGCGCGTGTAATGTACGACCACTTGCTCCCCTACGCCGACGAGGGCGAAACAGACTGGCTTACGCTCGACGAACTGCGCTCATGGCAAGGCGCGATGGGTGCCAAGGCGCAGGAGTTCAAGTACTTCAAACGCGACTGGCTCGCACCGGCCGTGGGGCAGATCAATGAGGTCTCCGACCTGACACTCTCATACGAGACTCGCAATGAGCCCGGGTCTCGCAAGATCGGGCGCCTGAGATTTCGCATTGAGCGCAAAGAGATGGCGGAGCGTGTACTGCATACGCATGAACAAGCCCAGGCGATCTACCAAACCTTAAAGCAGGAGTTTGGCCTCTCCAGCGCACAGCTCAACCAGATTGCGGCGGAGCGCGATACCTACACGGACGAACGCTTGGAACAGGCGATCGAGCGCACACGTTTCAGCCTGAAAATTGGCAAGGTATCAAAGAGCCCGGCCGGATTCTTTATGAAGGCGTTGAAGGAAGGGTGGATCGTTTCCGACGCTGAGCGCAAAATGATTGAGGTTCAGGAAAACCTTGCTCTCACCGAACAACGCGAGGTCGAGGTTAAAGAACACGTTAAGACGCGGATGGCGTTGCGGATCGCCGCCCAAGATGTGGATGCGCATGACCGCAGAGTCGAAGAAATCCAGCGCGGATGGGAAGCTTATGAAGCCGCGGCGCCTCGGCTGCGAGAGGACTGGCGACGGACCTACAAGGTCACCCCGGCAGGCAAACTCACGTTGCGTCGACTGGGCATCGATCCAACGAGCGATTTGGCCGAGCCCACGAGACTAAGGCGAATCTCGTATGCCGTCTTCTGCTTGAAAAAAAAAAAGGAAAGCAAAAGGCCCAGCCGATTTTTATCG
>NZ_CYGY02000104.1:0-12787 GCF_900007165.1 Paraburkholderia piptadeniae
GGCAACCATCGAATCGCTATTGCACCGGAGCTATCTGTCGCTTGGCCATGCCGTTTCATCGCCAAATGCCGTCGCCGGCGCGCGATGAGCGACGCGCCAGCCCGCTCGAGAGGCCACATTATGCGCCGCTTCATGTGGCTGCCGTGACGAAACGATTTGCATCGCTTTAGAAGAGCATGATGGGTCTCTTATCTCGGGCGGATACGACGTTCGAATGTCCGCGCGGATGCATGGGCCAGTGACCGCTCATGGCCCGATCCCGGCCCAACTGCCGCGTGCTCCCGGAAACCCGCCAAGAAATTTTTTTGCGCGCCTACTATTCAGACTGGCTTCATGCGGAGAAGACTGAAGACGGCTATGCGATTGCGCTGTCATCTGCGAGTATGCGTTGTTGTTCTATGGCTCGTTTCGAGCCTGTGCGCGTGCAGCCGCGTCACCGACTCTGCAACTGGCGAAGCAGCTTCGTCCGCGCGCGCCCCCAATGTCACGCAACGTGCGACGCAGACACCCGTGCCTCCACCGCCGATGGGATGGTCGTCATGGAACAGTTTGGGCGAAAGCGTGAACCATGACGTCATCGAGGCACAGGCCGACGGCCTGGCGGCGCTGAATGCGCGCATTGCCTCGGGCCATCGATACGAGTATGTGAACATCGATGAAGGCTGGTGGCTCTCGGGACAACGAGACGCAAGCGGCAACTTTATCGTCGACGCGGCGCAATGGCCCGGCGGAATGCAGGCCATTGCCCGATATATCCACGGCAAGGGGCTGAAGGCGGGCATCTATATCGATGCGGGTCCGCGAGGCTGCGGCAAGCGAGCCGATGGCACGCATTTCGTCGGAAGCGATCCGGCTCACTACGATCACGACTTCCTGCAGTTCGCCCAATGGGGCTTCGACTTCGTCAAGGTCGATTTTTGCGGGGGCGCTGCGAATCACTACGATCCGGCGAAAACCTATCGTTCCATTGCGCAGGCCATCCAACGAGCTTATTCGCAGACGGGCCATCTTCTGACGTTCAGCGTGTGCGACTGGGGCACGATACCCACCGACAAATCGTTTCCCGACTACAACGAGGGACCGTGGACGTGGGGCGCCGGCGTCGGCACGATGTGGCGAACCACGCGCGACATCACGCCGGATTTCGGCAGCGTCATCCACAACCTGGCCGGCAACTATCATCCGGAGGGACAGCATACCGGCTACTACAACGATCCTGACATGATGGTCGCCGGAATGCGGATGTCCGCCGTTCACGATCAGGCGCACATCAGCCTGTGGGCGATTTCCGGCGCGCCGATGATCCTCGGCAACGACCTGGCGAAGCCGCTCCCGGCCGACACGGCACGCCTGCTCGCGAATGAGGAAGTGCTCGCGATCGACCAGGATGCACTGGGCCTGCAAGGTCTGCTGGTAGCGCAGTCAGGCCGGTTGCAGGTGTGGGCGAAGCTGCTGGCAGGAACGGGGCAGCGGGCGGTCGTCCTCTTCAACAACTCGGCGAAGGCTGCGCCGATGACGGTCACATGGGGCTCGCTCGGCCTGGTCTCTTCATCGCAGGCGACGGTGCGGGACGTATGGGCCAGAAAAGACCTCGGTCGATTTGCGACGTCTTATACGGCACCCGACGTTCCCGCCGGAGGCGTGACCATGCTCACGATCAGCGGCACCGATTCGGCGCCCGCGATGTGGCAACCGGGTTCGCTGACGGGCGGCGCCGTCTTTACGCGCTGCGCGGCCTGCACGAGCGGCAAGAAGGTGACGGGCCTCGGCACGGTGAATTTCAGCGCAATGGCGTCGGGCGCGCGCGGGGGCTTCATCGAAATCGGCTACGTCAACGACAGCACACGGACCGTCTTTGCACGACTGACCATGAACGGTCAACGGCCTACGATGCTCGCCTTCCCTCCGACTCGCAGCGACGCAAGCATGGGCGCCATCACCGTCTACGTGCCGTTTCAAGCGGGGCTCAATGCGCTTGCGTTGTCGAATGTGGACGCGTCGACGCTCGCGCCCGACATCGGCTACGTCGCGAACGTCGGCGGCCCCGTGCCGCTTTCGCTCGCTCGCGCCCGACATCGGCTACGTCGCGAACGTCGGCGGCCCCGTGCCGCTTTCGCACACTATTTCCATAGCGCGTCGTGCCGAAAACTGATTGCGAGTCGAAGAACGGTCAGCCCCGACTCCGCTAGTCACCCGCGTCCCACTGACGGACAATCTCGCTCACCCGCCCTCATTCAACCCGGAGATTTCAATCACCGTGAGAGTCGACACGACAACCGTTCGGCTGGTCCTCGCCATCGTGGACGAAGGCAGCATATCCCGGGCAGCCGACAAGCTGGGGCTCGCAGTGGCGGCAGCATCGCGCCGCGTATCCGATCTGGAGCAGCAACTCGGCGCAAAACTGTTCCGCCGTGTGCCGCACGGCGTCGAAGTCACCGAATCCGGCGACAAGCTGCTGCGCTACATCCGCCAGATCGACACGCTTGTCGATCGCCTCGCAGGCGACGCACAGACCCTCGCTCACGGGCTGGAGGGGCGCATCATCATCGGCGCGCCGAAGGCGGTCGTCATCGAATTTCTTGCACGCGATATCGCGAGCATCCAGCGCACGTATCCGGGCATCTCGCTGAAGATAGTCGAGGAGAACAGCAAGATCGTCCAGCAGTTGCTGCGCGACAAGGTGATCGACATCGGCATCTACGAGAAAAAAAGCGGCCTTCTGGACCTGCCACAACTGCCGTATCGCGAAGACCGTCTCGTGCTCGTCTACAGCCGGCCGCATTTCCAGTTTCCCGATACGCCCATCGCCATCGACGACCTGTTCGACATTCCGCTTGTCAGCCTCGGCAAGGGCTCGGCGATTCTTTCCGCGGTGCAGCGCGCGTATCGCAGCCGCGGCCGGCATTTCACCAACGACTATTCGGTCACCGGCTTCGACACGATGCTCGCGTTCGTGCGGCATGGGCTCGGCGTCGGCCTGATGCCGCCCGACGTGCTAGACAGCTTCCATCCCGAGGAAACGCTCGCCTGCGCCGAACTGCAAGGCGACTGGCATCAGCGCAGCTATGTGCTTTCGTGCGTCGAGGGGCACGCGCAGGCGCAGACGCTGGAGAACGTCGTCAACGCGCTGGTCGAAAGGCCGCGATAGGGCGCGTGCCCGGCGACACCCAGGCCAATACCCAGGCCAATACCCTGGCCATATCCGCCCACGCGGGGCCGCAACTGGCTGAAATCGCCCATCGCCTTTCGCGATTCGCGAAGCCAGCCATGATTCTTACATGCTTGCCCCCGTCTCCCGACTGAGTGACAGTTGTAAAAACAACGGATACCCGGAGACAACCCGACGGGCGGCGCACTTCGGCTCATCGTACCCGAAGCACCAAAGCGAGCACTCAAGCGGCCGTCACGCAGCGTGCCGCGCACACGCGCCCCGACATTTCCGCAGCCCACTCTTGCCGCTGCCGATGCAATTCCGGCGATTGCCGTCCCTCACGCACGGCGATCGTTCGCACAATCTTTCAGGAGACTTTACATGGCGCAAACCGACCAATCCGCGCGTTCGGCGCAATCCGCACAAGCGCGCGCGTTGCCGCTGCAGGGCATCCGCGTGCTGGATGTCAGCCAGGTGATGGCGGGACCGTTTGCCTGCATGTTGCTCGCCGATCTCGGCGCCGACGTGATCAAGGTCGAGCCGCTCGAAGGCGATCAGACGCGCGGCGCAATGGGATTCAAGATGAAAGGCCCCGACAGCATGGGCTTTCTGAACCTGAACCGCAACAAGCGCTCGCTCGCGCTGGACCTGAAGAGCGACGAAGGCCGCGAGTTCTTCTACAAGCTGGCGAAAACGGCCGACGTCATCGTCGAAAACTACCGGCCCGGCGTCGTGCAGCGTCTGCGGATCGACTACGAGTCGATTCGCGCGATCAATCCGAAGATCGTGTATGCAAGCATCTCCGGCTTCGGTCAGAGCGGGCCGTGGGCGTCGCGTCCCGGCTTCGATCTGATGGCGCAAGCGATGTCGGGCGTGATGAGCGTGACGGGCTACAAGGGCGGCAAGCCCGTGAAGGCGGGGGTGCCCGTCGCCGATATCGGCTGCGCGCTCTTTGCCGTCTATGGCGTGCTGTCGGCCTATATCGGCGCGCAAGCAACGGGCGAGGGACAACACATCGACGCATCGCTGTTCGACTCGGCGATGGCGTTCTCGATATGGGACATGTCGGACTATTGGGGCACGGGCGTGCCGCCGACGCCGCTCGGCACGAGCAACAAGATGAGCGCGCCCTATCAGGCGGTGAAGGCACGCGACGGCTACTTCGTGATGGGCGCGACCAACCAGAAGCTGTGGACGAAACTGTGCGAACTGATCGGGCGCCCCGACCTCCTCCGGCATCCCGACTACGAAACCGTCTCGCTGCGCCTCAAGAACCGCGAAGCGCTGATCGACGCGCTCGAGCAGTCGTTCGCGCGACGCGATTGCGAGGACTGGATCGAGACGATGCTCGCGGCAGGCATCCCGGCAGGCCCGATCCTCTCCTATCCCGAGGCGTTCGGCAGCGAGCACGCGCAGCATCGCGGCATGTGCATGGAGATCGATCACCCGATCGAGGGCAAGGTGAAGAACATCGGCTTCCCCGTCAAGCTGCTGGGCACGCCGCAGCGTGTGCGACGCCACCCGCCGCTGCTCGGCGAGCACAACGAGGAACTCTTCGCCGAAATCAACGGGATGCAGCCATGAGCGACCAGGTCAAGTTGAGCATGCCCGATGCGGGCACGGCCGAGATTCTGATCGATCGTCCCGAGCGGCACAACGCGATGACGATCCCGATGTACAAAACGCTGCTCGCGCTGATCGACCAATGCGAGCGCGATGCAACCGTGCGCTGCATCCTGATCCGCGGCGCGGGCGGCAAGTCGTTCGTATCGGGCACCGACATCGGCTATTTCAGCGACTTTCGCGACGGTCGGCAGGGCGTCGCCTATGAGGCCCTCGTCGAACGCGTGATCGACGCCGTCGAACGCATACGCGTGCCGACGGTCGCCGTCATCGATGGCTGGGCCGTGGGCGGCGGGCTCGCGCTCGCGACCGCGTGCGATTTTCGCGTATGCAGCGATGCTTCGAAGTTCGGCGCGCCGATTGCGAAGACGCTATCGAACACGCTGTCGTCGCGCAATATCGCGCGGCTTCATGCGGCGTTCGGCGTGCCGCGCGTCAAGAAGATGCTGATGCTCGCCGACTATCTGAGCGCCGACGAAGCGCTCGCGTGCGGCTACGTCTACGAAGTCTGCGCAAAGGACGCGATCGACACAGCGGCGCGCGCGCTCGCACAGCGCCTGAGCGCGCTGTCGCCGGTGACGCAGCATGCCGTCAAGGAAAGCCTGCGGCGCATCGTCGTCGAACAGCGCCTCGACGACGAAGACCTGATCGAGACCGTCTACGGCAGCAGCGCGTTTCGCGATGCCGTGGCCGCGTTCACGGCCGGTTCGTCGAAACGCTAACAGCATGGGAGAAGGAGACATGAAACGAATGTTGCCGAAGGCCATGGCAACTTGAACGCGACCTCCATGCTGTCGATAGGAATCGTGATCTGCGCAATCCCGATGAGCTTCGCGATGAAGCCCGACGTCGCCCTCGCCGATAGCACGCAAGCCGGCAGCGCCGCATCGCATCGCAGATGCCGTCGACTTTCTGAGCGTCGAAGAAAAAACAACGCACAGTCCGCTTCGCAAGTTCTGCGAACGCGTCCGGTGAAGCACAAAGTGCGGCGGCGTCAGCGATGAACGTCGCCGTCGGGAGCAGGCAACGCAAAGCCTTTTGCCTGCTCCCGATCCTGCAAGTTCACTGCGGCAATGACAGTGTTTCGCGGGATCAGGATTTTCAATCCGTCATGTTCCGCTTCGCAGATGTCCTCGCTCGTGTCGAAGGTCTCGCAAACCAACTGGCTCCAGTCGTCCCTTTTCCCGTGCTCCTTGAACACCTCGGGTGAGACGTCGCGCCAGTAGGCGCCATGCAGAATGACGAGCCATGCCATCACGACCTCGTGACGTTAAGACGTGTTTGATGCATCCATTTACCGCACAACGTCAAGCGTCATGACGGCGGGATGTGATCGGGCGCTCAACTCTTCCTGGATGTCTTCGCGACAAACGGCGTCGGCGCATGCTGCACCTTGTCGCTGCCGCATTTGGGACATTTCAGTTGCACCGTTGCATGTTCTGCGACGTGCTCCGCATGTTCGAACTTTTCACCACAACTTTGGCAACGATACTGGTAGGTCGGCATGCTGATCCTCCCGTGAGGATGAGTGGGACGCGGGCGCCGCGGCTGCGATCACTGCGATTGCGCGCCGCTAGCTCATCCCATTCTAGTGCGTGCGCGGGGCGTGCACATCCCATCGTTTGCGCGATGCGGCGACCCGCCGGAAACCTGAAGCTCACGCCGCCGCCGGTGAAAGCACATCGCATGCCTCAGCTCGTCTCGCGGCTTGTCACCTGCGCGAGACAGTTGAGTACCGCGCGGCTCACGCTCGCGCGACGGGACGAAACCGCGGACGAAACCGCGAACGAAAATCAGGTCGCGGCCATGCCGTCATAGTCGCGGCCCTCTTCGCGCGTGGCCAGCAGTTCGAGCAGCGCGGCAGGATCGGCGGGCTTGACGAGATAGTGGTCGACGCCTGCTTCCATCGCCTGCCGCACGTTCTCTTCCTGGCCATAGCCGCTTAGCGCGATCATCAATGCGCGAGGGCAAGCGCTTCCCTGCCGCAGAAATCGCGCAAGCTCGTAGCCCGTCATGTCGGGCAGCCCGATGTCGAGCACGACCACATCGGGTTTCATGTCGGCGGCGACGCCCAACGCGGACTCGCCGTCCGTCGCGCATCGGACGATGTAGCCGTGTATCGCGAGCAGCGCTTCGAGGCTTTCCGCGGAAGCCACGAGATCGTCCACGACGAGAACGCGCGTCGCCGCCTTGCGGTTCAGATGAACGACGGTTGCACGCACAGGCGTGATGCGCTCGCTCATCGTGCCTGGCAAGCGGATCGTGAACTCCGAGCCTTTGCCGAGCCCTTCGCTCCTGCACTGAACGGACCCGCCGTGCAGTTCCGTCAGATGCCGCACGAGCGTCAGTCCGATGCCGAGTCCGCCGAGCGAACGATGCAGCGACGCATCGGCTTGCGCGAAAAGATCGAACACGTGTGGCAGGAATGTGGCGTCGATACCCTGTCCGTCATCGGCGACGGTAATCGACGCGATGCCGTCGGCAAAGCGCGTCGACAGCGAGATATGCCCGCCTTGCGGCGTGAACTTGGACGCGTTGTTCAGCAGGTTCGCAACGATCTGCGCGAGCCGGACCACGTCGCCATCCACGACGGCATCGACGGCCTCTTCGTCGCAAGTCAACGTTTGCGAGTGACGTATGAGATGAGGACGGCTCGTCTCCACCGCCCGGCCGATCACGACGGAAAGCGGCACAGGCTCCTTGCGCAGCGTCACCGTGCCTCTCGCGATCCGCGACACGTCCAGCAGATCTTCGACGATGCGCACCATATGCTCGACCTGCGTGCCGACGATCTCGCTCGCCCAGCGCAGGACTTTCGTATCGCCCTTCTTGGCGCTGCGCATCACAGCGGCTGCGTTGGCGATCGGCGCGAGGGGATTGCGCAGTTCATGCGCGAGCATCGCGAGGAATTCGTTCTTGCGCCTGTCGCCATCGCGGATCGTCGAAAACAGCAGCGCGTTTTCGAGCGCAATGGCGGCACGGCTGACGAACTCCTGAACGAGCGTGGTCCGCTCGGCGGGCATCGGCCCTGCGGCGGAGCACAGCACGAGCACGCCCTTCTGGCTGCCCGTCAACAGCGGAAACGCGCTCACGCAGCGGATGCCTTCGCAAGAGCACGCGTCGCCGATGCTTTCGGTAACGAACTCGTCGATGGCAGGCTCGTTGTCGGGGCTGCTCTCATGCAGCAATCGATCCACGAAGCGGTTCACGCCGAAAAAGGCCCGCGCGAGCGTACCGGCCCGGAACGCGGCGAAGTCCGGCGGATGCGCATCGTTGCGCCGCGCCGACCTTGCCGTATAGTCCGCGGCGAACTCGCCAATGCCCCTGACCGCGACGAACGCCGTCTCGGCGAGTTCGCCCGATGCAAGCTCCGCGATGCGCTGCAACGTCGTATCGATTTCCAGCGAGCGGGTCAGCACGTGGCTCGCGGCGGCCAGAAAATCGGCGCGTTGCCGCGCGCGCTCGGCGGCCGCCCTGCCCGTTTCCGCGCGCACGAATGCCTCGCGTTCTTCCGCGCGCAACAGCAGTTCCTTGTGCATGCGGTGCATTTCCACGAAGACCTTGACCTTCGAGCGCAGGATCTCGGGAACGACGGGCGCGGAAATATAGTCGACGGCGCCGAGCGAATAGGCGCGCTTCATCTCGGACTCGTCGATATACGCGGTCACGAAGATGATCGGCGTGCTGGCCGTGCGCCGATAGGTGCGCAACAGCGACGCCGTTTCGAGACCGTCCATGCCCGGCATGTTCACGTCGAGCAGGATGACCGCGAAGTTACGCTCCAGCACGGCCTTCAGCGCTTCACGTCCCGATCCCACCGTAATCACGTTCTCGCCAAGCTCTTCGAGAATCGTGCACATCACGAGGTGTTGTTGCGGCAAGTCATCGACGACGAGAATGTTGACGGGTTGCCGCGAGGAGGCGACGGCATTGTCCATTGCGCTCTCCTAGCGATGCAGCCACGCATGAAGCACCGCGAGCAGATCTTCGCGGTTGACCGGCTTCGACAGATAATCCCACGCGCCCGCTTCGATGCAGCGTTCGCGGTCGCCCTTCATCGCCTTCGCCGTCACCGCGATGATCGGCAGCGTGCGGCCGACCTCGCGCTTGCGGATCTCTCTCGTCGTCGCAAGGCCGTCCATCTCCGGCATCATGATGTCCATCAGAATGATGTCGATCTCGTCGTCCGCTTCGACGAGCCGGATCGCGTCCCGGCCGTTGTCGGCCCAGACATGCTGCATGCCGTGATCCTCGAGCACGGTTGCGAGCGCAAAGATATTGCGCATGTCGTCGTCGACGATCAGCGCCTTGCGGCCAACGAGATCTGCATTCGCGCCATGCAGACTGTCGACCACGTCGCGCGCTTCGTCGTGTAGCCACTTGCAGTCGAAGTGCAGCGATGCAACCGTCGCATCGAGCAGGCGGCTCATGTCCGAAACGGCGAGCGGCCGGAAGGTTTCGATGTCGCGTGCCCATGCGCCCGGCTCTTTACCCGGCGTCAGCACGACGAACGGCAGCGGCGCGAAAAGCCCTCTGTTCGAGAGCGCCGCCTTGATGTCCTGAAGGCTCGACTCGAACAGGTCCACGCCGATCGCGACCGCCCCCAGATTCCTGTCGCCGAGCGCCGCCATCAGTTGCTCGCGTGTCGCCGCGAACACGGGCGCAAGCTTGTCGCTCGACAACGACGAGACGAAGTGTTCGCGCTCGGGCGAATCGGGCAGCGAGACGAGCAGCCTGCGCGGCGTCGTGTCGGCGTAGCGGGCCAGCACGCTCAGCGCGTCGTCCAGTATTTCGCGCGCCTGGATCGGCTTCGCGAGAAAGGCGAACGCGCCCGCCTGCAATGCGCGCTCGCGCGACTCGTCCGTCGAGATCACGCAGACGGGCATGTGCCGCGTCGCCATATCGTGCTTGAGGCGGCTCAACACACGCCAGCCGTCCATATCCGGCAGGAACAGATCGAGCGTGATGATGTCGGGCTTGAACTGATCGGCGAGTGTCAACGCGGGCGCGCCGAGCGGCGTGACAAGCCCCTTGAAGCCGCGCTCTCGCGCCGTATCCAGCAGGAAATGCGCGAACGCCAGATCGTTTTCGACGATCAGCAGCACGCGGTCTCCGGGCATGATGTTGAAGCGGTCGTCCTCCGGCGTGCCCGCGAGTTCGCGCGTATCGCTGACGACGGTATCGATGAACTCATGCGCCGCAAGCGCATCGGCTTCGCTCGCGGCGTCGCTGCTGAGGGCGGCCGCGGGATCGTCGCCGGAAACAGAAACCGTCTTCCTCGCGACGCGGCCCATCTCGCCCGACAACGGCAGATAGAGCGTGAAAGTACTGCCCTTGTTCGGCGAGCTGACGAGCCGGATTTCTCCGCCCAGCAGTTTCGACAATTCGCGGCTGATCGCAAGTCCGAGACCCGTGCCGCCGTATTTCCGGCTCGTGCTGCCATCGGCCTGCTGGAATGCCTCGAAGATGATCTGCTGCTTGTCCGCCGAAATGCCGATGCCCGTGTCGGACACCGAGAACGCAATGACCTCTTGCGCGCGATTGAGTTCTTCGTTGTCCGCGTTCCATCCGCCGAATACTTCTTCGATCGACAGCGTCACGTGCCCGCGATGCGTGAACTTGAATGCGTTCGACAGCAGGTTCTTGAGGATCTGCTGCAAGCGCTTGATGTCGGTGCGGATCGACGCGGGCAGACGCGTGCCGAGATGGATCACGAAGTCCACGTTGCGCGCTTCGGCGACGTGGCGGAACGTACGCTCGACATACGACATGAGATCGGCGAGGCGATGTTCCGCGAAGTCCATCACCACCGTGCCCGACTCGATCTTCGACAGGTCGAGAATGTCGTTGATCAGCATGAGCAGATCGTTGCCCGACGAATGTATCGTTCGCGAGAACTCGATCTGCTTCGTCGACAGATTGCCCTCGGGGTTCTTGCACAACTGATCGGAGAGAATGAGCAGGCTGTTGAGCGGCGTGCGCAACTCGTGCGACATGTTGGCCAGAAATTCCGATTTGTACTTCGACGTCAGCGCGAGCTGCTTGGCCTTTTCTTCGAGTGCCTGGCGCGCCTGCTCGACTTCTGCGTTCTTGCGCTCGACTTCCTGATTCTGATGCGCGAGAAGCCGTGCCTTTTCCTGCAATTCCTCATTGGTCTGCTGAAGCTCTTCCTGACGGCTCTGCAATTCATGCGCGAGCGACTGCGATTGCTTGAGCAGATTTTCCGTTCTCGTGTTGGCCTCGATCGTATTGATGACGATGCCGATGCTCTCCGTCAGCTGATCGAGGAACGCGAGGTGAGTGGGATTGAAGCACTCCGACGAAGCGAGTTCGATCACGCCCTTCACCTGCCCTTCGAACACGATCGGAAGCACGAGAACGTTGTGCGGCACGATGCTGATCAGCCCGGACGTGATGCGGATGTTATCGGCGCCGGACGGCTCCAGCAGAATCTTGCGGCGCTCGACCGCGCATTGGCCGATGAGTCCTTCGCCCATCTGCACGCGCTTGCCATGCGACAGATGACCACTCGACGCATAGCTCGCCATCAGCCGCAACAACGCGGCATCGTCGGACGAATCGAGCACGAAGAATTCGGCCTGCTGAACGCCGACCACGGGCGCGAGTTCGGAAAGAATCAACTGGCCGACGGCGACAAGATCCTTCTGTCCTTGCAGCATGCGGCTGAACTTCGCGAGGTTCGTCTTGAGCCAGTCCTGTTCGGTGTTGACCTGCGTCGTGTCCTTCAGGTTGCGGATCATTTCGTTGATCGTGTCCTTCAGGGCCGCGACCTCGCCGAGCGCCTCGACGGTGATCGACCGCGTGAGGTCGCCTTGCGTGACGGCCGTCGCGACTTCGGCGATGGCGCGCACCTGCGTCGTCAGGTTCGCCGCAAGCTGGTTGACGTTTTCCGTCAGCCCCTTCCACGTCCCCGATGCGCCCGGCACCTTCGCCTGGCCGCCGAGCTTGCCCTCGACGCCGACCTCGCGCGCCACGGTCGTCACCTGATCGGCGAACGTCGCGAGCGTATCCGTCATGCTGTTGATCGTGTCCGCGAGCGCCGCGATTTCGCCTTTCGCTTCCACCGTCAGCTTGCGCTCGAGGTCGCCGTTCGCGACGGCCGTCACCACCTTCGCGATGCCGCGCACCTGGCTCGTCAGGTTGCCCGCCATGAAGTTCACGTTGTCGGTCAGGTCCTTCCACGTGCCCGCGACGCCCTGCACATAGGCCTGCCCGCCGAGCTTGCCTTCCGTGCCGACTTCGCGCGCCACGCGCGTCACTTCGGATGCGAACGAGCGCAACTGATCGACCATCGTGTTGATCGTGTTCTTCAGTTCCAGTATTTCGCCCTTCACGTCGACGGTGATCTTCTTCGACAGATCGCCCGCTGCAACGGCTTTGGTCACGTCCGCGATATTGCGCACCTGCGCCGTCAGATTGCCCGCCATGAAGTTCACGTTGTCGGTCAGATCCTTCCATGTGCCCGCGACGCCTTGCACGTCCGCCTGGCCGCCGAGCTTGCCTTCCGTGCCGACTTCGCGCGCGACGCGTGTCACTTCAGAAGCGAACGAGCCGAGCTGATCGACCATCGTGTTGATCGTGTTCTTCAGTTCGAGTATTTCGCCCTTCACGTCGACGGTGATCTTCTTCGACAGGTCGCCCGCTGCAACGGCTTTGGTCACGTCCGCGATATTGCGCACCTGCGCCGTCAGATTGCCCGCCATGAAGTTCACGTTGTCGGTCAGATCCTTCCATGTGCCCGCGACGCCCTGCACGTCCGCCTGGCCGCCGAGCTTGCCTTCCGTGCCGACTTCACGCGCGACGCGCGTCACTTCCGATGCAAACGAGCGCAACTGATCGACCATCGTGTTGATCGTGTTCTTCAGTTCGAGTATTTCGCCCTTCACGTCGACGGTGATCTTCTTCGACAGATCGCCCGCCGCGACGGCCGTCGTCACTTCCGCGATATTGCGCACCTGTGCCGTCAGATTGCCGCCCATCGAATTGACCGAG
>NZ_CYGY02000104.1:12797-14936 GCF_900007165.1 Paraburkholderia piptadeniae
CGCCTTGCACTTCCGCCTGACCGCCGAGCTTGCCTTCCGTGCCGACTTCACGCGCGACGCGTGTCACTTCCGATGCAAACGAGCGCAACTGATCGACCATCGTGTTGATCGTGTTCTTCAGCCCGAGAATTTCGCCTTTCACGTCGACGGTAATCTTCTTCGACAGATCGCCGGCCGCGACGGCTGTCGTCACTTCGGCGATATTGCGCACCTGTGCCGTCAGATTGCTGCCCATCGAGTTCACCGAGTCGGTCAGGTCCTTCCACGTGCCGGCGACGCCTTGCACCTCCGCCTGGCCGCCGAGCTTGCCTTCCGTGCCCACTTCGCGCGCGACACGCGTCACTTCCGACGCGAACGAGCGCAACTGATCGACCATCGTGTTGATCGTGTTCTTCAGTTCGAGTATTTCGCCTTTAACGTCAACGGTGATCTTCTTCGACAGATCGCCTGTTGCAACAGCGACCGTGACCTCTGCGATGTTGCGCACCTGGCTCGTCAGATTGCCCGCCATGAAGTTCACGTTGTCGGTCAGATCCTTCCACGTGCCCGCAACGCCCTGCACGTCCGCCTGGCCGCCGAGCTTGCCCTCCGTGCCGACCTCGCGCGCCACGCGCGTCACCTCCGACGCGAACGAGCGCAACTGATCGACCATCGTGTTGATCGTGTTCTTCAGTTCGAGTATTTCGCCCTTCACGTCGACGGTGATCTTCTTCGACAGATCGCCAGCCGCAACCGCCTTCGTCACTTCGGCGATATTGCGCACCTGGCTCGTAAGATTGCCCGCCATCGAGTTGACCGAATCGGTCAAATCTTTCCATGTGCCGGCAACGCCCTGCACGTCAGCCTGGCCACCGAGCTTGCCTTCCGTGCCGACCTCGCGCGCGACGCGCGTCACTTCGACGGCAAACGTGCCGAGTTGCTCGACCATCGTGTTGATCGTCTTGGCCGTGTGCAGGAATTCGCCTTGCAACGCCCGCCCATCGGCTTCGAGCGCCATGCTCTTCGAAAGATCGCCCTGCGCGACCGCGCCGATCACCCGGGCGACTTCGCTCGTCGGATGAACGAGGTCGGCGATCAGCGAATTCACCGCATCGATCGAATCGCCCCAGAAGCCGCGCGCATACGGAAGCGCAGCGCGTTCCTTCAGCCGACCTTCCTTGCCGACCACCCGGCTCAGGCGACCGAGTTCTTCCGACATGCGGATGCTCTGCTCGACCACATCGTTAAAGACATGCGCGACTTTGCCGTGCATGCCCGTCCAGTCCGCAGGCAACGAAACGGCCTCTCCTTTTTGCAACGCAGCCAGCGCGGCGAGCACTGTTCTCGTGCATTCGTGAGCAGTCGTCACGCTGTCGAAGAGCTGATTCACCTGGGACGCGCTATCGAGCCAGACGCCTGCCAGCGCATCGCTACTGACCGCGACTTCCTTTGGCAGGAAGCCTGGAACGGACAGACGCCTCGACATCTTGCCGATGTCCTGCGCGATGCGCCCCGTCTGCGAAGACAACAGATTGAATTCGGCCGCAACTTTTCCGGCGTCGCCCGCCCAGTCATCCGGCAGACGATATGACGTGTCTCCCCGGCGCAGCGCATTTAGCGCGGCAGCGATTTGGGCAAGCTGATCATTGGATTGCTGCGGTGACTCGACTGCGAACGTGTCCATGCGTTCCTCACCTGTCACAAATAAGCGGCTTTATTCTGGTTTTGAATTGCGTGCTTTCACAAACCACTTTGGCCTATGTCTTTGCTCTATTTCTACCGGAGTCGCGTCTGCGCGGGCGAACGCCTGCACCGGGCAGGCTGGATGCCCAGTAAGCATAGACGTTACCAGTTATGGGCATGCATCGGGAGGCACGCCGCTATTAAATTTGTCGTGAGCTGCCAGGCTGACATCGAGGCACGCAACAAAGAATAGATGAATCCACGGTGAAATGTTAAAAGCGAATTGCAACCGTGATCTAGCCTAAAGAGAACCGGTACTTGTTTCCGGTTTGTTTTAAAGACCCGTATTTTTTTCTTGAGCATTTCGAGTCGACGAATAAAAAAAGCCCGGCGATTGCCGGGCAATTAAAGCATTCGATTCGTCGCCGCCAGACCTCGGCGGCGAGTCATCAAGGTCACTTCAGATTATTGGCCCGT
>NZ_CYGY02000057.1 GCF_900007165.1 Paraburkholderia piptadeniae
CGTAGACAGAAACCGCAACGCCGATTTCACCCCAACTGCCTATGGGACAAGGACAAACTCGTCCCTCTGCTACTGGAACTTCGGCTTAACGGGCCGTCGAACGCCGCAGGCTCGCGCGTCTTGAGCGTGCGACATTGCCGGTTCGGCAGTCTCTGCCGCCAAGGAGAACCAGATGGAACCCACGACCATTGCCATCGACCTGGCCAAACGCGTTTTCCAGATTCACTATGTCGAGCCCAAGACTGGCGCAATCCACAGCAAGGCTCTCAAACGCGCGCAACTCGTGCCGTTTTTCGCCAACCGGCCGGCGAGCCGCATCGTCATGGAAGCCTGTGGCAGCGCCCATCACTGGGCCCGGGTTCTGGCGCGGTCTGGTCACGACGTACGCCTCATCGCAGCCCAGTTCGTGCGGCCGTTCGTGAAGTCCAACAAGAACGATGCCGCCGACGCCGCAGCAATCTGGGAAGCCGCCCAGCGTCCCGGCATGCGCTTCGTGGCCGTGAAGACGGAGGATCAACAGGCGATGCTGGCAATGCACCGTATCCGTCAGCAACTGGTCCGCATTCGCGTCATGCAGGTCAACCAGCTTCGCGGATTGCTCTACGAATTCGGCGTTGTCCTGCCGCAAGGTCGACGGGCCTCGATCGAAGCTGCCAAAGTCGCGCTGGCATCACTGGCCAACCAGTTGCCCGCCATGCTGGCAGACAGCCTGCAGGACCAGCTCTCGCGACTTCGTGAACTCGACGAGCAGATCGCTCGCGTCGAACAGCGCATTCTCGAATGGCGCCGTAACGATGACGCATGCAGACGCATCTCCGAGATACCCGGCGTTGGCGTACTCACCGCCACGGCAGCGGTCTCCGTGATCGGACAGGCAAAGACGTTCAGGTCGGGCCGCGAGTTTGCCGCCTACCTCGGCCTGGTGCCACGACAGAACAGCTCCGGCGGCAAGACAAAGCTGTGCGGCATCAGCAAACGCGGCGATGTGTATCTGCGCACGCTGCTGATCCACGGCGCCCGGTCAGTCATCGCGGCCTCGAAGCATTTGCCAGAGAGAGTACGTGCCTTGCTGATGCGACGACCCACGAACGTCGTTGCCGTTGCACTCGCCAACAAGATGGCGCGAACGATCTGGGCGCTGCTGGCGTATGGCCGAACGTATCAGCCGACACCGGCACAGTGACTACCGCCTCGCACACACTTTAGCCATTCACGGTTGCACAGGTGAATTGAACGATGGCAAGACAGGTTGGACCGCGCAAAGGCAAGCCTGAGACATTTCTCGGATCTCGAGTCCGTCAGTTAGATTAGGACCTTTGCGGCGAAATCCATCGGGGCCGGCGGGCATGCCCGCGATCGAGTCCGGATATAAGTCCGCAACCACCCTCCTCGCCATGCACAATCGCCTTGCAAATGGGAGGCGACCATATAAGAAATGTCGGGTTTCCGCTAAATAGAAATGTCGTGTTTTGTCGTTGCTGGCAAGCTGGCGGCTCTCTGCATGCATGCGAGTGCCGCTGGTCAGGTTTATGCAAAATCAAAAACAACCAATGCCGATCCTCAAATCGACGCCACAAACACGCTAGCTATCCGGATGCCCCGCGACAAACCCGACAAACGCGTTATACGGCAGATTCACCGGCGCACCGTCGATCATGAGGCCGTACGTCGTATCGCCGCTATCGAGCACGTAGTACATCACGGACTGGATATTCTTCGTCTTTCTCGCCTGATAGTAAGTCGCATACCGCGACGTGATGTAGTCGGCGCGATACGACTGGCTCTTCTCCGGCCCGGTGTTCCACTCGGTCAGCAGGAACGGCACGCCATAACGCGCCTTGCAGTACGTCGGCAGATCGAAGCCGGGACCCGAACCGTCCGAGCCGATATCGAAGATGTCGCCGTACACCTCGTAGTTGTGCCACGTCGTCAGGTCCCATCGCACCACCGGATGGCCGCTCGTGCCGTCCGGCTGCTTGCCGTCCCACAACGCATCGGCGGCGCCCGTGTCCGCGACGCAGAAGTTGATCCCGCATTTCGCATTGGGTTGTGCCGACTTCACGCCGTCGATCATCCCGCTCATCACGCCGCGCATGATCGGCCAGTTGACGTTGCTGAAGTCGACCGCCTTCGTCCCTGCATTGGTCGGGTCGAGAATGATCGCGTCATCGCGCGTCAATTCGTTTCCGCACTCGTACATCACGACACCATACGGCGCGAGCGCGCGCGCCACTGTCGCGCCGCATGAATATCCACGGTTGTACGCCACAGATTCGCTCGCGAACGGCAAGCCGTTCGAATCGCGGACGCCGAGGTTCACCAGCACGAACAACGTCAGCCCCGCCGCCTGGAACGCCTGCGCGAGACTGACGACGGCGCCGAGCGACGTCGGATCGTCTATGCATCCGACGCGATAGGTCGAGCAGCCCATGTTGCGCATGATCGTCACGATCTGGGCCGGCGTATAGCGATAGTCGTAATGCCCGTTGATGCCGTGGAACGTGCCGCTCGTCGCCGCGACGGGGATGCGCGGATCGCTGCACGGCATCCACTGGTCGAGATCGCTGCAGACATGGAACTGTCCGTCCGTCGACTGATACCAGAGCTTGCCGCCGTACCACAGCAGCATCGACGCGTTCGATGTCGCGCCGACGGCAGCGTTGTTGCGAAGGACGATGCCGTTTGCCACCGTCCACAGTGCGCCGACCTTGTCGATGATGTACGGCGACGCGGGAATCGTCGTACCGTCCGCGGACGTGCCGCCAAGGCGCGGATCGTTGCATGCGAGCCAGGTCGAGCCGTTCCATCCGTAGAACTGCCCGCCCGTGCCCTGGTGATAGATGACGCCGCCGTACCACAGCAGCAGCGTCACGTTGTACGTATTGCCCGCTGCCACGCCGTTCCGGTAGACCGATCCGTTGACGAGCGTCCAGACGGCAGCCTGATTGTCGGTGATCGAAACGGCAGGCGGAATCGACGTGCCGTTCGCCGATCCCGTCGACGTATCGCCCGATGAACCCTTATTCGTTCCGCTGGATGAGCCTGAACCCTTTCCGTTCGCCGATCCCGCCGTTGCGCCGTTCGTCGAAGGCGGCGTCTTGCCGTTCCCGGCCGCCGCCGTCACGCCTGCGCTAGTTGTCGTCGTGCTGTTGGCGCTAACGCCGGCGCCGCCCTCGCCGCCTCCCGAGCCCCCGCCCCCGCCCCCGCCGCATGCGCTCAGCACGTGAGCGCCGCCGAGCGCGGTCAGTAAGCCGAGGAATTGACGTCGTTTGACCATGACAAAAAAATCCACTGCCGGGTCGCGCCCGGCGAAAAGCTTTGATGTGTGAGTGCAGCGTGCGTGATGAAAAATCGATGGGTCGTTCGATACGTTTCGTCATCCTGATGAACGACATCCGATCTATCGCTATCGCCTCATCGACGGCGCGCCGTCGAGTGGGCGCATCCGCGCGTCGATTGACGGGAGTTCAATACGGGAACGATGCTGTAGTTCTTTCCACTTGCATCAGTGGTGATCTACTGGCTGGATATCGGCAGGCGCGCGTCGTTTGCGCAGTGACCGTCTGAAATAAAAACGATTCTTTCGAAAGTGCGCGCGGCGTAGAAATGATTCGCTTTTGTCAGCGAACGTCGCGCGTTGCGCATCGCAGGGATCGAGCAGCGTATCAACCCGTGCGAAGCGACTGGCATGACGGAAGGAACTCGCGTATCAGCAGCAACAGCAAACGCCCGCAAGCGCCTGTGCAACGCGATGAAGCCAAAGAATAACTTCCTCGTTAGTACCCTGTTTGCGTGGGCAGCAGGCAATGCTTTCCGCTGCGACGAAGCCGGCAGCCGCGCGCGACACTGGCACAGCGCGCGTCACATGCAGATGCCAGAATCCCGGCTAACGCCCCTCTGAACGCCCCCGCCCGCGCGCTTCAGCGCCTCGAACCATACGGAGAAAATTTTGAAGCATTTCCTTAAAAGTTATGGGTCGATAGGATGCTAACGAATAAAAACCGACATACAATCCCGCCCCATGGCTAATCTCCATCTCCTGCGCCGCTCCGTCAGCAGCGCGCTTGTCGTCGCCGCGCGCCGCTGGCGCCGCACGAGCCATAGCGTGCTGTCCGCGTACAACGTGTCGGAGGCCTGCGCGGGTCCGCTGCTGACGGCCAACCGTCTCGGCGAGGCCGTGCGCCAGGTGACGCTCGCAGAACAGGTCGGTATCGAAGGGCCATCGCTCGTGCGTCTGCTCGACCAGCTATGCGCGGCGGGTCTCGTGCGCCGCGACGAAGACCCCGACGACAAGCGCGCGAAAACCATCACGCTCACCGACGAAGGCCGCGCAGTCACCGCGCGCATGGAAGAGCGCCTGATGGATCTGCGGGCGCGCGTGCTCAAAGGCGTGACCCGCAAGGATCTGGAGACGACGCTGCGCGTGTTGAATGCGTTCAACGCATCGCTGGATGCAGCCACGACGCCGCCCGCATCCGGCAACCTCACGACCGGCGACGACGGCACATCCGCCCGCGCGCCGGGCCGCTCCGGCAGCAAAGGCAAAGCGTAAGCGCCATGGCCTATCCATCACTTCGCGACTGGCTGTTCTCCGCCAAGACGTTCGCGGCTGCGATGATCGCGCTGTACATCGGCCTTGCGCTCGAATTGCCGCGCCCGTACTGGGCGATGGCGACCGTCTACATCGTGTCGAATCCGTTCGTCGGCGCGACGCGCTCGAAGGCGCTGTATCGCGCGCTCGGCACGGCGATCGGCGCGGCGGGCGCCGTGCTGATCGTGCCGCCGTTCGTCGAGTCGCCGTTCCTGTTCAGCGTGATCGTCGCGTTGTGGACGGGCACCCTGCTCTATCTGTCGATGAACGACCGCACGGCGCGCAGCTATGTGTTCCTGCTCGCCGGCTACACGCTGCCGTTGATTGCGCTGCCCGCCGTCACCAATCCGACGACCGTCTTCGATCTCGCGATCACGCGTACCGAAGAGATCCTGCTTGGCATCGTGGTCGCGAGCATCGTGGGCAGCGTCGTGTTTCCGAGCCGCCTCGCGCCGACGCTGATCGAGCGCACCGACGCGTGGTTCCGCGATGCCGCGTTCTACGCAAGCGAGACGCTGTCCGGACACATCGCGGGTGGGTCGATTTCGGCTTCGCGCCAGCGGCTCGCGGCGACCGTCAACGGCCTCGAATTCCCGTTGAGCCAGTTGACCTACGACCACACGCGTCCCGACATCGTGCGCCGCGCGCGTGCGTTGCAAGGGCGCATGCAGATCTTCCTGCCGCTGATTTCGTCGATGGCCGATCCGCTGATCGAACTGATGCGAGAGAGCGGCACGCATCCGCCTGAAGTTGCAGCGCTGCTCGCGGATGTCGCGCAGTGGATTCGCTCGCCCGCGCTCGAAGCGAAGCACGCCGACGAAACCGATCGCGAGGCAGAAGCGCTGCGCGAGCGCATCGCCGCGATGAAGCCGCCCGCGGCATCGCTTGCAAGCTGGCATGTCGCGTTGCTGTCGAACGCGCTCTGGCGTCTGGGCCAGGTCATCGACGTGTGGCACGACGTTCGCAGTCTGCGCGCGGGCATCGTCCACGAGACGGCGCAGTGGCGGCCGCGCTTTCGTCACTGGCGCCTGGGCGGCACCGAGCGCTTCTTCGATCGCGGGATGATGCTGTTTTCCACGGCGTCCGCCGTCGGCGCGATCATCGTCGCGTGCGGACTGTGGATCACGTCGGGCTGGAACGACGGCGCGGGCGCGGTGACGCTCGCAGCCGTGTCGTGCTGCTTCTTTGCCGCGCTCGACGAGCCCGCGCCCGCTGTCTTCAAGTTCTTTCTCTCGACCTGCGCGAGCGTCGTGTTCGCGGGCCTGTACGTGTTCGCGGTGCTGCCGCACGTGCACGACTTCGCGATGCTGGTCGTGATCTTCGCCGGGCCTTTCCTTATCATCGGCACGCTGATTCCGCGCCCGCAGTTCAATCTCGTGACGATGCTCGTCGCCGTCAACACGGCCACGTTCATCAGCATTCAAAGCGCTTACGAAGCCGACTTCTTCGTGTTTCTGAACAGCAACCTGGCGGGCGTCGGCGGCTTGCTGTTCGCGTTCATCTGGACGCGCGCGACGCGTCCTTTCGGCGCGGAGCTCGCGGCCGCGCGGCTCACGCGCTCGGCGTGGTCCGATGTCGTGGTGAGCGCTTCGACGGCCGCGATCGAGGACCAGCGCAATCTGTACGCGCGCATGCTCGATCGCCTGATGCAACTGCTGCCGCGTCACGCCGCGACCGATTCGCACCGTCATCCGTCGATCGAAAGCTTCCGCGATTTCCGCGTCGCGTTGAACGCGCTGGACCTTCGGCGCACGCGCCGCAAGCTGACAGCCGACTTGCAGGACACCATCGATGACGTGCTCTCAGGCGTGCGGCAGTATTTCGAGCAATGCATCGCGCGGCGCGCGCGGCAGCCGGTGCCGCCCGCGCTGATCGAAACGATCGATGCCGCCGTCGCGCGCGTGACGGCGCGCGGCATCGAAGAGGCGCAGGGTGAGTCACGACCGGCGCAACCAGGCCAGGAACCTGCGCAAGACCCGGGGCACAGCCGCAATGCTCCGTCCGCCGAACGCTGGCTGCGCGACACGCTGCATGCGCTCGTCGGCATGCGCCTGTCGCTGCATCCGCCGCACACGGCGCCCGGCGGCAATCCGCCCGTGCAAGAGGAGACGCCCGCCTGATGGCCACTCAACCCTTTTCATTCTGTCGACGCACATGATCGGCGAAATCGACGTTCTCGGCGTATTCGTGCCCGCCGTGCTGGTGCTGATGTTCATCGCCTATCTGCTGAATCTGGCGATCCGCACCGTGCTCGCGCGCATCGGCGTGTATCGCTTCATCTGGCACCGTTCCATTTTCGACCTCGGCATTTATGTACTGGTGCTGGGGCTTGTCGTCATCGTTTCGCACCGGCTCATAACGTGAAAAAAACCTGGTTCTCCGTCGGGCAGATCCTGCTCACTCTCATCGTCGTCGCGATCGCGGCCGCCGTGCTGTGGAAGCTGGTCGACTACTACATGTTCGCGCCGTGGACGCGCGACGGCCACGTGCGCGCCGACGTGATCCAGGTCGCGCCCGACGTATCCGGGCTGATCACGCAAGTGAAGGTCGTCGACAACCAGGAGGTCAAGCGCGGCGATGTCCTCTTCGTGATCGATCAGGCGCGCTACGAGCTTGCGCTGCGCAACGCGCAGGCGACCGCGCAGCAGCGCCGCGCGACGCTCGATCAGGCGCGTCGCGAAGACGCGCGCAACCGCACACTCGGCAATCTCGTCGCGCGCGAGTCCGTCGAGGAGACGCACTCGCGGGTCGAGCAGGCGGCCGCCGCGCTCGCCGATGCCGAAGTCGCGATCGACACGGCGCGTTTGAACCTGCAGCGCACGGTGATCGTGAGCCCCGTCGACGGCTATCTGAACGACCGCGCGCCGCGCGCCGGCGAGTTCGTGTCGTCGGGACGCGCGGTGCTGTCGGTGGTGGACATGCACTCGTTCCGCGTCGACGGCTACTTCGAGGAAACCAAGCTGCACGGCATCGACATCGGCCAGCCCGTCGACATCAAGGTGATGGGCGAGCCGAATGTATTGCGCGGACACGTGCAGAGCATCGTCGCCGCGATCGAGGACCGCGACCGCCAGCAAAGCCCCAACCTGCTGCCGAACGTGAATCCGGCGTTCAGCTGGGTGCGTCTGGCGCAGCGCATTCCCGTGCGCGTCGCGCTCGACGAGATTCCCGCCGACTTCCGCATGATCGCGGGCCGCACGGCAACGGTGTCGGTGCGCGGCCTCGGGCCGTCGATTGGAAGACATGCGGCTTCGGATGCCGTTGCTGCTTCGGAGCCTGGCGCATCGGCATCGGCCTCCGCTGGCGCGGGCGCATCGACGGCGAGCGCGGCCGTCGCCGGCGCGTCGCCGTCCAGTGCAACGCAACCTGCTTCGGGCGCATCACGATGAAACGCAATCCGTTCATGACGGCAGCGCGCGCCGGCCGTGCGTGGCTGCCCGCCCTGCTTCCCGTCGCGCTGGCGCTGAGCGGCTGCATGACGGTCGGCCCGAACTACAAGCTGCCCGACAACGCAATGGTCAACGCGCCCTATGCGAACGCGGCCATCGACGGCGCGGACACGGCGCCTGTCACGCAACAGCCCGTGCCGTCGAAGTGGTGGCGTCTGTACGACGACCCCGTGCTCGATCAACTGGTTACGCAGGCGCTGGCGTCGAATACCGATTTGCGCGTCGCGGCCGCCAATCTCGCGCGCTCGCGTGCGCAAGTCGATTTCGCGAACGAACAGGGCGGCTTCTCCGGCAAGACGTCGGCGGCTTTCCAGCGCGCGCAGGAATCGGCCGAACAGTTTCTGCTGACGGAGAAGATTCCCGTCGTCACTGAGGGCGCGCTCGACCTGAGCGTGTCGTATGAATTCGATCTGTTCGGCAAGCTGCGGCGCGGCGTAGAGGCCGCGAAGGCCGACGACGAAGCCGTCGAAGCCGCGAGCGATCTCGCGCGCATCACGGTCGTCGCGGATGTCGTGCGCGCGTATGTCGAATCGTGTTCGGCCGCCGACGAACTGAAGATTGCCCAGCAGTCACTGTCGTTGCAGAGGCAACGGGTCAAGCTCACGCAGCGGCTGCGCGACGCGGGGCGCGGCAACCAGCCGGACGTCACGCGCGGACAGACGCAGGTCGACACGCTCGCCGCCGAGATCCCGCGCTTCGTCGCGCGCCGCCGCGCGGCGCAGTACCGGCTCGCGATGCTGCTCGCGCGCGCGCCGTCGGATCTGCCGCCCGCCGCCCTCGCCTGCAACAAGGTGCCGCATCTGACGCAGCCGATTCCCGTCGGCGACGGCGCCGCGCTGCTCAAACGACGCCCCGACGTGCGCCAGGCCGAGCGGCAACTGGCGTCGTCGACGGCGCGCATCGGCGTCGCGACGGCGGCGCTGTATCCGTCTGTGAGCTTCGGCGCTTCGGTGGGCTCGGTCGGCGTCGCGGAAGACCTGTTGGGCGCGACGACGAACCGCTGGGCATTCGGGCCATTGATCAGCTGGACTTTCCCGATCAACGGACAGCGGGCGCGCGTGCATGAAGCCGAGGCATCGACGGGCGGCGCGCTTGCGCACTTCGACGGCGTCGTGCTGAACGCGCTACGCGAAACACAGACGAGCCTGTCCACTTACGCGTCCGATACGACGCGCGCCGATGCGTTGCGCACCGCGTACAAATCGGCCGTGCAGTCGGCGGACGAAACGCACCGGCTGTATGCCGCGGGCCGCGAGTCGTTCATCGACGATCTCGACGCGACGCGCACGCTCACGAGCGTCGCTTCGCAGGTGGCGGCCGCCGACGGTCAGGTGGCGATCGATCAGGTGAACCTGTTCCTCGCGCTCGGCGGCGGATGGGAGAGAGACGAGGACGTGGCGGCGGCCGCGAAGAACGAGTAGTCGATGAACTTGGGGGGCAGAAGAAAACAAAGCACGTTTAGCGCGTGAACTCCACCTGCTTAGGTATCCAGTTATCGTGCGGCTAACGTCCCATCCATACGCAGGTAGCGTCTGACTTCGTCACTCTGTATCCTGCTTCTGCTCGATCCGGCAGCACTTGACCTTCCCCGCCTGATGACGGCCACCCGCCACGCGTGACCGTCAGGGCGCGTCTCGCTGCATGGGATTGCGGCACTGTCACCACGCAACTGCCACCCCCAAATTACTAAGGACGTCGATTCATAGGCGCAGTTAACTTCCCTGTCCGCAGTAAGTTGCCAACAGGGTCGGGTTTCGTCGAATGTAAAACTTCTCGCGCGATACCCGTCATCGTCACTGGAGATCTGGCGCTCCGAGCTGCCCGAGTTTCGCCCCAAGTTCGATGCGCGCATCGTGCCATTCGGTGAGCGCCTGGATGCGTCGCTGCCGCGCGTTCGCCAGCGCCGCCTGGGTATTGAGCAGTTCGAGAATGTCGCCCACGCCTGCATAGTAGCGATGCTGGGCCGCCTCGAACGCGCGCTGCGCAATGACAAGCAGCTTCCCGTACTGATCAACACTGGCAGTCGCGGACTGCAGGGCCTGCCACGCCTTCCAGACGTCAAGCGCGACCTGATCGCGCGTGCCCTCTAGCGCATTTTGCACGCGTTCGGCCTGCGCTTCGGCCTGATGCACCTGGTAGTGCCGCTCGAAACCCTCGAAGAACGGGAAGCTCACCTGAATCCCGACGTAGGCGTCATGGCCCGTCGCGGGATAGGTCGGGATACCCAGGCCAAGGCTCGCTGGCTGATTGTTGGTGCTGTACTTCGCCACCAAGCTGATGCTCGGCAAGCCTTCGGCGCGCGTCTGCGTAACCTTCGCGCGGGCGGCCTCGTACTGTGCTTCGGCGGCCAGCACGGCCGGGTGCGCGAGCCGTACCTCGGTGATCAGGCCACCGATGGAGTCCTGCCATGCACGATCCGGTTCGGGGTCCGTCAGGACCGACGGCACATCGAGGGGCTCATCGGGGCGTAGACCCATGTCAGTGGCCAGCACGCCGAGCGCGGCCTGCAGGTCGCCTTCGCCTTTTGTCACGGCGGCAACCGCCTGTTCATGCTGCGTCTGCGCCTGCAGCGCGTCCGAGATGGGTGCGACGCCATGATCGACACGTTTCTGCGCCACGGCCGCACTGTCACCCGTCATACGCTCGATTTCGCGTGCCGTATCGAGCGCGGCGCGCGCAGCCTGTGTCGCATCGTAGTCTTTCGCGACCGTCGCAAAAGTATCTTGCAGAGTCGCGTCCTGTGTCGCGCGCGCGGCGACAAGCAGCGCGTTGGCGTTACGCAGTGCGGCGTTACGCGCGCCGAAATCAAACAGAACCCAGTCCGCGCTGATGCCCGTCGAGCGTACCGTCGCATCCGTTCGGGAGCTTAGATTCGGGTGGCTCGCCACGTCCGTTTCCGCATTGTCCCGTACACCCTGCCAGCTTGCCGACATGGTTGGCAGGAAGGCCGCGCGCGCTGCGCCGACCGCTGCCGCCTGTGCTTTCACGTTGGCCCACGCGTCGCGGGTTTTCGGGTTGTAACAGAGCGCGCGCGAAACTGCCTCGGCGAGACCGAGTGGATTCGCCGGTGATCCTGCCACACATGGTCCCGGCAGCAGCGCTGCCGCTGCACCATCCGGTACGCTGTGTTCGGCAAAAAGCGGATCGAAGGCGAATGCAGGACTCGCGGTCAGGACCACAGCCAGCAAGGCAGCGAAACGTTTAGCGTTCACGCATGCTCTCCTGTACGCCTTCGATGATCGGGCCGAGGAAATACTGCGCGACACTCTGGCGTCCGGTCGCGATGTCGGCGGTGATGGTCATGCCGGGTGTCAGCGGTATCCACCTTGCGTCGACACGAATCCCGTTGGCCTTCAGGCGGATGCGGGCGGTAAATACCAGTCCCTGTTTTTTGTCCTGTGCAGCATCATTGGCGACCGATACGACTTCGCCTTCGAGTAACCCGTACCGCGTATATGGGAATGCTTCCACCTTCACGGCTGCCCGCTGCCCGACCTTCACGAAGCCGATATCCCGGTTTTCGATAGTCGCCTCCACTTCCAGCGCATCGTTGGGCACGATCTCCATCACCGTCTGGGCGGTAGTCACGACACCACCGTTCGTATGCACCGCAAGCTGCTGCACAGTACCGGCGACCGGGGCAGAGAGGCTCATCAGCGTTTCGCGCGTGTGTGCCTTGGTCTCGTCGTTGCGGCTCTGCGTCAGCGCTTCGGTGCCTTTCTCCAGTGCATCAAGCTGCTCGCGTCGAAACTGCGACTGGATGCTGGCGATCTCCGCATTCTGCTGGCTGACGGCTGCCGAGAGTTCGCGTGCGTGACTGCGCTGCGCCGCGAGTTCGTGTTCCTGCTCAAGCGCCGTTTGTTCCTTTTGTCGGTAGTCGTCTTTCGCCACGTACTGGTCGGCGGACAACGCCCGGTAGTCGTCTGCCTGCGCGCGAGCGAGCGGTGCGATTGCCTCGAGCTTGGCGACCTCGGCTCGTGTGCTGTCGAGGTCGGCCGCGCGTTTTGTCAGCTCCGCTTTCGCCGAGGCGAGCTTGTCGCGGTACTCGAGCCACGCGCCCTGGACCTGCCGCTGGACTTCCTGCTGACGCTCTGGCTGCGCGCCGACAACCGGTTTGACATTCAGCAGTGCGGCTGGCGCGTCAAGCGCATCGAGCAGCGCCTGCGCGCGAGCGGCCGCGAACGCGGCGTCCATGCGCGACGCCTTAGCCTTGTCTTCGTCGGCGGCCGCCTGGGTCGTATCAAGCTTCATCAGCAGCTGGCCGGCGGCAACGCGGTCGCCATCGCTCACCGCGATCTCGCGCACCACACCCGTGATCGCGGGCTGGATGACCTTCACGCGTTCATCGGGCACCAGCCGGCCTTTCGCCGTCGCGACAATGTCGAGACGGCCGATGAGGCTCATGAGCAGTACGAGCAGCGCGAGGATCATAATGATACGCGCCGTCCAGCGCGGCGCCGGATGAACCGGCGTCTCGACCAGTTCCAGGTGTGCAGGCTGGAAAGCCAGCTCGTAACCGGTCCGTTCCGGTAGATCAAGCTCCCTGCGGATCGCCCATGCTGCTCGCCCGACCGAAAGATAGCGGCGCAGGAGATCTCCCAGCGCCTGAAAGTGAATCTGCATGAAACCGTGTTTCCGTTCTTAACCGTTCTGCAAGGAGCAAAGGTGTGCGTAGTAGCCACCCAGTGCGAGCAGTTCGTCATGGTTGCCCCGTTCGACAATCCTGCCGCGATCCATCGCGATGATCTGGTCGGCATGGCGCACGGCCGTGAGTCGATGAGCGATGACGATCACCGTACGGCCTGCGCACATGGCCTTCATGTTGTTCTGGATGACGCGCTCAGTCTCGAAGTCGAGTGCGCTGGTCGCCTCGTCGAAGATGAGAATGCGCGGGTTGGTCAGCAGCGCCCTGGCAATGGCGAGCCGCTGGCGCTGTCCACCAGAAAGGTTCGCCCCGTGCTCACCCACGACCGTGTCATAGCCTTCCTTCAACTCGCAGATGAAGTCGTGTGCCCCGGCAAGCTGGGCTGCGCGGATGATGGCCGCCATCGGTGCACCGGGATCGGTCAGTGCGATGTTCTCGCGCACCGGCCGGTTAAAGAGGCGGTTTTCCTGGAGCACAACGCCGATCTGCCTGCGCAGCCAGGCTGGATCGGCGAGTGCTAGGTCGGCGCCATCGATGCGTACGGTGCCCTGCTCGGCGACATAGAGACGCTGCAGCAGTTTCGTGAGCGTGCTCTTGCCGGACCCAGAGCGGCCGACAACGCCGATGACCTCGCCAGGGCGGATGTCGAGCGACACGCCGTCGAGAATCGGCGCGCCGTCCGGCCGATAGCGGAAGCGGATGTTCTCGAAACTGATCGCACCGCGGATCGGCGGCTGGGCTTGGCGGCTCTGTACGAGCTCTGTGCGCGTGTTCAGAATGTCGCCGAGCCGGCTCATCGAGATGCCGACCTGCTGGAAGTCCTGCCATAGTTGCGCCAGGCGCAGCACCGGCGCAGCCACCCGCTGCGACATCATGTTGAACGCAATCAGGCCGCCCACCGTGAGGCGACCGTCGATTACGAGCTTCGCGCCGAGCAGCAGCGTGGCGAGCGACACCAGCTTGCCGACATACTGGATCAGTTGCTGGCCGACATTGCCCAGCGTTGTGACCCGAAATCCTGATGCGACGTAAGCGGCCAACTGGGTTTCCCACTTCTTCGTGAATTGCGGTTCGACGGCGAGCGATTTCACCGTCTCGACGCCGGAGACCGTTTCGACGAGAAAGGCCTGGTTGTCGGCGCCGCGTGCGAACTTCTCGTTCAGGCGCTGGTGCAAAACTGGGACCAGCATTGTCGAGATGCCTGCATAGACCGGCAGCGACACAACGACGATCAGCGAGAGCCAGACGCTGTAGATGCACATGACCGAGAGGAACACGATCGAGAAGAAGAGGTCGATCACGGCAGTCAGGCCCTGGCCGGTGAGGAAACTGCGGATGTTCTCCAGCTCACGCACGCGCGCGACCGTGTCGCCCACGCGCCGCGCGGTAAAGTAGCTCAGCGGCAGAGCGACCAGATGCCGGAACAGGCGCGCGCCAAGCTCAACATCGATGCGGTTGGTCGTGTGGGAAAAGACGTAGTTGCGCAGCCCAGTGAGCACGATCTCGAAAGTCGAGCTGATGAACAGCGCCACGCCCACAACCGCGAGCGTGCTGTAGGTGCGGTTTACCAGCACCTTGTCCATTACCACCTGGAACATCAGTGGTGAGACCGGCCCGAATAGCTGCAGGATGAACGAGATGGTAAGCGTTTCGAGCAGCAGCCGCCGGTAGCGCACGACCGCCGGGATGAACCAGGTGAAATCAAAGCGCGCCAGTTCACCGGCGAGCGAGGCACGTGACGCGAAGAGGATCATCGAGCCCGTCGTGCGCTCGGCCACCGTGGCGAGTGGAAGCACGACCGGCGTCGAAGCACCGGCTTCCAGGACCAGCGCCGTGGTGCCGTCACTGCGAAGCACGATGAAATGTCTGCCGTCGCGATCGAGTGCAAGCGCAGGCAGGGGGGCGCGGCCGAGTCGCTCCAGCTTCAACGGGACGAGACGTGTGCGCAAGCCGAGCGAACGGGCACACAGGACGAGCGTATCCTGGTCGAAGGGGGCATCGCCCACGGCGGCCGCATGCCGTAACTGCGCCGCGTCGGCGGCAATGCCATGAAAGCGCGCAATGCTGACGAGTGCCGAGACGCCCGCGTCAGCGAGATTCTGTTGTTCGTTGGTGCCCATATGGAGCTGAAGAAGGTCGATAGCCATGGCATGTGTGCTGTATCGACGGACAAGCCCCGGCGTGCGCACAACGCACACGTCGGGGCAGGAGGGCTGACTCGCGTCAGGGAACGCTTATGCAGCGAGCAGTTGTGGCTGGTTCGTTGCAAGCCCGGTTGGCGTCAAAAGGACGCCAACCGGAACGTCGTAGCTGGCCATGGCCTGGATCATCTGGGTCAGCACAGGATCGGCCAATGGCATGACAGCGGACGCGTCGTTGCCGCATGACGAGAGCTGGGCAGCAAGCGCGTCCTGCTGAGTAGATGCAGTTACCGAATGGGTTGCCGAGACGGCTCCCGTCGCCTGCGCACTGGCTACAGCAGTGCTGACTGGAGTAGAGCTGCCGAGCATGACGCCAGGAGACCGGGTTGCACCAACTGGGTCCGGTTCCGGGGGCGGCGCCGGCATCGGATCGGAGGGCGGTGCCGGGCTCGGGTCTGGGACCGAGCTCGGGTCCGGGTCCGGGTCGGAGCTCGGGTCTGGGGCCGGGCTCGGGGTCGGGAGCCCGCCAGCGCCAACGAAGCCATCGACGGAGTCGGTGATTGCGTCGGGGTCGATGTTACCAACGTCGCTGAGGTCCGGCAGCGGAACCCCGACCAGACCTGCGATTGCATCCTGTGTTGCCGCACCAGCGGCCTCCCCTCCCGCCTGCACCACGCCATCGAGGTTCATGACTGAAATGGAGGTCAACAAATTCTTGATGAAGTCCGAGCCGCCGGAGAACTCCGTACACTTGCCTGTCGAGTCGAACGTAGCCCATCCCGACGCGAGGCCCGGGCCATTGCCGACAACAATTTCCGTGATGTAATGGTTATTCGGATCATCGTTGTAGAAGATTGCGCCAGTCTGTACGCCGTTCTGGACCGACGCTACAGAGGTCACCACTTCGGTTGACGGATCGACGCCTATATAGCCGTTCTGCTGGCCATTGGCGTCGAAGGTGGCCTGACCGGTCACCTGCTGTTGCTGGTTGAACGAGAAATAGCCGTTTTGTACGGCTGCGCCATCGACATCGGCAAACGTCGCTTCGGTCGAGAGCTCGCCGTCGCTGTAGTGGAGGGCCGCAGTCTGGACACCCGTCGATGCGTCGAACGTGTACTCGTCGGTCTTCGTGCCGTTGCTGAAACTGACGTAGTCCACCAGCGCGCCCGTCGTGGCATTGTAGTCGCGCTCCTGGGTCAACTCGTTGTTCTGGTAGAAGTCATACTGCGTCCAGACGCCCGAGGCCGGATCACGGATCTCATTCTCCGTCATGTCGCCGCTCGCCGGATCGTAGAGTGCGTAACCGGTCTGCTGGAGCTGGGAATTGAAAAATGCTTCGGAGGTCCGTACGCCATTGGTGAAGTACTGGCAGTCGACCTCACTGTTGTTCACGAAGTCGATCTGGTTGGTCTTCGTGCCGTTGCTGTAATCGACGTAGTCGATCAGCGCGCCGGTAACGGTATTGAAATCCCGTTCTTGGGTCAGCTGGTTGTTCTGGTAGAAGTCCAGTTGCGTCCAGATTCCTGAGTTGGGGTCGCGGATTTCATTCTCTGTCATGTCTCCGCTTGTCGGATCATAGGTCGCGTAACCGGTCTGCTGGAGCCGGGAATTGAAAAATGCTTCGGAGGTCAGAACGTCGTTGGTGAAATACTGGCGGTCGACCTCGTTATTGTTCACAAAGTCGATCTGATCGGTTCTCGTGCCGGCGTTGTAATTGACGTAGTCCATTAGCGCGCCGGTAACGGTATTGAAGTCCCGTTCTTGAGTCAGCTCGTTATTCTGGTAGAAGTCCAGTTGCGTCCAGATACCCGAGTTGGGATCGCGGATCTCATCCTCTGTCATGTCTCCGCTTGTCGGATCATAGGTCGCGTAACCAGTCTGCTGCAGCTTGGAATTGTAAAATGCTTCGGAGGTCAGAACGTCGTTGGTGAAATACTGGTGGTCAACCTCGTTGTTGTTCACGAAGTCGATCTGGTCGGTCTTCGTGCCATCGTTGTAGTTGACGTAGTCCATCAGCGCCCCGGTTGCGGCATTGTAGTTGCGCTCCTGGGTCAACTCGTTGTTCTGGTAGAAGTCATACTGCGTCCAGATTCCCGACGCCGGATCACGGATTTCGTCCTCCGTCATGTCTCCACGGGTCGGATCGATGACCTGATATTCGATCTCGTTACCATCGGCATAGTCCGCCTGGCCGACCTTCTGGTTGTTTTGGTAGACATAGCTGACCAACGGATCACCACTCGACGCGTCGTACAGGGTATCCTGAGTCATATCGCCCGTGCCGACGTCGAAGACCTTGTGCTCAATGCGATTGCCGCGATTGTCAAGGACGTTCTCGCCGCTCACATTGCCCGACTGCTCATCGATGAACTTGTAGTCGACCTGCTGGCCATCAACAAAGTCGGCTTCGCCTGTCAACTTGCTTGTCTGGGTGTCGAATGCTTCATACCCGATGCGGTTGCCACTCTCGTCGAGAAAAATTTCCGATGACATGTTCCCCGTCTGCGAATCAATGGACTTGTAGTCCGACTGGTAGAGTTTTCCATCGCTGCCAGTGGCGTAGTCCGCTACGCCTACTTCGACACCGTCCTGGTAGAGCAAGGTCTCGGTTTGCTTGTGCGTGTTGGGGTCAATTTCGCGGTCTTGTTCAAGCTCGCCCGTGGACGTGTTGAACACCAGGTAGTCGGTCTGCTCCAGGTGCTGGTTGAACACCGCTTCGCCCGACAGATTACCTTCGTTGTCAAAGAATTTCTGATCCGACTCCAATCCACTGCGGTAATAGTCGATTTCCGACGATTTGACACCGTTGGTATAGATGATAGAACCGCTCACCTGGTTGGTGCCGACGAAGTACGACGTATCCTTCGTCTCAAACCCACTGTTGGGATCGAACGCCAACATGTCCGTTCGCAGGCCGTTTGCCAACACCGTCTCGCCCGTCAACTGGTCGTTGCTGTTGTACGTCATCTGCAACGAGCCAGTTTCATTGCCGCCGACATCAAAATTTTGGATGCTGGTGATGATGCCGCTTGCCGATTCGTTAAAAATCGTCGTCGAGCCGTCCGCGTTGTAGCGTGTGCTAACGACGCCACCGTCCGCTGCCATCAGTTCATCGTAGGACGCTCCAGAGTCAACGTTGTTGACCAACACATCCATATCGCCGGCTGAATCAGTTGCCAAGGAAAACTTGTATTGATCGCCATTGTCGCTAACAGTGACTTGACCGTTTGAATCGACATTCAAGGCGATCGATGTTGCGGTGCCACTTCCTGAAACATACACCGTTGAACTTCCGTCACTGGCTCTGCTAACACGTAAATCGGTCGTGATGCCGTTTGTATCTGTGAGAATTGCATTTGCACCTTCCGTGTCAAAGTCGGCCTTGAAGCCGTTTGAAAATGATGAACCAGTGACGTTTTCAGCTTCATCGTAATGATATGTGTCGCCATTTAAAGTGGCACTCGACGTTCCGTCAGCGTGGACGACATAAGTAACACCATTACTGAAAACATACTGAGTGTCTCCATTCCGCAAAATCGTTTGGACGGTACCGTCTGGAAACACCAGTTGCCCGTCTTCGTTTGCCACACCCCTAGTATTTGCCACGTAGTCGAGCCCTGCACCGACCATCTTATTGACAACGTATCCACCAATAATTGCCAAGGATGTCAATGCCACCGCGGGGATACCTGCGGGAGTATCGAGCGCTACTAAAGCCGCCGTGAGTGCTTCGCCCACCGTCGAGTCCAAGAACGCACCGGTCGCAAGATAGCCCTCGATGTCACTGATCGCGGATTTCATCGCTCCCCATACGCCCGCGTCCGCGTAACCCTCTGCAGCGTCCGCTAGCATGAACGGTACGGCGAAAATGGGAAAATCCACACCCCATGCATAAGCACTTTTCGTGCTTTCCCAGTTGCGCTCCCATTTGACTTGCCGTGGCCAGCTTATTCAGCAAAGTACTGTAGGAGGTCGCTATCGCGCTTTCGTAATCTACCAGTCCGGGCACAAAATTCGACAAAAACGAATTTCCCGAAGAACCGGCTGGAGTCGGATCGGCTGGTTTTCCCGTGACAAGGATATTGAGTTCGCCTGGTGTTTGATTTAGCATTTAGTTATTCTCTTGTTATCAAAGGCTGTGCGTTAACTTGTCGTCAGCTATTTGAAGCGAACAAACACACTCGCGATAAAATAGATGCCGACAGATATTGCACAGAAAAGGGACGAAGATAGAATAAATGTATTTAGGGCAAGAGATCTCGGGTTGCTAATAAAGATAGGTTCGGACGAAACAGTCGCCTTGAACAGAAAATACACACAGGCGGCCATCAGAAAGAGAGCTAAAGTCATCTGAGAAAGCCATGTTTCGATAGACTGTGATTTGATCAGTGCCGACAGCCTTTCTCTGCGCACTTTGTTTGCGGACCATTGAATGAATCCATGGGCAATCTGGATTACCCAGAACAGAAGTGAAAGCAATATCAGCATATCCGTTAATTGACCGAGCAGTCTCAACGTTGATGTCCACGGCAAACCAACAAATATCGCACGTCGTTGCCAATGCGAGAACCCGGTAGAAATAATCCAACATTCGAGTTTCGAGGCACTCAAATCGAAGGACTCCGGATTAACTGTAGTCGAAGTAAGCGCATATGCAACAACGCTTATCAGGGCAACAAACCAGCAACGGAAGAACATCTGAGCGCATGTTTTCATTGTTTCAAGTCATCGCACTTGCGGGTCTTGCAAGTTCAGCACCTATTGTTGGTTTTAGTTCGATAGTTCTTTGGAGAAACTGATGCCGGTCGTATCACAACGAGCTAGTCCGGCATACTGCAAAATTTTTCGATGCGGCTCCGCGTCACTCCCTTGTTGGGCTTGGCCGTGTATTGAGAGCTAGATCACAATGAAAAAGATATTCTGGTATGGCATGGCGGGCTCGCAATCAAATTAATTTGAAAATTACTTTCGATCTGACAACAACTGTCCTCTATGCGAATAGAAAAGAAAGGATTGGATGGTAAGCAATGTTCTTTCTTGTGTTTGGTCAAGCAAATCGCTTTATCGCGTTGACAGAAGGCCTTCGAGTACTGCGGTCTCATCGAGTCGTGGCCCGATCAGGAGCGCCAACGGCGCACAATTTGAGCTTAGGCATGCATCAGGTGGCAGCGATGAGCGCGCGACCGTTCCAGCGCCGGTTTGAGGCAACGACTGACATGACATCAGCGGATCGGCTAACGCGCGTGCGCCTTGGCGCCGCGCGTGAATTGCTGGAGATTCACGGCTTTCGATTGATCCGACCGCGACGCGGGCGTGGGGCTCGGAATAGGAACAACCATGCGGCATCGTACCCAGACCGAAATCTGAACTGCCCGCGTAGGGCTTGAGCGCGTCCAGCGTGAGCGGCACTGCGGATGTCAGCGCGCTAAACGTGTTTTATTTTCCGTTTCCCGAAGCGTACCAACGAGGCACCTCGCCGACGAGCACCCAGCAGCACTCAGCCCCCCGCTTCGACTATTGTTCCCGCGAAGCGCTCGATCACGCCGTTGAATAGCGCTGGTCTTTGCAGCGGCGCGAAATGGGTGACATTCGGCAGCACGATCAGTTCGGCGTCGGGGATGGTCTGCGCTAGATACGCGGCGTGCTCCTGCCTGATGAACTCATCGTTCTCGCCAATCGCCACGACGACGCGCACGCCGATTCGCGCGAGATCGTCGGCCGAGTAGTTGGGCTGCGTGCGCTGCATCTCGCTGACGGCGGCGACGAACGCATCGAAATCGTCGGGTGTCGCGGACAGCGTCTCGTAGTCTTCCCGATGCCGCTTGAAGCAGCGTTCGATCACGGGCGTCGGCACGAATTCCTTTGCGCCGCTGGGGTCCATGTTGCACGCGAAAAAGAACACGCCCGCGACGCGCTCGGGCGCGCGCCGGGCCAGGACCAGCGCGGTGCACGCGCCGTCGCTCCAGCCGACGAATGCGGCCTTCTGCACATGCAGCGCATCGAGCACGGCGAGCACATCGGAGGCCATCAGCTCGTAGCTGTAGGGTCGCACGTCGCGCGTGCTGCGCCCGTGCCCGCGGCTGTCGATCAGGATCGCGCGGTAGCCGGCACCGACGAGCGCGGGCACCTGATAGCCCCAGTTGCCGCGATGCCCGAGGCCGCCATGCAGCAGCACGACGGGCTGGCCCATCACGGGCTGGTTGCCCGTGCCATATGTCGACCACGCGATGCGCGCGCCGTCGTTGTCCACGAAGCCTTCGTCGACAGCAGCGGGCAGCGGCGCGGCGCCGTGCAATGCGAAGTGTTTCAGGTCGTCGTCGGATTCCATGTCGGTGGTGCTCCGTGGCGCATCGAATGAACGCGTGATTGTGCCATCGGCGTGTTCATTCGGCGCTGTTGGGCGAGCGGTCGCGCAGTGGGTTCACGCGCGATGCGGCGCGCCGTCGTTCGTTGAGCGTGCCCGCAAGCACGGCCGCCGCGCCGAGCACGCCCATGCCGAGCGAGATCGCGACCACGACGGCGCTGATCCGTCCGTTGCCCGAAAAGAGACCGACGAGAAGGCCCGCCAGCGGCTGCGTCAGATTGTTGAGCATGATGACGACACCGAGCGTCTTGCCGTAATCCTTCGCGGGAATGATCGCCTGACGCACGCTGCGAATGTAGATGCTGAACATCTTGTCGAAGCCCACGATAAGCAGAAAACCCGCGACGTAGCCCCATACGGACGGACTCGAACCCGCGAGCAATCCACCCGCGAGAATCGCGAGAAACGATACGACGCCTAGCGTTTTGCGCGGAATGCGCACCCTCGCGATCAACAGCAGAATGACGATCGTCGCGACGGCGCCCGCCGTCTGCACGAATGCATAGAACGCGTCCGGCCGGCGATGCAGACCCGTCACCATCGCCGCCGATGTCGCGAGCGTCACGCCGATCACGAGATTTTCGGCGGCGGCCAGCGCGACCAGCCTGCCGAGGCCAGGCAGACTCACGACATGCGAGAGCGCCGTCTTCGCGGGCGCGAACCATTCGACGGGCGCGCTTTCCGTCATCTTCCATTCGAAGCGGCTCACGCGCTGCCACAGCAGCGTCGCGCCATCGGCGGCGAAAAACAGCAAGGCCGCCACACCGACGACGATCTCCCAGCGCCACCGGCCGAGCAGCAGGCCCGCGAGCATCGGACCGAGCACGACGCCGACCTGATCCGCGATCTGCGCATACGACAGCACCTTCTCGAAGCGCTCAGAAGTAAAGACCTGCGGCAGCAGCACTTCGCGCGCGACGAGCCCCTGGCTCGTCAACGCGCCGCAGACGGCGGAGAGCGCGATCAGCCAGCCGATTCCTCCTGCCACGCCAAAGCCCGCAATCCCCGCAACGCACGCGATCGCGCGAAAGCGCTGGCTCGCGCGCAACACATTGACGGGCGGCATGCGATCGCACAACGCGCCGCACACGGGAAAGACGATGTAGCGCGGGAACGCCTCGATGAAGAACGCGATCCCCGACCATGTCGCCTTTTGCGTGGTCTGGAAGACGACGAGCGGGACGAGGAACAGCAGTATTTGATCCGCGAGCCGCGAGAAGAACAGCGATGCGAAGAACGCTTGATGGTGTGCGCGCATGCGGCTATGGAGTCAGTGGGTTCGCGCGTTCGCAGCGGCGGTGTCGGCCATAGCAGTCGCTGCAAGAAAAAAGCCCGCGCATCGTAATGCGCGGGCTTCGTTCACATCGCTACGCTGCGGCGGCTCAGGCCGTCACGGCGGCCAGCGCGGCGTTGAGCGTCTTGCTCGGACGCATCACGCCATCCAGCTTCGCGTAGTCGGGCTTGTAATAGCCGCCGATGTCGGCTTCCTTGCCCTGCACGTCCGACAGTTCGCCGACGATCGTCTTCTCGTTTTCCGTCAGCACCTTCGCGAGCGGCGCGAACTTCGCAGCGAGTTCCGCGTCTTGCGTCTGCGCGGCCAGCTCCTGCGCCCAGTACATCGCGAGGTAGAACTGGCTGCCGCGATTGTCGAGATCGCCCGTCTTCGGCGAAGGGCTCTTGTTGTTGTCGAGCAGCTTGCCCGTTGCCGCGTCGAGCGTCTTCGCGAGGATCTTCGCCTTCTCGTTGCCCGACTTGATGCCGAGCTCTTCCAGCGACACGGCCAGCGCGAGGAACTCGCCCAGCGAATCCCAGCGCAGGTGATTCTCTTCGACCAGTTGCTTCACGTGCTTCGGCGCCGAGCCGCCCGCGCCCGTTTCGTACATGCCGCCGCCAGCCATCAGCGGGACGATCGACAGCATCTTCGCGGACGTGCCCAGTTCCATGATCGGGAACAGGTCGGTCAGGTAGTCGCGCAGGATGTTGCCCGTCACCGAGATCGTGTCCAGACCGCGAATCACGCGCTCCAGCGAGTAACGCATCGCGCGGACCTGCGACATGATCTGGATGTCGAGACCCGACGTGTCGTGATCCTTCAGATACACGTCGACCTTCTTGATCAGCTCGGCTTCGTGCGGACGGTACGGGTCGAGCCAGAACACCGCCGGCATGCCTGAGTTGCGCGCGCGCGCGACGGCGAGCTTGACCCAGTCGCGGATCGGCGCGTCCTTCACCTGGCACATGCGCCAGATGTCGCCCTTCTCGACCTGCTGCGTGAGCGCGCTCAGCACTTCGCCCGTCGCGATGTCGACGATGCGCGCTTCGCCGTCTGCGGGAATCTCGAAGGTCTTGTCGTGCGAGCCGTACTCTTCGGCCTTCTGCGCCATCAGACCGACGTTCGGCACCGTGCCCATCGTCTTCGGATCGAACGCGCCGTTGGTCTTGCAGAAGTTGATGATTTCCTGGTAGATGCGCGCGAACGTGCTTTCCGGGATCACGCACTTCGTGTCGGCGGGACGACCGTCGGCGCCCCACATCTTGCCGCCTGCGCGGATCATCGCGGGCATCGATGCGTCGACGATCACGTCGTTCGGCGCGTGCAGGTTCGAGATGCCCTTCGCCGAATCGACCATCGCCAGCGCCGGGCGGTGCTCGTGGCACGCGTGCATGTCGCGGATCACTTCTTCACGCTTCGATTCCGGCAGCGCTTCGATCTTCGTGTACAGATCGACGAGGCCGTTGTTGACGTTCACGCCCAGTTCGTCGAAGAGCTTCTGGTGCTTCGCGAACGCATCCTTGTAGAACACCTTGACCGCGTGGCCGAAGACGATCGGATGCGAGATCTTCATCATCGTCGCCTTCACGTGCAGCGACAGCATCACGCCCGTCTTGCGCGCGTCTTCCATCTGGTCTTCGTAGAACGCGACCAGCGCCTTCTTGCTCATGAACATGCTGTCGATGATCTCGCCGTCCTGCAGCGAAACCTTCGGCTTCAGCACGATCGTCTCGCCGCTCTTCGTGACGAGCTCCATGCGGACGTCACGCGCGCGGTCGAGCGTGATCGACTTTTCGCCGTGGTAGAAGTCGCCGTGCTTCATGTGCGCGACGTGCGTGCGCGAGGCCATGCTCCACTCGCCCATGCTGTGCGGGTGCTTGCGGGCGTAGTTCTTGACGGCGGCAGGCGCGCGGCGGTCCGAGTTGCCTTCGCGCAGAACCGGGTTCACGGCGCTGCCGAGGCATTTCGAGTAGCGCTTCTGGATCGCCTTTTCTTCGTCGGTCTTCGGGTCTTCCGGATAGTCCGGCACCTTGAAGCCCTTCGCCTGCAGTTCCTTGATCGCGTTGACGAGCTGCGGCACCGACGCGCTGATGTTCGGCAGCTTGATGATGTTCGTGTCCGGCATTTGCGTGAGGCGGCCCAGCTCGGCCAGGTTGTCCGGCACGCGCTGTTCTTCCGTCAGGAACTCCGGAAACTCGCCGAGAATGCGGCCGGCCACGGAGATATCGCTGGTCTCGACATTGACGCCAGCGGGTGCGGTAAACGTACGGATGATCGGCAGAAAGGCACTCGTCGCGAGCAGCGGGGCTTCGTCGGTCAGGGTGTAGATGATCGTAGGTTGCTTGTTACTCATCGCTTTGCTCTCGGTCGAGAAAGGTTGGGAAATGCCGCCGGCGGTGCCAAGGCCGACGCGAATGCCCCGAATTTTGCCTTATTTTCAATTTTGACGGTTTGAATCGGGCCAGTCAGCACGGCGTTTCGGAAAAAAATTGCACGATTTGAGCCATATTCGTTCCCTTTATCGAGGGCGAACGGCATTTCACTTCATATCTGCATTCCGTTGCAGGCACAATTTTTCCGGTGCGCGGGCCGCTCGGTGCACGCGACGAATGCCGGCGAAATACCGGCGCTTCGACCCGGAATTCAACCTTGCTCGCCGGATATGGCGAGCCGATGAACCGGATTGCAGCCGCTCGCGCCGAACATGTTGTCGCCGCTTCGGCGAAGAAAACAGTGTCCGTCTACACTGATGCACCGTCCACTGCCCGGCTTTCGCCGTCGACCGCTTCGCGCCGTTCGAGCGCTTCGCGCCACGAGCCATTGACGATGCCACGCCCGTCTCGCCTGGTTTTGCTGTGCGCCGCCCTCGCCGTGCATGCGGCGACGGCGCCTTGCGTCGCCGGTGCGCAGGAGCCCGAGCCATCGCCGGGGCGCCTCGCGGCCGCGGGCATCCATCACGCGCCGCGCACGGAGCACGGCTTCGAGAACAACGACGGGCCGCTTGTGCGCGGCTCGTTCTGGAAGTGGCGCTGGAACCGTCTGATCCACGGCTTGCCCCCGCCGCCCGCGAACGGCTACGCGTTTCCCGTCGAGCACCCTGACGTCGAATGGATCAAGGCGAACCGCAGCGAAAACACGATGACGTGGATTGGCCACGCGAGCACGCTGCTGCAGATCGACGGCGCCAACATCCTGATCGACCCTGTGTTTTCAGAGCGCGCGTCGCCGTTCACGTTTCTCGGACCGAAGCGGCGCGTGCCGCCCGGCTTGACGCTCGGCCAGTTGCCGCACATCGACGTCGTGCTGATCTCGCACAGCCACTACGACCATCTGGATACGGAGAGCGTCGAAGCGCTGAACGGACAGCCCGGTGGCCCGCCCCTCTTTCTCGTGCCGCTCGGGATCAAGGACTGGCTCGCGAAGAGGGGCATCACGAACGCGCGCGAACTCGACTGGGGCGATGAAACGGACGCGGCGGGCCTCGACTTCTGGTTCGTGCCCGCGACGCACTGGTCCGCGCGCACGCTCACCGACGGCAACGAGACGCTATGGGGCGGCTGGGTCGTGAAGACACCCGAACGCGCCACGCATCCGTACTCGCTGTATTTCGCGGGAGACACCGGCTATTCGGCCGATGCAAAGCGGATCGGCGCAGCCTTCGGCTGTTTCGACCTCGCGCTGATTCCGATCGGCGGGTATGCGCCGCGCTGGTTCATGGGGCCGCCGCACCTCGATCCGCAGCAGGCCGTGCAGGTTTTCGAGGACGTGCATGCAAAGAAGGCTATCGGCGTTCACTGGGGCACGTTCGAGTTGACCGACGAGCCGCTCGACGAACCGCCGAAAAAACTCGCCGAAGCGACCCGCGAAGCTGGTCTGCCCGACGACGCGTTCACGGTCCTGCATCATGGTCAGATGATCGCGCTCGATGATCCCGGCGATCCGCGCGACGCCTGTTCACGCTGACAGGCGCATCGAGCGTTCGCGCTGCACTGCGTCCGTGCAATTGCCACGGAGAGCATCGGAAAGCGCACGCGATCGTCGGCCAGCACACGTTCGGGCGCGCGCGAGAGAGCACACATCCGGTTAAACCCTGTCGTGCACGGCACAACCTCGTGATATTGTCGTACACACACGGGTTCGAGCTTTGCTACGCGGAACTCACGTCATATCCGTTACCTTCGCGAGCGTCGCCATGAGTGATGTACGCCACCTTCTGAGCCAACGCGACCGCGTGGAGCTGCTTTGCTGGCTCACATGCGGGAGCCTCGGTGCCTGGTATCTGAACGAAGCCTGGCCTTCGCCGGCTTTTCATGTGGAGGCCGCGCACAAGTGGCTCGACAGGCATAGCCGCACAGCGGACTGGCTGTGCATCGCGAAGCTGTCGGCCATCGCACTCGACATCGCGCAGCGCCACGCCTCGTTTGTCGAAGCCGACTGGGCGCGCGACGCCGTCGAAGAAATCCTCGATACCGACGAACTCGATTCACAGGCGCGTCTCGTGATCGCTGTGCTCGGCGACTGCGAACGCGCACTCGCCGACCGGCGCATCGCGGACTAAGCGATCACGCGGGACCAACGCACACCCGCGCCGAAGGCGGCGCGAGTGCGTTCGCGCCATCGACCACGCCAGCCACGGCGCGCCATTCGACACCCGCCCTTCACTTCGCGTAATCGAGCTTCGGATACCAGTTCGGATCGCGCCCTTCCGGCGTCATGTCGAAGATCGTCCACATCGGCATCAGATCCGGCGCGCCGCGCGGGTCCTGGCCCGGGTCCGCCGTCGGAAAGCCCATCTCGGCCGCGTAGAAATGCCGGACCGTGCCGCTGCGGCGCGTGAACACCTGGAACGCCGGCTCGTCGCCGCCCTCGGTGCCGATCGCGCCGAAGTCGCGGCTGTACTCGCCGTTGACGTCCGAATACAGCTTCAGATCGCGCCAGCCGCGCTCCTTCTTGAACGCGACGAGCCGCCCGATCGGCGAGCGCGCGACGACGGCCAGCGCGATGCGCTGCTCGATGTCGCGCGCCTCGCCGTCCCATGCGCTCAGCAGCGCCGTGCACATCGGGCACGGCCGCTCGCGCTGCGGCCCGAACATATAGCTGTAGATGACGAGCGTGTCCTTGTCGCCGAACAGTCCTGCGAAATCGACGGGTCCCGCTTCGCCGACGAAACGGTAGTCGCCCGTCACTTCGCCGCCCGGCGGCAATGCGCGACGTAGCTCGGCGACGCGTTCGATCTGCCGGCGCAGTTCGATTTCCTCGGCGAGCAGCGCGTCGCGCGCCTGTCGGTACTCGACGCTTTCGTTCGGATAGTGTCTGCCGTTGCACTTCACGAGCTCGGCGGCGGGCACGAGAGTAGATGCAGAAGACATGGTCGGCCTCCGTTGAAGAAGCATGGACGCAGACTGCCCGATGCGCAGGGCAGCCGCTGAAGATGCGTCGAAGTCAGTCGCGGTCCGGCGCGCCGAGCGGAAAGAAGTGCCGATAAGGACGCGCTTCGTCGACGGCGCGTGCAAACGACGGCCGTTTCAGCAGCCGCTGGCGGTACGCGATCACGTGCTCGAACTTGTGGTCGATCCGGTGCGTCCAGTCGGCGTAGAACAGGAACGGTGCGGCGGCGCAATCGGCGAGACTGAAACGCTCGCCCGCCGCCCACTCGCGATTTCGCATCGCCTTGTCGAGCCACGCATACGCGGTTTCGAGCTGCGCGCGTGCATCGGCGACGCCGCGCGCGTCGCGCTCGCCTTCGCTGCGCAAGCTGTCGAAGACGATCTTCTGCTGCGGCGTCGCGACGTAGTTGTCGAAGAAGCGGTCCATGAAGCGCACTTCGAGCGCGGCGCGCGGATCGTCCGGTATCAGTTGCACGGGGCCGGGATGAAACAGCCCGAGATGCTCGATGATCACGGTCGCCTCGACGATCGTGCGGTCGTCGTCGACGAGCAGCGGAAAGCGCCTGATCGGCCAGCGCGCGGCGAGTTCATCCATCGCGCCGGGTTCGTCGAGACGGCGGTACTCGAACGGCGTGCCGTTCTCGTACAGCGCGGTGAGCGCCTTCTGGCAATACGAAGAAAACGGATGGGCGTAGAGCTTCAAGGTCATCGTCGTCGTCCTTGCTGTGTGGTAGCGGCATAGCGGAAAGCGGTCCGCTTAACCTGACGACGAACAGCGGAAACGCGAATCGACACGCCGGCGCGAAAAAGTTGTGCTGCACTGCGTCGTTCGAACGCGCATCGGCGTTCGTCGGCCGCCCAGCAATTCGCGTTCGCGCCGCCGCCAGTTTGACCAGCAGCGCCCTACTCGCGCAACGACTGCGCCAGCGCGCGGATCAGCGATGCGCAGTCGCCCTGCCACGCGCTGCCGTGCATGCACGCGAGCGTGCGCGGCTCGAGCTCGGCGAGCCGGTCGAGCATCGCGTCGGCGTGTTTCGTGTGCGAGTAGTAGTCCATGCTGTGCCGGAACGCTTCGCACGGACCGAGGATGTCGGACCCGGTGACGGGAGGATGATCGCTGCCCGGTTGCGTGAAGAGATCGCTGCACAGCAGCGTGCGCGTCGCTTCTTCGATCAGCATTCCGCATTCCCATGCGTGCGGCAGATGCGGCGTCGCGAGCCAGCGTACCTTGTGCTTGCCGAGATCGACGGCCTCGCCATCTTCGAGGCCGCGCGCCGGACGGTCGGCGAGATCGTCGACGGACACCAGCTTGGCGATCGATCCGCACAGCGGCTGCGCGTCGGGCGCGACGGCGAGCCATTCGTTCAGCGACCCGCACTCGTCCGCTTCGACGTGCGAAAAAGCGATGTGGCGCAGCCGCTCGGGAGGAATCACGGACGCCACCGCCTCGCGCACCAGCGCGAACATCTTGCGCGGGCCCGTATGAAAGAGCAGTGGCTCATCGTCGGCGATCAGATACTGGTTGAACGAGAAGCCGCCCGGACCGCCTTCGAACACGACGGGCGTGTTGATCCGGTAGACGCCATCCGATACTTCATCTACGTTGGTGCCCGACACTGCGTTCGTGATCGTCATGACGAGACCTCCGCGCGCGATCGCGCGTAACGATGTGCAGCAGCGCGCGACAGCGCGCATTCGTGCGCCGGGCGCAGCGCGCTATCCGCCCAGCGCGGCGAGATTCAACTGATGAGAGCGCCCGATCCACGCGGCCGCGTCGCGATGATCGCGCAGCGCGTCGCCTGTGTTCGGATGAATGAAGACATCGAGCGCGCCATGATTGAGCGTGAGCCACTCGAACAACTCCGCGAACAGCTCGCTGCCGAACTTGAGCTGATACGACCACATCGGATGCGGACCGACGAGGCGCTCATGAAAACGCCCTATTTCAAGCCTGCGGCCGAAGCGGGCCTCGATGGCCTCGCGCAGCGCCCACGCGGCATCGCGCGTCGCCTGATCGAAATACACGTGAGCGTGCCAGTCGACGATATCGGTCATGATCGATTGCGGCCGATGCCGCCCTTCACTGCAAGTGGTGTGACGTTCATCATAGGCTTTCGATTACCGTACAGCCAGGCGAAGCGGCAACGAGCGAGGCTCAGCGAACGTCGACGCGCGCTTCGATCGCGCCGATCAGACCTTCGATCCAGTGGCGCAGCAACGCATCCGACAACGAAACGGGCAGCGAACGCGCGATGATCCCGTACACCTGCTTGCGCTGGATCTTCGATACTTTCGCCGGTTCGAGCCAGTGCGCGTTGTCGACGAGCAGCAGCAGCGTTTCGAGCCCGATCACGATGGGCCACACGCACGCGAGCCGCAAGCGCAGCGAGAAGCGCGGAATCGCGAGCGTGTAATCGAGCGCCGCGCGGAAATGATCGACCGACTTGCGCACGAGCTCGTGCATCAACGGCTGCGCGCGCGCCGATGCTTCCAGCTGAAGCAGTTGCTCCGGGCTCAGCCCGAACCGGTCGAGCATCGCGGACGGCAGATAGCAGCGACCGATCCGCAGATCCTTGCCGCAATCGCGCAGCACGTTCGTCATCTGCAATGCCTTGCCGAAGCGCACGCCGCGATCGAGCATCGTCGTAGCGTCCGTCTTCAGCGTGCCGGGCAGATGCGCATACGTCATCTTCGTCCAGAATTCGCCGACGCAGCCCGCAACGAGGTACGTATAGCGATCCAGCTCGTCCCATTCGCGCAGTGCGGCGATCCGGCCCGAACGCTCGTCGGGGAACGTGCGCAGATCGAATTCCATGCCTGTCGTCAGCGTCGTGACGATCGCGCGCACGGCGACGCGGTCGGCCTCGTCGAGTTGCGACAGCACATCGAGCGCGGGCGCGATCGATTCGAGCAGCACCTTTTCGTCCGACTGCGCCTGCTGGCCCGCCACTTCACCAGCGAGGCGGCGCGCGAGTTCGCCGTCGTCGGTCGCGCCGTTGACCTGCTCGCGCAGCGCAAGCAGCAGTTCGAGGCGTTGCGCGGGCGGGATCAGCGCGGTATCGGCGATCGTGTCGGCGGCGCGCGCGAGCAGATACGCAAGCCCGATCGGGTCGCGCATGCCGGCGGGCAAGATGCGCAACGTCAGATAGAACGAACGGGACACCCCTTTGAGCAACGGACCGAGCAAGAAGGCCCGAGTGGAACTGGACATGAGTTGAGGTCGAATCAGGTTGGGTCGCTGTTTGGGCAAAGCCTGGACGCTTCGGCGCAGCGGCATTGTATCCGGCACACCCGCTTCGGGCCCTGAAAACCCCGTCACGTGTCCTTCGATGAACTGTGGATGAACGGGCAACGAACGCTCGATGAAGCACGCATAAAGCCACCACTTCGCATCGGGTCAAGGCAATCCGCGATCACTTTGCGCAAGCTTTCCTGCTACAATCGAGCACCTCAGTCGCAGTACTTCATCTACTCATTCACCCAAGGGAGGCGTTCAATGCACGCAATGCACATCGCAGTCTCTCGCGGGTTTCCACGACGCGTCATCGGCTCTTCGAGCTAGGTCGCCGTCAGCGTAGGCACGCAGAGGCCCGCGCTTTTACCAGACAACCGGTTTTATTCGTCCCTGCCGCAACTGGCGGGCATCGGCCGTCTGCTCCCGAATCTCCTGACTGGATAGCGATGCGCGCGTCGCGCCGCACGCTGTGACACATGGCTAGCAAAAAACTCGACTTTGGCGCGCAAGCGTTCAGAAGCGTTCTTGGCTTCACATTCAATCACTGGCGCAGGCAACCGGTGCGCATCGTCGGCATTGCGCTGTTCGCGCTGATGGCCGCGTTCGCCGACGTGCTGACGCCGATGTTCGCGGGGCGTCTCGTCGATGCGCTCACATCGGGCAGCGCGGGCGGCGCAAGCGGCAAGGCGGCTGCGTCGCACGCGGCGCTGATCGCGTTCATCACGCTGATCGGCCTCGGCATCGGCGGCACGGTGCTGCGTCAACTGGTTTATCGCAGCATCATCGTGATGACGCTGAAGATGATGAGCGCGATCTGCGCGAACGCGTTTCATCGCGTGCAGCGCTTCTCGACGGACTGGCACGCGAACAGCTTCGCGGGCTCGACCGTGCGCAAGATCACGCGCGGCATCTGGGCGCTCGACCTGCTCAACGACACGCTGCTGATCGCGCTGCTGCCTTCGCTGGTGATGCTCGCGGGATCGACGGTGCTGCTCGGCCTTCACTGGCCCGTGATGGGGATCGTGGTCGGGCTGGGTTCGTTGCTGTATGTCTCGGTGACGGTCGCGCTGTCGCTCGGCTACGTCGCGCCCGCCGCGCGCCTCGGCAACCTGTGGGACACGCGCCTGGGCGGCGCGCTCGCCGATGCCGTCAGCTGCAATGCCGTCGTCAAGGCGTTCGGCGCGGAAGAGCGCGAAGAGTCGCGGCTCGAACGTGTGATCGCGAAGTGGCGTCAGCGCACGCGCCGCACGTGGCAGCGCGGCACGACCAATGGCGGCGTGCAGGGCGCCATGCTCGCGCTGATGCAGGCGGCGATACTCGGCGCGGCGCTGCTGCTGTGGCTGCGCGACGAAGCGAGCGTCGGCGACATCACGTATGCGCTGACCACCTTCTTCGTGCTGCAAGGCTATCTGCGCGATGTCGGCATGCACGTGCGCAACCTGCAGCGCTCGGTCAACGACATGGAAGAGCTCGTCGCGCTCGAACGCGAGCCGCTCGGCATTGAAGACAAGCCGGGCGCGCGCGCCATCGATATCCGCAAGGGCGAGATCCGTTTCGAGAACGTGACGTTCCGCTACGGCGCGCATCGCGCGCCGCTGTATCGCGACTTTTCGCTGCGCATCGCGCCGGGCGAGCGGATCGGGCTCGTCGGCCATTCGGGGTCGGGCAAGACGACGTTCATCAAGCTGATCCAGCGTCTGTACGACATCGACGAAGGCCGCATCACGATCGACGGACAGAACATCGCCGATGTGCAGCAGGCGTCGTTGCGCCGCCGTATTGCGATCGTGCAGCAGGAACCCATCCTGTTTCACCGGTCGCTCGCGGAGAACATCGCGTACGCGCGCCCCGGCGCTACGCTCGACGAGATCGTGCAGGCCGCGAAGCTCGCGAGCGCGCACGAGTTCATCAGCGCACTGCCGCTCGGATACGACACGCTCGTCGGCGAGCGCGGCGTGAAGCTGTCGGGCGGCGAGCGTCAGCGGGTCGCGATCGCGCGCGCGTTCCTCGCGGATGCGCCTGTCCTGATCTTCGACGAAGCGACGTCGAGTCTCGACAGCGAAAGCGAAGTGCTGATCCAGCAGGCGATGGAGCGCCTGATGGTCGGACGCACGACGCTCGTGGTTGCGCACCGGTTGTCGACGGTGCGCGCCTTGGACCGCTTGCTCGTGCTCGACAAGGGGCGCGTCGTCGAGGAAGGCAGCCATGAACAGCTGATCCGTCTCGACAATGGCGTGTATCGCCGGTTGTTCGAGCGCCAGGCGCTGGAGCTGACGAAAGGGCTGCTCGATGACGGGCCCGTGCGTGGCGGCGAGCGGTTTTCCGGCGATCCGAGTTTGATTGCGGGGAAGTAATTGTTTTGCTTGCTATTACGTCTGCCGATGGCTTTTTCCGTCGGCTCTCATCGCGCAACTATTTGTTAGTGATCCTTGATGTGATGACATTGGAATAACACCACATTATTTGACTCAATTTTGCAAATTTACCCGGAAATACAGAGTACGCTGGTGGTCCCCTAACACACGACTGAAATCGTAATGGCGGATATTTTTATCAAGATTGACGGTATCACTGGCGAGTCGCAGGATGCAACACATGCCGATGAAATCGAAGTCCTCAATTGGAATTGGACGATTACGCAGCGTTCCAGTATGCATTCCGGTTCAGGAGGTGGGGCAGCAAAGGCCACCGCGTCGGATTTACGTTTTATCCATGCGATAGACCGAGCAACCCCGAATCTTGCCGGTTACTGCTTTCGCGGGCAGCATATTCCCCAAGCCGTGCTTACTATGCGCAAGGCCGGGGGAACACCTTTGGAGTACTTCAAGGTTACGATGTACGACGTGATTATTTCCCATGTTGAACCGGTTGCCGGGGACGGCTCGGCGCTGGAGCACGTTGCGTTGTCGTTTGCACGAATGAAACAGGAGTACATCCTGCAAAGTGCCCTTGGCAGTAGCAAAGGCACGATCACGAGCATTATCGATATTAAGGCAAACCAGGCGGCCTGAATGTCTACACCGCTGTCATACACAGGAGATGAGCCGTCGTTTGCGTGGGATGCTACCCGGAAACCCAGAGCTGCTGGTTTGTTCGATATGCGTCCGCCAAGCGTGCCGATTGATGCGAAGCCCATTTATGACGCAGACCTGGATTGCATCATTGGGTATCAAAAGGAAAATGCGGGAGTATTTCGAATTTACACGTTGGACGGAGACATATCGGTAAGTGAAAAGCCACTGGAGGCCCCGCTGCTCGATCCACTCGACGTGTTGTTTATGGTTGGCGGCATCTGGAGGGTAGGGGTTCGCGGCCTGACAGACTGGGGGGTAAAAGCGGTAGGCGCGTCTCTTGAGCGAGCAACTCTGTTCGGTCTGCGGTCGCGGTACTATGCACTAATGCAGCGGCCGTTGCGCTTCGCACCCAAGCCGCTTATGCATATGAAGAATTCAGGGCGCTATGTGCCCGTTCATATTCTTCGTCTTGTCATAAAGTACGGGGAACGCACCCCGGACCCAAGAGGCAAAGCAGGTATATTCATGTACACCCATCCAATTGCTCGCGATGGCAAGGCATATATGCTTGAAGTACTGGTCCGAGATAGCGACTACACGGTCCTGCATTTTGTTTACAAGCCACTGCAATGAGCCTCATCACTGTTCATCGGGCTGCGCGCACCTTTCAGCCCTGTGTCAGCGCACATTGGGACGCAGAGAGCTCCACTGTGTCTTGTGATATAGAGTATGCCGCAGCGCCTGAAGAAAATAGGACAACATTGCGCGATGAAATAGACCGGCAATTCAATATCACCGCCCCCACTTATTTCATAACCGGGGGGATGTTTTCGATGGCGCTTGATTCGCAGAAACGAATCAAGGATTGGGACATATACACCAACCCCGCGCGATGGACCGAGTACACACTACCATTTGCGGACGCAACGCCAGCAACGCCAATAATCGACACGGTGTTCGATAGAAACGGACGCGCCGAGGATATGGGTGAGCCAGATACCTACTACGAGCCACTTCGCGGCACGCTCTATCTGTCGTGGAGCGAGGCAACAGCTTGGTATGCGGTTGCTCCGTCCCTGGCACTTGGTGTGATGAGCGATGACACCTTGGCGCAAATTCGTTTGGATGGTCTGTTTGTGCAAAGAGCGGCGCACGGACCTACAGGACGGTGGACGAGGTTGCTACGGTGTCTCCGTGCGGGAAACTGAATGCCTATGCGCGAGCGCTGACAAAGATTCATTTCCGAAGTCGGCGTGCGCAATCCGCGGGCACGAGGATTGATCGCAGCCGCACCGCGCCGGCGCGCAACTGCGAATTCCTGCGGAAAGCGATAGCGAACCGAGGCAAAAGCCCTCACCCGCCCCAAGCCCGATCCTCCACCACTTGCTATCATTAACGACTCCGCGAAACACCCTTCATCGCGACGCCGCAGGCACCTTCATCATGACACTGCACATCGATACTCCCCTACTCGAATCGCAACCGCTCAGCCGCGCGCTTGGCCGCCGCGTGCTGCTCAAGATGGACGCGCTGCAACCGCCCGGCTCGTTCAAGATTCGCGGCATCGGCTACGCGTGCGAAGAGCATGCGAAGGCCGGCAAGCGGCGGTTCGTGTCCTCGTCGGGCGGCAATGCGGGCATTGCGGTCGCGTATGCGGGCCGTGCGCTGTCGATACCCGTCGCGGTCGTCGTGCCGCAAAGCACAGGCGAGCGCGCTAAGGAACTGATCCGCATGCAGGGCGCGGACGTGATCGTGCACGGCGCGACCTGGCAGGAAGCCAACGCGTTCGCGCTCGAAGAGGCTGGCCCCGACGACGCGTTCATCCACCCGTTCGACGATCCGCTCCTCTGGCAGGGCCATGCTTCGATGATCGACGAAGTCGCGCGCACCGGCGCGAAATTCGATGCCGTCGTGCTGTCGGTGGGCGGCGGCGGCCTGATGGCGGGCGTGATCGAGGGCTTGCGGCGCAACGGCCTCGGCAACGTGCCGGTGATCGCCGTCGAAACGGAAGGCGCGTCGTCGCTCGCGCAATCGGTGCGCGCGGGCAAGCGGATCGAATTGCCGGGCATCACGAGCGTCGCGACGTCGCTGGGCGCGAAGCAGGTCTGCGAGCAGGCCTTCACGCTGACGCAGACGCATCCCGTCGAATGTATCGTGGTGTCCGATGCGGAAGCCGTCACCGCGTCGCGCCGCTTCGTCGACGATCACCGCGTGCTGGTCGAGCCCGCATGCGGCGCGAGCCTCGCGCTCGCCTATCGGCCGACGCAAGCGCTACAGCGCTTCGATAGCGTGCTCGTGATCGTATGCGGCGGCGCGGGGACGACGATCGAGCAACTGGAGCGCTGGCATCGCGAGATGGCCTGAACCTGCATCAGTCAGGCTCCATGCGGCCCGATCAAGCCAGGGTCAAAGCAGGACCAAGGCAGGATCAAAGCGCGGCCATCAGCGATTCGACGCCGCGCAGATTGTTCCGCCTGTGCCATACGAGCGCATCGAGATTCGTGACGCGCATCTGCGGCAAGCGCGTCATCAGTTTGCGCAGCGCGATCTCGAGTTCCATCAACGCGAGGCGGGCGCCGAGGCAATAGTGAATGCCCGCGCCGAATGTCAGCAGATGGCCTGACGGCTCGCGTTCGATATCGAGCGTATTGGGCCGCTCGAAGCGCTCGGGGTCACGATTCGCCGAGCCGAGCAGCATGAACACGATCGAGCCGCGTGCAAGCGTCTCTCCCTCCACTTCGATATCGTCGAACGCGGTGCGCACGACCATCTGCACGGCCGTGTCGTAGCGCGCGCATTCGGCGACGGCCTTCGACATCAGCGACGGCTCCGAAAGCAGACGCGCGAGTTGCGACGGATGCCGGTGCAGCGCGATCAGCGCGTTGCCGAGCATGTTCGACGTGGTCTCGTGCCCCGCGACGAAGAGCAGAATCGCGTTCGACACGATCTCCTCCTCCGACAGCCGCTCGCCGCCCTCTTCCGCCTGAATCAGCGACGAGACGATATCGCCGCCGGGCGCGGCGCGCCGTCGCGCGACCACGGCGCCGAAGTACTGTTCGAGATCGAGCGCCGCCTGATTCGCGCGCGCGAGCGCATCGGCCGAAAGCGGCGCGAGGTCGAACGTGGAGACGAGCAGGCCCGCCGCATCGCCGAGCCGTTGCCCTTCGTCGACGGGCACATCGAGCAGCCGGCAGATGATCTGCAACGGCAGCGGCAACGCGAATTCCTTGACCAGATCGGCTTCACGCTTGCCCTGCATCGCGTCGATCAGACTGTCCGTCGTCTCTTCGACGATCCGGCGCAGCGTTTCGATCTGCCGCGCGTTGAACGCCTTCATCAGCAGCGTGCGCAGACGCGTGTGCACGGGCGGATTCATCATCAGCAACGTGCGGTCGAGCGCCTGAAACACCGGCTGCCCGCGCGCGGCCTCGCCATAACGCGCGACCACGCTCGGCATATACGTCTTGCCCATTCGGCGATCGGGCAACAGCGCGTCGATGACGGCGTGCCGCCCCGTCAACATCACGTTGGGCGCGAGCGGCACGAAAGCGCCCGCGCGCCGGATGTCCTCGTAGAACGGATATGGATTGTCGAAGTACGCCGGCGACGAAAGATCGGTGAATTTCATGCTCGATGCCGCGAAGTTGAAAACGTGTGCTCAAGCTTGAGGATACAGTCCGCGCGCGCGGGCATGTAGCCGCGCGAGCCCGAACAGCGCGTTCGCATAGGGTGTTTCGACGTCCGTCAGTGCACCGAGTTCGCAGACCGCGCCGACGAGCGCATCGAGTTCGACCGCCTTGCCCGCTTCGACGTCCTGCAGCATCGACGTGCGCATCGCGCCGAGCTTCAGCGTGACGGCGTGACGATCCTCGGGCGCCTGATCGATGGGTATGCCGAAGCGCGCGCCGATCTCCTTCGCTTCCAGCATCACGCGCGTGACGAAATCGCGTGCGAGCGGGTCGCTGAGAATCTTGTCGGTGGTCGCGCCCGTGATCGCGCTCACGGGGTTCATCGTCATGTTGCCCCACAGCTTGTACCAGACGTCGCGCTGGATCTGCCCGGATGCGGTGGCATCGAAGCCCGCCTTGCGCAGCAGCTCGACCAGCGACGTCACGCGCTCGCTTGCGCGCCCCGTCGCCTCGCCGACGATCAACCCGCGCCCCTGATGATGCGCGACGACGCCAGGTGCATCGACGCGGCAACTCGCGTGCACGACGCAGCCCAACGTGCGCGCGGCGGAAATCGCGGCGGCGATCGAGCCATCGGGATCGACGGACGCGAGACGCGCGCCCGCGAACTCGCCTTGCAGGCCGTCGCAGAACCACCACGGCACGCCGTTCATCGCCGTCAGCACCATTGTGTTCGCGCCGAGAAGCGGTCCGATATGCCGCGCGACGTCGGCCATGGCCGGCGCCTTCACGGCGACGATCACAAGATCCTGCACGCCGAGCGCTTCGGCCTGTTCGCTCGCCTTCACTTGAACTGCATGCGTCTCGCCGTTTTCGACGAGGCGCAAGCCGTGTTCGCGCAACGCGTCGAGCGTCGCGCCGCGCGCGACCACGCTCACGTCGCAGCCTGCTTGCGCGAGCTTCACGCCCATCCATCCGCCGATCGCGCCCGCGCCGTAAATGCATGCCTTCATCGTTCTTCTTCCTCAGTGCTTGTAGCCGGCGTCGATCCTGTCGACCTTGCGCACCAGCGCGTCGAACACATCCTGTCCCGCGCCGTAGCGCACGTCGAATTGCAGCGCATCGCGCGAGCACCGCGCGGCGATCGCTTCGGGCACCGCGCGCGCCGGGCCCATCGCAAACGTCGCGACCTGGATCTCGCACGCGCGGTTCAGCGTCCACAGATACGCGAACGCTTGCGGCAGCGTCTTGCCCCACGACAGCAGCCCGTGATTGCGCAGGATCACCGCCTGCCGGTCGCCGATATGCTCGACGAGGCGCGGCCCTTCTTCGGCATGAATCGTGATGCCTTCGAAGTCGTGATACGCAATGCGCTCGTGCAACTGCGCGCTGTAGAAGTTTGTCTGCTGCAAGCCGCCCTCCGAGCACGCGACGGCAACGCCCGCCGTCGTGTGCGTATGCATCACGCAATGCGCATCGGCGATGCCCTCGTGCAGCGCTGCGTGCACGGTGAAGCCCGCCGGGTTCACCGGGTAGGCTGAGCCGTCGAGGATGCGCCCTTGCGCGTCGATCTTCACCAGATTTCGCGCGGTCACTTCGCTGTAGTGCAGGCCGAACGGGTTGATCAGGAATTGCTTCGCGCCGCCCGCCACGCTTTCGGGCAAACGCACGGTGATGTGGTTGTAGATCAGCTCGGTCCAGCCCAGCATATCGAAGACGCGATAGCAGGCGGCCAATTGAACGCGCGCCTGCCATTCGTCGGGATGCATCGCCGGCGCAGCCTCTTTGTCTCGCTCCAGAATCTCCATGTGTGTCTCCTCACCGCGCTCGTTACTCGCGCACACCAGGGCCCGCGACGGTCGCGATCGCCGACGCCACATAGCCGACGTTGCTGCGATTGAGGCCCGCGACGCACATGCGGCCCGAGCGCAGCAGATAGATGCCGTGCTCGTTGCGCAGCGTTTCGACCTGAGCGGCGCTCAAGCCCGTGTACGTGAACATGCCGACCTGCGCGACATAACGCGCGCGCATCACTTCATCGACGCGTCCAGCGAGGCCATCGTGAATCGCATGACGCATTTCATGAATGCGGTCGCGCATCACGCGCAGCTCGTCGTCCCACGACGCACGCAGCTTCGCGTCGCCGAGCACGCCCGCGACGAGTCGCGCGCCGTGCATCGGCGGGTTGCTGTAGTTCGCGCGGATCATGAAGGTCAACTGGCCGAGCACGCGCTGCGCTTCGGCGGCGTCCTTGCAGACGACGCTCAGCGCGCCGCAGCGTTCGCCATACAGCGAGAAGTTCTTCGAGAACGAGTTCGCGACGATCAGCGGCACGTCCGCCGATGCCAGCATCCGCACGCATGCCGCATCTTCTTCGAGGCCGTCGCCGAAGCCCTGATAGGCCATGTCGACGAACGCGATCAGCTTGCGACGCTGCAGCACGGGCACCAGTTCGCGCCATTGCTCCGTCGTCAGGTCGACGCCCGTCGGGTTGTGGCAGCACGCATGCAGCAACACGATGCTGCGTTCGGGCAGCGCGTCGATCGTGTCGCGCATCGCGTCGAAGCGCAGACCGCCCGTTGCGTCGTCGTAGTACGGGTACGTGTTCACGGTATGCCCTGCCGCTTCGAACACGACGCGGTGATTCTCCCAGCTCGGATCGGAGAGCCACACCTGCGAGCCAGCGAAATGGCGCTTGAGAAAGTCCGCGCCTACTCTGAGCGCGCCCGATCCGCCGACCGTCTGGACCGTCGCGATGCGGCCCGCCGCGCGCGCTTCGCTATCGGCGCCGAACACGAGCGCCTGCGCGGCATCGCGGTAGGCGGGCAGCCCCGCCATCGGCAGATACGAACGCGGCGTGCCCAGCGCGACGACGGCCGCCTCGGCTTCGCGCACAGCCGACATCACGGGCAGCGTGCCGTTTTCGTCGAAGTAGATGCCGATGCTCAGATTGACCTTGTTCGTGCGCGGATCGCGCTGGAAGTCTTCGTTGAGGCTCAGGATGGGATCGCCGGGGTAGGCTGGAATGTGTTCGAACATGGCATTGTCTCTATCTGTGTTGATGTTGGCTCGACGGTGCGACAGGTTGCATGAACCGAGGCCGCACGAACCGGCGCATCGCAACAGTGTCGCTAAAAGCGCGCTTCATCACAATCAATCGATTTTGGATGATTCGTAAGTTTAGCTTTAGAATCGCCCGATGGCCCTCACACGCATCACCATACGCCAATTCGAGGCGTTTCTAGCGATTGTCGATCAGAACGGCATTGCCGCGGCGGCGGAACGGCTGGGGCTCACGTCGTCCGCCGTCAGCCAGTTGCTGGCGGAGCTGGAGCGCGAACTGGGCTTTCGTCTGTTCGACCGCACGACGCGGCGCGTGAGCCTGTCGACGGCGGGCCGCGACTTCCTGTCTTCGGCGGAATCGGTGCTGCGTCATCTGCGCGCGGCCGAGCAGACGGCGAGCGATATCCGCAATCGCGCGGCGGGCATCGTGCGCGTCGGCGCGCCGCTCGTGCTCGCGAGCACGGCGCTGCCGTACGCGATCGCCGGCTACGCGGCGCAGAAGCCGAAGGTCGTCGTGCGCGTGGTGGATACGGATGTCGAGCAGCTAGTGGAGCGCGTCGCGAGCGGCGATGTCGATCTGGCCGTCGGCCCCGATCGCGCGACGGGCGACCGCGTGCGGCGCGAAGCGATTTTCCGCAGCCCGTGGGTGTTGTGGTGCGCGGGCGATCACCCGCTTGCGCGTCGGCGGCGCTTGCGCTGGCACGATCTGCGCGGCACGCCCATTGTCGCGACGGGCCGCGATCACGAAGCGAGCGTCGCGCAGATGCTGGCCGATCAGCCATCGGATGCGCGGATCGCGCCCGTCGAAGTCGTCGACAACGTGACGACGGCGTTCGGTCTCGCCGCACAGGGTCTTGCCGTCACGCTCGCGCCCGCTTACGTGAAGCCGCTCGCGCAGACGTTCGGCCTCGCGATGCGGCGCGTCGTCGAACCGGAGACGATCCGCGAAGTGTGCATCTATCGCCCCGTCGATCGTTCGCTGTCGCCGTCCGCCGATGGCTTCGCGGAGTTTCTCGGCGTTTGCCTGAGGACGTGGGACCGCAAGACCCAGGGCGTGGCCGCGTCAAGGTGACAAAGCGCTGCGTTGGATGCGTGGTTGCAATGGCATGCAGCGCTGCGGCTCGAAGGCCCTGTACGAACGCATGGCTCAAGCCGGTTCACGCGCAGCGACCATCTCGATCAGCCCCTTCGCCTTCGCAATTGGCTCGACGATCGACGCGTCGAGCCCATACCCGTCGACGAGCGCATCCGTCACGTCGTCGATAGCAAGCCAGGTGGCGCGCGCATCGTCCTCCCACACGAGCGCCTTCAACGGCAACAGCAGCGCCGCGCACGGATTCGCCTGCATCACGGGCGTACCGCCCTTCGGGTTGCCGAACACGATCAGGCGCGTCGGGCGCAGCGTCATGCCGACCTCGGCGGCGGCGTCGGCCTGATCGATATCGACGAAGATCGTCATGCCCTTGTCGGCGAGCAGACCGCGCAATCGCGCGACCGTCACGGAAAATCCATGCGCACTCTTGAACGTCGCAACCGACGCGGGAGTTTTCCCTGCGTAAGGATTCGTAGCTTCAGTCATCGCACACCCCTGTGATGGCATTCACCGCAGTGTAGCCATTGCATCGCGACAACAGAAGCGCGCAAGCAAAAGATCAAGCCTGTGCGTGGGCCTGGGTTTGGGCTTGTGCGGCGAGTGCGCGGAAATGCTCGGGCGTCGCGAAGCTGCGATACTGCGCCTGCATTTCGGGCGTCAGCAGTTCGATCAGCGTGCCGTTCTCGATCCACAACTCGATCACGTCGAAGAAGTTGTTGCCGCGCGTGCAGCGCACCGCGCGCCAGCCTTCACGCTCGCCGATCGCGATCACTTCCTGCTCGGAAAGCGGCGTCGCGACGGCCATATGGAAGCCGCTGTATTGCGCACGCGTGCCCATCGTCGAAGCAAGCGGCTCCTGCGTGTCGCCGGGCGTGAGCGTGAGATCGCTCGGATAGGTCTCGATGATGGTGCCGCGATCGTCGCCCGCGACCGCCATCCAGGCGCCTTCGAAAGCCGAAAACGGCACGGCGAAACCGCCCCACAATTCGGCGAGCGTGCGCGCGACGCGCTCGGGGTTGTGCGTGGGAATGGACGCGTGAAAGATCATCGAAGCTCTCCAGTGAATCGTGCAGTGAATTATGTTGAACGACACTCAGGCGCAAAGACGGTCTCGAGATCCGCGCGACGATTGCACGCGCGGGCGCCCGATGTCCTCTGCGTCGTGCGTTTTCGTTTTTGTTTTCACGCGCGCGGCACGGGCGATGTCGAGGGCTGCTGCATGCGCCTCGCCTGCAGCGAACCATTCAGAGATCAGTGAGCAATACGACGAGAACGGGGCCGGCTTGTCGCGTTTGAAAAGACGGCAACGGTATGAGCAATGCGATCCAGACGAGCCGCCGACCCTTCGATGCCGTTTGTCTGAACATCGCATGGCAGGAATCGCGGGCACGCTGCATCGATCGCCATGCTAGAAGCGCATCGCGACGCGACCAATCGGGAGTTTTACCAACGCCTTTCGATTTGTCCGACGAACCGCTTTCGCGCGCGTTCGTGGATAGCCGATGGACGCTTGATGACTGACGATAACGAAAACCGCCCGCCGTTGCAGCGGGCGGCATGCGACGTTTGTGAAGACGTTAGACGGCCATCACCGTCACGGCCTTCGTCACCAGATAGGCTTCCATCGCCTCCGGTCCGCCTTCCGAGCCATAGCCCGAATCCTTCACGCCGCCGAACGGCATTTCCGGCGTCGGCGTGGCTGGCTGGTTGATCCACAGCATGCCGACTTCGAGGTTCTGCGACAGCAGATGCACGTTGCGGAACGACTTCGTGAACGCATAGCCTGCGAGACCATACGGCAGGCGGTTCGCTTCGGCGATCGCGTCTTCGAGCTTGTCGAAGCCGCGAATCGCCGCGACCGGGCCGAACGGCTCGTTGTTGAACACATCGGCTTCGAGCGACACGTTGGTGAGCACCGTCGGCGCGAAGAAGTTGCCCTCCGAGCCGACGCGCTCGCCGCCCGTCGCGATCGTCGCGCCCGTTGCGCGTGCGTTCTCGACGATGCTCGCCATCGCCGTCAAACGGCGTGCGTTCGCGAGCGGCCCGAGTTGCGTGCCTTCGGCAAGACCGTCGCCGATCTTCAGGCCTTCGGCGTGCTTGATGAGGGCTGCCGCGAATTCCTCGCGGATGCTGTTGTGCACGAGAAAGCGCGTCGGCGAAATGCAGACCTGGCCGGCGTTGCGAAACTTCGCGGCGCCCGCTGCCTTGACGGCGAGCGCGACGTCCGCATCTTCCGCGACGATCACGGGCGCGTGGCCACCCAGTTCCATCGTCGCGCGCTTCATGTGCTGGCCGGCCATCGCGGCCAGTTGCTTGCCGACAGGCGTCGAGCCCGTGAACGTGACCTTGCGGATCACGGGATGCGGAATCAGATAGCTCGAAATTTCGGCCGGGTCGCCGAACACGAGGCCGACGGTGCCGGGAGGCACGCCTGCATCGACGAATGCCTGCAGCAGGCCCGCGGGCGATGCGGGCGTTTCTTCAGGCGCTTTCACGAGGAACGAGCAGCCGCTTGCGAGCGCGGCGCTCAGCTTGCGGACGACCTGGTTGACCGGGAAATTCCACGGCGTGAATGCGGCGACAGGACCGATCGGCTCCTTGATCACGAGCGACTGCGCATTCAGGTTGCGCGACGGCACGATGCGGCCATAGACGCGGCGGCCTTCGTCGGCGAACCACTCGATGATGTCGGCGGCCGACAGCACTTCGATGCGCGCTTCGGCGAACGGCTTGCCCTGCTCCTGCGTCATCAGGCGCGCGATGCTTTCGGCGCGCTCGCGCACGAACGCGGCTGCCTTGCGCATCGTCGCGGCGCGCTCGTTCGCGGGAACCTTGCGCCACGCTTCGAAGCCCTTTTGCGCAGCTTCCAGCGCGCGGTCCAGATCGGCCTTGCCCGCGTGCGCGACCTTGCCGATCGGCTTGCCCGTCGCGGGATTGATGACGTCGAGGGTCTTGCCGCTGGCGGCGTCGCACCACTCGTTGTTGATCAACAGACGGGTATCGGTGTAGCTGCTGGATGTGACCATGCTGTATTCCTGAAAGTGGAAAGACGCCGGGCCGCGAGCGCTGCACGCGGTCCGGATCGGGCTGCTGGGAACGTCGATCTTAGCCGATTGCGCGAAACCTTACCTGCGGGCCGCCCGCCCGCCTGCCGCGCGAAGCCCGAAAAAGTTACCGGTCACAACGCATGGAGCGGCAAGGTTGCATCGTCATCGAAGGGGGTGGCGCGGCGTCACGCGTACTTGAACACGCCCTGCGCACTGGCGATCAGCACCTTGTGATCGACCCACGCTTCGGCGCGCGCAAAGAACACCGAACGGCCGCGGCGTTCGAGAAAGCCCTTGCCGATCACGTTTTCTCCGAGGCCCTTGTCGAGATAGCTAATGGTCAGCGACAGCGTGAACGCATGAATCGGATCGCCGTCGCTATAGAGGCCTGAGTAGCCCGCAGCCGCATCGAGCAGCGTGGCGATCGCGCCGCCTTGCAGCACGCGCTGGCGGTTGAGCGTTGCGGGCCGGATCGGCATGGTGAGTTCGGCGTAGCCGTTTTTCCATTCGGTCAGTTCGACCGACAGCGATTCGAGAAAGGGATTGTCGAGAGTGGGTCGCTGCATGACGGGCTCCTGGTGAGCCTCCAATCCTAATGCAGCCGCGCGCGCAGCGGGAAACGGCCTGCGCTTTCAGCGTATCTGGCCGCCGCCGAGCCGCACGGGATCACGCCGCTTTCGGCCGCCCCACCGACGCTCGCATCGTCACCGTCACCGGAAACTCGCGGAAGATTTCCCACTTCGTGCCATAGCACTGGTTGACGAGCCAGCGCACCGCGTTCTGCGTGAGCTGCGCGGTCGGAATGTGCACGGACGTCAACGCGGGCGCGGCGTAGACGGCCGAGTAGTCGTCGTCGTAGCCGATCACGGAGACATCGCCCGGCACCGAGATGCCGACTTGATGAAAACGCGCGAGCGCGCTGACGGCCATCATGTCGTTCGCGCAGAAGAGCCCCGTGAACGGCACCTTCGAGTCGAGCAGCTGGCACGTCGCCGCATAGCCGCCTTCGGGCGAGAAGTCGGATTCGATCAACGGCACCGTGTCGCGCGCGATGCCGTGACGCGCGAGCTCGTCGAAGAAGCCGTCGAGCCGCTCGACGTTGTCGGATGCCGTAAACGGCCCGGAGATCACGGAGATTTGCCGGTGCCCGTGCTCGAGCAGCGTTGCCGCCGCCAGTTCGCCGCCGCGCCGATGGTCCGCGCAGAACGACGCATCGGGCAACTGCTCGAATGAACGATTGAGAAAGACCATCTTCGGATGCATCCGGTGCAGCTCGTCGAGGTCTTCGTCATGCAGGTCGTGGCTGATGACGACGACGCCGTCGCAATCGCGCCCGATCAGAAAACGCACGGCTTCGAGCGCCTGCTCGCGCGGCGACGATTGCCCGCAGCCCGTCGCCACGACCACATGCCGATGCACCGCGCGCAGTTCGAGATCGGTCTGCTTGAGGATCGTGCCGTAGTACGAGCCGAAGAACGTCGGCACGAACAGGCCGATGATGCCGAGCTGCTGCGTGGCCATCGCGCGGCCGATCGAGGAAGGCCGGAAGTTGAGCTCGGCAATCGCGGCCTTCACTCGCGCGGCCGCATCGGCCGATACAGGTCCTTTGCCGGAAATGGCGCGCGAGGCCGTCGACAGCCCCACACCCGCCAGCTCCGCGACATCCTTGAGAGTCGCCACGGTATCTCCGTCCGCTTGTGTTGTTGCGCGTGCTGCTCAGAGGCGCGCGCCGCCAGCCTCGTCGAACAGCGATATATGCGCGTCGTCGATCGCAAACGCGATGGAATCGCCCACGGCAACGGGCGTTTTCTCCTGATCAATCGACGCGATCTGGATGCCATGATAATCGAGCCAGACAACGCAGTGGTTGCCCATTGGTTCGATAAGCGACACTTGTCCACGCTGATCCGAGTCCGCGCCGATCCGCACGCGCACGTCCTCGGGCCGCACGCCGAGCACGCACGGCTGGCCATGCGAGGGCTGCGCGCCGAACGCGTAGCGCGACACGTCGACGTCGAGCTTCGCGCCCGCGAAGCGCACGCTGCCACCCTGCACCGCGAGCCTGCCGTCGAGCAGGTTCATCGACGGCGAACCCAGGAAGGTCGCGACGAAGAGATTTGCGGGCCGTGCGTACACTTCGGCGGGCGTGCCGAACTGCTGGATCACGCCGCTCTTCATCACGGCCATGCGCGTGGCGAGTGTCATCGCTTCGACCTGATCGTGCGTCACGTAGATCATCGTCGCGCCCAGGCGCTGATGCAGCTGCTTCAGTTCGCGGCGCAATTCCGTGCGCAGCTTCGCGTCGAGATTCGACAGCGGCTCGTCGAACAGGAACACATCGGCTTCGCGCACGATCGCGCGTCCGATCGCGACGCGCTGCCGCTGCCCGCCCGACAGTTGCGAGGGCTTGCGCTTGAGCAGCGGGCCCAGTTGCAGCATGTCGGATGCGCGCGCGACGCGCCGCTCGATTTCCGCCTTCGGCGTGCCGTTGATGCGCAGCGCGAACGACAGATTGCGCTCGACGCTCATCGTCGGATAAAGCGCATACGACTGGAACACGAGCGCGACGCGCCGGTCTTTCGGATCGGCCCACGTCATGTCCTCGCCGCCTATTTCGATGCTGCCTTCCGTCACGTCGATCAGGCCCGCGATGCTATGAAGCAACGTCGACTTGCCGCAACCCGATGGGCCGAGCAGCACGACGAATTCGCCCGCGCGCACGTCGAGATCGAGCGCGTCGATCACCGTGTTCGCGCCAAGCTGGATCTTCAGGTCGCGGACCGCGACGTTGGCCATGTTCGCTGCCGTTGCAATACCGGTTGCCATATCGGTTGCCATATCAGTCTCAATCTCTGCTCTAGCCCTTCACTGCGCCCGTCGCGATGCCGCGCACGAACCAGCGGCCCGACACGAAATACACGGCAAGCGGCACGATCGACGTCAGAATGGTCGCCGCCATGTTGACGTTGTAGATCTTCTCGCCCGTCGTCGTGTTGATGATGTTGTTGAGTTGCACCGTCATCGGCAGATTCTTCGTGCCCGCGAACACGAGGCCGAGCAGGTAGTCGTTCCAGATGTTCGTCACCTGCAGGATCATCGCGACGACGATGATGGGCAGCGACATCGGCAGCATCAGCTGAAAGAAGATGCGCCAGAAACCGCCGCCGTCGATGCGCGCGGCCTTGAACAGCTCCAGCGGAATGCCTGCGTAGTAGTTGCGGAACAGTAGCGTCATCACGGGCATGCCGAAGATCGTATGGATGATCACGATGCCGGGCAACGAGCTGAACAGATGCACGCTCGCGAGCACACGCACCATCGGATAGATCATCACCTGATACGGAATGAACGCGCCGAGCAGCAGCACGCCGAAGAAGAGCCCCGCGCCGCGCGGCCGCCAGAACGACAGCGCGTAACCGTTGATCGCGCCGATCACGATCGAGAACACCGTGCTCGGCACGACGATGCGCACCGAGTTCCAGAAGCCTACGCGGATGCCGTTGCAATCGAGCCCCGTGCACGCCGACTGCCAGGCGTCGCCCCACGGTTGCAGCGTGAAGTGCATCGGCAGCGCGAGCAGATTGCCCAGACGTATCTCGCTCATCGGCTTCACCGACGTCACGAGCATCACATAAAGCGGCAACAGGAAGAAGAGCGCAGCGACGATCAGAAACCCGTACACGCCCAGCCGCGCGGGAGAAAGGCGCTTTCTGCGCGCATGGCGGCGGCGCTGCGTGTGCGCGGAAGGCTCAAGCGTCGCGCTCATCACAGCTCCTTGCGCAATGAAGCGCGGCTGCGCGCATACAGGAACGGCGCAAGAATCGCGAGCACCGTCGAGAGCAGCAGGATCGACGCCGCCGACGCGAGACCGATGTTCGCGCGCCCGAACAGATAGTCCATGATGAACTTCGCGGGCACTTCGCTCGCGGTGCCGGGACCGCCTTGCGTCATCGCGACGACGGCGTCGAACAGCTTCACCACGGCGACGAACAGCAGCACGAAAGCCGTCGATATCGACGGGCCGAGCATCGGTATCACGATGCTCACGTAGACGCGCCAGCGCGGAATGCCGTCGATGCGCGCAGCCTTCCACAATTCGTCGTCGATGCCGCGCAGGCCTGCGAGCATCACCGCCATCACGAGCCCCGACGCCTGCCACACGGTCGCGATCACGATCGTGTAGATCACCCAGTCCTGATCGACGATCCAGTCGAAGCGCGCATGCGCGAAGCCCAACTTGTGCAGCAGCGACTGCGCACCCAGCTCGGGATTGAGTATCCATTGCCACACGAGGCCCGTCGCGACGAACGACATCGCGTACGGATACAGGAACACCGTGCGCAACACGCCTTCCGCCATCACGCGCTGATCGATGAAAATCGCGAGCAGCGTGCCGATCGCGAGGCACGCGACGATGAAGCACACGCCATAGATCGCGATGTGCTGCAGCGACACGAGCCACCGGTCGTTATGAAAGAGCCGCGCGTATTGCGTGAAGCCGGCGAAGTCAGTCGACGGGAACGTGTGCGAGTTGCTGAGCGACACGCGCGCCGTCCACAGCATCGTGCCCAGATACGCGAAGACGACCGTCAGCATCATCGGGATCAGCGCGATCCACGCGGCGAGCGGCCAGCGCTTGCGCAACGGCCGCGCGCGCGTTCTCGCGACGGGCGCGCCCTTTATGCCATTCGCGCCCTTCGCGGCCACCTCCGGCAACGCTTGCGACTTGAGCGTTCCCATCGTGCGTCAGCCCTTCAGTGCGCTCGCAAAGGCCTTTTGCGCGTCGTCGATCGACTGGTTCTTGTTCCAGAAGTTCGTGATGACGTCCGTCAACGCGCCCTGCAAGTCCGGCGACACGAGCATCTCCGGATTCGGCAGCTGACGCGACTTGTCCTTCATGATCGCGATGCCCTCCTTCGCGCACATGTCGAGCTGATTCACGTCGACGTCGGGCCTGATCGGAATCGAGCCCTTCTTCGCGCTGAACGCGACCTGCGCCTGCGGCGACGTCATCACGGTGGCGAGCAGGTTCTGCGCCTTGATCGAATTCGCGTTGTCCGTCTTCGGGAACACGAACACGTCGCCCGCCACAAGATACGGCGAGTGCGGACCGAAGCCCGGGAAGCAGCCGAAGTCCTTGCCCGGCAACTGCTTCGCCGCCGAGAACTCGCCCTTCGCCCAGTCGCCCATGATCTGCACGCCCGCCTTGCCCGAGATCACGAGCGCCGTCGCATCGTTCCAGTTGCGGCCCGGCGAGCCCGGGTCGACATAGTCGTGCAGCTTCTTGAACGACGCGAGCACCTTTTTGAACGCGTCGGAGTTGACGGCGTTCGCATCGCGGTCGCGATACACCTTCAGATAGAGATCGGGCCCGCCGACATCGGCGAACACGGCGTCGAACGTGATCTTCTCCTGCCACGGCTGGCCGCCGAGCGCGAGCGGTATCACGCCCGCCCTCTTCAGCCTGTCCAGATCGGAGAGAAATTCGTCGAAGCTCTTCGGGTCGCCGGCAATGCCCGCCTTCGCGAACACGGGCTTCGAATAGAAGAACCATGCGGGCATGTGGATGTCGACGGGCGCCGCGTAGTAGTGGCCGTTGACCTTGATGCTGTCGAGTATCGATTGCGGGAAGATGGCCGCCCAGTTCTCTTTCGCGGCGACGGCATCGACGTTGTTGAGCAGGCCCTGATCGATCAGGTCATGAAACTGCTTCGACGTGTTGAACTGCGCAGCCGTGGGCGGATCGCCGCCGACGATGCGGTTGATCGCGGTCGCGCGCGCCTGGTCCGCGCCCGCCACCGCGTTGTCGACCCATTGGCCGCCCGCCTGGTTGTACGCGTCGGCAAACTGGCGGATGGCCGCCGACTCGCCGCCCGAGGTCCACCAGTGGATCACATTGGCCTTCAGCGGCTCGGCGTGCGCGACGACGCCCGCGATGGCCAGTGCGAGCGCGACAGCGCTTTTCAACCCCCACTGCTTCGTGCTGTTCATTCCGTCTCCTTCGGGCTCGAGGTCCGATTTATCGGGTCGACCGCGAACCAGGCAGCTTGACGCGGCCATGCGTCATTCTTTTCGGTCAACGCTTTGGGTCGATCTTCAGGGCGATTCTATTGCGTCAGTTCTTCTCGCTGCGCTGCCTGATGAACTTCGCGATCAGCTCGCCGCTGCGCTTGACCGTGCGCTGCTGCGTCGCGTAATCGACATGCACGACGCCGAAGCGCCGCTCGTAACCGAACGCCCATTCGAAGTTGTCCAGCAGCGACCACACGAAGTAGCCGCGAACGTCGACGCCCTGCTTGACGGCCTGATCGACGGCGGCCAGATGCCGCCTGAGGTACGCGATGCGTTGCGTGTCCTCGACGCGGCCGTCGCGCACCTTGTCGTCCGAAGCCATGCCGTTCTCGGTGATGTAAATGGGCGGCAGGTTCGGATACGCGCGATCGAAGCCCGTCAGCAGATCGCGCAGTCCGTCCGGACACACTTCCCAGCCCATCTGCGTGCGTTCGACATCGGGCAGCGGCACGTCGACGAAGCCGCGCGCGCCGTCGCTCTTCACGTTGGTGCGGAAATAATAGTTGATGCCGAGGAAGTCGAGCGGTGTCGCTATGGTTTGCAGATCGCCTTCGAGCACGAGCGGCTCGGCGCCGGGCCACAACTTCCACAGGTCCGCAGGATAGTCGCCCTTGAGCAGCGGGTCCAGAATCCACGCGTTGTGCTGCACTTCGAACAGATGCGCGGCGCGCACGTCCGCTTCGCTCGCCGACGCCGGCGTGCCGCGCCCGACGTTCGCGACGATGCCCTTCATCGACGCGGGATCGTTCGTGCGCAGCGCCTGCATGCCATGACCATGCGCGAGCAGCAGATGATGCATCGCCTGCGTCGCGTAACGCACGTTCGCGCGGCCCGGCGCGTGATGACCGTTGCCATAGCCGAGAAATGCCGAGCACCACGGCTCGTTGAGCGTCATCCACGCATCGACGTGGCCCGACAGTTCGCGGCTCATCAGGTCCGCGTAATCGGCGAAGCGATAGACGGTCTCGCGGTTGAGCCAGCCGCCGCGATCCTCCAGATGCTGCGGCAAATCCCAGTGATAAAGCGTGACGAAGGTCTGCAAGCCCTTGTCCTTGAGCTTGTCGAGCAGACGCTTGTAAAAGCCGATGCCCTTCGCGTTGGGACGGCCCGCTTCGTCCATCACGCGCGGCCATGCGATCGACAGCCGGTACGCTTCGAAGTTGAGCCGCGTGAGCAGATCGAGATCGCTTTCCCAGCGGTGATAGTGATCGCAGGCCACCGCGCCCGTGTCGCCCGCGAGCACCTTGCCGGGCGTCGCCGAAAAGGTGTCCCAGATCGACGGCAGACGGTCGTCCTCGTCGACTGCGCCTTCGATCTGATACGAAGCCGTCGCCGCGCCGAGCAGGAAGTCTTTGCGCCACAGCACGGAATCGGGCGGCGGCGTGAAGGGTTCGTCGAGAGAATCGCTGCGGGAGCTTGTGTTCGTGTCCCGATGAGTGTCGCGCTGATCACGGTTGCGGGATGTCACTGCGTCGTATGCCACGGAACCCCCTCTCGCTGAACGGATTGGATCGGTCGTTTGGACTGGTCGACTGGACCGTGTGGAAGCATCGCGTGGAAGCGCTTCCACACATGACCCGCGCACGATAGCAGCGGCGCTTTCAGCGCAGCAATCAGGGTTTGTCTGGAGCGGGCCAAGGCTGTCGCGAAGCGCCATGTGAAGGACATCGATGGCGCATCGCGGATCTCTGCGAAGCCGCTGAAGAGACAGGCGCAAACGGTGAAAACACGAAAAGACGAACGGCGCCTGTCGCGCCGTTCGTCGTTCGTCTCTCGAAGCAAGCGTTCGTTATGCCCAGTGCGCGGGCACCCATACGCGGCCGACCCAATGCCCCGGAATCCAAACAGCGGGACGCGGCTTCGGCGCAACGTAGACGACATGCGGCGCGGGCGGCGGCACAGCCACGACGACATGCGGCGCAGGCGGCGGAACCACGATGGGAGCCGGCGCGACCACGACGGCGGGCGGCGGCGGCGGCGCGACGACGACAGGCGCGGGAGCCGGAACGGGAGCCGCGACGACCACGGTCGACGTCGAAGGCGGCACTACAACGGGCACTACGGCGGGCGGCGGGACGACGACAGCCGCGCCGACCGTGGTCGTGGTGCCCGTCACCACCGTCGTTCCGCCCGTCGTGACGGTGCCGCCATGCACGACCGTGCCGCTCGTCGTCACCGTGTTGCCGTGCGTGCCCGTTGCGCTGCCCGATGTGACGACGACGCCCGATGCGACGCTCGTCGCGCTGCCCGAATGCGTGACCGTGCCGCCGTTGCTGCCCGTCACGGTGCCCGAGCGCGAGCAGGTCCAGCCGGCGCAGTTCGTCGACGCCGAGTGGTTGTACGTGTTGCCGTTGCCGCCCGTCACCGTGCCCGACGATGTGTACTGGCCGGGAGCCGTGCGCGTGACATCACCGGATGTCGAGGCCGTTCTGCCGTCCGAGCCCGTCATCGAGCCCGTATGCGAGCAACTGCCGCTCGCGCAACTGGTGTCGCCGGAATGCTGGACCGAGCGTCCGTTCGGACCGTAGGCCGTGCCCGAGTTGCTGAACTGGCCAGGCGCCGTGCGTGTGACGCTGCCCGAGTTGCTCGCGATGCCGCCGTACGGACCCATTACGCCGCCTGCATGGTTGCAGGTGCCGCCGCCGCACGACGCCGCATGCGCGCCGCTATACGTGCCGTGCGACGTGTACGCCGTGCCGTGGCCGTACCATCCTGCCCACGCCGGCACGCTGACGAGCGATGCGCTTGCGCCGACCACGGCGGCGGCCGCCGCGAACGCGATGCGCCGCGACACGCCGCGCGCCATCGTCGCGGACGACGAGCGCTTCAGCAGATCAGAAAACGAGGAGAAGACTTGCGAGCGGATTTTCACGGCGGTGTCCTTCACGGTTCGGGCCACTTCGCAGATGCAGCGTGGCGACGGATGAAACTGTAGGAGAACCTGCCCGCCGAGTCAGTTCAAAAACTATGTCGAAAAATGTCATGGCGGCGTGCAAAAACTGCCCGCGCGCGGTGGCCGTCGTGACCGCCGCGACATCAATGGACTCGCGCGCGTCGGCGCGTGAAAAAGGCTTTAAAAAGGCTGTGAAAATCGTCGCGCTATGAAGAGCGGTCGCGTCCGCGCGCGCGGGTCGCGCCCGTGACGACGCCGATGCCCAGCAGGATAACGTCGACGATCGCGACGTAATGTTGCGCGACGTGCATGGTGATGAGAGCCCACGAGACGCCGCCAATAAAAATCAGCCAGCCGATCAGATAAATGACCAGGGTCATCCGGGTTCTCCTTTTCGCTTCGACATGCAGGCGTTTTCGCAAGAAGCGTGCCGCAAGGCGGAGCGGAGATTCCGTGATTTACGCCGTGCAAGGGCTCGAGCAAAGGCTCAAGCGATCACGTCAGCCCCGTCTGCGGCGCGCTCGGCCCTGGCGGGCTCGCTCTGGCCAGGAGACATGTCGCGGCCGGCTCGCGCGCGCTGCAGCGCGAGCACTTCCTGATACGAGATCCATGCGCCCGAGCCGCCCGATTTCGCCGCGTACATCGCGGCATCCGCGTTGAGCAGGAGTGTTTCGGCCGAATCGCCGTCCGTCGGAAACTGGCTGATGCCGATGCTCGCGCCGACGGCCATCTGCCGATCGCCGACCATCACTTCGTCGTCGAGCGTGCGCACGATGCGGGCTGCGATCGCGGGCGCCGCGTCGGCCGAGCGCTCGCCCTTCACGAGCACGATGAACTCGTCGCCGCCCAGCCGCGCGACCATATCGCCGCTATACAGCACATGCTGCAAACGCCGCGCGACGATTGCGAGCACGTCGTCGCCGACCGAGTGGCCGTACTGATCGTTGATCTGCTTGAAGCGGTTCAGATCGATAAACAGCACGGCGAGCCGCTCGCTGCCGTTCGCCCTCGCCTCGTCGATCGCTTCCTGCAGCTTCTGCATGAACAGCATCCGGTTCGGTAGCCCCGTGAGTCCGTCGTGACTCGCGAGATGCGTCAGCTCGTGCTGCTTGCTGTGCAGCTCGTCCATCTGCAAGTGGATTTCGCGCCGCATCCGGTCGAAGCAGCGCGCGAGCACGCCGATTTCGTCGGTGCGCTTGAGCGGCAGCGCCACCATCGCGTGCTCGGAGAAGAAGTGTGTCGCCGCATCCGCGAGCAGATGCAGCGGCCGCGTCAGCGCACGCGCAAAGAGAATCGCGAGCAGGATCGCGAACGCGCTGAAGATCAGCACCATGCGCACGATGCTGTCGCCGAGCATGTTCGCGCCCGTCAGCACGTGGTGCAGCGGCTTCGCGAGTCCGAGCACGATGAAGCGGTTGCCCTGCGATTCGCCGAACGGCCGGCGCACGAATGCATAGACATGTCCATGCGCTTCTTTCGGCTGCGACAGGCCGTTCATCAGCACGGGCTGTGTCGACTGATCGAATAGCGGTTTCGTCGCCGCAAAGCTGTCCTGCATGAACACGCGCCGGCCCTTGTCGAAGCCGAAGGTTTGCGACGGGTCGGGATGCACGAGGAAATCGCCCCACTCGTTCGCGAGATACACCTGATAGTCGGCGGGCAGATCGGCCTGCGAGAGCCGCAGCAGGCTCGCAAGATCGACGTCGATCACCACTGCGCCGACCACGTCGCCATGCGGATCGGCGACGGGCGTGCCGACCCGCAGCGTCGGCTTGCCCTCGGCCGCATGCGCGCCGTGCTCGTGATTCACGGCGATCGGCGAAATGTAGATGCGCCCCGGCGTCAGCGCGAGCGTATCGAACACATACGCGAACTGGCCTTTTTCCTGTAGCGCGCTTTCCTGCACGCGCACGGTGCCGCCCGCTTCGCGGTCGATGCGGATCAGCTCCAGCCCGAAGTGATTGCGCGCGATGAGCCGCACTTGCAGATATTCGGGATGCTGCGCGATGAAGCTCGTGAATACCTGCGCGAGCCGGTCGCGCATCGGGTTTTCCGGTGACGTGCCGTCGTCGCTGATCGCGACGGCCGCCGCCGATGGCATCGTTGACAGCACCAGCGCATCGGCGGCGATGTCGCTGATGGCCACCGTGAAGCGCTGGCCGAGCAGTTCCGTCGACGTGAGCAGGCTGCGCTCGGCTTCGCGCACGAGCATCGTGCGGTTCGCCTGATACGCGTAGAAGCCCGTCGTGCCCGACGCGAGCACGCCGATCAGCGCGAGCAGCACCGAGAGCTTGAACGTGAGGCCCTGGCGCATGATCAGAAACGCTCCGGGCGGTCGCCCGATACGATGCGGCTCCACAGCGCCTCGCGCTTCTGGATGTCCTCGACGGGCTCGATCCAGATGATGTGGCTCTTGCCTGTGCTCTCGGGCGGCTCAGTGAGTGTGTTCGCGAGCCCCTGGCGCTGCGTCAGCAACTGGCTGACGCCGGGCTCGATCATGTAGTTGATCCACGCGAGCGCGAGCGGCCGGTTCGCGGCCGCGCTCGTCATCGACCAGCAGTCGAGCCATGCGAGCACGCCTTCGTCGGGAATCACATAGCCGACGTCCGCGCCCGCGCGGCGCAGCAGCTCGACCTGCTGCGTGCCGTAGTTGCCGAACATCAGCGCGGCCTTGTGCTGCACGAAATACGCGGCGGCTTCCTCGGGCAGGTTGTAGTAGGTGAGCAGATTGCGCCGCAGATCGACCAGCTTTCGGGTGATGTTCTGGATCTGCGCGCCGTTCAGCTGGAACGGATTCGGATAGCCGAGCGCGAGCGCCGTGAACGAGAAATTGTGCTGCGCGCTGTTGAAGTCGAGCACCTTGCCGCGATAGCGAGGATTCCACAATTCGTTCATCGAATGCGGCGCGACGCTCACCTGCTTGCGGTCGTAGATGAGGCCCATCGTCGAATACGTGAACGGAATCGCGTAGACGTTGCCTTGATTCGTGAGCCCTTCGATCGAGGAGAGCGCGCGAAAGCGCGGCAACTGACGGCTCGTGTTCGGCAAGCGTGCAAGGTCCAGCGGCGCGAGCAGCTTGTCGTGCGCGTAGCGCTGGATTTCGGCCGTGTTCGCCGCGAGCACGTCGAATTGCGGCTGCGAGCCTTGATGCATCTTGTCCCAGAGCGCTTCGTCGGAATCGACGAGCGTGACTTCGACTTTCGCGTGATAGCGGTCCTCGAATGCCTTGACGACGTCGGCATCGGCATAGCCTGGCCACGCGAGCACGCGCAGCACGTTCTCGCCGGCGCTCGCGTGCGCGATCAGCAGAAAGCTGCAAACAAAAAGGATGACGGAGTCAATGAAATGCCTTCGATGCGCGTCGGGGCATGCGATGCCAGAAGGCACGCTTCGCCGTGAGACACATGAGTAGCACCACCGCATTTCGTTTTCCTTTTTGCGATCCGTGTTCGATGCACTCCAAACCACGCTTCAAACCGGCTTTCGTCCGACGCGGCCCCACGCGATGCGCTCGTTGTCGGCGTTGCACCGGCGAGCGTCGAGGGAACACGGCGTCGCGTCGCTTGCGAACGACGCATGACGAAATCTTCAGGTGAAGGAACAGCAGTCTAGCCGGAATCGCGCGCGCCAAAAATAGGCTTGTCGGCGTCTACACGCTGATAACGGCGCAGGCGAGCGCATCTTTAACCCGTCGTTAACGATTAGAGCGCTCCATCTTTTCAAGCGCTATTTTCAGAGGATTTTAACGGCGCGATATTTCGCGAGTGTTTTAAACCCGCGTTTGTTTGTGCCGCGCGTTTTCGTGCGCTTTCGACAATGCATGTTATTCGCGCTTTACGCGATCACTGCGCGGAGACGGCCACGCGTCCGCCCTTCTGCGCGGTGCCTGCCGGATGCAGCTCGAAGCAGAATGTCGTCCCCGCGCCTTCGCGCTCGACGAGCCGTATCTGGCTGTCGTTCAGTTGTAGCATGCGCTGGACGATCAGCAGGCCGAGTCCGCCGCGATGCGCGCCGCCCGACGTGAACGGCCGCTGGAACAGGCCCGCGCGCACATCGGCGGGAATGCCGGGCCCTGTGTCGCTCACCGTCACCGACACCTTGCCATCGCGCACCGCGAGATCGACATCGACGGCGCCGTCATCGGGCGTGTGACGGATCGCGTTGTCGAGCAGATTGGTCAGCACGCGCTCGATCATGCCGAGGTCCGCCGTTACGTTCGGCAGACGCGGCGCAATGCCCGCGCGCAACCGCACGCGCCGCGCCTCCGCCGACAGCTCGAATTTCTGGAACACGTCCTGCACCAGATCGACGAGCGAGAAGTCCTCCAGCGCGAGCTGCACGTTGCCATGCTCGAGGCGAGCAAGCTCGAACAACGATTGCGCGAGCTTGCCGACCTTCACGCTTTGCGCGAGCGCGATCGCGAGATAACGTTTGCGCTCCGTGTCACTCAGCGAATCCGCTTTCATCGACAGCGTTTCGAGGTAGCCGTGCAGCGAAGTGAGCGGCGTGCGCAGATCGTGAGAAATGTTCGCAACCAGTTCGCGCCGCTCCTGGTCCTGCTTCGTCAGCGCGCGCCATTGCTGGCCGATGCGCTCGGCCATCTGCGCGAACGTCGATTCGAGCGTGGCGATCTCGTCGCGCGAGCGGGACGGCGCGATGCGCGCAGCCGCGCCACCCGACGCGGAAACGGGAGGCTGCGCATCCGGCTCGCCGTTCGCGTCGAACTTGCGCATCGCGTCCGTCAGACGTCGCAGCGGCCGCGTGATCAGCCCGAACGCCACCACGCCCGCAACGAGGCCGCACAGCGCGACGACGCCCATCGACCACAACGTCGTGCGCAACACCGAGCTTGCCCTGAAGCGCGCCGCGAGTTCGTCATGCGCTTCGCCTTGCAGCACGACATAGATGTAGCCCGGCGGCCGGTTATCCGCATGCGGCAGCAGCGCCGCGCTGAACACCTTGCGGCCGTCGACGCTGCGCGGATCGTCGCCGAGTATCGGCAGCGGGTCGCCCGCGACGAACTTGCGCACGGGGGCAACGTCGACCTGCATCCGCTTCAGGTGGCCGGCGGGCGCATCGTCGCCTTCGATATGCCCGTCCTGATCGAGCAGATACACTTCGACGCTCGGATTGACCACCATCAACTGCCCGAAGATCTGCCGCAGCGCGTCCTTGCGCGCCGCGCCGCCGCTGTCGCCGGAGAGCGCCGGATTGAGCGCGATATGCGACGCGAGATCGCGCGACAGGCTCTGTATCACTTCCTTTTCGTGCAGATCGCTGGAACGGATCTGCAGCCACGCCGACGCGCCGCAGCACGCGAGCAGCAATACGGAAAACACCAGCAACAGTCGCTGCGTCAACGACAGGTTCACGGCGCTTCTCCTTCGCGCGCGCCGGGATCGGCGACGAACTTGTAGCCGCGTCCCCATACCGTGAGGATGCGCGTCGGCTCGGCGGGATCGGCCTCAATCTTCGCGCGCAGCCGGTTGATGTGCGTGTTCACCGTGTGCTCGTAGCCTTCATGCTGATAGCCCCACACGGCGTTGAGCAGGTCCATGCGCGAGAACACCTTGCCGGGACGGCTCGCGAAAAAGTACAGCAGGTCGAACTCGCGCGGCGTCAGCTCGATCCGCTTGCCGTCGACGCTTGCTTCGCGCGTGAGCGGATCGACGAACAGGCCCGCGAGATTGAGACTGCCCGACTCCATCCGCGCGTCCTTCGCCATCGCATCGGCGCGCCGCAGCAGCGCCTTCACGCGCGCGACCAGTTCGAGCACGGAGAACGGCTTCGCGAGATAGTCGTCGGCGCCCAGTTCGAGGCCGAGTATCCGGTGCACCTCGCTCGAACGCGCGCTCGTGATGATGATGGGCGTATAACGCGCCATCGCGCGGGCGCGCCGGCAAATCTCCAGACCGTCGACGCCCGGCAGCATCAGGTCGAGTATCAGCGCGTCCCAGTTGCCCTGCTCCAGCAGCCGCAGGCCTTCGTTGCCGTCGGCGCTGTGGACGACTTCATAGCGTTCGTCCCGCAGATGCAGGCTCAGCACATTCGCTATATCGACATCGTCTTCGACGATCAGTACGCGCTTCGGATGGTCCATCGGCTGGGTTGGATTGAGGGAAAAAGCCGGATTAAACGCCGCACTGCAACGTTTACAGGTGTAGCCATTGTGCAGAATTTTCGGCCGCCGAGTTATCACAATTAATTTAAGTTTCCGTGAGGACCCCGATACCACGGCGGACTTACGCTACGGCCACGTTCAATCGAGTTGCACGAAGGAGCACACGATGAAAAGCCGCAGGCAGTTCCTGTTATCGGGCGGCAGCGCGCTCGCCGCGCTGGCCGCGCTCACGCAGTGGCGCGCGTTCGCCGCCGACACGGCACACGCCGGCGACGCGGCAAATGGGACGACCGGGCGTTTCGAAGTCACGCATACGGACGCGCAATGGCGGCAGATGCTCACGCCCGCGCAGTATCACGTGCTGCGCGAGGAAGGCACCGAGCGCCCGTACAGCAGCCCGTTGAACGACGAGCATCGCAGCGGCGTGTTCGCGTGCGCCGGCTGCAAGCTCGATCTCTTCTCGTCGCGCACGAAGTTCGAAAGCCACACCGGCTGGCCGAGCTTCTGGGCGCCGCTCGATCACGCCGTCGCGACGCGCGAGGACGGTTCGTTCGGCATGGTCCGCACGGAAGTGCACTGCCGACGCTGCGGGGGCCATCTGGGCCATGTGTTCGACGACGGACCCAAGCCCACGGGGTTGCGCTACTGCATGAACGGCCTCGCGATGACCTTCACGCCGCAAGCCGCCTGACGCGGCTTTTCGACACCCTATTCGACGCGCTCTCTCGACGCCTTCATTCCGCACGATCCATCGGCCAACCATCATGCTACTCATCGTTCTTGCTTACCTTGGCGGCGCGCTCACGATCCTGAGTCCGTGCATCCTGCCCGTGCTGCCTTTCGTTTTCGCGCGCGCCGACCAGCCGTTCTCGCGCAGCGGCCTGCCGCTGCTCGGCGGCATGGCGCTCACGTTCGCGCTCGTCGCGACGCTCGCGGCGATCGGCGGCGGCTGGGTCACGCAAGCGAACCAGTACGGCCGCTGGGCCGCGATCGTGCTGCTCGGCGTGTTTGGCCTGACGCTGCTGATGCCGCGTCTCGCCGATCGCCTGATGCACCCGCTCGTCAGCGCGGGCAACCGGCTCTCCGCGCTGGCCCAGTCCGATGGGCAAAAACCGCGCATCGGTTCGTCGTTTCTGCTCGGCATCGCGACGGGCCTGCTGTGGGCGCCGTGCGCCGGCCCCATCCTCGGTCTTGTGCTGACGGGCGCGGCGTTGCGCGGCGCGAGCGTGGGCACCACGCTGCTGCTGTTCGCCTATGCGGCGGGCGCGGCGACGTCGCTCGCCGTTGCATTGCTGATCGGCGGGCGCGTTTTCACTGCGATGAAGCGCTCGCTCGGCGCGGGCGAATGGGTGCGGCGTGGCATCGGCGCAGCGATGCTGGCGGGCGTCGCCGCGATTGCGCTCGGCTTCGATACGGGCGTGCTCGCCCGCGTGTCGACGGTCGCGACGGGCGGCCTCGAACAGCGTCTCGTCGACACGCTCTCGCCCTCCAAAGGCACCGGCAACGCGATGCAATCCGCGAATGCCACGAACGGCACGAACGCGACGAACGCAATGCAACCCGCCGCCGACGCTTCGAACGCAAAGCCAGGCGAAACCAATGAAGCCGCGACGGGCGCGATGATGCGCGCGTCCGCGCCAGCCGCGCCGCTTCCCGTCGAAGGCACGCTGCCGCCGCTGACGGGCGCCGTGCAATGGCTGAACTCGCCGCCGCTCACAACTGAACAGTTGCGCGGCAAGGTCGTGTTGATCGACTTCTGGACGTATTCGTGCATCAACTGCCTGCGCACGCTGCCGTATGTGAAGGCGTGGTCGCAGAAGTACCGTGACATGGGGCTCGTCGTGATCGGCGTGCATGCGCCGGAGTTCGCATTCGAGCGCAATATCGACAACGTGAAGAAGGCGTCGCACGATCTCGGCGTCGATTACCCGATCGCGATCGACAACAACTATGCGATCTGGCGCGCGTTCGGCAACCAGTATTGGCCCGCGCACTATTTCGTCGATGCGCAGGGGCGCATTCGCCATCATCATTTCGGCGAAGGCGAATACGAGCAATCGGAGAAAGTGATCCAGCAACTGCTCGCGGAAGCAGGCCATCCCGACGCGATGAAAGTGACGACGGGTCTCCCGCAGCGTGCCAATGGCGTCGAGGCAGCCGCCGACGGCAACGACATGCAGTCGCCGGAAACGTACATCGGCTATGAACGCGCCGAGAACTTCGTGTCGCCGGGCGGCGAGGCGGCGGACCGCGCGCATGCATATGCCGCGCCGTCGAACCTCGGCGTGAACGACTGGGGGCTCGCGGGCACGTGGAAAGTGGGCGCCGAGCACGCGACGCTCGCCGCGCCTGACGGACGCATCGTCTACCGCTTCCATGCGCGCGACCTGCATCTGGTGCTCGGCCCGGGCGCCGACGGCAAGCCGGTGCGCTTTCGCGTGACGATCGACGGCGCCGCTCCCGGCGACGCGCGCGGCACCGACGTGAAAGCCGACGGCACGGGCGTCGTTACCGAACAGCGGCTGTATCAGCTCGTGCGTCAATCGGGCGACGTGGCCGACCACACGTTCGCGATCGAGTTTCTCGATCCCGGTGTCGAAGCCTACGCGTTCACGTTCGGCTGATCACGCAGCGCATCTATGGACCAATCGCCAGCAACGCGTATTCGAGGACCTCTCACCATGAACATGACATTCATCACCCGCGCATTCGGCTGGACCCGCACATCGACGGGCCGGGTGATCGCGCTGATCGCGCTCGGCGCGGGCGCGGTCGCCTGGCAGCACGTCGCATCGGCGGAACAGGCGGTCAGGATTCCGCCGCCCGCGCAGGACGAAAAAGTCGCCGGCGCGCACACGGAGACGGCCGTCTTCGCAGGCGGCTGCTTCTGGGGCGTCCAGGGCGTGTACGAGCACGTGAAGGGCGTGAAGCAGGTCGCGTCCGGCTATTCGGGCGGCGCGGCGGGCACCGCGCAGTACGAGACCGTCAGCGGCGGCGACACGGGGCACGCGGAGTCGGTGAGCATCACGTATGACCCGACGCAGATCACCTATGGCCGCCTGCTGCAGATCTTCTTTTCGGTCGTCCACAATCCGACCGAGCTGAACTACCAGGGCCCCGATCACGGCACGCAGTACCGGTCGGCCGTGTTTCCGCAAAACGCGCAGCAACGCGCGATCGCGCAGGCCTACATCGCGCAGCTGAACAGCGCGAAAGTGTTCTCCGCGCCGATCGTCACGCGAGTCGAGGAATTCAAGGGCTTCTATCCCGCCGAGGCGTATCACCAGAATTTCCTCGTGCGGCATCCGGACTATCCGTACATCGCGATCAACGATCTGCCGAAGATCGACGAGCTGAAGCAGATGTTCCCCGATGTCTATCGCAACGACCCTGTGTTGCTGAAGGCGTCCGCGTCCTCGTCCGCATCGTGAGACTTCAGGCGCCGACAGCTTCGACGATCCGCTTGCACATCGCCTTGTCGGGATACGGTCCGACGCCCGCGTGAACGTTGTCGGTCATGTATTCGGGCCGGCCCGTGCCCGGAATCACGACGGTCACGGCGGGCTGCGCGAGCACGAATTTCAGCAGGATCTGCGCCCATGTCGCGCAGCCGATATCGGCGGCCCACGCGGGCACCCGCTGCTTCATCACGCGCGACAGCAGCCCGCCCCCGCCGAACGGCTGATTGATCACGACGCCGATGCCCAGATCGTGCGCGAGCGGCAGGATGCGCGCTTCGGCGTCGCGGTCATCGGCGGCGTAGTTGATCTGCACGAAGTCGGGCTTCTCGCTGCGCATCACGCTCGCGACTTCGTCGAAAGCGCTCGACGTGTAGTGCGTGATGCCGATATAGCGGATGCGTCCGCGCGCTTTCCAGTCGCGCAGCGTCGCAATCTGCGTGCGCCAGTCGACGAGGTTGTGCACCTGCATCAGGTCGATGCGCGGCTGCTGCAGGCGACGCATCGACTCCTCCATTTGCGCGATGCCCGCCTCGCGGCCCTGCGTCCACACCTTGGTCGCGACGAAGGCCTTGCGATGCGCGTCGAGCCGCGTGAGCAGCGTGCCCGCGACGCCTGCCGACGAACCGTACATCGGCGACGAATCGATGACCGAGCCGCCCGCCGCGAACAGCACGTTCAGCACTTGCGCGAGCCGCGCCTGGCCGTTCGCATCGTCGCCGACATCGAACGTGCGCCACGTGCCGCAGCCGACGACGGGCAACGCTTCGCCCGTCGACGGAATCGCGCGGCGCTCGATGCGCGGCAGCGGCGCTTGCTGCGCGTGGGCAAATGACGGCATGGACATGGCGAGCGGCAGCGTCAGCGCGCGCAGCAGGAAATCGCGCCGCGCGGACGGTTCGACGGAAGCGGACATCGGCTGTCTCGGCTGTAGCGAAGCGCTGCGTGTTTCAGCCCGGCATCAACCCGGACGGCGCGCGATGAAATCGATTTCGACGAGCGCATCGCGCGCGAGTCCCGTCACGCCGACGCAGGTCCGCGCCGGCAGGCGGCCCGGCGGAAAATGCGCGGCGTAGACGGCGTTCATCGTCGCGTAGTCGCGCTTGAACTCGGTCAGGAAGATACGCGCCGATACGACATGCTCCAGCCCCAGACCGATGCCCTTGAGCACCAGCACGAGGTTGTCCATCACGCGTTTGGTCTGCGCGGCGACGCCTTCGGGCAAGGGCGCTGCATCGTCGTCGGGCGACGTGGGCATCTGACCCGTGACGAACACCCAGCCGCCCGATTCCGTCGCGTGTGAAAACGGGCCGACGGGCGTCGGCGCGCCTTCGACCATCCAGAACTGCGTGGTTTCGCTCATCTGATGACGCTCCGTAGACATTGAAGACTTGCGCATCCATCGCAATGGCGCGCGCACGAGGAGACTGAGGCGATACCTTAGCGCGCTTCGACGGACGCTGCATGAGCCTGTGCGCAAACGGACCCGATACTCGCCTGACAAAAGAAGAGGCGCCTCTCTTTGCAGAAAAGGCGCCTCGCTTTACGGCCGTTATGCGTCGCGGCCCAACGTCATGTATTGCTCTGCCCCGCCGGCCTGCACGCCACGCGTCGGCGCGATGGCTTGCGCACATCGGCCACTTCGACGACTTCGACGACTTCGACGACTTCGCGCCACCAGCGCTCGCCCCGATGCGGCGACGCCAGATGGAGCCGTTCGCCCATGCGCGGCGTCGCGAGCGCAATGCCGCGCGCGGCGGCGAGTCCGACGACGCGCTCGAACGGCTCCTGCCAGCGATGCATCGCCAGATCGAACGTGCCGTTGTGAATGGGGACGAGCCAGCGGCCGCGCAGATCGATATGCGCCTGCACGGTATCGTCGGGCTGCATGTGGACGTACGGCCATTGCGCGTCGTACGCGCCCGTTTCGAGCAAGGTCACGTCGAACGGGCCGAGCCGCTCGCCGATCGTCTTGAAGCCGTCGAAGTAGCCGGTGTCGCCGCTGAAGAACACGCGCAGGTCGCCATCGACGATCACCCACGACGCCCACAGCGTGCTGTTGCCGTCGAACAGGCTGCGTCCCGAGAAGTGCTGCGCGGGCGTCGCCGTGAACTGCACGCCGTCGATCTCGACACCCTGCCACCAGTCGAACTGCCGCACCTTCGACGCATCGATGCCCCACTCGATCAGCCGGTCGCCGACGCCGAGCGGCGTCAGAAACACGCCCGTCGTTTCGGCGAGTGCGAGCACCGTCTCGCGATCCAGATGGTCGTAGTGATCGTGCGAAAGAATCACGCCGCGCAACGGCGGCAACGCGTCGCGTGCGATGGGCGGCGCATGGAAGCGCTTCGGCCCCATTCTTTTGAACGGCGACGCGCGCTCCGCGAAGACGGGGTCGGTCAGCCAGAACTGGCCGCGCAGCTTGAGCAGCAGCGTCGAATGGCCGAGCCGGAAGAGACTCCTGTCGTGCGCGGCATCGAGGTCCGCGCGCGTCAGCCGATCGACGGGGAGCGGACCGGCAGGCGCGGTGCCGTCGGGCTTGTTGAGCAGCACGTTCCACATGATGCGCAGCGTCTTGCGCAACCCTTGCTCGGGCCGCGGCTCGACGTTGCGAAAGCGCTGCCCGTCGTGTTGCGGCGACATGCTGGACAGCGCGCGCCCGCGCTCTGCCGCCGCGAAACCCAGAATCTGACTGATGTGGCCGATGATCGAGTTCATTCGAAGCGTCATGTAGTCAAAGGTAGACTGCACAGTGTAGTTTATTATCTCGAAAAGTAAACCCGCCGGTGTAAAATCGAGCGATGGACGACAGCGCCACCCCACAACGTCTGACCGATCGCAAGCGCGCGGCCGTGATCGAAGCGGCCATCGACGAATTTCGCGCAGCCGGTTTCGAGGCCACCAGCATGGACCGCATTGCGGCGCGCGCGAGCGTGTCGAAGCGCACGGTCTACAACCATTTCCCCAGCAAGGAAGCGCTCTTCGCGGCGATTCTTCAACAGCTATGGGACGCGAGCGCGGCGGGCGAATCGCCCGGCTATCGCGCGGACGCACCGCTGCGACCGCAACTGATCGAGTTGCTTGCGCAGAAGATGCGGCTACTGAGCGACGAGGCGTTCATGTCGCTTGCGCGCGTCGCGATCGCGGCGGGCATTCATTCGCCGGAGCGCGCGCGGGACATGGTCGCGCGCATCGGGGAGCGCGAAGAAGGACTGACCGTCTGGATACGCGCGGCGGCCGCCGATGGCCGCCTCGCGGCGCATGATCCCGCATTCGCTGCGCACCAGCTTCAAAGCCTCGTGAAGGGCTTCGCGTTCTGGCCTCAGGTGACGATGGGACAGCCGCCGCTGACGGCCGCCGAGCAGAAGACGATTGCGGAGACCTCGGCCGACATGTTTCTCGCGCGCTATGCGGCGGCTGGAACGGCCGGCTCCGATCGATAACGCCTGAGCCGCACAACGCAACGCGTGTTCACGGAGCGGCAAGCGCAGTCAGCGTATCTCCGAACCCGCCCCTCACTCGCGACGCGATCCGCGCGCTCGTCACCACGCGCGGCACTGCGCTCCACGCGATGCGCACGCCCGTCGCGACGCGGATTCGCGCGATGAACCTGTCGATGGCCGTCGGGGTTCGCGTACGCGCGAGAACGCATCGTGCGTCATCGTTTGTATCGCGGCTAATGTGCGCTTCGTTCGTGCTCGATTCACACCTCATTCACGCTTCATTCGTGAGCGAGCTTCCTGTGCTCGCCCGCGTCTTCGTCATCGAGCAGCGTCTTCCCCAACGCGCTTTCATCGCGTTCCGTATGGCTTTGCCGCAGGAATATGGGCAGATCGGCGATCGCATGCGCGAACCATCCGTTTGTGCAGAACGGCACCGCGCCGAGCGCGCGCAACACGTGCTCCATCACCTGCCCGGCCGCCTGTTCGACGGCGACACGCACGCGCAGCGCGCATTGCTGCGCGTCATCGCGCGGATGTTCGTCGATCCATGCAGCCGACTCGCGCAACAGCGCAGCGACGGTGGACAGTTCGGCGTCGACGGTGGCGAGATGCGCGCGCGCACGCGGATCGGCGTGGCGCCTGACGCTGTCGCGCAGCACCGACGCGAGCGCCGCTGCACACCCATACCAGCACGCGGCGATACCCGCGCCACCGCGCCAGAAGCCGGGACGCGCGAGATACGCACCCGCCTCGCCGACCTGCACGGCGCGCGCGCCGTCGAAGCGCACCGCGCCCGTGCCCGTCGCGCGCATGCCGACGGCTTGCCAGCCGCTGATATGGACCGTGATCGCGGGTTGCGACAGTTCGACGGCGGCCAACACCGGCTCGCCGCCGCGCCATGCCGTCACCAGCGCATGCGTCACGTGCTGCGCGCCCGAGCACCACGGCTTGATGCCTTCGAGTGTCAACGCGTCGCCGCCCGCATTTCGCGCGATCAGTTTGCGGTTGGGCGGCTCGGCGGCCCACACGGCCCAGCTGCCCTCATCGGCGAGATCGGCGCGTTGCAGTTCCGCGAGAATCGCGAGCGCATCGGTGTGGCCTTCGTAGAGCTTCACGAGCGACAGGTCGCAGGCCGCGACGGCCGCGAGTCCGCGCCAGCGCGTCGCCGTTTCGCCACGCCCCGGAAGCGGCAGCCAGTCCATGCCGCGAGCGCGCAGCGCATCGAGCGTGGCGGCCCGGCGCGCGGAATTCTCATCGGCATAGCGCACGGTCGCGAGATAGCGCTCCAGCGCGGGCACGAGCGCATAGCGCACGGGCGGCTCGGAGTCGGCGTCCGGTTCGTCGTCGTTCAGGCGCAGTCCGCTGTTGATGTACCACGCAGCGGGCGCGGCGCGCCGCAACGGATCGTGGCCGATGTCGTTCATCTGTTCCTCCGTGGCAAAACCTGGCGACGGCATCGCGCAGGTGTTGGCGTTCACCCGACAAATGCCGGCGCTAGCGAACTCCATGCAAGCGATGTGCCCATCTTGCGCGTGCGTGGTGATCGCGATGACGTGCGTGCGTCGTGCTGCATTCGCACATGCATGCCCGCTGCGCATTCGAATCTTGTACGGCATGGCGCTTGCGTAAAGCAAGTGGATCGACGCATCGCACCGCTGCGCCGCGGACCCGAACGAGGAAAACGATGACTCATACCAGCGACATGCAGAAGGTGGCCCGGCTCTCCGATCTCGCTAGCGGCATGAAACGCGTCGACGCAAATGGCACGCCGATTTTGCTGATCCGTTCAGGCAAAACCGTGCATGCACTTAGCGCGGAATGTCCGCATGCAGGCGCGCCGCTCGAAGAGGGCACGCTCTGCGATGGGCGACTGGTGTGTCCATGGCACAAGGCGACGTTCGACATCGCGAGCGGCGCGATCATCGAGCCGCCCGCGCTGCTGCCGCTGACGCGCTATCCCGTGCGTCTCGCACATGACGATGTGCTCGTCAGCAGCACGCCGGAGCCTCAACCGAACGCGCCTTCGGCCTCTGCATCTTCCGACAAACGTACATTCGCGATCGTCGGCGCGGGCGCGGCGGGCGCCGCTGCGTGTGCCGCGCTGCGCGAATTCGGCTTTGCGGGACGCATCGTGCTGATCGACCGCGAGCCGCGCACGCCCTACGACCGCACGGTGCTGAGCAAATTCGTGCCGTCCGGCGAAATGCCGCCCGACGACATTCCGCCGCTCTTGCCCGACGATTTCTTCGCAACGCATTCGATCGAAGCGATTCAGGCCGATGTCAGGACGCTCGATGCAAGCGCGCGGCGCATCGACATCGGCAGTGCGCCGTCGATTCGCTACGACGCGGCACTCGTCGCAACGGGCGGCGTGCCGAAGCGTCCCTCGTTGCAAGGCATCGACGACGATGGTGTAGCGGCGCGGATTCGTCTGCTGCGCAATCGCGACGATGCGCGAAAGCTCGTCGAAACGGCCGCGCAATGCGATCACGCCCTCGTATTGGGCGCGAGCTTCATCGGGCTCGAAGTGGCATCGGCGCTGCGCGAGCGCAAGCTGCGCGTGACGGTCGTTTCACCCGGAAACGTGCCCTTCGAGAAACAGTTCGGCCCGGATCTCGGCAGGCTTTTCATGCGGCTGCACGAAGTGCATGGCGTGCGCTTCCGCATGGGACGCCGCGCGCAGGCCGTCGAGCGCAGCGACGCCGACGATGGCGCGTTGCGCGTCACGCTCGATAACCGCGATACCTTGTCGTGCGATTTCATCGTCGTCGGGATGGGCGTTACGCCCGCGACGGGTTTCATCGAGGGCGTGACGCGCAACGACGACGGGAGCCTCAATGCCGATGCGTCGATGCGTGTCGCGGACGGTCTCTACGCAGCAGGCGATGTCGCGCGCTTCGAATTGCAGGCGCTCGGCGGCGAACGCGTGCGAATCGAACACTGGCGCGTCGCGCAACAGCATGCCCGCCTCGCCGCGCGCGCAATGCTGGGTCTGCCCCCAGGCGAACCGCTCGTGCCCTTCTTCTGGACCTATCACTTCGGCAAGAACTTCAACTATCTCGGCCACGCGCGGCATTGGAACGAGACGATCTTCACGGGTACGCCCGATACGTTCGAATTCATCGCGTTGCTCGCCGAAAAAGGAAAACTGGTTGCCGCGTTGGGCTGCAACCGCGACGGGCAGATCGGCGCGCTGGGTGAAGCGATGCGCAAACCGCTGGACATCGGGGACGCGATCAGGCTTGCGGAATCGCCGTGATGGCTACGTGGGATTCCTGCTGCTGCTTGCGCCGCTTCTGGAAGATCTACATGCCCGGCTGAAAGCTTTTCATGCGGCGCCAGGTTGCCCGTGGCGCCGCTCATCGCGCGCTGTTTCGTCACGGTTGACGCTGCCCGCCCTGATGCGGAGGCGGCTTTTGATTTTGCTGTTGCTGACCGCCATCGCGATTCGGTTGGCGCGGATTCGCGGGTTGGTTCTGTGTCGACTTCTGATTCACGTGCGACCTCCTTTCGTTGGTTGCTGCTATGTGCTTTTTGTGTTGCGGCAAGCGGCGTTCCTGTCATGCGCACCGTCATGTACGTCGTCGCAAAGCAGCGTAGTGGAGGAACGGGATTTGCTTGATCCGATGACGTTTCATGACCCGCAATACGAAGCGAGGGTTTCAGCAAAACGCACAGCGCACCGATGAATCAGGCCCTCAACGTCACACCACGATTGCCCTCTCGACACGGCGCACGCTCGCTGCTGCGTCCCACGCGCAACTGCCAGCAGCGGGAAAAAGCCGACCACTTCCGCGTCCTGATCGACGCCGCCGACTACTTCTCGACGCTGCGGGCCGCGATGACGCGCGCGAACCACTCGATCTACATCGTCGGATGGGATATCGACAGCCGCCTGAAACTCGTCCCCGGCGAGCCGCAGGACGATCTGCCCGCAGGGCTCGCGGATTTCCTCTGCGCACTCGCGGAAGAGAACCGCCACTTGCGCATCCATATTCTCGCGTGGGACTTCGCGATGCTCTACGCGTTCGAACGCGAATGGCTCCCCGCGTACAAGATGGGCTGGCGCACGCATCGGCGCATCCGCTTTCGCCAGGACGGGCGCCATCCGCTTGGCGCGTCGCATCATCAGAAGATCGTCGTCATCGATGACGCGCTCGCGTTCGCGGGCGGCATCGACCTCACGCGTTCGCGCTGGGACACGCCCGCGCACGCCCCGGACGCGCCGCTGCGCCGCAATGCCGACGATGCGCGCTATCAGCCGATGCACGACGTGCAGGCGATGTTCGACGGCGATGCCGCGCGCGCCATCGGCGTGCTCGTACGCGAGCGCTGGCAGCGCGCGACGGGCAAGCCGCTCGACCTCTCGCACACGTCGATGCATGACGCGCACGAAGCGAACGATCGCGCGGACATCTGGCCCGCCGATGTCCTCCCCGATATCGAAGAAGTCGAGCTCGGTATCTCGCTGACGGAGCCCGCGTTCGAGGGAAGGCCCGTCGTCTCGCAGATCCAGCGGCTGTATCTCGATGCGATCGCGGCCGCGACACGCAGCGTCTACATCGAGAACCAGTACTTCACTGCGAGCCGGGTCGGCGCGAGCCTCGCTGCGCGTCTTGCCGACAGTGACGGCCCGGACATCGCCGTGGTCGGCCCCGAGCGGCAAAGCGGCTGGCTTCAGGACGCGACGATGGGCGTGCTGCGCGCGAAGCTTCACGAATCGCTGAAGCGCGCCGACGGCCACGGACGTTACGCGATGTACGCGCCGACCATCGGCGGCATCGGCGGACAGATCATCAACGTGCACAGCAAGCTGATGATCGTCGACGACGAACTGCTGATCGTCGGCAGCGCGAACCTGAACAACCGCTCGATGGTGCTCGACACCGAATGCAACATCGCACTCGACGCGTGCGGCGAGCCACGCGTGCAGGCGGCCATCGCGTCGGTGCGCAACCGCCTGCTTGCCGAGCATCTCGACGTGTCGCCCGGCGACGTGCGACGCGCCCTCGACACGCAGCGACTCAACGAAGCCATCGCCGCGCTGCGCCACGGCAAGCGCACGCTGATGCGGCTCGATCCCGTCGTGTCCGGCGACCTCGAAGATCTGGCAGCCCGCGTGTCGGTGCTCGATGCCGAAGCGCCCGTCGCGCCGCATGAGCTCGTGCAGCATTTCCTGCCTGAAGAGCGCAGCCGTCCGCTGACGGGCAAGCTGCTCGCGTTCGGCACGCTGGCGTTGATCGTCGTCGTGCTCGCCGCGCTGTGGCGCTTCACGCCGCTTCGCGACGCGATCAGTTTTTCGGCGCTCGTGCACGGCGCGCAGCAATTGCATGCGTCGCGCCTCGGCCCGCTCGCGATCGTCGCGGTGTATGCGATCGCCGCGAGCGTGTCGGTGCCCGTCACGCTGCTGATCGCCGTCAGCGGCTTCGTGTTCGGCGCGCTCGCGGGCAGCACCTACGCGTTCACGGGCACGATGATCTCGGCGTTCATCACGTATTACGCGGGCGCATCGCTCGGTCACGACGCGGTGCGGCGGCTCGCGGGCAGCCGCCTCAACCGCATCAGCGAAAAGCTCGGCAAAAGAGGGCTCGTCGCGGTGATCGTGCTGCGCGTCGTCCCCGTCGCGCCGTTCACCGTGATCAACCTCGCGGCGGGCGCGTCGCATATCGGGCTGCGCGATTTTCTCGTGGGCACGGCGCTCGGCATGGCGCCCGGCATCGCGCTCGCGACGACCTTCGCGCATCAACTGGTCGCCGCCGTCCGGCATCCGACCGCGGCCGGGCTCGGCCTTGTCGCGTTGATCGGCGCGGCGCTGATCGGGCTGTCGATTGCTTTGCAACGTCTCTTCGCGCACCGCAGATGAACGACACGCACGCCGAAGCGCCCGACGCAGCGCCCCATGTCGACGCGCAGGCGCTGCGTATCGGCACGTACAACATCCACGGCGCGATCGGCACGGACGGCGTGCGTTCGGCCGAGCGGATCGCCGCCGTGGTCCGCGAACTCGACGCGGATGTCGTCGCATTGCAGGAAGTCCCGCTGGGCGGAAGCTTCGCGCCCAATGCGCTGCCGATCTTGCGCGAAACGACGGGGTTGGAGGCCATCGCGGGTCCGACGCTCGATACGCCCGAGCGCCGCTATGGCAACGCGATCCTGAGCCGCCTCCCCATCCGCGCGACACGCGCGCTCGATCTGTCGTTCGGCAGGCGCGAAGCGCGCGGCGCGCTCGATGTCGATGTCGATGTGGAACGAGGCGGCGTGAACGGCCCGCCCGGCGCGCTGCGCGTCGTCGCGACGCACCTGGGCCTGTCGGCGCGCGAACGCCGCGCGCAGATCCGCGCGCTGATCGCCGCGTTCGACACGCCGCGCATGCCTGTGATCCTGATGGGCGACATCAACGAATGGTTCGTCTGGGGCCACGCGCTGCGCATGCTCGTCACGCACTTTCGCGCCGCGCCCGCGCCGCGCACGTTTCCGTCGCGCTTCCCGGTGTTCGCGCTCGACCGCATCTGGATGCATCCTGCGAGCCGCCTGCTCGACGTGCATGTGCATCGCAGCATGCTTGCGCGTGTTGCATCGGATCACTTACCACTGGTCGCGCGGATCGCACGAGAGCATCATGTATAGCCGGCCGGGAGATGCACGCGCGCTGCCTGCTCGCTCTGCCGGTCCGTTCAACTTTCTTCATGGAGCTGCCAATGGTCAGAAAGAATTACGCCCCGGACGAAAACGCCCCGCGCCAACCTTACGCGGACAAGGATGTGGGCGTCGGTATGGGCCGGATACTGCTCGAAGACGATGACGAACTCGAGGACGACCTGGATGATGAAGAAGACGAGGACCAAGGCCGCTGATCCCGCGAGCGGACGAGGCGAAGAGCCGCCTGGCATTGCATCGCTAAACGCGTAAACAATCCGGCTCAGTGACTCCTCATTGACTCGTAATTGCATCGCACTTGCCCTGCACAAGGGCAACGAACGCGGCGAAAGCACAATGAAAGAACGCAGCGCGCGGCATCAAAGCCGCGCGCTGCGTTCGTTTCGTCCATACCGCGGTATTTGACGTTTCGACAGTCCATCTATCACGCGTGCGGTTCGCGCGGCCTGTCCCCGGCAGATCGTTCGGCTTGCACGGGCTGTGGTAGTCGCGTCGGGTCGAAGTCCGCCCAGCGTCCCTGCTGCCAGCGTCCCGTCGCGCGCTCGATCGACGCGCCTCCTGCATCGCGCAGCACTTGCGCCGCCTGCTCCTGCGTTTCCGGCGTCACGTGGACGGCGAGCAGCACGCCGGAGTCGCGCTGCTCGTAATGGACGTGCTCGGGCCGCATGTTCTTGCCGGTGTCGCGCGTCCTGTACATCGCGCCGATCAGCGAGCCGATAAATGCGCCGGCCCCGGCCGCGATCACGGACACCAGCACAGGCGCCGAAAACGCCATAAAAATGCCGACGCCGACGATCGCGCCGATGACAGCGCCGATCGTCACGCCCCCGCCAGCGCCTTTCGGCGCATCGACGGAAGCGGCGTCCGTGTTCTGGTCTCCGCCGAACGGATAGCGCGCGTGCTGCCCGCGCGGATTGACGAAAAACAGCGACACGTCTTCTTCGACGAAACCGGCCCGAAAGAGCCGTTCGGCAGCGGCTTCCCCCGCCGGAAAAGTGGTGAATCGTGCGGCAACGATGAGCGACATGATGCCTCCCTTCTGCCAGACTTCGTTCGGTCAAGGGCGGCGGTGCTTTGCCGTCCTGCTACGCATTGAATTGAGCAAGGCATGCGCCCGCGTGCGCTTACTCGCGGACAACACATTGCGATGCATCACGTCTTTCGCTCGTCCTGCTCGTCATCCGTCTGCGCGTCTTCGACGGAGCCTTCGGCCAGATCGTCCTCGATGCCTCCTTCCGACTCCTCTTCTCCCGTCGCGCCGATGACGCGGTCCACATCGATGTCTTCGTTCTGTTCGAGCGTCGAATCGCCGTCGGCGGATGCGCGTTCGCCCGTGCCGCTACGGTCCGAATCGCTCGACAGTTCGGCGTCGCCAGTTTCGAGCGCGTGATTGTCGAGCTCGTCTTCCTTGTCGAAGTCGTGACGCTTCGCGCCCGTCACGTCGCTGCCGCTATCGGAGGAATCGCTCGGCCCAAGCGATGCATTGTCGTGCCCCGTCTTTCGCACCACGGGACGTCCTTCATCGTCGGGATTCAGTGTGCTCATATCGGCCTCCACAGTGGGTCATGATTCGGGTACTGCTCCCCTCTGTCGTGCCGCAAAAAGCATTCCGCTGCGTTGATCGGCTGTGCGTCGAAGCGTGAATCGAAACGTGAATCGAAACGTGAACTGACACCTGCCTCGCCAAGGAAAGGAACGTCTATTGCTCGCGATGACCCTACATGCAGCGGCCACATCTTCGAACGACGTCATGAGCACTCGCAAGTCCACTTCGCCATCCGATGAAACGGCTCCATCGAAACGCGCTGCGCGCAACGATACAGACGTCGAACCCGATCAGCAGCCCGAGCGCCTTGACGATTGCAGGCGCTGCGCGTTGTGGTCGAAGGCGACGCAAGCTGTCGGCGGCATGGGTCCGAAGCGCGCGCCGATCATGCTCGTCGGCGAGCAGCCGGGCGACATCGAGGACCAGCAGGGCAAGCCGTTCGTCGGCCCCGCCGGCCAGTTGCTCGACGATGCGCTCGAAGAAGCAGGTGTGGCCCGCCACGATGTCTACGTGACCAATGCCGTCAAGCATTTCAAATGGGAGCCGCGTGGCAAGCGCAGGATGCACAAGACACCCGCACAGCGCGAGATCGACGCGTGTCACTACTGGCTGGAGCGTGAGTTGAATTCAGTCGGGCCGCGTGTGATCGTCGCGCTCGGCGCGACCGCATTGAAGGCGATCCTCGATGATCGCGACGCGCGCCTTCAGGCGGTAGTCGGCAAGGTGATCGAGCACGGCGGCCGCCATGTCGTGCCGACCTATCATCCGTCGTTTGCGTTGCGCGCGCCGGATGAAGCGACGCGTCATCGCGCGTATGCGGCGATCGTCGCGGCGTTGTGCGAGGCGGGAACCGTTGCGCATCGGGAAGCCGCGCGAGAGAGCGGCAACGACGAAGAGCACAACGGCAAGACGCCGGATCGCAAGGGATGAACGCCGCGCACTACTCGTGCGAATCGAGCGCGTGCCATCTCGGGACTCGGCAGCGGCCCGGGCATCACGATGTCGCTGAACACGCCGTCGCGGGCATGCCGTTCAAACACGGACGCCACGGCGCTTTGTGTGTATCAAAGCGGGAACCTGGTCGTGGAGAGGATTTCCCTGAGAACCATGAAGCTGCGGATTTGCCGCACGCCGGGCAGATACAGCAATTGCTCGGCGTGCAACCGGTTGAAGCTCTCGCTGTCGCGCGTTCGCACAAGCATGAAATAGTCGAACTCACCCGTGACGACGTGACATTCCATGCAGCCGGACACCTTTTGCGCGGCCTTTTCGAACGCAGCGAAAGTCTCGGGCGTCGAGCGGTCGAGCACGACGCCGATCACCACCAGCATCCCCGCGCCGACCGCTTTCGGATCGAGCAGCGCCACCGTCGCGCGGATCAGCCCCATCTCCTTGAGCCTTTCGACGCGCCGCAAACAGGCGGGCGCGCTCAGCTTCACCTTCGCCGCGAGCGCGACGTTCGAAATCGACGCGTCCTGCTGAAGCTGCTTGAGGATCGCGCGGTCGATGCGATCGAGCTGCGAGAGCGGCGCCGATTCGGTTCGACTTGTTCCTGTACTCGATTTGCGTAATTTTGTTGCGCACATATGCGGTGATGAAAAATAAAAGAATGTCGGTGGCGGTTGTAGCGTTATGAAAGTATCTCCTGCCGTTTTATTTCGCAAGCTCATTTCGCGTGGTCTTTTCTATCATGTCTGTCAGCACGCGGCATCGTTTGCGGCTTCGCCCGCGTGCCCTTCCCAGACCAACGGACCTCGACCATGAACCTGCAACGCTTCCCCCGCTATCCCCTGACCTTCGGGCCGACGCCGATCCAGCCGCTCAAGCGGCTCTCGCAGCATCTCGGCGGCAAGGTCGAGCTTTACGCGAAACGCGAGGACTGCAACAGCGGCCTTGCGTTCGGCGGCAACAAGACGCGCAAGCTCGAATACCTCATCCCCGATGCGCTTGCGCAAGGCTGCGATACGCTCGTGTCGATCGGCGGCATCCAGTCGAACCAGACGCGCCAGGTCGCTGCGGTCGCCGCGCATCTGGGCATGAAGTGCGTGCTCGTGCAGGAGAACTGGGTCAACTACTACGACGCCGTGTATGACCGCGTCGGCAATATCCAGATGTCGCGCATCATGGGCGCCGATGTGCGGCTCGTGCCCGATGGCTTCGACATCGGCATTCGCAAGAGCTGGGAAGAAGCGCTCGACAGCGTGCGCGCCGCGGGCGGCAAGCCGTATGCGATTCCCGCCGGCTGCTCGGAACATCCCCTCGGCGGTCTCGGCTTCGTCGGTTTCGCGGAGGAAGTGCGCCAGCAGGAAGCCGAGCTTGGTTTCAGATTCGACTATATCGTCGTGTGCTCGGTGACGGGCAGCACGCAGGCGGGCATGATCGTCGGCTTCGCGGCGGATGGGCGCGCGGATCGCGTGATCGGCATCGATGCGTCCGCGAAGGCGGAGCAGACGCGCGAGCAGATCACGCGTATCGCAAGGCACACCGCGGAACAGGTCGATCTGGGCCGCGACATCACCGCGCGGGATGTCGTGCTCGATACGCGCTATGGCGGCCCCGAATACGGCCTGCCGAACGAAGGCACACTGGAGGCGATTCGTCTGTGCGCGCGGCTCGAAGGCGTGATGACCGATCCCGTGTACGAAGGCAAGTCGATGCACGGGATGATCGACAAGGTGCGGCGCGGCGAATTTCCGGAAGGCTCGAAGGTGCTGTATGCGCATCTCGGCGGCGTGCCCGCGTTGAGCGCTTATAGCTTCCTGTTCCGCGAGGGCTGATTGCGCGGGTACGCGCAGGCGCCGCGCCTCTGACGAAAAATGGCGATGCCACACGGCATCGCCATTTGTTTTTTGCAACGCGACCCGCTTACTTCACGGTATCGCTCGACATCCATCCTTCCGCGACGCCGATCTGCGCGACCTGCTTCGCGACCGAGTCCGCGAGCTTTTTCGCATCGCTCGTGACGGTGTCGCCCTTGTGCTCCGATCCGACATGCAACGCGCCGCCCGCTGCCGCCGACGTCGCGACATGTCCCGCGACCGCGCCGACGCCCGCCGTTTCCGCGACGCCCGGCATATGGCCGCTGTTGGCATCGGCGTCGAATGTCTGCACGAGTTGCGGCATGCCGCCCGCCGGCTTGTACAGCACCTGCACATGCGCCTTCACTTCGCTCTTGCCCGCACCGAGTCCGATCAGTATGCGGCGGCGATGATCGCCCGCGTCGATCGACGCGACATTGCCCTGCACGATGAGCGCGTTTTCGTTGGCGGGGGGCGGCGCGTCGGTGCGGATCGCGTGCACGCCCATCGATTGCAGCTTCGCGACCACTTCGTCCGTCAGCTCTTCGCCGGCCGCGACGGCTTCTTTCGTCTGCTGCGACGCTTGCGATGAGCCGGAGAAGCTCGCGCTCAGCTTGTGGACGATGCCGCTGTTGTCGAGCTTCACCGCGTCCGGATTGCTCGCGAACGTGTAGACGTAGACGTTCTGCGGGTTCGCTTGCGTGAGCGTCGAATATTGGGCCGTGTTCGTGACACTGGCGGCTGCGCAGCCGCTCAGCAGCATCGCGCTGAATGCGAGCGCAGCCGAAGCGCTGCGGAGGGTCTTGCCACGAACGGAGTGAAGAGAAGCAAACATGTGAAGTCCTGTCATCGGTCAGAAGATTGCGGAGGATCGTCCGATGGCGGGTTGCTTCGCTTGTGGCGGCATCGGCGATTTCACGGTTGCGTGAATCGCCGGTTTCGTTGTGTTCTGCAGCTCAGCACGCGGAACGCAGTATGGGTGTCCGGCAGCGCGAAGGCTATCGATGAATTATGTCGGCTCGTGTCATGGGCCGCCGGGCTTTGCGGGACGGGCTTCGCGGGCCGTTTTCGCGTAGTTTGTTCCGTCGGGCCGATTGCGGCGCGGATGTGTTGTAATACAACTCGTCGCATCGCGAGAAGTACCCTGCTAACTCTTTGCCACAAGGTTTGGACCATGACGAAAAAGATTGCGTTGAGCGGCGCAGGCGGCCAGTTGGGCCGCTTCCTGCGCGTCGCGTTGAACGGGCGCGGCGTTAATCTGCGTTCGGCGGCGGGTTCGCGCGCGCTCGAGCCGCTGTTCGACGGCGAAGACGTGATGCACGGCGATCTGCGCGACCCTGCCGTGGTCGACCGGCTGATGCAGGGCGTCGACGTGCTGATCCATCTGGCGGGCACGAGCGTCGAGCGTCCGCTTGCCGAAATCATCGAGAACAATCTGCGCGCGCTCGTCGAAGTCTATGAAGGCGCGCGCCGCCACGGCGTGAGGCGCATCGCGTTCGCGAGCTCGAATCACGCGATCGGCATGTATCCCGTCGAGGACAAGCTGCCGCTCGACTGTGCATTCCGCCCTGACGGATTTTACGGGCTCAGCAAGGCATGGGGCGAATCGCTTGCGCGCATGTACTGGGACAAGCATGGCATCGAAAGCGTGTGCATCCGCATCGGCAGTTGCATCGAGAAGCCGACCGAGTTCCGGCACCTGAGCACGTGGCTCGGCCATGACGACTTCCTGCATCTGATCGACCGCTGCATCGATGTGCCGGATATCGGCTTCGAGGTGGTCTGGGGTGTGTCGAACAATACGCGCAGCTACTGGGACAATTCAGGCGCGTCGCGTCTCGGCTACCAACCGCGCCAGAACTCGGAAGACTACGCCGCCGAGATTCTCGCGAAGCCGAATCCGCTCGATCCCGTCGCGCGGCGTTTTCAAGGCGGCGGATTCGTCACGATCGACTACACGCCGCCGGAGAAACGCAGCACCGCGCGCTGAGCGATTGTGTGCGCAACGACGGCGATCAATAAAAAAGCGCCGCAAGTGCGGCGCTTTTTACTAGTACGTCAACACCGATCTGCATCAGAACCGGTGCACG
>NZ_CYGY02000076.1 GCF_900007165.1 Paraburkholderia piptadeniae
GGCTCCACGTCCGAGGGTAGTCGACGCCGGCGGTCGGGGTAGGCTGGAATTCGCTCACACCGACATTTTCTCTCAGGTGGTGCTAAGTGGATAGCCCTTATATCCATACAACCCGCGAAGACAAGCGCCCCATTTTTCCGCGCGGACGCCAGGTGTCGAGCGCCGGACAACCAGCGCAAGAAACAGGCGCAAAACAAAAGCCCGGCGCACCGGGCTCTTGCTCGAACGTCGAAACGGCCAAGGCCTGCGTGAGCCTCAGTTATGCGCCTCGCCCGACGCTGCCGCGCCCGTCGACTGACCCTGCATCTCGGACTTCAGTTCGTTCGATGCGGCCGCGCGGTCGGCCTTTTTATTCAACCTGGCGTTGCGGACCTGGTTCGTGTACTCGTCCTTGGCGGCCTTTTGCTGCTCCTTCATCTGTGCCTTCGACGTCTTCTTTTGCGCGCGATATTCGGCGTTCGCCTCGGCGTCCGCGTTGCGCTTCTGAACGAGCGGGTCCGTCGAGCCCGGCGCGGTCAGATTCTGCGGCGCGGGCGCCGGCATCTGGACGCCTTGCGCAGCGGGTGCCTCGGCGGGCGCCTGCGTCTGGACCTGGGCCTGGCCGGACAGGCCAGCAGCCGGTTGAGCAGGCGTCTGGGCGAATGCGGCCGTCGACGCAAACGCGGTCAGGGCGGTACCGATCAGGAGCGTACGAAGCTGTGTCATGGTTATCCTCTCTGAAGGTTGTCAGTGTCGGCATGCGGGCGTCGTGTGGCTGCCAATCGGCGGCGACGCGCCCGCGCTGTTCGCCCATTGCAAAATGCAGCAGGCTATTCCACAGACCGAGCTTTCGCGAGTGAAGTTCGCCACGAAAGCAGGCTGTTACTCAACGTTTCATTTCCTGACACCTGAATAACATCTGCTTGCACTTGCCCGGTCCGACGCCACGCGCTCGCGTCGATGCACCGCGCACGAGACGCGATGGCTTATCATGCGAAGCGCTTTTTTCACATGCTTCTTCCACGCGCTTTTTTCACGCGCTTTTTTTCACGATTTCGCCGACGCCCCGTCCATCGCAACCGACATGCCCAACCTCGATTTCACACTGACCGGCGATTACGTCGAACTCCACAATCTGCTGAAGATTACTGGCCTCGCGGACAGCGGCGGATCGGCGAAGGTGATCGTCGCGTCGGGCGCCGTCACCGTCGACGGCCAGGTCGAAACGCGCAAAACCTGCAAAATCCGCGCGGGCCAGGTCGTGCTGCTCGGCGATACGCGGATCGCCGTCCACGAGGGATGACGCTCGCATGCGTCGTCCGTGAGGCGGCATGAATATGCAGCCCGCATCCGGCGACCGCTTCAAGACCGCACCAAAAATGTGCCTGTTGATCGACAGCGCCGCGTTCCCGCAATAAGCTGTCCGCTCGCACAGAAAAAAATATCCCGCGCGCCTCACCCGTTCAATCCGCCTGATCCGGCCAACCGGTTTGGCGCGCGTTTCGCGCTTTCGCGCATCCAGCACCCGGAACCATGAATCCAACCGGAATCTCCCGCGCGCTCAGCGGGCCGCCCACGCTTTCGCGCCACGCCGCCGATACGGCGCGCCTTGCCGCGCCGCTCGCCATCGCGCAGCTTTCGCAGATGGCGATGAGCGTCACCGATACCGTCCTGCTCGGCTCGCTCGGACCCGACGCGCTCGCGGCAGGCGGCCTCGGCGCGAACCTGTTCTTTGTCGTCGTGACGCTGCTGCAAGGCGTGCTGACCTCCGTCAGCGTGAGCGTGTCGCATGCGCGCGGCGCGCAGGCCGAACACCGCGTGCCGCACATCTACTGGACGGGCTTCCTGCTGTCGCTGCTGCTAACCGTGCCCGCGTTCGTGCTGCTGTCGTTCGCCGCGCCCATCCTGATGGCCTTCGGCGAGCCGGCGCTGCTCGCGCACAACGTCGGCGAATACTGCGCGGTGCTGCGCTGGGGCGCGCCCGGCAGCCTGATCGGCATCGGCCTGATGCGCTCGTTCCTGCCCGCGATCGGCGCCGCGCGGCGGCTGTTGTGGGTGTCGATCGGCGGCGTTTTCGTCAACGCGTTCCTGAACTACGGGCTGATCCACGGCGCGTACGGGCTGCCGCGCCTTGGCTTCCTCGGCTCGGCGGGCGCGACGACGATTACCGTGTGGCTCACCGCGCTCACGCTGATGGGGCTGCTGCATCTGCGCCCGCGCTTCCGGCATTTCGTGACGGCCACACGCCCCGACGTGCCGCTGATGGGCGAGCTGTTCGGCATCGGCTGGCCAGTGGCGATCACGTATGGCGTCGAATCGACGCTGTTTCTCGCGACGGGCCTGATGGTCGGCCTGCTCGGCGAGTCGCAACTGGCGGCGCACCAGATCGCGCTGAACGTCGCGTCGGTGGCGTTCATGGTGCCGCTCGCGATCGGCCAGGCGGCGAACGTGCGCGTCGGCTTCTGGTCGGGCGCCGGGCAGCCGCTTGCCGCGCGCCATGCGGGCTTCGTCGCGCTCGGGCTGGGCGTGGGCTTCATGAGCCTGTCGGGCCTACTGCTGATCACGGCGCCGCACTTCATCGTCGGGCTGTACCTGCATCTCGACGATCCCGCCAACGCGCCGACCGTCGCGCTCGCGAGTTCGCTGCTGGGCGTGGCCGCCATTTTCCAGATCGTCGACGGCATGCAGACGGTCGGCTCCGGCTGTCTGCGCGGACTGAAGGACACGCGCATTCCGATGATCGCGGCCGCGTTCGGCTATTGGGGAATCGGCTTCCCGACGGGGTATACGCTCGCGTTTCACTTCGGGCTCGGCGCGCGCGGCCTGTGGTGGGGACTCGCGGCGGGGCTCGCCAGCGTCGCGCTGCTGATGACGCTGCGCTTTCACAAGATGAGCCGGCACGCGATGAACCGCCGCGAGACTGCGTCGGCGAACTGAGCGCGGACGCCGAGACCTCGCGTGCCGTGCGAGCGTGCGCATGCATTCTTCGCGACGCGCCCTCTGGCGGCATGCTCGATCGCAAGCACCACGCTCGCATACCCTCCTCGCTTTTGTGTTGCACGCGCAACCAACCGTGCGTCGAGCGTGACCGCCACAGGTAAAATGCCACGCCTGGCTGCCGCCCGTTAGCCCAGCGCGCGATCCGCGTTGCGCGGCGGCCGCCTTCCCGTCCCCACAAGGGCACGCTCTGGCTCGCGTCCGGCCACCGACGCCGTATCGCACGACGCCCGCCCCCATGCTGCCAAGCCGCCCGCATGCGCCGCTGCGGCGTCTCATGCCGCGCGCACGCGTGATCCCGCGCGCGGCGGCATCAGCCCAAACCATCAGAAGACAACACAAGAGGACTGCCTTACATGCTTGCCCGCGTCACCCGTCTCTTCCCGCTGTGGGCCGTGCTGGCCTCGCTTGCCGCCTACTTTTCGCCGTCGTCCGTGACGGGCATCGCGCCGCATGTGACGACGCTGCTCACGATCATCATGCTGTCGATCGGCGTCACGCTCTCCATCGACGACTTCCGCCGCGTGTTCACGCGTCCCGCGCCCGTGATCGCCGGCATCGTGCTGCACTATCTCGTGATGCCGCTCGCCGCATGGGTGATCGCGAAGGCCCTGCGCATGCCGCCCGATCTGACGGCGGGCATGGTACTGGTCGGCAGCGTCGCGAGCGGCACCGCATCGAACGTGATGATCTATCTGGCGCGCGGCGACGTCGCGCTGTCGGTCACGATCAGCGCGCTGTCGACGCTCGTCGGCGTATTCGCGACGCCGCTGCTCACGCGCCTGTATGTCGATGCGTCGATTGCCGTCGACGTGCACGGCATGCTGATGAGCATCCTGCGGATCGTCGCGCTGCCGATCACCATCGGCCTCGTCGTCAACCATCTGTTCGGCAAGCTCGTGCGCAAGGTCGAGCCCGTGTTGCCGCTCGTGTCGATGGTGTCGATCCTGCTGATCATCGCGGCCGTGGTCGGCGGCACGCAAAGGAGCATTGCGTCAGTCGGCCTCGTGGTCATGCTGGGCGTGGTGCTGCACAACGGCATAGGGTTGCTCGGCGGCTATTGGGGCGGCCGTCTGCTCGGCTTCGACGAAGCCGTATGCCGCACGCTCGCGATCGAAGTCGGAATGCAGAACTCCGGCCTCGCCGCGACGCTCGGCAAACTCTACTTCACGCCGATCGCCGCGCTGCCTGGCGCGCTGTTCTCGGTGTGGCACAACCTGTCGGGATCGATGCTCGCGGGCAACTGGGCAGGCCGTCCCGCGAAAGGCTCGACACACGATCAGGAGACAGGCGCGCTCGCGAGCGAACGCGTCTGACGCCGCTTCAGCCTTTCTCGCGTAACACGCCGCGCGCCGATACGACGCGCGCGCCGCGTCCCCCTCGATCAGCTTCCCCGCTGCAAGCCGCCGCACGCAAACCGGGCACGCGCATTGCGCGTCCCTTACCGACCCTCATTACGGTTTCCCCGTAGAATATTTTCAGTCGAAACCGACGACGCCACGACGACCATCCGTGCCGATCAAGTGGAGGAACAAGCGTGTCGGCCCATAACACCAACGACGCAGCCGCATTGCAGCATCGCGAAGAGCAACCTGGTATCTGCATCTCGCGCAACGCGCCACGCCCGATGCCGATGCGCGCGGTCGCGCTCATGGTCACGGCCACGCTGCTGGCCGCCTGTGCGACTCGCCCGCCCGCCTCTGCATTCGATCGCCCCGTCACGCACGCATTGCCTACGACGGACAGCACACCGCTTTCGTCAGCGCTCGCGTCACCCGAACGCGAGCATCCGGGGCAGTCGGGCTTCCGTGTACTGTCGAACGGCACGGAAGCGCTGCAGATGCGCATCGCGCTCGCGCGCGCGGCGACGAAGACGCTCGACATGCAGTACTACATCGCCGAAGAAGACACGACGGGCAAGCTGCTGCTTGCCGCCGCGCTTTATGCGGCGGATCACGGCGTGCGCGTGCGAATGCTGGTCGACGATCTGAACTTCAAGGACATTGACCGCGTGATGGCCGCGCTGAACACGCACGACAACATCGAGATCCGCGTGTTCAATCCGTTCGGCAGCGCGCAATCGAGCTTCTATCAGCGCAGCGAGAACTTCTTCACGGAGGTCGGCGCGTTCACGCGGCGCATGCACAACAAGGCGATGATCACCGACAACCAGATCGCGATCGTCGGCGGGCGCAATCTCGGCGACGAATACTTCAGCGCGAGTCCGACGCTGCAGTTCCGCGATATCGACGTGCTCGCCGCCGGCCCGATCACAGCGGATATTTCCGCGAGCTTCGACAGGTTCTGGAACGACACCAGCTCGTATCCGCTGCGCGTGCTGAACAAGCAGAAGTTCGATCCGCACGACCTCGACCAGATGCGCGACGAATTGCGCGCGCACTGGCGCACGAACGCGGACCCGTACAACGCGAAGCCGCTGAACGCGACGCCTCTCGCATCGCAGATCGCCAGTGGCGAACTCGGGCTCGTTTGGGCGCCCGCCGAATTCAAGGCCGATGTGCCGGAAAAAATGCGGCTGCCCGTCGATCAGTACAAGAGCCCGCCTATGACGCGCCTCGTCGAACTGATGCGCGACGCGCAAAAGGAATTCCTCGTCACGTCGCCGTATTTCGTGCCGCACCAGGCGGGCGTCGATGCGCTCGGCAAGCTGGTGCAACGCGGCGTGACCGTCAAGGTGCTGACGAATTCGCTCGCGGCCACCGACGCCGTCGCCGTGCAGGCCGGCTATAGCCCGTATCGCGTGCCGCTGCTCGAACACGGCGTGCAGCTGTACGAGTTCAAGCCGACGCAAGGCGAGAACACGCCGGAGGCGGGCCTCTTCGGCTCGCGCTCGAAAGCCAGTCTACACGCGAAGTCCTACGTGATCGATCGCAAGACGCTCGTGATCGGCTCGATGAATCTCGACCCGCGTTCCGCGCATCTGAACACGGAGCTCGCGCTCGTGATCCACAGCGCGCCCATCGCCGAAGACGTCGCGCGGCTCTTCGACCGCGCGACGTCGCCCTCCGTCAGCTATTGTGTGACGCTCGCGACGCCGTCGGAACTGGCCAAGCTGAAGTCTTCGGCGACGCCGCAATCGCAGCTCGTCTGGACCGACGAGGAAAACGGCCTGATTCACCAATACAACCTCGATCCCGGCGCGGGCTTTTACCGCAATGCGCTGACGGGTCTATTCTTGTTGCTGCCAGTCGATGAGCAGTTGTGAGGCGCTGCCGCACCTTCCCCGAAAAGCCATCCAGTCACCAAGCGGAGTACAACATGACCGAAGATGTACGCATGGAACGCGATACGTTCGGCGAAATCGCCGTGCCGGGCGCGAAGCTGTGGGGTGCGCAAACACAGCGCTCGCTGCAGAACTTCAATATCTCGACGGAGAAGCAGTCGCCCGAGCTGATCACGGCGCTGGCCATCGTCAAGCGCGCCGCCGCCGAAGTGAACCTGGGTCTCGGCGTGCTCGACGCGACCAAGGCGAAGGCGATCATGGCCGCCGCCGACGAGATCGTCGAAGGCAGGCACGCCGATGAATTTCCGCTCGCCGTCTGGCAAACGGGCTCCGGCACGCAGAGCAACATGAATCTCAACGAGGTGATCGCGAACCGCGCGAGCGAGCTGATGGGCGGCGAGCGCGGCGAAGCGCGCCTCGTGCATCCGAACGACGACGTGAATCGCGGGCAATCGTCGAACGACGTGTTTCCGACCGCCATGCACGTGGCAGCCGCTGTCGGCATCGCGAAACATCTGCTGCCCGCGCTGAAGACGCTGCGCGATACGCTCGACAAGAAAGCGAAAGCATTCGCCGACGTCGTGAAGATCGGCCGCACGCATTTGCAGGACGCGACGCCGCTCACGCTCGGCCAGGAATTCTCAGGCTATGTCGCGCAGCTCGACCAGTGCGCGAAGCACATCGAATCGGCGTTGCCGCATCTGTATGAACTCGCGCAGGGCGGCACGGCCGTCGGCACCGGGTTGAACGCGCATCCGCAGTTCGCGGGCCAGGTCGCGGCGGCGATCGGGAAGCTGACGGGCCTGCCCTTTGTGTCCGCGCCGAACAAGTTCGAGGTGATGGCGGCCGCCGATGCGCTCGTGTTCGCGCACGGCGCGCTGAAGACGCTTGCGGCAAGCATGATGAAGATCGCGAACGACATCCGCTGGCTCGCGAGCGGCCCGCGCTGCGGTCTCGGCGAACTGTCGATTCCCGAAAACGAGCCGGGCAGCTCGATCATGCCGGGCAAAGTGAACCCGACTCAATCCGAAGCGGTGACGATGCTGTGCTGCCAGGTGTTCGGCAACGACGTGGCCGTCAACATGGGTGGCGCGAGCGGCAACTTCGAGCTGAACGTGTTCCGCCCGATGATCGCGCACAACGTGCTTCAGTCGGTCCGCCTGCTTGCCGACGGCATGCACAGCTTCAACGACAACTGCGCGGTCGGCATCGAGCCGAATCGCGAGCGAATCGATCAGTTGCTCAACGAATCGCTGATGCTCGTGACGGCGCTCAATCCGCACATCGGCTACGACAAGGCCGCGCAGATCGCGAAGAAAGCGCACAAGGAGGGCACCACGCTGAAGGCCGCGGCGCTCGCGCTCGGTCATCTGACGGAGCAGCAGTTCGACGAATGGGTGCGGCCGCATGACATGGTCGGCGACACGAAGCGTTAAAGCCCTTCGTTAAAGCCTTTATTGCCACCTTTTACTGCAAGCCCGCGATGCTCTCTTCGCAAACGTGAAGAGAGCATCCGGTGATGCTGCGCGTCAGACCTTGCCCTTCGCGACTTCCTCGGGCTTCAGATCGACGATCGCATCGAGCGCGGCCTTCACGTCCATCGCGTACTTCGCGAGACGCTTCTGCTCGTCGGTTTGCGGCACGAACGACGGCACGGGCACAGGCGTCCCGTTCTCGTTGACGGCGACCATCACGACGAGACAATCGGTGGTTTGCAGCAGCTCGCCGCCTTTCGGATCGCCCGCGTGCACCGACACATGGATATGCATGCTGGTGCGCCCCGTCGCGACGACGCGCGCGCGCAACTCGACCAGATTGCCGACGTGAATCGGCCGGCGAAAACGGATATTGCCGACGCTGACCGTCACGCAATAACGGCCCGACCAGACAGCCGCGCCCGCGTACGCGGTTTCGTCGATCCATTTCATCAGCGCGCCGCCGTGCACCTTGCCGCCGAAATTGACCGAGGTCGGTTCGGCGAGGAAGCGGAACGTGGTTTCTGAACGATCCAGCGGCGCTGCGGAAGGCGTGCTCATCTTGACTCCGGTCAAACAAACTATCGAAAGGAGCCGATTATACGAGCGCAATAAGGCAGCCGCTGTGCTATCGGACGCTGCACGTGGCCTGGGCGACGCAAGATTGCTTTGCATCGCGCGTAAGCGTGGCCAGCGCGCGGTCGCCACTCAGCGCAGCGCCGACGAGAAGCGTTCGCGGTAATCGAGCGGCAGCACGCCGAAGCTGCGCATGAACGCGCGCCGCAAGTTCTGCTCGCTGCCAAAGCCGCAATCCAGCGCGATCCGCTTCAGCGGCCGGCGCGATTCGGCAAGCGCCCGCGACGCCGCCTCGAGCCGCAACGCCGAAACGGTCTTGGCGGGCGTGCGGCCCACTTCGTCGACATAGCGGCGCGCGAAGGTGCGCGGACTCATGCGCGCCTCTTCCGCGAGCCGCTCGACCGACAGGTCGCCGTTCAGGTTCGACGCGATCCAGCCGTGCAAGCCGTCGAACGCGCCGCCCGCCGATGCTTGCGCCGCCAGCGCCGCGCTGTACTGCGACTGCCCGCCCGGGCGCTTGATGAACACGACGAGCCGCCGCGCGACCTGCATCGCGACGGGATGCCCGTAATCCTCCTGAATCAGCGCCAGCGCGAGATCGATGCCCGCCGTCACGCCCGCCGACGTCCACACGGTCCGCTCGCCGCCGCCCGGCAACGGCTCGCGGATGAAGATCGGCTCGGCGTCGACGCGCACGCGCGGAAAGCGCTCGGCGAGGCGAACGGCGTCGCGCCAGTGCGTCGTCGCGCGGCGCCCGTCGAGCACGCCCGCCGCGGCCAGATAGAACGCACCCGTGCACACCGAGCACACGCGCCTCACTTGCGGCACGCGCCGCGCGATCCAGTCGATCAGCGCCGGCTGCAGTGAGCGGCCGTCGTCGACGGGAATGCCGGGGATGATCAACGTGTCGATCGGCTCGTCGCCGAGCGCGTCGAGGCGCTGCGTGACGACGGGCAAGCCGGGAAACGTGTCGAGCACGCCGCCGTCGATCGATGCGACCGTCGTGCGATACGCGACGCGCTCGCGCGATCCGGGCGACACGCGTCTCGCGTCCCGCACCGTCAGCTCGGCACGATGAAACGCTTCGAGCGGGCCGCATGCGTCGAGCAGCACGAGCTCGGGCGCGACGGCGAACACGATGTGGCGAACCTGCGGCACAGCCGCGTCGTGTGCCGGGACGCGGATTTCTTCGTGATCGGTAGCGTTCGAAGCGTGGTTCATCGTGTCGTCCGTTTTCATGGATAAAGGAATCCGTTCACATGCCCGACGCCGGCACCGAGCGTCTTTGCGACCACGCGAACGCCAGCGCCGCCAGCGCGGCGAGCGCGAGGAACGGAAAAATCGCCGCGTTGATGGCCGTCCAGCCGAAATGCGCGAGCATCTGGCCCGCGCATAGCGAGCCGAGCGCAGAGAACGCGAAGGTCGTGAACTCACTCGTCGCCTGAGTCTTCGCGCGCTCGGACGGCCGGTACGATTGCGCGAGCAGCGTCGTGCCGCCGACGAACATCAGGTTCCAGCCGACGCCCAGGAACGCGAGCGCCGCGTAGAAATGCGGCAGATCGGTCGAGCGCAACGCGAGCACGCCGCACAGCGCCGACAGCACGATGCCCGCACCGATCACGCGCAGCACGCCGAAGCGCGCGATCAGGCGCGCCGAGAAGAACGACGGCGCAAACATGCCGACCAGATGCCACTGGATGATCTGCGCGCCATCGCCGATCGAGTGTCCGCAGGCGACGGCGGCGATCGGCGTCGCCGTCATCACGAACATCATCACCGCATAGCCGAGCGCGTTGTTCGCGAGCGCGGCCACAAAAATCGGCTGCCGGACGATCGTGCGCCAGGGCCTTGCGGGCTCCCGCCGCGTCGCGACGTCCGCGTGCGGCGCGGCATCGCGATACAGCGCGGCGACGAGCGCCATCGACAGCAGCGCGAGGCCCGTCACGAGCGCATACGAGCCGGCAAACGCGACGGGCGCGAGCCAGTCCTTGCTCCACGCGGCCAGTGCCGGTCCGAGCACGGCCGCGACGACGCCGCCCGTCAGCACGGTCGAGATCGCGCGGCTCTTGGTGTCGGCGGAAACGGCGTCTGCGGCGGCGAGCCGGTAGTACTGCGCGAAGGCCTGGAACACGCCGACGGTGGCCGTGCCCACGCAGAACGCCCAGAAGCTGTGGTGAAAGATCGCGTACACGGAGACCGCGCCGCCCGCCGCGCCAATGCCCGCGCCGAGCATGAAGCCCGCGCGCCGGCCGACGCGCGCCATCAGGAACGACGCGCATACGGTCGTCAGCGCGGCAGCGACGGTGATCAGCGAGAACGGCAGCGTGGCGAGCGACTTGTCGTCGGCGAGCGTGTAGCCGACGAGGCCCGTCAGCGTCAGATCGATCGACACCGACGACGTGTAAAGCGCCTGGCAGACGGCGAGCACACGCGCGGCGCGTCGGCCATGCGGATCGGCGCGGCCCGTGGCGCGGCTGCTGACATCGGAAGCGGCGGAAGGTGACGGCATCGGTGGCCTCGCGGCGGGGTGACGATGCGCACATCGTCACATCGGTCGCCTTGGCAGAAAGGCCAATGATGCATCAATTTCTGCCACACCGCGCACGCGATCATCGGCGCGCCTTTAGCGGTCGCGCCGCCGGATGCCTCAGTTGTGGACGGTGACGCCCTTGTCGATCGTGCCGTACATCGTGATGCTGCCCGATCCGGCCGACGACGGGCCCGCCCCGCCCTGCGCGCATGCGCTGCACAGAACGATGGCCGCGACCACGGAGAAGAGAATTTTCATGACTGCGTCGTTCGCTCGAAAACTGGAGAAAGCGCTCCGATTCTAGCCTGGCGGCCTTCGCGCCCGCAGATCGACGGGACGCGGCGGCGCACGCGACAGTTCACGACACGCTGAAACATCGAATGCGCATCGCGGGTAGAGTGAAGGCATGATCCGATTGGCTACGACCGCTTCGCACGGGGCTCGATAAGCGCTAACTCTGGTCCACTGATTTGCATGGGACCCGAGCAAGCGCCAAAGGACAATCCGGGTCGACCGCTTTGCATGGGACCCGAGTAACTGCCAAAGCGCTAACTCGGGTCGACAGGAGATCCACATGGCCGCACTGCTTCCTTCCGAACCGAATCACTTTCCGGGCCTGAGTCGCATCGGCGCGCTGCTTGCCGACCCGGGCCGCGCGGCGATGCTGTGGGCGCTGATGGACGGCACCGCGCGTCCCGCAGGTGAACTGACGCTGATCGCGGGGCTTTCGCCATCGGCGGCCAGCGCGCACCTCGCCAGGCTGACCGACGGCGGACTGCTCGCGCTCGAAGTGCGCGGGCGGCATCGCTATTTCCGCATTGCGTCGGCGGAGATCGCCGCCACCATCGAGGCGCTCGCCAACGTCGCCGAAGCCACGGTGCCGCAGCGCCCCGTGCCGCGTACGGCGCGCACGGTGCCCGTCGACATGCGCTACGCGCGTACCTGCTACGACCACATGGCAGGCGAACTGGCCGTGCGAGTCTACGAACGGCTCGTGGGCGGCGACCTGCTGACCGTCCACGGCGATTCGCTCGACGCGACGCCCGAAGGCGCAGCGCTCCTCGGCGATTGGGGCATCGACGTCACGCGGCAGCGCACACGCCGAAGGCGCTTCGCCTGCACGTGCCCGGACTGGAGCGAGCGCCGGCCGCATCTGGGCGGCGCGCTCGGTGCGGCGCTGCTCGAGTCGTGGTCGTCGAAAGGCTGGGTCGAGCGCTCCGAGCGGCCGCGTATCCTGCGCGTGACGCCCGCCGGCCATCGTCATTTCGACGCGTTTTTCGCGCATTGACGACCGATTCGTCTGACAAGCCATTTGCCAGGACAACTTTTGTTACAGCGCCACCGGAGTGGCTTACAAATGAGACCGCCTTGAAACAGGCGCCACGGGTAGAGTGATTTCGCAGGGTGCCGCGCCGCGCGCGCCCGATGGAGCGACAACCATGAAAACACTCACCACACCCGACCGGACTTCCGGAAGCGCCGACAATCCGGCACGCCACGCGATGCACCGTTCGTCTCTCGTCGCGCTCGCCGTCGCGGGCGCATTGACGACGCTCGCCATGCAGACAGCGTGGGCGCAGGAAGCGCCGCCGCCCGCGAACGTCGCGCAATCGGCGCAATCGACGCCCGATAGCGACCCGCCCGGACGCGTCGCGCGCCTGAACTACATGGCGGGCACGGTCACGACCGAGCCCGCGGGCGCGTCCGACTGGTCGTATGCGCAGGTCAACCGGCCGCTCACGACGGGCGACCAGCTGTGGAACGACAAAAACGCGCGCTCGGAGCTGCATATCGGCTCGACGGCCGTGCGCATGGGCCAGCAAACCAGCCTCGACATCCTGAATCTCGACGACAACAGCACGCAGCTGAAGGTCGCGCAAGGCACGCTGTCGACGCACGTGCGCGCGATCGCGCCCGGCTCGTCGTATGAGATCGACACGCCGAATCTCGCGCTGGGCGTCAACGAGCCCGGCGACTACCGCGTCGACGTCGCACCGGACGGCAGCAGCACGACGGTCACGGTGCGCAGAGGCAGCGCGACCGTCTACGGCGACAACGGCCAGGTCCCGGTCGCCGCCGGGCAGCAGATCACCTTCGCGGGCACGAGCCTTCAGCAGACGGCCGATAACGGCACGCCCAACGCCGACCCGTTCGACCAGTGGACGGCCAGCCGCGACGCCGCCGAGGACCGCTCGGTTTCGGCGCGCTATGTTTCGCGCGAAATGCCCGGCTATCAGGACCTGGACGCGAACGGCACGTGGCGCAGCACGCCGCAGTATGGCGAAGTGTGGATGCCGGATCAGGAGCCCGCGGGATGGGCGCCTTATCGCGACGGCCACTGGGTCTGGCAGGCGCCGTGGGGCTGGACGTGGGTCGACGACGCGCCGTGGGGCTTCGCGCCTTACCACTATGGCCGCTGGGCCTATGTCGACGATTCGTGGGCGTGGGTGCCGGGGCCTGTCGTCGTCAGCGAACCGCCCGTGTATGCGCCCGCTCTCGTCGCGTTCGTCGGCGATGGCGGCGGCAGCGACTGGAATGTGAATCTCGCGATCGGCGGCGTCGCGGCGGCGGGGGTCGCGTGGTTCGCGCTCGGCCCCGGCGAGCCGTGGCATCCGCACTGGGGCCGCGATCACGACTGGAGCCCGCGCTATTACGAGCGCGTGAACAACACAGTCATCGTCGACAACCGCGTCGATATTCATAACAACGTCCGCAACACGTACATCAACTACCGCGCGCCGGGCGCCGTCACAGGGATGCCCGCAACCGCATTCGTCCACGGACAGCCGACGAACCATTTCGGACAGCGCGTCGACCCTGCGCAATGGCGCAATGCGCGCTTCAACGCGGGCGCGCCGAATCTCGCGCCCGTCAGACAGAGCTTCGGACCGGGGATGCGCAACGCGACCTACCGGCCGCCGGCGAATGTGATGACCCGTCCCGTTGTCGGCACGCGCAATCCGGGCGTACCGGCGGCGTTCCACGACAAGCTCGCGCAGAACTTCGCCCAAGGCGGGCACGGGCGCGTGCCGGGCGCGGGCGAACCGATGGTGCGGACCTCGGTGCCCGCTCACTTCGGCGGACAGACGCTCAATGGCAACGGTCCGGTCGCGAACGTGCGGGTGGTGCGCTCACACGTACCGGGACAGATGCCCGGCGCCATGCCAGGTGCGCCGATAGCGGGTGCGCCGGGCGGTCAACGGCCGGGTGGCGAGCCGCAGATGAACACTCAGCAACGTGGCGTGCCGGGTCAACCGCGGCGCGGATTTGCGCCGGGGCCGATGGCTGGCCAGCGACCCGAGCGGCCCGGTCAGCCGGGTCAGCTGGGTCAGCCGGGCAATGGCGTGCCGCGTCCTCCGCAATTCGCGGGCGGCCATCCGATGAACGGCATGCAGCCGCAACCGGGCCAGCCGGGCGGCGCGCAGCGTCGGGATATGCCTGACGCTCAGCAGCACGCGCCCGCGTGGACGCAGCATCATGCGCCGATGGCCCAGCAACGCGGCAACCCGCAGTTCGGCGCAGCGCAGCCGCAGGGTCCGGCGATGCAGCAGAACGGTCAAGCGTTACAGCAACACGAACGGACGCCACGGCCGGTGAACGGTATCGCCGGCGTCGCGCCGGGGCAGCCTCAGCACGGGCCGGAGACGCGCGCACAGCCAGCGCCGGCCCCGATGCAACAGGCGCAGCAGCAGGGACGTGAGGCATTTCATCCGCAACCGCAGCCTCAACAGCAGGCGCGTCAGGAGTTCCGTCCGCAGCCTCAGCCGCGACCGGAATTTAATCCGCAACCGCAACCCCAGCCGCAACAGCAGGCGCGTCAGGAGTTCCGTCCGCAGCCTCAGCCGCGACAGGAATTTCACCCGCAACCGCAGCCCCAGCCGCAACAGCAGGCACGCCAGGAGTTCCATCCGCAGCCTCAGCCGAGACCGGAATTTCACCCGCAGCCGCAGCCGCAACAACAGCCGCGTCCGGAATTCCACCCGCCGCAGCAGGCGCAGCAGCCGCATCCACAGCCTCAACCCCAGCCTCAACCTCAGCCGCATCAGGAACAGCGCGCGACGGGCGGCGGAGGCCACGAAGAGCATCATCGCGGGTGAGTCCCGGCAAGCACGCCGCGCCACAAACGGAAAACGCCCACTGCAATCGCGGTGGGCGTTTTCACATCCGTGGACACGATGCGCCGGAAGACCGGCGGCGCGTCAGATCGCCATCGGCGCCGTCAGCGGTTCGTGGTGCCGGTAGCCGACCAGCGAGAAATCGGAGGGCTCGATCTTCTCCAGCCACTCGGGCTCGTAGACGCCCGTCTTCGCGAACTCGGGCACGCGGTCGGCAATCGCGAGCGTCGGGCTTTCGTACGGCTCGCGCGTCAACTGCTGTTGCAGCATGTCGAGCTGGTTCTCGTAGATGTGTGCATCGCCGATGAAATACGAGAACCAGCGCGGCGTATAACCCGTCAGCCGGCCGACGAGATGCAGCAGCGCCGCCCCTTCCGTCAGGTTGAAGGGCGTGCCGAGCCCGACGTCATTGCTGCGGATGTACAGGCACAGCGAAATCTCGCGCTTCGATACATTCGGCAGAAACTGATACAGCAGATGGCAAGCCGGCAACGCAATTTCCTCGAGCACGGCCGGATTCCAGGCGTGAAACAGAATCCGCCGGTCGGAAGGATTCTTGATGATCGTGTCGAGGCACTGGCGGAGCTGGTCGATCGCCTTATACAACAACACCTTGCGCACGCCGCCCTCCTCGAACTCCGTCACGGGCGTGTAGCCGCGCGACGCCGCGTCTTCGAGCCGGGCGCTCGCCGTCGTGTCGAGCACCTTGTAGGCGGGCCACTGGCGCCATTGCACGCCGTAGACATCGCCCAGATCGTCGGTGCCTTGCCGGTAAGGGTTCGCGAGCCATTGCGCGTTTTCGTTCGCGTTTCCATCCCAGACCTTGCAGCCGAGCGCGCGAAAATCGGCCGCGCTGCGCGACGCGCGCAAAAAGCCGATCAGTTCGCCGATCGCCGACTTGAAAGCGAGCTTTTTCGTCGTCACGGCGGGGAAGCCCTGCTGCAGATCGAAGCGCAACATCGCCCCCGGCATGCTGATCGTGCGGACGCCGGTGCGGTTTTCCTGCCAGCTGCCGGTATCGAGGATCGTGCGGACGAGGTCGAGGTATTGTTTCATGCGGATTCCTTCGGCTGTGCGCCTGGCGCACCGGAGGTTTTTGGGAAACCCCGATTCTAGCAAGCCGCACGAAGCCGGGTGCTTGCGCCGCTTCCCGCGCGACGCGTGCTGCCGGCATGTCCTTCGCCGTGCGGAAAGCGGCTAAAGAGAGCCGGCAACGCATATGGGAAACGGAAAACGGCCCGTCCAAAGCGAAGAAGCCCGGCCAACCGGCCGGGCTTCCCGATGTCTCGTCGCGAGCAGGCGTCAGAGATGCGGCATCGTCGACGGCAACTCCGCCGCGTGCTGCGCGAGCGGCTCGCTTTCCATATGCCGCATGCCGTGCGAGCACAGCAAACGGTACAGCGTCACGCGCGAAATGCCGAGTTCCTGCGCCGCGTCGCCGAGACGCCCGCGATGGCGCAGCAGCGCCAGCTCGATCGCCTGCCTTTCGGCTGCCTCGCGCGCCTGCGCGAGCGAGACGGGAACGATTTCGACGTATTCCGCGAGTTCGAGATCGCGCGCCGTGATCGCGCGGCCTTCCGACATCACGATCGCGCGCCGCACGCGGTTGATCAGTTCGCGCACGTTGCCCGGCCAGCTGTAGTTGTGAAGCGCGGCGATCGCATCGGGTGCAAAGCCGCGCAGCCGGCGGCTCGCATCTTTCCTGAAACGCTCGAGCATATGCCGCGCGAGCAGCTCGATGTCCTTGCCGCGCGCGCGCAGCGGCGGCTCGTCGATCTGCAGCACGCACAGGCGGTGATACAGGTCCGAGCGGAACCGCCCTTCGATCATCGCCGTGTTCATGTCGACGTGAGTCGCGGAGATGATCCGCACGTCGACTTCGATCGCGCCGTGTCCGCCCAGCCGCTCGACCTTGCGCTCCTGCAGGAAACGCAGCAGGCTCGCCTGGCTTTCGAGCGGCAGATCGCCGATTTCGTCGAGGAACAGCGTGCCACCGTTCGCCGCTTCCACGCGGCCGATCTTGCGCTGGTTCGCGCCCGTGAACGCGCCGCGCTCGTAGCCGAACAGCTCCGATTGCAGCAGATGCGGCGGAATCGCGCCGCAGTTGATCGGGATGAACGGCGCGTTGCGGCGCGCCGAGCGCTCGTGGATCGCGACGGCCGTCAGCTCCTTGCCCGTGCCCGATTCGCCTGAGATGAAGACGGGCGCGTCCGTCATCGCGACCTTGCGGATCGAGCGGAAGAGCGCGAGCATCGCGTCGCACGAACCGACCATCTCGCCCTCGGAGCCGCCCGGCGATCCGTCGTTCGACGCCGGCTCGCCGAGCGAGACCATCCCATATGCATGCCCGACGGAATCGACGATCCGGTCGCCCGAGTAAGGCACGGTCACGTAATCGAAACAGTAGTCGCGCACGAGCCGGCGCAACGCGGCGTCCTGCAGCTGGCCGGCCATCGTGGTCGCGACCCAGCCGACGTTGGGCATCGTCAGGCAGGACTCGAATGCGGCGATTTCGTGCTGCTGGAAGCAACTCGACAGGTCGAGCAGACCGCCCGCCGCCATCCCCGAACGCACGGCGCGGCGCGCATCCCGCGCCGAGCCCACGACTTCGACATGCCAGCCGCGCTCATGAAAACGCGTGTTCAACTCGGCGCTGGGATCTCTTGATACGTATATCAGTTGCCGTGTGGCGGATTCCATTATTCAGATCCTCTCGTCAACGAACGTTAAGGATGACGGCATGTGCTGATCTGTATTTAGCTTTCAGGCACGCCTATTCGCACGGGATTCGCAAACAGCGAAAACCGAACGGCCATTCCATTCCGTACGGACAGCTGATCCCCGAAAAACGGCGCGTGTATTGAAACGACCCAGTAGTGGGCTTTTTAAAATCGTGTGCTGTGGATGAGAGCTTACTATACGCGCGAGCCGTCGAAAACAAATATGCGAATTAAATCGTCAGGCCTTATGCGGCAAGGGTTTGCGGGTGTCAGGCAATCTCATGGGACCCGATTAATTCGTCTGGAAGCGCATTCACCATACTTTTTTATCAACGTACTCCCTTCGCGTTGCATTTAACGCACCGATTTGAAATTCGCGTGTTTTTGGGTGAGGTTTCAGAGCTGAAACGTTTACGGCCGATTTTCAGCAGCGGGAGGCGGATCGATTTTGGCCCGACCAATCGCATCAATGGGTTCGCACGGATGGCACATGTTTCGCTAAATCTCCCGCACCAAGGAGAGACATCATGCGACTCGTTTTCGGCATCGACTCGAGCCCGATCCGGCGACTGCCAGCCAGCGCCGCCCTGTGCGTCGCGCTCGCTCTCGTCGCGCTCCCGGCAGGCGTGAGCGCGCAGGAATCCGTCACGCTGGAGCCGCTCGCAACGGCAGCGCAACCGACGCCTGATTCCGCGGATGAAACGTTTGCGACCACCAATGCCGGCGCGGGCCCCGAATCAGCGACGGAAGACGACTCGACTCGTGCGCAGGTAATCGACGAACCCGCCGACGGCGCCGCGACGAGCAACGTCGCGCTCGACGATCAGGTGCTGTCGCGCCAGCGTGGCGGCGCGGCAGGCATGGTGATGGTCGCGGCGACGCCGCAGTTGGCACGCGGCAATAGCGTGACGCTGTGGGACGAGATCGCGCCGCCATCGCCGCTGCCCATCCCCGTCGACGCCGCGCGCGCCGCGCAAGGCAACGTAGCGAACTACCAGCGGAAGTAGGAAACGCAGCAATGCAGCACCCGTAGCACCGAAAGCGCAACAAAGAGCAGGCAAAGTGTTTCGGACTCCGTATCGGGAGCAAGCAAAATGATCGCTTCATTGGCGACGCTGTACAGCCGCGCAACGCGCGCGACTACCCTGGCCGCACTCGTCGGCGCATCCGCCGCCGGCTTCGCGGGCGAGGCAGCCGCTCAGGTGGTGAATCCCGGCGATATCGTCGTCGAGAGGGAGGTCACGCCGCGCATCGCGTATGACCCGGTGCCGAGGGACCAGGACCCCGTGACCTCGCGTGTCTCGACCTTCCCTGCCAACACCTTCAACCCGACGATGGCGCAAGTCGCCTCGGACGCCGACCTGACCAACGCGCACGGCTCGACGGGTCTCGACAGGAACGTCGCCGGCAACGCGGGCTTGCAGGCCGTCACCCGCATCCTGACGGGCAGCACCACGAACAATAACGTCGCGCTCAACTCCGGCGGCATCGGGCAACCGGCGCCGGGGCTCGGCGGCAGCATCTCGGCGTCAGTGACGGGCGCGCTCGCGCCGCTATCGACGGCGCTGGGCGGCGCGCTCGGAGGGCTCAACAAATGACCGCGCTCTTTCGTTCGCCATTGCAGGTCCGGCGCATCGCGGCGCACGCCGGCGTCGCGGCCTTCGCGCTCGTCGGGCTTGTCGCAATGCACGCCGCCTGCGCGCAACAGATGCCGCAACAGTTGCCGCAACAGACACCCCGTGTGACGGGCGACGCGGGCATCGCGACGGGCGTCGGCGTCGGCGCGACGGGTGCGCTCACGGTGAACCAGGCGGCTGGCCTGAACAACGCGCAGCTCAACCAGTTGACGATCTCGAACGGCGACGCCGCCGGCAACGACAACGCCGGCGTGCAGAGCGCCGGCGCGCGGGCCCGCGTGCCGAGCGCGCGCGCGTCGATCGAAGGCAACGCATTTTCGAATACGTCCGGAGCGGTGATGGTGAACCAGTCTGCGGGCGCAGGGAATCTCCAGCGCAACAGTGTGCAGCTCGGCACTGCGGCGCCAGGGGTCGAGGCTGTCTCGGATGGCGTGCTGTCCGCGGCGGCCGCGAAGAACGGCGGTCAGGGTCAAGCGATCGGGGTTCAGACCGTGCGCGAGACCAGCATCTCCAACGACGCCTTCAAGAGCGTCAACGGAATCGTGCAGATCAACCAGACTGCCGGCGCCGGTAATGCCACGGCAAACAGTTTTGTGCTCCGTCCCCCGGCGGGCACTCTTTTCTAACTGACCACAACGAGTATCGGAGCGAAACATGAAGCGCACTCTCATTACAGCAGCCGTCCTCGCAGCCGCTTCCTCCAGCGTCTTCGCGAGCCCGCTGAAGAACCCGTTCATCTTCAACGCGACGCTGGTGGGCGAAGCCGTAGGCATCGAAGGGTTCGTCACGCTGTACGGCTGCGTAGGCGTCTCCAGCACGGCGGGCGCCGTCGTCAACAACACGCAGCATGCTTACGCGAACGCATCGCTGAGCCCGAACGCGCAAACGTACACGTCCGGCTTCGTGACGACGCGGATCAACAACAGCTACGACTCCGTGAAGGGCGGCGGCTACGCGTGGGCCACGGTGTCGACGTCGCACTCGTCCTCGTCGTATCGCGCCCAGGGCTTCCAGGAATCGTCCAGCTATAAGTACGCGAACCAGAGCAGCTCGATCAAGGGCGGCGGCTTCGAGTTCAGCGCGCAGGCGGCCGAGATCAACGGCAGCTTCAGCCATGACAGCCAGAACGCCGGCGGCCATATCTCGGCGGGCGGCCATGCGGGCGGCAGCTATGAGTACGCGTCGTTCAACACTCCGCACTTCGGCTTCGGCGAAGCGCATGTGCAAGGCGGCTTCTCCGCCGGCTACAAAGAGTCCAGCTACAGCAACAGCAACCACCTGTCGGGCGCATTCGGCGCGGTGGAAGGCTCGGGCCAGGGCAAGGTATGGGGCTTCGAGGCCAACCAGGGTTCCGGTTATCAGGCTTTTCGCGAGCAGTCGAGCGGCTATGAAGTCGAGAAGTCGAAGACTCACGACAGCGTAGCGGCGCAATGGGGCTTCAGCTCGACGGTAGACAGGACGGATGTCGACGTGTACGGCAGGGTCACGGAGCACATCAACACGCAGAAGGCGGGCAACCTGACGGCGACGACGGGCGCGGACGCCGCGCAGAACGTCAGCGGCAACATCGGCGTGAACATCGCGGAAGGCGTGAACAACGCGCAGAGCAACGACGCCGCGCTCGCTTCCGTCGATGCCGGCAATGTGTTCGGCAACGCACAGGTCTTCAACGATCAGAGCTCGAGTGGCCGCGCGAACATCAACAACTTCAAGGTGAACGCATCGGTCGGCGACAACTCGCTGCAGTACGCATCGGGCAACGTCGGCGTGAACGTCGCGTCGGGCATCAGCAACGTGCAGAACAACAGCATGGCCGCTTCGACGTCGACGGTCTCGCGCAACCATGCCAACGCGGCGATGGTCGCCACGGATGAATCGTCGCAGTCGGCGGGCGTGTCGTTCTACGGTTCGTTCGAAGGCACGGCGATGCTCGGCGCGGGCGCGCTGAGCCACGCGACCGGCAACATCGGCGTGAACATCGCGGGCGGCGCGGGCAACGTGCAGCACAACGGCCTCGCGATCGCTTCGATGAACACGAGCCACTAAATAGCGGCCACAAGGGGATGCGCCGACGGCCTGAACAGCCGCTGGCGCGACCTGGCAGCAACGATGTTGCATGGGACCCGGGCAAGTGCTCTGCATGGGGCTGGAGTGAGTGCTAAAGCGCTGACTCCAGCCGACAGCTGAAGCGCTAACCCGGGTCGACAGGAGACCAGCATGTCCCGGTTCGACCGGTATCCGGCGTTTCGACTCGCCGATGCCGCCGTTGTGTTTGCAACTTGCGCGATGTGTGCGACAGGGCACGCACAGGCGAGCATCGACACGTCTACCCTCGCAGGTGTTCCGCTAACCAAGACGGTGCATTCGATGAGGGAGCTCCGGTACCGCCATATCGTCAGCCAGCAGTTCGACTACAGCTGCGGCGCAGCGGCGCTCGCGACCCTCCTCAAGTACGGCTACGGAATCGACATCCCCGAGACGGAGCTGATCCGCCGGATGATGGTGTTCTCCACGCCGGAAGTGGTGGTCAAGAACGGCTTCTCGATGCTCGACATGAAGAAGTTCGTCGAGACGATCGGGCTGCGGGGGCGCGGCTTCAGGGTCAACACGGATGCGCTGTATCACCTCCAGATCCCCGTCATGGTTCTGATGAACATCGACGGCTACGAGCACTTCGTGATCGTCAAGCACGCGCAGGACGGTCGCATCTTCATCGCGGACCCCGCTCTCGGCAATCGCATCCTGCTCGAGGAGGACTTCGCGAAGACGTGGAATGGGCTCGTGTTCGCAGTCGTCGGGAAACCGTTCAGGGAGGATTCCCCGCTGTTGCAGGACAACGAGTCGCTGGCGCTGCGTTTGCGCGAGCGTGCGCTCGCCAACGGGACGGCCGCGACTCCCTTTGTCGAATATGGCTTGATCAAGGCAGACCTGTTCTGACCACCCATGAAGCACTCCCTCTCCCAGCCCGGCCGCACGTGTCTCGCGATTTTGATTGCCACGACGTGCGGCCTCGCGACCAGCGCCTACGCCTCGGACCTGACGACGTTCCGCGACGTGGCGCCGGTCGCCATCCAGTGGCAAAGCGTCGGGGACGATGTGCTCGCCCAGCAGACCGGAAAAGGCGCGGGCGGACAGATGATCTCCGGTTTCGTATTGAACGTGCTTTCGCAATGGCAGTTGCCGAATGGCGCCAATGCGCTCGCGCAAGGCAGTCTTTCCGTTGCGCACGATGCGGCGAACGCGCTGACGGCCAACGTCAGCACGCTCGCGAGCGTCACCGACGGCCACGGCAATCCGGGCGCGAACCCGCATGCCCACGCCGGCGGCGGACAAAGCATCTCCGTCAACGGCGTATCGCAGGTCACGCAGGTAGCGGGCGATCGCAACGCCGGCTTCAACACAGCGCAGATCGACTTCGACAACACTCCGCAACTGCTGGCGGGCGGCGCGAATGCGCAGGCCGCATCGGCATCGAACGCGGCGGGCACCATCAAGGCGGGCATCGCGTTCGGCAACGGCGGCGTGACCGTGGCGCTGCAGACACCCGCCGGCATCGCATCGCAAACCATCGTGCCCGGCAACGCGCAACAGGCGGGCGCAATCGCACAACTGCTGCAGATCGCAGGCAATAACCAGCAAGTCGCCAACCAGTTGCAGCTCTCCTTGCAGACGGCGCCGATGTCGTCCGCGATGCTGCGCCAGGCAGGCGTCCTACAAGCCCTGCAAAACGCACTTGGTTCAAGGAGATGAAGGCAGGCCGCCACCTGCTGGCTTTATTTCACCAGGAGGAAAAGTCGCGACGAAATGCGGCAGCGCAAAGCACAAGAACCAGCCAAGCGCTGCCAGTTTCACCGGGGGAACAACAATGATGACCCATACAACAAGCAGGAGGCCGCGTGCCCGGCTCGCGGCCATCCCTGCTGCCGCAATGCTGTATGCACTCTCGCAGGGGGCGGGCGCACAGGCGCTCAACAGCCAGTCGCTCGAAGAACGGCTCAATACGCTGATGCGCGTGGTCGACGTGCAGCAGCGGCAGATCCAGTCGCTCGAGCGGCAGGTGACGAATCTGGAAATGGCGCAGCGCGGCCGCGGCGCGCCGGGCTATGGCGCGCCCGCCGGCAGCGAAGCCGTCGCCGAGCAGCCGGGCGCCGACGGCCTGCCCGTACCGCTGCCGCCGCTCGCGCAGGTGACGCCGGGCGCGCCCGCGCCGGGCAACGCGACGGGCACCGCGACGGGCGTGCCCGTCAATCCGCCCGCGCCGGAGGGCGCGTCGGCGGCCGGCTCACCGGGCACGAGCAACCCGAACGCGCAGGCGAGCGGCCCGGGCCTGCCGGAAGGCGCCGTCGGCCAGACGCAGAAGGCAGCCGAGCCCGTGCGCACGCAGGCCGAAGAAGCCGTCGTGCAGCGCGAGCACGCGCCCCTCTTCGATCACAAGCTGACGCTGGACTGGGGTATCAGCGACACCTACTACGATCGCCGCCAGCTGCAGCTGTCGGGCTTCCTCGCGCTCGACGCGATTTTCCTCGGCAACATCAATCTGGGGCAGACCAAGTCGCACCAGATCATGGCCGATCTCGACACGCGCTACGGTCTGACGGACCGCATCAGCGTCGACGTCGACGTGCCGTATGTGTACCGGCACAGCCAGTTCATCGTCGGCGGCGCGGGGGGCGCGGCCAACACGCTGTCCGATGCGTCCGTCAATTCGAATGCGATCGGCGACGTCAACTTCGGGATCTACTACCAGTTCCTGAAAGAGACCAACAACATTCCGGATGTCGTCGGCAGCCTGCGCGTGAAAGCGCCGACGGGCACCTCGCCGTTCGGCCTCAAGGTCGTGCAGCTCGACCCCGGCAACACGAACCTCGTCGCGCCGTCGAAGCTGCCAACGGGCACGGGCTTCTGGAACATCACGGCGGGCCTGTCGGTGCTGAAGACCTACGACCCCGTCGTGCTGTTCGGCAGCCTCTCCTACACGTACAACGTCGCGCGCTCGTTCGAGGACATTTCGTCGGTGGTCGGACAGACGCAGCCGGCGACCGTGAAGCTCGGCGACATCTTCCAGTTCGGCGCAGGCGTGGCGCTTGCATTCTCCGACAAGGACTCGGCCAGCATCTCGTACACGCTCGCGCTGCAGCCCTCGTCGAAGACGAAGGCGCCGGGCGGCGATTACGTGAAGGTGCCGGGCAGCGAAACGACGGCCGCCGTGATGAATTTCGGACTGAACCATGTGGTGAACAAGCATCTGACGATCAACGGTTCGGTGTCGATCGGCATGACGCCCGACGCGCCGAACTACGTGATCGGCGTGCGCTTTCCCTACACCTTTTGACGTGACACTGATACGAGGCAGATCGTGCGCGAAACTTCTCACCTGAGCCCCGTTCCCGCGCCAGCCGGCGCCGGGCTGCGCCTGGCGGCGTCGCACGGGTCCACGACACCCACCGCACCCGACGCATCCGACGCGGCTCCGACGGCCGTCGACACGCGCGTCGCGACGCGCATCCTGCTGTACGTCGCGCGCGCGCCCGACGACGCGCTCGTCGAGCATCTGAAAAGCCGTGGCTGGAACGTGCTCGTCGCGCGCTCGGCGCACGAGGTCGGACGGCTCATCAAGCCCGCGACGGTCTGCGCGGGCATCGCCGACATGGCTAGCTTCGCGGTGCGCGAGCTGCCGAGCCTCGAACCGAGCCTGCGCGCGCAGCAGGTCGGCTGGATCGCGCTGGCGAACTCCGAGCGGCTCGCCGATCCTGACGTGCGGCGGCTGATTCGCCACTACTGCTTCGACTACGTGAAGATTCCCGTGGCGAACGCGACCATCGACTATCTGGTCGGCCACGCGTACGGCATGGTCAATCTGTGCGAACCCGACATGCCGCCCGACACCACGAGCGCGAGCGACGACGAAATGGTCGGCACCTGCGAAGCGATGCAGCAACTGTTCCGCACGATCCGCAAGGTCGCGAACACCGATGCGAGCGTGTTCATCTCGGGCGAATCGGGCACGGGCAAGGAGCTGACGGCGCTCGCGATCCACGAGCGCTCGCCGCGCCGCAAGTCCCCGTTCGTCCCGATCAACTGCGGCGCGATTCCGCATCACCTGCTGCAATCGGAGCTGTTCGGCTACGAGCGCGGCGCGTTTACGGGCGCAAACCAGCGCAAGATCGGCCGCGTCGAGGCGGCCAACGGCGGCACGCTCTTTCTCGACGAAATCGGCGATCTGCCGATGGAAAGCCAGGCGAGTCTGCTGCGCTTCCTGCAAGAGGGCAAGATCGAGCGCCTCGGCGGCCATGAATCGATTCCCGTCGACGTGCGCATCATCTCCGCGACGCACGTCGATCTCGAAGACGCGATGAGCGATGGGCGCTTCCGCGCGGACCTGTTCCACCGGCTGTGCGTGCTGCGCGTCGACGAACCGCCGCTGCGCACGCGCGGCAAGGACATCGAGCTCCTCGCGCATCACATCCTCGGCAAGTTCAAGACCGATAACGCGCGCAAGATTCGCGGCTTCACGCCGTCGGCGATCGAGGCGATGTACAACTACCACTGGCCGGGCAACGTACGCGAACTGATCAACCGCGTGCGACGCGCGATCGTGATGGCGGAGAACAAGCTGATCTCCGCCGAAGACCTCGACCTCTCGCACTTCAGCGAGCAGCAGACGATGAGCCTCGCGCAGGCGCGCGAAGCCGCCGAGAAGCGCGCGATCGAAGCCGCGCTGCTGCGGCACCGCCACCGGCTCAACGAGGCGGCGGCGGACCTCGGGATTTCGCGCGTGACGCTGTACAGGCTGATGGGCACGCACGGTCTGCGCGATACGTCGAATGACGACAAGGCGGGCTTCAAAGGCGACGAGAAAGAGCTGTACGCCAGCGATCAGGACGCGCGCGAGTAGCGCCTCTGCGTGCGATCTGAGCGGCCTGATGCGATGCGAGCGGCGCGGGCCGTCTCGCACGCTGCGCGGCGTGCCCGGCCGGGCGGCGCGCGCTCGGGTAGAATCGGCTTCCGCTTTCCGCTACCCGTTCCATACTTTCTCGCATGACGACGCTCACCCTGATCGTCGCTCGCGCCCGCAATGGCGTGATCGGCCGTGACAACCAGCTGCCCTGGCGGCTTCCCGAAGACCTCGCTTTCTTCAAGCGTACGACGATGGGCGCGCCCATCGTGATGGGCCGCAAGACGCACGAATCGATCGGCCGCGTGCTGCCGGGACGGCGCAACATCGTCGTCTCGCGCGACGCGCAGCGCCAGTTCGCCGGCTGCGACACCGTCACGAATCTCGACGACGCGCTGGCGCTCGCGGCGCGCGACAATGCGTCCGAGGCGTTTCTGATCGGCGGCGCGCAACTGTACGAGGAAGGCTTGCGGCGCGCGGACAAGATGATCGTCACCGAAATTCACGCGGACTTCGAAGGCGACGCGACGTTTCCCGCGCCCGATCCCGCGCAGTGGGAAGAAGTCGCGCGCGAGACGCATCGCGCGAAAGAGCCGAACGAGTTCGAGTATGCGTTCGTGACGTATCGGCGCAAGGCGCGTTGAGCCTCTGGCCCCTGCCCGATGCAAAGAAAAAAGCCACGGAATCGCTTCCGTGGCTTTTGCGCTTTTGAAGCGGCTTACGCCTCGATGTACCGCTTATTGCCCCGCGACAGTCATCCGCTCGATCAGCACCGAGCCCGTCTGCTTGGTGCCGCGCACGATGGTATCCGCGCCGATCGCGACGATATGCCGGAACATTTCCTGCAGCGTGCTTGCGACCGTGATCTCCTCGACCGGGTACTGGATCTTGCCGTTCTCGACCCAGAAGCCTGACGCGCCGCGCGAATAGTCGCCCGTCACGTAGTTGACGCCCTGCCCCATCAGTTCCGTCAGCAGCAGGCCCGTGCCGAGCTTGCGCAGCATTTCCTCGAAGTCGTCCGAGTCCTGCGTGAGCGCGCTGCGCAGCGACAGGTTGTGCGAGCCGCCCGCGTTGCCCGTCGTCGGCATGCCGAGCTTGCGCGCCGAGTACGTCGACAGGAAATAGCCTTCGACGACGCCGTCCTTCACGACGGCGCGCTGCTTCGTGCGCACGCCTTCTTCGTCGAACGGCGCGCTGCCCATCGCGCGCGGCACATGCGGGTCTTCGACGATCTGCACATGCGGCGCGAACACCGGCTTGCCGAGACTGTCGACGAGAAACGACGTCTTGCGATAAAGCGCGCCGCCGCTCGTCGCCTGCACGAACGCGCCGAGCAGGCCCGCCGCGAGCGGCGCCTCGAACAGCACGGGCACCTTGCGCGTGTCGAGTCCGCGCGCACCCATGCGCGCGAGTGCGCGCTCGGCGGCATAGCGGCCGACGGCTTCCGGGTCGGCGAGCTCGCCTGCGCTGCGCTTTGACGTGTACCAGTCGTCGCGCTGCATGTTGCGGCCGCTGCCCGCGATGGGCGCGCACGCCACATAGTGACGCGAGTACGGATAGCCCGCGAGAAAGCCGCGCGACGTGCCCAGCACGAACTGCGAATGCTGCGCCGATACGCTCGCGCCTTCCGAGTTCTTGATCAGCGGGCTCGTGGCGAATGCGGCGTCTTCCGCGCGGCGCGCGAGTTCGACGGCTTCGTCCGCATCCAGATTCCACGGGTGATACAAGTCGAGATCGCGCGGATCGGCTTCGAGCAGCTCTTCCTCGGCGAGGCCCGCGCAGTCGTCTTCCGCCGTGAAGCGCGCGATGTTGTACGCGGCCATCACCGTGTCCTTCAGCGCTTCGGGCGAAAAGTCAGACGTACTCGCGTTGCCGCGCTTGTTGCCGAAGAAGACCGTCACGCCGACCATCTTGTCGCGGTTGTGCTCGATCGTCTCGACTTCGCCACGCCGCACGGAGACAGACAGGCCGTCGCCTTCGGAGATTTCGGTTGCCGCATCGGATGCGCCGAGCGACTTTGCGTGGCGAAGAATGTCGGAGGCGATTTCCTTCAGTTCGTCCTGCGTGTGCGGGAAAAAACGTTGCCTGACTTCCGTGTCTGCTGCCATTGTCGTTTGCCGTCCTGAGTTGCCGTGCGGTCTGGGCCGAAGCCCGCGAGAGTTCGTTGTTGCAAGTTGCGATGCTTCGCCGGCCTGTGTGCCGACGCATCACGCGATCATAGCAAGCTCTACGCTGGCGTACCTGGCATTCGCAAATGCCTCGCGGCGACACGATGCGCGGCCCGGGCGGAGCGGTTGGCGCGACGTGCAGCGGGCTTGGCGACAGGCCCGGCAAGTTACAATACCGCGCATGACACGCAAAACCCGCATTCAACCGATAACACCCGCTGACGTCGACGACGACAACGGGTATGACCGTCCCAGCAAATCGCAACTGAAGCGCGAAATGCACGCGTTGCAGGCGCTGGGCGAAGAACTCGCCGCGCTGCCGAAAGACGCGCTGAAGCGCATGCCGATGCCGGAAGCGCTCGACGAAGCGGTACGCGAGGCGCGCCGCATCACCGATCACGAAGGCAAGCGCCGCCAGATGCAGTACGTCGGCAAGGTGATGCGCGGCCTGACCGACGACGAAACGGGCGCGCTGCGCGAGGCGCTCGACAAGTACAACGGCGTCAACAAGGCCGAGACGGCGCGCCTGCACTGGATCGAGCGCACGCGCGAACAGCTGCTCGCCGACGACGCAGCGCTGACGGAATTCATCCGCGTGCATCCCGACGCCGATCCGCAGCAGGGCCGCACGCTGATCCGCAATGCGCGCAAGGAAGTGCAGCAAGGCAAGCCGCCGCGCTATTTCCGCGAGCTGTTCCAGTGGATCAAGAACGCGGACGGCGCCGGCGCGGAGGACGACGAAGCCGCTACCCACGATTCGGACGACGACGATGACGATTCCCACGCGTAATCATCCCGACGAGCTGATCGTCGGCCTTGTGTCGATCAGCGACCGCGCAAGCACGGGCGTCTACGAGGACAAGGGCATACCTTCGTTGCAGGAGTGGCTCGGAAGCGCCCTGACGTCGCCGTTTCGCACGGAAACGCGCCTGATCCAGGACGACGCGCCGACCATCACGAAGACGCTGATCGAACTGGTCGACGAAGCAGGCTGCGATCTCGTGCTGACCACGGGCGGCACGGGCCCCGCGCGCCGCGACGTGACGCCCGAGGCGACGCTCGCGGCCGGGACGAAGGAAATGCCGGGCTTCGGCGAGCAGATGCGGCAGATCAGCCTGAACTTCGTGCCGACGGCGATCCTGTCGCGTCAGGTGGCCGTGATCCGCGAGACGGCCGAACGCGCCGCGCTGATCATCAATCTGCCGGGGCAGCCGAAATCGATCAGGGAGACGCTAGAGGGCCTGCGCGACGAGGCAGGCAAAGTGAAGGTGCCGGGCATCTTCGCCGCCGTGCCGTATTGCATCGATCTGATCGGCGGCCCGTACATCGAAACGAACGCCGACGTGGTGGCGGCGTTCCGGCCGAAGAGCGCAGTGCGCGCTCCGCGGCAGGGCTGAGTTATTTCGCCGGCGCGTCGGTGGACGGCGCATCGGCAGCCGTGCTCGCGGCCGGGATCAGAAAATGCTCGCGGTAGTAGCGCAGCTCGTCGATCGATTCGTGGATGTCAGCGAGCGCCGTATGCATCGCGCGCTTCTGGAAACCCTTGTAGATCGCCGGTTGCCAGCGGCGGCACAGTTCCTTGAGCGTGCTGACGTCGAGGTTGCGGTAATGGAAGAACGTCTCCAGCTCGGGCATCCAGCGCGCCATGAAACGGCGGTCCTGGCAGATCGAGTTGCCGCACATCGGCGACTTGCCGGGCGGCACGTACTGACCGAGGAACGCGCGGATCTGTCCGGTCGCGTCGGCTTCCGTCACCGTCGACGCGCGCACGCGGTCGATCAGCCCCGAACGGCCGTGCGTGTTCTTGTTCCAGTCGTCCATTTTGCCGAGCGTCTCGTCGCTCTGGTGGATCGCGAGCACGGGGCCTTCGACGACTTTATCGAGCGTCGAATTGGTCACGACGACAGCGATTTCGATGATGCGGTCGTTGTCGGGATCGAGCCCCGTCATCTCCATGTCGAGCCAGACGAGGTTCATGTCGCTGCGCACGAGCGGCGGCTGATCGACGGATTCGATAATGTCAGTCATTGAAGGCAACCTTGGTTTGGAACGGGCGCGAGCGGGTCAGGCGACACCCGCAATGGGCCAATGATGGCGCGCTCCCGCCCGCAGACAGGAACAAACATATAATTCTCGCATAGAACCCACGGATTCCCCGGATGCCTACTCTGTACTTCACCGTTCTGTTCGTGATCGCCGTGGCGGCGATGGTCGGCATGAAACTCTGGCTCGCGTCGCGCCAGGTCCGCTTCGTCGCGGCGCACCGTGAAAGGGTGCCGCAGCAGTTCGCGGGTACGATCGCTCTGTCCGCGCATCAGCGCGCCGCCGACTACACCATCGAACGCACGCGGCTCACGATGATGGAGATCGTCGTCGGCGCGGCCGTGCTGATCGCGCTCACCCTGCTCGGCGGCGTGCAGATTCTCGATCTGGCCATCGGCGACTGGTTCGGCCAGGGCTATATCGGGCAGATTGCGCTGGTCGCGGTCGTGATCGCGATCACGGGCGCCGTCGACCTGCCGTTCGAGTACTACCGCCAGTTCGTGATCGAACAGCGCTTCGGCTTCAACCGGATGACGAAGCGCATCTTCTTCGTCGACCGCATCAAGGGCGTGCTGCTCGGCGCCGCTTTCGGCCTGCCGCTGCTGTTCGTCGTGCTGTGGCTGATGAACCAGGCGGGCGCGTACTGGTGGTGGTGGGCGTGGGTCGTCTGGGTCGTGTTCCAGATGCTCGTGCTGGTCCTCTACCCGACCTTCATCGCGCCGATGTTCAACAAGTTCGAGCCGCTGAGGGACGAAGCGCTCGTCCATCGCATCGACGCGCTGATGAAGCGCTGCGGCTTCGCTGCGAAGGGCCTGTTCGTGATGGACGGCAGCCGCCGCTCCGCGCACGGCAATGCGTATTTCACGGGCTTCGGCTCGTCCAAGCGCATCGTGTTCTTCGATACGCTGCTTTCGCGCCTGTCGGGCGGCGAGATCGAAGCCGTGCTCGCGCATGAACTCGGCCACTTCAAGCGCCGCCATGTGATCAAGCGGATGATCGTCACGTTCGCGATCAGCCTCGCGATGCTCGCGCTGCTCGGCTGGCTCGCGCAGCGCACGTGGTTCTTCGAAGGCCTCGGCGTGCAGCCGTCGATGACGGGCAGCAACAACGGGCTCGCGCTCGTGCTGTTTTTCCTCGCGGTGCCCGTGTTCCTGTTCTTCGTGACGCCGCTCGGCAGCCTCTTCTCGCGCAAGCACGAGTTCGAAGCCGACGCGTTCGCCGCGACGCAGACGGACGCGAGGGATCTCGTCAACGCGCTCGTGAAGCTGTATGAGGACAACGCGTCGACGCTCACGCCCGACCCGCTCTACACGGCGTTCTACTACTCGCATCCGCCCGCTTCGCAGCGGATCGACCGGCTGCTGCGTCACGCATGAGCGGCCGCTCACCGAAAGCGCTACGCGCGGCGGCCGCCAGCGAGCGCGCGCAGGAACGCACGCGCGGCCTCGTGATCGCCGCGCATGGCCGTCATTACATCGTCGCGCCCGAGGACGGCGGCGCGATGCTGCAATGCTTCCCGCGCGGCAAGCGCAGCGAGATCGCCGTCGGCGACCAGGTGCTGTACGAGCCGACTTCCGCCGATCAGGGCGTGATCGTCGAGATCGGCGAGCGGCGCAACCTGCTCTATCGCTCGGATCAGTACAAGTCGAAGCTCTTCGCGGCGAATCTCGATCAACTGCTGATCGTGCTCGCGACCGAGCCGCATTTCAGCGAAGACCTGCTCGGACGCGCGCTCGTCGCCGCGGAAGAGAACGAGCTGAAGCCGCTGATCGTGCTGAACAAGATCGACGTCGAGGCCGCGCTGCCGCTCGCGCGCAAGCGGCTCGAACTGTATCGCGGGCTCGGCTATACCGTGCTGGAGGTGTCGATCAAGATGCAGCCGGAAGCCGCCCGCGAGACGCTCGCCGAACATCTGCGCGAACACTCGACGCTGCTGCTCGGGCAGTCTGGCATGGGCAAGTCGACGCTCGTGAACCTGCTGATTCCCGATGCGGAAGTGGCGACGCGCGAGATCTCGACGGCGCTCAACAGCGGCCGTCACACGACCACGTTCACGCGCCTCTACCCGCTCCCCGACGACCAAGGCGCGCTGATCGACTCGCCGGGCTTCCAGGAATTCGGCCTGCACCATCTGACGGAAGGCAAGCTCGAGCGCGCGTTTCCGGAGTTCAGGCCGCTCTTGCCGAACTGCCGCTTCTATAACTGCCATCATCTGCATGAGCCGGGCTGCGCGATTCTCGAAGCCATCGCCGATGGCCGCATCGCGAAGGAACGGCATGCGCTCTATGCGCAGCTCGTGCACGAGGCGAACCAGATCGTCCGCTGAGCCCGATCATGATGAAGCTTATGCGCGCGCCGAATGTCGTGATCGGACAGCATTGGGTCAATTTGCTCGCCGCGGCAGGTATCGAGTGCGAGTTGCACAACCGCTATCTGAGCGGCGCGATCGGCGAGATTCCAGCGGATCAGTGCGCGCCGGAGCTGTGGCTCGTCGACGAACGCGACGAGATGCTGGCGAGGAAAGTGATCGACGCGGCAAGCAACGGACCTGCCGCCAACGCGCCCGGATGGCGCTGCACGCATTGCGGTGAATGGCTCGAAGCGCAGTTCACCGTGTGCTGGAATTGCGGAACGGCGCGCGACCCGCTGGAAGGCTGAAGGCGCTTTTCGCGCGTGCGGTGTGCGGCGGCGTTTGGCCTTTCGTGCTGGCTTTTCGTGCTGGGGAACGGCGTCAGCGTTCAGGCAAGCCAGACCGCGATGGTCAGCATCAGCAGCAGGATCATCCACAGGATGACGGCTCGCCACACGAGGCCCACCGCCGATTGCAACGTGCGCGGCGTGCAGTCGTCGCCGACGGTCATCGGGCCGCCGTCGCCCGTCGCCAGCGCATCGAGGCTCGATACTTCGGCAAGCGGGCCCGCGAGCCGCGCGCCCAACGCGCCGCTGCCGGCGGCAAGCAATACGCCGTCGTTCGTATCGGGCCATTGGCGCGTGTGGTTGCGCCATGAATAAATCGCGTCCTCGAAATTGCCGACGATCGCAAAGCCCAGCGACGTCAGGCGCGCCGGAATCCAGTCGATCACGAAGAACACGCGCTGCGCGAACGTGGAGAATGCAACGGTCCGGTCGTCGGCGGGCTGCGACCAGGCGCGCGCCAGATATTCGGCCGTGCGATACAGCACCGCGCCGGCAGGGCCGACGGGAATCAGGAACCAGAAGAACACGCCGAACACATGACGGTGCGACGCGACCACGGCATGAATCAGCGTGTGACGCACGATCTCGCTGACGGGCATGTCGACGGTATCGATGCCCGTCCATTCGTTGAGAATTTCGCGCGCGCGCGGCACGTCATCGTTGTTCAACGACAGATGGATATCGGTGAAATAGTGGCTGAACTGGCGGAAGCCCAGCGTGAAGTACAGCACCGCGACGTTCCACAGGAACGCGAGCACGAAGTGAATCTCGTACAGCACGAAGTAGATCAGGCCGACGACGAGCGTCCACGGCAGCACGACGACCAGCCACGCGAGCAAGCCGTGCTTCTCCTTGCCGGCATCGAAGCCGTGCGCCGTCGTTTCCGCATGGTATTGAAGGAGTGCCGCAACGGGATTGCTCGGCGACAGCGCGCGCACCTGTTCGAGGATGAGGGCCAACAATACGGAGAAAAAAGTCATGCGAGGCGCCGTGCTATTCGAGTTCTTGACGAGCGGTTCTGTTTTGCCGAGCTATCGGAATTGGTCATTACGATAGCACAGGGTCGGATGGGGCTGAGAGGCTGCAGTTACAGACGCACTGCGGCCGGCCCCCTGCGTCGCGCGCCGCTTCATGTCATGCGGCGAGGAAGCGATAGAAATTGCGCAACATGCCCGCCGTTGCGCCCCAGATGAAGTAATGGCCGCCCGTTCCGCCTGACGTGCCGCGCGGATAGGGCATTGCAAAAAAACGACGCTCGCCGCCTTCCCAATGCAGCACGCGCACCTGATGATTTTTCGGCTCCATCAGAAAGCGCAGCGGCACTTCGAAGATTTCCGCGACTTCGAACGAGTCCGCCTTCACAGAAAACGGCGGATGAACGAGGCCGACGACGGGCGTCACGCGAAAGCCCGTGCCCGTCAGATACTCGGGCAACGCGCCAAGCACTTCGACGCGAGACGGATCGAGACCGACTTCTTCCTGCGCTTCGCGCAGCGCCGTTGCCGTCACGGTGGCGTCGGCGGGTTCGTGACGGCCGCCCGGAAAGCTGACCTGTCCTGCGTGGTCGTTGAGATGATCGGCGCGCAACGTGAGCAACACGCTCAGGCCCTCATCGCGCACGACGAGCGGCACCAGCACCGCCGCGACGCGCGGATCGCCCGTTTCGCGCCAGCGCACTTCGCGCGTCTCCTGCTCCCACGGCAGATTCTGCTCGAAGCGCGCGCGCAGGCCATCGGGCGTCAGGCGTGCTGGGACGACGGCGGGCAGATCGGCATCTGTCGCTTCGACAGGCAAGGCTTCGGGGTCAAATACGGGACGGGCGGGGCGTGAAGGGGCGGTCAATGGAAGTCTCGAACCAGCGCTTGTGGGACATAACGCTATTTTGACCTGGCAAAGAAAAAAGCACCCGTGGAGGGTGCTTTTCTTAGAGCATTTACTGTTGAGCAGCTGCAGCGCGGTCTTTCGACACCAGCTTCTCTTTGATTCGAGCCGACTTGCCCGAACGCTCGCGCAGGTAGTACAGCTTTGCACGACGCACATCGCCACGACGCTTGACGACAATGCTTGCCAGCAGCGGCGAATACGTCTGGAACGTACGCTCGACGCCTTCGCCCGACGAGATCTTGCGGACGATGAACGACGAGTTGAGGCCACGGTTGCGCTTCGCGATCACGACGCCTTCGTAGGCCTGAACGCGCTTGCGGTTACCTTCAACCACGTTGACGTTCACAACCACCGTATCGCCAGGAGCGAATTCGGGAATGGTCTTGCCTGCGAGCACGCGCTCGATTTCTTCCTGCTCGAGTTTTGCAATCAGATTCATCACTGACTCCTAATGCCATCTTGTCGGCGTTCGTACCTGCCTCGCGCTACGCGCGCCCGGCTACGGCCCCGATAGAGGATGGGTTCACATCTGGAACCGGCCACGCATGGACGATTCCGCCTGGGTCCCGCCTCGTCGCACAAAGACTCAATGCTTCGCGGCTTCCTTGGCGAGATTTGCGAGCCATGCCTCGTCGGCACGGCTCAACAACTTGTTCTTTCTGGCCCGGTCGATCAGATCGGGCCGTTTGACGAGCGTGTTGCGCAGCGCTTCGCGCCGTCGCCACTGCTCGATTTCCGCATGATGGCCACCGAGCAGCACATCGGGCACACGCTCGCCGTTGTATTCCTCGGGACGGGTGTAGTGCGGGCAATCCAGCAAACCATCGACAAAGCTATCCTGCACGGCCGACTGCGCATCGTTCAGCACGCCCGGCAGATGACGCACGACCGCGTCGATCAACGCCATGGCGGGAAGCTCGCCACCCGACAGCACGAAGTCGCCGAGGCTGACTTCTTCGTCGACGACACGATCGATCAGACGCTGATCGATCGCCTCGTAACGGCCGCACAGCAGGATCAGACCGGGCTCTGCGGAAAAGCGCATCACCTTGTCGTGATTCAGCGTAGCGCCCTGCGGCGACATCATCACCACGCGCGCGCCGTTGACGCCCTGCTCCGCCTGCGCCGCTTTCGCGGCATCGATCGCGTCTTCGAGCGGCCTGGCCAGCATCACCATGCCCGGGCCGCCGCCGTAAGGACGATCGTCGACGGTGCGGTAGTTGTCGGTCGTGAAATCACGCGGATTCCACGTGCGCAACCCGTAACGCTGCTGCTTCGCTGCGCGGCTCGTGATGCCCCAGTCGGTCAGCGCGCGAAACATCTCGGGAAAGAGCGTGACGATATCGAACTGCATCGCTCTCTCTCCGTGAAGCGAACGTTCTAGTAATCGGCTTCCCAGTCGACGACGATCTTCTTCGCCGCCTGATCCACCGTCTTGACATACACGCCGACGAACGGGATCAAGCGCTCTCCGGTGACCGGCTTGCCATCTTTGCCGGTAGCCGGATACTCGATGCGCAACACCGACTGCGCACCGTTGTCGATCAGATCCGCCACTTTGCCGAGGTCGACGCCTGCCTCGTTGACGACATCGAGGCCCAGCAGATCAACCCAGTAGTACTCGTCGGCTTCGAGCGCAGGGAAATCGCTGCGGCACACGTAGACGCGGTAACCGCGTAGCGCGAGCGCAACATCCCGGTCGGCGAGACCGCCCAGATGCGCAACGATGCTGTCGCCATGAACCTTCGACTGCAGGCAGGGCGCCGATTTGCGCTCGCGACCCTTTTCGAGCCACCAGCGTTTGGCGTTGAGCAAGGCGTCACCGCCCTGACCGGCGTCCGCATGCGCGGCCACCTTCACCCAGCCTTTGAGACCGTATGCATCGACGATTGCGCCGACTTCGATTGCATCGACGGGCCAGCTTTCGCTCGATTCATCGCGCATTTCCTGCGCAACTGCGACCTTTGCTGCGGGCCGCTCGACCGGCTTGCGGACAAATGCGCCGAATGACGCCCGCGCGGTGGGCTGGGGTTTCGCCTTCGCGCGACCTGAACTATCCGAATCACGCTCCGACATCAGCGAACCTCAAGCCTGCATACGTCAAACCCGTACACCCCAGACTCGCGCAGATCCGACGCCGCACGAGCCGACGATGTACCTTGAAACTGCATTTACGCAGCCGGTTGCGCCTTTTGCGCTTCCTTCACCAGACGCTGGACGGTCGGCGACAGTTGCGCGCCAACGCCTTGCCAGTACGTCAGGCGGTCTTGAGCGATACGCAGCGACTCACCCTTCGTAGCGACCGGGTTGTAGAAGCCGACGCGCTCGATGAAGCGGCCGTCACGACGGCTACGCGAATCGGTTGCGACGATGTTGTAGAACGGGCGCTTCTTCGAGCCGCCACGAGCCAAGCGGATGATGACCATACTAGAATCCTTGAAAACCGGGGTTCGAAACTACTGAAACACGCGATTATATCCCGAAACAGAAACCACAACAAACACTTAGCGGGATAAACCGGGCGGCAAGGTTGCAGTCGACGCCCACACCGGCTTGGAGGCAGGGGCATAAACAGTCCGAGCCGGCCGGCTGGAGAGCCGTGAAGCCTATTTAGCATCGGTTCCCGCACTGCATGCGGAGCCGTCGCGTACGCACCACGATTCCGTGCGCCGGATGCGTATTCTGAGCCTTTTCGCTTCGGCGCTGTCGGTTTTGATGATCTGACCGGAGTCGGCGTGGGATGGCGCTCTGCCGCTTAGCTCCCGGCGGGACGCAAGCCGGGCATAAGCCATCGGAGTGCCGCGCGGACAGCGGGCGGCGTAGAATGCGCGTCGCGCTGTGCATCATATGCGCAGCCACGCCGCCCGTCACCCTGTCGATCACGTTCATGGCCACCGTCGCTACGCATCACTCGCGCTTTCGCTCCAAGACCGTCACCGCCGCGCTCGCGTTTTTCTTCGGCACGCTCGGCGCGCATCGCTTCTATTTGTACGGTGCGCGAGACGTGTGGGGTTGGGCTCACATCGTCGGGACGATCATCGGCATTCCTGGCTTCCTGCTGCTCGCCGCGACCGAACGCGCGTCGATCACGGGCTGGGTGCTCGCCGTTCCCGGCGCCGTGTCGATACTCGCGGCGTTTCTGGCCGCGATCGTCTATGGCTTGCGCCCCGATGAGAAATGGGACGCGCAGTTCAACGCGCAAACGGGACGCCAAAGCCAATCCGGCTGGACTGTCGTCTTCATCGTGATCTTTTCACTATTGATCGGCGCATTCCTGCTGATGACGGGTCTCGCACTGTCGTTCCAGACGTATTTCGAATCTCAGGTCGAAGCCGCGAAAGCGATCTCGCAGTAGTCGCCGTCATCAGAAAAGACTTAGCTGAGACGTTTCTGGTGCCACGCGTTTGGGCGACTCGATCCGTTTGAAATGCGACATATCGAGAATGCCGTGGTTGCGCGCATTCAAGCCCAGACGCCGCACCGCGTTCGCGAACCTTTGCCTGAGCAGATCGGCCCACAGCCCCTCGCCCTTCATCCGCGTCGAAAACGACGAATCGTAGTCCTTGCCGCCGCGCATATCGTGCACGCGGCTCATCACGCGGTCGGCGCGATCCGGAAAATGCGCCGCAAGCCAATCCTTGAAGAGCGGCGCGACTTCCCAAGGCAGACGCAACACGATATAGCTCGCGCTCGTCGCCCCTGCTTGCGCGCACGCTTCGAGCACGCGCTCCATGTCCGGCTCCGTGACGAACGGAATCACTGGCGCGATGCTGACGCCAACGGGAATTCCCGCATCCGCCAGCGTGCGGATGGTTCTGAGCCGCCTCGAAGGCGTCGCGGCGCGCGGTTCGAGCGTGCGGGCGATGTCGGCGTCGAGCGTCGTAATCGTGATCGCCGCCATCGTCAGCCCTTTCTCCGCCATCGGCGCCAGCAGGTCGATATCGCGCTCGATCAACGAGTTCTTGGTGATCGCCGCGAACGGCTGGTTATGGTCGCTCATCACCTGAATCACGCGCCGCGTCAGCTGTAAATCGCGCTCGGCTGGCTGCCATGCATCCGTATTCACGCCTAGCGCGATCGGTTCCGGCACATAGGACTTCTTCGCCATTTCGCGCGCGAGCAGCTCCGGTGCGTTGATCTTCGCGTAGATCCGGCTTTCGAAATCGAGTCCCGGCGACAGCCCCAGATAGGCATGCGTGGGCCGCGCAAAGCAATAGATGCAGCCGTGTTCGCAGCCGCGATACGGATTCAGCGACACGCTGAACGGAATATCCGGCGACTGGTTATGCGTGAGGATGCTCTTCGTGCGCTCCTCGAAAATCTGCGTGCGCAGCGCGGGCCGGCCGCTCTCGTCTTCAGACGGCGCGATCCAGCCGTCGTCGACGGCCTCGCGCTGGTCCACTTCATAGCGACCCTGCAAGTTCGTCACCGCGCCCCGCCCCTTGCGCGGAGCGGGCGGCGCAATCGGATATTCGGGGATGTCTCGGTCGTAGTCGGTCACGGCGCACGTCAAAAGCAACGCGGAATACTGTACAAATATAAGGGCTATCCACTTAGCACCACCTGAGAGAAAATGTCGGTGTGAGCGAATTCCAGCCTACCCCGACCGCCGGCGTCGACT
>NZ_CYGY02000055.1 GCF_900007165.1 Paraburkholderia piptadeniae
AACTGGCTCCACGTCCGAGGGTAGTCGACGCCGGCGGTCGGGGTAGGCTGGAATTCGCTCACACCGACATTTTCTCTCAGGTGGTGCTAAGTGGATAGCCCTTATATCCATACAGGGTTTTATGCAATTGGCCGGAGACGTCATTTGCGCATCAGTGCGTGAAGGTCAGTCCGAAGGACGCCGCTGCGCGGAGCAGTCTACCGCGCTCACCCGGCACGCGGACAAACAACAGCCGGGTCGTCGCAATATCGCGACGCCCGGCTGGACAAATGGCGCAAACGATTGCTGCGCCAAAAACGAGGCCGTCAGAACGCGTGCCGGATGCCGACCATCCCGACGAACTGTGACGGCCCCGACGACGGCGTCGTGTTCTGCGAATCGCCGACCACGGCCACGGCATCGGCGATCGTTGTGCCCGAGCCCGACGCGATCCGTGATTTGCCGCGCGCCAGCTGATAGGCCTCGAGCGCATACAGCGTCGTGCGCTTCGACAGGTTGTAGGTCTGCTCGAGCGAAATCTGGTGATACTGCGCCGGATCGTCGATGCCGTTCGCCTTGCTCGCGCGCGTGTAGCTATAGCCGATGCCGGCGATCACGGCCGGCGTAAAGCGGTAGGTCGCGATCGCGCCGTACGTGTTGAACACCGCCTCGCTCGCGAACAACGAATGCGAGCCGGGCGCGTATTGCACGTTCGAGTAGTTCACGCCGATCATCAGATCGTTGAAGTTATAGCGGGCGGCCGCGGCGATCATCTGCGTGCTGCTCGCCGTCGCGTAGCCGTTGTTGACGGGCGAATTGATCGCGAAGCTGCCGAGCGACTGGCTCGTCGCGATGTCCTTCAGCTTCACGTAACCCGCCGCGACCGAGAACGCCTGGTAGTCGTAGCGCAGTGCCGCACTGAAGTTGCTGCCGCTCGTGACGCTGCCCGGCACGCCGCCCAGCACGTACTGCGCGCCGAAGGTCAGACCGGCAATGTTCGGCGACGCATAGCTGATCGAGTTGTTGAAACGCAGCGTGGTGTCGAGCGCGTCGAGATCGCCAGGGTGCGCGCCCGTTGCGCCTGTCAGCACGCCCGTCGGCCCCAGCGCCCCAACCATGTTGAAGTACGGCGTGTACTGTCGGCCGAGCGTCACCGTGCCGTACTTGTCGTTGCTCAAGCCGACGTAGGCTTGCCGGTTGAAAATGAAGCCCGCGCTGCTTTGCGCGCCTGTCAGCGAGTTGAAGCCGCTTTCGAGCCGGAAGATGACCTTCGTGCCGCCACCGATATCTTCGGCCCCTAGCAGACCGAACTTGCTCGCCTGCAGGTTGCCCTGGCTCATGTAGAAGTTCGCGTGGCCGCGCTGATTGCTGACGTAGCTGAACGCGTTGTCGACGACGCCGTACAGCGTGACGCTGCTTTGCGCTAACGCGCCCGTCGAGAGCATGGCGCCCGCGATCGGCAGGCATGAGAGGGCCAGTGCACGCGTGCGCGTGCGCTTCGAAGTTTTCATTGCTTGTCAGTCTCCCTGATTGGAAATAGGACCTGTGGGTCAGGCCGGTCGTTTATTCATCGAGCGATACGTTGCGCGATTTGATTGGCGATACGTTGCGCGATTCATTGGGCGAGCCGCAGCGTCAGACGCCGCCAGCCGTCCACGACCGAATCGCCGATGACTTCGCCGTTTGCACAGTGGGCCGTGCGTGTATCGGACGCAGGCACGCTGAGTCGAACCTCGTGCTGTACGAACGGCATCTGCCCTTCGCGGTCGATGAAAATGCGCAACGTATTGGCGTCGCTCGCGATCGTCACGTTCCAGCGCCCTTGCGCGCCCTCGCGCCACGCTTGCGTTTCGCCGTCGTCTTCGACGCAGCCGCCTTGTGCCGTGCCGACGCCTGCGAACGGTAGCGCGATGAACGCGCGCTCGTCGGCGGGTTGCGCGAAGTGCTGTTCCGCGATATTCAACGGAATCACACTGCCTTCACGCAGCAGCATCACCGGTTGCTCGAACGGCGCGGGCAATCTGACGCTCCGTCCGCCATCGAATACCTCGCCGCTCCAGTACGACGCCCAACGCGCGCCCGCCGGCAACCAGACTTCGCGCTCGCGCTGTGCTTGCTCGACGACAGGCGCAACGAGCAGCGACCGGCCGAGCATCATGTCGTCGCCATCGTCGAGGCAGCGCGGATCATTCGGAAACTCCGCGAACATCGGACGCAGCACCGGTTCGTACGAACGGTGCGATTGCCACAGCAGTTCGTACAGGTACGGAATGAGCCGATAGCGCAGCTTGATGAGAGCGGCGATCTGGCTCGTCACTTCGGGATACATCCACGGTTCGTTGACCGTGCCGTCGTCGTTCCACGAATGGATGCTGAAACGCGGCAGGTAGATGCCGAACGCGACCCAGCGCACGAGCAGTTCCGGTGTGGGAGCGGGACCGGAGAATCCGCCGATGTCGTGTCCGCTGTTCGACACGCCTGACATCGCGAGACCGAGTCCCATCTTCAGGTTGTAGCGCAGCGTTTCCCACGACGTGAAGTTGTCGCCGGACCAGGTCTGCACATAGCGATGCATGCCGACGCCACCAGAGCGTGACACGAGAAACGGCCGCTTGTGCGGCGCATGTTCGCGTTGCGCGTCGCGTGATGCGCGCATCATCAGTTGCGTTTGCAACACCTTGGCTTCGCGTGCCGGGAACGGCTGCCCGAAACCGTGCGCCATCGCATCCGGCGTCCAGATCTCGAACTCGTTGTTGTCGTTCCACGTCGACGCAATGCCATAGCGCAGCAAGCTGTCTTTCACGCGCGCCTTCCACCAGGCTATCGTCGCGGGATTCGTGAAGTCGAGATACGCGCCGACTTCGTCCCAGAACTGCACCCACGCGGGCTCGCCGTCGCGCGCCTCGATCAGCAGACCCGCTTGCGCCGCTTCGCCGAATGCCGGATGGTCTTGCAGCAGACACGGCTTGATGTTCGCGCACAGCCGCACGCCCTCGCGCAGATAACCCTGCACGAAGCCGTCGATATCTGGAAACTTCTCGCGATTCCAGTTGAACACGTAACGCTTCGCGCCAATCGACGTATAGCCCGACGACAGATGGAACGAATCGCACAGCACATCGTGCTCGCGGCAGCGTTCGATGAATTCGCCCATGCGGCGCTGCGCGTCGGGCGCGTCGGTGTAGCTCATCGTCGAGCCGGAATAGCCGAGCCCCCACTTGGGCATCCACGCGGGCCGGCCCGTGAGCCATGTGAACCGGCGCACCGCGTGCAGCGGCGTATCCGCCGACGCGATGAAGTAATAGTCGAGATCGCCGTGCTCCGCGACGAAATGCCGGTAGTGCCCATGGTAATTGTCGAGCTCACGGCCCATGTCGAAGCGGCAATCGGCGAGCGTGTCGTAAAAGAGGCCGAAGCCCATCGACGTCTGCGGTTGCCACGTCACGTAGAACGGGATGTGCTTGTAGAGGGGATCGGTCGTGCGCGCGCTGTAGCCCATCGCGTCGATGTTGCGCATTTCGTAGCTCTGGTTCGCGCGATCGAGCGCGCCCGCCCGCTCGCCGAGACCGACGTACATCTCGCCGCGCTGTCTCTCGACGTAGTGATACACGCGCTCGTCCCACCAGCCGTAGTTGTACGCCTGGGTCTTGCGGTCGTTCATCACGTGATGCCAGATGCCGTCGCGCGCGATCTCCCACGAGCAGAAGCCGCCGTCCAGCGCGACCGTCAGACGCACGCGCGCCGTTTCGACGACGGCACGCTTCGCATCGCTATCGAAACGGAACGCGACGGGCGCGAAGCCGCTCATGTCGCGCCGGTCACGCCCCTCCAGTGGCACGTCTTCGATGCCCGGCGCGATCGACCACGTGCGCGGCCCTTGCAGCGCGCCCTTCGGCAACACCAGCACGTGGATGATGTCGTCGGCCAGCACGAACAGTTCGATTCGCGCACCATCGGCCGCGTCGAGGACGATCGGGTTGGCGGCGTGTCGCGGAACGGGAGCGGACGCCGGAGCGGCCCCCAATGCGGACCCCGAAGCAGGCACCGGTGCGGAGACCGAAAAACGCGGTCGATTTTTCAACGTAGCCATGATGTGTATCCAGATCAGTCAGTTCACGCCGCGCTGCTCGCGCCGTTTTCGACGCGATGCAGGCGGGCGTCGCGCGACACGCCGCGCATCAGGATGACGAGCAGCGTCGCGCCGATCAGGTCGAAGGCGCCGAGCGCGCCGAAGAGCGGCGTATAGCCGATCCTGTCGGCGAGCGCGCCCACCATCAGCGAGAAACCAAGCCCGCCGATCCATGCAGCCATGCCCGCAAAACCCGCGGCCGTGCCGACTTCGCCGGGCTCGAACACGTCGGCGGCAAGCGTGTTGACGAGCGCCGAAATCATCTGGTGCGCGAAGCCGCCCACGCAGAAGAGCGCGATGGCCTGGTACGGCGACGCGACGAGCCCGATGCATGCCGGACCGATCATCATGAACGCGCCGAGCACGACGCCCGCGACACGCGACCAGATCAGCGGCACGCGCAAGCGCTTCATCAGGAACGGCGACAGGTAGCCGCCGAACAGTCCGCCCACGTCCGCGGCGAGAAACGGCAGCCACGCGAACAGCGCGATCTGCTTCAGGTCCATGTGACGCTCGGTGGCGAGATACAGCGGAATCCAGAAGCTGAAGGTTTGCCATGCGGGCTCAGCGAAGAAGCGCGCCTGCGCGATCGCCCAGAAACGGCGCGTACCGAGCACTTCGCGGATGCGTCGCCTGTCCTGCGCATGAGCGGCAACGGGCGTCTGCCCTTCGATGATCGCCATGCGTTCGTTGTCGCCGATCCGCGCGTGGTCGGAGGGTGCGCGATAGAACAGATACCAGATGGCCGCCCACGCGAAACCCAGCGCGCCTGTCACGGCAAACGCGCTTTGCCAGCCGTAGCGCAGCGACAGGAACACGACGAGCGGCGGCGCGAGCAGTGAACCGAGCGACGTGCCCGCATTGAAGTAGCCGACGGCCACCGACTTCTCGCGGTTCGGAAACCATTCCGCGACCACCTTCATGCCCGCCGGAATCGCGACCGCTTCGGACAGGCCCATCAGCCCGCGCAGCGCGGCAAGCGATAGCCAGCCGCTCGCGAGGCCGTGCAGCATGCCCGTCGCCGACCACAGGCACGCGAACAGCGCGAAGCCCAGACGAAGTCCGATCAGATCGATCACGAGCCCGCAGACGGGCTGCATGATCGTGTAGCCAATCTGAAACGCGCCGACGACATACGAATACTGCTGGGTATTCATGTGCAGCAACGTCTTCAGCTCGGGTGCCATGACGCCGAGCGCGTTGCGCGACAGGTAGTTCACGATGGTCCCCGCGCACACGAGCGCGATGATCCACCAGCGCAGGCCAATGATTGTTTTCAACTCTGTCTCCTGTTCGAACCGGAATCTGGGCCGCCCGGCCTGGCCGCCGATCCGATGTGCGAATTCGAACATTGGATCTGCATTTATCATCGGTCATCGTATCACTCGACGAGCTGTAGGATACCAGGGAAAACGATGTAGTACATCGAATAAATCGACGGAAAATCCCGTCAGATGGCCGCGTTGCACGATTCGTGTGCGACTGCGTTGCGAAAGGACAAGAGCGTCCAAGCTACCTCTCGATGTTCATTCGAACATCGGATTGTTCTTTTACGCGTTCGCGCGAACATGGAAAGCGCAGGACTGCGCTCAGGAAAGTCACCGGCAAGACGTGGCGGCAATGCGGTTCCATAGGCATTTCGCGCCGCGCTCGCTAAGCTGAATGCGCACATTGCCCGAACATCGAATCCGGAGGACGTCATGTCTCAGACACTCAAAGCCGGCTTTATCGGACTTGGCATCATGGGCCGTCCGATGGCGGAAAACCTGCGCAAGCATAACGTCGCGCTCGCCGCCTACACGCGCAGCGGCGTGCCCGACGAACTGAAACAGGCGGGCGTCGTCGCTTGCGACAGCGCCGCCGACGTCGCCGCGCAAGCCGACGTGATCTTCATCATGGTGCCCGACACGCCCGACGTCGAACGCGTGCTGTTCGGCGAGAACGGCGTCGCGGACAGCCTGCGCGCGGGACAGATCGTCGTCGACATGAGCTCGATTTCGCCGATGGCCACGCGCGGTTTCGCGGCCCGCGTGCGCGACAAAGGCGCGGACTATCTCGACGCGCCCGTGTCGGGCGGCGAAGTCGGCGCGAAGGCCGCGTCGCTGACGATCATGGTGGGCGGCTCGCAAGCCACCTTCGACAAGGTCAAGCCGCTGCTCGACATGATGGGCAAGAACATCTCGCTGATCGGCGAAGTCGGCGCGGGCCAGGTGTGCAAGGTCGCGAACCAGGTGATCGTCGCGGCGACGATCGAAGCGGTCGGCGAAGCACTGCTGCTGGCGTCGAAGGCGGGCGTCGATGCGGAAAAGGTTCGGACCGCGCTGATGGGCGGCTTCGCATCGTCGCGCATTCTCGAAGTGCACGGCGAGAGGATGACGAAGCGCACGTTCAATCCGGGTTTCCGGATCGAGTTGCATCAGAAGGATCTCAATCTCGCGCTGTCGACGGCCCAGGCGCTCGGCGTGCCTCTACCGGCCACGTCGACGTGTCAGATGCTGTTCAACGCGTGCACGGCGCATGGCGGCAAGGCGTGGGATCACTCGGGCATGGTGCGCGCGCTCGAAATCATGGCGAACCATGAAATCGGCCAGAAAGTGAAAGGATGACACACATGCGCTCTTTTGAGATACGTCATCGTACAAGTAGATGTACCCAAACAATGCAACAGGAATAAACTTTCCTTAACCTTTCTTTTTTCTTTCGATTTAGACTACCGCCACCCTGTCAAAACCAAGGAGCGCTACATGCGGAATCTGGGCGGTTTCATGCAAGGTGCGGTTGCGTTGGGCGGCTGCATCGGGCTGTACACGATGATCGTCTGCCTCGTCGAGCTGTTCAACGGCTGATCGCCCGATCAGCGCTGGAGACCACGCAACAAGCAAATAAGCAAAGAGAGCCGTCGCGCGCCGACGGCTCTTTCATTTTCAGTCCTGTTCGACCGCTTCGTCTTCTTCCTTCATCGCCCTCACCCGCTCGGCGAAATCCAGCAGCGCAGCGAGCGATCCATGCACGCTGTGATATTCCTGCCGCCCGATCCTCGCCTCGAGCACGACGGTCATTCCCGCTTGTCGCGCTACGTCGATGATGTCCATGTGAGCCTCCGTATCCGCTTGCATCCTCAATCGCCTGGGGCCGTCAAAAGCGGCGTCCTTGATATCGATTGTATGAAGCGGGCGCAAGACATCAATCGCATGCACAGGGAATCTCTGTTCGGCTGAAGGCAACAATGCGCGGCGCCCGTTGGCACGGTTCGGCGCGCAAGCGACGCGTATGAGCGACATGCCCGGCCCCGAGCGTCCCACGGCGTGTCCGCGTCCCTGTACGATTGCCGTTGCCGCGACACGCGGCGCGGAAGGCGCAACGGCGAAGCATCGTCGTTCGCAACCACGAAGGCACGAGGGGAAGCTCATGATCGTGTACAAGTTCGGAGACGGTTCAGGCGCGATGCCACCCGATCTCAGCCCGTTTGTCGTGAAGCTCGAAACGTGGCTGAGATTCTCAGCCATTCCGTACGAAGGACGGATCGGCAGTCTCAACGCGATGCCGAAGAAAAAGCTGCCCGTCGCGGTGATCGACGGCGTGACGATTAGCGACTCGTCGGCGATCATCGACTATCTGCAACGACGTCACCCGGACGCGCTGAGCGACACGCGGCTCGATCGCGTGCAGCGCGCGCAATCGGCGGCGATCAAGGCGCTGCTGGAGACGCATCTGTATTTCGTGATCGTCTATTTGCGCTGGGCCGTCGACAGCAACATGGCCATGTACCGGCCATATCTGATCGAATACGCACGGCTGACCGCGCCGCCGCCCGCGCGTGCGCTGATCGGCATGGTGGCGCCCGCCGTGATACCCGTCATTCGCGGCAAGGTGCTGCGCCAGGTGTGGGAACAGGGGATAGCACGGCATAGCTATGACGAAATCGTGCGAATGGGCATCGACGCGTGGCAGGCCATCGCGGACCTGCTCGGCGATCAGCCATATCTGCTCGGCGACGAAGCCTCGACAATCGACGCGACATGCTTCGCGTGGATTCACACGACGGCCATGCATGCGTTCGACAGCCCGGTACGCGATTTCGTCGCAAAGCATCCTGCGCTGATGGCGTATCACGAGCGGATCGCGCAGCGCTGCTGGCCGGAGCTTGCGAAGGCGTCGCGCGGAGGCCGAAGCGGATCGAGTGCCTGAAGAGCCTGCACCGCGCGCCGACTGTGCAGAACCGTCCGGCGCAACCCGTTCCTCTGGCCTGCCTTGCATCCGTCGAACTGTCTATTCCTCGCGCGGCGTGGACCTCGGACAATCACCCGATCCTCCACCCACGGCGCGCCCATGACCAGCATTCCGCTTCTTTCCGCGAACATCTCCGCGAACCTGCTGTTTGCTTATTCCGCGTACTTCGTCGGCACGGCGAGCCCCGGGCCGAGCAACCTGGCCATCATGTCGATCGCGACGACGGATGGACGCAAGGCCGCGTTCGCCTTCGCGGCGGGTGTCGTCAGTGGGTCGTGCTTTTGGGCGATGCTGGCAGCGCTCGGCCTGTCGGCGGCGCTGCTCGCGTTTTCGGGCCTGATGGCCGGACTGAAAATTTTCGGCGGATGCTATCTGCTGTGGCTCGCGTTCAAGTCGGGCCGCTCGGCGCTGCAATCCACGCCTGCCAGAGCGCAGACGCCGAACGCGCATCTGTCGCTGCGCCGGCTCTATACGCGCGGCGTGCTGCTGCATCTGACGAACCCGAAGGCGATCCTCGTGTGGATCTCGGTCGTCGCGCTCGCATCGCCGACGCACGGTGGCGCACCGCACATGCTGACTACAGTCGCTGGATGCCTCGCGATCGGCATGCTCGTGTTCGGCAGCTACGCGGCGCTGTTCTCGACGCCGTTGGCGCGGCGCGTCTATCTGTCGATCCGCCGCTGGCTCGACGGCGGGCTCGCCGTCGTGTTCGGGCTCGCGGGCATCAAGCTGTTGACATCGCGCACCTGAGCGCGCGACACGACGGTTGCGCCTGCTGTTTCACCGGCGGCGCAAGCGCCGTTACCGTCAGATCCCCGCTCGCAAACGCTGCGCTTCGCGTGCGAACTCGCCTGCCGCCGCAGGCCGTCCGAACAGATACCCCTGCTGCCGTTCGCATCCGATCGAGCGCAAGAACGCCGCCTGCTCGTAAGTTTCGACGCCTTCCGCCGTCACGTTCATGCCGAGCGAGTGCGCCATCGCGACGACGGCATGCGTAATCGCCACGGCATCGCGATGCGCAGGCAAACCCGCGACGAACGACCGGTCTACCTTCAGGCTATGCAGCGGAAAGCGCTTCAGATACGACAGCGACGAATAGCCGGTGCCGAAATCGTCGACGGAAATGCGCACGCCCATCCGCGCGAGCGCCGACAGAAGCGGCATCACGGTGTCGGTGTCGCTCATCAGCACGCCTTCCGTGATCTCCAGTTCGAGCGCCGACGGGTCGAGCCCCGCGCGCTCCAGGCTCGAGCCGACGTGGTCGATCAGCTCGCCGCTGATCTGCCTTGGCGACAGGTTCACCGCGATCATCAGATGCGGTATCAGCGTCCCGCGCCACTCGACGGCCTGCCTGCACGCGTTCTCCAGCACCCAGCGGCCGATGTCGACGATGAGCCCTGTGTCCTCGGCGACAGGGATGAACTCGGCGGGCGACACGCTGCCCAGCTCGCCGTTATGCCAGCGCAGCAGCGCCTCGGCGCCGACGATGCGCCCCGTCGCCCCTTCGACGATCGGCTGATACGCGAGGCTCAGCTCGTCCGCGAGCAGCGCGCGCCGCAACGACTGCTCGATCGCGAAGCGCCGCTGCAGGCGCTGGCTCAGTTCGGCCGTGAAGAACTGGAAGTTGTTGCGGCCGCGCTGCTTCGCGTCGTACATCGCGGAATCGGCGTTGCGCATCAGCGTCGGCGCATCGCGTCCGTCATCGGGGAAGAGGCTGATGCCGATCGACGCGCCCAGGTAATACTCGTTGCCACCGACCGCGAACGGCTGCGCGATCGTATCGAGCACGCGCTGCGCGAGCGTCGTCAGGAACGACGCGTCGGCATAGTCGCCCGTCACGATCACGAACTCGTCGCCGCCGACGCGCGCGAGCGTGTCCTCGCTGCGCACGCAGGCCGACAGCCGCCCGGCGACGCTGCGCAGCAGCGCGTCGCCCGCTTCGTGGCCTGCGATATCGTTGACCTTCTTGAAGCCGTCGAGATCGACGAACAGCACGGCTAGTTTCGATACGGCCGGCTCAGGCGCGGCCGGTTGGGGCACGGAAGCACCGGACGCAATCGGCTGGCCTACGCCAGGCTCGCGCGGCGCCAGACACTCGCTCATCCTGTCCGCGAGATACGCGCGGTTATACAGCCCCGTCAGCGAATCGCGCGTGGCGAGCTGCTGCAATTGCGCGCGCGCGGCCCGCACGGCGCTGATGTCGTTGAACGAGATGAGCACGGCGCCCGGCTCGGTCTCGCCCGGCTTCACGATGGGCACGAGGTTCTCCGTGACCCAGATCGATTCGCCGCATGTCAGCTCAAGCCGGAGCGTCACGCCGACGAGCGGCTTGCCGGAGCGCAGCACGCGCTCCGTCGGCCGGTCGCCGGGCTCGACGTGCGAGCCGTCTTCCCAAAACGCGGCGCGCATCACCGTATAGATGCCCTGCCCGATCACGTCGTCCGTCGCGCGCAGCATGCGCCGCGCGCTCGGATTGCACGCGAGCACGATCCCTTCGCGCGACTGCACGACGATGCCTTCGTTCAGGTGATCGACGACGAGCCGGTGATGTTCCTCGCTCTGCGCGAGCCGCTTGCGTATTGCGTCCTGATGCACGGCAAGGCCGACGCTGTGGCCGATCTCGCTCAGCAGTTCCTGTTCGCTTTCGTTGGGACGCCGCACGTCGCGGTAGTAGACGCCGAATGCGCCGAGCACATGGCCCGCGTCGTCTTCGAACGGGATCGACCAGCACGCGCGCAGCCCGATCGGCAACGCGAGATGGCGGAAGTTGTCCCACAGCGGATCGTGTTCGATGTCGTCGACGATCACGAGACGCCGCTCGAACATCGCCGTACCGCACGAGCCCGTGGCCGGGCCGATCACCGCGCCGTCGATCGAAGCGCTGAATTGCGCCGGCAGCGACGGCGCCGCGCCGACGCGCACGGTCACGCCGTCGCTGTCGAGCACGAGAATCGAGCAGGAGGCGCCAACGCCCAGCAAGGTCTCGGCGCGGCGGCACACTTCCGCCAGCAGTTCGGGCAGCGGCGTGCTGCGCGTCAGAAGACGCAACACGGTCTGCTCCGACGCGAGCACGCCGGCGGCCAGGTCCGGCTCGTAGCGAGTGCATTCGGATGGCTTGTCAGTCGCTATGTCTGCGGTCACTCGACGACTCATGGTCGCACTCCCTCACGCGACAACGGCAGGCGGAAGCCCACCGCGCATCCGGGTTTACCTCTAATCGCATCTCGATCACAGCCACGCGCATTACGCCCGATGCGGATTGAAGATACGCCCTTCGATCCGGCCGAGCTTCGCGACGATCGCGACCGATTCAGGCACTTCCTCCCATAAGCCTTCCAGATCGACGAGCGGTTCCGACAGCACGAGAAACGCGTCGCGGCCGACGGCTGCGAGGCGCGGATCGTCGGGATACAGCTCCATCAGATGACGGATCGACGTGCTGTGATAGAGCGAGCGCGACTGCCGCTCACTCGAATAGCGCGCGGCGACGATCTGTTCGCCGTCGGTCGCGCAGACGGTCATGTTCAACGGCGCTTCGACGCCGTGCCGCTGCCCCGTCTCTTCGACGAAACGCGCCATGCGCTCCAGCGCCTGCACGGGTTCGATTTCGAGGCCGAAGGTCAGCGCGAGCAAGAACATCACTTCGGAATCGGTGGAGCCTTCGATCGACGCGAACAGATCGGGATCGATGCCGAGCATCAGGTCGCGCCGCACTTTCGGGTAGTCGCGCACGAGGCCGTTGTGCACGAAGAGCCATCGCCCGTGGCGGAACGGATGGCAGTTGGTTTCCTGCGATGGGGTATCCGTGGCCGCGCGGATATGCGCGACGAACATCGGCGCATGCACCGCGCGCGCGGTGTCGCGCAGGTTGCGGTCGCTCCATGCGGGCTGCGCGCAGCGGTAGCGAAACGGCAGTTCGGCGGACGAGCCGTACCAGCCGACGCCGAAGCCGTCGCCGTTGGTCGTCGTGTGTCCGAAGCGCGAATGAAGACTCTGATCGATCAGCGAATGCTTCGCCCTGAACAGCACGGCTTCGAGCTGTATCGGGTTTCCTCTATAAGCCAGCCAGCGGCACATGATCGGTCTCCTCGATGAAAACGCCTTCGCGCCCGCCCGTTTGAAGCGGCTCCTGCAACGGGCCGGCTGCCGTGCCCGCTCCGTTCACGGCGATCAGTTGCAATCAGTTGCACTCAGTTGTTCATGCGCGCAAGCGGCGCGAGAAACTCGGACAGCCCCGTCAGGATGATCTGCACGCCGATGCACAACAGCAGAAACGCCGACACGCGCAACGCGACTTTCGTCCCTTCCTTGCCGAGATAGCGGGCGAAGGTCGTCGCGTGGTTATACGTGAACCAGATCGCGAGCATGACCAGAAACGAAATCGTCACGGACGCAATCGACGACATCAGGAACTCCGACACCTTGTGGCTGCGGTTCGCGTTCAACGCGATCGCCGTCGCCATCGTGCCGGGGCCCGTGGTCAGCGGCACCGTCAACGGAAAGAAAGCCTTCGACATCGCGTTGTCGGGATCGACGGGTTTCACGGCTGCCTCGTTCGGCTGCTTCTCCGGTGCATTGAGCATATTCCACGCGCTGACGGCGACGGCAAGTCCGCCGCCGATACGCAACGCCTCCAACGAGATGCCGAAGAAATGCAGGATCGGCGTGCCGACGAAAAACACGACAAGCAGCACGACGAACGCGTTGATCGCCACACGCCTCGCGAGCGCGGCGCGTTCGCCTTCTGTCAGCGAATCGGTACGATCGACAAACACGAATGCAATCGCGATGGGATTGATGATGCTGATCAACCCCGTGAAGCCAAACAGAATCTCCGAAACCAGGCTTGAAATCATGTATGACCCACTCGATTGTGGTTGTGTTTTTTGCGCCGCGCCACCGTGCAGCTTGCAGCGCGGACTGTTTTAATGCAATGAAAATTGCGTGCGGCCCATGCGCGATTTTCATGCAATGCAGCACCGCGGAGATGCATGCCGGTCGATACGCAAGCCATGCGGGCATTGCGTTTGCACATCTCCCTTTCAATTTACCTGCGTATTTTTGACACCCTTTACCGGAATGGCGTGAAGGGCATACATTCGGTGCGCGGCACCTCAGTCATTGCTTCATGAAAAGACGTAAGCAGCGACCACCTCCATCCCATCCGAGGAGTTGTCCCATGTCATTTCGTCTGCTCGCCGTGCTGCCGTTCATCGGCATCCTGCTCGGCGTTCCGTTCGTCAACCGCGTCGAGCCGCTCGTGCTCGGCATGCCGCTCGTGCTTGCATGGATCGTCGCGTGGGTCGTGCTGAGCTCGCTCATCATGGCGATCATCTACCGGCTCGATCCCGCCAACCGGCATACGTCCGCCGGCGAGGAGGTGCGTTCATGAGCAGCGCACTCGTCATCATCGCCGCGATCACGCTCTTTGCGCTCTATCTCGGCGTCCGTGCACGGCACGGACACGACATGAGCCTCGAACAATGGACGGTCGGCGGCCGCAGCTTCGGCACCGCGTTCGTGTTCCTGCTGATGGCAGGCGAGATCTACACGACGTTCACGTTCCTCGGCGGAAGCGGCTTCGCCTATGGCAAGGGCGCGCCCGTCTACTACATCCTCGCGTACGGCACGCTCGCATATGTGCTGTCGTACTGGATGCTGCCGCCCGTATGGCGCTTCGCGAAGGCGCACCGGCTCGTGTCGCAGCCGCACTTCTTCACGCGCAAGTACGACAGCCATGCGCTCGGCGTGCTGGTCGCGATCGTCGACGTCGCCGCGCTGATCCCTTATCTCGTGCTGCAGCTCAAGGGGCTCGGCATCATCGTGTCGACGGCTTCGTATGGTGCGATCTCATCGTCGATGGCGATCTGGATCGGCGCGGCCGTCGTCACGATCTACGTGACCGTGTCGGGCGTGCGCGGCTCCGCGTGGAACTCGGTCGTGAAGGACCTGCTGATTCTCGCGATCGTGCTGTTCCTCGGCATCTATCTGCCGCTGCACTACTACGGCGGGCTCGGCCAGATGTTCCATGCGATCGACGCCGCGCGTCCCGACTTCCTCACGTTCCCCGAGAAAGGCTCGAGCGTCACGTGGTTCCAGTCGACGGTGCTGCTCACGGCGCTGGGCTTCTTCATGTGGCCGCACACGTTCGGCTCGGTGTTCACCGCGAAGGACGAGCGCATCTTCCGCCGCAACGCGATGGTCCTGCCGCTCTATCAGCTGATCCTGCTGTTCGTGTTCTTCGTCGGCTTCGCGGCCGCGCTGAAGGTGCCGGGCCTCAAGGGCGGCGACATCGACCTGTCGCTCTTCAAGCTGTCGCTGCAGACGTTCGACCCGTGGTTCGTCGGCGTGATCGGCGCAGCGGGCGTGCTGACGGCGCTCGTGCCCGGCTCGATGATCCTGACGACGGCCTCGACGCTGCTCGCCAACGATGTCTATCGCGGTCTCGTGCATCGCAACGCGCCGGATGAAACGGTCACTAAGCTCGCGCGGATCTTCGTGCCCGTCGTCGCGCTCGTCGCCGTGCTCTTCACGCTGCACGGCGGCGAGACGATCGTCGCGTTGCTGCTGATGGGCTACAACTTCGTCACGCAGTTGTTCCCGGCCGTGGTCTGCAGCATCGCGCCGCGCAATCGCGCGACGAAGCAAGGCGCGTTCTGCGGGATCGCGGTCGGCGTGGCCGTGGTCGCCGCGACGACGCTCTTCCACATGAGCGTCGGCCAGATGATGCCGTTCCTGCCCGATGCGCTGAAGGACGTCAACATCGGCTTCGTCGCGCTGGCGCTGAACGTGGTCGTGCTCGCGATCGTCAGCGCGTTGACTCAGCCGCAGCCGCAAGCGGAGCGCTCGCACGCGCACTGATTTTGCCGGGCCTGGTGCGTGCCGATGCAGGCGCGCATCGGGCCCGATGCGCGATTCAACCTTCCTTCGAATACAGCGTCGATTCCGCGAAATGCTCGGCATCGAGCACGCGGCCGACGAGTATCAGCGCGGTTCGTTCGATATCCGTCGCCTGCACCTTCGCGACGATATCGGCGAGCGTGCCCGTCACCTTCTCCTCATCCGGCCAGCTCGCGCGATAGATCACCGCGACGGGACAATCGCTGCCGTAGTGCGGCGTCAGCTCGTCGACGATGCGCGCGAGATGGCGCACGCCGAGATGGATCGCCATCGACGCGCGATGCCGCGCGAGATCGCCCAGTTGCTCGCCTTCGGGCATCGACGTCTTGCGTGCGTAGCGCGTGAGAATCAGCGTCTGCGATACGTCGGGCAACGTCAGCTCGACGCCGAGTGCCGCCGCGCACGCGGCCGTCGCCGTGACGCCCGGCACGATCTCATACGGAATGCCGAGCGCGCGCAGGCGCCGGATCTGCTCGCCGATCGCCCCATACAGCGAAGGATCGCCGGAATGCACGCGCGCGACATCCTGGCCTTTCGCGTGAGCCTCGGCCAGCAGCGCGACGATCGCGTCGAGATCGAGGTCGGCCGTGTTCACCACTTTTTCGGCGACGTTGCCGCTCAGCACGGCTTGCGGCACGAGCGAACCCGCGTACAGGATCACGGGACACGTGCGCACGAGGCGCTGCCCTTTAACCGTGATCAGTTCAGGGTCGCCTGGCCCCGCGCCGATAAAAAACACCGTCATTTCACTGCACTCCCTCTTCTTCGTTCAACGCGCCCAGCACCTGCTGCGGACTGTCGAATTCGCGATCGAATTCACCGCCCACTTCGGGCAGCAACGGACGCCGCGTCATGACCACAGGCGCTTTCCGTTCACGCGCGACGTCGAGCTTTGCGCGCGTCGCGTCGCCACCGCTGTTCTTGGTCACGAGGACGTCGATCGCGTTCAGCGCGAACAGCGCGCGCTCGCCGTCGATATCGAACGGGCCGCGCGCGTCGATGATGCGCGCGCGCTCGTTGCCCGGATGCGCGTCGAGGCAACGCACGAGCCAGAACTGATGCGGGGGAGTCTCGTCGAGATGCGCAAGCGGCTCGCGGCCCGATGTGAACAGCACGCGCCTGAACGGGCGGATCGCGTCGAGAATGCCGTTCCAGTCGTCGACCATGCGCCAGTCGTCGCCCGCTTGCGGCGTCCAGCCCGCGCGGCGCAACGCCCAGCGCGGCACCTGTGTCTCGCGGCATGCAGCCGCCGCGTTCGCGCTGATCCGCGCAGCGTACGGATGCGTCGCGTCGATCACAAGGCCGATGCCTTCATCGACGATAAAGCGCGCAAGACCTTCGCTGCCGCCATATCCGCCGACGCGCACCGCGCACGCGAGGCCTTCGGGCACGCGTCCGAGCCCTGCGAGGCTATAGACATGCTGCGGCCCGAGGTGACGCGCGATCTGCAGCGCGTCGCCCGTGCCGCCGAGCAAGAGCACGCGCTTCATCGCGCGGCTCCGACGATGTTGCCCTTGCGGTCGATCGCGAACATCTCGACCGCGACCGTTGAGGGCACGATCTCGCGCGCGACGTCGCGCGCACGCGCGCACACGATATCGCCGAGCGGCACGCCCTTCTTGAGCGCCATCGCAAGCGCCTCCTGGCTCGTATTCGCGCCGACGATCGCCGCCTGCAACGCGTCGTCGCTGGCATCGTGCTCCGCCGACCACGCGGCGAGCTGCGGCAGGTCGATGCTCGAGTTGCGGCTATGCAGATCGAGATGCCCCGCGGCCAGCTTGCTCAGCTTGCCGAAGCCGCCACACATGCTGAGCGTGTCGACGGGCGCGCGCTTCAGGTGCTTCAACACCGCGCCCGCGAAGTCGCCCATTTCGATCAGCGCGATATCGGGTAGCTGGTAGTACGCGCGCATCGCGTCTTCGCTCGCGTTGCCCGTGCAGGCGGCGATATGCTGGTAGCCGTTCGCGCGAGCAACGTCGATGCCCTGATGAATCGACGCGATATACGCCGAGCACGAGAACGGCCGCACGATGCCCGTCGTGCCGAGTATCGACAGCCCGCCGACGATGCCAAGGCGCGGGTTCATCGTCTTTTGCGCGAGCGCTTCGCCGTTCTCGACGCCGATCGCCACTTCGAAGCCGCCCGCGTAGCCATGCTCGGCGGCGAGATCGGTGAGATGAGCGGTCATCATCTCGCGCGGCACCGGGTTGATCGCCGGCTCGCCGACAGGCAGCGTGAGGCCCGCGCGCGTCACCGTGCCGACGCCCGGCGCCGCATGAAAGCGCACGCCCGGCGTATCGCTCAAGCGCACGCGCGCGAACACGACGGCACCGTGCGTGACGTCGGGATCATCGCCCGCGTCCTTCACGGTGCCCGCCTCCGCGCCGTCTTCCGTCAGGCGGCAGAACACGAGCGTCATCGGCACATGCTGGCCTTTCGGCAAGACGATCTCCGCGACGTCGCTGGCGATGCCGGTGAGCAGCAGGCGCGCCGCCGCCAGCGAGGTCGCCGTCGCGCAGCTTCCCGTCGTGTAGCCGCTGCGCAGCGGCGCGGGTTGTTCGGGTGTCTCGTCGCGCATCACGGTTTACGGGTGTCGAGTAGCGTGATGGGAAGCGCGGGACGCCACGTCTGGAAGCCGCCGAGCGGTTGCGCCTCGGCCAGCGCGACGCGCGTGAGCGTGCCGCCGTGCTGCGCGCGCCACGCAGTGAGCGCCGCTTCGCCTTCGAGCGTGACGGCGTTCGCGATCAGTCGACCGCCGCTTTTCAGCGCGCGCCAGCAGATGTCGAGCACGCCATCGGCCGTCACGCCGCCGCCGATGAAGATCGCGTCCGGTTCGGGCAGACCGTGCAACGCATCGGGCGCGCTGCCCGCGATCAATTGCAGTGCCGGCACGCCGAGCGCGTCGCGATTGTGCTCGATGAAACGCTGACGCTCGCTGTTCGCTTCGATCGCGATCGCGCGGCATGTCGGGTGCGCGCGCATCCATTCGATGCAGATCGATCCACAGCCCGCGCCCACGTCCCATAGCAGTTCGCCAGGCGCGGGCGCGAGCCGGCCGAGCGTCAGCGCGCGAACGTCGCGCTTGGTCAACTGGCCGTCGTGGCGATAGGCGTCGTCGGGTAGTCCGGGCGTAAGCGCGAGCTGAGGCGCCAATGCGTCGCGCCGGCATTCGAGCGCGATGACGTTCAGCGCCGCCGTTTCATTCATTTGCCACGACGCGGCGCGTGCGTCGATCAGACGTTCGGACGCGCTGCCCAGATGCTCCAGCACGACCATGCGCGTCGCGCCGAAGCCGCGCTCGGCGAGCCGCGCGGCGACGGCGGCGGGCGTCGCGCCATCGGCGCTCAGCACGAACACGCGCGCGCCGTCGTGCAGATGCAAGTGCAACGCGGCGAGCGGCCGCCCGACGAGCGATACCGTCGCAACGTCCTGCAGCGCCCACCCCAGCCGCGCGGCGGCCAGCGATACGGACGACGGCGCAGGCAGCACGCGCAATTCATCGGCGGGAAGATGGCGCGCAAGCGTCGCGCCGACGCCGTAGAACATCGGATCGCCGCTCGCGAGCACGCATACGCGCGCATCGTGCGCGTTGCGCTGAGCGAGCACGGCTTCGATATTGAACGGACGCGGCCACGGCTCGCGCCGCGCGGACAGGCAAACGGGCAGCATCGCCAGATGGCGCTCGCCGCCGTAGATCACCGACGCGTCGATCAGCGCGCGCCGCGCCGCCTTTCCGAGACCGGCAAAACCGTCATCGCCCATTCCCACTACGGTCAGCCAGGCCGGCATGCATCTTTCCTCATCGGATTGCAGAAAACGCCGCGGCGCGCCCTTTTCGAAGGCCGCGGCATCGTTGTGCTGTTCGAAAAAAGGCATAATACCCGCTCGCCGGTGCCTTTCGGGGCCTAAGAGGGAACACGTCGTCGTGACTGCCCCCGCAACTGTATGCAGCGAGTCCACGCCATTTTGCGCCACTGGTATCACCGGGAAGGCCGGCGTCGGACAGCGACCTGCTAGTCAGAAGACCTACCGGCCAACTGTTCGTGCCAGCCAACATCGGGCGGGGTGTACCGATGCCGAGCCGCTCTCCGTTCGAGATGCCCGGGGCCGTCGCGCGACGCTCACCCGGTGACGCCTTGAGCCACGCTTACCTTTCGTCCGATGCCAGTCGCTTGCGCCCTTCGGCCTGCCCGGGGCTGCTGCGCATCGTGCCCGCGCTCGACGGCGGCATCTGCCGCGTGAAGCTCGCGCGCGGCGAGTTGAGCGCGGTGCAGGCGTCGGCGATCGCCGATGCAATCGACGAACACGCGTGCGGCATCGCCGACATCACGAACCGCGCGAATCTGCAATTGCGCGGCGTGAAGCGCGGTCATGAAGAGCCGCTGATCGCGGCGCTGCTTCACGCGGGACTCGGGCCCTCGGGTCCGCAAGACGCGACGCATGGGTTCGCCGACGATGTGCGCAATGTGATGGTGAGTCCGACAGCGGGCCGCGATGCAGGCGCATTGATCGACACGTCCACGCTTGCCGACGATATCCTCGCTGTGCTGCAAGGCGACGCGCGCTTCGCGGCGCTGTCGCCGAAGTTTGCGCTGCTTCTCGATGGCGGCGAGCGTCTCGCGATGCTCGATCATCCACACGACATCTGGCTTTCAGCGATGCGCGATCCCAAGCGCGATGACGTACTGTTCGCCTTCGGCCTCGCGGGCTGCCCGCCCGTCGAGGCGCATCATCCTGGCGCGCTCGCGGCCGTCGCGGCTTCGGATGCTGCCACGCTGACGCACGCGCTCGTCCATACATTTCTCGATCTCGCCTCGCCCGAACACACGCGCATGCGCGATCTGCTTGCCGAACATTGCGTCGAGCGCGTGCTGACGCATGTCGAAAGCAAGATGGGGATTGCGTTGCTGCGCGATGCGTCGATCGAACGATGGCGCCGCGCGCCAGCCGATCCGTCGCTGCGGCTCGGCGCGCACCCGCAGCGCGGCGAATGGCGATCGCATGTCGGCGGGCAGTCTGTGCTGGGACGCATGAACAGCGCGACGCTGCGCGGCCTCGCTCGGCTCGCCGAGGACAACGACGGCGCGACGCTGCGCATGACGCCGTGGCAAGGCGTGCTGCTGACCGATATCGACACGACGAAGGTCGCATCGACGTTGCAGGCGCTCGAAGCGCTCGGCCTCGCGTGCAGCGCGCAGAATCCGCTGACCCGCGTGATCGCGTGCGCGGGCTCGACAGGCTGCGCGAAGAGTCTCGCCGACACGAAGGCCGATGCAATGAAGCTCGCCGCGTGCCTGCCCGCGGACACGCAAGTCCATCTGAGCGGCTGCCCGCGCTCGTGCGCGGCCGCGCATCGCGCGCCTTATACGCTTCTCGCCGTGGCGCCTGGCCGCTACGACCTGTACCACACCCGCGACCCGCGCGATCCGACGGGCTTCGGCCGCTGTCTCGCGCGCGGTCTGACGATCGACGAAGCCGCCGGCATGCTGAACCATGCAGCGCCTCCACCTTTTGACGAGCCATCCGATGCCTGACTACCTCCGCGACGGACAAGCCATCTATCGCCAGTCGTTTGCGACGATACGTGCGGAAGCCGACCTGTCGCGCATTCCCGCCGACCTCGAAAAACTCGCCGTGCGCGTGATCCACGCGTGCGGCATGGTCGATATCGTCGGCGACCTGCGCTTTTCGGAAGGCGCGGGACGTGCCGGCCGCAATGCGCTGGCAAACGGCGCGCCCATCCTCTGCGACGCGCGCATGGTCGCCGAAGGCATCACGCGAGCGCGCCTGCCCGCGCGCAACGAAGTGATCTGCACGCTCGCCGATCCGCGCGTGCCCACGCTCGCGCGCGAACTGGACAATACGCGCTCGGCGGTGGCGCTCGAATTGTGGCGGCCGCAACTGGAAGGCAGCGTCGTCGCAATCGGCAATGCGCCGACGTCGCTCTTCTATCTGCTCGACATGCTCGACGCGGGCGCGCCCCGCCCCGCGCTGATTCTCGGTTTCCCGGTCGGCTTCGTCGGCGCGGCGGAATCGAAGGCGATGCTCGCCGCCGACAGCCGTGGCGTGCCGTTCGTCGTCGTGCAAGGCCGGCGCGGCGGCAGCGCGATAGCGGCGGCCGCCGTGAACGCGCTCGCATCGGAGGACGAATGATGGCCGAGCAGTCGAACGGCACGCGCGGACGTCTCTTCGGGCTCGGCGTCGGCCCCGGCGACCCCGAGCTGATCACGGTGAAGGCGCTGCGTCTCTTGAAGTCGGCGCACGTGGTCGCGTACTTCGTCGCGAAGGGCAAGAAGGGCAACGCGTTCTCGATCATCGAGTCGCATCTGTCGAGCGAGCAACAGCAGTTGCCCCTCGTCTATCCGGTGACGACGGAAGCCCTGGAGCCGCCGCTCTCGTATGAGGCGATCATCGCCGACTTCTACGACACGGCGGCGGAAGTGGTCGCCGCTCACCTCGACGCGGGCCGCGACGTCGCCGTGATCTGCGAAGGCGATCCGTTCTTCTATGGCTCATACATGTATCTGCACGACCGGCTCGCAAACCGGCTGTCGCCGCGCTTCGAGGCCGAAGTGGTGCCTGGCGTGTGCTCGATGCTCGGCGGCGTCGCCGTGCTCGGCCAGCCGCTCGTGTATCGCAACCAGTCGCTCTCCGTGCTGTCGGGCGTGCTGCCCGAGGACGAACTGAAGCGTCGTCTCGCCGATGCCGACGCCGCCGTCGTGATGAAGCTCGGCCGCAATTTCGACAAGGTGCGCCGCGTGCTCGACCAGCTCGCTCTCGCGGACCGCGCGCTCTACGTCGAACGCGCGACGATGGCGAACCAGCGCATCGTGCCGCTCGCCGAAGTCGATCCGATGGCGTCGCCCTATTTCTCGCTGCTCGTCGTGCCGGGGGAAAAATGGCAAGGATGACGACACCGCCCGCGATCGTGATACTCGGCGTCGGCGCGCTGGCGACGGCGCGGCGCATACGGTCGGTTTACCCCGGCTCGAGCGTGCATGGCCTGCAAGGACGCGTCGCCGATGCCGATGTGGACGTCACCTTCACCGAACTCACCGCGCATCTGCGCGAGCTGTATGCGAGCGGCACCCCGATCGTCGCACTGTGCGCGGCGGGCATCGTGATCCGCTGCATCGCGCCGCTGCTCGCGAACAAGGGCAGCGAGCCGCCCGTGCTCGCCATCGCGGAGGATGGCAGCGCCGTCGTGCCGCTGCTCGGCGGCCTGTCGGGCGTCAACACGATGGCGCGCGAGATCGCGACGGCGCTCGATGTAAAGCCCGCGATCACGACGAGCGGCGAGCTGCGCTTCGGCGCCTGCGTGCTGAATCCTCCCGATGGCTACACGCTCGCGAGCATCGATCAGGGCAAGCGCTTCGTGTCCGATCTGCTGGCAGGCCAAGCGACGCGCGTCGAAGGCGACGCGCCGTGGCTCGACGACGTGCAGTTGCCGCGCGACGACGATGCGCTGCGCGCGATCCGCGTCACGCCTCTTGCATGGAGCGGCGCGACGGACGAACTGGTCATTCATCCACGCAGCGTCGTCGTCGCAATCGGCGAGGCACGCGAAGTTCGCGACGAACGACTGCATGAACAGATACTCGAAGCGGCGTGCGAGCGTGGCCTTGCCGCGCAGGCGCTCGCCTTGCTGCTCGCACCGGCGTCCCGCGTCGGCGAGCCGGCGCTTCAGCAGGCCGCCGACGCGTTGCAGATCCCGTTGCGCTTTGCCGATGGCGATGCTTCGTCCGATCCGGATCGACTGCTCGGCAACACATTGCGTATGCCGCACAAGATACTCGACGACGGCGACCGCGCGCCCATCGCATTCGCGATCGCGCACGCGCCCGTTGATCCCGCGACGGTCGGCCGCGCGCGCGGCAAGCTGAGCGTGATCGGGCTCGGACCCGGCGATGCGTCGCTGATGGTGCCCGCCGCGCGCGCGGCGCTCGCGCAGGCCACCGACATCCTTGGCTACGAAACCTACGTGAAGATGGCCGGCCCGTTTCGCGCGGACCAGCGCGTGCACGGCACCGACAATCGCGAGGAAATGCAGCGCGCCCGTCACGCGTTCGAACTGGCGAGCGCCGGGCGGCGTGTCGCGATGGTGTCGTCGGGCGACCCGGGCGTGTTCGCGATGGCGGCCGCCGTGCTCGAAGCGCTCGATGAAGCGTATGACCCGGCATGGGCCGCCGTCGATCTGGAGATCGTGCCCGGCGTGTCGGCCGCGCTCGCCACGGCCGCGCAGGCGGGTGCGCCGCTCGGCCACGACTTCTGCATGCTGTCGCTGTCCGACAATCTGAAACCGTGGTCCGTCATCGAAATGCGTCTGCGGCATGCCGCCGAAGCCGATCTTGTCATGGCGTTCTATAACCCGATTTCACGCGCGCGTCCGTGGCAACTCGACAAGGCGCTTGAAATCGTGCGCGATTTTCGCGAACCGCAAACGATTGTCGTGCTCGGCCGCGATATTGGCCGTCCGGGCACGGCGCTCAAAACGACGACGCTCGCCGAACTGAAATCCACTGACGTCGACATGCGGACGATGGTGATTATCGGTTCGTCGATGACGCGTGCCTTTCGCCCCGCCGACACCGCCCGCGAATGGGTTTATACGCCGCGCTGGTATAAAAGCGCCGATTTTAACGTTTGAATCGCTTTAAATCGGAGATTCCCCATTCAAAATAAAGCGATTGAATGCGCGATTGAAAGCCGGATCGATCCAGCGCTTAAAAAGAAATTAAAGTTTTTCTAAAAGGCGACGTTACACGGGTTATCTCGTACAACGCTTTCGTTCGCCCATCATGCAAACAAGTGAAGACGCTGTCGATGCAAGCGCGAGCCTGCCCGTGACATCTCGTTCGCTTGCGCCCGAGGCTGTGCCCGTGGGCGTTCCGCTCGAGTTCCCGATTGTCGACAGTGACGACACACTCCTGTTCGAGCGCGGCGCGATCGTGATCGGCGCCGACGAGCACCGCTTTCTCTTTCAGCATTTCAGGCCGCAGCGGGGCGACGTCGAAGCCGGCTCGCCCGAGTCGGCGGCCGAATCCGCCGGCAAATCGGGCGAAGCCGAATCGCTCAGGGACATGCACCTGACTATCGGCGCGTTGATCGGCGTGCGCTCGCAGGTCGGCATGGGCGCGCCGATGCATCCGTCGCGCATCATCGGCTTTGCGCCGAACGAGTCGCTGTTCGTCACGCCGCCCGTCGCCGACGGCAAGCCGTTGACGCTGTCCGTCGGCGAGAACGTCGAGATTCTCGCGATCGCAAGCCAGGCGGTGTTCCGCTTTGTCTGTACCGTCGAGTCCGTGTGCGTCGTGCCCTTCCACTATCTCGTGCTGTCGAAGCCCGGCGCGGTTCGCCGGCTGCGCGAACGCAAGTCGGTCCGCGTGCGCGCGAGCCTGCCGCTGCGCTTCGGCATCGACGCGCAAGGCACCGGCTACGAAAGCCTCGGCCTCGTGCAGAGCGTGAGCGCAATGGGCATGTCGTTCGTTGCGCCGTGGAAAGTCGGCGAAGTCGGCAAGCGCATTCGTGTTGCCTTCCGGCTGTGCTCGAAGGACATGGACACGTCGATCGAAGCGACGGCGATCATCCGCAACGTGCAGCAAGGTTCGAGGCCCGGCGATCCGACGACGCACGGCATCGAGTTCGAACACCTCGATCAGGTCGAGCAGATGGCGCTGAAGGTCTACGTGTTCGACCGGATCGACGATGTGATCTTCTGGACGAGCGGACCGAAGTAAGCGCGCCCGCGTTGTCATGCGCCATGAAAACCGCGCCACAAAAAAGCGGCCCGGTCATTCGCATGACCGGGCCACTTCGCTCTTGCGGAACGCTAGGGCTGTTGCGGTTGCGGCTGCTCCGGCTGTGGCCCCTGACGCTGCGCGGCGGCCGGCTGCGCAACCAGCGCGCTGACGCGAACCTCGACGCGCCGGTTCGGCGCGAGACACGCGATCACGGCGGACGTCTTCGGCCCCGGACACGTCGCGACAGGCGCCACCGAGCCCGCGCCGCGCACGTCGAAGCGCGCGGCATTCACGCCACGTTCCCTCAGCGCGTCCGCGACGGATTGCGCACGACGCGACGACAGGTCGCGGTTGTGCTCGACGCTGCCGAAGCGGTCCGTGTAGCCCGTCACCGCGACGGCGTCGATCGCGCGCGCCTGCCTCAGCTTCGACGCGAGCGTGTCGAGCGCGGCCTTGCCGTTGGGTGTGAGCGTCGCGCTGTCGAAATCGAACAGCGCGTCAGTGGACAGCGCGACGGGCTTCTCGACCGCCGTCGGAACGTCGACGGGCGGCGGCGCGCAGCGGTTCAGTTCATCGTCGACCTGCTCGCTCAGCTTCTTTGCGCGCTCAATCGATTCCCAGCCGTGCACCCAGCGCGTGCCGTGCGTTTCGTCCTGCTCTTTCCAGACTTCGTCGGTGAGCGCGAGCAGGCGCCCCGCCGACTCGCCCTTGCAGGACGACGCCGAAGCGCGCGCATTGGTCGCTTCGATCGCGCGGATCGCCTGGACCCAGTTGTCGCGCGTCGGCCAGTTCTTCGCACGGAACATCGGCTGCCGCTGCCCGCTGCCGTCGATCAGATAGCGTGCGTTGGCGAGCGCCCGTTTCGCCGCATCGTTGTAGACGTTCGACACGAGCACCTGGCTGTCCTGACGCCCGGCGATTTCCAGGTAGGCTTCTGCGACGCCGCGCCGGTACGGATCGGCGAGGCGCTGCGCGGCGGGCATCAAAGACTCGGCCTCGCTCTTGATGCTGCCCGCGAACGCCGGCGCAGCAAACGTCGCTGCGCAGGTCGCGGCCAGCACCGCGAGTGCCGCACTGCGTAGTATTGGTTTTTTCATAGATTTCTCCGCGCCCGCCACGCTATTCGCGCGGCGGGCGTGCCCGGCACTCAGAACCCGATCGTCGCGCCGACGGATGCGCCCGTGCTTGCGCCGTTGCCCGTCGCCCGCGTGACATGCGCGTTCAGGAGCACGCGGTCGCTGACCCAGTAATTCGCGCCGATCGCAATCGCGGCAGCCCCGCCATAGGTGCCCGCCGCAGCGGACATCTGGAAGTTGCCTTCCGCGCGCGCATTCGGAATCAACGACGTCGCCGCCATTGCCGCCGCGCCCAGCGAGTTCATCTTGTTGTTCATCTTGCTGAACTGCTGGTCCGTGTACGCGTTCGCCGCCTGCACCGCCTGGCTGCCCATCCGCGAAAGCATGTCGTTGACCTGGCCGAAGTTCACTGCATCGCCCGGTGCCGTGCCTGCTGCGACGTTGGTGATGCGGCGCTGCTGCGAAGCCGAGCCGACGGACACGGTGTTGTCCTGATCGGCGACGGAGCCCGCGCCGAGCGCCACCGCGTTGCTGCCGCTCGCCGTGGCGTTCGCGCCGATCGCCGTCGCCGTCGGACCGCTTGCGGCCGAGTTCGCCCCTGTCGCGATCGCACTGTCGCCGCTGGCCTTCGCATTGAAGCCCGTCGCAATCGACTGGCTGCCGCTCGCGTTCGCGGTCGGACCCATTGCCGTCGCGTGCGTGCCGCTTGCCGCCGCTGCCTCGGTATCGCGGTCGCCGTCCGCTGTGAACATCGGATCGACTGCGTTGTTCGCAAGGTTCGTCACGTTCTGAATAGCCGCATTCAGCTGGTTGACATTGACGGCATCCGTGCCCGCCGTGCCGGCCGCCACGTTGGCGATCTGGCGTTCATGGCCTGCCGACCCGACCGACACCGTGTTGTCGCGATCCGCCACCGAACCCGAACCCAGCGCAACCGAGTTCGCCGCCGAGGCCGTCGACGCGTTGCCGACCGCCACCGAGTTCGATCCAGCCGCCGTCGACTGGCTGCCGACTGCCACCGCGCTCGTCGCCGCCGCTGTCGCCGCGCCGCCGATGGCCACTGCGTCCTTGCCCGTCGCCGACGAGTCGGCCAACGTCGAGTTCGCGTGGAAGTACTTGATGCCGCCACCGTTGACGATGTTCGTCACCGCGTTGTCAATGTTGGTCACGCGTCCGTCGAGGTTGGTGATCGCGGCGCCAACGTTGGTCACGGTCGTGTTGCCGCCGTTGAGCACGTAGGTCGGCGCGGACATCGTGCCCGTCGTCGGGTCGAAGGTCGAGCCGCCACCGAGCGCGCTCGCCGCCGACTGTGATACGTTGTACAGCTGCGCGCCGTTCACTGCATCCGTGCTCGATGCGTTCATGTTGCCGTTGGCCACACCCGTCAGCCTGCGCGCGCCTGCCGTGCCCGTGAAGTCCACGACCGTGCCGTCCGTGCCCTTCGCCACCGTGATGGTGCGTGTCGATTGATCCTGCTGCACCAGGCCGATCGAGCCACTGTTGATCTGCGTCTCAA
>NZ_CYGY02000050.1:0-97424 GCF_900007165.1 Paraburkholderia piptadeniae
CAAGCCGCATTGTGGCATTCCACGGTTTTCTCCCTCGGGTTTATTCGACGCCTGCCGACATGCGCGGAGGCATGCACATTCCTGCGGCCGATGGCAGGCATCGAATAAACCTTAACGGTCTGAGCCGATCGCGTCAGGCAGTGGTCGGCCGATAGTGTTGAAAAACTCTTTGAGCGGGTGCTCTGTCGGGTTTTCAAGGGTCCTCTTACCCCTAACCGATGCTCACGAGCGGCTTGTAGAGCGATCTGAGAGGCCGATTTTTCGCGACACGGTCACGCTGCGGCGATGAGCGAGTTTTTCAACAGAATCGGCCATCAGTGGTCATTCGACCGATTGTTCGCCACGACATTCGAGTGTCCGGTTCACGCCTATAGCAGCCGCGCTTACCTCACTCGACCGAAGCCGTGTCACTGCGACGCACGAAGCCGTCTTTTTGGCTGCGCAGGCTGCTATCGCACGTCGAAACTCGAAGCGAAATCACGTCATGTCATTCCCGCGCCCTGTTGGCCAGCTTCGTCGCTACGAGCTCGCGCCAAGCGATGGGAACGGCATCACGGCGTTGGACTCCAGCAGGACCGTAGACGCCATGTTCGCGAACAGGCTGACTGCGCGCGGCACGTGCCGCTGGCTCGGATAGATCAGGCTGACCTCCAGCCCGCTCACACAATAATCGGGCAATACCTGGCGCAACTCTTCCCGCGCGATATGGGATGCCGTCATGACTTGCGGCGGCAAGGCGATCCCCAAGCCAGCTAAAGCGGCTGCCCGCTGAGCCAACCCAGTGTTGACTGAGAATCGCCCCCGCGCAGGCGTTTCGACAACTCCTTCCTTGCCATCGAGTCTCCAGACATACGGCGAATCGTTGGTGACAGACGGCGTAATGCAGTCGTGATCCGCGAGGTCACTAACGCGTACCGGTTTTCCCCGTGCAGCAAGATAGTCGGGGCTTGCCACCAGTATCGACCTGGTCCATCCGATCTTGCGCACGATCAGAGAAGGATCGCTGATCCGCCCTACACGGAACGCGACGTCGATCTTTTCGGCCAACAGGTCCACTCGTTCATCGGTAAGTTCAAACTCTATGTGCACACCAGCATGATCCGAAAGGAACTTGTGAACAGCCTCTACGGGAAACCAGAAAAAGAAGTTCGCTGGCGCGGCCACGCGCACACGACCTGAGATCGAATCATGCAGATCGGACAGCTTCCGCGCGGACTCGAGCAAAACATCGACCTGCTGCGCGCACTGGGCAAAGAACATCTGGCCTGCATTGGTTAGCACAAGCTTGCGCGTCGAGCGCTGCATCAGCCGGACGCCAAGACGCGCCTCAAGTTGCTGAATCCTGCGGCTTCCCGTGCTCGGCGGAATATTCAGGCGCCGACCAGCCTCCGCAAAGCTTCCTGCACGAACGACTTGTACAAAGAGCGCGATGTCATTGAGGTCCATGGGGGATACCTGTCAATTCTGCACGAATCCATCCCATTCTATCGTCTAGTCACGGAACCGACGGGCCTCTACGCTTTGGCTGTGGCTCGGTTGCCAATCCACGCTGACATCACCGGCCTCACGATCGGGCTGGTGTGACAGCGATACCTTCTCAGATCGATTCTGACATGAGAAGGACTCCGAATCTGGTCTCCATTGCCGTGGCCTCATCAATGAAAGGTCTTGATCCTATGAAACTCGCGCCTACAGCACAGCTGTCAACCTCTGCCGGGATATCTCGCCGCCAACTGCTAGTGCTCAGTACGAGCGCAGCAGCAACGGCGGCTTTGCCCGCCGTTGTCTCGGCTGCCTCTCGCGCGCCTAACCGCGCAGCAACCCCACAAGGAAACGCTTCGATGAACTACGTTACCACCCGGGACGGCGTCCAGATTTTCTACAAAGACTGGGGTCCCAAAAATGCGACTCCCATCGTCTTTTCGCACGGATGGCCTCTTTCTTCCGACGATTGGGATGCGCAGATGATGTTCTTCCTCTCCAAGGGATATCGCGTCATTGCACATGACCGTCGAGGCCATGGACGCTCGTCGCAAGTCTGGGATGGGCACGACATGGACCACTATGCCGATGACCTTGCCGCCGTGGCGAGTCACCTCAACCTTACGGGTGCCATCCACGTGGGCCATTCCACCGGCGGCGGCGAAGTTGTGCGCTATCTGGCACGTCATGGCGAGAAGCGGGCTTCGAAGGCCTGCCTGATTGCGGCAGTGCCGCCGCTTATGGTGAAGACCGCATCCAATCCAGGCGGCCTGCCGAAGGATGTGTTCGACGGTCTGCAGACGCAGACCGCCACCAACCGGGCGCAGTTTTTCCGGGACCTCCCATCGGGGCCCTTCTATGGTTTCAACCGACCGGGTGCGAAGCCTCAGGAAGGCATTATCGAGAACTGGTGGAGGCAAGGAATGATGGGTAGCGCAAAGGCGCACCACGATGGCATCGTTGCGTTCTCGCAGACCGATTTCACCGAGGACCTGAAAAAGATCCACCTGCCTGTGCTGGTGATGCACGGAGACGACGATCAGATCGTTCCCTACGCGGACTCTGGCCCGCTGTCGGCCAAGCTTCTGCAGAACGGCACGCTGAAGACCTACAAGGGTTTCCCGCACGGCATGCCGACGACGCAGGCGGAGGTCATCAACGCGGACCTCCTAACCTTCATCAAGGCCTGACTGCACCAACCCGAAAAGAACTGCCGGTCTGCCTCGAAGCAGACCAGCAGTTGAGGTTCTTGCTTCGTGATTGCTTTATCGAGCGGACTACAACTTTAGGCGTTGCATACCTGCCACTGACGTGTTCATGGTCCAACAGTAGCGATGGCCAATCACACGCCGTCCGACATGGCGGAGTGAATGGCGGTTGTACCCCGGAACTTGCCTTTGATTTCGTGCTGGGTCAGAGGGCCGGAGCGGGTCGCTACGTGACAGCGGGCAAATTGCTGTTGCGCGCCAAGGCGTCGCAGTAGCAATGACAAACGAGCGCTGCCGGTCGGCAGCGCTGACGAAGCGTACTCAATGACCGGCGACCTGGCCGCCATCGACATGCAGAATTTCGCCTGTCACGAACGGCGCCGAATCCAGGTACAGAATCGCCTCGACGATGTCGCTCATTTCGCCCATACGGCCCATCGGATGCAACGCGCCGAATTTCGCGTACAAGTCCGGGGGGAACATCGGAGTTTTGATCATCCCCGGTGAGACCGCATTCACGCGGATGCCGCGCTTCGCATATTCGATCGCAAGCGCGCGCGTGGCCGCGGCGAGTCCGCCCTTCGTCAGCGACGCCAAAGCCGCCGGCAAGGCTTCCATCGCGTGGTCGACGAGGCTCGCCGTGACGTTGACGATGTGCCCGCTCAATTGCTTCTCCATTTGCGCCAGCGCGAGCTGCGTGACATAGAAAAAGCCCGCCAGGTTCACGTTGATCAACGAGGTGAAATCTTCGGCCGTGTATTCGGCGAAAGGCTTCGCGACGAAAATGCCGGCATTGTTCAGTAGCGTGTCGACGCGCCCAAAGCGTTCGATCGCTTCATCGATCACACGGCGCGCGGTGGCGGGATCGCCGATATCGCCTGCCACGGCCAACAGGTCGGCGTCATCAGTCGGTTTGATGGAGCGGGCCGTTGCGACAACGCGGTGCCCCCGGCTGCGAAATGCTTTGACCGCCTCTGCTCCCATACCTTGCGAAGCGCCGGTGATAACAATGACCTTCTGTTGGTTGCTCATGCTACACCTCCTTAGTTGCTGGTTGACGCGGTGCAGTCCGGGCGCGAAGACCTCCGAACGGATCAGTAAGCGTCGGCGCGGCCATGCGCGGTTATCGTCGCCGATAGATGTTCCTGTTCAACGATGGGACGAGCGTATACACGTGGTACGCGTCGGCTCCGAATTAGTCCAGTGGCGCGGCGTGTAGACGGATACTTTTTAAAGGTGCGAGCATTCGGAAGACATTTAGTAGGCTTTCGCAAAAGTCCGACGCAGGAGTCCGGATCGATCAAGTGATCGCCCATGCCGCACAGCGAGTCTCGGTCGTTCACGCCGTAAGCTCTAGCGACGGCAAAAGATCCGAAAGCATCCGTTTGCTTTGCACTAGATCGAACGGATGGTTCGGGTCGAACTCGGACCCTTGACAGAAGTCGGCGGCGTTTGATTCCGGCTCGGCGATGGCAGCGTCTGAATATCTTGTCTGTGTGGCGCGAGACTGAGTTCTTCTCAGCGAAAGAGCAGGCCGCGCTGGCATGGGCGGAGACACTGACATGCCTCGCGGACGTTCACGCGGAGCGTGACGCCGAATACCAGGCGCTGCGAGAGCATTTCAATGATGCGGAAATCGTCGAGTTGACGTGGGCCGTGGCAGTGATCAATGCGTGGAATCGTATGGCGATCGGCATGCATCAGCCGGTTGATGCGAACCCGATCGACTGATGGCGCGCGGCGCGCGAGGATTGGCGCGACAGCTTGCCTCGATGGGGCGCGGCGACAGCGGCATGAATACAAATACAGTACGGTTGTCTCAATTTGGCATTCCATTTTCCTGAAGACCGTCTATGTTTTTATGGTGTGCTTTCCTTCACGCGCACCGGAGTTTACCGGCCCTCTGTCGATTCTTCACGTGCATCTGCCACCTCGAACGCCACCCGCGGTTTTTGCACGGCGATGGGCGGCTCGACGCACGCGGGATGGGCTCGGCCAGCCACAGGTGGTCATCTGCCGCGGTGCAATCCGAATACGGGTCACGGAAGCCTCCGCTGCATTTGGAACTGTTCAAGTTTCTCTAACGATCGACGACGGAGGGTCAATCATGAAGATCGTTATCATCGGCGGCACCGGCCTGATCGGCTCGAAGACCGTGGCCATTCTGCGTCAGGCTGGCCATGACGTCATCGCTGCGTCGCCGAGGACCGGCGTCAACACGCTCACCGGCGAGGGGCTCAAGGAAGGACTCGCCGGCGCGCAGGTGGTGATCGACCTTGCCAATTCACCGTCGTTCGAAGACAAGGCCGTGCTGGAATTCTTCGAAACTTCCGGCCGTATTCTTCACGCCGCTGAGGGGGAGGCGGGCGTCCGGCATCATGTCGCGCTGTCGATCGTCGGAACCGACCGAACGCCTGAGAACGGCTATTTCCGCGCCAAGGTCGCGCAGGAAAAACTGATCGAGGCTTCCGGCATTCCCTACACGATCATCCGTTCGACGCAGTTCTACGAATTCCTCGGCGGCATCGCCGACTCAGGCACGGAAGGGAACACCGTCGGGCTTTCACCGGGTCTGTTCCAACCCATCGCGGCTGACGACGTCGCCGCGATCGTCGCCGATGTGGCGCTTGGCGCTCCGCGCAACGGCATCATCGAAATTGCGGGTCCGGAACGCGCGCCGTTCGACGAAATCATCGCCAGCTACCTGAAGGCGGTCGGCGACACGCGTGAAGTTGTGCGCGACCCTGAGGCCCGTTACTTTGGCGGCCGGGTCGAAGAGCATTCGCTCGTGCCGCTCGGTGAGGCGCGCCTCGGCCATATCGGCGTCGACGAATGGCTTCGGCGCTCGCAGGGCAAGGCGTGATTCTCATCGTTAAGCTTAAGTAAAAGCAGGTGTTACGTGAAATACATTCTCTGCGCACCGTCGCGGCTTTGCCGTTTGGCAGCGTTCTGGCGCAGACACTAAAGGAAAGGCGCGCGAAAGTGACTCTCGTCTACCAGCACGAGCTACCGAACGTTCCTGGCAGGAGTGTCAAGAGCGTGCTCGCCGAATATGGTCCGGGCGGCTATTCACCTGGTCACACACATCCAAAGTCAGCGTTCATCTATTCGACCGTGCTCGAGGGCGCAATCCGCAGCAAAGTGAACGACGTACCTGTGACCGTATAAAAGGTAGGGCAAAGCTTCTCCGAGCTGGCCGGAGATCGCAGTCAGCGCAAATGCGAAGCAAGACGAAGTCGGCCAAACCCCTCGCGGTGTTCGGGGTGGGCAGGAGTGAGATGGAACTGACGACTCCATTCGGGGATTAGGTCTCAGGGGCGTTTCGCGTTGTGATGCCGCGATTGCGAGGCTGTCCTGCTCCGAGGACGGTCGTTGCATCGGCGGCGAGCTGATGCAGTCGTGGCGCGTCCTGCCGTATAGTCCGCGGTGGGCCGTTGTGTGCCTGTCCTTGTACCGCGCATCTGGATTCCGGCTGCCGGGCGGACCGGGCGAGGCTTTTGATCGATGTTCGACACGCAACACGGTGTATCTGTTTATATGTCTACGGCAATAAGTTGCACCCTGCGACAATGATCAAACATTCGACGTTACTGCGGGGTCGTAACTCATCGCTGGTACCGCTGCCTGTCCTATTGACGTAACTACGCGGCCATTATGAATACCATCAAGATTCTCCTTCAGACCACCATCCCACCGATCGCCGACGACTGGTCAATTGCGCGATTCAGCCGCCTGACCGAACTTCTGCGTAGCTATCGAGATCCTGAGGGACGCGTGACCTTTAGTGTCGTCGCTCGCGACCGCGAGCAGTTCGGGCAGCCAGACCCTGTACTTTCTCATCTCGATGAAACCGATTTTGATGAGCTGTGGCTATTTGCCGTTGACGAAGGAAACGGCCTGACCGCCGAAGATTGTGACGGAATCACGCGATTCCGGCGGGCAGGCCGTGGCCTGTTGGTCAGCCGGGATCACATGGATGTGGGCAGTTCAGTATGCAGCTTGGGGGGAGTGGGCAAGGCGCATTACTTCCATACGCACAATCCGGATCCGGATGGATCCAGACGGGTATGCGACGATACATTCTCGTCCCATATTTCCTGGCCAAATTTTCACTCGGGCGCAAATGGAGACTTCCAGGAGATTGAAGTCGTCGCACCGACACATCCGATCTTGAAGAACGCCGCAGCGCCCACGGGCGAAATCCGGTTCCTGCCGGCCCATCCACACGAGGGTGCTGTTGACGCTCCTGACGGAGAATCAGCCCGCGTGATTGCACGGGGCAAAAGCAAAATCACGGGAACGAGGTTCAATCTTGCAGTTGCGTTCGAACCCTCCATGCAGGGAGGCCCTGCGGTCGCCGACAGTTCGTTTCATCACTTTGCCGACTACAACTGGGACGTGCGACTGGGTTGTCCCAGCTTTGTGGATGAAGGCCCCGGGAACGGGATGGCGCTGAAGCAGCAAGCGCTGCCGGATATCCATCGATATGCTGTTAATGTCGCGCTTTGGCTCGCTGGTCAACTTCCCGGTCGTTGACGGTGCGCTATGCGGAGAGTGTGCGGAACAGGTTTTTCTTATCTGCGGGCTCACGCTGATAGCATGGACGTCCGAAGAGCACCGGGAAGCAGTCAAATCAGTTCGTCACACGGGAGCGGCTGGTGTGGGTCGGCTGCTGCCCGATGTGGGTCGATCAACGACGGACCACGGCGGCCTGTTCGACGTCGGACCGGGTGGCCGGCCACGAGCGGTCATTCGAGGCTGGCGCACGAATCGTCGACAATCGGCCTTGCAATCGAAAGACTATCCGGCGATCAGCGAAAACCGTGCGCCGCTACCGGTTCTTCCTGGCAACGACTACCGCTGTCGTACGTCGGAGCTTCCTGAACGCTTGGGGCTCCCATCCGCGCATGGCTAGAACGAGAGCCGTTCCGCTCCTCTCCGGCAACGGTGCTGAGCATGATTGGTCATGGAGAGCGGCAAACTTCGAACGAAGCTTGAACAATTCGTCGTTTAACTGATTGAGTGCTCCTTTCGTCAGCATGCCGTGAATGAAGCTCATCGACTCGTCCGGCGTGTCAAACGTGCTATCCATGAAGTCTGGAAGCCCGCGCTGGGAAAAGTATTGTCGAATCGGGCCGCCAGGCAGCCAGTCGAAGTCGCGCGCGACAAGCGGTTGAATCCGGTTGCCAGGTTTCAGCTTGACGAGGCCCATCCTGTCGAGCGCGAGCAGGTACTTGATGCACTCCGCCGCGGTCAGCCGATACGTCGCGACGACGTCATTCACCGACCAGTGGTTGAGCGCGCACACCGTCACCAATAGAAACTTCTCGTCCGAGACGAGACGCGCTTCCTGCTCTGGCGTGAGCGTGTGCAAACGTGTCGTTGAGCTCTCGGCTTCATGAAGCAGCTCAGCCATCGTCAGGCCCAGCAGGTCGCATAACTGGGCGAGGCGCTCGACAGTCATGCGTCCGTTGCCGAAAAGGCGCTTCACACTGGCCTCGGACAGGTCTAGCGCGCATGCAACCTCCCGATAGGTAAGACCCGCCGCTTTGAAGCGGTGCTTGAGCGTCGCGACCAATCGAGCAATCTCTGTCATGAAAGTATCGAAATTCAGTACGTGACGGGTCATTTTACGCATAATTTCACGGAAAAAGTGCATATGACGAGACCCTGTGACATCCTGCACGCAATAAAACGAATGGAGAAATTCACCATGTTCATCATCGTCGACTGTGCTTCGTGTGGCGGTGTCGAAGCGGCTACCGGCCGGGAGGCGCCATGATGGCCGCGATTGTTCTTCTCTTCGGATCTTGCCTGGTGCTGGAGATGTGTCGACCAGGCTGGAACCTGCCGCGCGTGCGGACATGGCCTGTTCGGGTACTAGTCATCAATAGCGTCCAGCTCGGCGTCGTTACTGTGGCCGGAATGACGTGGGAGAAGTGGCTATCAACAGGTTCGCTTTTTCATCTGTCGAAGTACGTGACGCCGGGCGTTGGAGGTGTCTGCGCGTACTTCATCGCGACCTTCGTGTTCTATTGGTGGCATCGCTGGCGCCATGAACTAGACGCATTTTGGCGGCTATTCCACCAGATCCACCATAGCCCGCAAAGGCTGGAGGTCATCACGTCGTTCTATAAGCACCCTGGCGAGATGGTCGTTAACTCCGTGATTGGTAGTCTCCTCGTCTACTCACTACTCGGCCTGTCCGTGCAGGCGGGTGTTGTCTATACCTTTTGCACGGCCGCCGGAGAGTTTTTCTACCACACGAATTGCAAGACACCTCGTTGGATTGGGTTCTTTTTTCAACGCCCCGAGATGCATCGTATTCACCATGAGCGCGGATCGCACAGGAACAACTATGGCGATATCACCTGGTGGGACATGCTCTTCGGGACCTACGACAATCCTGTTGCGTGGGACGGTCAATGTGGCTTTGACGACGAAAAGGAACAACGGCTGAAAGACATGATGCTCTACCGGGACGTGCATAAGCGTTAGGTCCATTGCCACCTCGACCGAAATACTCCGCTCGTGGTCATAGGCGAGAACCGTCCAACATCAAGCCCAACACCCTTTCCGGTAGTCCGCAGTTAGTGCATTATTCGCCGAGACGTTTTCCGATAACCCCACAAACCGGAACGCGCATCACCATGCCATTCATTCCCCTCTATGCCGCATTTCTCCTGCTGCGTGGACGCATCACCCGAAGCGAATGGCTGACGCGCGTTGCGATAGCGGCGCTCGTTTGTGCGGCATTCGGCAGTCTGGCCGGGGCAGCGTTCGGCGAGGTCGGCTCGGGATGCTTCGCGCTGCTGTTCATCTGGATTGCCATCGCGCTCGCCACCCAACGTCTGCACGACGTCGGCCGGCCCGGTGGTGCGCTCGTCGTGGCGATTGTTCCCGTGATCGGCCCGTTGTGGGTGCTTGGACAACTGCTCAAGCGCGGCGTCGATCATTCGAATCGCTTTGGAGCCGATCCGGCCAGCCGGATCGATTATCTGCTCGTCGACATCGCCAGGTGAAGCGCTCCATGCCGACAGTCAACGACGTTACCCAACTGAACCGCATTTCGGTTCTCTCGGTTATCACGCCAGCATCGACCCAGGAAGTCGTGAGTGCGCTCATCAACTCCGACTTTCCGGTCTCGGTTGGCGGCGGGCACTTCAGCATGGGTGGCCAGACGGCGAGCCCGGACACGCTGCATCTGGATATGCGCCAGATGAACCGTGTGCTGCGCTTCGATCCGCAAGCGGGAGTGATCCGCGTCCAGGCAGGCATCCGCTGGTGCGACATCCAGCGCTTCATCGATCCGCATGGCTTCGCCGTGAAGATCATGCAGACCTATGCAAACTTCACCGTTGGCGGTGCGCTCTCTGTGAACGCACATGGGCGCTACGTGGGGCTCGGGCCGCTCGTGCTGTCGGTGCGTGCAATCACGTTGGTGCTGGCTAGCGGTGAAGTCGTCGAGGCAAGGCGCACGCTCAACACGCAACTGTTCAATGCGGCGATCGGCGGCTACGGCGGCATCGGCATCATCGTCGAGGCCGAGATCGAGCTCGTACCGAACACGCGTGTCGCGCGCAGCGACAAGAAGATGGATACCACCCAATACAAGGCGTGGTTCGATGCGAACGTCCGCGGTCACGAGGACGTGGTATTCCACAACTTCGACCTCTATCCGCCGCGCTACACGCGCGGGCGGGCGGTGAGCTGGACCGTGACCGACGCACCCGCCACCGCCCCACGCCTGCAGCCGCTCACGCATGGCTTCTGGCTCGCGAAATACCTGTTGTGGGGGATCACGGAGACGCCGCTCGGCAAGTTCCGCCGCGAGTACCTGTACGATCCGCTGCTGCATCTCGGCAAGAAGGTGCACTGGCGAAACTACGAGGCCGGTTACGACGTCGCTGAGCTAGAGCCCATCGGTCGGATGCGTCGGACCTACGTGCTGCAGGAATATTTTGTGCCTTCCGATGCGGTCGGCGCGTTTGCCGAGTCGATGGGGGCCGTTCTCGCGAAGCATCGGGTGAACGTCGTCAACATTTCCGTGCGCCATGCTCTTGCTGACAACCAGACCGTGATGGCGTGGGCGCGGGGCGAAACGTTCGCGTTCGTGCTGTACTACAAGCAGCGCACGCGCGAAAGCGCAAAGGCGCGTGTCGCCGTCTGGACCCGCGAATTGATCGACGCGGTGCTCGCGGCGGGCGGCACCTACTATCTGCCCTATCAGCTTCACGCGACCGACGAGCAGTTTCATCGCGCTTATCCGCGTGCACGGGAGATGTTCGCCCTGAAGAGCGAGATCGATCCGCGCTATCGCCTGCGCGGCGCGCTGTGGGATCGCTACTACGCGCCGCGCTTCGTGACCGCACCGGCCTGTGCACGCGACGATGGCGCGTCGTCGAATGGCCGATTTTCTCCGTCGCTGTTCGCGTCCGTCTACCGCGACGAACGTGAGGCCGATCGCTTCTACGCGTTTCTGCAGAACATCTTCCACGTGCTGCCTGAGGACCGGCTCCACACGCTGATCCGCAACGAGACCGCGAAGCACGCGGACAACGATGACGCCATCTATCGCGGTATTCAGGCTGGCCTGAAGTCGATCACGCCGCCGTTGGCGATGCTCACGCACGCCTTGCCGTCGCTCGCGACGCAGAAGGCGGAGATGGGCCGCCAGGCAGCCACGCTGGTCGGCGGGAAAGCGCTGCGCGATTACGTCGAGATCGGTACGACGGGACGCTACGTACGGGCGATGAAAAAGCACCTTCGCCTGACGGGCAGCGTGACGTTAGTGCACGACGTGGCGCCGGGCGCGGGGCCCGTCGATATCGTCGAACGCGGACAGCTTCGAAAGCCGGGTGGGTTCGTGCCGCTGAACGGCTATGCACCCATTGCGCTGCCGGCACAAAGCGCCGATCTCGTCAGCTGCTTCGTCGGGCTGCATCACATGGCGCCGTCGCTGCTCATGCCCTTTCTTGAATCGATCGCGCAGATCACGAGACCAGGCGGCTATTTCATTGTTCGCGACCACAACGTGACGACGCCCGCGATGGATGCGTTCGTGTCGCTTGCGCATACGGTGTTCAACGCAGGCCTCGGCGAATCGTGGGAGACGAATCGGGACGAGCTGCGCCATTTCGCGAGCATCGAGGACTGGATCGCACGCATCGAGACGGTCGGTTTCAGTCACACCGGCGCGCGGCTCGCGCAAGCGGGCGACCCGTCCGGCAATCTGTTGCTCGCATTCGTGCGCAATGGGGCTCGGCAATGAGATACCGCATCGCACGCGTGGCCGCTGCACTGTGTCCGACGTTGCTCGCGATCGCGCTCGCGTGTACCGCCGCACCGGATGCAGACAGCCCCGTGCCACCGGAGGCGCGGCGCGACACCGAGCAGACTCTGCTGACGTTCCCCGAATGGTATCTCGTGCACAGTCCTGCGGAGTACGCGCGCATCGTCGAGCAGCGGCCGGCACATGCGTTCCCGTTCATTGCGCAGACGGAGCAGCTTTGGTCCACCTATCGCACGGTGACCGAAGAGCAGATCCGTGACCGGTATCCGCTCAACCCGGGCTATCACCTGATGATCCTTGTGATCGCCACGAGCACGACGGTTGAATACACGCTGCGCGCCGTCTACGAAAACACGGTCGGGCGTGCGAGCTGGCTGCTTGGTGGAGGCCGCCTGACGAACGAGGATCGTTATGGGGCGAAGGCTGCCCAGGACTACGTCGATTTCATCCGCCAGGAGCCATGGTATCTGTTCGATTTCTGGTCGCGACTGAAGCACCTATGGACAGACGTGCCGCTCTTCGGACCTGGCCTCGTGCGCAAGTGGGAGCGCCGCTACGAGCTCACGACTGAGTACGCAATCAAGGCGGTGTACGGCAAGCTGATCGAGAAAGCGACGCGCGCGACGTATACGCCGGCACTGATGACCACCGACGTCGTGGTCGACCGCCTGCAGCAGGGATGGACGCCGCCCGCGCGCGTGAGCGTGCAGCAGCGCTTGCCGGATGGGCGCGTGCTGCTGTCGCTGCCTCGTTATTTCGACTTTCGTATTGCGGCTACGGCTCTAGCGCGGCAAGGCGTGAGAATCGACGACATCGCAGGCAACGGCGCGTCGACGCCGATTCTCGTCACGGTATGGGCGGCCAACGACACGAAACTGTCGGCTGGGTATTGGCGCGTGCTGTTCGAGCAGCCGCTCACGCTGCCCGCGCAAACGCGACGTATCGCGCTACTGATGCCGGTCGGCAGCCTGTCCACGTTTCTCGTGCAGGCTTCCGCGATGGGACTGACGGTCGAGCACGTGTACGACTATTGATTTGCCGGACCTTCAGGCAACGGCGGTTGCAGCGTGTCTAGTGACAAGAAACGAGTGGATCGTCAGGGTCGGCGTCGGCACAAGAAATGAACAGATTCAGTGTGACGAAAGGGCCTATCATTTCGAACGGCCGCTTTCGAGAGATCTCAATGTCTCTTCAGGGCCGATTCCAGTAGTGCGTTGCGAGCCTGGTTCGGCCAGTCGCGGATCTTCAACCGGCATTATGCGTAAGTTGGCGTCCGCCGGTCCAGACGCCCGACGAGTTGATTACCATCCCTTGCATCCGGTACTCTGACGAAGACCTCCTCGTCGCGAGCGGCTGTTGTCATGGATCTAGATTTTCGACAGGCCGTATCCGGAGACTCGGAATGGCTATTTGACACGTACCAGCGAACGATGAGAGGTTTCGTTGCTGTAGCGTATGGTTGGGACGAGAACGTGCAACGAGCGGCGTTTGCAAAAAGCCTTCGCCAAGGTGCTTGTCATATAGTTATGCGGGAAGGCAACCGATGCGGGTTTGTGCACTGGGAAGTCGAACCGGATCTTGTATGGCTGAGGATGCTTTGTATCGTGCCGGGGATGCAAAACAAGTCGATCGGCAGTGAGGCGATGGCCAAGTTGATGTCGTTGTCCAGTTCCTTACAAAAGCCGCTGTACTTGCATGTCTTGATGTGCAACCGGGTTGCCTCTGACTGGTACAGAAGAATCGGTTTTGTCGAAATCGAGAACGACGGCAAGGTCTCCAGTATGATGCTTGCTCCTTCGCCCTCCCGGCCCTTATAGAGCTGATGGGGTAGTCCTCCAACCGTGCGATCGCAAACAGCCGGGGCCGGCCAACAACGGCCAGTCGACACCGCCGCGTAGATCGTTAACAATCAACCCGATTCTCGAAGGTATCAGATCCGAGAGATCGAAGTTGTTGTGCGGGTTTTTGAAACGTTTTCCGGTGACCAGAAATGCTCATGGATCTGCATGTGATCTATACGCGAAGTGATCGAATCCTCCTCTCCCGTCGACCTTATGAGTCGTGGCGCCACATTCAAGATGACGTCGCTGATTACATGGCTTCGCTGGGACCTTGGTCCTCCGCCGAGACAATCGAATACTTGAGCCAGGAACATCCTGAGCTCAATCCGAGTGCATCGCACCAGGTCGGCACCTTTTTAGCCTCTGCTGAACTCCTGGTCGAACTACGACTTGAGCGGAACCGCTAGCTGGTCACGCGTTCTCAGCCCCGTGCTTGAATTTAGTAGAAGTGACACGTTCTGACAGTGGCTACATCATGAAAATCGTCGTTACGCGCGATAGCGTTGGAGCCGGAGACGATTTTGACGCTCCACATCGCCTAGAGTTTGGTGTTTCAAACGATCGGGCGATCGCTGACATTCTTCGATATGTCTCGCAATTGAGCTACCTACCTTCGGTAGCCGGCGGGAAAGCGACTTGGTCTGCAGTGTCGGGGCGTCCACTCGCCGTCATTGCGCAGCAGTGGCCCGACCCGAAACCTCTGAGCGTGTCGCCCATTGCGCTTTCGGACCTTGACTCTCGTTCCGACGGGCTATATATGCACTTCAACTACCATGCACAAATCGATCCGGACATCGTATTCAATGTGCTCAATCGGCTGCGCCTGAAAATCGTTCTGACCGCGTGATTTCCGGAGACTGATCATTTGAACTTCACCTTTCATCCTCGATGGAAAGAAGAGTTAGTTTGCTCCTGTACGCTAGGCGAATTCGTCCTTGAGATGGCAATGGGCGTTCCCTCCGTGTATATTCCCACGGAATACGCCTGGCAGAACCTAGCGCCGACATGGGCGCGTCCGTATTGGAACTCAGTCTACGTCCAATTGGCAGCGTGGTGTATGAGCCACGGCGTTCCGCTGCATGTAGATAGCTCGGCGAGTATTTTTTAGCGCCCGGCTTTTTTGACCGTCATGACGAACGACGAACTGTTATACAAGATCGACGAAGCGCTATCAGTCGTTGAACCTATGCTGGCTCCCACATGGCCTAATGTGCAGAGCATTCACCGGCAATTGATGTGGTGCCGAGCCCAAATCTCAGGCGAAACATCAGAGTCGAAGCAGGGACCGCTTACCATGGGACTGATCGCCACACGGGAATTCGAGATGTGGGGAGACAATCCGGAGCTTGCTGCTCTGATCAACCAGATACAGCGCGCTTTCGAATGAGGAGAATGGCTGCTTTTGGAAATACGAAAGTCCGCCTGGGGGTCGGTCTGCAATCAATAACTTGCGCTGCCAGCGTCGGACTGGATCTGCAATCACAAGTAGCACTGCGCAGCGGGGGCTGAGACTAAAGTCCAGTTCGGCGATCGCCCGTAGCAACCGCAATTGGCAGTAACACACCACCGACTATCAGTTCGCCCAAGGCTACGCCCGGAGCGACGAGACCGCCACCAACGCTAAACAACCAGAAGTCAACGATGACGAAAAACAATAAGGCAGTTACGCATATCCACGCAGTCCGAAGCCCTGAAATTCTGGCGCATACGTACAAGAGCGCGCTAGGCATGAAGATCATGAACAGGAACATCAGGAACGCGTCTGGATGGACAAAGAATCTGTGATGCCTATTCGGCGAGAATTGGAACCACAACGCGTAAAGTACAGGTAGGCAGACCAATATTCCTGCGACTTTGGTCGGCGTTCGAGAGTTGTGGGCGCGCGGATGGAATGGTCGCTGTGGAGAGCGGTTGCGCATTGCAAGAGTGCCTCCGACGATATTTTCAGTTCTCTTCGAAATCGCTGGTCTTGCCTGTTTTGTTAAGCACACGTGTCGCCGACGGATTGGCGTTTGCATGCATGATCTCACGCTCCGTCGCGACTGAATGTCTGCTTTCGATCATAGTGGGTGACCGTTGTGGGTCGACATCAGGCATCCGCTGACAGGTTGCTCCGCCGCGACTGCCGTCGATCACGCGTCCGCTGGAAAGGCCGAAGACGAATGTGTGTCCGACCTCCGATCGCTGACGCGCGGCTGCCCGCCGTCAGCTGGTTACTTCACCCTTGTACTCGATGAGCCGCTCGCCGGCGCCGATGGGCAGCAGTGCAAAGAGTCCCTTGCCATGCACAGACGAACGTCGTGCTGTGATGCGTCGCAGTCGCATTGTGTGGTTTTCCTTCCGTAACGTCTGTCGGTCTTCTTCATTTCCGTCAAGGTGCGAAGCATATCGCTGCCGTCGCCGGTATTCAACGAGTCACGTGTTTGACTCGCAACCGTTAGCCGCTGACACTTTCCAGCCCAGCCAGAATCCAGTCAGAAGAAGGATGGGTGGATGGGCGCACACGGCGTGGGAACCGCAGCGATGCCTTTTCGAAAGTCTCACGGGTGGGCGGCGCGACGCATGCCCCGTAGCGGCCGTCGGCGGTGCGCGTCAGCGCTGTATCGACGCGATTTACGGCAGATCAGGTCCGACGGGCGCGCGCTATTCGGGTATAGGGTTTGCAAGACTGCCATATCGACCCGGTCGTTGATTGCGTTGATCACTGCGTTCCCCGCAAGTGCGTGACGGGATTAGACTGACAGCTTGACGCGCGGACAGCACCCCTCTGACGACGTTCGCGAACGTTTCTTCAGGGAGCCGTCATGAATGACCTGACGTATAACGTGCTCTTTCTTTGCACCGGCAACTCGGCGCGCAGCGTGATGGCAGAGGCGCTTCTCGCCACACTAGGGAAAGGTCGGTTTTGCACCTACAGCGCAGGAAGTAATCCGATCGGAAAGATCAATCCTTTTGCCATCGAACAGGTGCGCAAGACTGGGTACGACCTGGCGAATCTGCGCAGCAAATCATGGGACGAGTTCGCCATATCCGAACCGAGCGCACCCCTCATGGACTTCGTTATTACCGTGTGCGATCAGGCCGCTGGAGAGGTATGCCCATTGTGGCCCGGCCATCCCGCATCAGCACACTGGAGCTTTTCCGACCCCGCCGCCGTGGAGGGCCCGGATGAAAGCAGACGTGCTGCATTCGAACAGGTGTACCAGCAGATTCGATGCAAGGTCGAGGCGTTCGTCGAGCTACCGCTGGACGAACTTGATGACGCCGCCATTCGCGCCGAGTTGCGACGGATTAGCGACATCGACGTCACGGCCATGGGCACATCCGGGATGTTGACGCGAGGCTAGAGCTTTCGAAGAGCAATTCCGATTGCCTGGCCCTCTGGTGACGGCTATGGCCGACCTGGTGCCATGGTGGTCGATGAACCGGACGGTTCGACGAGGGCGGCGCAGTTGGCCGCGCCCTTGCAGGGCACGCGAATCTGCACGAATTGATCATGAGCGCTGGTGCGTGCGCCCGGACGGAGACCGACATGACAAACCGGCTCGCTACAGAATCCTCGCCTTATCTCCGCCAGCATGCGGGCAACCCGGTGGACTGGTATGCGTGGGGCGAAACGGCATTTCACCGTGCACGCGCGGAAAACAAGCCGATCGTTCTCTCGGTGGGCTACGCCGCGTGCCACTGGTGCCACGTCATGGCGCACGAATCCTTCGAGAATCCGCGCATTGCCAGCCTGATGAATGAGCGCTATGTCAGCATCAAGGTGGATCGGCAGGAGCGTCCCGACATCGATGAAATTTACCAGCAGGTCAGCCAGATGATGGGACAAGGTGGTGGCTGGCCGCTTACGGTGTTCCTCACGCCACAGGGAGAGCCGTTCTTCGGCGGCACCTATTTCCCGCCGGACGACCGCTATGGCCGCCCCGGGTTCGCGCGCGTGTTGATAACCCTGAGTGAAGCCTGGCGGCATCGGCAAGATGAACTGCAGGTCAGCATTGCGCAGATTCAGCAGGGCTTCTGGCAACTCGATCAGGCACAACAGGGCGGGCCAACCGCCGATGTCGAAGATCTGTCTGCACAGACAGCCCACGCGTTGGCACGGAACACGGATCCGGCTCATGGTGGGCTCGGCGGCGCGCCCAAGTTCCCCAATCCGAGCTGTTACGACCTCATGCTGCGCGTCTATGAACGAAGCCGCGAACCCGTGCTGCTTGACGCACTGGACCGCACGCTCGACCACATGGCGGCGGGCGGCATCTATGACCAGCTCGGCGGCGGGTTCGCCCGCTATAGCGTTGACGCACATTGGGCCGTGCCGCACTTCGAGAAAATGCTCTATGACAATGGGCAGCTTGTGAAGCTGTACGCGGATGCCTACCGCCTGACCGGCAAGCCAACATGGCGCCGCATCTTCGAGGAGACCCTCGCCTATATTCTGCGCGACATGACGCACCCCGAAGGCGGCTTCTATGCCAGCGAAGATGCCGACAGCGAGGGCCACGAAGGCAAATTCTATTGCTGGACATCCGCCGAGATCAAAGCAGTCCTTGGCGAGTCCGAAGGGGCACTGGCGTGCCAGGCCTACGGTGTGACAGAACGCGGCAATTTCGAGCACGGCGCCACGGTGCTCCACCGTGCGGTCGAGCTGGACGCTGTGGAAGAAGCGCAGGTCGCGGGCTGGCGCGAGCGGTTGCTGGCGGCGCGCGCCCGACGTGTGCGCCCGGCGCGGGACGATAACATTCTCACCGGGTGGAACGGCCTGATGATCGCGGGACTCTGTGCCGCTTTCCAGGCGACGGGTGTTACCGGGTATCTCAGCGCGGCAAATCGTGCGGCCACCTTTATCCAGAACGAACTGACACTTGCCGACGGAGGCGTGTTCCGGGCCTGGAAGGACGGCGTAGCCAAGGTGCCGGGCTTCCTGGAGGACTACGCCTTCCTCTGTAATGCGCTGCTCGACCTCTACGAATCTTGCTTCGAGAGGCGCCACCTCGATCGTGCGATCGAACTCGCGACACTCATCCTCGACAAGTTCTGGGACGACGGGCTGTATTTCACACCGTGCGATGGCGAGCCATTGGTGCACAGGCCCCGTGCCCCATACGATGGCGCGTCGCCGTCGGGCATCTCATCCAGCGTATTTGCCTTCCTGCGTCTGCATGCACTGACCAACCACGATCTCTACATCGATCGCGCCGAGCATGAAATCCAGAGATACGAGTCCGCAGCTGGCAAAGCACCGTCCGCTTTCGCGCACCTCATGGCCGCGCGGGACTTCGTGGAGCGCGGCCCGTTCGAGATCGTCCTGGCCGGCGAGAAATCGGCGGCCACAGCACTTGCAACCGGCGTTCACCGGGCATACCTCCCCGCGCGCGTGCTGGCTTTCGCAGGAGACCTGCCGATCGGCCGGGAGTGCCACCCGGTCAATGGTCGGGCGGCGGCATACGTGTGCCGGAATCGCACGTGCGCTGCGCCCATGACCGATAGCAACGCGCTCCTTGAATATTGTTCATCCTGTAGGGTGTGACGGTGCCGGAATTGTCGTTCAGCAACGCGGCGCCGCGAATCGATTCGATTCTGTCGCTCCTGTTTCAGGGCACCTGTGAGGCGGGGCCCCGCATCCGCGAGGCGGCATACGTCATAGCGAGGAAGAATCCGACGCTCGATCTGATCGTCCCTGGCAGCGGAATTCCAATAACCTGGTCATTGGCCGCGAGGGAATTGGTTATGCGTCCGGCGGTCGACAGCTTTATTGCCCGCGCAATGGACAGTCGATCGGCAACAAGAGCGGCTCGGCAGCAACGGCGGCGGCACAGTGCGGCCATGAGCGGCCAATCCGCATGAAATATCGTCAGGCCCCTTCGATCGACAAAGCGGCCTTTCATCAATGCAATAATCAAGCGGTGCGCGTCACGGCGAACGCGTCTTCCGCTGCCACCGTGTCCAGCGCCTCACACAACAGCTGAGCGCGGGCGGCAAGCCATTCAGCTCGGCGAACGCATTACTTTGGCCATCGCCATGACGGCTCGGACAGATGCTCCGCAAAATAATCGGACAGCGCAGCCACCTTCGCAGGACGCGCGCGCGCCGATGGCGTGACGAAGTAGAGGCCGCCCTTCGTCAACGACCAGTCGGTGAGGATCGCTTCGAGGCGGCCATCGGCCAGATATTCGCCAGCGATGAATTCGGGCAACTCGGCAATTGCGAGGCCGTCGAGCAGCGTGGGCAGCAGCGCATCGGAATTCGTCACGCGCAATGGGCCGGTCGGCATGACCGGCTCCTCCTCGCCCGCGGCGTTCGTGAAGCGCCACACATCGCTGCGCGCGCGGTACGCGTATGAGAGGCACGGCCGCTCCACCAGTTCGCGCGGATGCGCTGGCCGCCCTTCGCGCTTCAGATACGCTGGCGACGCCACCACGAATTGTGTGACCGCGCACAGCCGTCGCGCGACCAGCGACGAATCCGGCAGCGCGGCGATGCGCAGTGCGGCGTCAAACCCATCGGCGACCAGATCGACCGACGCATCCGAAAGATGCAGGTCGATCGACACCTCCGGGTACGCACGAAAGAAGCCGGGCAGCAGCGGCGCGACCCAGCGCAGCCCGAACGACATCGGCACGGCCAGGCGCACCAGTCCGCGCGGCTGCACTGACATCTCGCGCGCTGCGCTTTCTGCTTCTTCGGCCTGACGGTAGATCTCTCCAGCCTTCTCGCAGATCGTCCTGCCGAACTCGGTAAGCGAGAGCTGGCGCGATGTACGGTTGAAAAGCCGTGCGCCGAGCCGGTCCTCCAGACGAGCGACGCCACGCGAGACCGTAGCCACCGATACCCCCATCGCGCGCGCAGCGGCCGCGAACGATCCTTCCTCGGCGACCTTCGCGAACATCGCGAGTCCTTCGAAATCAGGCAGCTTCGCCATTTCCCCTCATCTTTTCATTTTTGCAACGTTAGATTGCAATCAATTCTATTTCGAAAAGCCTGGGGCGTCGATATTCTCCTCACATCGCAGCACGCAACACCGACCGCAGTCACCCACTTACCGAACTACAGGAGAAACACCATGGCACGCAAGCTCGACAACAAGATCGCACTCGTTACCGGCGCAACCAGCGGCATCGGCCTCGCCACCGCACAGCGTTTCGCGGCAGAAGCGGCGCACGTCTTCCTCACCGGCCGCCGTCAGGCTGAACTCGATGCCGCGGTAAAGAGCATCCGCGAAGCAGGCGGCAACGCGACGGGTGTACGTGTCGATTCCACGAAGCTGGGTGAGCTCGACGCGCTGTATGCGCAGATCAAGGAAGAACAGGGGCATCTCGACGTGCTGTTCGCGAACGCCGGCGGCGGTTCGATGCTTCCGCTTGGCAGCATCACCGAAGAACACTACGACGACACCTTCGATCGCAATGTGAAGGGCGTGCTCTTCACGGTGCAAAAGGCGCTGCCACTGCTCGCCGAGGGCGCGTCGGTGATTCTCACGGGTTCGACGGCAGGCAGTGCGGGCACGGCTGCATTCAGCGTGTATTCGGCCTCGAAAGCCGCGGTGCGCGCCTTCGTACGCAGTTGGATTCTCGATTTGAAGGATCGCCGCGTCCGCGTGAACACGATTAGCCCGGGCGCGACGCGCACGCCCGGCCTGCTCGACCTCGCCGGTGCCGATGCCGCCCAACGCCAGGGTCTCGCCGATTACCTGGCTGCCCAGATCCCGATGGCGCGCCTCGGCGAGCCCGGCGAGATCGCGAGCGCCGCGCTGTTCCTTGCCTCGGACGACGCGAGCTTCGTGAACGGTATCGAGTTGTTCGTCGATGGCGGCCAGCAGCAGATCTAGGCGTAGTTCGAGCGCGCAGGGCGCAGCGGAGGCGGTCTTCGGAAATCGCACCCGCGCCCGGCGCGTAAGGCATTTGAGCGCAGGCACATCATGATCCAACATCGTCCTCATATTGCGCGCGGCGCAGTCAGGTGGGATTGGCTCAACACGCGAGCGCATTTCCGAGTCGGCCAATGCGGACGAACCGACCCTGCGCCGATCGGCGCGCTCTACGTGTGGAACGACGATGAGTTCGCGCCGCACTCGGGCTTCGACCTGCATGCTCACCGCGACGTCGAGATCGTGACATGGGTGCGCTCGGGCGCGATCACGTACGAAGACGACGCGGGCAATCGCGCGCGACTGGTCGCCGATTCCGTACAGGTGATGAGTGCGGGCACCGCGGTCCACCATTCCGAGCGTAACGAAGAAGATGTGCCTGCACGGCTATTCCAGATCTGGCTGCATCCGCGCACGTCGGGCGGCACGCCCCGTTGGGCGACGCGTATCTGTTCGCGCGGATGTCGCGAAGGCCGCTTCGTCACGCTCGCGAGCGGCGATCCCGACGATGTGCGCGCGGGCGCGCTGCCCATCCATGCGGACGCGCGCGTGCGTATCGCAACGTTACGCGAAGGCACGACGGTGCACCACGTGCTGCCGACGTCACGCCGGGCGTATCTGGTTGCCGATCATGGTCGGCTTGATGTCGGCGAAGTCCGGCTCGCGCCACGCGATGGAGTTGCCGTACGCGACGAATCGCAGCTTACATTGGTGGCGCGAGACGACACCGATGTCGTGATAGTCGAGCTTTTGCGGTAAGGAAATTGTGCCGTTGGGCTCGCGCGCGATGACATTCCTCACTGGTTTCCACGTTTTGCACAAGACTAGGTTTGGTAGCTTTAAACGGCTCTTTTGCGATGAGGACCTGACTTTGATTCCGCATGACCGGATGTCTCTGATGGGTCGGCTGCTGCCTGACGCGGCCGATTACCAAGGCAACAACGGCGAGGGCACAATGTCCAGACCGGGATCGATCACAAGCGATCGGTCAATGGTGCGTTGCTTGTATCGTTGGCATCTACGGCAACTATAAAAGCGCATGCGTTCTGCGCCCGTATGTTCGTGCGCGTAGATTGAGCGATGTGATCGTTATACGGCCCTCGCTTCTTCGGGGTGACAGGTTGATCCAGTTTATCTTGCGTATGTCGTGAGTTCCGAGCATAGCCCGAATTTCGATGGACAATTTCGCATATTTTTGTCCATTTCGCCCGGTCGCCGATGAACAGCCCGATATTGCGATACTGCCTATTTACAAGGCTTTCAGCTTGTCCATTTTCTCTACACTTTAGCGTGATGGCGGCTACAAAAGCGCGTATCGCGTGGTCGCGACGGATGCGCAGCAGGGGCCCGCGGTGGGCAACTATGCGCTCAAGTCGCTGAATGCGAAGTCGATTGCCGTCGTCGACGACGCGACGGCGTACGGCAAGGGTCTCGCCGACGAGTTCGCGAAAGCGGCGCAGGCGGGCGGCGGGCGCATCGTCGCGCGGGAGGCCACGACCGACAAGGCAACCGATTTCCGCGCCATTCTCACCACCATCAAGAGCGCGCATCCCGACGTCATCATGTTCGGCGGCATGGATTCGACCGTCGGCCCGTTCATCCGCCAGGCGGCCGCGCTTGGCTTGACCGCCAAGGTGCTGAGCGGCGACGGCGCATGCACGGAGAAAGTGGCGGAACTCGCCGGCGACGCGGTGAACAATCTTGTCTGTTCTGAAGCGAGTCTTGCCGTGTCGCGCATGCCGAAGGGCGCTGAGTTCGAAAAGCGCTTCGAGGCGCGTTTCAATGGACCGATTCTCTTCAACGCGCCGTTCGCCTACGACGCCGTGTACGTCGTCGCCGACGCGATGAAGCGGGCCAACACGACGGATGCCGCGAAGGTGCTGGAAGCGATCCCTGCCACCGATTACAACGGCGTAATCGGCCACATCGCATTCGATGCGCACGGCGACATGAAGGAAGGCGCGATTACGCTGTATCACTATCAGGACAGGAAGAAGACACTTCTCGATGTCGTGAAGTTCGGCGGTGCGTCGGCCTGAGTCGGCTCAAGAAGGTTGATGCAACCGGCGCGGCTTCTGCCTGGCGCGAGCCGCGCTGTCCGTTGCCAGCTTTCCGCCCGCGCTGGCCGCTTCCTTGCCGATTCCGGATGGATTGACGCCGCCCAGCATCAGTTGTTCGGTGGACCAGCGGTAGTAAATGTCCGGATGACGCGCGCCAGTTTTACGGACCCCCTTGCGCTTACGTCGCATCGTGCGCGCAGGCATCGGTTTCGGCGCATGAACTTTGGCAGAGGGCTTCGCAGGTATGCCACCAAATCTTTCCAACGGCAGCACGACGATCGTCGGCGCGATACCGGGTTGAACCGCTAACGCGTCGGCGGCGCACAGTGCGAGCCCGCATACTGTGAGCACGAGCCGCCGGACTAACGTGACGAAGCGGACGCGTGCGCGCCACTCGCGACAACTTTCGATGTGCCGCCTCGCGCGAACGGGGGCGTAGGGCTCCTGGCGGATCAAGATTCCGATCCGTCGGCCGACGTCAATTTGTCTGCTGTCTTGCCGATCCGTTCGATCTGTACGCGCCTCGACCGCGCGTGTGTCAGTCCTAATGCCTTCGCCGCAGCGTAAGAGAGATCGATGATGCGGCCCTTCACGAACGGACCGCGATCGTTGATGCGCACGACGACTGACTTTTCCGTTACCAGCGAAGTGACGCGCACGTACGAACCGAACGGTAGCGTTCGATGAGCGGCTGTCATAGACAGATGGTCGTAGCGTTCTCCGTTTGCGGTCCGGCGTCCGTGGAACTTCGATGCATACCACGAGGCATCGCCCAATTGCAGCGCACTACCCGTAGATTTGAACGCGATGTCCAAGGGCGGCGCGAGATACTCGCTTGCTGAAACATCGACGGAAGTGGCGGTCGACATGTGCGGCGCCGAATCTGAGATGGTTGCGGTCGCACGGGATGCCTGGTGCTCTGATGGGTTTTGTGCGCAAGCGGCACATAAACCCGAAATGCATAGTATTCCAAAGTAGCGGATGGACAACACGATCGACCCCCATATCGTCACGGGAAACGGGATCTAACGGTCTCGAAAAGTTCGCGTTGACGAAGTGCCGGCGTCGGGCCGAATTCTTGACAGATGTTTACCGTTATTGCCACGTGAGTGGATGAGCGATGGAGGGCAGGCGTCCGAAAACGCCCGCTAGAACCGCTGTCGCTCACTTGCCCATCACGGCTTCGAGCGATTCGCCCGTCACGACGATCTCCGTGCGGCGATTGCGTGCGCGTCCTTCGGGCGTGTCGTTGTCGGAGACGGGACGGTCGAACGCGTAGCCCTTCAATGAAACGCGTGAAGCGCCGATGCCGCGGCGCTCCAGTTCATCCGCAACCGTCTTTGCACGCGCTTCCGACAGTTGCTGGTTGTATTCGCGCGTGCCGACGTTATCCGTATGGCCTTCGACGATCATTGGCTTTTTCGTGCGGTTCAGCACGACGACGACGCGTGCGATGGCGGATTCGGAGTCGGCGCGCAAGCTCGATTCGTTGAAGTCGAACAGCACTTTCTCGGGCAGACGCACCTGCACGCCGTCCTTGACCTGCGTCACTTCGATGCCGGCTTTCCGGTTGAGCGCTTCTTCATTTTGACGATCGAGTCCCGAGCAGGCGGCCAGCAGCGAAAGGGACAAGGCGCAGGTGACGAGAGGCAACAGTTTTCTCATGATCGTGGTGTTTTTGCGGAAGTTGGGAACGGACAGGCGCTTTTTGCGGGCGACAGTCGGGTCATCGCGCGACCACTGCGATGCGAAGGCAAGCGCTTCGAACCTCGATTTTTTATCCGAAAAGACAAGACTGTGATCAGTTATCCATAGTTTTTTCGAAATTTGACAAGAAGGTGTCGCATGCATGCACCGGATTGCAAACAAGCGTGAAACTTGCGGCCGACGGCGCGTGACGGTCCGCGATCGACATTCGCTGGCGTCACTCGACAATAGCGTTGCCGACGTTCGCGGTGAGTGAAATGCGGTTTCGAATCTCTGAGCGGAGCGAGAAACGATCACGAGACTGAGATCAGGCAAGAAATGTCTGTGCGTCGCTGACCCAATGGGCCGCTGCAATGGGACAAGGCGCCCGCGAGCATCGACTGTGTGACATCAGGTCGCACGCCTAACACCAGATTCCTGGTCGCGTCCTTGATGGAGATCACGATTTCAAAAACGGCGCGTCTCTAGAATCGCCGAGCACATAAGACCTTGTGCACTTTGCCTTGCAAACCCCACACGTGCATAGCGTGGTTCAACGATTATTGGGCAAATATGTTAGCCAAAAGAACCTTAAGAGGTTGCCTCATACCGGTCAGCATCGGTCTGACTGCGTTTCTCACGGGATGTCAACTCGAAGTGCTTGACCCGAAAGGCAACGTCGGGGTCGCCGAAAAGTCGCTGATAGCGACGGCGACCTGGACAATGCTGATCGTCGTCATTCCCGTCATTCTGTTGACGTTATTGTTCGCGTGGCGCTATCGGGCGTCGAACCGGAACGCGGCCTATGCGCCGAAGTGGTCGCACTCCACGGCGATCGAAGTGGTCGTGTGGACGATACCCGCGCTGATCATTTTGTTCCTCGGCATCCTGACGTGGAGAACCACGCACGAGCTCGATCCGTACAAGCCGCTCGAATCGAACGTCAAGCCGATCGATGTCGAAGTCGTCGCGCTCGACTGGAAGTGGCTCTTCATCTATCCCGACCTTGGCATTGCATCGGTGAACCAGCTGGCGATGCCCGTCGGCACGCCCGTCAACTTCCACATCACGTCCGACTCGGTGATGAACTCGTTCTTCATCCCGCAACTCGGCACGCAGGTCTACGCGATGGCGGGCATGCAGACGCGCGTGCATCTGATCGCGGATGCGCAGGGCGACTACGCGGGCGTGTCGGCGAATTTCAGCGGCAAGGGCTTCTCGGACATGAAGTTCCGCACGCTCGCCGTGAGTGAGGCCGATTTCAACGGCTGGGTGCAGAAGGTCAAGGCGTCGCCGGACCGGCTCGACATGGACCGCTACGGCGTCGTCGCGAAGCCGAGCGAGAAGGAGCCGGTTCGCTATTTCTCGTCGGTGGACCCGAAGCTGTTCCACAACGTCATTGCGAAATACAACAGTGGCCATGTCGTCGATTTCCGTGACGCCAACTGCGGCACGAACGCTTCGAAGGAGTAACGCATGTTCGGCAATCTGACTTTAGAGGCGATTCCGTTCGATCAGCCGATCATCATGGGCGCGGGCGCTCTCATGGGGCTGATCGTTCTGGCCGTCGGCGTGTTTCTCACGCGCGCACACAAGTGGCGCTGGCTGTGGACCGAATGGCTCACGAGCGTCGATCACAAGAGAATCGGCGTGATGTACATCGTCGTGGCCGTGCTGATGCTGCTGCGCGGCTTCGCTGACGCCGTGATGATGCGTCTGCAGCTTGCACTCGCGAGCGGCGGCGCGGCGGGCTATCTGCCGCCGCATCACTACGACCAGATTTTCACCGCGCACGGCGTCATCATGATCTTCTTCATGGCGATGGCGCTGATGGTGGGCCTGTTCAACATCGTCGTGCCGTTGCAGATCGGCGCGCGCGACGTCGCGTTTCCGTTCCTGAACTCGCTGAGTTTCTGGATGACGGCGATCAGCTCGATCCTGATGAACATTTCGCTGGTGATCGGCGAGTTCGCGCAAGTCGGCTGGCTGGCGTATCCGCCGCTCTCCGAGTTGCAATTCAGTCCGGGTGTGGGCGTCGACTATTACATCTTGGCGCTGGAATTGTCTGGTGTCGGCACGCTGATCACGGCGATCAACTTCTTCGTGACGATCGTCAGGATGCGCGCACCCGGCATGACGCTGATGAAGATGCCCGTGTTCACGTGGACGGCGCTCTGCTCGAACGTGCTGATCATGGCGACGTTCCCGATCCTGACGGTTGCGCTGGCGCTGCTCGGTCTGGACCGCTACATGGACATGCACTTCTTCACGAACGAGGCCGGCGGCAACGCGATGCTGTATCTGAACCTGATCTGGGCCTGGGGACACCCCGAGGTCTACATTCTGGTTCTGCCGGCGTTCGGCATCTATTCGGAAGTGATCTCCACATTCGCGAAGAAGCCGCTGTTCGGCTACAAGACGATGGTGTACGCATCGTGCGTGATCATGGTGCTGGCGTTCCTCGTGTGGGCGCACCACTTCTTCACGATGGGTTCGGGCGCTGATGTCAACGCGTTCTTTGGCATCGCGACGATGATCATTGCGATTCCGACGGGCGTGAAGATCTTCAACTGGCTGTTCACGATCTACCGCGGCCGCCTCGAAATCACGGCACCCGTGCTGTGGACCATTGGCTTCATGATCACGTTCACGATCGGCGGCATGACGGGCGTGATGCTGGCGATTCCGGGCGCGGACTTCGTGCTGCATAACAGCCTGTTCCTGATCGCGCACTTCCATAACGCGATCATCGGCGGCGTGGTGTTCGGTTATCTCGCTGGCTTCAGCTACTGGTTCCCGAAGGTGTTCGGCTTCAAGCTGAACGACAAGCTCGGCAAGAGCGCGTTCTGGTGCTGGTTCGTCGGCTTCTACGTGGCGTTCATGCCGCTCTACGTGCTCGGCTTCATGGGTGCGACGCGCCGTCTGAATCACTACGACAACCCTGCATGGCAGCCGTACATGATCGCTGCCGCGATCGGCGTCGCGCTGATCGCGATCGGCGTCGTGTTCCAGGTCACGCAGGTGGTGGTCAGCATCATCAACCGCAACAAGCCGGAGTATCGCGATGTGACCGGCGATCCGTGGGGTGCGCGCACGCTCGAATGGTCGATCTCGTCGCCGCCGCCCGCCTATAACTTCGCGACGATTCCCGTCGTCGAGGAACTGGATGCGTTCGCGCACATGAAGGAAACGGGCAGGGGGCTTGGCGTGAAGGCGGAGTATCAGGACATCCACATGCCGTCGAACACGGGCGCTGGCTTCTTCATCGGCATGTTCAGTCTCTCGCTCGGTTTCGCCGCCGTGTGGCATATCTGGTGGCTCGCGATCGTGTCGCTGGTGGCGATCGCGGCGACCGTGATCGGCCGTAGCTTCGGCCGCGACGAGGGCTACTACATCCCGGCCGACGTGGTGCGGTCAATCGAAAACAAAGGCCGCGCGCCGCTTCCGAAGCATGCTGAAGCGCCGCTGGCTCTCGCGGAGGTCGAGTGATGCTGCAAAAAGTCTCTGCCGCTACCTTGAACGAGGTCGACGGCCACGGCCATCATGGCGAATCGCATTCCGTGTTCGGCTTCTGGCTGTACCTGATGACCGACTGCGTGCTGTTCGCGTCGTTGTTCGCGGTGTTCGCCGTAATGGCGCACCAGTTCAACGCCGGGCCGACGGGCAAGGATCTGTTCGACATTCCCGGCGTCGCCCTCGAAACGGCTGCGCTGCTGTTGAGCAGCATCACCTACGGCTTCGCGATGGTCGCTGCGCGCCGCGACAATCCGCGTGCCGTGCTGACGTGGCTCGCCGTAACTTTCGTGCTCGGCCTCCTGTTCCTGAAGCTGGAACTGACCGAGTTCTCACATCTGATCGCGGAAGGCGCCGGTCCGTCGCGCAGCGCGTTCCTGTCGTCGTTCTTCGCGCTGGTCGGCACGCACGGCCTGCACGTCGCGACGGGCCTGATCTGGATGGCCGTGCTTGCCGTTCAGGTGGCGCGCGCGCCGCAACTGACGCGGCGCGAGATCACGCGTCTGACGTGCCTGAGCCTCTTCTGGCACTTCCTAGACGTCGTGTGGATCGGCGTGTTTACCTTTGTCTATCTCGGGAGCGTGCTCTAAATGGCTCACTCGAATTCACATGCGCTTCATCCGGAAGCGGGCCACGGCGGGATCGGCAGCTATGTGGTTGGCTTCGTTCTGGCCGTGGTGTTGACGGCCACCGCGTTCGGTGTCGTGATGCAAGGCTGGCTGCCTGCCAGTTCGGCACCGCTCGCGCTTGCCGCGCTTGCCGTCGTGCAGATCGTCGTGCATCTGGTGTTTTTCCTGCACATGAGCGTGTCGACGCCGGGCCAACGCTGGAATACCCTCGCGCTCGCTTACACGGTGCTTGCCGCGATGTTTCTGGTGTTCGGGACGGTATGGGTGATGCACAACGTCAGCATGAACATGATGTCGCGCTAACAGCGTTGACGATGTATCCGGGCATCGCGTCGTGAGACGCGATGCAGGCGGAAGCGAAGCCGAAGGACAGAGATGTTCTTCGGCTTTTCTGTTGGCGCGCCGATGGGGGGCGCTATCGCGCGAACGGCAAGCGAACGGAAGTGACGACGCCGTAATGCCGTATCACGCGGCGCGAGTCGGCGTGCAAGCCCAAGGGGAAATGAAAGCGGACAGGGCGCCGCAAAGCGGGTAGCTCACGCAGAGCCAGAACGCAAAAAAGCGGCAAGCATCCGATGCTTGCCGCTTCCGTGTACTTCATGTATTCGTTGGTAGGCTCGATTGGACTCGAACCAACGACCCCCACCATGTCAAGGTGGTGCTCTAACCAGCTGAGCTACGAGCCTAGCGAAGGCGCGAATTATAGAGACACACTTTCGATCGCGCAAGCCCTCGGCGTGATTTTGTGCCGGTGGCCGGGTGCGCGCGGGACCTGGCCGTTGAACGACGCGCGGGCGCCGCGCTGTTCCTGTTTCGGGTGCTCCCCAGAACGGCGCGAGACGGCTACGATTGACGATGACGCATATCGGAGGCGAGCCGGTTCATGAAAGGATTTCGTCCGCATTTTCCGCACTTCGTTCGCGACCACACGCATACCGTGTTGCGCGATCTGGCATGGACGTCATTGCCATTCGTGCTGCTGTTCACCGTGGTCGTGTGGCTCGTCGTGTGGCTGGTCGATCCGGCGCCGCCGCGTTCGATCACGATCAGCGCTGGCCCGCGCGACAGCTCGTTCATGCAGATCGCGCAGGAGTATCGAAAGATCCTCGCGCGCAACGGCGTGACGCTCAATGTGCTGGCATCGGACGGCTCGGTGCAGAACCTCGACCGGCTGCTCGATCCGAAACAGAAAGTGGACATCGCGCTCGTGCAAGGCGGCGTGTCTGGCGGACGGGATACGACGTCGCTGATGTCGCTCGGAAGCGTCACATATGTGCCGATCATCGTGTTCTATCGCGGCCGGGGTTTGACGCAGTTGTCGGATCTGGAAGGCAAGCGCATCGCGATCGGCCGCGAGGGTAGCGGGACGCGGATGCTGTCGCTGAATCTGCTGGAATCGAACGGCGTCTACGCGGGCGGCGAAACGACGCTGCTGCCGCTCGACGGGCTCGATGCCGCGAAGGCGCTCGTCTCGAACCAGGTCGACGCGGCGCTGCTGAGTGGTGACTCGGCCACGCGCGTGTTGATGTTGCGGCTGCTCGGCATTCCCGGTATCTCGGTGATGGACTTCGGCGAGGCGAGCGCCTACACGAGGATATTCCCCTATCTCGACGAACTCGACCTGCCGCCTGGCGTGCTCGATCTGCGCCGGAGGATTCCGCCGGAGACGGTGCATCTGATCAGCCCGACCGTCGAACTCGTCGCGCGGGGCAACCTTCATCCGGCGATCTCCGACCTGTTGATCGAAGCCGCGCAGGAAGTGCACGGGATGGCCGGCCTGTTGCAGAAGGCGGGGCAGTTTCCGAATCCGACGGTGCGCGAGTTTCGCATCAGCGAGGACGCGACGCGCTACTACAAGTCAGGCAAGAGCTTCCTGTACCGGACGCTGCCGTTCTGGCTCGCGACCGTGGTCGACCGCCTGCTGGTGCTGCTGCTGCCGATCGCCGTGCTGCTGTTCCCCGCGTTGCGGCTGATTCCGGCGCTCTTCACCTGGCGCGTGCGCTCGCGCATCTATCGCTACTACGGCTCGCTGATCGCGATCGAGCGCGAGGCGATGCGCGACTCGTCGGCCGAGGAGCGCAGCAAGCTGCTGATGGAGCTCGATCAGATCGACGCGTCGTTGAACACGTTACGGATGCCGCTCGCCTACGCCGACGGCTTCTACGTGCTGCGCGAGCACGTGCGGTTCGTACGGCAGCGGTTGGAGGGCGTTCCGGAGCGGGCGCGTGCGCATCAGTAGCGGCGGGTGCCGAGAGCTTGCTCCGACGTGAAAAGTCTTGGTGAGTCAAGCAGATGCGTTTGGAGTCCGGGTGTTGTCCACAGGGTTATCAAGAAAATCTGTGGGTAAGTCAGGGGCGGGCAAAAGGCTTGCTGATCCCGTCCGAATGAGCCTGTGGTTCAGACGGGAAATTCGATTGCATCGAGTCAGATGCAATGGAATCCGAAATACATCCGATGCGACTTTGCGCAACCTGACCCCTCTTGCACAAACGCTTTCCTCGCGCGAAAAGCCTGTCCTGATGTGACGGGACAGGCTTTCTTGTGCATCTGGCACGTGTCCGTTCGCAGACACAGACGTTCCCGCGACGCGATGCATATCGACGACTCAACCGGAACGATCGACAAGACGCAGTCGCGCACCGTCGCAGACGTTCAAGCCGTGCGACGACTTACGGACGGCCGTACATCGCGTTCCAGTCCGCAGCCGAAACCCCCGGACGGCCCGCTTGCGACGCGCCGTTTGCGACACCGCCGTAACCGCTCGCTGCGCTGTTTTGCGCGTTCACCCGTGTCTGTGCGGCGAGCAGTTCATCCGGGTAGTGCGCTTCCGAGCCTGCGCCCGGACGATAGCCGGCCTTCTCCAGTTGAACCAGTTCCGCGCGGACCTGGGCGCGGGTGACAGACTGGTTCGCCTGAGCGAACGACATGGCGGGAGCAACGAGAACAACGGCGACGGCGACAGCCTTGATCAGCGACTTCATGACAACCTCCAACTTTGCTATGACTTTGCGAACAGCCCTGTTCGCAATCAGTGTGAGAGGGAGTGTAGGTAAGTAGCCGCTTAAGATTAAGGCTGTCTGCGGGAAGTGATTTTTCCAAAAACAAGGGTTAACACCTGGAGATCCGCTGCAACAAGGTTCATCGGCTCAGCGCTGCTCCAGCTTCAATTTTTTCCCGTAGCCGGTCAGTTCGAGGTAGCCACGCCCGGCCGGCTGACCGTCCCGGCTGACGGCGACGGCGCCTTCCCAATACAGCGCGCCCGTCGAATCGCGCGAATCGAGTTCCTGATCGTCGAGCAACGGCGTCAGTTGCCAGCGCGTGTCGCCTGTCCGCACGACGGTCGCCACGGGATAGAGCGTATTCGTGCACGGCGAGCGCCATTGGCGGACGGGCGTGAAATCGACTGCGCCGGGACCGTATTGCGTGACGCGCCCATCGGCGGCACGCAGCGCTGCATGGGCCCAGACCGCGTGTCCGTCGACGCCGCGCACCTTGAACGCCATCAGCGCCGCGCCGTCCGACAGATTCGCCCCGAGCCAGTCCCAGCCTGCCGCGTCAGCGGCGAGCAGCGCGCTCGACCATTCGTGATCGAGCCACGCGCTGCCCGTCACGGGCGTGGGCGTCGATGCCGCCGCGCCACTGGCGCCGTTCGGGGCAGGACGCGTGACGCTGCCCGTCACTCGCAGTTGCGGCTCGCTGTAGTAGTAGCTCGCCTGCTCCGGCAGCGGCCCTTTGCGCGAATAGCCGTTCGCCCCCTGAACGAGCGGCGCCTGCGTCGGCGTGAACGTGAGATGCAGCGCGAAGCCGGCGGCGTCGGCCGTGACGTCGTAGTGACCGTCCGGCGCGCGGACCATGCGCCATGTATCGAGCCGCACGTCGGTGTTATCCGGCTTCGCATAGGCAAGGCCGAAACCTTGCCGCGCGATCTTCTGATCGTGCACGAGCCGGCCGAACGCCGGGTCGCTCAGCGCGGCATGCGCGATGATCAGCTGCGTCGGCGCGAAGGCGCTCGGGTCGCTCGCGGGATGGCCCGTCGCCGAGCGGAAGAACGTGATCTGAAAGCCGAGCGGCTGATGATCGGGCGTTTCTAGCCAGCCCGTCGCGTACCACCATTCGGTGCGAAACGCGGGATGCGCGCCCGTGTCTTGCGGCAACACGACGGGCTTGTCGGGCGTCACGTTCGCGAATGGGGAGTCGCCGGGCGGCGCTGCCGCAAGCGCAGCCGACGACGCGCACAACACGCAAGCGAACGCCGGCAACAGAAGAAGCACGCCACGCATCACCAGTCCTCCCTGACGGCGCGCACGGCATCGACGGATACGGCCCGCCGGCCTGCCGCGACGGCTGTCGTGCACGACGACGCGAGCATCACGATGGCCAGCGCCGACAGCAACATCCACGGCACATGCAGCGACATGCTCCAGTGAAACGACTGCGGATTGACGACGAACACGAGTATCAGACTGATCGCGAAGCCGAGCGCGCAGCCCATCGCGATGCCGAGCGCCGTGAGCAATCCGCCTTCCGTCGCGAGCAGCGCAAGAATCTGTCCGCGCGTCACGCCGACGTGGCGCAGCATGCCGAACTCGCGCGAGCGCGAGAGCGTCTGCGCGGAAAAGGTCGCCGCGACGCCGAACAGCCCGATCACGATGGCGACGGCTTCCAGCAGATAGGTGACGGCGAAGCTGCGGTCGAAGATCGTCAACGTGCGTGCGCGGATGTCGCCGGGCTGCGCGAAGTCGAGTGCGCTTGCGAACGGCAGCGCGCGCAAGGCGGCGATCGCCTGCGCGGCGCTTACGCCGCGATCGAGCGTGAGGGCGGCATCGGTGGCGCTGGTGTCGCCCGTGAGGCGCCGATAGTCGGCGAGACGGATTTCGAGCGCACCCGTCTGCCGCACGTAGTCGCGCCAGATGCCCGCGACGACGAACACCGAGCCACGTCCGGCGTGCATGCCAGGTGCGCTTGAAGTGCCAAATGTGCCAAATGTGCCGATCGGCAGCGCCAACCGTTGACCGACGTGATAGCCATACAGATCGACCATCGCTTCGGACGCCCAGACGGGCGTTTCGCCCTCTCTCAACGCGGACGGCGGAAGTGTCTCGCCCGTGATCTGCAGGTTCGCGCCCGGGTCGGCGGCGTCGATTTCGCGCGCGAGCAGCGCCACTGCGGGCCGTGACGGATCGAGCGTCAGTTGCGATGTGCGCGCGAACGCCGCGTGTCTGATGCCGCGCGTCGCGGCGATCATCGCCTGCTGCTGCGGGTTCAAGCCGCCCGTGTCGCCGTTCGGCGCGACGCGCACGTAGACATCGGCGGAAAGCAGATGCGCGAGCCATTCCTCGACCGACACGCGAAAGCTCGACACCATGATCGCCATCGCGACGATCAGCGTGAAGCTCGACAGCACGCCGCCCATCGCAATCGACGCCTGCCCCGGCGCATTCGCGAGCCGCGCGAGCGCGAGCGCCGTCACGGGCGCGCGCTGCCGTCCGTCGCGCGCGCGGCTCAGCGCGCGGAACAGCTGCGACGTGACACGCGGCATCAGCGCAATGCCGCCAATCAGCAGCAGCGCGACGGCGAGATAGCCCGCGATGGGCATATCGAAGACGGGCGGCGCTTGCGTCAGCGCCACGCCGAGCGCGAGGCAGCAGAGCGCCGGCCACGGCGTCGAGAGCTTGCCGAGCACGGCTTCTTCGCCGCCCGCCTTCAGCGCGGGCGCGGGATGCGCGCGCGCCGCTTCGAGCGCGGGCACGAGACTGCCAAGCAGCGCCACGCCGATGCCGAGCGCAAGAAATATCGCGCTGGCGACGGGCTCGAAGCCGACGCTCGGCTGCACGCCAGGAAAATAGCCGCCGCCCAGATCGCTGCCGAAAAAGCGCAGCACGGCATAAGCGAGCGCGAAGCCGAGCGCGATGCCGCCGATCGCGCCGAGCGTCCCGAGCAACGCGCCTTCGAGCAGGATCTGCCGCAGCAACTGGGCGCGCGTGATGCCGAGCACGCGCAGCATCGCGAATTGCGCGCGCCGGCGCACGACGCCGAGCGCCTGCGTCGAGAACACGAGAAACGCGCCCGTAAAAAGGGCGACGAGCGCGAGCACGTTCATGTTGATCCGGTAGGCGCGCGAGAGCCGGTCGGTGCGGCTTTCGACATCGCGCGTCGCCGTCACCATGAAGCGGCTGCCGAGCCGCGCCTGCAACGCTTGCCGGAAGCGTTCGCGATCGACGCCGCGCTCCAGTTGCAGATCGACGCGCGACAGCTTGCCGAGCCGCCCGAAGCGCCACTGCGCGGCCGCGATATCCATCACGCCGATGCGCTGCCCGGGCCGCGCACGGACGATGCCGCCCGCGACGCGCAAGCGCACGTCCGATGTGCCGCTGCGCAGCGTCACCGTATCGCCGATGCGCACGCCGAGCCACTGCTGCGCGGCGGGCGAGAGGAAGATCGCGTCGTCGGCGAGCGAGTCGAACGAATGATCGCTGTCCGTCACGCCCGTCAGATCGGGCGCGATGCGGCCTGCGCGAAATACGTCGATGCCGAGCACCTTCAGCGGCGCGGTGCGGCTCGGCACCGTTACGTCGAGTTCGAGCACGGGGCTCGCGAGCGCGACGCCCGCTTGTGTCGCAAGCTGCGGATACGCGCGTTCGTCGAACGTGGGCTGCGAGCCGCGCACCTGTAAGTCCGCTTCGCCCGACAGGCTGCGCGCGGCCGCCGAGAACTCGTTGAACGCGGCGCTGTTGATCAGCTGCACCGCGTAGCCGAGCGCGACGCCCAGCGCGATCGTCGCAATCGCGATCAGCGCGCGGCCTTTGTGGCTGCGCCATTCGGCGGCGAGCAGCCAGCGCGTGAGCGTGCGCAGTCCATGGGGCTTGCGTCGCGTGTTGTCCGTGAATACAGAGTCATTCATCGGAGGGGCGCAGCGCGTGCGACGAGCGGACGTGCGTTGCGTGCAGCTTGCCGTCGCTCAAAACGAGGACGCGGTCCGCGAAGGCCGCGGCCGCCTCCGAATGCGTGACCATCATCGCCGCCGCGCCGTTCGCTTTTGTTTCCTCGCGCAGCAGCGCCAGCACTTCGTGTGCGGTGTCGGGGTCGAGATTGCCCGTCGGTTCGTCGGCGAGGATGAGCGTAGGCCGGTGCACCAGCGCACGCGCGATCGCGACGCGTTGCAGTTCGCCGCCCGAAAGCTGGCGCGGCATGTCATCGCCGCGCCCTTCGAGTCCGACGGCCGCGAGCATTTCGTTCGCGCGCGCCGGGGCGATGCCGTTCAGCAGCAGCGGCAACGCGACGTTTTGCGCGAGCGTCAGATGCGGCAGCACGTGAAATGCCTGAAACACGAAGCCGAGCTTCTGACGGCGCAGGCGTGTGGCCGCGTCGTCGTCGAGCGTGGAGACGGGCGTGCCGTCGATCAGCACGTCACCGCTATCCGCGTGATCGAGGCCCGCGATCAGATTCAGCAATGTCGACTTGCCGACGCCCGAATCGCCCATGATCGCGACGAACTCGCCCGCGCCGAGCGCGAAATCGAGGCGCTCGAGCACGACGCGCTTCACGTCGTATGCCTTGCTCAGTGCACGGCATTCGAGCGCGGGCAGGACAGGGCTATCGGAAGGCTGCATGCAATTCCTTGCTTGTGGGTCTGCGGCTGCATTTGTTTTGACCGTTTTAGCATGCCGCAGCGATCCGCGCATGCTGTTAGCCGCGCAGAGCACACAAGCAACCGACCGACGACACCCGCCCCGCAACGCAAGACGCTCATCGCGACCACGGCGCAAAACTATTCGCGCCCAGCGAACAGCAACGCTCGATCAATCGCGCCAGCATGCCGCGTGATGTCGCGAGATGGGTGGTCAGCGAAAGCCGTGCAGCCATATCGCCATCCGCGCTGACCCAGACACGCTCGCCGCGCTGCAGGCGGAACGTATCGCCGATCTGCAACCAATGGTCATACGGTGACGCCGCGCGCGTCAGCCACACGCGCGCGCCTTGCACCAAAAGCTCGGTGTTCGCATCGACGCGCCATGACATCGTCGCGCCGGGTTGTACTTCGAAGTGGACGACGACTCTGGGTAATCGCTCTTCCTGCAAACGCGATAAGCAGAGCGAATCGTCATCGGTGAACTGCTGGCAAACCTTGTCCATCATGCACTCCGTCAAATGAGCCGGAGGACGGAAGGCGCCACTCAAACAAAAGGCCCCTTCCGTTTACCGGCGGGGCCTTGGGATCGTTCAGCTGACTGCTGCGGATATCTAACGCACGCACGCTCCCATAGGCCCGCCGCGATGGCGTTCCATTGGGTTTTTATAAATCGCGTAGGCGATGGTGGTGAGCGTCAGCATGTATTCGAGTTTGTCGTGACGCCGATGCATTGTCAACCAGTTTTCTCGCGCGCGTTGCATCATCATGAAACTGCCCTCGAACTCGAAACGAATACACGGCGTACGCGCAGGTAGAGCAATGCGCAGCCCGTGATGACGAGCGGCCACAACAGATACCAGCCCGTCGCGCAACACAATCCCGCCACCGCAACCAGCGCGACGCGCGCGCAACGATGCGCCCAGCTGCCGCGCGGCAACAGTCGCAATGCCGCTGCCGTGCCAAGCGCATACACGGTGACGAACGAACCTGTCGTGAGCAGCACGAGCGGTTTCGGACCGACACCCGCGATGACCACGACGACGAGCGCGAATGTGGCAAGCGCTGCTATCACGAACAGGCTGCGACGCGGTACATCGCCGGCGCGGCTGCCTTGTGCGAGCCACCCGGGCAGCGCGCCGTCGCGCCCCAGTGCCGCGCCGAGCTTTGCGGCGCCCGCGAAATAGGCGTTCATCGTGCCGAGCGTGAGCAGCAGCGCGGCGACTGCGGCCAGTATCTGCACCTTGCCGCCGAGTCCCCGCGCGAGCAGTTCCGCGAGCGGCGCGCCCGACGCGCCTGCGTTCGGCCCGAGCACCATCACACTCGCTGTCGCGACGCCCATATACAGCACGCCGACTACGACGACGGCGATACCCGCCGCCATCGGCAGATCATGCGCGGGACGGCGAAACTCCGCGGCGAGATGCGTGATGGCCTCCCAGCCCGCGAAGCTCCAGACCAGCAGCGCTGCCGCCGGAAAAACCGCGAGCCAGCCATGCGGCGCAAACGGATGCAGGTTGGCGACTTGCGCATGTGGCGCCGATGCGATCACGGCCGCGAGCAGCAGCGCGACGAGCAACGCGGCGAGCACCAGTTGCAGCCTTCCCGATACCGTGAGCCCGAGCGCATTGGCAAGCGTCACGGTCAGCATCAACGCGGCGGCTGTGCCGATCACTGCCCATTCGCCGCCACCGAACGCCGCCGCGACATACGCGCCACCGAACATCGCCGCGGCCGGCGCGCCCGCGGGCACCGCAAAGTAGAAGCACCAGCCGACGATGGCCGCGATGCGCGGCCCGAACGCGTTGCGCACATAGGTCGAGACGCCGCCCGCGTCCGGATAGCGTGCACCGAGCGCGGCAAACGTGGCCGCGAGCGGCACCGACAGCACGACGAGCGCGAGCCACGCAACGAGCGACGCGGGGCCCGCGGCCTCGGCGGCGAGCGCGGGCAGCGCAATCACGCCCGTGCCGAGCACCGCGCCCACATAGAGCGCGGCGCCCTGCATCACGCTCAGACTCCCGGCGCGCGTCGATGCGCTCATGCGTGGACCTCGGCCGGCTCGTTCGCGCAGCGCGATTGCGACGGCGTGCCGTGACGGCCGTGACGATCGGCGCGGTCCGCGCGCATCGTGTGCCATTCCGTGACCTCGCGAGGACGCACGAGCAGATCGGCAAGCGCCTCGTGATACGCACGCCGATACGGCCGGTGAATCTGTTCGTCGTTCGCATCTTCCCGGCTTTCCCACGTCTCGTAGAGCATCAGACGGCATGGCGAATCGGGGTCTCGATGCAGCACGGCTTCATGAAAATCCGGCTCGTTGCGCATCGCGTCGAGCACGCCGTTCAGCAGCCTCAAAAAGCGTTCGAGTTTGTCGGGCCGCACCTGGAAACGGACCACATACGTAACGTGCATACTACGTATCCTCATTGAATCATCAGCGATGAATACCTTTATACTCTTCAATAGCTGACAACCGATGTCATGAATTAGGAAGGGCGTGAAAATTGGCGACGAGCCGTCTCGTTTCGATGCTGTTGATGCTGCAGGTCAAGGGCCGAGTGACCGCCCAGGCGCTCGCCGATGAGTTCGACGTGTCGATCCGCACCGTCTATCGCGACATCGACCAGTTGAGCGCGGCGGGCGTGCCCGTGTATGCGGATCGCGGGCCTGGCGGCGGCTTCGCGCTGCTCGACGGCTATCGCGCGAAGCTGACGGGCATCACGAAGGCCGAAGCCGAAACGCTGTCGATTGCCGGCCTGACGGGCGCGGCATCCGATCTCGGCCTGTCAGAGCAGCTAAGGGCCGCGCAGCTCAAGCTCGTCACCGCGCTGCCCGATGCCGCGCCCGACACCTCGCGCATCGGTTCGCGCCTGCATATCGATCCCGTCGGCTGGTATCAGCGGCCATCGCCGACGCCGTGGCTCACGTTGCTCGCGGGCGCGGTGTGGGAACAGAAGCGCATCTCGATGCAGTACCGCACGTGGAACGGCCGCGACGAAAACGAAGGCGTGCGCGTGCGCGACCCGCTCGGGCTCGTGCTGAAGGGCGGCGAATGGTATCTGGTCGCGCGCGTGCGCACGCAGTTGCGCACCTATCGCGTGTCGAGCATCACGCAGTTGACGGTGCATGACGAAACGTTCGAACGTCCGGATGGTTTCGACTTGCGCGACGAATGGACGTCGGCTGTCGCGGCCTTCGAGAAGGGCCTGCTCAAGCACACGGCGCGCTTGCGCCTGTCGCCGGAAGGCATGACGCGTCTGCACCGGCTCGGCGCGGCGGCCGTCGAACAGGCGCAGATCATGCCGCCTTCGGAGCAGGACGGCTGGCAAGAAGTGACGCTGCCCGTCGAACAGTTCGGCTACGCGGCCGAACAACTGCTAGGCTTCGCGGGTCATGTCGAAGTACTCGATCCGCCGGAATTGCGCGAGCGTTTGCGCAAGCTCGGCGAGCAGATCGCGACGCTCAACGCGGGCTGACTGCGCGAACGCAAAGGCTTCAACGGCACAACGCACGGGGGCACTCGCATGCAAGCGCGCGTGCATGCAAGGCACGAACGCACACAAACGCGCAAACGCAAGCATCAAACCCGATGCGGCCCGACGATCCCCAGCTTCGCAATCCGCCGGTACAGCGTCGCGCGCGACATGCCCAGCGCTTCGGCCGCCGCATTCGGCCGCCAATGATTCCGCGTGAGCGCATCGACGATGCGCGCGCGCTCGTCGTCGAGAGACGCGAGCGCGGGGCGCGGCGCTGCTTCGTCGGGCGCGAGCAGCGCCGCCACATCCGGCGACACATGCCGCAGTTCGACGCGCGTCGAGTCGCACACCGCGCACGCATAGCGCAACACGTTGCGCAACTGGCGGATGTTGCCCGGCCACGCAAAACACGCGAGGCGCCCGGCGAGGCGCGCGTCCAGAGTCAGCACATGTCCCGCGCTTTGCGCTTCCTCGTCGAAGACGGCATGCACGACATCGAGAATATCGGTGCGCTCGCGCAGCGGCGGCATATGCAGTGTCGCGCCGCTCAGCCGGTAATACAGGTCTTCGCGGAACGTGCCATCGTCGACCATGCGCGCCAGATCGCGATGCGTCGCGCAGATCACGTCGATATCGACGCGCACGGGCGCATCGCCGCCCAGCGGCAGCACTTCGCCTTCGGCGAGCACGCGCAACAGGCGCGTCTGCAGATTGAGCGGCATATCGCCGATTTCATCGAGGAACAGCGTGCCGCCATTCGCCTGCGCGATCTTGCCTCGCGCGCCCCGGCTGCGCGCGCCCGTGAACGCCCCGGGTGCATAGCCGAACAGTTCGCTCTCGATCAGCGAATCGGGAATCGCGCCGCAGTTCACGGCGACGAACGGCTTCGCGCGCCGCGCGCCCGACGCATGCAGCGCCTGCGCGAACACTTCCTTGCCGACGCCCGTCTCGCCGAGGATCAGGATCGGCAGATGCTTGCCGGCGATCCGCAACGCGACTTCCGCATTGCGCGCGAGACGCGAATCGCGGCTGTGCAGGAAGCGGCTGATGGCGTCGAGATTCGTGGCCGCGCGGGCATCGGATGATGCGTTGAAGGCGTTCGCGGAAGTAGCGACAGGCGTGACACGCGAAGGCCGCTTCAACGGCGCGCGAATGCGCGCATAGAGCAGCGCGCCCGTCGCGCGCAGACGCAGTGGCACGATGGTATCCGTGCGCGCCACGTCATGCAGATGCACGGCCGACGTATCGAAGATCTCGTCGACATGACGCGGCCCGCTCAGCCCCGCGATGCACTCCTGCGCCTTGCGGTTCGACGCGGCGATGTTGCCGCATTCGTCGAACGCGATCAGCACTTCGGGTTGCGCTTCGACGAAGTTGCGGCTCTGGTGTCCGAAGATCACCCAATGCTGCGCCGTCTGATTGAGGAAATAGCCGTCCTCGATCAGCGCCGCGCTTTGCCGCACGAGCTGAAACACGAGCCGCTGGCTGTCGCGGTTGTCTGGCGACCGCACGGCCGACGCATCGAGCACGCCGATCAGTTCGCCCGACGGCGAGAAGATCGGCGACGCGCTGCACGTGAGCGTCGTGAACGCCGCGCGGAAGTGATCGGTCTTGTGCACGGTGATGGGCGCGAGATCGGTCAGCACGCTGGCGATGCCGCACGTGCCTTCTTCGCGCTCCGACCAGCACGAGCCGATATAGAGGCCCGCATGCTTGAAATCGCCGCGCCGGTCGCGGTCGATCCGATAGTCGATCGTGACGCCGTGCGCGTCGGTCAGCATCACGCAGTAGTCGGCCACGCGGATCATGTCGTGCAGGCGCGTGAGGCACTGGCCCGACGCGCGCAAGAACGCTTCTTCCTTGCCTTGCACTTCGCGCAACTCGACTGGCGTGAGCACGCGCGGCCCGATCACCGAGCCCGGGTCGAGCCGGTATTGCTCATACGAACGCTGCCACGACGACACGAGGCGCGACGAATTGGCGGGCGCGGGCAGGCGTCCTTCGATCGCACCGCGCACGCGGTCGATGTGCTGCGTTTGAGAGACGTAAGGCATGGTCGGCTCCCGGCGAGCGCACGCGCTCTGGATGGTCCCGTTGATGACGGTCGATCATGCTGATCGGACCTTCTTGTAGCACATCCCGCCCGTGCGATCACATTGCGTCGCAGCACACGAGACGCCTGAGACGAACGTCTCACCTGTGCGTGAGACAGTCGTGAGACGCGCATCGTTCGATGGCGCAACGCATGCGCGGCCCATCGCAATGACGCGCACATCGCGCGAGATGCGATGTGCGTCATGTGCGCCGCGTCATGCGACGGTTCTCGCGCTTGCACGTGCATGTTGTCGACAGTCTGAAGCCCTTGTCGCAGAAGGCTTTCAGCGACTTGCACGAACACGTTGTGACATTGGCATACGTGTTGCAGTAATGCCCGTCACACGAAGCGGCCTACGCGCACTACCCGCGGGCCGCTATCGACAAGCACAAGGAGACAAGCCAGTGGCATCGCCCATCACTGTCGGCGTGATTGCGAACCCCGCGTCGGGTCGCGACATTCGCCGCCTCACGACCCATGCGTCCGTGTTCCCGACCGCCGAGAAGGCCAACATGGTCGTGCGTCTGCTCGCGGGACTTGGCGCGCTGGGCGTCGATCGCGTGCTCACGTTGCGCGATCGCACGGGTGTCGCCTCGCTGCTGCTGCGTGCGCTCGACACGCATGCGGCGACGGGTTCAGCCGAGCGCTGGCCCGAAGTCGAGTTCGTCGATTTGCCCATCACCGATTCCGTCGCCGATACGCATGTGGGGACGGCGCACATGGTGCGCGAAGGTGTCGAGCTGATCGCCGTGCTGGGCGGCGACGGCACGCATCGCGCAGTGGCCGCGCATTGCGGCGGCGTGCCGCTGCTGACGCTTTCGACGGGCACCAACAACGCGTTTCCCGACATGCGCGAAGCGACGGTCGCGGGTCTCGCGGGCGCGCTCGTCGCGTCGGGCGTCGTGCCGCCCGATGTCGCGCTGACGCGCAACAAGCGGCTCGTCGTGCGCTGCGTAGCGGGTCCGAACCGGGGCCGCGAAGAGATCGCGCTCGTCGACGTGTGCGTGAGCCGTCAGCGTTTCGTCGGCGCGCGGGCCGTGTCCGAGCCGTCGGATATCGAGTCGCTCTTTCTCACGTTCGCTTCGCCCGACGGCATCGGCCTGTCGTCGATCGGTGGCGCGTGGGCGCCCGTCGAACGCACGGCGCCGCACGGCTTGCATCTGACGTTCGCGCAGCCCGACGAGCACGGCGCAATGAACGGCGACGGGGTGCCCATCTTCGCGCCGATCGCCCCCGGCCGCATCGATCAGGTGACGATGCGCAGTTGCGAGCGTTTCGAGGTCGGCGACTGGCTGCCCGTCGATGCATCGCGCGGCACGCTTGCGTTCGACGGCGAGCGTGAAATCGAAATCGAGCGCGACGACCGCTATGAAATCTCGCTCGACTGGAGCGGCCCGTTGACGGTCGACGTGAGCCGCACGCTGCGCTTCGCGGCGTCGCGCCAGTTGATGCGCGAGATGGCGGGCGCATCGACGCAAGCAATCGCTCGAGCGCATGCGCAAATGCAGTCGCAAGCGCAGTCACAAACACAGCCACAAGCACGCGTGCACGCGAAATAAAGGGAGTTCATTCAATCAAGCGGAGCCCACTCCGCGACCGTTGCAGTCACGATCGACATCATCAAGGAGACACACCATGTCTGTTTCGAGTCAGTTGAGCAGGGAGAAATTGCTGGAAGCGTATCGGTCGATGCGCACCATTCGCGAGTTCGAAGAGCGCCTGCACGTCGAGTTCGCGACTGGCGACATACCCGGTTTCGTGCACCTGTACGCGGGCGAGGAGGCGTCGGCCGTGGGCACGATGCTGCATCTGAACGACCGCGACTATGTGGCGACGACGCACCGCGGCCACGGTCACTGCATCGCGAAGGGCGTCGACGTGCACGGGATGATGGCGGAGATCTACGGCCGGCGGACGGGCGTGTGCAAAGGCAAGGGCGGCTCGATGCATATCGCCGATCTGTCGAAGGGGATGCTGGGCGCGAACGGCATCGTCGGCGCGGGCGGCCCGCTCGTGTGCGGCGCGGCGCTCGCGGCGAAGCTGAAGAAGACGGGCGGCGTGGGCGTGTGCTTCTTTGGCGATGGCGCGTCGAACCAGGGCGTGATCTTCGAATCGATGAACCTCGCAAGCGTGTGGCGCCTGCCCGCGATCTTCGTTGCGGAGAACAACGGCTATGCGGAGGCGACATCGTCGACATGGTCGGTGTCGTCGGACAACATCGCGGATCGCGCGAGCGGCTTCGGCATGCCGGGCGTGATCGTCGACGGCTTCGATTTCTTCGCGGTGCATGAAGCACTAGGCGAAGCGATCGAACGCGCACGTGGCGGCGGCGGGCCGACGCTCATCGAAGTGAAGCTGTCGCGCTACTTCGGCCACTTCGAAGGCGATGCACAGACCTATCGCGCGCCGGGCGAAGTGCAGAAGCTGCGCGACGAAAAGGATTGCCTGAAGCGTTTCGAAGAGCGCGTCGTGCGCGCGGAGATGTTGACGCCCGACGATCTGCGCAAGATCGACGCAGACGTGAAAGCGCTGATCGAAGATTCCGTGGTGAAGGCGAAAGCCGCGCCGCTGCCGACAGAAGCCGATCTGCTGACCGACGTGTACGTGTCGTATCCGTAATTGAACGCAATTACTTTCAGGCAAACCAGGAGACAGACATGGCACGCAAGATCACGTTTTCTCAGGCTATCAACGAAGCACTGAGTCAGGAGATGGCGCGCGACGAAAGCGTCATCGTGATGGGCGAAGACAATGCGGGCGGCGCGGGCGCGCCCGGCGAGCAGGACGCATGGGGCGGCGTGCTCGGCGTCACGAAAGGGCTTTTCCACAAGTATCCGGGCCGCGTGCTCGACACGCCGATCTCGGAGGGCGGCTTCATCGGCGCGGCCGTGGGCGCGGCGGCAGCGGGCATGCGTCCCGTCGCCGAACTGATGTTCATCGACTTCATGGGCGTGTGCTTCGATCAGATCTTCAATCAGGCCGCGAAATTCCGCTACATGTTCGGCGGCAATGCCGTGACGCCCGTCGTGATCCGCACGATGCAGGGCGCGGGTTTGCGCGCGGCCGCGCAGCATTCGCAGATGCTGACCTCGCTGTTCACGCATGTGCCGGGGCTCAAGGTCGTATGCCCGTCGACGCCGTATGACGCGAAAGGCCTGATGATCCAGGCGATCCGCGACAACGATCCCGTCATCTTCTGCGAGCACAAGCTGCTGTATAGCCGCGAAGGCGACGTGCCCGAAGAGCTGTATTCGATTCCGTTCGGCGAAGCGAACGTCGTGCGCGAAGGCGATGACGCGACCATCGTCACGTATGGACGCATGGTGCATTACGCAACGGACGCCGCCGACGAGCTCGCGAAAGACGGCATCAAGGCCGAGGTGATCGATCTGCGCACCACGTCGCCGCTCGACGAAGACACGATTCTGGAAAGCGCGGAACGCACGGGCCGCGTCGTCGTGGTGGACGAAGCCAATCCGCGTTGCTCGGTTGCGACCGACATCGCCGCGCTCGTCGCGCGGAAGGCATTCCATTCGCTGAAGGCGCCGATCGAGATCGTGACGGCACCGCATACGCCCACGCCATTCTCGGGCGTGCTCGAAGATCTCTACATCCCGTCGGCGGACAAGATCGCCGCAGCCGTCAAGCAGACGCAGCATTGACGCGGCATCAACATGCACCAAGGGAGGAACTGAGCAATGTCGATTCACATGATCACGATGCCCAAGTGGGGCCTGTCAATGGAGCAGGGGCAGGTCAACGGCTGGCTGAAATCGCAAGGCGACAAGGTGGCGAAGGGCGATGAAGTACTCGACGTGGAGAGCGACAAGATCGCGTCGGCCGTCGAATGCGCATTCGACGGCACGTTGCGCCGGCAGATCGCGCAGGAAGGCGACACGCTGCCCGTCGGCGCGCTGCTGGGCGTGGTGGCCGACGCTGACGACGCGGACGCCGACATCGATGCAGCCGTCGAAGCATTTCAGCGAGACTTTGTGCCGCTCGCCGCCGATTCAGCGGACGCCGGCCCGCAGCCCGAGAAAGCGCAGATCGGCGGACGCACGGTGCGTTACCTGAAGATCGGCGACGGCGGCACGCCCGCCGTGCTGATCCACGGCTTTGGCGGCGATCTGAACAACTGGCTGTTCAATCACGCCGACCTTGCCGCGCATCGCACGGTGTATGCGCTGGATTTGCCGGGGCATGGCGAATCGACGAAAGCCGTCGAGTCGGGCAGCGCGGACGAACTCGCCGACAGCGTGATTGCGTTTCTCGACGATCGCGGCATCGAGCGGGCGCATCTCGTCGGGCACTCGATGGGCAGTCTCGTCGCGATGACGGTGGCCGACAGGGCTCCGCAGCGCGTGGCATCGCTGGCGCTGATCTCGGGCGCGGGTCTCGGCAGCGAGATCAACCGCGAGTACATCGACGGATTCGTCGCGGGCAACAGCCGCAATACGCTGAAGCCGCATCTGACGAAGCTGTTCGCCGATGGTTCGCTCGTCACGCGGCAACTCGTCGAGGACATCGTGAAGTACAAGCGGCTCGAAGGCGTGAGCGAAACGTTGCAGAAGATCGCGTCGTCGTCGTTCAACGAGGGCGTGCAGCAGCGCAACTATCGCGATCGCATCGGCAGTCTCGCGCCGCGCACGCTCGTGATCTGGGGCGAGCTGGACCAGATCATTCCGGCGAGCCACGCGCAGGGATTGCCCGGCGATATCCGCGTGCATGTGCTGCAAGGCAAGGGGCATATGGTGCAGATGGAGTCGGCATCCGAAGTGAACCGCTTGCTCAACGATTTCTTCGGGGCGTGACGATGGACGGCACGCCGCGAACGGGGACTGAGGCTGGGTTTCAGTGAAGTGGTGTCGGGACCGCTCGGGCGCTCGTCGTATCATGCGGATGAGACGGCGGGGTTGGGGGTGAGCGGGGTGCGATGAAGCAAACAGGCCGGTTGCATGAGAGACAACCGGCCTGTTTCGTCTACGCGTGCTGCTCAGGGAATCAAACACCCCCCATACACATATACTTGATCACGACATACTCGTCGATCCCATAGTGCGAGCCTTCGCGGCCCAGGCCCGACTGCTTGACGCCGCCAAACGGCGCGACTTCATTCGAGATCGCGCCCGTATTGATGCCGACCATCCCGAACTCCAGCGCTTCCGCGACGCGCCAGATGCGGCCGATATCGCGGCTATAGAAGTACGACGCGAGGCCGAATTCAGTGCTGTTCGCCATCTCGATCACCTCGGCATCCGACGTGAAGCGGAACAGCGGCGCGAGCGGGCCGAACGTTTCGTCGCGGGCCACCTTCATGTCGGGCGTGACATCGGCGAGCACGGTCGGCTCGAAGAAGCCGTGACCGAGCGCATGACGCTTGCCGCCCGTGACGACGCGCGCGCCTTTGCCGAGCGCATCTTCGATATGCGATTCGACCTTGAGCACCGCGGCCTCGTTGATGAGCGGACCCTGCTGCACGCCTTGTTCGGTGCCGTATCCGACCTTGAGTCCGGCGACGGCCGCGCTCAGCTTTTCAGCGAACGCATCGTAGACGCTGTCGTGCACATAGAAGCGGTTCGTGCACACGCACGTCTGGCCGCTGTTGCGGTACTTCGACGCGATCGCCCCTTCGACGGCGGCATCGAGATCGGCGTCATCGAACACGATGAACGGCGCATTGCCGCCGAGTTCGAGCGAGACCTTCTTGACCGTCGGCGCGCACTGCGCCATCAGCAGACGCCCGACACCCGTCGAGCCCGTGAACGACAGCTTGCGCACGGTTGCGTTGCTGGTCATCTCGCCGCCGATCGGTTTCGGATCGCCGGTGACGACGCTGAAGATGCCGGCGGGCACGCCCGCCCGCTCGGCGAGCACGGCAAGCGCGAGCGCCGACAGCGGCGTGGCTTCAGCGGGCTTGACGATGATCGGGCAGCCGGCCGCGAGAGCCGGACCGACCTTGCGGGTGATCATCGCGGCCGGGAAATTCCACGGCGTAATCGCGGCGCACACGCCGACGGGCTCTTTCGTCACGACGATGCGCTTGTCGCTGGCCACTGTCGGGATCGTGTCGCCGTAGACCCGCTTCGCTTCTTCACCGAACCATTCGAGGAACGAAGCCGCATAGCCGATTTCGCCTTTGGCTTCGGCGAGCGGCTTGCCTTGTTCCGTCGTCAGGATCAACGCGAGGTCGTCGGCGTTGGCGAGCATCAGGTCGTTCCACTTGCGCAGGATTTCCGCGCGCTGCTTGCCCGTCTTCGCCTTCCATGCGGGCCAGGCCTTGTTCGCCGCTTCGATCGCACGGCGCGTTTCCTGTGCGCCCATGCGCGGGACGTGTGCGACCAGTTCGCCCGTTGCCGGGTTCAGCACTTCGAACGTTTCGTTGTTGTCGGCGTCTTGCCATTCGCCGTCGATATACGCCTTGCTTTGCAGCAGCGCCGGGTCTTTCAGTTTGCTACGCAGATCGGTCATTTCGGTTTGTCCTTTGCTTGGCGGTGACTTCAGGCAGCGACGCCCACGGTCTCTTTCAACGCATCTTCGAGAATGGCGAGCGCCTCGTCGAAGACGGCATCCTGAATCGTCAGCGGGAACAGGAACCGGATGACGTTCGAATAGACGCCGCAAACCAGCAGCAGAAGCCCGCGCTCGAGCGCGCGCGTCTGCACGCGCTTCGTGAAATCGGCATCCGGCTCCGACGTGCCCGGCTTGCAGAACTCGACGGCCACCATGCCGCCCGGCCCGCGCACATCGGCCATCTGCGGTACTTCCGCTTGCAGCGCGCTCAGGCGGCCCTTGAGCCGGTCGCCCAGTTCGACGGCGCGCTCGCAGAGCTTCTCTTCATCGATGATCGACAGCACGGCATGCGCCGCAGCCACCGCCAATGGATTGCCCGCATACGTGCCGCCCAGTCCGCCGGGCGCGGCGGCATCCATCAGATCGGCGCGGCCGACCACGCCCGACAACGGCAGGCCGCCTGCAAGGCTCTTGGCCATCGTCATCAGATCGGGCACGACGTCATAGTGATGCATCGCGAACAGCTTGCCCGTGCGCGCAAAACCCGTTTGCACTTCATCGGCGATCAGCAGAATGCCGTGCTCGTTGCACAGCTTGCGCAGCGCGCGCACGAACTCGGCGGGCGCCGGATAGAAGCCGCCTTCGCCTTGCACCGGCTCGAAGATGATCGCCGCGACGCGCTTCGGATCGATGTCGGCCTTGAACAGATGCTCGATTGCCTTCAGCGAGTCGGCCGTCGTCACGCCATGCAGCGGATTCGGGAACGGCGCGTGGAAGACGTCGGCCGGGAACGGGCCGAAGTTCAGCTTGTACGGCGCGACCTTGCCCGTCAGCGCCATGCCCATCATCGTGCGGCCGTGGAAGGCGCCCGTGAACGCGATCACGCCCGGACGGCCCGTCGCCGCGCGCGCGATCTTGATCGCGTTTTCGACGGCCTCGGCGCCCGTCGTGAAGAAAGCCGTCTTTTTCGGATAGTCGCCCGGCGCGCGCTGGTTGATCTTCTCGGCCAGCTCGACATACGACGCGTACGGCACGATCTGATACGCCGTGTGCGTGAACTGGTCCAGCTGCGCGCGCACGGCCTCGACGATCTTCGGATGACGATGGCCCGTGTTGCACACGGCAATGCCCGCCGCGAAGTCGATCACGCGGCGGCCCTCGATGTCCCATAGCTCCGCGTTCTCCGCGCGCGCAGCGTAGAAATCGCACATCACGCCCACGCCGCGCGGCGTGGCGGCGTCCTTGCGGCTCTTCAGTTCGGCATTCTTCACGGAGATCTCCTGGTTGGGTTCGTTCGGGCGCTCGCGCTCATCGCGGCACATGCACCGACTATACTTATATTTGGCTCTAGGTTTCAGAGCCATTTCAATAAAAAACCAGGAGCCAATTTATGCGCGCGAGCGTGTTGTCCGACTGGCTGGCCCAGCGTCTGGACCGTGGCAACGGTCAGCCCGTGTATCGGCAGCTGCACCGGCTGCTTCAACAGGCGATCCTCACGCGGGAGTTGCCCGCGGGCAGCAAGGTGCCGTCGTCGCGGCTGCTCGCGAACGAACTGGGCATCGCGCGCAATACCGTCACGCAGGTCTACGAGCAGCTGGCGCTGGAAGGCTATGTGACGTCGGCCACGGGGCGCGGCACGTTCGTCGCCGATACGTCGCCGGATGAAATCGTCGGATCGCCCGATGCGCAGGCCACGCCGATGCGCTCGAGCGCGTTGGAGCCGTTGCAGCAGGCGTTGCCGCCTGCAAGGTCCAAAGCGCTGCTGGACACGCAGCCCGCCGCGCGGGCGTTGTCGCAGCGCGGTTCGCGGCTGATCGCGGGCGCGGGCGTGTCCAAGCGTCAGTGGGGCGCGTTCATGCCCGGCGTGCCCGATGTGACGCGCTTTCCCGCGCGCGTGTGGAGCCGACTGCACAACAAGTACTGGCGGCGTCTGCGGCCCGATCTGCTGACGTATGCGCCGGGCGGCGGCCTGTCCCTGTTGCGCCACGCGCTCGCGGACTATTTGCGCACGTCGCGCTCCGTGCGCTGCACGCCCGAGCAGATCGTCATCACGACGGGCATTCACCAGTCCGTCGATCTGGCCGTGCGTCTGCTGTCCGATCCCGGCGACGTCATCTGGACGGAAGACCCGTGCTATTGGGGCGTGCGCAGCGTGATGCACGTGTCGGGACTGAAGTCGCGGCCGATTGCCGTCGACGACGAAGGCATCAACCCTTCGCCCGACGATCTCGCGCATCCGCCGAAGCTGATGCTCGTGACGCCGTCGCACCAGTACCCGCTCGGCATGGTGATGAGTCTCGCGCGGCGGCGGATGCTGCTCGAATACGCGCGGCAGCACCACTGCTGGATCATCGAGGACGACTACGACAGCGAATTCCGCTACGGCAACCGGCCGCTCGCTTCGTTGCAGGGTCTCGACACGACGGGGCAGGTGATCTATGTCGGCAGCTTCGGCAAGACGCTGTTTCCGGGGCTGCGGATCGGCTATCTCGTCGCGCCCGAGGCGCTGGCCGAGAGTTTCGCGACGGCGAGCGCTGAGCTGTATCGCGAGGGGCAGTTGCTACAGCAGGCGATGCTCGCGGAGTTCATCAGCGAAGGGCATTTCACGTCGCACATCCGCAAGATGCGCACGCTCTATGGCCAGCGGCGTTCCGCATTGCTCGACGCCGCCGCGCGGCGCTATGGCGACGCGTTGCCCGCGGTCGGCGGCGATGCGGGCCTGCATCTGGTGATGCAACTGCCCGAAGGCACCGACGACCGTGCCGTCGCCGCGGCCGCGCTCGAACGCAATATCGTCGTGCGTCCGCTGTCTGGGTATTACGCGCAGGCGTCGCGCGCGCAGTCGGGGCTGTTGATCGGCTACGCGTGCGTACCCGATGAAGAGATCGCGCCCGCGTTCGACACGCTCGCGCAAGCGATCGATACGACGTTGCCGCTCTTCGCGTGAATGCGCGTGAACGCGGTGACACTCACGCCGGTCCGGCAGCTATAGCCGGATCAGCACCGCACCGAGCGTGACGAGCGTGCAAGCGACGATACGGCGCGCCGTCAGCCTCTCGTGCATGAACGAAAAGCCGATCAGCACCGCGAAAATCGAACTGAGCTCGCGCAGCGCGGACACCATCGCGATGGGCAGATAGCGGTATGCCTCGATGATCAGGCAATACGCGCTCAGCGCGATCACGCCCGAGAGCATCCCTTTGAGCATCGTCTCGCGCGACGTGAAGAGTCCCTTCGCGCCGCCGCGCCAATGCCAGACGAGCAGGAACTGGGGCACGTTCCACAGCAGATAGACCCACATGATGTAGCTCATGCCGTTGCCCGCGACGCGCGCGCCGATGCCATCGACGACCGAGTACGACGCAATGAAGAGGCCCGTCAGCAGCGCATAGGGCACGCTTTCGCCGGAAAAGCGCATGTCGCGGCGAAACGCGAGCGACACGATGCCGAGCGACACCAGCGCGACGCCCGTCGCCGCGAGCGGCTTCAGCGACTCGTGCGCGAACACGAGCGCGCCGGCGAACACGAGCAGCGGCGAGAGCCCGCGCGCAATCGGATAGATCTGTCCGAAGTCGCCGCTGCGATACGCGCGGATTAGCGCGAGGCAATAGCCGAATTCGAGCACGACGGACGCGGCGATATACGGCCACGCGCCGGGCGCGGGCAGCGGCAGCACGGCCACGCCGATCGCGCTGACGGCGATATACGGAATCGACATCATGCCGAGCAGCCAGATGCGGTCTTCCGCGAGGCGCAGGAACGCGTTCCAGCTCGCATGGAGCATCGCGGACAACAGGACGAGCAGAACGACGAGGGTATCCATCGAAGGGAAAAGAGGGGACAGCAAAAGAGTGATTATTCCGCAGTCGGGCGGGTTGTTGTGGCTTTTTGTGCGAACAGGAGGGGATTTGTGGAAATTGCGCGGGCGGCGTGCTAGCGCGTCCAGGCCCGCGCCGAACGGAGAGCACCAAACAAAACGCGGCGCTTGCACGGGCCCTGATCGAGACCCTTGCAAGCGCCGCGTCCAGAAGACGCGCGAACGCTCAGATCACGCGCTCGCGCAGCTTTGCCGACAGCAGATCGATCACCGTCACGACGACGATCACCATCAGCATCACGGCCGCCGTCTGCGCGTAGTTGAACGAGCGGATCGACTCGTACAGCACGACGCCGATGCCGCCCGCGCCGACCATGCCGACCACCATCGCCGAGCGCACGTTCGATTCGAAGCGGTACAGCGCATACGAAATCCACAGCGGCAGCACTTGCGGCAGCACGCCATAGATGATCTCGTCGAGGCTCGACGCGCCCGTCGCGCGCACGCCTTCGGCGGGACGCGGATCGATGGCTTCGACGGCTTCGGCGAAGAGCTTCGCGAGCACGCCCGTCGTGTGCACCCACAACGCCAGCACGCCCGCAAACGGCCCGAGACCGACCGCGACGATGAACAGCATCGCGAACACCATTTCGTTGATCGCGCGGCACGCGTCCATGATGCGGCGCACGGGCTGCACGACCCACGCGGGCGCCATGTTGTGCGCGGACAGCAGTCCGAACGGCACCGCGCACACGAGCGACAGGGCGGTGCCCCACACCGCGACGGCGAACGTCACCATCATTTCGTGCACATACGTGCGCCAGTCGCTGAAGTCAGGCGGAAAGAAGTCCCGCGCGAACTGACCCATGTTGCCCGAGTCGGACAGCAGATCGAGCGGGCGCATGTCGGCGGGATGCCACGACAGGCCCAGCACGGCGATCACGGCAATCCAGCCGACGAGCGATGTCCAGCTGCGCTTGCCCGCAGCAGCAGCCGTCGCCTTCGATGGCTGTGCGGACGAAGTGGTCGAGCGGTCGGCGCTCAGGTCGGCTGCGTTCATTGCTTTTGTGCTGCGCCGAGTGCGGACAGCTTGGCGTCGATCGCGGCCGTCTGCGTCTTGCGGTCCGCGTCGGACAGCGACGTGTCGGCTTCGATCTTCTGCTTCTGCTGGAACAGCGCGACCTGGCGAACGGGCGCAAGCTGCGCATCCGTCGACGGCGCAAATCCGCTATAGCCGAAAATGTTCGCCAGCACGGCCTTTTCATGCGCGTCGGTCTTGCCGTAGCCGTAGAAGAACTTGCGCACCTTTTCCTTCGTGGCGTCCGGCAGATCCTTGCGATACACGAGCGGGTCCGACGGAATCAGCGGCGACTTCCACAGCACGCGCACTTGCGCGAACTGCTCCGGGTGGTGCTTCTGCAGCGAGTCGAGCTGCTCGGTGTTGTTCGTCGCGATGTCGACCTTGTTGTTCACGACGGCGAGCAGGTTCGCTTCGTGGCTCGCGGGCATCACCGTCTTGAAGCCCGTGCGCACGTTCACGTTGTTCTTCGCGAACAGGTAGTAGCCGGGAATCAGCGTGCCCGACGTCGAGTTCGGATCGCCGAAGCCGAGGGTCACGTCCTTCGTGTTCTTGAACACGTCGTCGAGCGTCTTGAAGCGGCTCTTCACGTTCGTAATCAGCAGCGAGTAGTAGCCGGCTTCGCCGTTCGCATACGTCGTCTTGGCGAACACTTCGCCATTCGAGCGGTCGACGGCTTCCATCGCCGATGCATTGCCGAGATACGCGACCTGCACCTTGTTGAAACGCATGCCTTCGATGATGCCCGCGTAGTCGGTCGCGAAGAACGCCTTGACGTTCAGCCCCGTCTGCTTGTTCATGTCGTCGATGAGCGGCTGCCAGCGTTGCTTGAGCACCGACGACGAATCGGTCGAGATGATGCCGAGGTTCAGGTCTTCGGCTTGAGCGGCGAAGCTGGCGAAAGCCGATACGGCTGCGACGCCGACGAGCAGAGAGCGCAAAAATTTCATGAGTTCTGATCCAGGTGAGTGAGTCGGTTACTGCGTTACGGTTGAAGAAAGCGATCAGGCGGAGCGTGCCGCATCGAACGGTATGACGCACGCGCGGGACGTCGTGCCGGGCGTGCTGTCGGCGGCGGGGTTGTCCTCGAGCAATTCACGCGCGTCGTCGCCATAGAGCTTTTGCAACAGCGCGGGCGTGAGCGCCGAAGAAGGCCCGTCATAGACGACCTTGCCGCGCCGCATCGCGATCGTGCGCTTGCAGTACTGCATCGCGATATCGACCTGATGCAGCGACACCAGCACCGTCAACTGGTGCTCGATGTTGAGCGTGCGCAGCATGTCCATCACGCGGCGCGACGACTCGGGGTCGAGCGATGCGATGGGTTCGTCGGCGAGAATGATGCGCGCCTGCTGCACGAGCGTGCGCGCCAGCGCTGCGCGCTGCTGCTGGCCGCCCGACAGGTTCGACGCGCGTTCGCGCGCATGCTCGCCGATGCCGACCTCATTCAGCGCCGACATCGACAGCTGGCGTTCGCCGCGCGGAAAGGCGCCCGTGAGCCGGCGCCACAGCGGCAGCCGCGCGAGCGCGCCGATCAGCACGTTTGCTTCGACGCTCAGCCGGTTCACGAGATTGAACTGCTGGAATACGAAGCCGATGTCGCGGCGAATGCTGCGCACTTCGCGCACGATGCGGCCGTTCTGCTGGATCGGGCGGCCGAGTATCGAGATCTGCGAGGGCTGCGCATCCGATGCCGTGAAGCCGGCGATGTGACGCAGCAATGTCGATTTGCCCGAGCCGGACGCGCCGATCAGCGCGACCATTTCGCCTTGTTCGACTCGCAGGTCGATTTCGTCGAGCGCCTTGCGACCATTGCTGAAAGTCTTGCTCAGACGTTCGATGCGGATTGCGTCCATGTGTGTCCTGTCGATGACTCCGGTGCTTTGCCGGAAGTTGTGGAACATTTTAGAAAGCGTGTATGACGGTTGAGTGAAGGTGTCGCAACATCTAGACGACTATATCTTTTCGACAAGACCCGAAAACGGCGCGAAAAGCGCTGCAATGTGTCAGGCGTATGACAGGCGAGGCGTTGTCCGCCGTCTGTCATCCATTGGCAAGCGCGAACCGCTATAGTTGAAGGCATCAGCGCGTGAGCCGTCTCCAATAACCTCCACAACGGGCGCCGCCCATGCCACACGCTCTCAGCTTTTTGCCCGATACGTTCACGGAGTACGAAGATCTGAAGGCGATACTCGACGTCGGCAGCGGCAGCTTCGAGATTCATACCGTTTGCGAAACGCGCGCTCACGGCAGAACCTTCTTCGTGCACACCGCGAGCATCGGCTCGCGCGATCCGCGGGCGCCTGCAATCGGCTTTTTCGGCGGCATCCACGGGCTCGAACGGATCGGCACCCAACTCGTCCTCGACTACATGCGCGCGCTGCTCGGGCGGCTCGAATGGGACGAGCTGCTCGTGCGCCAGCTTCAATCGATCCGCCTCATCTTCATGCCGATCGTCAATCCTGGCGGCATGTGGGCCGCGACGCGCGCGAATCCGAACGGCGTCGACCTGATGCGCAACGCGCCGCAGGACGCCGAGGAACGCGTGCCGTGGCTCGCGGGCGGACAGCGCGTCGGCCCATGGCTGCCGTGGTATCGCGGACGGCGCGGCGCGCCGATGGAGGTGGAGGCGGCGGCACTGCTGCGCGTCGTCGAAGAAGAGCTGGCAGTGCGGCCGCTGTCGTTCGCGCTCGATTGCCATTCGGGCTACGGCTGGACCGACAGCATCTGGTTTCCGTACGCGAAGACGCGCCGCGCGATGGCGCATCTGCCGGAGATGTACGCGCTCAAGACGATGTTCGAACGCGCGCATCCGCACCACGGCTACATATTCGAGCCGCAGAGCCATCAATACCTGCTGCACGGCGACCTGTGGGACTGGGCCTATGACCGCACGCCGCCGCCCAACATCTTTCTGCCGATGACGCTCGAGCTCGGCTCGTGGCTGTGGATCAAGAAGAATCCGCGGCAGATCTTTTCGCGGCAGGGCATGTTCAATCCCGTGAAGGCGCATCGCACGGCGCGTGTGTTGCGGCGTCACGCGAATCTGCTCGATTTCCTGACGCGCGCCGCGTATGCGCCGCAGCGCTGGCTGCCGCAAGGCCACCGCCGCGATGAGCTGCTCGATCACGCGATCGATCACTGGTACAAGTCCGAGCGCAAATGAACACGTGGATTCTGCTGCGTGGCCTGACACGCGAGGCGAGACACTGGGGCGCGCTGCCCGATGCGTTGCGCGAGGCGCTCGACGGCGTCGCTGGCGTTACGCCGGTAGTGGGAAATCCGCGCGAGCGCGTGCTCACCATCGACCTGCCCGGCAACGGCGAATACGCGGACCTGCGCGCGCCGCTGCGCGTGGCGGAGATGGTCGATTTCGTGCGAGCGGCCGCGCGCGAACGCGGCGCGCCGGGGCCGTACTGCGTGCTGGCGATGTCGTTGGGCGGCATGGTCGCGACCTGCTGGGCGCAGCGGCATCCCGACGAAATCGCGCGGCTCGTGCTGATCAACACCAGCATGCGGCCGTTCAGCCGTTTCGACGAAAGGTTGCGTCCCCAGGCATGGCCCGGGCTCTTGCGCGCCGCGCGGCATTGGAATGCGCCGTCCATCGCCGAGGGCGTGATTCACCGGCTGACGTGCAACAACGGCAAGACGCGTGCCGCCGACCTGAATACGTGGACGGACATTCGCGCGAGCGCGCCCGTGAGCCGCGCGAACGCGCTGCGCCAGCTGCTTGCGGCGGCGCGCTTCAGCGCGGGAAAGCGGCGGCCCGCGTGCGCGACGCTCGTGCTGTCGTCGCGCGAGGACGGGCTCGTCGATCCGGCGTGCTCGGTATCGCTGGCTGCCGCGTGGGGCGCGGATCACTGGATGCATCCATGGGCCGGTCACGACCTGCCTCACGACGACCCCGCATGGACCGTCGGGCGCATTCGCGCCTGGCTCGCGCAGACAGCCGGGTGTGAAAGAAAATGAGGAGAATGGATTAGCCGCTCAATGCGGTCATGAAATCCGCAATACGGCTTTATACGTCATGGATGCACGCTTTAAAGCGAACCTAAAAGCCTAGTGCATCGACGCTGACGACGCCAATAAGAAGAACCCTGACCCATGTTCGTCAGGTAACAGAACGAAGCGTTTTTATCTATTTCCAAAGGGCTTTTATGCCCTGGATTCGACACGCTTCTGTCACAGCCGCAAGCAAGCGTGGTCGATGTCGTTCGATGTGCGCGTGCACAATCGGTTTCGATCCGACGGGTGCATAATGCGCTTCTATCGATGCAGTCGATTGTCGCCCATCGCGGAGGACGTCATGCAAGCGAAGAACGAAGAAGCCGTTGTACATCTGCTCAACGATGTCGTCGAGTTCGCAAGAGGGCGGTTGCCCGAACCGGCATTCAAAGTCGTCGAGCCGCTCCTGCGCCGCTACTACGACTTTGCGGATGCCGACGATCTGCAAAGCCGCGGCATTGCAGATCTGTACGGCGCCGCGATGGCGCACTGGCAAACCGCGCAGCGCTTCGTACCAGGCAGCGAACGCCTGCGCGTCTACAACCCGATACTCGAGCAGCACGGCTGGCACTCCGATCACACGGTGATCGAGATCGTCAACGACGACATGCCGTTTCTCGTCGATTCCGTAGCGATGGCCGTCAACCGCCTCGGCCTTTCGCTGCATTCGGTGCTGCACCCGGTGTTTCGCATCTGGCGCGGCAGCGACGGCGGCATCGAACGCGTAGCGCCAACGGACGCCTCTTCTTCCGACGACGGCCGCTCGCAACTCGCGTCGTTCATTCATTTCGAGGTGGATCGCTGCGGCGATGCCGCGAAGCTCGACGCATTGCGCAACGACATCGCGAAGGTGCTCGGCGATGTGCGCGCCGCCGTCGAAGACTGGCCGAAGATCGTCGAGACCGCGCGCGCGACGATCAAGGACATGGCGGTGCGCGAAACGAGCCCGGAAGGCGTCGAAGCGCGCGCGTTTCTCGAATGGATGGTCGCGGACCACTTCACGTTTCTTGGCCAGCGCGACTACGAGCTCGTCAGGCACGACGGCCAGTACGGCTTGCGCGGCGTGGCGGGCTCGGGCTCCGGCATTCTGCGCGAGTCGATGCGGCCGCAGGGCGGCTCCGACGTGACGCCGTTGCCGCCCGCCGCCGCCGACATCATCGCAGGCTCCCTCCCCATCTTTCTGACCAAGGCCAATTCGCGCGCGACGGTGCATCGTCCCGGCTATCTCGACTATGTCGGCGTGAAGCTCGTCGGGCCGGACGGCAAGATTTCGGGCGAACGGCGGTTCATCGGGCTTTACACATCGACGGCCTATACCGCGCCGGCATCGGAGATTCCGATCGTGCGCCGCAAATGCGCGAACATCGTGCGGCGCGCGGGCTTTCTGCCGAAAGGGCATCTCGGCAAATCGCTCGTGACCGTGCTGGAGACGTACCCGCGCGACGAGCTTTTCCAGGCCGACGAGAACCAGCTCTACGACACCGCGATGGGCGTGCTGCGCTTGCAGGAGCATCAGCGCACGCGGATGTTCGTGCGGCGCGACCGCTTCGACCGTTTCGTGTCGTGCCTCGTGTTCGTGCCGCGCGACAAGTACAACACCGACCTGCGCCGGCGCATCGCGAGGCTGCTGATGGCCGCGTTCAACGGCACCAACGCCGAGTTCACGCCGCTGCTATCCGAGTCGACGCTTGCGCGCATTCACTTCGTCGTGCATGCGGAGCCGGGTGCGATGCCCGACGTCGATACGCGCGAACTCGAGGTGCGGCTCATCCAGGTGGCGCGCCGCTGGCAGGACGATCTCGCCGACGCATTGCTCGACGCATTCGGCGAAGAGCAGGGCAATCGCCTGTTGCAGCAGTACGGCGATTCGTTCCCTGCCGGCTACCGCGACGACTATCCGGCGCGCACGGCCGTGCGCGATATCGAGCTGATCGAACGCGTGCAGGGCACCGAGCATCTCGCGATGAACCTGTACCGTCCCATCGAATCGGGTCCGCGCTCATTCCGCTTCAAGGTGTATCGCGTCGGCGAGCCGATTGCGCTGTCGCGCAGCCTGCCGATGCTCGAGCATCTCGGTGTGCGCGTCGATGAAGAGCGGCCTTATCTGATCCAGGTGCAGGACGCCGCGCCCGCGTGGATTCACGATTTCGGCCTGGAGCTTGCCGACGACACGGAGTTCGACATCGAGCGCGCGAAGGACCTGTTCGAAGATGCATTCGAGCGCGTCTGGACGGGTGACATCGAGAACGACAACTTCAATCGGCTCGTGCTGCGCGCGCAACTGAGCGCACGCGAAGTGACGATCTTGCGCGCGTATGCGAAGTACTTGCGGCAGGTCGGCTCGACGTTCAGCGATGCGTATATCGAGCGCGCGCTGACGGGCAATCCGGCGATCGCGCGGATGCTGGTCGAGCTGTTCGTCGCGCGTTCGGAGCCGGCGACGGGCGCGACGCGCGACGCACGCATCGACAAGATGCTGCAAACGATCGAAGCCGCGCTGGACCAGGTGCCGAATCTCGACGAGGACCGCATCCTGCGCCAGTTCCTCGGCGTGATCAACGCGACGCAGCGCACGAACTACTACCGGCGCGATGCGGTCGGGAATCCGCGCCCGTATCTGTCGTTCAAGTTCGATCCGGCGAAGGTGCCGGGCCTGCCCGAGCCCAAGCCGATGTTCGAAATATGGGTGTACTCGCCGCGCGTCGAAGGCGTGCATCTGCGCGGCGGACGCGTCGCGCGCGGCGGCTTGCGCTGGTCCGACCGGCGCGAGGATTTCCGCACCGAAGTGCTCGGCCTGATGAAGGCGCAGATGGTGAAGAACGTCGTGATCGTGCCCGTCGGATCGAAGGGCGGCTTCGTCGTGAAGAACCCGCCGCCGCCGACCGATCGCGAAACGTGGATGCGCGAAGGCGTCGCGTGCTATCAGACGTTCCTGCGCGGCCTGCTCGATCTCACCGACAACCTGTCGGCCGGCGCGATCGTGCCGCCGCCCGACATCGTGCGTCATGATCCCGACGATCCGTATCTCGTCGTCGCCGCGGACAAGGGCACGGCAACGTTCTCCGATTACGCGAACGCGATTTCGCAGGAGTACGGCTTCTGGCTCGACGATGCGTTCGCGTCGGGCGGCTCGGTCGGCTACGACCACAAGAAGATGGGCATCACCGCGCGCGGCGCGTGGGAATCGGTGAAGCGCCATTTCCGCGAAATGGGCGTCGATACGCAATCGGCCGATTTCACGGTGGTCGGCGTCGGCGACATGTCGGGCGACGTGTTCGGCAACGGCATGCTGCTGTCGCCGCATATCCGCCTCATTGCCGCGTTCGATCATCGGCACATCTTTCTCGATCCGAATCCCGATCCTGCCGCGAGCTTTGCCGAACGCGAGCGTCTGTTCGCACTGGAGCGCTCGAGCTGGGCCGACTATGACCCGTCGCTGATCTCGGCGGGCGGCGGCGTGTTCGCGCGCAGCGCGAAGACGATCCCGCTTTCGGCGGCCGTGCAGTCGATGCTCGGCATCACGGCCGCCGCGCTGGCGCCGACGGAACTGATACGCGCGATCCTTCATGCGCCCGTCGATCTGCTGTACAACGGCGGCATCGGCACCTACGTGAAGGCGAGCCGCGAAACGCATGCGCAGGTCGGCGACAAGACCAACGACGCCGTGCGCGTGAACGGTTCCGATCTGCGCTGCAAGGTGGTCGCGGAAGGCGGCAATCTCGGCCTCACGCAACTGGGGCGCATCGAATTCGCGCAGCACGGCGGCCGCGTGAATACGGATGCGATCGACAATTCGGCGGGCGTCGATTGCTCGGACCACGAAGTGAACATCAAGATCCTGCTCGGCCTCGTGGTCGCGGACGGCGAGATGACGGAGAAACAGCGCAACGCGCTGCTCGCGGAAATGACAGAGGAAGTCGGCCTGCTCGTGTTGCAGGACAACTACTATCAGACCCAGGCGCTGTCGATCGCGGGACGCTATGCCGCCGAGATGCTCGATGCCGAAACGCGGATGATGCGTTACCTCGAACGCAACGGCCGCCTGAATCGCGTGATCGAGTTCCTGCCCACCGACGATGAAATCAACGAACGTCATGCGGCCAAACAGGGTCTGACGTCGCCCGAGCGCGCGGTGCTGCTCGCGTACAGCAAGATGTGGCTCTACGATGCGCTGCTCGAATCCGATGTGCCCGAAGATCCCCTCGTCGCGGACATGCTCGTCGATTACTTTCCGAAGCCGCTGCGTCAGCGCTTCGGCGAGCCGATGCGGCGCCATCCGCTGCGCCGCGAGATTCTCGCGACGCATCTGACGAATGCGCTGATCAACCGCGTCGGCAGCGCGTTCGTGCTGCGAATGATGGAAGAAGCCGATGTGAGTCCCGGCGACATCGTGCGCGCGTGCATCGTCGCGCGCGACATCTTCGATCTGAACGACGTGTGGCGCAACATCGATGCGCTCGACAACCGCGTTGCCGACGACGTGCAGGCGCGCATGTTCGTCGAGATCACGAAGCTGCTGGAGCGCGCTGCGCTGTGGATTCTGCGTCATCTGAAGTCGGGCGACGTGAAGGATGCGAGCGTGACCGACCTGATCACGCGGTGCCGCGATGCCGCGCAACGGCTCGCGCCGCAACTGCCGATGCTGCTGCCCGCAGCGGATATCGAAGCGTTGTCCGAGCGGCAGCGCGTGCTTGTCGACGCGGGCGTCGACAGCGAGCTTGCCGTGCGCGTGGCGAGCGGCGACATTCCGGCCGCGCTGCTCGATATCGCGGAAGTCGCATCGGCGACGCAGCGCAGTATCGAGCTCGTGGCAGGCGTGTATTTCGCGTTGGGCACGCAGCTGAACTACGGCTGGATCGGCGAACGCGCAGCGGAACTGCCGACGCCGGCGAACTGGGATGTGATCGCGCGCGCGGGCGCGCTGGCCGAACTCGGGCGCCTGAAGCGCGCGCTGACCACGGGCGCGCTCGCCGAAACGCCCGACGCGAACGACGCGCAAGCCGTCGTCGATGCGTGGCGCAGCAAGCGCGAAGCGGTGCTCGGGCGCTATGCGCAACTGCTGACGGACCTGCGCGCGGCAGGCGGCGCGAGTCTGTCGATGCTGCTCGTCGTGGTCGGCGCAATGGCGACGCTCGAACGCCAGTGAAGAGGGGAAGGGCGGCGCGCCCGACGACGGCGCGCGCCGCCGCGCATGCCGCTGCGTATGGCCGTACGCCCTATTCGACAGCGATGCAGCGGATTGCCCGATAATAGTCGTTGTCGACAATCCTTCACTTCACGATCATGACCGAATCCGCTGCTACTCCCAATGTTGCGTCCAATGTGCCGCGTCTGACGAGCCTGTCGCATGGCGGCGGCTGCGGCTGCAAGATCGCGCCCGGCGTGCTGTCCGATCTGCTGAAGCGGAACATGCCGATGCCGTCGTTTCCCGACCTGCTGGTGGGCACGGAAACGGCAGATGACGCGGCCGTCTACCGCCTGAACGACGAGCAGGCGATCATCGCAACGACCGATTTCTTCATGCCGATCGTCGACGATCCGTACGATTTCGGCCGCATCGCCGCCACCAACGCGCTCTCCGATGTCTACGCGATGGGCGGCAAGCCGATTCTGGCGCTCGCGCTCGTGGGCATGCCGATCAACGTGTTGCCGCACGACGTGATCGCGGCCGTGCTGCGCGGCGGAGAGGACGTTTGCGCGCAGGCGGGCATTCCCGTCGCGGGCGGCCATTCGATCGATTCCGTCGAGCCGATCTACGGTCTTGCCGCGCTCGGCGTCGTGCATCCGCAGCGCGTGAAGCGCAATGCGTCGGCGCAGGCAGGCGACGTGCTGGTGCTCGGCAAGCCGCTCGGCGTGGGCGTGCTGTCGGCGGCGCTCAAGAAGAATCAACTCGACGAGGCGGGCTATGCCGCGATGATCGCCGCGACGACGAAACTCAATCGCCCCGGCACGGAGCTGGCCGCGCTCGACGGCGTGCACGCGATGACGGATGTGACGGGCTTCGGCCTGCTCGGCCACGCGCTCGAACTGGCGCGCGGCGCGAAGTTGACGGCTCGCGTGCGCTACGCCGATCTGCCGTGGATCGCGGGCGTCGATGCACTCGCGGCGGCGGGCACGTTCACGGGCGCATCGGGCCGCAACTGGGCTTCGTATGGCGAAGACACGCGTCTCGCCGACAGCCTGCCCGCGACGGCACGCACGCTGCTCACCGATCCGCAGACGTCGGGCGGCCTGCTCGTGTCGTGCTCGCCGTCCGTCGTCGATGACGTGCTCGCGATCTTCCGCGCCGACGGTTTCGATCGCGCGGCCGTGATCGGCGAACTTCAAGATGGCGCGCCGCGCGTCGAAGTCGTCTGATCCCGCGTCGCTTCCCGCGCATCACGACAACACGAAGAGCCCATGACAGAAGAATCACCGAAGGCCATTTTTTACGCGCTCGCGGCGAACATCGGCATTGCAGTATGCAAGTTCGCCGCAGCGGCATTCACGGGCTCGGGCTCGATGTTCGCCGAAGCGATTCACTCGACGGCCGATTGCGGCAATCAGGTGCTGCTGCTGTTCGGCCTGAAGCAGGCGCGCCGGCCGGCAAGCCTGTTGCATCCGCTCGGCGCGGGACGCGCGATCTACTTCTATTCGCTGATCGTCGCGTTGCTGCTGTTCTTTGTCGGCGGGGTGTTTTCCGTCTATGAAGGCGCGCATCGGCTCGTTGCGCGCGAACCGCTGTCGCATGCGTATATCGCGCTCGGTGTGCTGGGCGTGTCGGTCGTGCTCGAAGCGTTTTCGCTGATGGGCGCGCTCAAGGAAATCCGCAAGACGAATCCCGAGAAGTCAATGTGGCGATGGTTTCGCGAGACGCGCGAATCGGAGCTGCTCGTCGTCACGGGCGAGGACGTGGCCGCGCTGCTGGGTCTCGCGATCGCATTCGCCGCCGTGCTTGCCACGATGGTGACGGGCAATCCCGCGTATGACGCGTGGGGTTCGATCGGCGTCGGCGTGTTGCTGATGGTGATCGCGTTCCTGGTTGCGCGCGAAGTGAAGTCGATGATCATCGGCGAATCCGCGAGCCCGGAAGTGCGGCGCGCAATCGAAGCGCATCTGCGCACGCGCAAGGAGATTCGCAGCATCATCAATCTGATCACGCTGCAATGGGGCCGACACGTGGTGGTCGCGGTGCAGGCGGAGATGATCGACTACGAAAGCGGCCGTGCAATGGTCGATGCGATCAATGTCGTCGAAGCAGATCTTCAAGAGAAGTTTCCGCAGGTGCGATGGGTGTTTTTCGAACCGGATGTGCCGAGAGTGCGGACCGAGGCTTCGCTCGACTAACGCTTGATGCGTTATTAGATTCGTCTTTCTTTTATGCGTAATAGCTATTCAATTCGCTGATTCGGAATTGGCTAATGGAAAACAATTGAATGGCTTCTATACTTGGCTCCGCCCTTTTCCGCGAGGGCATGTATTCCATTCCCAATCGACGAATACGCATAAAGAAAGGATTTGTCATGGTGACTCGCACGGCTGGAGCTTTAACCGCATTGGCATTGGCCGCATGCTCGGCCATTTCGCCGCTCGCGAACGCGCAGGATGACGACGGCTTCTCTCAAGGCAGTGGCGAGTCGAAAGGCCGTCCCGTCAAGGTGATGATCATTTCGATGTTCGGGCCTGAAGGGCAGGTGTGGCTCGACAAGCTGGGCCCGTGGCAAGACATTTCCGTCGCGGGTCTTTCGCCGGACTATCCCGCCATTCATTGCAACAAGCAGGACATCTGCGTGATGACGACGGGCATGGGGCACGCGAATGCCGCTGCATCGACGATGGCGCTCGCGTTCTCATCGCGTTTCGATTTGCGGCACACGTATTTCATGGTCGCGGGCATTGCGGGCATCGATCCGATTCAGGGCACGGTCGGCTCCGCGGCATGGGCCAAGTACCTTGTCGATTTCGGCATTCAATGGGAAATAGACGGACGCGAAATTCCTTCAGGCTGGAATACCGGTTATCTCGGCATCAATACGAAAAGCCCGACAGACAAGCCGCCGCTCGACTACAGAACGGAAGTGTTCCAGTTGAATCCGCGACTCGCCGATACGGCTTTTGCGCTGTCGCGTAGCGTGGTGCTTTCGGATAATCCGCAAGCACAGGCGGCGCGCGCCAAATACAATTACGCGCCCGCTAATCGTCCGCCCACGGTCATTCAGTGCGATACGCTGGCGGGCGATACGTGGTGGTCCGGCACGAAGCTAGGCGAACGCGCGCGCGAGTGGACGAAGATTCTCACGGACGGCAAGGGCGTCTACTGCACGACCCAGCAGGAAGACAACGCAACGTACGAAGCATTGAAACGCGCGGCGAGCGTGCATCGTGTCGATCTGAATCGCGTTGCCGTATTGCGCGCGGGTTCGGATTTCGATCGTCCATACGAAGGCCAGACGAGCGCGGACAATCTGCTCAACTATGCTGCGCAAGGCGGCTTCAATATTGCACTCGAGAACCTCTATCGCGCGGGTAATCCGCTCGTGCAGGATATCGTGTCGCATTGGGGCGAATGGCGCGATGGCGTGCCGCAACGCTAGCGTTAAAAAGCAGAACATCAATACCGCATCTGGAAGCGCAAAGCGTTCAATCGTATAAAGCGATTGAGCGCTTTGCTATTGCACAGTGCTTTTATGCACGCTTAACGTGCGCTTATTGCGCGCGCGCTGTGCAACTCAGTGCGCGCGATAAGGCGTCCACACGGGAATGTCCGCATTCCAGTCATCGAGTTCTGACGGGCTCATGATCGGCTCCTGCAATTAAAACGAAGGATGGGCTTACTGGCGGCGAGCGACGCGTACGCTGTTGTCGCTTTGCACGGCGAGACGCTCCGCTTGCGTGCGGCCAACGAGACCTTGTTCCGGATACGAGGTCTTGTTCAGCGAAGGCAGCGTGCCGTCGCGATACGCCTCCGCGACTTCCGCACGAACTTCAGCGCGCGACTTCTGCGCCGATGCGCTCTCCGAATGCTGCCACCACTGATCGTTGTACGAACCCGCGCGGCCAATGCCGCCACCGCCTTGAGCGAATGCCGGTGCGCTGACGAGCAGCGAGAGAACAAGACCTGCCAGTAGATTGCGCTTCATGATTCACTCCTGTGTTTCGTTTGCCGCGCCTCGATCGGCGCCGCGACAGGGTGAAATGTAGGCTTTGACGTGCGGGCGATAAACCCGACTTTCGTGAAATGAATTGTCGTGATTTCGGAACAATCGCGGCGCGAAGCCGCGATCGTCCTTTTAGACAAAGGCCGCGCGGACTAGGCGACCCACTCCGACATGACGGGTGTTTTGAGGTCCGGCGCGGATTCTTTCTGTTCGAACGTGCGCTGCGAGCAGGTCTTGTCGAGGCTTGCACGGCCGCTCAACAGCGGACAGCGGTCGAACAGCTCCGCAATCCAGTCGACGAATACGCGCACCTTCGACGACAGATGCCGGCTATGCGGATACACGACGGAAATCGGCATCGGCAGCGGTTTCAGATCGGGCAGCACTTCGACCAGTTGGCCCGAGCGCAGATGCGGCAGCACCATGAAGAGTGGCGGCTGGATCAGTCCGAAGCCTTCGAGGCCGCACGTCACGTAAGCGTCCGCATCATTCACGGACACCAGGCCCTTCATTTTCACTTCGATTTCCTTGCCGTCGACGAGAAACGACCAGTCCATGATGCGGCCCGTGCGGCTCGAAAAATAATTGACGGCCTTGTGGTGTTCGAGATCTTCGAGCGTCTGAGGAATGCCCGCGCGCTCGACATACGTCGGCGCTGCGCACGACACGCCTTCGAATAACCCTATTCGTCGCGCGACCAAAGACGAGTCCTGCAGCGCGCCGACGCGCACCACGCAATCGACGCCTTCCTGCAAGAGATCGACAGGGCGATCCGACAAGCCGAGTTGCAGATCGATATCCGGATACTTCGTATGGAATTCGCACAATGCGGGAATGACGAGCAGACGTCCGATTGATCCCGGCATATCGATGCGCAGCTTGCCACTCGGCTTCTTGTTGCCGCTCTGGAAACTCGCTTCCGTCTCTTCGACGTCGGCAAGAATGCGCACGCAACGCTCGTAGTACGCGGCGCCATCGGGCGTCAGCGACAGGCGGCGCGTCGTACGGTGCAACAGGCGCGTGCCGAGAAAAGCTTCGAGATTCTGGATGATCGTCGTGACGGAAGCGCGTGGCAGATCGAGCGTTTCCGCTGCCCGGGTGAAGCTGTTCGTATCGACGACCCGGGTGAACACTTGCATGGCCTGGAGCCGGTCCATTGCAAACCTCCGAAAGAGCCGGAGCACTGGTGAAGCATCCGCTTTAGTTGGCTGGTGGCGCCAAATAAAGCTTTTCGATTGTTCAGGTGCACCGAATTGTGTTGCCGGATTATAGGCATTTATTTGGAAGTCTGCTGGACCCACAATTCGCACCATTCGATAGTTTCGCGCATTGCGCTGTTCGACATGGATGCATTCAACCCGCGCCACACCTTTGTCCCTCCGGCCACGAGCCTGGCGGAAAACGCTGCGTCGCTCGATGTCACCGACGTGCAGATAGAAGGCTACGCGCAGGACATCACATTGCGCCTTTATCGGCGGGCCGCCGCGAAGAGCGGCTTGCCGATCCTGCTCTATTTCCACGGCGGCGGTTTCGTGCGCGGTTCGCTCGAAGAAGCCGATTACGCCGCGCGTTATTTCGCGCAGCACACGCCCGCACTCGTCGTGTCGGTCGGCTATTCGCTCGCGCCGCAGTTTCCGTTTCCGGCCGCGCCCGAAGATGCGCATCGCGCGGCGCTGTGGGTGCAAACACGCGCACGAGCGTTCGGCGGCAACACCAAGAAGATCGGTGTCGCGGGCCACGATGCGGGCGGCTCGCTAGCGAATTGCCTTGCATTCATCGGCCGCGATCGCGGCGATGTGCGCATCGATGCACAGGCGCTGTTCGGCCCGATGCTCGACCCGAGTCTCACGCGTCTCGGCGACGAGAAGCGCTTGAGCTCGGACATCACCGCGAGCGAATGCGCGGCGTGCTATCGCGCGTATCTGCCGCAAGCGGCGCAGCGCATGCACCCGTATGCGGCCCCGCTCGAATCGGTGCGGCTCAAGGGCTTGCCCGCGACGCTGATCGCGACTGCGCAAAACGACGTGTTGCACGTCGAAGCGGAGAAGTACGCGAGCAATCTGATCGAGGCGGGCGTGCAGACGCAGGTGGTGCGCTATCCGAGCGTGTCGCACGCGGCGCTCGCCAATCATTCCGCGGCGCTGCTAGAGGCCGTTCGATTCTTCCAGTGGCGCTTCGACGAGCGCTCACTCCGATAAACAAACTTCTCAACTAAATTCCGGAGTCTGACATGTCTGTTTTTCCTCTCTCGCGTTCGAAGCTGGCGCTCGCCGCGCTGGCCGTCATCGTGATCGCGGGGCTCGGCACGTTCGGCGCGATTCGCGTCGACGCGCGCGCGCCCGCGCAATCCGCGCCGACGATCGTCCCCGAAGTCGATGTCGCCACTGTCGTGCAGAAAACGATCACCGACTGGCAAACCTATTCGGGCCGTCTTCAGGCAGTCGAGCGAGTCGACGTGCGGCCGCTCGTGTCGGGCACGATCGTGTCCGTGAACTTCCAGGACGGCGCGCTCGTGAAGAAGGGCGACGTGCTGTTCGTGATCGATCCGCGCCCGTACCAGGCGGAAGTCGATCGCGCGGCGGCGCAGCTTGCGGCCGCGCAGTCGCGTGCGGGCTACGCGCAAAGCGACTGGGAGCGCGCTCAGCGACTGATCGGCGATAGCGCGATTGCAAAGCGCGATTACGACGAGAAGCAGAACGGCGCGCGCGAAGCGAACGCGAACGTCAAGGCGGCGCAAGCGGCGCTCGAAGCCGCGCAGATCAATCTCGGCTACACGAAGATCGTCGCGCCCGTCGCGGGCCGCGTCTCGCGCGCGGAGATCACGGTCGGCAACGTCGTGAACGCGGGCGCAAACGCCGCGCCGCTGACGACGCTCGTGTCCGTGTCGCCGATCTACGCGGAGTTCGATGCCGACGAGCAGACGTATCTGCGCTACATCAGCCAGGTGAAGAGCGACAGCAAGGTGCCCGTCGAACTGGGCCTCGCGAACGAAACGGGCTACTCGCGCAAGGGCACGATCGAATCCGTCGACAACCGGCTGGATACGTCGTCGGGCACGATCCGCGTGCGCGCGCGTTTCGACAACGGCGACGGCTCGCTGGTGCCGGGCCTGTATGCGCGCGTGAAAGTGGGCGGCAGCGCGCCGCATTCGGCGTTGCTGATCGACGATGCCGCTGTCGGCACGGACCAGGACAAGAAGTTCGTGTTCGTCGTCGACAAGGACGAACACGTTGCGTATCGCGAAGTGCAGCTCGGCGATCTGCAAGGCAATCTTCGCGTCGTGAAGAGCGGCTTGCAGCCGGGCGATCGGATCGTCGTGAACGGCACGCAGCGCGTGCGTCCAGGTGCGCAGATTCGCGCGCACATGGTGGCGATGGGCAACGGCGACGCGGACAGCGCATCCGTTGCCGACGACGCAAAGTCAGAAAAAGACGCGCAGCTCGACGCAACGAAGCAGAAGCACACCGAACCGCAAGCGCAATCGACGACGCAATCGGCGCCGCAATCGCAGGCGCAAACGCAGCCGCGCGCGAAGGTGCGCAAGGATTCGTGAGCGGCCAGCCGACGCAATCCATCGATGCATGCGTAAAAGCCGTAGGCGCTCCAACATCAAGAGCTTCACATGAACATATCCAAATTCTTCATCGACCGGCCCATCTTTGCTGGTGTTCTATCGGTCGTGATCCTGCTCGCCGGTATGATCGCGTTGTTCCAGCTGCCGATCTCCGAGTACCCGGAAGTGGTGCCGCCTTCCGTGGTGGTGCATGCGCAGTATCCGGGCGCGAACCCGAAGGTGATCGCCGAAGCCGTCGCGTCGCCGCTCGAAGAGCAGATCAACGGCGTCGAAAACATGCTGTACATGCAGTCGCAGGCGAATAGCGACGGCAATCTCACGCTGACGGTCACGTTCAAGCTCGGCACGAATCCCGACCTCGCGACGCAGCTCGTGCAGAACCGCGTGAACCAGGCGTTGCCGCGTCTGCCGGAAGACGTGCAGCGTCTCGGCGTGACGACAATCAAGAGCTCGCCGACGCTGACGATGGTCGTGCACCTGATCTCGCCGAACGACCGCTACGACATGACGTATCTGCGCAACTACGCGCTGCTCAACGTGAAGGACCGCCTCGAGCGGATCAAGGGCGTGGGCGAGGTGCAGTTGTGGGGCGCGGGCGACTATTCGATGCGCGTGTGGCTCGATCCGCAGAAGGTCGCGCAACGCAATCTGACGGCAATGGAAGTCGTCAACGCAATTCGCGAGCAGAACATTCAGGTTGCTGCCGGGGTGATCGGCGCATCGCCGTCGGTGCCGGGCACGCCGCTGCAATTGTCGGTGAACGCGCGCGGCCGTCTGAAGACGGAGAGCGAGTTCGGGGACATCGTCGTGAAGACGGCCCCCGATGGTGCCGTCACGTATCTGCGCGATATCGCGCGCATCGAGCTTGCGGCTTCGGAATACGGCTTGCGCTCGCTGCTCGACAACAAGCCGGCAGTGGCAATGGCGATCAACCAGTCGCCGGGCGCGAACTCGCTGCAAATTTCCGACGAAGTCCGCGCGACGATGAAGGAACTCAGCGCGGATTTCCCGGCCGATGTCGAGTACCGGATCGTCTATGACCCGACGCAGTTCGTGCGTTCGAGTATCGAGGCCGTCGTGCACACGCTGCTCGAAGCAATCGCGCTCGTCGTGATCGTGGTGATCGTGTTCCTGCAAACGTGGCGCGCGTCGATCATTCCGTTGATCGCGGTGCCCGTGTCGATTGTCGGTACGTTCTCGCTGCTGCTCGCGTTCGGCTTCTCGATCAACGCGCTGTCGCTGTTCGGGATGGTGCTCGCGATCGGTATCGTGGTCGACGATGCGATCGTGGTCGTGGAGAACGTCGAGCGGAACATTGAGCGCGGGCTCAGCGCGCGCGATGCAACCTACAAGGCGATGCAGGAAGTGAGCGGGCCGATCATCGCGATCGCGCTCACGCTGGTTGCCGTGTTCGTGCCGCTCGCATTCATGAGCGGGCTGACGGGCCAGTTCTACAAGCAGTTCGCAATGACGATCGCCATTTCGACGGTGATCTCGGCGTTCAACTCGCTGACGCTGTCGCCGGCGCTGTCGGCGATGCTGCTGCGCGGTCATGGCGAGAAGGAAGACATTCTCACGCGCGTGATGAACCGCGTGCTGGGACGCTTCTTCAACGCGTTCAACAAGGTCTTCCATCGCGGCTCGGACAGCTACGGACGCGGCGTGAACGGTGTGCTCAAGCGCAAGGGCGCGATGCTCGTCGTCTATGCCGTGCTGCTTGGCCTGACGGTGCTCGTGTCGCGTGTCGTGCCGGGTGGCTTCGTTCCGGCGCAGGACAAGGAGTATCTGATCGCATTCGCGCAACTGCCGAACGGCGCTTCGCTCGACCGCACCGAGAAGGTGATCCGCGACATGAGCGCGATCGCGCTGAAGCAGCCGGGCGTGGAAAACGCGGTGGCGTTCCCGGGTCTTTCGGTGAACGGCTTCACGAACAGTTCGAGCGCGGGCATCGTGTTCGTCGCGCTCAAGCCGTTCGATCAGCGCAAGGGCAAGGCGCTGTCGGCGGGCGCGATTGCGGGCGCATTGAACCAGCAATACGGCGCGATCAAGGATTCGTTCGTCGCCGTGTTCCCGCCGCCGCCCGTGCTCGGCCTCGGTACGCTGGGCGGCTTCAAGATGCAGCTCGAGGACCATGGCGCGGTCGGTTATGCAGAGCTGAACAAGGCGACGGAAGCGTTCATCAAGAAAGCCTCGGCGACGCCCGAACTCGGTCCGACGTTCTCGAGCTATCAGATCAACGTGCCTCAGCTCAACGTCGATCTCGACCGCGTGAAGGCGAAGCAGCTGGGCGTGCCCGTGACGGATGTGTTCAACACGATGCAGGTGTATCTCGGCTCGCTGTATGTGAACGACTTCAACCGCTTCGGCCGCGTGTACCAGGTGCGCGTGCAGGCGGATGCGCCGTTCCGTCAACGCGCCGACGACATCCTGCAACTGAAGACGCGCAACGTGAATGGCGAGATGGTGCCGTTGTCGTCGCTCGTGACGGTGACGCCGACGTACGGCCCGGAAATGGTCGTGCGCTACAACGGCTACACGGCCGCTGACATCAACGGCGGTCCGGCGCCGGGCTTCTCGTCGGGTGAAGCGCAGGCGGCCGCCGAGCGCATCGCGGCGCAAGTGCTGCCGAAGGGCGTGAAGTTCGAATGGACCGACCTCACGTATCAGCAGATTCTCGCGGGCAATGCGGGGCTGTGGGTGTTCCCGATCAGCGTGCTGCTCGTGTTCCTCGTGCTCGCCGCGCTGTACGAGAGTTTGACGCTGCCTCTCGCGGTGATCCTGATCGTGCCGATGAGCGTGCTGTCCGCGCTCACCGGCGTGTGGCTCACGCAAGGCGACAACAACATCTTTACGCAGATCGGCTTGATGGTGCTGGTGGGGCTTGCATCGAAGAACGCGATTCTGATCGTCGAGTTCGCGCGTGAGCTGGAGCACGACGGGCGCACGCCGATGGCGGCCGCCATCGAAGCGAGCCGCATGCGTCTGCGTCCGATTCTGATGACGTCGATCGCGTTCATCATGGGCGTGGTGCCGCTGGTCGTATCGAGCGGCGCCGGTTCCGAAATGCGTCACGCGATGGGTGTGGCCGTGTTCTTCGGGATGCTCGGCGTGACGCTCTTCGGTTTGATGCTGACGCCCGTGTTCTACGTGGTGCTGCGGACGTTGGCGGGCGGCAAGATTCACGTCGCGCAAAAGGACGCACCGCATCTCGTCGCGCACACGACGGATGCATGATGGAGAAAACGATAATGACAAGGTTTGAACAGATGCGCGGCGCGGGCCGCGCGGCGGCGAGCGCGTTGCTGATGCTGCTGTTGGCGGCGTGCTCGGTCGAGCCGACGTATCACCGGCCCGACGCGCCGACTCCCGCAGCGTTCAAGGAAGCGCCTGTATCGGCGGCGACGACGGATGGCGCATCGGCTCCCGCTGCGGCATTGCCCGCCAGCGAAGCCGGCACGTGGAAGCCCGCGGAGCCGAATGAGGAAGCGCAGCGCGGCGAATGGTGGGCGATCTTCGGCGATACGACGCTGAACGATCTGGAGAAGCAGGCGGCCGATGCGAACCAGGACCTGAAGGCGGCCGCCGCGCGCGTGCAGCAATCGAGAGCGCTGACGCAAGCGGCGCGCGCCGACTGGTTCCCGTCGATCGATGCGGGCTTCGGGCCGACGCGCGAACGTCTGTCGCCGGCTTCGCAGAATCTGCCGAACGACGCGCACGTGGCGACGCAAACGCTCTGGCGCGCGCAGGCGACGGCATCGTATGAAGTCGATCTGTTCGGCCGCGTGAGTTCGAACGTGAACGCGGCGCGCGCCGACCAGGCGCAGAGCGAAGCGCTGTTCCGCTCGGTGCAGCTCGCGTTGCAGGCGGATGTCGCGCAGAACTACTTCCAGTTGCGCGAGTTCGATACGCAACTGAGCCTGTATCGTCAGACAGTGACGCTGCGCGAGGACGCGCTGAAGCTCGTCGAGCGTCGCTTCAAGGAAGGCGACATCAACGAGCTGGACGTCTCGCGCGCGCGCAACGAACTGGCGACGGCGCGCGCCGATGCCGTCGGCGTCGCACGTCAGCGCGCGGCGTCCGAGCACAGCCTCGCGATCCTGCTCGGCAAGCCGCCCGCCGACTTCTCGTTCCCCGAGACGCCGCTTGCGCCCGTGATGGCGCGCGTGCCGGCCGGCTTGCCGTCCGCGCTGCTGGAGCGCCGTCCCGACATCGCGGCGGCCGAGCGCGCGATGGCTGCCGCGAACGCGCGTGTCGGTCTCGCGAAATCGGCGTTCTTCCCGAAGCTCGATATCACGGGTGCATTCGGCTTCGAGTCAGCGACGCTCGGCGATCTGTTCCAGTGGTCGAGCCGCGCGTTCCTGCTCGGGCCGTTCGCGGGCACGGCGCTGACCGTGCCGATCTTCGACGGCGGCCGGCGCAAGGCGAATCTGGCGAACGCGCGCGCGAAGTATGACGAGGACGTCGCGTCGTATCGCCAGCAGGTGCTCGTTGCGTTCCGCGAGGTCGAGGACAATCTGTCGGATCTGCGTCTGCTCGGCGATCAGACGCGCGAGCAGACGGATGCCGTCAACGCGTCGCAGCGCGCCGCGCATCTTTCGCAGACGCAGTATCAGGAAGGGCAGGTCAGCTATCTCGACGTGATCGACGCGCAGCGGCAGGTGCTGCAATCGCAGTTGCAGATGAGCCATCTGTCGGGCACGCAGGCGGTCGCGACGGTTAACCTCATTCGCGCGCTCGGCGGCGGGTGGGGCGACGTCAAGACGGATGTCGGCAGCGCGGATGCAAAGGAGCAAGTCGCGAAGCAGTAAGCGGTGCCGATGTGTCGTTCGAAGAAGCGGACCCTTCGCGGTCCGCTTTTTTTTCGTTTGCTGGCGGATGAGCGGCGCTTCGACCCTGATGGGACGCCGCCGCACGTTTCTTTGTACACTTGGAGCCGTTCGCGGCACGGCCTGTTGCCGGTCACGCTCACCATGCCGCTGGTCATTCACCGCGAGGTTATCGGCTTTGCAGTTCAAACTTCCTACTACAGCAACCGCACCGTTCTGCCCGTCCGAGGTGCAGGGCACCGTCGCCGTCTCGCCCTCCGCGCCGTTCTGGAAAAAGCTCTTCCAGTTCGCGGGCCCAGGTCTGCTGGTGTCGATCGGCTACATGGACCCGGGCAACTGGGCCACCGATATCGAAGCCGGTTCGCGCTACGGCTATAGCCTGCTGTTCGTGGTCGTGCTGTCGAGCCTCTCGGCGATGGTGCTGCAATGCCTGAGCATGCGCCTCGGCATCGTGACGGGCCGCAATCTCGCGGAGCTGTCGCGCACGCGTTACTCGCCCGGCGTCGCGCGCATTCAATGGCTGCTTGCCGAGCTGTCGATCGTCGCCTGCGATCTCGCCGAAGTGCTCGGCGGCGCGCTCGCGTTTCATCTGCTGTTCAACTGCTCGCTGACGGTCGGCGTGATCCTCACCGCGTTCGATACGCTGATCGTGCTCGGCCTCAAGGGCAAGAACTTCCGCGATCTCGAAGCGATCATGCTCGCGCTGATCGCGACCATCGGCGTCGGCTACGTCATCCAGCTGGCGCTCGTGCAGCCGCACTGGCCGTCCGTGGCGGCGGGGCTCATGCCGTCGTGGCAGGCGCTCAGCGAGCGCGAGCCGCTTTATCTCGCGATCGGCATTCTTGGCGCGACGGTGATGCCGCATAACCTGTATCTGCATTCTTCCGTCGTGCAGACGCGCGCCGTCAAGCGCGATCGCGAAGGGCTCGCCGGGGCGATCTCGCTGTCGCGGCTCGACACGATCGTCGCGCTCTTTCTCGCGCTGCTGATCAACGCGGCGATCCTGGTCCTCGCGGGCGCTGCGTTTCATTCGACGGGGCACACGGCCGTTACCGAAATCGAGGACGCTTACCGGCTGCTCGCGCCCATCGTCGGCACGGGCTTCGCGGCCGTGCTGTTCGCGATCACGCTGCTCGCGTCGGGGCAGAGCTCGACGTTCACGGGCACGGTCGCGGGGCAGGTGATCATGGAAGGCTTTCTGCAGCTGAAGATTCCGTGCTACCAGCGGCGTTTCATCACGCGCGCGCTGGCGCTGATTCCCGCGCTCGTCGGCGTGCAGATGCTCGGCAATGGGGCCGTCGGTCAGCTGCTCGTTGCGAGCCAGGTCGTATTGAGCCTGCAATTGCCGTTCGCACTGTATCCGCTGATCCGCATGACCGACGACCGCGCGCTGATGGGCGAATTCGCGAACCGGCTGCCGACGCGCATCGTCGCGTGGGCGCTCTTCGTGGTGATCAGCGCGGCGAATTTGTGGCTCGTGGTGCAGACGTTCGGCATTGCCGGGTGAGAACGCAAGAGCGAAGAACGCAAAAGCCGACAGCATAAAAAAAGCCGGTCTCGAGAGACCGGCTTCAACGTAATGCGTAGCTTCGGATGGACTGTGCGATGCGCGGCCCTAGGCCGCCAATGCCGCTTCCTCGACGACCTGCTCTTCGGGCGGAGCGATCTCCACGATCTGCGGCACCGGCGCGGCTTCGCGCAGCGCCTCGCGCTTCGCGGCTGCGGCCTTCTTCGTCTTGCCCGCGCGCGACGGCGGCTGGCATGCGCCGCACACCACGTTGTGCTGCAGGTCGTGCTTGTGCGCGACGAACTTGCCGGTGCATCGGCAGCAGCGCGTGAGTTGCAGGATGTCGGCGTCGAAGAAGCGCACGAGCGTCCATGCGCGCGTCAGATCGAGGACAGGCTCCGTCTCGCTATGACGGCAGTGTTCCAGATACAGACGATAACCCTTGGTCAGCGCGTCCAGATGCGAGCAGCGCGCTTCGTTCTTCAGGAACAGGTACGTGTTGTAGAAGAGCGAAGCGTGAATGTTCGCGAGCCACGTCATGTACCAGTCGGCCGAGAACGGCAGCATGCCCTTCGGCGGCGATACGCCCTTCACCTCGCGATACAGGCGGATCATCCGGTCGCGCGACAGCGTCAGCTCGCTTTCGAGCACCTGCATGCGCGCGCCCAGTTCGATGAGCGCGATCGCGCGGAATACTTCCTGTGCGTCTTCGGTGAGGCTCTTTTTCAGCATGGCAGTCCTCTGCGGGTTAAGCGAACTGCTCTGCGGGCTGCCCGGCCAGCAGAATCGCGGCATGCGTCGATGCCACTTCTGCGTTGCGGGACGTGTGCGTCAACGCCGACAGCATCGTGTGGTCGTTGAAGCGGAAGAAGCACAAAAGCTGATCGGAACTGGCCAGCTTGACGATCTGCGCGAGCGACAGCCCGGCAAGAATATCGGCCAGCTCCGACGACAAGCCCAGACGGAACATCCCGACTGCCTTGTCCTCGCGCAACATGCGTTGTGCGAGCACGATGTAAGACAAATTGATCTCGCGGATAGAATCCAGCGTCTCGCTGCTACGGTCCATTTTCTCTGTTTCCGAAGCCCCGAATTACTTATGCCGGCTTTTTATGCCGTTTTGGTCTTATGCCCCACCGGACACTGAAGATCTCCGGCGTCAAGTTGAGTGCAGATACAGCTGCCAATCTTTGATACAAGACGTTACATTTCGTAACAGCTTGGGCGGAATTGTATGAACAGGTTTTACAAAAATCAATCCCTGTCTCAAAAAAAAGATACGACAAAACAACGGTAATTCCGGTAACTCTTTCATGCCGCCGTCATAATCGCCTGATAGTGCGAAAACGTTTGCCGCGGACCGCCCGCAAACCCTTATGAAGCAAGGCTTGGAGCAATTTCTTCCGATTTGCCGGGACGCCGTCCGCTATGCGCGTTTATGCGGAATCGATATGAATCTGGAAAGGGGCGAGAAAGGAACCGCAAAACCGTCAGGTAAAAAATACGGCGCCGGTTAGCGGTTTAGGGATAACCCGAGATGTAACGAAAAAGGCGAGAGGCCAGTTACAAATCCGGGGGAGTTTGTAACTGGTTTGGACGAATCCTGTTACAGAATTCGGCGAGGGCTTGCGGCAGGTCAGCAGCCGGTCGGGCGGGCGCGTTCGACTTCGAGTCCGAAGAGGGGACGCAGGCGCGTGCCGATCACATTGCCCGCGAATGCGGCGGCGAGCCACAGCCAGCCATGCAAGCTGCCTGACACGATACCGCTGAAGTAAGCGCCGATATTACAACCATAGGCCAGCCGGGCCCCGTAGCCGAGCAACAAGCCGCCGACCACTGCCGCGACGAGCGAGCGTGCGGGCAGCCGCCAGACAGGCGCGTAGCGGCCCGCCAGAGCGGCCGCAGCCATCGCACCGAGGATGATTCCCGCATCCATCACGCTCGTCACATCGCGCGTGACGGGCGCCGCGAGCGCCGCCGCATTCGCATGGGCGTTCCAGTAAGGCCAGTTTGCGACATCGATGCCCGCCACCGAGAACAGCTTCGCGCCCCACAGCGCGAACGCCGACGTCACGCCCCACGGGCGGCCCGACAACGCGAGCGTCGCGAAGTTGAGCAGCGCGAGCGCGACCGCACCCGCGAACAACGGCCACGGCCCATGCAGCCACGGCGATGCGCTGGCGGCGCGCAGCGGCTCGTCGACGAGGCGCCCGTGGCGGCGCCGCTCGATCGCGACGGTCAGCGCGGCGATTGCCGCGAAGATCGCAAGGTTGATCGCGATGGCCCAGCCCGCGCCGAGCGTCGTCACGAGCGACGTCGGCTTGAGCGACGGCAGCGCGGTCCAGAACGGCATATGCGCGGTCGCGACGACGGAGCCGACGACGAACGCGGCGAGCGTCACGAGCATGCGGGTGCTGCCGCCGCCGACGGTGTACAGCGTGCCCGACGCGCAGCCGCCGCCGAGCTGCATGCCGATGCCGAAGATGAACGCGCCGAACACGACGGATGTGCCCGCAGGCGACACCAGGCCCGCGACGGGATGGCCGAACAGCGATCCCGCCGACAGCGCCGGGAAGAACAGCAGCACGCCGATCGCGAGCATCAGCATCTGCGCGCGCACGCCTGCGCCGCGGCCGTCGGCGATGAACACGCGCCACGCCGACGTGAAGCCGAACGCCGCGTGATACAGCGACATGCCGAGCAGTGCGCCGACTACATAGAGGGCCGCTTGGCGGCCGCTGACGGTATGCGCGAGATAGACCGCGCCGAGCGCGATCAGAACGAGGGAGAACGCGAGCGGCTTCGGATTGATGTCGAAGCGGCGCGGAAGCGGTGTGGCGAGATCGGACATGACGAATGTTGGAAGAGCGTGTGAACCGTGCAGTGCGCGGGCGCCGTACTGACGGCCTGGCGCCGCGACCCGTGTTGATGGAAAGGCGGCCTCGTCTGCATGCTTGCAACTGAAGTGCAACCGAAAGCCAGCCGAAAACCATAGCACGTTACGCCCGATGATGCTGAGTGCGCCTCGTCCCCCGACGGCGGCTCTGATAGAGACACGCGAGCGCTCGCAGCGGCGCAGATGCACGCCGGCGCACTCAAGCCGCGTCGTGAAAGATGATCCCGAGCGTCTGTCGATGGCCGGAGTGCAGCCGGCTCACGCCATGCCGCATGTTCACGCGATACGCGCCGCGCGTACCCTGTACGGGCCGGTGATGCACGGCGAACAGCACGGCATCGCCCTTGCGCATCGGCACGACTTCGACGCGCGACTGCATCCGCGGACGCTGTTCCGTCAGCACGAATTCGCCGCCCGTGAAGTCCTTGCCGGGCTCGGACAGCAGGATCGCGAGCTGGATGGGGAAGACGTGCTCGCCGTACAGGTCCTGATGCAGACAATTGAAGTCGCCCGCGGCGTATTGAAGGATCAGCGGCGTTGGACGCAGTTGGCCCGCTTCGTGGCAGCGCCGCAGGAAGGCGGCGTGCGTCGGCGGATAGCGCGCGTCGATGCCTAGCGTCTGGTTCCATCCGTTCGCGATGGGCGCGAGACGTGGATAAATCGCCGTGCGCAACGCGCCGACGACATCGGGCAACGGATAGCCGTAGTACTTGTATTCGCCGCGTCCGAAGCCGTGCCGCGCCATCACGACGCGGCTGCGGTACAGGTCGTCGCGCGCATAGAGAGCGCCGAGCGCGTCGCACTCGTCGGCGCGCAGCAAGCCTTGCAGCATCGCGCAGCCGTGCGCGTCGAGCTCGCCTGCGGCACGCGTCCAGTCGATTGCGTCGATGCGCGGCCCGATCGACTGCGCCGAGGCGATCGCTGGTGCAGGCTCGTCGTTGCGCGTGTCCTTGTGCGCGGGCTTGCGCGCGTCGTTGCCCGGAGGCGAATCGAGGTCGAACAGCGCGGCTTGTGTGTCGAATGAGGCTTCCTGCATGAGCGGCTCCGTGACGGCTTTTGCCATATCCATGCGGCCCAGTCTACGCAGAAGGGCGTCCACGAACACTCCGGGTCTTGCTCTGTTATTCGCCAGCGCTATTTGCCGGTGAGCGGCGCCGGTGCGTCGATGAACCGCATCATCAGATCGGCGTCGTGATATGTGCCGTCGACGCACAGCGAGTCAGGTTCGCATCCGTACACGCGAAAGCCGAGCGATGCATACAGCGCGCGGGCGGAAGCGTTCGCGCTCGTGACGAACAGTGTGATTTGCCGCAGCCCGTCGATCTGCGCGGCGCGCGCGAGCAGTTCCGTCAACAGCGCGCGTCCGATGCCGCGTCCCGCCGCTTCGTCCGCGACGTACATGCCGATCACGAAGCCCTTGTGCCGTTCCTTCTGCCGCGTCTCGCGCACCAGTCCTACCGTGCCGACTAGCGCGCCATCCGTCGACGAAAACGCGCCCAGCAGGAAGTTGCCGAGCGCCTCATGCGTGCCGGCGAGCATTGCGTCGTGCTGCGACGGGCCGCGCTCGACGGCTTCGTCGTAGCTCTGCGCGAACGCGGCGGGATGCGTTTTCAGCCCTCGTAGACGCAGCGCGAAAAACGCGTCGCGATCGGCGGGGCCAAGCTGGCGAATCGAGATGTCCGAAGCCATGCGCGGCTCAGGCGCTAGCGGCGGACGACGCGCGCGCATCCGCGAACTTGCGCAGTGCTTCGCCCGTTTGCGGATCGGCGGGGAAGAAGGCCTCGATCGCCAGTTCCGACAGCGTCACGTCGACGGGCGTGCCGAACACGGTCGTCGTGCTGAAGAACGACAGCACGCCAAGCTCCGTGCGCAGGCGCAGCGGCACGGCGATCTGCTCGAGCGTACAAGCGTGGCTCTCGTCGGCGGGCTCGGCGTTCGGCGGCGTCGGGTAGGCGGCAAGCTCGTCGTAGAGCGCGGCGAGCGTCGAGTCGGCGCTGACGTCGATCTGCCGCTGCAGGCGCGACAGCAGATGCGCGCGCCACGCATGCCAGTTGGCGATCTGCGACGCGATGCCGTCCGGATGCATCGAGAGGCGCAGCGCGTTGACGGGCGCTTCGAGCAGCGCGGGCTTCGCGCTCGTCAGCAACGGCGCGAGCGCGTTGTTTGCGGCGACGATGGTCCAGTGCCGGTCGACGGCCACGGCCGGGAAGGGCTCGTGACCCTTGAGCACGAGATCGACGGCTTCGCGCGCCGCGCCCAGTTGCGGATCGCTCAACTGACGCTCGCGATAGAGCGGCGCGTAGCCGGCCGCGACGAGCAGCGCATTGCGCGAGCGCAGCGGCACGTCGAGCCGCTCGGCGAGATGCATGACCATCTCGCGGCTCGGCAGCGCGCGGCCCGATTCGACGAAGCTCAGATGGCGCGTCGAAATGTCGGCTTCGGAGGCGAGCAGCAACTGGCTCATCCGGCGGCGCTGACGCCATTCGCGCAGCATGTCGCCGACGGTGCGGCTCATCGGGGGGGCGCCGGACGGCGCGCGGAAGGGGGCGGTGATCGTGTCCATGCCGACGATGATAGCCAAAGTGCGCCGCCATTCCATTACCCGGGAGGTAATGAGCCGCCGCGCATGAGCGGCGTTCGAGTCGGGCCTATGGATCAAGATGGCGCGCCCCGATCGCTGACGCGCGCAAAGGCAGTCATACTGGAGACCCTTGCTACCGTTGCGGAGGCGAACATGTGGGACAAGATCGAGCACAACGGACGTGAAGTCTGGGTCCTTCCCGTCACGGCCTATGGGCCGCCCGTGCCGGAGACCGTGTGGCACTACATCGGCTACGTTTGCCGGCATGGCGCGGATGCGCATCTCGAAGGGCAAAGCCAGCGCTTTCAGGAACTCGTCGCGACGTTCCGCAGCGAAGAAGAGGCGCGCGAAGCCGGGTATGACGAGGGCAGGCGGCTCGCTGACGGACTGTCCGGTGTGAAGGGCTAGCGCACCGTCCGCAACGCTTCACATGTTCCCCATCGCACCAGCGCCCCTCAACGACGCTGGTGCCGACCGATCATTACCTCCCGCGTAATCGACTCGCGTACGTTCATCGACGAATCTTCAGTCCGAGGCCGCCGCCAACATGATGCAAGCGGCGCACGTCTCGACCCTCCACCGACTGAAGGAGTTTCTGATGAACGCGCATACCGCACTGATCGACCGTTACTTCGACACCTGGAACGAAACCGACGCCGGCCGCCGCCGCGAGCTGATCGCTGCGACCTGGGCGAAGGACGCCGCTTACGCCGATCCCCTGCTGACGGGCGACGGACACGACGGCATCGACGCGATGATCCGCGCCGTCCATGAGCGCTTTCCTCATCACATGTTTCGCCGCACGACGCAGGTCGACGGTTTCGCGAACCGTCTGCGCTTCTCGTGGGAACTGCTGACGCCGTCGGGGGCTTCGATCGTGAAGGGCTCGGACTTCGGCGTCGTCGATGCGGCCGGGCAGCTGCAGGCCGTCACGGGTTTCCTCGACGAAGCGCCCGGCGTCGCCTGAGGCGTTACCTGAGCGCGCTACCTGAGCGTGCTACCTGAGCGTGCTACCTGAGCGTGCTACCTGAGCGTGCTACCTGAGGCGTTACCTGAGGCGTTACCGTCCGTCCCGCATACACAAGGAGAAAAGTCATGCATGAGCCTGCCGTCACGTCGAGCCCCGCCGCGTATGAACGCATGCAGGACGCAATCGATACGGCATCGGGCGTCATCGCCGGATTCGCGCTGCTCGCGGGCACCCGGGCGTTCACGTTCATCGCGCTCGTTGCGTGGCGCGAGCCCGTGCTCGGCGGCGCGGGGCTCATGCTGCTCGCGCTCGTCGGCTGGATCAGGTGGTGCTGGCGCGGCAACATGTGGACGGCTTAGGGCGTCGCGTACAATCGACCCCTCCGTCCCCTCGCGCAGCGACGCGCTGCGCGCAAGCGCCGCATCATGAATCACGATATCGCCCAACGGCTCGCAGACGCGCAGCAGAAGTTCGCGGCCGGCCAGTTCGACGGAGCCGCTGCGCTGCTGCACGACATCCTGTCGATCGAGCCGGACCACAACGAGGCGCTCGAAGCGCTTGGTTACGTCGCCGCTAAACAGGGCGATTACGCGCGCGCCGCGGACTATGCGATGCGCGCCGCGCTGCCCGCTTCGACGAACGCGCAGCAACTGCATTTCGCCGCGCACCTCTGTCAGATGGCCGGGCGCCATGCGGAAGCCATCGCGCTGTTCGATCGCGTTCTCGCCGCTTATCCCGATCACGCCGAAGCGCTGCACGGCGCGACGATGTCGCTCGTGCAAACGGGCGACCACGAGCGCGCGCTGCAATACCTCGCGCGGCTCACGCAACGCTATCCGCGATCCGCCGAGGCGCACTACAACCGAGGCACGCTGCTCGGCCAGATGGAGCGCCATGAAGAAGAACTCGTGGCCTATCGGCAGGCGATCGCGCTAAAGCCGAATTTCGTGCGCGCGCATGTGAATCTCGGCGTCGCGCTGCGCGATCTGCACCGCTTCGACGAAGCGTTGCAGCAGTTCAAGAAGGCCGTGTCGATCGATACCAACGATGCTGGCGCGCGCACCAACCGCGCGCAGACCAATCTGCTGCTCGGCGAATTCGAACATGGCTGGCGCGAGTACGAATGGCGCTGGCTCGACGGCACGATGAGCCACGACCTGCCCGACTCGACGCTGTGGACGGGCAAGCAGCCGCTCGAATACAAGACCGTGCTCGTGCATTGCGAGCAGGGCTACGGCGATACGCTGCAGTTCATCCGCTTCGTCGACCGCCTGAGCGCGAAAGGCGCGCGGGTCATCGTGCGCGTTCAGGATGCGTTGCTGTCGCTGTTGCACGGCTATCCGGGCGCAGCGGACGTGATCGGCGAAACGGCGCCGCTGCCCGTGTTCGACTACCACATTCCGATGCTGAGTCTCGCGTTCGCGCTGAAGATTCGCGAGGCCCATTTCGTCGGCGAGAGTCCCTACGTTCACGCGGATCAGCAATGGGTCGAGCAGTGGGACGACGTGTTCAGGCAAGGCGGCACCAGGCTGCGCGTCGGTATCGTGTGGTCGGGCAGCCGCACGCATCTGAACGACCGCAACCGTTCGGTTCCGCTTGCGCAACTGTCGCCGCTGTTCGATGCGAACGCGCAGTTCGTCTCGCTGGTGAAGGACGTGCGCGATATCGATCGCGCGGGCATCGACGAACTCGTGCAGCGCGGCGTGTTACGCGACGTGTCCGATCGCCTGACGACGTTCGCGGACACGGCCGCGCTCGTCACGCAACTCGATCTCGTGATCTCCGTCGATACGGCCGTCGCGCATCTTGCCGGCGCGCTCGGCAAGCCCGTGTGGCTCGCGTTGCCGTTCACGCCCGACTGGCGCTGGCAACTGAATCGCGACGACAGTCCGTGGTATCCGCACATGCGCCTCTTCCGTCAGTCGACGCGCAACGACTGGAGCGACGTCGTGCGGAATCTGCAAGCGGCGTTAGAAGCGCGGATTTGAATGAAGCGCCATCGCGGGTCGCGGGCATAAAAAAACGGAGCGCTTCGCGAGTGCTCCGTTCTCATTCATCCATTCATCCATTCATCCATTAACTTAGGCAAACGCGTTAGCCCATCTTCACGTCGATGCGCCGGGGCTGCGCCTGCTCGCGTCGCGGAATGACGAGCTTCAGCACGCCGTCCTTCAGATTCGCTTCGATCTTCGATGTGTCGAAGTCGTCACTGATCGTGAAGCGCCGCGCGAAGAACGGTGCGCGCACTTCAGCGTGCGAGAGCCGCACGTTCGCGGACACGGGCACCGTCGATTCGCCTTCGATCGTCAGACTGCCGTCATGCACGCGCACGTCGAGCTTGTCCTTCGACACGCCGGGCAGATCGGCCCACAGCGTCACGGCCTTTCTGTCCTCGACGATATCGACGGGCGGCGTCAGCGTCACGCGGCGTTCCTGCTCGCGCGTGCCGTCGCGGGTCATTGCGCTGTCGTCGCGCTGGGTCACTTGAGTGTTGTCGCTCATGATTTCACCTCGCTTATTGAACCGTGATCGCGCGCGGCTTCGACGCTTCGCGCTTGCCAACCGTGATCAGCAGACAGCCGTCGGCGTAGCGCGCCTGCACGTTGTCGGGGTCCGCGTGCTGCGGCAACTCGACGACGCGGCGGAACGTGCCGTTGAAGCGCTCCTGCGCATACGCGCGGGCGCCTTCGTCCGACGCGGCGCGCGTCGACGGACGCTCGCCTGCGATTGTCAGAAGGCCCTTGTCGATCGACAGTTCGAGCTTCGACGAATCGATGCCGGGCGCGAACGCGACGATCTCGATCGCGTCGTCGGTCACGCCGATATTGAGGCTCGGAAACGCACCCGGACGGCTCGAACGGATGCTGGACGGAAACGCGCCAAAGCGGCTCGACATGTGCCGCTGCAAGCGGTCGAGTTCGGCGAACAGGTCGGTTCCGAAGTAATAGCCACTCATGATCGCTCTCTCCTCTGAGCGGCAAGACAATCCGGGCTGAGTGTGCCTGTCGTGCCGCGACGAACGAAGTGGATAAACGCAGTGCCCGTCACGTCGACGCGGCGTCTGCCTGCTGATCGATAAATAGGAAGCCTCTGCAAATTTTCAAGCGCGATTTCCGCAAAAATCAGGCCCTTGAAAAGCGCATTGGGCGGCCTCATCTGGCGGCGCCTCGGCTGCTATGAATTTCGTTTTCGAAGCCGGTTGCTCTGGTTTTACCGACTCTTCAAAGATCGTTGATTCCGATGTCTCGTTCCTGCGGCAATGCGGACGCGCTGCGCGCACTTCCGCGTTTCTATTGGTCGAAACTGATCTGGAGGCCAACGGGCGAGTGTCCCATCAATTGACGACTACCGTCTCGCCGCAGGCCGTCGCGATGCGCGGCGCGGACGCAAGCCCGTTCGCTGCACCGCGCTGAACGGCGAAGTGGAGCGCGAGGTCGAGTGCCCGATCTATGAGCGGCGTTCCAGTACGTGCCGCGAGTTCGAATTGGGCGCGGACGAATGCAACTACCGCGCGCCGCATCACAGACTGCCCGCGATTAAAAGCGCCGTAGCCTGATCACGGCCGGGCCGATTAACGGGTCTGCCGCCCGCGCTGTTTATCCCCGCTGTTATCGCGTCCGTTATGCGGCCCGCGCGCGGCACGCATTTCTCACTATCCAGGCAGCACGCTTGCCCTGGTGAAAACACCAACCTCTTGCTCCGAGGACAGCCGAAGCGGCGCCGGTCGGCGCTTTCGCCGCTTTGCGCGACATTTCCCCTATCCGTCGCGCGTGGAAACAATCATAACGACACTTGTTAGAATCCTATCAAACGATGTACGATGCCTGCGAATAAACCATCAGCCGTTGCTGTGCATTGCACAAACCTGCGGACGTCTCATGCCTGAACTTTCTATGCCTTCGTCGGTGGTCGCGTTGCGGCGCGCAGCCCGCGTTCATCCCGTACGCAATCCCGGCGTGCCTTTCGATCTTTCTTGGCTCGACGGCCTGCGCGTGAACCAGTCGGCCGTCGAGCGCCGCACGGCGACGCTCAACGCTCGACGCACCGTGAAGAAGGATGCGCAGGCCGCGTGGCTGCTGAAGGCCGTCACCTGCATCGACCTCACGACGCTCAACGGCGACGACACGGAAGGCCGCGTGCGCCGTCTCTGCGCAAAAGCGAAGCAGCCCGTGCGCGACGACATTCTCGCGGCGCTAGGCGTGCCGCCGCGCAGCATCACGACGGGCGCCGTGTGCGTGTATCACCGCTATGTTGCCGCCGCCGTCGATGCACTCGCGCGCAGCGGCATCCCTGTGGCCGCCGTGTCGACGGGCTTTCCAGCAGGCCTCGTTCCGCATCCTTTGAAACTGAAGGAGATCGAGGCATCGGTGGCCCACGGCGCGCAGGAAATCGACATCGTCGTCACGCGCGAGCATGTGCTGACGGGCAACTGGCAGGCGCTGTACGACGAAGTGCGCGACTTTCGCGCCGCGTGCGGCGAAGCGCATCTGAAAGCGATTCTCGCGACGGGCGATATCCAGACGCTGTCGAAAGTTGCACGCGCATCGATGGTCTGCATGATGGCGGGTGCCGATTTCATCAAGACGTCGACGGGCAAGGAAGGCGTGAATGCCACGCTCGACGTGTCGCTCGTGATGGCGCGCATGATCCGCGAATACCACGCGCGCACGGGCGTTCTGATCGGCTTCAAGCCCGCTGGCGGCGTATCGGATGCGAAGACGGCGCTGTCGTATCAGATCCTGATGAAAGAAGAGCTGGGCCGTCCGTGGCTCGAACCCGAACTGTTCCGAATCGGCGCATCGAGCCTTCTCGCCGATATCGAACGCCAGTTGGAGCATCACGCGACTGGCCGTTACTCCGCCTTCAACCGTCACCCTGTAGCCTGAGCAGACTGATCCCATGAGCGTAGCCGAGTATTTTTCTTCGATGGAGTACGGTCCCGCAATCGAGGACGATCAGCCCGCGCGCGCGTGGCTCGCGCAGCACGACGCGACGTTCGGTCATTTCATCGATGGTGGATGGCGCGCGCCCGCTGCGAGCGAGCGCTTCGCGACGCATGAGCCCGCGACGGGCGAACTGCTCGCGCATGTCGCGCAAGGCGACGCCACCGACATCGACGCCGCCGTCGCCGCCGCGCGCGCCGCGCAGCCCGCGTGGTCCGCGCTTGGCGGCGCGGGACGCGCGCGGCATCTGTATGCGCTGTCGCGGATGGTGCAGCGTCACAGCCGTCTCTTTGCCGTGCTCGAAGCGCTCGACAACGGCAAGCCGATCCGCGAGACGCGCGATATCGACATTCCGCTCGTCGCGCGGCACTTTCTGCATCACGCGGGCTGGGCGCAGTTGCAGGACAGCGAATTCGCGAGCTTCGCGCCGCTTGGCGTGATCGGCCAGATCGTGCCGTGGAATTTCCCGCTGCTGATGCTCGCGTGGAAGATCGCGCCGGCGATCGCGACGGGTAACTGTGTCGTGCTGAAGCCCGCCGAATACACGCCGCTCACGGCGCTGCTGTTCGCCGAACTCGCGCATCGCGCGGGTCTGCCGAAGGGCGTGCTGAACGTCGTCACGGGCGACGGGCGCACGGGCGCGGCGCTCGTCGATCATCCCGGCGTCGACAAGATCGCGTTCACGGGCTCGACGGAAGTGGGCCGGCTGATTCACGCGGCTACGGCGGGTTCGGGCAAATCGCTGACGCTCGAACTGGGCGGCAAGTCGCCGTTCATCGTGTTCGACGATGCGGACCTCGATGGCGCCGTCGAGGGCGTCGTCGACGCGATCTGGTTCAACCAGGGGCAGGTGTGCTGCGCGGGCTCGCGTCTGCTGGTGCAGGAGGGCGTCGAGGCGCGCTTCATCGACAAGCTCAAGCGCCGCATGGCGACGCTGCGGGTCGGGCCATCGCTCGACAAGTGCACCGATATCGGCGCGATCGTCGACAAGGTTCAGCTCGAGCGCATCGAAGCGCTGGTCGAAGCGGGCCGCCGCGAAGGTTGCGCGATCTACCAGTCGCCGGAGGCGGATCACGGCGGCGTGCCCGCCGGCGGCTGCTTCTATCCGCCGACGCTCGTCACGGGCGTCGCGCCCGCGTCGACGCTCGCGCAGGAAGAAATCTTCGGCCCCGTGCTCGTCACGATGACGTTCCGCACGCCCGACGAAGCCGTCGCGCTCGCGAACAACACGCGCTATGGGCTCGCGGCGAGCATCTGGAGCGAGACGATCGGCCGCGCGCTCGACATCGCGCCGCGTCTCGCGTGCGGCGTCGTGTGGGTCAACGCGACGAATCTGTTCGACGCGGCGGTCGGCTTCGGCGGCTATCGCGAGTCGGGCTATGGACGCGAAGGCGGTCGCGAAGGCATCTACGAGTACGTGAAGCCGACGGCGTGGCTCGCGCTCGAAGAACGGCGGCCCGTGCAGCGTGTGCGCGATCCGTCGCAGGCGCATGACGCGTTGCATCACGAGTCGAATCAGGCGGACGCCTTCGCGATCGACCGCACGGCGAAGCTTTTTATCGGCGGCAAGCAGGCGCGGCCCGACAGCGGCTATTCGCTGCCCGTCTACGGACCCGATGGCGCCGTCGTCGGCGAAGTCGGCGACGGCAATCGCAAGGACATTCGCAACGCCGTCGCGGCGGCGCGAGGCGCGCAGAAGTGGTCGCAGGCGAGCGCGCACAACCGCGCGCAGGTGCTGTACTACCTCGCCGAAAATCTTGCGGTGCGCGCGCATGAATTCGCGCATCAGCTCGCCGTTCGCACGGCCGCCGGCGAAACGGCCGCGCGCCGTGAAGTGGACGCCTCGGTGACGCGCCTCTTCACGTACGCCGCGTGGGCCGACAAGTTCGACGGCGCGGTGCATGCGCCGCCGTTGCGCGGCGTTGCGCTCGCGATGAACGAGCCGCTCGGCGTGATCGGCATCGCGTGCCCGGACGAGGCGCCGCTGCTGTCGTTCATCTCGCTGGTGGCGCCCGCGCTCGCGATGGGCAATCGCGTCGTCGTCTTGCCGAGTTCGTCGAGTCCGCTTACAGTGACCGACTTCTATCAGGTCGTCGAGACGTCGGACGTGCCCGCGGGCGTGCTCAACATCGTGACGGGCGAACGCGGCCCGCTGCTGTCGGCGCTCGCGAAGCACGACGATGTCGATGCGCTGTGGTGCTTCGGCCTCGCGAACGATTCGGCGCTGGCCGAACGCGAGTCGGTCGGCAACCTGAAGCGCACGTTCGTCGATCATGGCCGCGCGTTCGACTGGTTCGACGCATCGAGCGAAGGCCCGGCGTTCCTGCGGCAGGCAACACAAGTGAAAAACATCTGGATACCGTACGGCGACTGACCGCTTGCCAATCGTTTCCTGATCGCTAGACAAAGCGACAGCGCGCCAACCGAAAACGGAGGAGACAACGTGCTGAAGAATCTGGACCCGCTGTTGAACGCCGATGTGCTGCACGCGCTGCGCGCGATGGGCCACGGCGATGAAGTCGTGATCTGCGACGCGAATTTCCCGGGCGACTCCGTTGCGCGCGAAACCGTCACGGGCAAGCTGCTGCGGCTCGATGGCGTCGATGCGCCGCGCGCGATTCGCGCCGTGCTTTCCGTGCTGCCGCTCGATACGTTCGTTGACGATCCGGCGCTGCGCATGGAAGTGGTCGGCGAGCCGAACACCATTCCCGCCGTGCAGCGCGAAGCGCAAGCCGAAGTGAACAACGCGGAAGGGCGCGACGTGCCGTTGGTCGGCATCGAGCGCTTTGCGTTCTATGCGCGCGCGAAGAAAGCGTACTGCGTGATCGCGACGGGCGAGCAGCGCGGCTACGGCTGCTTCGTGTTCAAGAAGGGCGTGCTGCTCGCCCCGGACGCTCCAAGGGAATAACGCCGATGGCCACGCAACAGAAACAAGGGCGCGTCGTCATTCTCGGCATCTACGTGACCGATCTCACGTTCCGCGCGGACCGCATGCCGCTGATCGGCGAAACGATTGCGGGTTCCGCGTTCAAGATGGGCCCGGGCGGCAAGGGCTCGAATCAGGCCGTCGCGGCGGCGCGCGCGGGCGCCGACGTCGTGTTCTGCACGCGCATTGGCAACGACGCGTTCGGCGCGATTGCCCGTTCGACGTGGGACGCCGAAGGCATCACGGCGCGCGCGTCGGTGATCGAAGGCGCATCGACGGGCGCGGCCCACATCTTTGTCGACGACATCACCGGCAAGAACGCGATCATCGTCGCGTCGGGCGCGGCGGGAACGATGAACGCGAGCGACGTCGACGCAATCGAAAAAGACATCGCGTCGGCGCGCGTGTTCGTCACGCAGCTGGAGCAGCCCGTCGCCGCCGCGCGGCGCGGGCTCGAGGTCGCGCGCAGGCACGGCGTGACGACGGTGTTCAATCCCGCGCCCGCGCTGCCCCTCGACGACAGCATTTTTCCGCTGTGCGATTACATCACGCCGAACGAAACGGAGACAGCCGCGCTGACGGGCATCGAGGTCAGCAACGTCGACGACGCGCGCCGCGCCGCCGACGTGCTGCTGGAAAAGGGCGTGCGCAACGTGATCGTGACGCTCGGCGAAGCGGGCGCCTTGCTGCATTCGGCTGAACAGTCGGTGTTCGTGCCGGCGTTCCAGTGCGGACGCGTGGTGGAAACGGCGGGCGCCGGCGACGGCTTTACGGGCGGCTTCGCGGCGGCGCTCGCGCGCGGCGCGGATGCCGTCGAGGCGACGCGCTTCGGCTGCGCGCTCGCGGGCATTTCGGTGACGCGCGCGGGCACCGCGCCGTCGATGCCGATGCTCGCGGAAGTCAACGCCGTGCTCGCGCAGTCGCGCGATCCGCTTTCAACGCATTGAGCGAGCGCGCCGCTTGCCGCGGCGCGCAGTCTGAAGGAGTTCGTTTCGACATGAAGTCCTCGCTTTTCACTGGCCTCTTTCGCGACCGGCAACTGAACTTTCTGCTCGCCGTCAACGTGCTCGTCGTGCTCGTCGCGACATGGGTATCGCAAGGCCAGTTCGTCTCGCTCGACAACCTTCAGTCGATGGGCGGGCAGTTGCCCGAACTCGGGCTGCTCGCGCTCGGCATCATGCTGTCGATGGTGTCGGGCAACGGCGGCATCGACCTGTCGGGTGTCGGGCTCGCGAACCTGTCGGGCATGGTCGCGGCGCTGATCGTGCCGAAGTTCGTCAGCGGCGACGACTCGCCGATGCTCTACACCAGTGCGTTCTGCGCGATCGTCGCGTGCATGGGGCTGATCGGCGGCTTTCTGAACGGCGTCGTGATCGCGCGGCTGCGCCTGACGCCCATTCTTTGCACGCTCGGTACGCAACTGCTGTTCACGGGCTGCGCGGTCGTGCTCAGCAACGGCGCGTCGGTGCACGTCGATTATGTCGAGCCGCTGTCGGATATCGGCAACGGCACATGGTTTCAGGTGCCCGTTTCGTTCGTGATCTTCATCGCGGCCGTCGTCGTGCTCGGCTGGTTGCTGCGGCGCAGCCCGTTCGGCTTGCGCCTGTACCTGATGGGCACCAACCCGAAGGCCGCGTTCTATACGGGCATTCCACGCGCGCGGATGCTCATTCTCACGTACACGATGTGCGGCGTGCTCGCGTCGTTCGCGGGACTGATCAGCGTCACGCATACGTCGAGCGCGAAGTGGGATTACGGCAATTCGTATCTGCTGATCGCGATCCTGATCGCCGTGATGGGCGGCGTGAATCCGGCAGGCGGCTATGGCCGCATCATCTGCGTGTTTTTCGCGGCCACGGTTTTGCAGTTCCTGTCGAGCCTGTTCAATCTGCTCGGCGTTTCGCAGTTTTTCGGCGATTGCGCGTGGGGTTTTCTGCTGCTGCTGTCGCTCGCGTTTGCAGGCGGCGAGCGGGTGCGCGCGATCTTCGGCTTCGCGCAGCCGAACCAGAGGCGTTAGCGCGGCATGACCGGTTCAAGCGGACATCGGAGCCCTGGATATCCGCCGGCGTGCATACGCAGATGAAGGGGCGACATGGATGGACATCGATCGACCAAAGACAAAGGAGACAAACGCAATGAAACTGACTCGACTGAGCGCCGCCCTCGCTGCCGGCGCACTCGCGGTGGGCGTGATCGCCGCCGCGCAGGCCGCGACCAACGAAACGATCGTCACCGTCGTCAAGGTGACGGGCATCAACTGGTTCAACCGGATGGACGAGGGCGTCAAGCAGTTTGCGAAGGACAACCCCGGCGTGCAGGCGTATCAGACGGGCCCGGGTCGCGCCGACGCCGCGCAGCAGCTGAAGATCATCGAAGACCTGATCGCGAAGAAAGTGACGGCGATCGCGGTCGTGCCGTACGACCCGCCGACGCTCGAACCGGCGCTGAAGAAAGCAATGGATCGCGGCATCAAGGTCGTCACGCACGAAGCGGACAACGCGAAGAACACGATGGTCGACATCGAGGCGTTCGATAACAGCGCGTACGGCGCAGGCCTGAACGAGCGCCTCGCATCGTGCATGCACGACGACGGCAAGTGGGCCGTGCTGGTCGGCTCGCTAGGCAGCCGCTCGCAGGTGCAGTGGGCCGACGGCGGCATCAACAACGCAAAGGCCAAATACCCGAAGATGAATCTCGTCGAGCCGAAGCTCGAAACGAACAACGACGGCGAGAAGGCCTATGAAGTCGCGAAGGAAGTGCTGCGCAAGCATCCCGATCTGAAGGGCTTCCAGGGCTCGTCGTCGCTGGATGTGATCGGCATCGGACGCGCCGTCGAGGAAGCGGGCATGCAGGGCAAGATCTGCGTGTACGGCACGGGCCTGCCGACTGAAGCGGGCAAGTTCCTCGAAAGCGGTGCGGTGAACGGCATCGCGTTCTGGGACCCGAAGCTCGCGGGCATCGCGATGAACAAGGTGGCGCAGATGCTGGTCGACGGCAAGACCGTGCAGAACGGCGCCGATCTCGGCATTCCGGGCTATACGAAAGTGACGGTCGAGAAGGGGCCGGGCAAGGGCATCATCGTGCGCGGCCAGGGCTGGGTGAACGTCGACAAGTCGAACTACAAGCAATACAACTTCTAAGCGCGGCATGACCGCGTGCCGGCTGTCGAACGAACGCCGGCACGCGGCGACATTCATCTGGAGCACGGCTTTCGGCATGAATCAAAACGTTTCCTCCACGCCGTTTTTGCAGGTGGTCGGCGTACATAAGCGGTTCACGGGCGTGCATGCGCTGCGCGGCGTGAGCCTTTCGTTCGAGCGCGGACAGATCTATCACCTGCTCGGCGAAAACGGCTGCGGCAAGAGCACGCTCATCAAGATCATCTCCGGCGCGCAGCCGCCCGATGAAGGCGAGCTGATCATTGAAGGCGTGCATCATGCGCGGCTGTCGGCGCTCGAATCGCTGGCAGCGGGCATCGAGACGGTCTATCAGGACCTGTCGCTGCTGCCGAACATGAGCGTCGCGGAAAACGTCGCGCTGACGTCCGAGCTTGCCGAGCACAACGGACGTCTCACGCGCACGTTCGACCGCAAGGCGCTCGCGCGCACGGCGGCGAAAGCGCTCGAAGCCGTTGGCCTGCCCGGCGATGCGGAGTTCCAGTCGACGCTAATCGAGCAACTGCCGCTCGCGACGCGTCAACTCGTGGCGATTGCGCGCGCGATCGCGAGCGAAGCGAAGTTCGTCATCATGGACGAGCCGACCACGTCGCTTACGCAGAAAGAAGTGGACAACCTGATCGCCGTGCTCGGCAATCTGCGCGCGCAAGGCGTGACCGTGCTGTTCGTGAGCCACAAGCTCGACGAATGCTATGCGATCGGCGGCGAAGTGATCGTGCTGCGCGATGGTCAGAAGATGGCGCAAGGCCCTATCGGCGATTACACGAAAGCGCAGATCAGCGAGTTGATGACGGGGCGGCATCTATCGAACGAGCGCTATCGCGATGGCGCAGTCGGCAACGAAGTCGTGCTCGACGTGCTGGGCTTCACCCGTGGCGCGCAGTTTCGCGATGTGTCGTTCAAGCTGCATCGCGGCGAGATTCTCGGCGTGACGGGTCTGCTCGACTCGGGCCGCAACGAACTTGCGCGCGCGCTCGCGGGTGTCGCGCCCGCCGAGAGCGGCAAGGTCACGCTCGACGGCAAGGTCGTGGCATTGCGCACGCCGTCGGATGCGAAGGATCATCGCATCGGCTATGTGCCCGAAGACCGCCTGAACGAAGGGCTCTTTCTCGACAAGCCGATTCGCGACAACGTGATCACCGCGATGATCGCGAGCCTGCGCGACCGCTTCGGCCAGATCGACCGTACGCGCGCGCAACAGCTTGCGGAGCAGACGGTGAAGGACTTGCAGATTGCGACACCCGGCGTCGACAAGCCGGTGCAGTCGCTGTCGGGCGGCAACCAGCAGCGCGTGCTGATTGGCCGCTGGCTCGCGATCGATCCGCGCGTGCTGATACTGCATGGGCCGACCGTGGGCGTCGATGTCGGCTCGAAGGACATCATCTACCGGATCATGCAGAAGCTTTCGCAGCGCGGCATCGGCATCATTCTGATCAGCGATGACCTGCCCGAGCTGCTGCAGAATTGCGACCGCATCTTGATGATGAAGAAAGGCCGCGTGGCGAGCCAGTATCGCGCGGACCAGTTGAACGAAGCCGAGCTGTATCACGCTCTGTTGTCAGAGGCTGCATGAGATGCCGTCTATCATGAACCGGACCATGACTACCCCCAACGTCGTCGAAATCGCGCCCGAGGTCAAGCCGCCGACATGGCGCGCGAAGCTCTCGCGCAATCCGGAGTGGTTCACCGTGGCGCTGATCGTCGGGATGTGCGTGATCGTCGGCGCGATCAACCCGCGCTTCTTCCAGCTCGCCACGCTGTTCGATCTGCTGCATTCGGCGACGACGATGTCGCTGTTCGCGCTCGGCACGCTCGTCGTGCTGGCGTCGGGCGGCATCGACGTGTCGTTCACGGCGATCGGCGCGCTGACGATGTATGCGATTACGAAGGCAGTGTTCGCATGGTGGCCCGATGAGCCGTTCGCGCTGATCCTGGTTGCGGGCGCAGTGGGCGGCATCGTGCTCGGCGTGATCAACGGCGTGCTCGTGCATCGGTTGAGGGCGCCTTCGCTGATCGTGACGATCGGCACGCAGTATCTGTATCGCGGCATCCTGCTGACGTTCATCGGCACGACGTTCTTCATGAACATTCCACACAGCATGGACCACTTCGGGCGCATTCCGCTCTTCTTCTATCACACGGCGGACGGCTTGCGCGCGGTATTGCCCGCGTCGGTGCTCGCGCTCGTGATCGCGGCTGTCGTCACGTGGTGGCTGCTGAACCGCACGATGATGGGACGCGGCGTCTATGCGATGGGCGGCAGTCTCGCGATTGCCGAGCGCCTCGGCTACAACCTGCGCGCGATTCACCTGTTCGTGTTCGGCTATACGGGGATGCTCGCGGGCATCGCGGGCATTCTGCACGTGTCGAACAACCGGCTCGCGAATCCGTTCGATCTCGTCGGTACGGAGCTCGATGTGATCGCGGCCGTGATACTCGGCGGCGCGCGCATCACGGGCGGGACGGGCACGGTAGCGGGCACGCTGCTCGGCGTCGTGCTGGTGACGCTGATTAACAGCGTGTTGATTCTTGTCGGCGTGCCGAGCACGTGGCAGAAGGTGATCATTGGCGCGTTCATTCTGATCGCGGGGACGTTGTTTGCTTTGCAGCGCAGGGGTTAGTTTTTTGTCTGCGACGCTTTTGGTTGTTTTGCCTTTGCGCCGGCATCCGCGATGCGCCTACCGGCGCGGGCGTTGCCC
>NZ_CYGY02000050.1:97434-226978 GCF_900007165.1 Paraburkholderia piptadeniae
CCGCCAGTGCTTGACCTCTACCCACGGGCTCTCAACGTCCCCATCCTTCACGCGGCGTGTACTAACTTATGTTCGTTGCCAACGCTCTGGCTAAACGCCTCACCCGCTTCACGCACCTGTGGCACGGTTTAGGGCATCGAACGTTTCAGCGCCGCATGTCGGTAGTGAATATGGGTTGCTGTGTCGCATAGGACGCCGCCCGCACTTGTAGCGCATTGCGTAGCGAAGGTGTCCTGTGCGGCGCGAATGCCTACACACAGTTTGCCGCAAAGGGGCGCTGGACTGTTCGATGTCGCAAGCCACAATTCGGGTGCACGATGCAGGTGAGGCGTTTAAGTAGCGCGCTGGCAACGAACATGGGCCAGTATGTTGCCGCGTGAAGGATGGGGCCGTTGAGAGCCCGTGGGTAAAGGTCAAGCACTAACGGTGTGAGCCCGCTTTCTNNCGCATCGCGGATGCCGGCGGCACGCTAAAAAACAAAAAGCCGTCGCAGACACAAACCGCATACGCGGATGCCAACGCAAAGGCAAAAAACCAAACAGCGTCGCAGACAAAAAAACAAAAAACTAACCCTTCCGCACTTCCTGCCCCTTCTCGGTGATGATCGACGTAAAGTCTTCGACCTTCGAGAACCGCACGGCCTTCACGACGCCGAACTTGCTGCTGTCGACGACGAGATGGCTCTCCACCGCGCTCGCCATCGCCGCCTGCTTCAGCGCGACTTCGTGAAAGTTCCAGCACGTGACGCCGCGCGCATCGTCGACGCCGCCCGCCGAGATGAACGCCTTGTTGATGCCCATGCGCCGCAGCACCTCGATGCTCTCGTCGCCGGAGAACGAATCCGATGACGGCACATAGACGCCGCCCAGCAGGATCATCCGCACGTTGGGCTTGCGCCGCAGAATTTCCGCGACGTTCAGCGAATAGCAGACGACGGTCACGTGCATCTCGTTCGGAATCAAACGGGCGAGCGTCGTGAGCGTCGTGCCGCAATCGATGAAAAGCGTCTCGTTGTTGCCGATCAGCTTCGCAGCAATCGCCGACGCTTCCGCCTTGGCCTGAGCAAAGTGGTCCTTTTCCTGCTCCAGCGAATAGCCGGCCGTGTTGGGCACGTCCGTCGCGCTGACGATGTAGCCGCCCAGGTACGTGAAATGGTCTGGGCTCGCCGCAATGTCGCGCCGCACCGTCATTTCCGAAACGCCGAGCAGCGTCGCCGCGTCGCGCAGGCGCATCACGTTCTGTTTGGCCAGCGCATCGGCAAGCATGCGCAGACGTTCGGTTTTCAGCATGGGGAAGGTCTCGCTAACGCAATAGAGGGCGGTGAAAAACGCGCGTTAGATTCTGTTCGATTTCATGAGAGGATTATAACAAACGCGCGCATCGGCGGGTCGGGGAATTTGACCTTGATGGTCCGCGACCCATCCGCATTTCTGTCGTCGCTCCACGCACGCAAACCCAGGAATTCAGGCAGACTCGGCCTAATCAGTCGCCTTGGAAAACGCGAGCATTGCACTTATTCTGACTGCAGCGCCCGGGAACTGATGACGTGCCGGTCGGTCTGCTGCTTAATTCAATTCAGGAGCCACACCTATGACGCGTCCCGTCGATTCCGGCGTAATTCTTCTTGCCCGGCTCATGCTTGCCGCACTTTTTTTATGGGGCGGCGTGATGAAGCTGGTCGGGTATGCAGGCTTCGTCGGCTATCTGCACTCGAAGGGCGTGCCGCTCGTGCACATCGCCGCGCCGGTGGCGACGGCCGTCGAGGTGTTGGGCGGCATCTTTCTGGTGGTCGGCTTCAAGATTCGCGCGCTCGGGCTGTTCATGGCCGTCTACACGATCGCGACGGCCATCATTGGGCACGACTTCTGGAACATCACCGACGCGGCGGTGCAGCGCGACATGGTGATCCATTTCTGGAAGAACGTCGGCATCGCAGGCGGCTTCCTGTTGCTATGCGTGACGGGCGCGGGGCGGATCAGCATCGACGGCGCGCGCGCGCCGAGGGGCGGCCTGAGCAGCAGCCTGTGATCGTTGCGCGCACCGTCGCGCGAAGCGTTGCGACGGGGGCCTATTGAATTGATGTCGCAGTCGGGTTCGCGGCGCCCAGGTGAGAGCGGGCATCATTCCTGCGTCGTTCGGGATGCAGCATCCGGACAAGCCAGTTCGACTTAAAGGAGCACGCGATGATTCAAGCTTTCGACCATGCGATCGGCGGCACGATCATGCGGTTTTGCGCAAGTCTCGGCGAAGGGCCGATGCACCACCGCGTGATCATCAGCCGGGCCGACACAGCGGAGACGCTCGTCGTTTTCGATGCAGCCGGATTGATCGGCTCGATCAAGGCGGATATGGAAGAGCCCGACAAGCAGATCGCCGATGCGATCAGCAAGGCACAGAGCGATGGGCTCATCGAGAAAGCGCTTGAAACAGGCGTGATCCAGCAGGCAACGCTGTAGCGCTTTTCCGGGTTTGCCGGACATTGAAACACCCACGATGCGCGTGCGTCGTGGGTGTTGTGCTTTTAGGGCGCGGTGCCTGGCCCGTGTATCGGTCGCGTGATTGTCATTCGTTCGCGCTGGCGGGCCGCGCGCCGGCAGCAGCGTTGCGTGGCCGGCCGTGCGCATGCGGCTGCGGATGCACGAGACACGCGAGCACGAGCGCAATCAGCAGCAGGCACGCGGAAATCAGCGTCGATGCCTTGAGGCCGGTCACGATATGCGCCGCGCCCGTGGCGCTCGCCGCCGCTGCCGCGCTCGCGAGCGCGCCGAACAGCGCGACGCCGACTGCGCCGCCCGCCTGGCGCGCAGTGTTCAGGACCGCCGATGCCGTGCCCGCGCGCTTTGCGTCGACGCTGGCGAGCACGGCCGTCGTCATCGCGGGCACTGCGAGGCCCATGCCGGACGGGATCAGCAGGAAGAGCACGAGCAGCGTCCAGAGCGGCGATGCGGCATCGGCGAAATGCAGCAGTCCGTAGCCGAGCGCGGCCGTGATCGCGCCCGCGATCATCGGCACGCGCACGCCGAGCCGCCCGACCACCCAGCCGCTCGCGACGTTCGAAATCAGGAAGCCGCCCGTCAGCGGCAGGAACGCGAGGCCCGCCTGCAGCGCCGTCTCGCCGCGCGCGTGTTGCAGATAGAGACTCAGCACGAACACGACGCCGTAGTACGTGAGGTTCACGCAGATGCCGAACAGCACGGCCGCGCTGAACGTGCGGTTGCCAAAGAGCGCGAGCGGAAGCATCGGCGCATGGGCGCGCCGCTCGCTGACGATGAACGCGCATGCCGCGATCAGCGCGAGCACGAAGCTGCCGCCGACGAGGGGATGCATGAAGCCGAGCGGCCGCCACTCGATGACGGCGCCCGTGAATGCCGTCAACGCGACGATTGCCAGCATCTGACCCGATGGATCGATGCCGCGCATGGCCGCGCCGTCGCGTGCCGCATCGTGCGATGACGATGATGCAGACCGCGAAGCAGGCACCCACGCGAACGTCGCGAAGAGCCCGAGCGCGCAGATCGGCAGATTCACGAGAAAGATCGCGCGCCAGCCGAACGCGGCGATCAGCAGCCCGCCGATCACGGGGCCTGCCGCAATCGCAACCGCGCCCGCCGCCGTCCACAAGCCGACCGCGCGGGCGCGCAGCTTCGGATCATGGCCGCAGGCCTGATTGAGCAGCGCGAGCGAATTCGGCAGCATCGCGGCCGCGCCGATGCCTTGCACGGCGCGCGCGGCGACGAGCGTCGATGCGTCGAATGCGAGTCCGCACGCAAGCGATGCCGCCGCAAAGAGACCAAGGCCGAATGCGAACAGACGCCGCGCGCCGTAGCGGTCGCCGAGCACGCCCGCCGACAGCATCAGCACCGCAAACGCGAGCGTGTACGCATCGACGATCCATTGCAGGCCGGTGACGTTCGCTCGAATGTCCGAGCCGATCTTTGCCAGCGCGATATTGACGATCGTCACGTCCAGTTGCGTGACGACGAAGCCGATGCTGACGGTCGCGACGATGCGCGCGAGCGTCGGTGTGAAACGAGGTGTGTGGGTCATTTGGCATGGGACGGAAGCAAGCGATAAAGCACCGGCTCCCGTCGACAGAAATATCCATGCCTCGATGATAGGACCGTCGCGCCATGCGACGTTTCGGACCGGCTCGAAGTGTCGATTGCGGTGTCGATGCACCGACAGGCGCAAGTGGCGTGCCCACGCACGCCACGGCATGCGGCTTATCGTGCCGCGTCCCGCGTCCCGCGTCCCGCTTCACGAAGCACGCGGTCAGCGCGCCGATCGCGCACAACGCGCCGACGTACAGCGCGGGCGCCAGCGGGTTCGACTTCATCATCAGCGACACGACGATCGGCGTGAGGCCGCCGAACACCGCATACGCGACGTTGTACGAAAACGAAATGCCCGAGAAGCGCACGACGGGCGGAAACGCGTTGACCATCACGAACGGCACCGCGCCGATCACGCCGACGAACAGGCCCGCGATCGCATAGAGCGGCACGAGCATCGCGCTATCGACGGCGAGTTGCCGAAAGAGCGCGTAGTACGCGATGCCGAGCGCGACGCAGCCCACGAAAATCGTGCGGCCCGCGCCGAAGCGCCCAGCGAGCGAACCGGCGAGCACGCAGCCGATGGTCAGGCACAGCGTCGCGATGCTGTTCGCGAAGAGGGCAGTCGAAGGCGCGATGTGAAACTGCTTTTGCAGCAGCGTCGGCGTCATCAGGATCACGACGACAATCGCGGCGGACAGCATCCACGTGAGCAGCATCGACACGATCACGGCACGGCCATGATCGCGCAGCACGGCCTTCAGCGGGATTTCTGCGGCGAGCGACTTGCGCTGCTTCATCTCGGCGAACACGGGCGTCTCGTGCAGCCAGCGGCGCAGATAAACCGAGAACAGGCCGAACACGCCGCCGAGCAGGAACGGAATGCGCCACGCGAAAGCGGCGATATCGGCGGGCGCGAAATGGCGATTCACGGCCGACGCGACCAGCGATCCGAGCAGGATGCCTGCCGTAAGGCCCGCCGTCAGCGTGCCGCACGCATAGCCGACGTGACGCTGCGGCACGTGCTCGGAGACGAACACCCATGCGCCCGGCACTTCGCCGCCGACGGCCGCGCCTTGCATCACGCGGAACACGAGCAGCAGCACGGGCGCCATGATGCCGATGCTCGCGTAGGTGGGCAGCACGCCCATCAGCAGCGTCGGCAGCGACATCAGCAGCACGCTCAGCGTGAACATGCGCTTGCGCCCGAGCAGGTCGCCGAAGTGCGCCATCACGATGCCGCCGAGCGGACGCGCGAGATAGCCGGCGGCGAAGATGCCGAAGGTCTGCAACTGGCGCAGCCAGTCGGGAATCGATTGCGGGAAGAACAGTTGTCCGATCGCGGGGGCGAAGAACACGAAGATGATGAAGTCGTAGAACTCGAGCGCGCCGCCGAGCGCGGCGAGGCTGAGCGTCTTGTAGTCGTGGCGGGTCAGGGGACGCGCGTGCGCGATCTCCCTGGCGTGTGGTCTACCCAGTTCTGTTGCTTGCATTGCCTGTCGTAATGAAATAGAGAAGCCGCGCGTTGCGCGCGGAGTACGGCGGTCGTCAGGCGGGGAGTGCGACGGTGCGGGGTAACGCACGGGACACGGCACGCCGGCCCGGATAAGGCGGCGTGGTGACGAATTTGGCCAGCGCGCGATTTTACAACATGTAATTTGTCGCAGAATCTTTGCAAATTCGGACAAGTCTTATGGGCTTAATGGCGGTGCCTGATGAGAATCGCGATCCGTGATCAATCGTCGGGGGAACCACCATGCGTATCGCCATTCTTCAGCGTGACCCTGTGCAGGGCAAAATGCTGGAAAAGATCATCGTGCAGGCCGGCCACAGCTGCATGCTCTACGACGACGGCCTCGCGCTGTCGAAAGTGCTGGCCCGCTCGACGATCGACATGCTCGTGCTCGACTGGCACGCGCTGCGTCTGTCGGGCACGGATGTGCTGAAGGCAGTCCGCTCGGTCGGCGGCGAGCGCATGCCGGTGGTGTTCGCATCAAAGGACAACTCGGAAGAAAGCGTCGTGCGCGCGTTCATGCTCGGCGCCGACGACTACGTCACGTTGCCCACGCGACATGCCGAGTTCCGCGAGCGGATTTCCGCGCTGTTGCGCCGGGCTTATCCGGAACGGTACGGCAAGGACAGCTTCGATGTCGGGCACTATCACTTCGACACCCGTCGCCAGCTCGTCACGCTGCGCGGCACGCCCGTGCAACTGTCGGGCACGCAATACCGGCTGGCGTCGCTGTTCTTTTCGAACATCGGCCGCGTGCTGTCGCGCGACCACATCTTCGCGATGGTCTGGGGGCGAGAGTTCCGCGAAGTGACGCGCACGATCGACAGCCATGTGTCGCGTCTGCGCCTGCTGCTGCAAATCGACCCGCACAACGATTTCCGTTTGCAGCCCGTGTACAAGAGCGGCTATCGGCTACTGCATCTGCGCAGCGAGGAAGCTGTCGCGCAGCACGCCGAAGCGGCTTGAGCGCGCTCGGGCATCACGCCTGGTCAATGCGGCGGCTTCGGCCGCCGTATTTTTTTGCGCGCGGCTTTCGCGCAATGGTTCCGCACGCTCACTTCTCATACCGGCCGTGCCTGCCGGATACGCCGCGCAGGCGCTCATGCTTATAGCTTCGGAAGCGCCGGCCGCGTTTCGATCGAATGACGGATGAGCGCTTCGACGGCTTTGCGTTGATCGCCCGCGAGCGGCAGACGCGGCGGGCGAACAGGCTCCGTTCCCAGGCCGACGATCGCTTCAGCGAGCTTGATGCTCTGCGAGGGCCAACCTTTTCCCGGAACGCATAGGACTTCCAGGAAACCATGGATTTGCTGTGGTGGTGGGACTGGAAGATGCGGCAGCGAATCCCGGACGATGCGTCCGCAAGCGGCACGCCAATGGTCGAGTCCAAAGTCCCCGATCTCATCTGGCCTGCCTGCATGCAAGCATCGGAACGCGCGCCTATTGTCCGGCATCTCTCTCGCGTCCGCCGGAAGATCGACAGATCATGCTGGACGAGATGGCGGTAACCCACTGGCAGCACCGAGTACGTCTTCCCGTCGCCGAGCCGGGAGACGCTGCACCCCTATCCGAGGCCTGAATCCACTTGCAAGGTGTCGGGATGGGAGCGATCCGTGGTCCCGATACCCGGACCTGGATGAAGCCCGGTGGCACACGGTTCCCTGACCCGCTGAACGGGCCAGGTCGCGCGCTGCATTTCTCGTGAAATTGCCCTATACAACGCGGTAACGCAGCGAAACCCGTTTTGTTCGCCGGGCGCATCTGCGTATCCTCTATCGAAGCGCACTGTGGCAGCAGTCAGACTGGATACTCGATTGGCCTGCGCCGGGTCGGACCGTCCACTGAAGATACTTTCATGGACCGCCTTGCAAGAACCAGGAGACGATGGCGCAGGCATTGCATGCCGAGCGAGTGGACATCTTCGCTGCGTCACGGGCTGATGTGCGGGTTTTATAGTGCTGCCGGCGCCGCGGTATGATGGGTTCGCTGGTCTACGCAGCCGCGTTGGCGTCGTACCCGCGTGATTGGCATTGCCCTGAACGGTAATCGTGAGTTGCTCGCGATACTCGTTCCAATCGTTCATGGGCTTCCTCTGTTACGAAAGTTGATCGAGGGGGTGACTGTTGCAGTTGATGCGTTGGCCTTCGCGGAAGCCGACGATCGCGTCGCGTATTTTTTCCAGCGACCGCCGTACCTGCGCTCGCGGGCATGCAAGGTTGAGCCGGATTCTGCAATGGCCGTTCTCGACGAACATCTCGCCGCCCTCGAGGATGACGCCGGCCTTCTCAAGGAAGAACCGGGTGAGGTTGACCGACTCGTCGAAATAGGCACGCAGGTCGACCCACGCGAGATAGGTCGCATCTGGAATGCGGAACTCGGCCTTGGGCAAGTGTTTTTCCAGAAACCGTTGGGTCCACGCAAAGTTGTCGTCGAGATACGCGCGCAACTGGTCCAGCCACGGCGCGCCATTCCGATAGGCGCCAATGGCGGCCGAGAGACTGAGCGGGTTCACGAACGGGTAGTGCCGCCGTTTCCATTCCGAGCGCAATGCCGGGTCCGGGATGATCACGGTCGCGATCATCATGCCTGCAAGGTTGAAGGTTTTGCTGACGGCCATGCAGGTGATGATGTCCCTGCTGCCCGGGAACAGCCTGGCCAAAGGCGTGTGCCGGCTTCCGCTTCTGAGCAGATCGCAATGGATCTCGTCGGAAACGATCTTGACGCCGTTGGCGATGCAAAGCTCACCCATGCGGCGCAGTTCTTCCTCCGTCCAGACCCGGCCGGTTGGGTTGTGCGGATGGCAGAGGAAAAAGAGCTTCACGGCCGGGTCGCTCACTTTCGCTTCGAAGTCGTCGAAGTCGATCGTGTAGCCGCCATCGCCGGAAGCAAGCAGGCGCGACGTCACGAATTCCCGATCGCGCTGCACCGTCGCATGCTTGAAGTATCCATAGGCCGGTGTGAGGCTCAGCACTTTGTCGCCGGGCTGGCAGACATATTCGACGAGCCCGAAGAGCGCCGGTATGACGCCCAGCGCGACCAGCATGTCTTCCCGGGCGAAGCGCCAGTCGTATCGTTCGACACACCAGGCATGAAAAGCCTGATAAAGCTGATCGTCGAAGTTCATCGTGTAGCCGAAGACCGGGTGTTTCAGGCGCTCGGAGATCGCGTCGATTGCCGCATCCGGCGCGGCGAACTGCATGTCCGCCACCCACATCGAGATCAATTCCTCTCTCGGCACATCGAGCGCGGGCGCGGGTGCATCCGCGCCGAACAGATAGTTTTCGAAGCCGTCCTCCGCCAGGGCATTGGTGCCGCAGCGGGAAATCAGGCGATCAAAGTCGTAACTCATATGCGTTCAGTCATTCAGTGAAGAGGCTGTACGGGCCGATACTCCGGGCGATGTCCCGAAGTCAGTTAAGGAGCGACCGTTGCCGCGCGTACGTGAAGTACACGACGAGCCCGATCGCGAGCCAGGCCAGAAACGCGATCCAGGTCGTGGCTTGCAGGAACACGGTCAGCGTGATGCAGAACGCGATCGCAAGCAGAGGCACCAGCGGCACGGCCGGGCAGCGGAATGCGCGCGGCAGGTCGGGGCGGGTTTTTCGCAGGATGATGACGGCGACGGAAATCAGGCTGAACGCCGCTAACGTCCCGATGTTGATGAGTTCGGTCAGCACGTTCAGCGGAACCACGGCTGCGACCAGACCAAACAGGATTCCGACGATCCAGGTTGCGAAAAACGGCGTGCCGAGACTCGAATGAACGCTCGACAGCTTCTTCGGCAAAAGGCCGTCGCGCGACATCGCGAAGACGATGCGCGTTTGCCCATAGGTCATCACGAGAATGACGGTGGTCATGCCGAGAATAGCGCCGAGATCGACAAAGCCCGCAACCCAGTTCTCGCCCGCGTATTGCAGTGCAAGCGACACCGGGTGGTCGACGCCGAGGAACTTCTGGTATGGAACGATGCCTGTCATGATGGCCGATACCGCGACGTATAGCACCGCGCAGACGGCCAGCGATCCGATGATGCCGATCGGCAGATCGCGCGCCGGCCGTTTCACCTCCTCGGCGGCGGACGTGACCGCGTCGAATCCGATGAACGCGAAGAACACGAGTGCCGCTGCACCGAACACGCCCGAATAACCGAAGGGCGTGAACGGATGCCAGTTCACCGGTTGAACATGGCGTACACCGACCAGAATGAACAGCAACACGACGCCGATCTTCAAGCCGACCATCACGTTGTTGAGCCGAGCCGATTCGCGCACACCGAATGACAGCAGTGCGGTCAACACCAGCATGACGAGGAACGCTGGAAGGTTGAACCACGTATGGACGCCGGGAATCGCGCCCGGCGCCGCTGACAGCGCAGCGGGCAGATGCAGGCCAAATCCGCCGATGAGCGACTGGAAGTAGCCTGACCAACCCACCGACACCGCGGAACTCGCAAGCCCATACTCGAGCATCAGGTCCCATCCGATCATCCAGGCGACCAGTTCGCCCATCGTGGCATAGCTGTAGGTGTAGATCGAGCCGGCAACCGGCACCGACGAAGCGAACTCCGCATAGCACAACGCCGCAAATCCGCAGGCCAGGGCGGCGATGACAAACGATACGGTCAAAGCTGGTCCAGCCGTAAGCGCGCCTGTTCCCGTCAAGACGAAAATTCCGGTGCCGACGATCGCTCCGATCCCCATCAGGATCAGATCGAATGGGCCAAGCACTTTCTTCAGGCCATGCGGTGCGTGACTCGCGGCAACCATCGTCGCGAGATCCTTGGTTCTAAACAGACTCATCCGACTCCTCCAGTTCTTTTGTGTAGATCGCAAGAACCCGTTTCTGGGCTCCATCCGTTCAGACATCGCGGACGCAATGCGGACGCCGCGAACTGCGGCGCGAGACCGTCACTCGTCCGTCGTTGTTTGGTTAATGATCGTCGATAGTGTGGTTAAGAGGATTTCACGCGGATAAGCTTTTCTGTGCTCATGGTGAATATAATTAACCAACCCGGGCTTGCTGCGAACCAGTCCCAAGACAGTGGGTGAATGGGATTCGGCGCACCGGTGTGCGGTCGTCGCAATGCCGTGAGGCAATGGAGAGGAGTGGAAATGACAGATCTGGACGATACGGACAGGAAGATCCTGGAGTTGCTGCAAGTCGACGGCCGACTGTCCAATGCGGATATTGCGGAGAAGATTGGCTTGTCTGCACCCGCCTGCTGGAAAAGACTGAAGCGGCTGGAGAAGCAGGTGATTCAGGGTTATCACGCGACGCTGAATCAGCGGGAACTGGGGCTCGGCCTCTTTGCCTTCATCAACATCATGCTCGACAGTCACTCGGAGAAAGCCATGCGTGCGTTCGAGTCGGGTGTGATGGCGCTGCCGAATGTGGTGGCTTGCCACAATGTATCCGGCAAGTACGACTATCTGCTTCAGGTCGTCGTGCGGGATATGGAGGCATTCCATCAACTCGCGATGCACCGGATCCGCAACCTCGGCAACATCAAGGAGATGTATACGGGCTTCTCATTGAAGGAGATCAAGCGCTCGACGAGCCTCCCGCTATGAGGTCGGAGCCTGTCCGCCAACGCGCACGGATGCGCGTCCGCTGAACATCAAAACGCCGACCTTGACGCGGAACTACGTCAACGGGCTGCAATGGGTAGCTTGCCGCCGTCCATGGCGATGTACAGGGCGATCGTGCGGCGATTGATCATTTCCCGCCGATCACCACTTGCGCCCGCGACGCTCAAGCTGGCGTTCCGCGAATGGCCGGTCGCGAGCAGATCACAAGGCCGGAGTTGACCCACGACCGACATCCGGAATCGCTGCCTGCGGGGTGGTCGCAAAGCAATCAGGGCCTAACCTTTCACACAAACCACCTGCCGCAGCGTATGTACCACCTCGACCAGGCTCCGCTGCGCGGCCATCACTGCGTCGATGTCCTTATAGGCCATCGGAATTTCATCAATGACCCCTGCATCCTTGCGACATTCGACATGCGCCGTTGCGCTGATTTGATCCTGGACCGTGAAGCGCCGTTTGGCCTCCTTCCGGCTCATCGCGCGCCCGGCGCCGTGACTGCATGAGCAGAAGCTCTCTTCATTGCCGAGGCCGCGAACGATGAAGCTCTTCGCGCCCATCGAACCGGGAATGATGCCGAACTCGCCCACTCGCGCCGACAGCGCGCCTTTACGCGTGACGAACATGTCGGCGCCAAAGTGCCGTTCCCTCTGTACGTAATTGTGGTGGCAGTTCACTGCGTGCTCGTCGATGGTGAAGGGTTTCCCGATAGTCGAGCGCACCGCGTCGATCACGGCATTCATCATGACCTCACGGTTGCTGCGCGCGTAGTTCTGAGCCCAGCCGACCGCCTCCACGTAGTCATCGAAGTGCCGGCTGCCTTCCTTGAGGTACGCGAGATCCTTGTCCGGCAGATTCGCAAGGTGTTGGCGCATGTCGGCCTGGGCCAGCTCGATGAAGAGGGTCCCGATCGCGTTGCCCACGCCACGCGATCCGCTATGCAGCATGAACCAGACGCTGTCATCTTCGTCGAGACATACCTCGATGAAGTGATTGCCGGTGCCGAGGGTGCCCACGTGCGCGTGGTTGTTCGTGCGCGCAAGGGAAGGATACTTGTCGACGATGCGTTGAAAACCGGGTGCCAGCAGCTTCCAGGCATCGTCGACGGCGGGCGGCGGACGCGACCATGTACCTGGGTCGCGTCGCCCCGGCGCACCGCCGTGCGGCACGGCGCGCTCGATCGCGCCGCGCACGCCGGAAAGTGAATCGGGCAGGTCGGCGGCCGTCAGTGACGTGCGAACCGCCATCATTCCGCAGCCGATGTCGACGCCCACCGCCGCCGGTATGATCGCGCCTTGTGTCGGAATCACGCTGCCGATCGTCGACCCTTTGCCCACGTGCACGTCCGGCATGACGGCAACGTGCCTGAACACGAACGGCATGCGGGCCGTGTTGCTCAGTTGCCGGCGAGCCGCCTCCTCAATCACGACGCCCCGTGTCCACATCTTCACGGCCTTGTCGCTTGCCACTTCCATGAGTTGATAATCGACCAGGCTCATGTCTCTGTCCCTTCGTCAGCTTCGCTCATCGGCACGGGTCAGTGCGTAGCGTACGACGTTAGCGTGAGCCGGTTTTTCTGTTTTGACAACCTGCACGTCATGAGCGTCGTCATCAAGCCCTGGCCTCTGATTCATCGCAAGCGATCCGTGCCATCGGATCAGCCATTGGTTCACGCTGCCGCGTTGGATTGCTCCTTCAAGGTCGTCAATCGGTGCGCGCTGAGAGTCGCGACGCAAACGCTGCAAATTCGATCTGTATCACCGAGCTTGCGATGCCGCGAACGGGCGCGAGCCTATCGATATCGGACGACAGCAATCTCTGTCCGCTCGATGGTCGACTCATAGACGTGTCGACGTGTACCGGTCGACTCCCGATACGTGTGCGTGTTGTAGACGATAGCGGCATCGCCATCCGCTTGCCGGACCGCATCGACGACGCGCGACGTCGCGCCATAACTACGCCTGTCGTATCAGGCGGATGAGCAGGAGGCGCGAACGTGCCTTCGCGAATATCCTAGTTCACCCGGTAACTGGCGATCCAGCTATACAGCTGTTCAACGTCGGTGCCGAGCGGGCGCTGGTCATTGCGCATCAGAAAGTAGCCGCGACCTGGGCGCACGCTCAACGAGGATAGGCGCGCGAGTCGTCCACTGCGAATTTCCGCGTCAAGAAGATGGCGAGTGCCCAACGTCACACCTCGTCCTCGCGTGGCGGCGTCCACAAGCACGATGTAGTTGTTGCCATACTCGGTCGCCCTCACGCGGCTCGGTTCAATTCCTAGCGACTTAAACCAGATAGACCAGTTGATCCAGTTTGGCTGGACGCGTTCATACTCAAGAAGCACCTGTGATAGCAACGCCTCAGGACCGTCGCTGAGCAGCGGATGGCTTTCGATATAAGCCGGACTCGCGACAGGGAATATCTCTTCCTCGAATAACAACTGCGCCGTCCAGTGGATCCGCTGACCCGGGTCATACACCACGGCCAGGTCGACGCTGTCGTTAAAAAGATCAGAAGGCTGATCGGACGTGATTGTGCGAATGCTCGCCGCGAAGCTCGGATTGCGATCACGGAAGTCCCTCATGACCTCACTCAGCCAGAAATGCGAGATCGCCGTGTTGGCGGCCACCGTCACCATACTCGCGCTCCGCTTGTCGCTGATCTCGTCCACGGCATCAGCGAGGTAATTGAACGCCGCGCTGACTTTGTTATGAAGCTGCGTTCCGCGCGGCGACAGCTGTACCCGTCGACCGACCCGTTCGAAGAGTACAAACCCAAGCCCCTCCTCAAGCTGGCGGATCTGCTTGCTTACCGCTGCCTGTGAAACGTGAAGCTCTTCCGCGGCCCGCGTGAAATTCAACGTCCGGGCCGCTGCCTCGAAAAACATCAGGCTGGTCAGCGGCGGAAGGCGATGTCGCAGGCTTTTCATAACGTAAGGTTATCAATGCACATGAGATTTTATCTGTGTACAGGGAAATTGGTAGCTCGTAAAGTCGTTTCATGGCAGAGCAATCCGGTGATTCAGCGCGCCGGCTGCAGCGACAAGCCTTATAACTAGAGGTTGGTGTTTTCCCCATCTGGACGTTCTTATGACTACGCTACAGTGGCACCGCGGGCGCCACGATCTTTCCGATCTTCAGTCGCTCGATCACTCCTCGCACGGCTCGGACATCGACCTCCCGTCGGTGCGAGCGTATCGCCTTGGCAGAATTCGGGCCGAAATGCGAAAACGCGATATCGCGGCCTTGATCATCAGTGACCCAGTGAACATCAGGTACGCCACGGGCGCGCGCAACATGCAGATTTTTTGCGCCCGTAACACGCCTTCGCGCTACCTCATCGTCACGGAAGGCCGGACGATTCTGTTCGAGTTCACTGGTTGCGAGCACCTGGCCGACGGCCTGGAGACGATCGACGAAGTCCGTCCATCGTCAACCGCCAGTTTCGTCGCGGCAGGCCCGGCCATCGTGGCGCGCGAAAAGGCATGGGCGGCCGACATGGTAGCCACGCTGACTGAACTCGTCGGTCCCCGGCCCACGGTCGGTATCGAGCGCATGAACGCCGGAGTCGCGATTGCGCTGGCCGGGCATGGCGTGCGTCTGGTGGATGCGCAGGAGCCGATCGAGATGGCGCGCGCCATCAAGTCGGCCGAGGAACTGAAGTGCGTCATCGCTTCGCTGCGGGCGACAGAAGCTGCCGTCGGAAAGCTTCGGGACGCGATCCGGCCCGGCATGTCGGAGAACGAGCTCTGGTCTGTGCTGCATCAATCGGTCATCGCTCAGGATGGCGACTACGTTGAGACGCGCTTGTTGAGTGCCGGGCGTCGAACCAACCCCTGGTTCCAGGAAACATCCAGCCATGTCATCGAACCAAACCAGCTGATCGCGCTGGATACCGATGTCGTCGGCTGTCACGGTTACTACTCTGACTTTTCCCGTACCTTCCACGCCGGGCCGGATAAGCCGAGCGAGAACCAGCGCACGCTCTACAAGCTCGCTCACGAGCAGGTACATCACAACATGGGGATCATTCGTCCGGGCATGACGTTCAGGGAATACAGCGACAAGGCCTGGAACATCCCGGACAAATACCACGCGAATCGCTATTACCTGTCGGCACACGGTTGCGGTATGACGGGCGAATATCCGTACCTCTACCATCATGCGGACTTCGCTGCGTCTGGCTATGACGGTGAAATACAACCGGGAATGACGCTGTGCGTCGAGAGCTACATCGGCGAGCACGCTGGACAGGAAGGCGTGAAGCTCGAGCAGCAACTGCTCGTGACGGAGACAGGAACTCGCCTGCTTTCACTTTTCCCGTTCGAAGAAACATTGCTGCGATAAGCAAGGCGACGCTGCATGTGCTGGACGGTTTCAACCCTCAAATGGAAGCGTAGAAAATGATCAAGTTGCTGGGATTGTTCAAGTGGTTACTGCCCGTCGTCTTTCTGCTAACGGGCGCCACGGCGCGTGCAGAAGACAGGTCGATCACGATCGGCGTGAACAACTGGGCGGAGAACATCGCTGTCGCGAACATGTGGAAAGTCCTTCTCGACGAGAAAGGGCTCAAGGTCCAGTTACAGAACGCGGACAAGGCGCTGATCTACAACAGCGTCGCGCAGGGGAAAATCGACCTGACCTTCGAAGTCTGGCTTCCGTCAGGCGACAAGCCCGCGTTCGACAAGGTCAAGGACAGAGTGGTGCAGATCGGGCCTTGGTTCAAGGAGGCAAATTTGGGCCTCGTCGTTCCTGACTATGTTGCCGTCGACAGCATCGACCAGTTGAATGCGAACAAAAGTCTCTTCGCGTCCAGTGGCCGCCCGAAGATCGTCGGCATCGATTCCGGCAGCAGCCTCATGCAGTTGACGGAGAAGGCGAAGACGACCTATCAGCTCGACTATGACGTTCAGTCATCGTCCGAGTCTGCGATGGTCCTGTCGCTTGAACGTGCGATTCAGCGCAAGGAGCCTGTCGTCGTGACGCTCTGGAAACCCCACTGGATCTGGTCTAAATACAAGCTCAAGTATCTGAAGGACCCGAAAGGCGCCTATGGGTCGACCGACTCTATCTATGGAATCGAGACCCAGGCATTCAAGAAGCAGCATCCCGACGTCGAGCGGTGGTTGCAGCAATGGAAGATGGATGACAACTCGCTGGGCGGGCTGATGTCGGAAATCATCAAGCAAGGTGTGTCAAACCCTGAGAAAGGCGCGAAGGCCTGGATCGACGCGAACCGCACGCTGGTTCAGCAGTGGACGAAGTAAGCCTGCGTAACACGCGGCGATGAATCCCGACGCCTTGCTCCTCAGTTTGCGTCAACTCCAGCTTTTACTCTTCATATCCGACATGAACGTTTCCATCACGACTCCATCCATCTCCAGGCAACCAGCGCCGGACGACATCGAACACACGACCGCCGGCTGGGACACGTGGCATTGCGACAGCGACACGTTCCAGCATCGCTATGTACCGGGCGCGACGTTCTACGTCGTTAATGGCCGGGCACGGCTGACGTTCGCACATGGCGCGCAACTCGACATCGAGGCCGGGGACTTCGTGTCCATCGGCGACGGCGCGGAGGCGGTGTGGGAGATATCAGCGCCTATCGAAACCCGCTACACCTATCACGAGGATCGCGGTGCAGCGACAGAGGCGTGATCATGAGCGAGGCTCTGGAGTTTGACTATGTAATCGGCGGAGCGGGTTCGGCCGGCTGCGTACTCGCGCGCCGACTCGCTGATGCCGGCAATAAGGTATTGCTGATCGAAGCGGGTCCACGTGACAGTTCGTGGGTGATCCGTATGCCCGCCGGCCTCAGATCGATTTTCAAGCCGAGTTCGAAATACAACTACTGGTTTGAGACCGAGCCGCAGCGGAACCTCGACAACCGCCGCATCCTGCAGCCGCGAGGTCGCGTTCTGGGCGGCTCATCTTCCATCAACGGCATGACATGGCTTCGCGGTCATCCCCTCGACTACGAGCGCTGGGAGCGGGAAGGGGCGACGGGCTGGGGCTGGAAGGATTGTCTGCCGTATTTCCGGAAGATCGAGCGAAGTGATGTCAGCAGCGCTTATCGGGGTGCCGACGGGTTCATTCATGCGCAGCGTCAGGAGCATCTCTGTCCGCTCAACCAGGCCTTTCTCGATGCGGGCGTCGAAGCTGGCTTTCCGCTCACCGACGACGTGAACGGATACCAGCAGGAAGGTGTGTCGCGCTTCGAGATGAGCGTCGATCACGGTATTCGCAACAGCGCCTCATACGGCTACCTTCACTCGCGCAAGGACGACGGTAATCTGACGATCTGGACGCAGAGCACACTCGAGCAGATCAACCTTATCGGCAACAGGGCGACCGGGTTCAAGGTGCTGAACGGCGACTCTGTCGTGAACGTCACTGCACGTAAGGAGACTTTACTTTGCGCTGGAGTCTTCGGTTCCCCGCAACTGCTGATGTTGTCAGGAATCGGGCCGGTCGATCATCTCATGGAAAAAGGGATAGTCCCGAGAGTCGAGTTGCCAGGGGTTGGAGAAAATCTGCAGGACCATCTGGAATGTCATATCCAGATCGAAACCAGGGAACCTGTCTCGCTCAACCGGGAACTGCAGCTTCACCGAATGCTGTGGGCTGGCGTGCAGTGGTTCGGTTTCAAGTCGGGCGTTGCGTCCGTCAACCAGTGTCATGTCGGCGCCTTTCTGAAAAGCGCCCTCCACATTCCCCATCCGGATATTCAGTTCCACTTTTTTCCGGTGTTCTTCAACAAGGACTGGATACCCACACGGCAAACAAACGGATATCGAATCGGAGTAGGTCCGATGCGCCCAACGAGTCGCGGACGTGTCCGACTGAAGTCGATGCACGCCGAAGACCCGCTTTCGATAGATCCGAAATACCTGGACACCGAGGAAGACTGGCGCGTGATGCGCGAGTCGGTACGACTCGGCCTGCTGTTTTCACGACAACCCGCCTTCCGTCGCTTTCACTACCGTGAAGACATGCCGGGCGTCGATGTAAGCGCAATCGCGGCCGTCGACGAGTTCATCAGGCAGGACGCGTCAAGCGCCTATCACCCCTGTGGAACCTGCAAGATGGGAGCGAAGCACGATCCGTCCGCCGTCGTGGGTCCAGATCTGAAAGTCAGGGGCATAGAGCGACTGCGTGTCATCGATGCATCGGTTATGCCGTCGATTCCAAGCGCGAACATCAACGCTGCGACCATCATGCTAGCCGAGCGAGCAAGCGATCTTGTGCTCGGGCAACCAACGATGCAAGCACAACCTCTGCAGTTCGCTGCCTGACCGAGATTTGCCGAACGGTTTCGGTACGCCGTGCTCGCTCTAACAAAGGGTACTGTCGGGTCGGCTTTAGCAATTCGCCATATAACGGCCGGGTAAAACGGCCGCTCTGGTTGCCTGAAGGAGAGTCAGTCAACCATCCGCAAGTCCACCTTGGCTCCTACAGGACGCAGCGGAGTGATGTCCAGGAACCCGGACGTCAGCCTGGAGCCGGGATTGGGCTGATGGCTTGCTGATAGGCGGTGCATTCTCTTCCGTGGCGGACAACCTGTCTGGCTGAGCTTTGCACCCAAACGTCGACCATAAAGGCGAACGCGAGTGGCGGCGTTTAGTGGCAGTCGGTCATCAGGAGCGCGGGACAGCGAGGCGCGGCCGCTACGGTCCGGTTATTTCCAGGCAATGCGATATTGGCAGATGAGTCGACCGTTCCTTAAGCAATGCGTTCAGACGGCAGTTCCGCTCAGCAAACGGCCATTCAATAATCGTTATGCGGAACTGCGTCCGCCGAAGTGCGCCAGGTGATGAGTGAGTCGACACGGTCGACTTACAAGACGATTACCGAAACGACAACTTGCCGTTGCAATCCGCACATTCGGCGCGTCGGCGGCGACTATTATGGACATACCAATCTCATGCTAGGCAAGCCTCTGAAAGGCAGCGCGAGGCCAGGTGCCTACTTGAGTTTTAGTTCGAAGAGCCAGCCCTTACGTGAGAAAGGTTTGCCGCGCAAGCGTGGCAAGTATCAGGTCAGTCGATTCGATCTGCAGGTTGCCGCTCATTGTGCGTGTCGTCTCCTCGATACGGATCGGTCGCGAAGCGAGCACGGTTCCCGTTTAGACTGGTCTGCCAATGGTTTGATAAGCACGGCGAATTGCGCCAGGACACCTTCGATCTGGATAGCGTGCGTTGCGAGCCGCGCTCGATTCCCGCGGGTTCGGTGCAACTGCACACATTCATCCGGGTCGCGCTTACCTGAAGCCTGCGGCGCGCGCGCAAATCCGCTACCGGCGCGCTTCCATCGCCATCCGAACGGCCAGGCCCGTCAACACGGTTCCCATCATCCAGCGCTGCATCGCTAGCCATCTGGGCCGGCGCGCGAGAAATCCGGCGATCGAGCCCGCAGTCATCGCGACTAATGCGTTCACGCTGATACGAAGCCGAGTGCGAGCGACTGTCCCAGCACGCTACCGTGCCGCGGATCGATGAACTGCGGCAGCAGCGAAAGATAAAGCACCGCGATTTTCGGATTCAACAGATTCGTCACGAAGCCCATCATGAACAGCTTGCGAGGGCTGTCGGCCGGCAGGTCGCGTACCTGGAACGGCGAACCTCCGCCCGGCTTCACCGCTTGCCATGCAAGCCAAAGCAGATAAAGCGCGCCGCCGAAGCGCAAAGCGTCGTACGCAAACGGCACCGCGAGTAGCAGCGCAGTGATGCCAAGTGCCGCACACAACATATAGACGACGAATCCGAGTGCGACGCCGCCTAGCGAGATCAGCCCCGCGGCGCGGCCCTGGCAGATCGAACGTGAGACCAGGTAAATCATGTTCGGGCCCGGCGTAAGCGCGATACCCAGTGCGACGAGGCCGAAGGCCAGAAGAGAAGTGTGTTCAGGCATCGCATGTCTCCATGACAAGATCGTGGTAATGCCCAAGCGCGCGGCGGTTCGCGGCTCCGGCCGACGGGAAGCGACGTCGAAGCGCGGTTCGCGTTCCCTGATGGTGGCCCATCTCGCAGCGCCAGTTGCGCGAACCCGTTGATCATTCCACGACAACGGCTGTTGTGCCTGGCTGCGCCATCGCAACGCACCTTAGCTGCGCAGTGGTCTGAAGCATCGCCGGAGGTCCTCGGCCAGCAGTGCCGGCTGTTCCAGCGCCGCGAAATGACCGCCATGCGGCATATCGGTCCATTGCAGCACATTGAACGTGCCTCGACCCACGAGCGCGGCGGCTGGCTGATCGTCCGACAATTCCAATCTGCTGGCGAGCCGGTAGCCGCGCGGTCCGTCAAATTCGAAGGCTTGTGCGGTCATAAGTTGATATCTCTCGTATCGGCACGCGCTATGTCCATGAGGAGCCGGGCGAACCCAGGATGTGTGATGCCATGCACGCCCGGCAAGGCGGCTTACTTGACTGGCGGAAAGTCGACGTCGGTGCCGTTGATACGATTGAAGGTATTGGTGAAGATGCCGAGCGCAATGGTCAGCGAGATCTCCGCCAATTGGATGTCGGTGTAGCCGGCCGCACGGATGGCATTAAACTCGTCCTCGCTAGTCGTGCCGCTCGTGGAATGCAGGTGGGACACGAAGCGCACCAAGGCATCACGCCTGGCGTCACCCGTGGGCTGTCCGGCGCGAATGGCACGCAGCGAATCGACCGGCAGGCCCACCAATTTGCCCACGAAGCTGTGCGCGGCCACGCAAACGTCGCAACCGGTCTTCTCACTGACTAACAGCTTGATGGTTTCGTGCTCTTGCCTGCTCAGGCTGCCCGAGTTCAATGTGCCTTGGGCGTCGAGCACCGCGGCCAAAGACGCCGGTACAAGGTAGCCCAACGCGGCGTACGTATTGGGGACGCGGCCACCGGAAATCTTCTTCACCCGCGCATAGATATCGGCAGTGGCGCCGGTGGCGGACGTGATGTCAGGAATAGCGATACGGCTCTTGGTGTGAACTCTTCATCAGGTGTGGCGGGAATAGCGATACGGCTCATGGTGTGAGCTCTTCATCAGGTGGCGAGGACTCAGGAAAACGGACGCAGCGTCAGTTCGAGGCCCAGGATGATGAGGAATAGGAGAAAGCAACGGCGGAAGGCTTTCGGGCTGATCTTCTGCCGCGCTATCGACCCCAACCACATTCCAGCGAGAGCGGGAATGACAGCCAGCAGCGACAGGCCGAGCTGGTCGAGCCGGAACGCGCCATGGGCCAGGAGCCCTGCTGCGAGAGCAACCGTGGAGACGGTGAACGAAAGGCCAAGAGCCTGCACGAGCTCGTCTTTCTGAAGACCCAACGATTGCAGATAGGGCACAGCTGGAATCGTGAAGACGCCGGTGGCGCCAGTCCACAACCCGGTAACAATGCCGATGACGGGCGAAAGCCAGGACTCGAGCCGTTCCGGGAACGAGAGCGTCGGCAAGAACAGCGCATAGGCCGCATAGGCGATCAGGGCGATTCCCAGCGCACGTCCCGACCAGACGGGATCGACGACGACCAGCAGTCGCGTCCCCAGAACGGTACCGATCACGATGCAGAGCATCATTGCCCACAGCCGTCGCATGATGCGGAGTGTGTCTCGCCCAACCAGCATTTGCCACACGTTGGTCACGAAGGACGGAATTATCAAGATCGCCGCCGCCGTAAGCGGTGACATGGCAGCCCCAAGCACGCCCATGGCAACCGTGGGCAGGCCCATTCCGGTCACGCCTTTAACGACACCGGCTCCGAGAAAAGTGGCGAGGAGCAGGCCGGTCAATCCGATGGTCAGAGTATTCATGCAGGGTATTACGCCTTCAACCGGGAACTGGCACAATGCGGTTTTTCCGATATTGCCTTCGGATTGTCCGAAGGCAATCTGTCCTGGTGAGTGTATGAGATTCGATCTCGTGGATCTGCGCCTGTTCGTTTGTGTGGTCGATGCTGGCAGCATTACAGCCGGGGCCCGACAGGCAAATCTCGCTTTGGCGTCGGCAAGCGAGCGGATCAGTAACATCGAGTCGGATGCCGGTGTCGTTCTGCTTGAAAGAAGCCGCAGAGGGGTGGTAACCACCGAGGCAGGAGAAGCGTTAGCGCACCATGCGCGTCTGATACTCCGACAGCACAGCCTGTTGCAGGGAGAACTGCGCGACTTTGGCGCCGGTACGCGAGGTACGTTGCTGCTGTACGCAAATACGGCGGCGCTGACTGGCCTCTTGCCGCAGAGGCTTGCCCCGTGGCTTGCGCAGCGTCCGCGTCTGAACATTGATCTGAGAGAGCGTACGAGTGCCGAGATTGTGAAGATGATCGGCGCAGGACTGACCGAAGCGGGTGTGGTATCAGATGCAGTCAACCCCACAGGTCTCACAATCCAGCCTGTCGCCAGTGACCATCTCGTCCTGATCGTCCCTGTGGCGCACAGACTCGCAGAATCGAAGGAAGTTTGCTTTGCCGATGTTACGGGTGAGCAGTTCGTTGGCCTGGAGGCCGGGAGCGCGCTTCAAGATCACATCGACGAACACGCTGCCGATCTGCGCAAGACGTTAGCACTCCGTATTCGCATGAAAAACTTCGAGGGATCGTGCCAGATGGTGTCGCAGGGGGTGGGAGTCGCGATCATCCCACTGGCGGTCGCCAGGCGCTTTCGACGCAGATATCCGTTCAAAACTATTACGATCAGCGATAACTGGGCACGAAGGCGGCTTTGTCTGTGCTTTCAGCAATGGCACACTCTATCTGCGCCGATGCAAAGCCTGCTGGCGCATCTCGGCGGCGGGGCGCAGACCCTGTAGCCGCGCGGCCGGCTGCGGGTGAATGCCATCTGGATTTCCTGGCCGAAAAGGTGCATGTCGCCGTGCGCTGATTTCATGTTCACCCCACCGACATTCCCCGCCGCCGTCCAATCTCCCAGGATACCCCGCCGCCGCTCACCGTCGCTGCGATCTGCCGCCCCGACTGCTGCTCGATCACTGGCTTCCACGGCACCAGACTGAATCCCATACGGCATAGCGTCCGCTGTCGCGCATGACGGAACGGCGGTAGATGCCAGCCGATCGAGTGGCTCCTCGACCCGGCCCAACGGCAACGCGTTACCGCCGGGCTCAACAAAGGGAGAGGCGCGTAGTTCGCTGGCTCGCGCCGTGTGCTTCAATCGGCTCGGAAAGCTGCACGATCGCGCATACGAACTGCGATGTCATCGCGTGAGTGGCCTGAATCTCGTCGTCGCGGCGATCATGCTGTGGAACACCGTCTATCTCGAACGCGCGGTCCGCTATGCGGTTGCATCCGGACGTTCCATTGTTGGAGTTGAATGACCGCGAAGGGGGCGGTCTGCGCCTGTCGGGGCAGGACGAACTGCGTCGAACCGAGATCGGCCGCAATGCGTCATCCGCTTGCGCAATAGTTTCAAGCTTGCGAACTTTTTCGGCCCACGGCGGCGCCTGCCTCCCACAGAAATGGCTCACCTGTTTTCAATAGAATAAGTACACGCGATGGCAATGCGGAGTTCCAAGCGAAGCGATGCGTCGCGCAACGCCCTACAAGTAACCCTGCAAGGCTGACTGGAAATGAGTCCGGGCAAGATTCTCTCAGGCATCGCGATGACCGCGCTGTCCACGGCATGCGCCGCTGCGGGGGTGGCCGATGCGTGTTTGCCGTCGTTCTCCGAGGTCTACGTCCAGAATGGACTCGAAATGCGGACCCGCTGTACTGCCTCCGCGCCAGCGCTCGCGCGTGTCATTGAACGCCTGAACCGCGCGATGAAGAGCGACGGGCTCTCCGCCGAACAACGTGTTGCGCTGGCGACAGCGGCCAACGTGATGCTGCACGCGGTCGTCTCTCTGGCAGACCACGGCGAACCCACAAACGACGCCGCGTTCGATAACTTCGAACCGATCCTCGAAAGCCTCGCATCGCAGATCAGGACACGCGCCGATATCGACGTCACAGCCGAAGCGTCGAAATGGAACGCACGTTATGAAGATCTGCTGCGCAGATTGTCGATCACAAGCAGCGCGGATCCCACCGAAATGCAGCTCGGCGAAGCCGCGAGGCGCCTCGATCTGGATGACGCATCCGTGCTACTCATGCGGCTCATTGCTATAGCACCCGGTACGACCCAGCTATCAGCGGCGCGCAACTACGAAGCGGCGATCATCGAACTGCTTCGCTTCACGCCATGGAACGCGCTGCCATACCTGGAGAAGGCCCATGCGCTGCAACCCGACGATATGGACATCGCCACCGCATTCGCCGACACGCTGCTCGTGCAGCACGAGCCCGAGCGCGCGGAGCCGGTGTATCAAGCACTGCTGATCCAGTACCGGACGCTTGCGCAACAGAAGCCCGCCGTGTGGCAGCCGTCCGTCGCGCGTACGTTCGGCAAGCTCGGCAGTCTGTATATGATGCGGCAGCAGCAGAAGGAAGCCGAAACCGCGTGGCTACACGCGCTCGAAATCTACTGGGCGCTAGCGCGTGTGAACCCTTCCGTCTACAGTCCCGCAGTGGCTAGCACAATTGACAGCCTCGCAACGTTGTATCGCGACACGCAACGTCTTCAGGATGCGGCAGACGCGTGGCGCGAAGCCCTTGCCCTCGACCGCGCGCTGGCCCGACAGGACCCGGCCATGTATCGGCCCGCGGTCGCATCGACGCTCAACGATCTCGGCATTCTCTACAGTGCAACACAGCGCACGCGCGACGCGGAACTCGCCTATCTCGAAGCGCTCGGCATCCAGCGCGCACTCGCACACGACAACCCCGCGGCCTGGCGTCCGGCGCTTGCGCGCACGCTGAACAACGTCGGCAACCTCTACAGCGCAAGCGGGCGGCTGCCAGAAGCGGAACACTCCTACCGGGAAGCTCTGAAAATCCGTCAACAACTCGCCCGCGAAAGCCCCGCGCTTTACCAGCCCGACCTCGCACGTACGCTGGGCAATCTGGGCGTGCTGTACCGCCTCGAACGGCGACCGGTCAAGGCGGTACAGGCGTATCAGCAAGCGCTGCAGATCGTTCACGCCCTTTCGCACAATACGCCTGCCGCGTACCAGCCTGACGAGGCGCGGATACTGAATAATCTGGGCGTGCTCTACGGCCGCACGGGCAGGCCGCGCGAAGCGGAAGACGCGTGGCGCCGTGCGCTGGATCTGTACCGCAAACTCGCACACGACGATCCGTTGACCTGGCGGCAGGATGAAGCGCGCACCTTGCGGAATCTCGGCGCGCTGCTCAGCCACACGCAACGTTCGGCCGAAGCCGGCGTATTGAATCGCGAGGCGGACGAGCTGATCGATTCGACACGGGCGCAATAGAGCGCGAGAGAGTTTGCGTTTTGACTAAGCGCCAAAGCGCTTATTACAGCTCGTCACGCTGCGCGGCACGCCCGTGCAACTGTCGGGCACGCAATACCGGCTGGCGTCGCTGTTCTTTTCGAACATCGGCCGCGTTCTGTCACGCGACCACATCTTCGCGATGGTCTGGGGGCGAGAGTTCCGCGAAGTGACGCGCACGATCGACAGCCATGTGTCGCGTCTGCGCCTGCTGCTGCAAATCGACCCGCACAACGATTTCCGTTTGCAGCCCGTGTACAAGAGCGGCTATCGGCTACTGCATCTGCGCAGCGAAGAAGCCGTCGCGCAGCACGCTGAAGCGGCTTGAGCGCGCTCGGGCATCACGCCTGGTCAATGCGGCGGCTTCGGCCGCCGCATCTTTTTGTGCACGGCTTTCGCGCAATGGTTCCGCGCGCTCACTTCTCATACCGGCCGTGCCTGCTGGATACGCCACACAGGCGCTCATGCTTACAGCTTCGGAAGCGCCGGCCGCGTTTCGATCGAATGACGGATGAGCGCTTCGACGGTCTTGCGTTCATCGCCCGCGAGCGGCAGACGCGGCGGGCGAACAGGCTCCGTGCCCAGGCCGACGATCGCTTCCGCGAGCTTGATGTTCTGCACGAGCTTTGGCGAAACGTCGAGCGCCAGCAGCGGTGCGAACCAGCGATAGATCGCGCGTGCTTCCTCCAGCCGTCCCGCCTTCAGCAGCCGATAGATCGCGACCGTCTCATGCGGGAATGCGCAGACGAGCCCCGCCACCCAGCCGTGCGCGCCCATCAATATCGCTTCCATCGCCAGATTGTCGACGCCGCAAAGAATCGCATACCGGTCGCCGACTTCGTTGATCAGGTCCGTCACGCGCCGCACGTCGCCGCATGACTCCTTGATGGCGACGATCTTCTTCTCGTCGGCGATTTCGGCGAACATCTCCGGCGTCATGTCGACGCCATAGGCGAGCGGATTGTTGTAGATCATGAGCGGCAGCGGGCTCGCGTCGGCGACCATGCGGAAGTGGTTCAGCGTCTCGCGGCGGTCGGACAGATAGCGCAGGCCCGGCAGCACCATATAGCCCGCCGCGCCATGTTTCGCGCCCGTCTCGGCCTGACGGCAGCCGTCGAGCGTGCTGTTCTCGGCGATCGTCAGCAGCACGGGCACGCGGCCGCGCGATGCCTCGACGGCGACGTCGAGCACTTGCAGCTTTTCGTCGAGGGAGAGTGTGGACGCCTCGCCAAGCGAGCCGCACACGATGATGCCGTCGACGCCCGCATCGATCTGCGCCTCGATGTTCTTGCGGGTTGCCGCGCGGTCTATGCTGAAATCCGCGTTGAATTTGGTGGTGACTGCGGGCAATACGCCTTCCCAGATGTGCGCCACGACTGCTCTCCTGAAAGTGATGAGTCGAGTGCAGTGTAAGCAGCGAATTTTCGGGTGTCTTGCGCGAATCGCGCATCGCGCGTGACGATTTCGGCACAGTGGCTGTGCGACGGCGATCCGTGATTTAAGGTGCATTTGTCGCGTCGTGACCGTGAACCACATTGCGCCGCCTAAATGGCGCATGCCAACCATGCCGCTTCCCGATGCGATGCAAGGGTATGTCAATGACCGTTCATTGGACCCGCGGACAGCGCGTCAAACGCGCAGCCAGCGTCTCGCTGGCTATGCCGAAATCGTCACAATCCACGCGCAGCCGCTTCAAGACTGCGCCGTGCCGCATTCCTACCATGAGCGGCATGAAAACCCTGAACGTAATCGATTCGCACACGGGCGGTGAGCCAACCCGCCTCGTCGTGTCCGGTGGCCCCGATCTCGGCGGCGGCACGCTTGCGCAACGGCTCGACGTGTTTCGCGCGCGCTTCGACGACTGGCGCGCGGGCATCGTCACCGAGCCGCGCGGTTCCGATGTGGTCGTCGGCGCGCTGCTGTGCGAGCCGGATCACAAAGGGTGCGCGGCGGGCGTGATCTTCTTCAACAACGTCGGATATCTGGGCATGTGCGGACATGGGACGATCGGGCTCGTCGTGTCGCTCGCGCATATGGGGCGTATCGGGCCGGGACGGCATCTGATCGACACGCCCGTGGGCTTCGTCGAAGCGACGCTCAACGATGATCTCAGCGTGTCGGTGCGCAACGTGCCCGCGTACCGGCATTGCAAGGACGTGACCGTCGACGTGCCGGGCTTCGGTGCGTTGACGGGCGACATCGCGTGGGGCGGCAACTGGTTCTTCCTCGTCGCCGGCCATGGCCGTACGCTCGACGCGTCGAACATTGCCGAACTCACGCACTTCAGCTCGGCGATCCGCGATGCGCTGATCGCGTCGGGCATCACAGGGGCGAACGGTGCGGTGATCGACCATATCGAACTGTTCGGTCCGGGCTCGCGTGCAGGGATCGATAGCCGCAGTTTCGTGCTGTGCCCAGGCAACGCGTACGACCGCTCGCCGTGCGGGACGGGAACGAGCGCGAAGATCGCGTGCCTCGCCGCCGACGGCAAGCTCGCGTCCGGCGCGGTGTGGCGGCAGGAGAGCATCATCGGCAGCCTGTTCGAAGCGAGCTACGTCGATGGCGGCACGCAGAACGACGTCCCCGCCGTCATTCCGACCATCACGGGGCACGCGCACATCATGGCCGAAAGCCGTCTGTGCTTCGACGAACGCGATCCGTTCGCGTGGGGCATCCGCACGGTATGACGGCCGATGTGGTGATCGTCGGCGCGGGCATCGTCGGCGCGGCGTGCGCGGCGGAACTCGCGGCGCGCGGTCTGCGCGTGACGGTGCTCGACGCGCAGCGCATCGGCGGCGGCGCGACGTCGGCGGGCATGGGGCACATCGTCGTGATGAACGACTCACACGCGGAGTTCGCGTTGAGCCGCTATTCGCGCGAGCTGTGGCTCGCGCTCGCGCCGCAGTTGCGCGCGCGCGATGCGTTCGCGCGTTGCGGCACGCTCTGGGTCGCCGCCGATGCCGAAGAACTCGATGCCGCGCGCGCGATGCAAGCGGCGTTCGCCGCGCAACAGGTTGTGGCCGATCTGCTCGATGCGCGCGCGCTGTACGACTGCGAGCCGTCGCTTGCGCCGGGCATGGCAGGCGGCCTTCTCATCGCGGACGACAGCATCGTGTACGCGCCGTCCGCCGCGCAATGGCTGCTCACGCAGTCGCCGGCGGCAGCATTGATCGACGTGCGGCTCGATACGCGTGTGGCAGCGCTCGACGGCCATCAGGTCACGCTTTCGAATGGCGAGCGTATCGAGTGTGCGCATGTCGTCGTCGCGAACGGATTGCATGCGGCGGCGCTCGTGCGCCGGCTGCCATTGCAGCCGAAGAAGGGTCATCTGCTGATCACGGACCGCTACCCCGGTTTCATTCGACATCAACTGCTCGAACTCGGCTACATCAAGAGCGCGCATCACGCGACGGGCACGTCGGTCGCGTTCAATGCGCAGCCGCGTCCCACGGGGCAACTGCTGATCGGCTCGTCGCGCCAGTTCGAGACGACCGATCCAGCCGTCGAGATGCCCGTGCTCGCGCAGATGCTCAAGCGCGCCGCGCGTTACCTGCCCGAGTTGCCCGCGCTCAACGGCCTGCGCGCGTGGACGGGATTTCGCGCGGCATCGCCGGATGGCTTGCCGTTGATTGGCCCTGCCGGCAGCGCGGCGCCTGGCGTGTGGCTCGCCGTCGGACACGAAGGGCTCGGCGTGACGACGTCGCTCGGCACGGCGCAGCTGCTCGCCGCGCAGATCACGCAGACGCCCGCCGCGATTGACGCCGATCCGTTCCTGCCCGCGCGCTTCGAGGCCTGCCATGTCTGACTCTGATGCACAGCGTGCGCGCGTACGCGTCGTGATCGACGGCGAGTCTGTCGATGTCGACGAGGGCATGACCGTCGCTGCGGCGCTCGCTGTCTGCGGCGCGAGCATGAGCGGGACGCGCGCATCGGTGACGGGCGAGCTGCGCTCCGCGTTGTGCGGCATGGGCATCTGCCACGAATGCCGCGTGACGGTTGACGGACGCGCGCACGTGCTCGCGTGTCAGACGCTGTGCCGCGACGGCCAGATCATTCAGACGGCGAGGCCGCGATGAACGACGCGCACTTCGATCTCGTCGTCATCGGTGCGGGGCCTGCGGGTCTCGCTGCTGTGCGCGAGGTCGCGAACGCGGGTGCGCGCGTCGCCGTGCTCGACGACAATCCGCGCGCCGGCGGGCAGGTGTGGCGTTATGGGCCCGCGCATCCGCCGTCAAAGACGCTGACCGCTCATTTGAAGGCGATAGGGGCGGCAGGCGATATCGATTCAAACTCCCGCGTGACGCTCTTGCAATCGACGCGCGTCGTCGCGCCGCTCGACGGACGCCGTCTGCTGATCGAATCGGCGGAACGCGGCGGCGCGCGCATCGGCTACGAGCGATTGATTCTGGCGACGGGCGCGCGCGAACGGCTGCTACCGTTCGAGGGCTGGACGTTGCCCGGCGTGACGGGCGCGGGCGGCCTGCAGGCGTTGATCAAAGGCGGCGTGCCTGTGCGCGGCGAGCGCATCGTGATCGCGGGCAGCGGGCCGTTGCTGCTCGCGTCGCTGGCCACCGCACGCGCGGCGGGCGCGCGGATCGTGGCCATCGTGGAGCAGGCGTCGTCGGCTTCCGTGATGCGCTTCGGCGCGTCGCTTACGGCGACGCCGGCGAAGCTCTTGCAGGCGGTGCAGTTGACGCGCGGCTTCGCGGGCCTGCGCTATCTGACGTCGGCCGCCGTACGTGCCGCGCAGGGTGACGGTCGCGTCGAGCGCGCGATCATCGAGCGAGCCAACGGACGCACCGAGTCGATCGATTGCGACCGCATCGCTTGCGGTTACGGGCTCGTGCCGAACACGACGCTCGCTCAGTCGTTGGGCTGCGCGACGGACGGCGATGGCGCGATCGCCGTCGACGACTCGCAGCGCACGTCAGTCGACTACGTGTTCGCGGCGGGCGAATGCACGGGCGTCGGCGGGATGGAACTCGCGCACGTCGAAGGGCGGCTCGCCGGACTGCATGCGCTGGGTGTCGGCGATCAGACGCTCATCGACGCGCTTGTGAAAGAACGCGAGCGTTGGCGCCATTTCGCGCAGCGAGTCGAGACGGCATTCGCGTTGCGCGAGTTCGCGCGTGCGATGCCCCGCGACGACACGCTGCTGTGCCGCTGCGAAGACGTATCGATTGGCGAGGTCCGCATGCATGCGAACTGGCGCGATGCGAAGCTGCATACGCGCTGCGGCATGGGCGCATGTCAGGGGCGCGTGTGCGGCGCGGCGGCGCAAACGCTGTTCGGCTGGCAGGTCGCTCAGACACGTCCACCCATCAGTCCCGCGCGGATCGGCACGTTGATGCTGGCCGCCGACACACAAACGGCCACCGACTGATAAGCCGCGAGCGTCAACCGCGCCGACTGGCAAGCTCGATACGCACCTGCCAGGCACGCATCAGACGAAAAACGCCTGCAATTTCCGCAAAGCGAATTTCTTCGCGCGCATCGCGCCGCCCTATAATCGACCAGCCCCGCGAGCGTTTGCCGGGGCTCACATCCACCGTTCACCGCAGTTCATGCACGGAACCCGCACGATGAACACGCTCGCACATACGCTCGACGCGCTCGATCCGGGCGACGCGTCGCTGGCCGGGATGCTCTCGCATTTCGCGTTGCTCGGACCCGTCTTCGATGCGATGCCCGACATCGTGTTCTTCGTGAAGGACGCGCAGGCGCGCTACGCGCTCGTCAATCGCACGCTCGTGTCGCGCTGCGGATTCAAGGAGAAAGAGGCGCTGCTCGGCAAGACGGCGGAAGAGGTGTTCCCGAGCCGCTTCGGCCGCATCTATACGGCGCAGGACAAGGCCGTGATCCATGTCGGCAGCCAGATGGTCGATCAGCTGGAACTCCATCTGTATCCGGGCCGTCAGCCCGGCTGGTGCCTGACCTGCAAGCAGCCGTTGCGCGATGCGACGGGGCGCGTGGTCGGTCTGGCCGGCATCTCGCGCGACCTGCGCGCCGACGAAAGCAGCCACCCCGCGTACAGCCGGCTCGCGACGGTCGTTCAGTATCTGCAAGAGAACTACGTGCAGCCGCTGAATCTGAAGCATCTCGCGGCGATGGCGGATATGTCGGTGGCGCAGCTCGAACGGTATTTCCACAAGGTGTTTCATCTGACGCCGCGTCAGGTGCTGCTCAAGACGCGGCTCGATGCGGCGACGTCGCTGCTCGTCTCTCACGACAAGGTGACGGATGTCGCCGCGTTGTGCGGCTACACGGATCACAGCGCATTCACGCGTCAGTTCAAGGCGACGGTCGGCGTGACACCGACCGAATACCGGATGCTGTTGCACGGCACTGCGCGCGGCTAGCAGCCAATACCGCCGCCGCCCGCCGCGAACGGCTGTACGCGTATCCAGTGGAGCGCGGGCAAAACGCGCTCTCGCAATCAGAAGAAGAAACCCGCAAACGATGTCTGTTCGCCGTCAAAAGCTTCGCTACTACGTATACGCGGTGGCGCTCGACGATACCGTCTGGAACGAGGCGCGCTTTCGGCGCGCGAATCCCGACTATCGTTTCGAACGTCCGTGCGTGTATGTGGGAATGACGGGGCTGGACCCGGATCTGCGCTTCGACCGGCACAAGGCGGGCATCCAGTCGAACCGCTACGTGCGCGATTACGGCCTGAGGCTGATGCCGGAATTGTATGAAGTGTTCAACCCGATGCCGTACGAAGGCGCACGCGACATGGAGGTCGAACTGGCGATCGGATTGCGTGAAGCCGGTTATGCCGTGTGGCAGGCATGATCACGCGGCGCGAGAGGCGCGGCGCGCTGCCGTGGACGTTCAGCGGACGCCGAGCCCGCGCAGGATCGCGTTGCCTTCGGGCGTCAGACGGATGTGCGATTCACCCGCATCGGTGGAGACGGTCTCGACCAGCCCCGCTTCCTGCAGCATCGGAAGCTCCGGTTTCGCGAACGCGGCGACGGGCGCGTGCAGCAACAGCAGCAGTGTGGCAATTTCGTGCGGGCTCAGTAGCCGGCGCAGAAGCGTCGACTTTTTCGGCGGGGCAGTCGTCGTGTTGGCGGCTTGGGCCGGCGCGGCCGGTGATCCGGCTACGCTGCGCTTCGTCAGGTCGTTACGGTCGTTGTGGTAATCCATCCAGGGCACCTCGTGCGGAACGCGGGTCAGTGTCGAAGACGAATCGTGACGGCCGAGACTTAAACGATTCTTAAAGTCCCCGCCCGCCGGCCTTTGCCGGGCGGGCGAAGTTGTTTCATCTGGTTACATCCCGGTGCCTCGCAGCGCAGAAAGCCGCTTTTAAGGCGCGCATTCCTTACTTGCGCCTTCAATCCACAGATTCGACGTGTTGCGCTTGCCTGCGTAATAGCGGAACGTCGTGCCGCCGTTATCGGTGCGGACCTTGACGATGTTCGAATCGCCGAAATCGAGCATCTGGCCCTGCGGAATCGGCGTGGCTTTGACGGGCGTGTCGTGCTTTGCCGCGGCCTGGGTCATGCACTGGATGACGTCGTCGGTCGAGCGGTTCGTCATCGTGTCTTTCATCGGATCACCGGCATCCGGGTTGTGCGAGGCCTGATACGCCGCGCAGGCGGTGAGAAACAGCGGAACAGACAGGGTGACGGCTAGCTTCCTCATAACTCTCCTTCGCGTTGACGGCTGCGCTTCGGTGAGCGGCGTGACTGCCGCGCCCGTCGGCGAAATGCCGCGAAACATCCGGGAAATTATATCGGCGCAAGCCACATGCCCGGTTTTCGGACGGCTGCGGCGGCAATGCGGACCCTGCGCGAAGCGCTCGCCGCGTCGGCCGAAAGCGCCGTTTCGAGCGCGTTCCCGCTACCCGAGTGACGCTACTTTCGCACCACTTGGTTACTACTATTCGTTGCCTGCTTCACGGGAAATACATGAAAAATAACGGTTTGTACGATCAAATTTAAAACTAACTAGATCGTACAAATTTAGTAGAAACCCCAAAAGACGAACGCCGGATACAGGTGCAAACTTCGGTTCACGTCGCGGAACAACGTCGTGGAGGCGGTTGGTGTTTTCCGCACGGAGAGTCAATTTTGTGGAGCGGTCAGTCATGAGCTTTGCGTCGGTGCTGGTCCTGAACGGACCCAATCTCAACCTGCTCGGCACGCGAGAGCCGACTATTTACGGCGCGGAAACGCTCGACGATGTCGCGCGCCGTTGCCGCGAGGCGGGCGAACGGCTCGATCTCGCGATCGATTTCCGTCAGTCGAACGCGGAGCATCAGCTGATCGACTGGCTGCACGAAGCGCGCGAGACGCAGCAGGGCATCGTGATCAATCCCGCCGCTTATACGCATACGTCGGTGGCGATCGCGGATGCGTTGTCGGCGATCGCGAAGCCCGTGATCGAAGTGCATATCTCCAACATCCACAAGCGCGAGTCGTTCCGGCATCACTCGTATGTGTCGGCTGTCGCGGAAGCGGTGATTTGCGGCTGCGGCACGCAAGGCTATGTGCTCGCGCTGGAGCGCATGGCAGAAATCCTGAAGTCGAAGAAGGTGAAGTAATGAGCACGCAATCGTATCTGGTGGGTCTGATCGGCTCGGGCATCGGCGGGTCGCTGAGCCCCGCCATGCATGAAGAAGAGGGCCGTCGGCTTGGCCTGCAATACGTCTACCGGCGCATCGATCTCGAAGCGCTGAAGCTCGACGCGTCCGCTCTGCCGGAGCTGATCGTCGCCGCCGAGCGGATGGGCTTCAACGGCTTCAACGTCACGTATCCGTGCAAGCAGCAGATCATTCCGCTGCTCGACGAGCTCTCCGACGACGCCCGCGCGCTCGGCGCCGTCAACACCGTGCAGTTGCGCGACGGCAAGCGCATCGGCCACAACACCGACTGGTCCGGCTTCGCGCGCGCGTTTCAGCGCGGCCTGCCGGGCGCGAATCTCGACCGCGTCGTGCAACTGGGCGCGGGCGGCGCGGGCGCGGCCGTCGCGCACGCGGCGTTGATGATGGGCACGCGCGCGCTGACGGTATTCGACGTCGACAGTGCGCGTGCGAAGTCGCTCGCCGCCGAATTGCAGGAGCGCTTCCCTGCCGCGACGGTGAGCGCGGGCGAGTTCCTTCAAGGCGCGATGGAGCAGGCGACGGGCCTGATTCACGCGACGCCGACGGGCATGGCGAAGCTGCCCGGCATGCCGTTGCCCGCCGAGCTGCTGCATAGCGCGCTGTGGGTCGCCGATATCGTCTATTTCCCGATCCGAACGGCGCTGCTGCAAGCCGCTGAAGAAGTGGGCTGCCGCACGTTGAGCGGCGGCGGCATGGCCGTCTATCAGGCCGTCGACGCTTTTCGCATTTTCACTGGCCGCGAGCCGGACCCGGAACGGATGTACGCGCACCTGCAGTCGCTGCTTAACCGCTAACACCCGCTACTAAGTACTACGACAGGTCCTGCCCCAGGACACGGAGACAACCATGCCGCAATCGATTCAACATCCCGACGCATCGGCCGCTCCGCCGAAGAGCGTGGCGACCGCGCGCCGCTCGAAGGCGCGCTACGGCATCCTCGCGCTGCTTGCGATCGGCACGATGATCAACTACCTGGACCGCACGGTGCTCGGCATCGCCGCACCGCAATTGACGAAGGAACTCGGCATCAGCGCCGCGCTGATGGGCGTGATGTTCTCGGCGTTCTCGTGGAGCTATGTCGCGTCGCAGATTCCAGGCGGACTGTTTCTCGACCGCTTCGGCAGCAAGATCACGTACTACCTGTCGATGACGCTCTGGTCGTGCTTCACGCTCGCGCAGGGTTTCGTGCACAACGTCGGTGCGCTGCTCGCGTGCCGGCTCGGTCTTGGCGTCACGGAAGCGCCATGCTTTCCGACCAACAGCCGCATCGTCGCGACGTGGTTCCCGCAAAGCGAGCGCGCGATGGCGACGGGCACCTACACCGTCGGCGAATACATCGGGCTCGCGTTCTTCAGCCCGTTCCTGTTCGCGCTGATGGGCGCGTTCGGCTGGCGCTCGCTCTTCTGGGTCGTCGGCGGCGTGGGCGTCGTGTTCGGTCTGGTGTGGTGGCGCTTCTATCGCGAGCCGCGCGATCATCCGGGCGCGAACGCGGCCGAGCTGGAGTACATCGAAGCGGGCGGCGGTCTGACGCATCGCAAGGCATCGAAGGAAGCAACGGCAGCTACCGGTAACAACGGCGGCTTCAGCTGGCGCACGATCGGGCAGCTGCTGAAGCACCGTCAGCTGACGGGCATCTGCCTCGGCCAGTTCGCGGGCAACTCGACGCTGGTATTCTTCCTGACCTGGTTCCCGACGTACCTCGCGACCGAGCGCCACATGGGCTGGCTGAAGATCGGCTTCTTCGCGATCATGCCGTTCATCGCGGCTTCGATCGGCGTGATGTTCGGCGGCACGTTCTCGGACTGGCTGCTGCGCCGTGGCGTGTCGGCGAACGTGGCGCGCAAGCTCCCGATCATCGCCGGTCTTCTGCTCGCGTCGACGATCATTCTCGCGAACTATGTCGAGAGCAACGTGACGGTGATCGTGATCCTGTCGGTGGCGTTCTTCGCGCAGGGCATGGCGGCGCTCGGCTGGACGCTGGTGTCGGATATCGCGCCCGACGGGTTGCTCGGCGTGACAGGCGGGATCTTCAACTTCGCAGCGAACCTGGCGGGCATCGTGACGCCGCTCGTGGTCGGCTTCATCGTGTCGGCGACGGGTTCCTTCGTGGGCGCGCTGGTGTTTATCGGTGTGGTTGCGTTGATCGGGGCGCTGTCGTATATCTTCATTGTTGGGGATATCAAGCGGATCGTGCTGCGGGATTGATGTTTTTTGTCTGCGACGCTGTTTGGTTTTTTTGGGCTTGCCGCCGGCATCCGCGATTGCGCCTCGCGGTGCTAGCGTTGCCCCTGTGCGGGGCGGCACTTGCTTTTGTTTGCAACGGCTTTTGTTTTGGTGCTGTTGCCTTTGCGCTGGCATCCGCGATAGCGCCTCGCGGCGCAGGCGTTGCCCCTGTGCGGGGGATATACAGACTCCGCGCAGGAGCGTAGAAGTACGTGCAAGACCGTAAGGCGTTGATTGCAAAGACTTTATGGTTCGTACAGCTCCGTGTCAGTTCGCGGTTGTCCGTACCGGATTTCACCCACGGATTACCCACGGGACCCACAGGATACCCACGAACAGAAAAACACGGTGCGCCTCTACGCATGGCTAACGCTCGATACGAGGCAAGCATGGCACGCAGCACCAACATCACCCGCGACCTTCTCGACCGAATCCGCAACGCGGGCGGCACCGGCAAACACCAGGACATCTACGACCACCAGCAGGGTTTCATGGTCCGCGTGACGCCCGCAGGCGTCATCAGCTTCTGTTATCGCTACAGGAAGCCCGACGGCTCATACGGTCGCAAGACCATCGGCCGCTATCCCGGCGAGACCGTCTCCGAAGCGCGCGCCGCCGCGCTTAAATTCACCCAGGACCTGGAGCACAGGATCGACACGCCCGGTGAGATTCTCCGCAAGCGCGAGAAGGCCGCGAGCGACACCAGGGCGGCGATGGTTGTGCCGACCATCAACGGCTTTCTTGACGACCGCTACGCGAAGCACCTGCGCCTGAAACTGACCAGGAAGGAGCAGGCCGAGCGGACCATCAAGGAGATTCGCAAGATGGGCGATGCGATGCCCGGCGCGCTGAACATCATCGACGACGAGACGATTCTCGACTGGATTTACGACGAACTGGAAAAGGAAACCAGTACCGGCAAGCCCATGAAACCGGCGACCGTCGCGCGCAAGCTCAAGTCCCTGTGCGGTCTCTTTACGCTGGCCGTCGACTGCCGGATCATCGACCGCAATCCCGTTTCCTCCGTGCAGAAGAAACACAAGGCGTTACTGGACGAAGGCGAACCGCGCGACCGATGGCTGTCCTATGCGAAGAAGAACGCCTGCGCGATGCACTCGACCGGCGCGAAACCGATATCCGCGCGCGGCATGACCTGATTCGCAGAAACACCAGCTTCGATCCGGTTTACCGGCTCGACGACACATTTATCGATCCCGTCAAACCCGCCGTCATATTCTCGTTCCGTATACGCAGGTGGTGACGCCCTGCAATCCGGGTGACATCGTGAACACCGGTCATCCGGGCACATGGCAATGCATGGGGCCGGGTCTGGGCGGCGGCGGTAACGATCATCTTTTCGTGCGGATCGCGTGATGCAGGAAGGTATCTCCGCACCTGAACCTGTCGTCGTTGCTTCCGTTACGGATGCACGCTGGGCGGATTCTGGTCATACGGCGATCGATTGCATGGTGAAGTTTGCCAACCACCCCTTTGTGTCTTGCGCCGTGCCATTCCATGCGTGCGCCGATGACCCCGCAGACTACGGGCGGCAACTCTATGCAGACCTCACGGCGGGCAAATACGGCCCGATAGCGGACTTCGAGCCAGAAAACGGGGCGTGACATGGACCGCTACTGGAAATCCAATGCAGCGGCAGCACCGCCCGCCGTGCCCGCGAACAGTGCGGCTGGCTTCCCCGCTGACGGTGATCCGTCTGTCGGCGTAGAGGGGACGGTGCCGGGTGCATGGTGGTATCACACGATCACGGAAGAACTGCGCAATGCAATCGTCAAGCTCGGCGGCACGCCCGATTACTCGAAGCTCGACCAGCTTGCGAATGCCATCGCCAGTTCGATATCGGCTGCGATCAGCGAGGCAATGTCGGACCTCGCGAAGGTCGCAACGAGCGGAAGCTATGCGGACCTTTCCAGCAAGCCGCACATACCGGCTGATCCCGTCAACGCAGACTGGAACGCTTCAACGGGTCTCGCGCAGATACTAAACAGGCCGTCACTCGCGAAGGTGGCCACGTCTGGCCAGTACGGTGATCTTGCCGGTACGCCGCCTGCCTACGCACTGCCGCCCGCGACCACAACGAAGCTGGGCGGCATCATCGCCGGTTCCGGCACCACCGTAGCGGCCGACGGCACATTGAGCGCGAAACCCTCGCTCATCGTCAATGTCGCGCCCGCTGCGAATGTTGCGCTCGACCTCACGCCGATCGTGCAGGGCGCTCCTGAGATTCTGTTTAACCTGCCTGTCGCGTCGGGTGCGTCGACCACGCTATCAATCATCAATCCGCCTGCGGCGGGCACACTTGCCGAATTCGTGCTCGTCGTGAACAACAGTGCTAACAGCGCGATTGTGTGGCCTTCGAGTATCAAATGGCCGCAAGGCGTCGCGCCCTTGCTCTGCGGTGTAGCGGGCAAGCTCGATACATTCGTGATCTACACGCAGGACGGCGGCGCGACCTATTGCGGTTTCACTGCGGGGCAGAACCAGTAATGACCTGTCTTGCTAGGCGCCTGTTGATGGCGATGCCGCGACGCCCATATGAGCAGGTGATACTTGCGGATGCGCCGTTTGCATACTGGCGGCTGAACGAGACGTCGGGGACCGTTGCGGCCGACCTCTCGGGTAATGGGCGCAATGGCACCTATCAGCCAGGGGTGCTGCTCGCGTGCGGCCCCCTGGTGCCAAGTACGAAGTTAGCCTATGTCGGTCTGACGGGCACCGCCAACTCCTATGTCGATGTCAGTGCGGCGAACCAGTTCTGCGCGGGGAATGCGTGGTCGATCGAGTGCTGGGCGAATATCGCCACTTATACCAATGCCGGGTCAAACGGGGCGTATCCCGGCTGCACTGGGGCGCGCTTCATCGGCAACACGACATGGACCGGCGGCTCGACACGCAAGCCGGGGCTCGACTGGGGCATCATGGCATTGAACAGCAATAGCGTCATTAATGCGCCGCAGCTCTGGGCGCGCGATTACCAGAACGCAAACGCCCCGGTGAACTCCGCGCCACAGCCGGGACAGGCGGCGCACTACGTGCTCGCGGCCAGCAACGCCGGCTCGTATTTCAATTACTCGATGTACCTGAACGGGGCACTGCTTGCCACCGCCGGCATTCAGGCGGTGACGATCCAGGCAGTGTTGCAGATCGGTAGCATCGGCTGGACGGAGGGGCCGCTGAACGGCGCTATCGGCGAGGTGGCGCTCACAGTCACGCGCTTACGCCCCAGCAGGTGCTCAGTCACTGGCTCGCGGGTGCCGCATGATTTCCCCTATGAAACTCCTTGCGTTGCTGATCGTTAGTGCTGTGCTGCTCGCCGCCTGTACGTTCGTCAATATCGAAGGTGATAACAACAGCGTGAGCGACACGGGCGGCCACGGCGGGGGCGTGTCATTGCCGCAGTCAACGCCGACGATTTCCGAACAACTTCATCATCTGCACAATGCACGATAGCGGGCAGGTCCGACGCTGTGTGATTTTGCATTTCTGCATAGGGGGCGTTCACGCCCCCCTTTTTTCGCTCAGGACTGTACCGTCGCCTGCACTCCGACCGTCACGCGTGCAGTAGGAAATCCGGCCGGTAAATCGGCGTCCCATACGGCACCTGAAATCAGAACTGCGTTCTCAACTGAGCGTAACCCGTGCGGCGTGGAACGCAGACACACACCCATTGCGCAGTTGGTTCACCACGCCGGATTGCGTTCCTGCATCATCAAGGTGTCAATCATGTTGGCCTCGGGTTCAGGTGCGCGTTTCCGTGTCCAGGTATTTGCGTCGCGCCTCGTCTGTCACGCACTGGTCCATGTACTTGCACACGGGACACCAGTTGCCCGCCAACACGCCCATTGGTGTGGTGAACCAGACATGTCCACGCGAGCACTCCCATTGCAGTTTCGTCGCGACGTTGATGTAACTATCAGACAGGCATCGCCCGCCGCGCTCCAGCGCAATCGCCTTCATCTTCCCGATGGTATGGCGTCTGTTTATGTACGCGCACCGCGGACACCATCGACCCCTCTTGATGTTAGACGGCGCGGCATCCCATTCATGGCCATCCTCACAGCGCCAGCGCAACGGATAACGATTGCCCTCGAACGCGTCTGACAGGCACTCGCCGCCGCGCTCCGTGGCCAGCGCACACATTTCCTCAAGCGCGACAGATTGACGGCCGCGCTTCACACAGATGGCGCACCACTCGCCATTGCGGACCTTCGCTGCTGACCGCTCCCATTCGTGACCGTGGGCGCAGCGCCAGCGCAGTTTCGCGGTCACGTGCGAATAGGCCGTGGACAGACAGTACCCGCCGTACTTCGCCGCCATCGTTCGCATGTCGTCCAGCGTCAGCTTATGGCGCTCGCGTGCGCAGACCGGGCACCAGGCACCTGCCTCACGGATAGTGGCGGGGGTCGCTTCCCAGATGTGCCCGTGCCTGCATTGCCACTGAAGTTTCGTGCGGCTGTTGACGTAGGCTTGCGAGAGACATTTTCCACCCTGCTTTCGCGCAAGAGCATGCATCCGAGGCAACCAGACGTCGCTGTGCGCCACTTCCTTGCAGGACGAACACCAGACACCCATCTGAACGCGTACCGGCGGCGCTTCCCAGGTGTGTCCGTTACGGCACTGCCACCACAGGTTGCGATGCACACCCAGATGGTGTCGGACAGACAGCGCCCGCCGTGTCGGCGCGCCAGTGCCTGCATGGCTTCCAGGCCTGTGCGGCGCCGTTCGTGCGAGCACTGGGGACACCACAGCCCGTTTTTAAGTTTTGCGGAGCCAAAGCGCCAGATGTGGCCGCGTGCGCATTGCACGTCAAGCGCCTGAAGATCGGCGTCTGGATTTAGCCAGCGCCCACCCCATGCTTCGATGATTCTTGCTACGCAGTCGTGCACCATGCGATCGCGTTCAGGGCGGTCGTAGCCGGCGCGCGCGGGCCACGTGGCCAGTACCGCCAGCACCCGTCGGCGCACGGACGACGGCGCGTGAACAATCGCCGGAGTCGATTCGGGTAACAGCGCCTTTGCCTTGTTCTTCATGCGATCAGTTGCGAGCGTCGGGTACGGATTAGATAAGGCTTGAAATCAGGTGGCAACCACACATTGCCTTGTGTCCGTGACGCGCGACTGGCACGCCGTGGTCTGTGATCTTGTCGTCGCCCTCAACAATCAGGTTGGGATTGATCTCAGGATGTAGCGGGCACGTCACCACATCGCCCTTACGGGCAACGCGACGACGGTCAAAGCACATGGTTTCAGAGGCGGTCACAACTTCGCCGCCGTGGTCGGTGGTATCGCCGAGCCGGATAAGATTAATCATTAAATTCTCTCCCACCAATCAAAGTCACACCAAGACTTACCAGCATGCACTTTTTCCGTTCTGACATGACGTGTACTCTAATTTTGTAAGGCGCCGCTTGCTGACGACTTTATACCGATCGCCAGGAAGAACGGTTAATAGTGAGGCGATGTTTCCATTAGACCCCGAATCAAAGCCAACGGCTTTGGTTTGCGTTAGCTTCCCTTCTTTTATTTGGTAAAAATACAAAATTGACTGATAAGGTGAATTTGAGCTAGTCACGAGAGCGGAATACGTTCCAGCCATGAAAGCGTTGCGCTTAAGCTGCGGCGTTTCCCCCAAATCAATTGCTTTGCCGGTGCCATCAATCATCCAGTAATGCATTCCGGTGGCGTCTCGGCCGCTCCCGGTTCCCACTCCGATTCCTTGGATTTTATTTTTTCCAAAAAAAATATTTGTATCCAATGTTAAAGCGTATGCATCTGGCTCATATCTAGTATTCAGATTCACCTCATTCAGTCTGTTCCCAGAGACGCGTAAGGAGACGGTGCCCCCTCCTTGGTCCTGATCGCCGCATGATTTTGCCCATACATGGCCCCCTTGGACTGCTGGCAAGGGGGCATCTGCGTTCTGCTCGTTAATGCAGTCCGCAAACGCCGAGTTGCAGAAAAATACAATGCAAATCCAAAAAGAATAAATTACGTTGCGTCGCATAGCACCCCCTTCGCCAGATTAACGTTATGTTCTCTCCGCTCAAATGTCGGTGTATCGTATCGGTTAATAATCGTCGACACTTCATTCGAGTTGGTTGCGGTTTGACTAACTGAGCTTTCCCTATCGCAAACCTTGTTTATGGTGTGGCGTGCCCAAAACCATCCACCGACATCCATCGGATTGAACTCGTTTCCATTGGCGCGCGCGGAGATATTTTGCGGATTGTTTATAATTGCAGGCCGGATGGTTGCATTTCTAGGAACAGACCACCAACCGTGTTTGAGCCACCAGCTCGCATCAAATGCATCCCGTTGCAACCACGCCCGATAAACCCAATAGTCTGCATACGCGGCTCGCCCGGTAATCTGGAGTGCACCCCGTCCCCTGAATTTAACCCCATCCCCAGAGTTATATTCATTTCCGAGTGCATTGTTCAGTTTTTCATATCCATGCGCACGCACAAAGTACGAATACGTATCAGGCCCCTGGTAGTAGTGGCTATCGGTTTCGTACGCGCGACTCAGATGGTTATTTCCATTCTCCACCATTGGGCCGCCGAGATTTGCGGTCTCGTGAGCGGTCTGACCAAGAAGGTGACTAATTCTGACCTTATCGAAATTCAGATACTTTGCCGATATAAGGTTAATGGCTGAATTATATCGAGCAACGTTTTCTCGAGCTGCATTAGGTATGGCCCGCGCCAGTTCAGCAGCACTCAACCACCCACATTTCCTGAAATGCCGGATAAACGCGAACGGATGAAAGAACCAGAAGTTCTTTCCACCAGACAGCGACGGAACCTGGTCCATGAACTGGAGTTTCTTCACGAACGCAATGAACCGGTCGTAGCCCTCCGGGTCGGTATCCTTGCACTGGCCGAAGTACCCGTCCGGCTTGTTCAGGTCCTGATAGCGCTGATCGTTGTTGGCCGGATCCCACTCACTCCTCGTATGGCAAACGAACCCGGCCATGTCGTTGCGGACGCTGTCATTGCCCTGCACGTAATACGTGAGTTGATCGTCCAGACTGAACTTCGGGTCATCCGGCGGTACCTCGTATGCGGATGCCGTCGCTTCGCCGACCAGCTGGCGCAACCTGCGGTAGCTGAACAGGCCATCGGCGTTGAGCGGCGCATTGCTGCTGTCGATTTTTTGCCAACCGGTAAAGAACGGAAAATCCGCATCCGAGAACTTCACAACGGATGTCTTGCTGATATCCACATAACCGAGCGTACCTTTCGCGTCGAACGGCACCGCGACCCAGGTCGCACTGTTCAGGCTGGAGAGCGTCTGGTTGTCCGACAGGATGCGGCCAAAGCGAAGCAGCTCATAGCCATCGCTCGGGCAGTCCGGGTAGAGCGCCATCGAGCGCTCATAGAGCTTGTACTCGTAGTCAGCAAAGCGATCCTTTACTGGCTGAGGTGTCAGCGGCACGCAATTGCCGTCACCGTCTTCGTCCAGCCACGCACGGGTATATCGCTGCCCCTTCGAGAAGTACGCCTCCACATACAGCTTGCTGCTGTCTTTGGGAAGCTTGCCTGCGCTGAGCTTCGGAAACCACGGATCGTCATGCGGCGTCCCGGGACGGTCCTTGATTTCAGCGGTCGCCGGAATCACGAAGTATGCGTGCCCCCACCAGTCCCTCGACGCCGGCTGTACTGGTCTCTTTTCACCGAGTTGGACCTTGTGACCGGACTGCTCGAACCATGCTGTGAAATCTTCCTCCGTCATGAAGATTTCGAAGTGCAGGTGGCGCAGGCCCTGCGACTGCCCCCAGTGCCCGAGAATATCCTTACGGTAGACCTTTTTCCCGTTGCCCGGCTTGACGCTTTCACCCGCTTCGAGCAGCCATCCCGCAAGCGCTGTTGGGGATGTTTTCTGGGGCGGAGTCGCGGGTTGCGGCGATGCGAGCGCTCGCTGCGCCGTCAGATCCAGCAGATTCATGTACAGCGAATAGAATGTGATGGTTCTTCCGTCACCTGTATCGGTGATGTGACGCAGCAGCACGAACCCAGTGTTCGTATTCTGGGCCTCCTGACCTGTCGAATCATCGATATGGCCGTCCGAAATGGGCTTCTCGCAGACGCGATAGGCAACGACTTCGCCATCGGCAATTGCCCGAACCGGCTCACTGTCCGTGTCCGGCACGAGATGAATACCGCAATGCCAGCGACGGTCGAACGTAACGGGAAAGGCACCGTGGTAGCCCGGCTCAAATGCCTTTACCGCCGTCATCATCGGATCATCATCGGCCGCGTCGCTGGATGCAAGGCCAGACTGCGGCAAAAAGGGTGGGCTGATAATCATGCTTTATCGCGACTTGGAATAGAGACTGGTTGTTTTCACGTTGCCTTGCGGCATCGTGGGTAGTGGCACACGCTTCGAATCCGCCCCCGGCTTGTTCCACGACGCGCACTTCTCAAGAATCTTGCCAGGCGTGGCATTGACGATGCCGCTGCCGTTGATCCGGATATACGAGCCGCCTGCACCGATCCAGACTTCCTTCGCGGCATTCAGGATGATCTTGCCGTCCGTGCTGCTGATGGTGATGTCCTTCAATGCCGCAAGCGCCATTTCGTCGCTTTGCGCCTGGATCTCGACCTTGCCCTTCGCGGCAAACAGCCTGATGCCCAACTGCGCCGCGACGAAGGAAATGGCTCCACGCACCGATGCGAGAAACGAGCGGCCCGACGATATGCTCACGTCACGGCCAGCCGTGATCGCGTGATCGTTCTGGCTCGCGAGGTGCGTGCTGTCGGTAGCCGTCACGGCCACGCCCGCCGCACTGGCCAGCACGAGGTCAGGCCGCGTCATTTCCGGCGACGGGTTCGCGGTGCTTTTCGCGCCGCCTCTGATGGCCTCGTTCTGCGCCTTCATGCCTGCGGTCGCGTCGCCCTGGCTTATCTGCGCATCCTGTGCCTTGTGTCGCTGTGCGAACTGCGACAGGTCCTCGTGCTGCTCGCGCGCCTGCGTCAGCCGCTGCACCGTCTCGCCCATGTCCTTCACGGGCGACAATGTCCCGGCGCGGGTCTCGGTGGTCAGCAGCATGCCCCGGTTCGCACGGATGACGCCGTCGGCCTCCGTGCCCAGTTCGAACCCTTCACCGCGCGCCTTGTCCCGTCCAGCGTGTCCATCGATGCGCGTGTTGTAGCCGAGCACCAGCCGCGACTGCGCGTGGTCACTCGCCACCTGCACCTGAAGTTTGCCGGGCGTGTCATCCGTCAGCACGCTGTTGGCCGATTGGCCCTTCAGGTCCTGGCTGCGCCAGCCTGACAGCGCATCGTTCTTCGGCAACTGCCACGGCGCCTGATGAAACTCGGTCGTATGTTCGGAGATGATGTACGGCCGGTCCGGGTCGCTGTCGTAGTAGCCCACCAGCACATGATGACCGACGCGCGGCAGCCACATCGCGCCGTGCTCGACGCCATGCCACGCCGACGCCACGCGCAGCCAGCAGCTTGCGTCCTGGTCCTTCGGGCTGACACGATCCCAGATGAAGTGCGCCTTCACGCGTCCGTACTCATCGCAGTACACAGGCTCATCGCCGTAGCCGGTGATGACCGCCGTTTCCGCATAGGCACGCGGCTTCTTCGCCTTCTGCGGCGTGCGGAAAAACGTGTTGGCGGGCACCGCCGTAAACTTCGTCGTGCAGCTGTATTTGCGCTCGATGCCGCCGCGCACTGTTACGGTATCGTTGTTGACGATCTCGATGTCGGTCGAGGTGACGAGATATTCGCCATCGCCTGGCGTGAGCGGATAGCCTTCGAGCGTGAAGGTGTAGCCCGTCATCAGCCCGCGCAGATTTCCTTTGCCTCTGGCGCGCAGACTCTTCGCGCGATGCGCCTCCACCTTGACGCGTGCCAGATGTTCGCCTTCGAACTGCTGGTCGCTACGCCACCCGGCCGTGCCCATCGGGCCTTCGAACGGCTGCGAATAGTCGCCCCACGCATATTCCTCGGCGTTGTCAAACGCACGCTTGCTGTAATCCTCCTGGCTGACAGCCAGATTGCCGAGCGACTGTGTATAGTCGTAATCGTTGAGCGCCACCTTGCCGGTCGTAATCTGCCGCGCAACGTGGAATTCGTGAACATGTTCTTCGTCGATGCGCTGCCCGTCGCGGTCGAGATAGCGCAGTGTCTGATACGCTGGTCCATGCTTTTTGTACGCACCGGGCGAATCGCACAGCACGAGCGTACTGCCGCGAAAGAAGTATGTAATGCCCCATTCCTGCCATAAGCGGGTCAGATAAGAAAAATCTGACTCCCACCACTGGCGCTGGTATTCGCGCTTCGGATAGGGGCGGCGCTGCACGCCGGGACCGGCCAGACGCAATTCGTACGGAAACGGATATTTCTGAAGAACGTCTTCAGTTATCTCAATAACCGAGCGGTATTGCCAGAGTTTGCTGTCACGGTTCAGCGTCGCGAGCCAGAGCCAAGGGCGAATCCTGAGCCGGTAGTGCGCGCGCCGGTCATCCGCACCGATACATTTCGCCGCCACGATCAGCCCCGTGAGCTTGCGGATATCGGCCCCGATGTTCGCCCCGCCCATGTTGCCCGTTGCGCCTTCGATCCACGTTCCGTTGCCCTCGACGGCTATATGGACCGTCACTTCCTTGCCGATCAATGCATCGACATCGACCAGCGCCTGAGCCTCGCTCGCCGTCAGTGCCGCATCGTCGATCGTGGTGACTTCGACCTCGTAATCAGACAGCCGGCCGAGCTTTTCCTTGCCGCGCAGACGCGAGACCATGAACAGCGGTTCGCCCGCCCATTGCGGCAGCGCCTTGCCGGTAATCTCCAGCGTGCGTGGCTGCTTGAGCCACGAATTTATCCACGTCATCCACTCCCTCCCGATTGCGTTAAGTTGGTTATCCGGTTCAGGCTGCGCTTCGTGTCCCCGTGCGCGGACGCCAGCGCGTGATCTGTCCGCGCTGCTTCGAACGCAGCACGGTCGTCGTGAACGAGTGCGCCGATACATGGCGCGCGACGTAACGCTCAAGCACCAGGCCGAGCGTGTAAGGACTGAGGCCGTCGAATCCACCTTCGTCAAAGGTGAAGTCACATTCGATGCCACGCCCGAACGGCATCGGCCCGTTCCCGCGCAATATCCTGTTGACGGGCTGAGACCTGGCGCTCACGAGGCTTTCGACCTGCCGCCCCAGCAGGCCCGCATCCGGCGTCACGAACAGGCGCAGGCGGCGACGCAACCCTTCGCCCCGCTGGTGTTCGCCGTAACCGTCGTCAAACATCCCGGCGTCGAGCTTCAGCTGGCCCAGCAGTTGCCAGGCGCGATCTCCAAACGCCAGCGGCGGGCGCGGCGTCGTCGGTACGCGCACCAGACCCACCCCGTTGACAGGGATCGACTGATGCAGAAACAGGTCATTGCGGCCGTCGCACTCAAGTACGCAGGGCAGGTCACGGTTGGTCAGCCACGCCTGTAGCGACAGATAGCGGATGCCTTCGGTATTGGGCTGTTCGTTGCGGTCGACCAGCCAAATGAACGTGCGTGTTTCGGCGAAGGCGCGGCGCGTACCGTAGTGACGGTCGTCAATCTCCGGCCGGTTCAGTTCGCGGCGGATCGTGAAATAGCGCGAATTTCGGCGATGCGCTTCGCCGACGGCTGCGTGCAGCGGATCGAAACGCAACGCTGCCGATTCCTCCGAGACCTGTCCCCAGGCGGCGTCCACCGAATGCACATCGTAGTCGTGCGGTGCCGACGGCACGGGCACAAGCAGATGCGAATGCTCTGCCGGATCAAGGTCGAGCCGCCCGGTGCGCTGGGGAAACAGGTTGATGACGGGCGTACAGAACAGCGCGAAATGCGAGGCGTCTACGGCTTCCGCCAGCCTGTCCGGTGCGCGCTCCAGCAGGATGACGATTTCGACCTCGGTGCCGTCGATTGCGGCGAGGCCCTTGTGCAGCCCGGTCAGCGTGAAAAACCAGAAGCGCGCCGGACACGCGAAATATTCCTGTAGCAGATTGTGGCCGTGGAACTTGCCAGGGACGACGGGTAACAGGCTCTGTTCAGGTTCGAGCGCATCATGGGTTAGCGCTTCGTGCGTCACGGCATGCACCGATCCCGTTGCAAACTGGCCGGGGACGCCCGTCACGGTCGCCACGCCTGCGGCGTGAACCAGTTCGAACACGTGCGAGGCGCTGGCCTCGTCGCCCGCGAGATACACGGGCAAGCGGTCCAGCCCGTTCAGGCTTGCGATAGGCGTGCCGTTCGTGGTCCGCAGTCGCAGGCGCAATGCGCCCCGCACGGCGCGGCCGGGGGGAACATAGCGATCCAGCAACGGAATATCGGGCGGAATGCCCGTCAGTTTCGCCTGCGCGATCTCCAGGGGGAAAAGCGTGACGTCCTGGCTGCTGCGAAATTCACAGGCAGTCCGTTCGCCAGCAGGAAGGCGGGACGTGAAGGTGGTGCCGCGCGGGACAACCGTTCCATTGGCGGCATGCTTGCCCTGCGTGCGCGGAAAGAGCCGCGCGACGGCCATCGACGGCGTCGGGCAGGTGTAGTTCGGATACACGGTCTGCAACAGCGGCAGGATGAATCCGGGGAATGCCTCGTCCAGTCGCATCTGCATACGCGCGGACATGAAAGCGAAGTGCTCAAGCAGACGTTCGACATACGGGTCGCCGATTTCGCCTGCGTGCATGCCGAGCCGCCGCGCGATCTTCGGATGCGCCTCAGCAAACTCCATCGCGAGTTCGTGCATGTACAGCAGTTCGCGGTTGTAGTAGTCGAGCAGTTGCGGGTCCATCCGGTCAGTTTCCGTCGCGTTGAACAGGCGTTGCACTCATCGTTATGCGGTCCTGATTAAATGATCCAGGCGTTGGCGCCGGTCAGCGATTGGAGCGCAACTTGCTGCGACGCGCTATCAGAAGACTCCGAAATTTGCGCGGGATTTCTCTGCCATCGTCATGGCCTTTGATGCAGGAGGAAAGAAGGCCCGCGCGAGGCGGGCCATAAACGCATCTGACGACTCGAAACAGATGCGGACATGCGTACCTGGTCCGACCGGGACGTATGGCCGGATCAGGCTATACATTCAACCGTATGAGAGAGTGACGCGCTATCAGGGAACTTCGAAATCTCAACTGGCAGGCAAAAAAAGCCCGCTATCAAGCGGGCCAGTGATACCGGGTTTTCAGGCCGAAGTCCGGTAACGCATGCGCGACTCCAAGACCTTTACCGCGCAACGTTCCGGCAATGTATAAGGCGCGCCGCTCGGCGGTCGATCAGAAAACTCCCAATCTGAAAGAGCCATGTAAAGTACGCATGTCCAATGGTGGGATTGCGTGCATGCGAAGGAATGAATGATGTGCTATTCGGCTCAGGTCGGGGCGGATTAACGTGTCGCTTGGGAGTAGGCAAGCGGTTCGGTCGCCTCCCAGGTCTCTTGCCCGGCCAATCCGAAAGTCGTCCTCCGCGAGTCGCCCGGGTTTCACCCACAAAACACCCACGGCTCACGAGACTACTCACATGGGAAACGGGGAGCGGGCGCAAACCCTTATCCGATAAGGCTTCCCGCGAATCAGGGTTTACGAGTAAAATGCCCCTGTGCCGCGAGGCGCTATCGCGGATGCCAGCGAAAAGGTAAGGTAACAAGACCAAAACAAAAGCCGTTGCAAACAAGAGCAAGTGCCGCCCCGCACAGGGGCAACGCCCGCGCCGCGAGGCGCTATCGCGGATGCCAGCGACAAAGGCAAAAAACCCAATAGCGTCGCAGACGAAAAAACAAAAACCCTAACCGTTCCGCTTAACAAACCTCAACGTCGCATCGACGATCATCGCGCGATGCCGCGCCCGCAGCCTCGCGTGCGAAGGATCGCGCCCGAACGCCGTGCCGAACGTATGCCGGTTCGCGATCCGGTGAAAGCACAGCGAGCTGATCAGCAAGTGCAGATCGATCGCATCGATGTCGTCGCGGAAATCGCCCGACGCGACGCCGCGCGCGAGCAGATCTTCGATCGTGCGAATCACGCTCGCGTTGCGGCTCTTGAAAGTCTTCACCTGTTCGATGTACTTCGCACCGTGAATGTTCTCGATCGTCACGAGGCGAACGAAGTCGCGATGCTTGTCGTGATAGTCGAACGTGAACTCGACGAGACTGCGCAAGCCTTCGACGGGGCTCATGTCGCTCACGTGCAGATCCTGTTCGAGCGAACGGATGTCGCCATACACCTTTTCGAGCACGGCCTCGTACAACCCTTCCTTGCTGCCGAAGTAGTAGTAGAGCATGCGCTTCGTGGTGTTGGTGCGCTCGGCGATCGCGTCGACGCGCGCGCCCGCGAGTCCCATCGACGAAAACTCCTGCGTGGCTACCTCGAGGATGTTGCGCTTCGTCTCTTCGGGATCGTATTTGCGCCGTGGTTCGGAGATTTCTTTGGGGGTGTCGACTGGCTCGGGCGCAATAGCTCGGCTTCCCTTTTTCATTGTGTAATCCGGCGGCGATGACGGTTCATTCTAGCATGTCGAAAATGCCGTCCGGCGCGGCCTGGCGGCATGCGCAACATCCTCGCGGCGCATGCATGCGAGGCCGCGCCACGCATCTCACGACGCACGCCGCGGACGGTCCGCGAGCGCATCGCGCGTCTGCATCGCCGTGTAGGTCAGCTGCGCGGCGGCGAGGCCCAGCGCACCGAATGTGTGCGTGAGGCCGAACGTCGCGAACGCTTCGGGCACGGGGCGCTCGCCCGCGATCGCGGCCGCGAGCAGCTCGCCGGAAACGGTCGTCGGCGCCATGCCATGTCCGCCGAAGCCGACGGCATACCAGACGCCGTCCGCGCTCTGGCCGATCTGCGGCATCTTGTGCCGCGCATAGCTCATCAGGCCGCCCCATGCGTGTTCGATGCGAACGTCGCGCAGTTGCGGATAGACCCTCAGCAAATCGCGGCGCAAAAGACGCGCGATCGCCTCGGGCTCGCGATCGAGAATCGAAATGCGCCCACCCCACAGGATGCGCGTGTCGGGCAGCGGCCGGTAGTAGTCGAACGCGAAGCGCGTGTCGTAGACGGCGGAGGGGCAGTCGATCGCCTCGGCCAGCCGCGCGCCGAGCGGCTCGGTGGCAATCACGTAGGTCGCGATCGGGAGGACGGCGCGCTCGACGCGCCGATAGACGTTGCGCGCATAGCCGCCGCTCGCCATCACGACATGCCGGGCGTCGATCGACGCTTGCGCCGTCTCGACGACGAAGCCCGCGCCCTGCCTGCGCAGGGCCGTCACGGGCGACTTCTCGTAGATGCGCACGCCCGCCTGTTCCGCCGCGCGCGCGACGCCCAGCACGTACTTCAGCGGATGAAAATGGAACGCGTTGCGCTCGAAAAGGCCGCCGTGATAGCGCGAGGTCTTGAGCCGACCGGCGAGTTCGGCGGCGCCCAGCGTCTCCCATTCGACGCCGAACGATTCCTTCATCAGACGGCGCTGGCTTTCGAGCCGCGCCGCATCGTCGAACCAGTTCGCGAGGATCACGCCCGCATCCGTCGCATCGCACGCGATCGCGTAACGCCGGATGCGCGCGCGCATCAGTTCGACGGCGTCGACCGTCAGCGCATAGAGCTCGCGCGCACGCGCCGCCCCGAGGATTTTCAGCAGATCCGCGCAATCGAGGCTGTAGCCGCCGAACACGAAGCCGCCGTTGCGGCCCGACGCGCCATAGCCGACCTGGTTCGCCTCGACCACGACGACATCGCGCACGCCGCGCTCGGCGAGTCCGAGCGCGGTCGACAGCCCCGCCAGCCCGCCGCCGACGATGCACACGTTCGCGCTCAGTTTGCCAGCCGATGCGGGGCGCGCGGGCCGCTCGACGGTTGCTTCGTAGTAGCTCTGCATAGGGTGTTGAGAGTCAGGGGCGCGGCTATGTTACTCAATATCGTCGGCGCGTCATATTCGGTATACCGAAGCGGTCGGCGCTGGCGGTTTTGCGTCGGCGCAAGCAAAGGATGTTGCGCCGGCATCGGCCCGACAGGCTCGCACGCGGCGCTTCGTGAATCCCGCGCCACCGCTGCCGCGCGTCGAAAACGGTGGCTTCGTTGCGCGTCCATGACAGCTATGTTGCGCGGCGTACTCACTTCACGAAGTCGTCGCACTTCCGACCCCTCGCAAGAGCGCTTTACGCGGTAGACTGGTATTAGTCGAGGTTATTGTGGTCAGGCATCTGCAAGGAGACGCCGCCATGAACCGGCCACTACGGTTTCCGCTACGCGCAATCGGCACCACGTCCGTCTGGAAGTGGTTCAAGTGGCTTTTTTTCGCCGCGTTTCTCGTGGCCGTCGCGATCGGCGTGCGCTTTATCCAGATCGAAATGGATACGTCGAGATTGCAGGCCCGCTACCTCTCCGAACTCACCCGGGACGTCGGTTTTACCGTTTCCGAAGGTCCGAGCGACAACATCCGTTTTCCCACCGACGGCCCCTACGACATCCGCCTCGGCTACGCGCTGCTGCCGGCGTTCGAACGCCGCCTGAAGGAGCGCGGTTTCTCGGTTGCGTCGCAGGCGCGCGATTCGGAACGCATGGCTTCGCTCTCGGACGAGGGTCTTTTCATTCCTTACGAAGAAAAGGACCAGGCGGGGCTGATGCTCTATGACTCGACGGGCGCGCACCTGTTCGGCTCGTCGTATCCGACGCGCGTCTATGACGATTTCGCGTCGGTGCCGCCCATCGTCGTGTCGGCGCTGCTTTTCATCGAAGACCGGCACCTGCTTGACGCCGACCAGCCGAACCGCAACCCCGCAATCGACTGGACGCGCTTCAGCCGCGCGCTGATGGATCAGGGCATGCGATTCTTCAACCGTCATCAGGCGCAGCCCGGCGGCAGCACGCTCGCCACGCAGATCGAGAAGTTCCGCCACTCGCCAGGCGGCCGCACGGCGACGCCGCGGGAAAAGCTGCGGCAGATCGCGTCGGCGTCCGTGCGCGCGTATCTCGACGGTCCGCGCACGATGCCCGCGCGCGAGCAGATCGTCGTGCGCTATCTGAATTCAGTGCCGCTCGCCGCGCAGCCGGGCATCGGCGAGATCAACGGGATCGGCGACGGACTCGCGGCCTGGTACGGCCGCGATTTCGACGAAGCGAACCGCGTGCTGAAAGCGCCGTCTACGCCCGGCAATCTCGCCGAGCAGGGCCTCGTGTTCCGTCAGGTGCTGTCGCTGATGATCGCACAGCGCGGTCCGTCGCACTTCCTGCTGCGCAACAACGCCGAGCTCAATGCGCTGACGGAAAGCTACCTGCGCCTCCTGGCCGCGAACGGCGTGATCAGCGCGCAGTTGCGCGACGCGGCGCTCTCGCAGCAACTCGTGCTGACGCGCGGCAAGCTCGCGACGCCCGAAGGTTCATACGTCGCGCGCAAGGCGGTCACGTCCTTGCGCACGCATCTGATGTCGTCGCTCGGCGTGTCGAATCTGTATGACCTCGACCGCCTCGATGTGCGCGTCACGTCGACGATGAACAACAAGGTTCAGCAGGACATCAGCGACCGGCTCGCCGATGCGACGACACGCGACGGCGCGCAGGCAGCGGGGCTGTACGGCTTCAACATGCTGCAGCCGAAGGACGATCCGTCGAAGATCGCGCTCAGCTTCACGCTGTTCGAAAAGCGTGACGGCGAGAACCTGCTGCGCGTGCAGACGGACAGCGTCAACCGTCCGTTCGATATCAACTCGGGCGCGCGCCTGAACCTGGGCTCGACGGCGAAGCTGCGCACGCTGATCACGTATCTGCAGATCGTGACGGAACTGAACCAGCGTTACGGGCAGATGAGCGTCGACGAATTGCGCGCCGTGAAGCCCGAACGCGAAGACGCGTTGACGCGCTGGGCCATCGACTACCTGATGCACACGAAGGACCACTCGCTCTCCGCGATGCTCGATGCGGCCGTCGAGCGCAAGTACTCGGCGAATGCGGGCGAGCTGTTCTACACGGGCGGCGGCGCGCAGACGTTCACGAACTTCGAGGCCGACGAAAACTCGCGCATCCTCACCGTGCGCCAGGCCTTCCAGCATTCGGTGAACCTCGTGTTCGTGCGGCTCATGCGCGACATCGTCCACTACGAAACGATCAAGACGTCGGGCCCTTCGTCACAGTGGCTCGATGATCCCGATACGCGCAAGATGTACCTGACGCGTTTCGCCGATCAGGAAAGCCGTGTGTACATGAATCGTTTCTACACGAAGTATCACGGCAAGACACAGGACGAGATGGTCGCGATCCTGCTGCGCGGCGTGCGCAAGTCGCCGCCGAAGCTTGCGACCGTGTTGCGCAGCGTGCGGCCCGATGCGCCGCAAGCGTGGTTCAACGAGCAGATGCGCGCCCAGTTGAAGAACACGCCGAAGGCCAATCCGCCCGACGACGCGCTCGCGCAACTCTACGAAAAGTACGGCATCGACAAGTTCAATCTGAACGACCGCGCGTACATTTCGAGCGTGCATCCGCTGGAGCTGTGGCTCGTCGACTATCTGCGCGTGCATCCCGAAGCAAGCGCGAACGAAGTGATGGACGCGAGCCGCGACGTGCGCGCCGAAGCATACAAGTGGCTCTTCAAGACGCGCTATCACGCGACGCAGGACCGCCGCATCCGCCGCATGGTCGAGCAGCATGCCTACGACGCGATCGGCAAGTCGTGGCAGGCGCTCGGCTATCCGTTCGCGCATCTGACACCGTCGTATGCGGCCGCCATCGGCGCGTCGGGCGACAGGCCGGCGGCGCTCGCGCAACTGATCGGCGTGATCGCGAACCAGGGCGAACAGGCGCCGACGCACAGCATCGCGGATCTCGAGTTCGCGAAGGGCACGCCGTATGAAACGCACTTCGTGCACGCGGCGCCGCAGCCGAACGAAGGCGTGTCGACGGATATCGCGCGCGTCGTGCAGGGCATGTTGCGCGATGTCGTCACGGGCGGCACGGCGAGGCGCCTCGCGGGCGGCATGACGTTCCCCGACGGCAGGACGATGGAGGTCTACGGCAAGACGGGCACGGGCGACCAGCGCCTCAATATCTACGCGAAGGGCCGCCGGCTGATCGAGTCGCGCAAGGTCAACCGCACGGCGACCTTCGTGTTCGCGATCGGCGACCGCTTCTTCGGCACGCTGACGGCCGTCGTGCACGAGCCATATGCGAAGCGCTACGACTTCACGAGCGCGCTCGCCGTGCAGCTGCTGAAGTCGATGGCGCCCGCGTTGCAGCCGTTGCTCGACGAGCCTGCATCGAAAGAGAAGACAGCGCCGAAGGTTGCGGGCAGCGCGTCGCCGGATGAGGGCGCCGCGCCGCGCGTTCAATAGCCGACGTCGGTGGCCGGCTTCAGAAAGAGTTCGTGCATCGGCGCGAAGTGGGCGTAGAGCGGCAGGATCGCGCCGCCCATCGCGCGCGCGTCCGAGCCGATCGTGCCTTCCAGCAATTGCGGACGCACGATGCCCTCCCATTCGAACCGGTCGAGCACGCGCTCCGTGCGCCGGATGATTTCGCGCACCAGTTGCCGGTCCACTTCGCCGTCGATCACCACCGCTTCGAGATCGAGCAGTGCCGCCGCATTCGTCAATGCGCCCGCAATTGCAGGGCACGCGGTGTCGAGCCATTGCTCCGTCAGACGCCACAGGTCCGCCGACAACGCGCGATGATCGTGAGCGGCCGTCGCGGGCGCGCCCGCATCGACGAACAGCTTTTCGAGCACGAAGCCCGATGCCGCATGCAGCAGTTGCCGCGCGGGTTGACGCGAGCCGCCGCCCATGATTGGAATCGAGCCGACGGCGCCTGCGTTGTCGTGCGGGCCGCCGTGAAGGCGTCCGTCGATCACGAGCCCGCCGCCGATGAACGTGCCGACGAACAGATACAGAAAGTTGTGGATGCCGCGGCCCTGGCCCATCACGAGTTCGGCGGCGCAGGCGGCCGTCGTGTCTTTCGCGAACTCGACGGGCAGGCCCGTCATCGACGCGATCCGCGCGCGAATGTCGATGTCGTTCCATGCGTCGAGCGCCTCGCGCGGCGCACCGAGAAAGTCGCGCCAGCCGCCGAGCCACAGCGGCGCCGCGACGCCCACGCCGACCACTTTCTCGCGCCGCGCGCCGAGCGCGTCGTTCACGCGCGCGAGCTTGCTGTCGAGCGCGGGGAAGAGCGTGCGCGGATCGGGATACGCGTACTCCTGCACTTCGCGGCAGCACACGCGCCCAAGAAAGTCCATCGCGAGCACGTCGAGACTGCGCCGCCCGACCTTCACGCCGATCGTGTACGCGCCTTCCGCGCGCAACGCGATGGGCACCGACGGCTGCCCAATGCGTCCGCGCACGCGCGCCTGCTTTTCGAGCAGGCCGTCGTCGATCAGACGCTCGACGATCATCGACACGGTCTGCATCGACAGGCGCGTGAGCCGGCCCACATCGGCCTTCGGCAGCGGCCCATGCAAGCGGATCGCCTGCAACACGATCCGCTCGTTGAATTGCCGCATGCCGACCTGGTTCGATCCGACCGTGCGCTTCAGCGGTGAACGGGTGCCCGTATCCATCGACGGTATCTGGTTACTCGTGCTCATTCGTCACGCGATCGCGCGCACGTCGGCCTGCTTCGCGCCCGTCATGATCGCAACGGCATCCGACATGTGGATGTCGTTCTTGTTGACGAGCGCCGCGCGCCGTCCGAGCCGCTGAATGTGAATGCGATCCGCGATCTCGAACACGTGCGGCATGTTGTGGCTGATCAGGATCACGGGCAGGCCGCGCTCGCGCACACGGCGAATCAGCTCGAGCACCATGTTGCCTTCCTTCACGCCGAGCGCGGCAGTCGGCTCGTCGAGAATCACGACGTGGCGCGCGAACGCCGCGCTGCGCGCCACCGCGACGCCCTGGCGCTGGCCGCCCGAGAGCGTCTCGACGGCCTGGCGCATCGAACGGATGCCAATTTGCAGATCCTTCATCGCGTTGGTCGCTTCGTCGAGCATGCGACGCTTGTCGATCATCTTGAAGAGCTTGCCGCGCCAGCCCGGTTTCACCAGTTCGCGCGCGAGGAACAGGTTCTCCGCGATGCTCATCGCCGGCGCGACGGCGAGATCCTGATAGACGGTCTCGATGCCTTGCTGGCGCGCGTCGATCGGGCTGCGGAATTTGACGGCGTTGCCGTCGAGCAGCAGTTCGCCTTCGTCGGGCACGAGCGCGCCCGAGAGCGCCTTGATCAGCGACGACTTGCCCGCGCCGTTATCGCCGATCACGGCCATGATCTCGCCGGGCATCACTTCGAAGTCGCAGCCGTCGAGCGCGGTGACGTGGCCGTAGCGCTTGATCAGGCCGCGCGCCTGCAGAACGGGGGTCTTGCCGTTGGCGGCATTCGCGGAAGAGGGGGTTGTCGACATGACAGTCTCCTTCAGATAACGATCAACGTGCGCCACGGCGCGACAGCTTGTCGGCGGCGACGGCGAGAATCACGAGAATGCCGGTGATCAGCACCTGATACACCGACGACACGCCCATCAGCGTCAAGCCATTGCGAAACACGCCGACGATCAGCGCGCCCAGCAGCGTGCCCGCAATCGAGCCGCGTCCGCCGAAGAGGCTGGTGCCCCCCAGCACGACGGCCGTGATGCTGTCGAGGTTCTCCGTCTGTCCCGCTTGCGGATCGCCGACGCCCGTGCGCGCGACGGAGAGCAGCGCGGCGATGCCGTAGATCGCGCCCGACAGCGTATAGACGGTGATCAGGATGCGTTGCGCGGAAAGGCCCATCAGGCGCGCGGCTTCCGGGTTGTTGCCGAGCGCGTAGAGATGGCGGCCGGGCACGGTGTCGCGCAGCACGAACCACGTCGCGAGATACATCAGCAGCGTGAGCACGGTGCCGTACGTGACCGTCGCGGGACCGACGCTGAACGTGCTGCCGAAGAACATGATCGCGTCGGGCAGATTCGACACGCTCTCCGCGTTCGAATAGATCTGCGTGGCTGCGAATGCGATATTCAGCGTGCCCAGCGTGACGATGAACGCGGGCAGCTTGATGCGCGTGATCAGCACGCCGTTGAGCAATCCGAACAGCGTGCTTGCGCCGACGCCGCACGCGATCGCGATCACGGGCGGCACGCCCATCACGACGGCGAACTTCGTCATCACGATCGAGCCGAACGCCATCACCATCCCGCACGACAGATCGATGCCGCCCGTCAGCACGATTAAAGTCTGGCCTATCGCGATGACGGCGACGACCATCGTCTGCTGCAGGATCAGCGACAGGTTCTGGAACGACAGGAAGCGGTTGCTCTGCGAGATGAAGAAGAGGCACGCGAGCACGAATGCGATCAACGGACCGGCCTCGGCGAGCGTCGGCATATGATCCGCGAACCGGCGGTGGCTTTGAGCGGGAGCGGTGGGAGTCGACATGATGTGTTTCCTCGAAGCGATGCGTGATCTGCGTGCGGCGGATTTCATGCAAACAGGTCTCGATGGAACCCGCCGCGCTCACGCTGGAGAACTCGCGGAGATGCGCACCTTGCGCATCTCCGTTGCTGCCTGGTGACTGCTATTCGACTTGCGCTGTCACTTGTTGCCCCAACAGTTGTCGAGACCGAACTTCGTGTCCTTGCTGTCGACGCCGTTTTGCACCTTGTCGGTGATGAGCGTCACGCCCGTGTCGTGATAGCCGGATGCTTTCTTGCCCGTCTTCGCGTACTCGACGCCTGCTTCCACGCCGAGCGAAGCCATCTTCAGCGGATACTGCTGCGACGTCGCGGCAAGCTCGCCGGCCTTCACGTTGCGCACGCCTTCGCAGCCGCCGTCGATCGACACGATCATCACGTTCTTTTCCTTGCCCGCATTCTTCAGCGCGCGATATGCGCCCGCCGCGGCCGGTTCGTTGATCGTGTAGACGACGTTGATGTCGGGCGCTTTCTGCAGGCAGTTTTCCATCGCCGTCTGGCCTTTCGCCTGATCGCCGCGCGTGTCCTGGCTGCAAACGATCGACGGATCGCCTTCCTTGATGCCGAAGCCCTTCAGAAAGCCGTTATGACGCAGCACGCCGACGGAGACGCCGGGCGCGAGATCGAGCGTCGCGATCTTCGCGGGCTTGCCGGCGAGTGCGGCCTTCGCGTATTCGCCGATCAGCACGCCCGCCTTGAAGTTGTCGGTGGCGAAGAGGGCGTCGGTGGCGTCCTGCGGGTCGGTCGGCGTATCGAGCGCGATCACGAGCGCGCCCGCCGCGCGTGCCTTCTTGATGCTCGGCACGATCGCCTTCGTGTCGCTCGGCGTGATGAGGATCGCTTTCGCGCCCGCCGTCAGCATGTTCTCGATGGCCGTGACCTGCGCGGCGTTGTCGCCGTCGAACTTGCCGGCCGCCGTGATCAGCTTCGCGCCGTCTTTCTGCGCGGTGGCTTCCGCGCCTTGCTTCATCTTGACGAAGAACGGATTGGTGTCGGTCTTCGTGATCAGGCCGACGACGGTCTGATCGGCCGCGAGACTCGCGCTCGCGCACCACAGCGCCGACGCGGCGACGCACGCCGCGGCAATGCCCTTGACGACGGGCTGCATGTGGGACGCGCGGCGCAACGGCCTGCGGGAATTCGGGTTCATGGACGCTCCTCCGGATGTTTGACGACGACGTTGTGAACAGCGATCGGTTCAACGGTTTCGACGGGCGCTGATCGCGCTTTCTGTTGCGCTTGCCATGCGATGGGTCGCCGGCTGCGCGGGCCTTACTAAATCAAGTTGTTTTAGTTAGTACAGCAGCGGCCTTCGAAAAAATCAAGAAGCGGGTTTGATGCGGCGCGTCGCGAGTTGGATCGGGCCGTGACGTGCAAAACCTTGCTGCACAAGGCCTGGCGGGCGATGAAGCAGGGCCGCGAAGCGCCTCGCCGATAGGGGTAAATCAGGAGTGCCGCGCTCCGCGAATTGGGTTCATTTGTTCTTTTAGTGGTCAAATGCTCGGAAAATCGACGCCTTAGACGTCGTCGGGACCGTTGCTTGCTAACGGTTCTGGCGAGGTCGCTATCACTCGCGCGACACGCGGAGGCGAACGTGAAGACGATGCACAATCGCGCGCTGCATTACGTCGCGAAGCATCCTGCGCAGTTCACGTTGCAGGTGTTCAAGGCATTCCGCAAGAACCAGGGGCTGCTGCTCGCGGGCGCGATTGCCTACTATGCGCTGCTGTCCATCGTGCCGTTGCTGATACTCGTCGCGATCGCGTTCAGTCATTTCGTCGGCGAGCAACTGCTGCTCGATACGCTCGCGCATCTGCTCGAATGGCTGGTGCCGGGGCAATCGAAAGCGATCGTGCAGGAGCTTGCCAATTTTCTCGCGCATCGCGCGGTGATCGGCTGGTTCCTCGTCGTCACGATGATCTTCTTCAGTTCGCTCGCATTCACGGTGCTCGAAAATGCGCTGTCGATCATCTTCGTGCATCGCGTCGCGATACGGCGCAGGCACTTTCTGCTGTCGGCGATCCTGCCGTATCTGTTCAGCCTGTCGCTGGGCGTCGGCGTGCTGCTCGTGACGTTCGTGTCAAGCGGACTTCGCGCCGTCGCAAGCGACAGCATCGTATTGCTCGATCACACGATATCGTTGACGGGCGCCACACGTGTCGTGCTTTATCTGCTCGGCTTAGCCGGCGAGATCTTCGTGCTCGCGGCCATCTATCTGGTGATACCCGCGGGACGCACGACGCCGTGGCATGCGTTCGTCGGCGCGGTGGCGGCTGCGGTGCTCTGGGAGATCACGCGGCGCGTGCTGGTGTGGTACTTCGCGACGCTATCGCAGGTGAGCGTCGTCTATGGCTCGCTGACGACGGCCATCGTCGTGCTGTTCAGCTTCGAAGCGCTCGCGACGTTGATGCTGTTCGGCGCGCAACTGATCGCCGAATACGAGCGGCTCAATGCGAGCGGCAAAGAGCGGGCCGCGCAACCGTTCGTGACGGGTTGAGCCCGACGGCAAGAAAAACGTTTGCGTCGGTGAAATAGTGTTCTGGTTAACGGCCGTGAATACGAGAACTTTAGGCCGATTTGAGTACATGTTGTATTGCGCTTCTTGGCCCGCAAAACAATTCGTCTGGTCACAGCTTCGTCATGAGCCGCCGACGATAATCGCGTCGCCCGTCAAATGAACAAATTCGAACGGGCAGTGCTGCGCAGCGCAGTGCAAGACCTCGGGGAATACCGCAAATGACCATCCGTCACCGCATCACTCTACTCGTGGTGTCGATGCTGGTTGCCTTGTCGGCAATCGGCGGATACGCCGTCTATCAGACACGCGGCAGCGCCGCAGACGTCCGGCAAGTGACGCAGGGCGTCGTGCCGAGCGCGCTCGCATCCGCCGATCTCGTTTCGCAGGTCAAGGACGTTCAGCTCGCGACGATGACGCTCGTCTATGCGCCCGATGCAAATATGGTCGAGCAGGCGCAAAAGGAACTGGCCGCGAAAGAGAAGTCGTTGCGCGAAGCACTCGACGTGCAGGCGAAAGCCGCAGCGAGCCATGCGCAGGAAGGGCTCGTCACGCAGGCGCGCGACAGTCTCGCGAACTACTTCGCGGCGATCAACGACACCGCGAAAATGAAGGCGGACGGGAAGAACGATCTCGCGCAAGCGTATCTGTTCGCCAACGTCGCGCAGTATCGGGACGAACTGGAAGGCATCGTCGAAACGTTGCGCATCGAGAAGAACCGCCAGAAGGATGACGCAATCGACGCACTGAACGCGGGCCTCGCCACGACGACGACGGCGATCGCGGCCGCAGCGGGTGCAGCCATTCTCGTGCTGGTCCTGATCGGCTCGCTCCTGTACCGTCAGATCACGCGGCCGCTTTCGCGCATGCAGTCGATGATGAGCGAGATCGCATCGAGCCAGGATTTCACGCGACGCGTACCCGTGGGACGCATGGACGAGATCGGTCATTCGATCGTTGCGTTCAACGGCATGATCGAGAAGATCCAGCAAAGCTCCGCGCAACTGAAGCAGAAGACGGCCGACATTCAGGCGATGTTGCAGAACATGCAGCAGGGCATTCTGACTGTCGTCGAAGGCGCTGTGATTCACTCCGAGTATTCGGCTTATCTGGAAGCGATCTTCGAAACGAAGGACATTGCCGGTCGTCCGTTGATGGACCTCGTGTTCGGCGACAGCGAGCTCGGCGCCGATACTGTGTCGCAAGTCGAGGCGGCCGTTGAAGCGTGCATCGGCGAGGACAGCATCAACTTCGAGTTCAACCAGCATCTGCTCGTCAACGAACTGACGCGCAAGATGCCCGATGGCCGCGTGAAGACGCTCGATTTGAGCTGGTCCGCGATCACCGACGAAAACGACACCGTGATGCGCCTGATGCTGTGCGTGCGCGATGTGACGGAGCTGCGCCAGCTTGCAGCCGAAGCGGGCGAGCAGAAGCGCCGACTTGAAATGATCGGCGAGATTCTCGCGGTGAGCGAGGAGAAGTTCCATCATTTCGTCGAAAGCGCGACGGGCTTCATCAACGAGAACGAACGCATCATTCGCCAGCACGCGCATGCAGACGGTTCGGCCGTTGCGGAGCTGTTCCGCAACATGCACACGATCAAAGGCAATGCGCGGACCTATAGCCTTCAGCATCTGACGAGCATCGTGCACGAGACCGAGCAGCGTTACGACGCGCTGCGCCGTCCCGAGACCGCGCACGAGTGGGACCAGGAGCAACTGATCGTCGAACTCGCGCGCGTGAAGGAAGCGCTGCAGCACTACGCGACGATCAACGAAGTGAGCCTCGGCCGCCGCAATACAGGTCGCCGCGGCAGCTTCGAGCGCTATCTGATGGTCGACAGCGAACACATTCAGGAAAGCCTGCGTTTGCTCGATGCAGCGAACCCCGCCGACGTGCGCGATCTGCTGACGGCGCGCGATGCGGTGCGCAGAACCTTGCGTCTGCTGGGGACGGAGAAGGTCGAAGATGCACTCGCGGGCGTGCTGGAGTCGCTGCCTTCGCTTGCAGCGGATCTTGGCAAGGCGGCGCCGACCGTGCGTATCGACGATAACGGCTATCGCGTTCGCGCACACGCAGGCAGCGCGCTCAAGAATGTCTTCATGCACCTGTTGCGCAATTCCGTCGATCACGGCATCGAAACTGCGGTGCAGCGCGTGGCGCTTGGCAAGCCCGAAGCGGGCGTGATCGACGTCGAAGTGGGCGTTGCGGAAGGGGCGTTGCAGATCACGTTGAGCGACGATGGACGCGGCCTCGCGATGTCGCGCATCCGCGGCATTGCTGCCGAGCGCGGCTGGCTTCAGCCCGATACACAATTGAGCGACGAAGTCGTCGCGGAGTTCATTTTCCGGCCGGGTTTCTCGACGGCGCAAAACGTGACGGAAGTCTCAGGTCGCGGCGTCGGCATGGATGCCGTGCGCGATTTCATCCGGCGCGAAGGCGGGCGCATCGAATTGCGCTTCACCGACGAGCGCACGGGCGCCGACTTCCGCCAGTTTCAGACGATCGTCTATCTGCCGGAAAACTGCGCGGTCGACAGCGTCGGCGCGTCGATGCACGATGCCGCCAAAACGGTGAATTCGATTCAGGCGAATGCACTTTCCGAATAGCACTACGGGGATTCGTTGTGGTTGAACAGTATGTGATCGCGGCGCTGGCCGGCGTTGTGGCGAGCGCGCTTGCGGGCGTGCTCGCGCATCGATGGCTCATCAGAAAGGCCAGCGAGCAGCACCGGGCGGCGCTCGAGTCGCAGGCGAAGGAACTGGCGCAAGCCGAAGAGCGGCATGCGGCGGAGATCCGGCAACACGAACAGCAGGCGCGTGAATTGCACGCGCTGGCTGACACGTTGCGCGAAGATCTCGTGCATCACTCGACGCAAGCCGAAGAGGCGCGCGCCGCGCTCAATGCGCTATTGAACCAGAAGGACGAATGGCTTCAGCACGCCACGCGTCTTTCCGGCGAAGCGGCACGCTTGCGGCATCTGTCGGCGACGTTCGAGCGCTGGCATGAGCAGATGATTTCACTGATGGCGCAGAACCACGACATGCACGCGAAGAACAACGAGCTGTCGTCGATCGTGCGGCACGTGCTGATCGTATCGTTGAACGCTTCGATCGAAGCGGCGCGCGCGGGCGCGGCGGGACGCGGGTTTTCGATCGTCGCGAGCGAAGTGCGCGCGCTGGCTTCGCGCTCGCAGGAACTGTCGAAGAGCTATCACGACAGCCTGAACCGCAACGACCTCATCACGACGGCCACGTTTCAGGACATTCAGGCAGGCGGCAAGATGATCGCAGCGTCGCTGGCGAGCGTCGAAGCGCTCGCCGGCCAGATTCAATCCCGGTTAGAACAGGCGACGTCGTGATCAGTCAGCAAGCGAAAGAAAGTATCGAACGGATCTTCTATCAGTCCGCGCGCACGCGTCTGCCCGCCCATGCCGGCGACGCATGCGAAATCACGGCCCTCGATGCACATCTGGCCAATAAGGCGCTCGCGAGCCATATCGTCGTTTTGACCATTTCATCGATTGCATTCCGCTTTCTGCTCGTGCTGCATTTCGACGACGACCAGACGACGCGCGATTACTACTTGCGTGACGCCGAAGACCGTTCGCTGGCGGAAGCACTGATGGAAGTCGGCAATCTGTGTTGTGGCGCGATCAATCAGCAACTGGTCGAGTACTTTCCTGATCTGGGCATGTCGACGCCCTATCAGCTGAATGGCGCGTGCGTGCCTTATCTGAAGGAATTGAAGCCGGCGTATCTCGCGGCATTTCGCGTGACCATCGGCGCAAACGTACAAATCGGCGCGACGCTTTGTGTGTGCGCGAGCGCGCCCGTCGATTTCGTCGCCGATGTGGCCGAAGTCGAGGAAAGCGGCGGAGAACTCGAACTGTTCTGAACGGTTCTGGCTTTCGCGCACGACGCAAATCTTCAATCAATCAATGCGCCGCTTCGAAGGCGCTACGGGGTGAGCAATGGGAAAGGTTCTGGTGGTGGACGATTCGAGCACGGTTCGCGATGAAGTGGCGGGCTTCCTCAGAAAGAACGGCCTCGATGTCGAAACGGCCGTGGACGGCAAGGACGGTCTCGCGAAGCTGAAGTCGTCGCCGGGTATCCGGCTTGTCGTCAGCGACGTGAACATGCCGAACATGGACGGCCTCACGATGGCCGAAAAGATTCGCAGCGAGCTGGCCAATGCGAGCGTCAATATCATCATGCTGACGACGGAAAGCAGTCCCGCGATGAAAGAGCGAGGCAAGGCGGCAGGCGTGAAGGGCTGGATCGTCAAGCCGTTCAAGGGTGACGCCGTGCTCGAAACGTTCAGAAAACTGGCGGGCTGACGGGCCGCGCACCGCACATCGCGTTTCGGATGCCCGCTGGATGCGGGCACGGCGACGCATCGCGGATTGTCGCAATTCCCTGAATGATCTATTCACACGCCGCGTGTTTATCGGCGGGAGCCGCACCTCTAGAGTTCTGTTCAACGGTTGCAGAACGCAGGTTCAAAGCAGCCCAAACGAACAGTCCCGGAGGTGTTGCCATGAAAACGTTTGCCAAAGCTTTTGTCATTGCTGCTCTCATTAGCGCTCCCCTCGCTGCGTTTGCGCAGACAAGTCAGCCTGTGACGCGCGCGCAAGTTCGAGAAGAACTGGTGCAGCTGCATAACGTCGGCTATAGCCCGCTCGACGACCGCAACAGCTATCCCGTCCACATCGAGGCCGCCGAAGCCCGTCTGGCCGCGCAGAATGCGGCGTCCGCGCAGCAAAGCGGATACGGCGTGGCGTCGAATGGTTCGTCGCAAGCGGGCGTGCGTGACGTGCGCACGAACGGCGTTGCGTTCGCGCATCACTGATCGCGTGCGCTGCCTGTGATAACCGCGATAAGACAGATCGATATGAATTGCTGACGTTGCGTTGGGCGTTTTGATCCAGAGTCAGGGCCGGGACCTGTGTGATGCAGGTCCCGGCCTTTTCATTATTAAGCGTGCTCATGAGTCGCTTATTCGATGCCTGACTGATGACGCCGGATCGCACATGCGCTGACGGGACGAGGATTGCGGAAATCGAATCCGGACTGTCGCTCGAAAAGGAAAAAGAAAAGGCCGGCAGCGTGAAAGGTAGTGGCTCGCGTCGACTATGCTTTCAAAACAGTACATCACCATCGCGCGAAGCCGTCGATGAAGAACAAAGTCGACACACTTGTAAAGACTCGTTGAAGTCGCGCCGTTCATTCGTCGCGCGATGCTCAAAGACTAGACCTTTGCCCGGTTGATCTCTCTTCTGCATAGAACGGCAAGCCGGATACCCAGTGCCAATGCAAGCAATTTGACATTCTCGCTATTCCCTACGCGAATCGGATTTTTTCTTAATGCTCTCGTTGAACGCGGCGCCTGGCGGCAAAACGAAAGGCGTCTTTCTTTTCATGTAATGGATGAACTCTAGCCATATATGACATGTCCATGGCATAGTGCCGGTATCTTCAATCAGGAGTTTCAATATGGCTACACTCGAAGCCCTTCAGGCAAAGATACAAAAGCTTCAGGAGCAGGCCGATGCCATCGCTTCTCAAAAGTCGGCGGCGGCTCTCGAAAGCATTCGCTCATTGATGGTCAAGCACAATCTGACGACAGCCGATATCGATGCGCATCTCGGCCATCGAAAGCGCGGCCGTCCTTCGCTGAAGTCGGCAGGTGTGCAGACAAAAGGTGCTGCCAAATATCGCGATCCCAAAACGGGTGCGACCTGGACGGGTCACGGCCGCGCGCCGGCCTGGATTGCGGGTGCGAAGGATCGCAACAAGTACCTCGTTTCAGGCGCGGCGAGCCAGGTTGCGACGAGCGTGTCGGTCAAGGGCGCGAAGGGCAATGGCCAGCCTAAAGGACGGCAACCCGCCAAATATCGTCATCCGGAGACGGGCGCGACCTGGAGCGGCCGTGGTCCGGCGCCCGCATGGCTGGCAGCCGAAAAAGACCGTAACAAGTTTCTGATTGGAAGTGCAAAGGCCACGGGAATGAATGGCGTTGCCCGGAAAAAGACAGCGGCCAGGAAGGCTGCGAGAAAATCACGCGCTTAAAAAGTCAATGGGAGGGCGGCGCACTGCGCTGCCTCGCCCGAACGCCACGCACGACGACGGACTAAAAGCGCGTCGTCGTGCCGGATCTTTTCGCTATCGCTGAGAATTTTTGTCAAGGCGAGATGCGCGATCCAATGCGCAGTGGGTTTTCGGTCCCGCGAGGATCGGAAAGCTCATCGATTTCGTCACGCCCCGTAATTCCCGCCTGGTGCGCTGAAAAACCTGTTTTCAGGTGAAAGTACTACAGGCTGAATCGCGACGAGCGTGCGTGGATCGATGGTTGATCCTGTTGGCGTCGCGCGCGCCAGCATGGCTTTTTCTGCGCGCGACGCCGCTTTCGAGCCAGATCTAATGGAAGTCGCGCGTCTCCAGTTCCACCGACTGTCCCCCATTTCGCTGTAGCACACGGCGAGCGGCAGCTTCAATCGCCTTCCTGTTACCCTCGAACGCCGCGATCAGATCGTGGGACGACGTGCCCGTATTGCCGAAGTGGTCATTGAGGGCGTCGATTGATACGCTGCACCATACCTCCTTTCCTTCGACGTTCGCTTCGAATGCGACTCGCGATGCGGCTACGACGTGCCGGCGGCTGGTGAATTCGATGGTCATTTGATTTCTCCGTGAGTGCCAGGTGTGATACACGAACGTCCGCCAGCGCGGTTTTCCGGGCGATTGTTCCTTTGCCCGGGGCCAGGTGGTCCGGTCTGGGGCGTTCGCTTCGGTGCTGTCAGCAAGGAACGATCCAGTCCGCTTCGAACATGCCCAGCCCGATGGCGGGCGATGTCGAGCGTCGGTCTCGCTCTCCAATGATAGGTCGCGGGGCGAGTAAAAGCCCGGGAAAGTACTAGGCCGCCTTGCCCGTCATCTGCTCGATCAGCTTTTTCGTCGCGGGCGAATGCTCGTATTTGCGGAAGACGGCGGCGACCTCCGACATGACCGGCTCGCCTGCGAGCGTCTTGAAGACCACGTTCGGCAGATTGACTACCCGGGTCAGCACATTGGGCACGATGGCCACGCCCGCGCCCACGGAGACCTGCGTCAACACGGCGAGCAGCGTGCCCGGCGCGCTCACGATGCGCGGATTGAAGCGGCCGCGCCGCGCGATTTCCCGCGTGCCGAGATCCTGTTCGGGCACGACGAAGGTTTCGCCCGCCAGCGCGCGCGCCTTGATCGGACCCGCTGCGGCCGCGAGCGGATGCTCGGCGGGCAGCGCCGCGCAAAACGCATCGCGCGCCAGCACGTGTGCGCGCAGCGAGGACGGCAGTTCGACGGGCAAGCGCACGAACGCGACGTCGACGCGTCCTTCCTCCAGCAACGCGGGTAGTTCGCCCATCGGATGTTCGGTTGCCTGCACGAGGACGCCCGGCCGCGATTTGCGGAACGCGCGGATCTGTTTCTGCAGGACGCCCGAAAACGCGGCCGAGCCGACATAGCCGATATGGATTCGCCCCAGTTCGCCGCGTCCGGCGCGCTTGCCGGCATTCAGCGTGCGTTCGAACTGCGCAATGGTTTCGCGCGCTTCGGCGAGAAACGCTTCTCCGGCAGGCGTGAGCGCGACCGTGCGTTTGGTGCGGCGAAACAGTTGCGCCTGCAGCGCGCGCTCCATTTCCTGGATCTGCACCGTCAGCGTGGGCGGCGCAATGCCGAGGTCTTCGGCGGCCTGTGCAAAATGCAGCCGCTCCGCGACGGCGATGAAATAACGCAGATGCCGGAGTTCCATGAGGTGTGGTGAGTATTAGGCTATACCTAATTATATTGAACAAACGCAGGAATGAACGAAATAGAAAAAACGGGTGAAATACGGGCTTACCGTCCACCGTCTTTCCGCACACCAGCTCCATGAGTTCAATCACCGCTACCCGCTCGGTCTCTCGAGGCACGCCGCTGCTACTCATCGCGTCGATGGGGTGCGCGATGACCGTGCTCGACACGAATGTCGTCGGCATCGTTCTGCCCACCATTGCGCGTGATCTCAATGCATCGTTTGCCGATATCGAATGGGTGATCAGCGCTTACGTGCTGTGCTTCGCCGCGCTGTTGCTGCCCGCCGGCTCGATTGCCGACCGCTTCGGACGCAAGCGCGTGTTCCTCGCTGGCATTGCGCTTTTTGCGCTCGCTTCGTTCGCATGCGGCGTCGCGCCGAGCGCGTCGCTGCTGTATATCGCGCGAGCCGCGCAGGGCGTGGGCGCGGCGTTCCTGCTCGCGCCCGCGCTCGCGATCATCGGCCATGCGTTTCATGACGAGCGTGAACGCGCGCGTGCGTGGGCCGTGTGGGGCGGCATCATGGGACTGACGATGGTGCTTTCGCCGCTGATCGGCGGTGTCGTCAGCGCGTATCTGGGCTGGCGCTGGGCGTTCACGATCAATGTGCCCATCTGCGCGCTGCTGGCCACGGGTGTCGTCAAGATCGTCGACGAGTCGCGCGACCCGACGCCGCGCTCGCTCGATCTGCCGGGTATTGCGCTCTTTGCAGCAGCGATGTTCTCGTTGACGTGGTCTCTGATTCTCGGCCCTGACCACGGATGGTTCAGTGCCGCCGCCGTGTCGCGCGCATGTGCCGGTGTCGCGCTGTTCGCTGCGTTCGCGCTGGTCGAAAGCCGGCGCGCGCATCCGATGCTCGATCTCGCACTGTTCCGTTCGCTGCCCTTCGTCGGCGCGATCGTGGCGATGTTCGCGTATGCGTCGTCGGCGCAGGTGATGGCCTCGCTGTTGCCGCTGTTTCTGCAAAATGCGCGAGGCGAGAGCGCGCTCGGTGCGGGGGCCGGCATGTTGCCTTTTGCGCTGGCGATGCTGTTGCTGCCGCAACTTGGACGCAAACTCGCGGCGCATATGGATTCACGGCGGATTCTGACGCTTGGTCTCGCAGTGGTCGCATGCGGCAATCTCGCGATGATGCTTGCCGCGCGCAGCGCAAACCATGCGTGGCTCGTCGCCGCGATGGCGCTGCTCGGCAGCGGCGGGGGACTGCTGAATGGAGAAACGCAAAAGGGGATCATGGGCACGGTCCCGCGAGAACGCGCGGGCATGGCGTCTGGCATCAGCACGACATCGCGCTTCACTGGCATTCTTCTGGGATTCTCCGGACTCGGCGCAGTGCTGGCCGAGGGTGTGCGTTCGGCGTTGACCGCGCAGATGTCCCACTTCCAGGTGCCTTCCGTGCCGGGCTTCGCAGAGCGTGTGATGGCGGGCGACTTCGCGCGCGCATTCACACTGTATCCGCCTGCACTGACAGACACGCTGACCCACATTGCGCGCTCGAGCTACGGCGAGGGCTTCTCGCAGGCATTCGGCGCGGCTGCGCTGGTGGCGGCCGTCTCGGCATTCGTCGTCTATCTGTCGATGAGAAGCAGCAAACGTTGATCGCGCGGTGCAGTACCGATTAGTATAAAAAGCTCTATACAAAGAGCGCCTTGCAACGCGCACCCTTCGATGACTCGGTACGAATCACTCGCCAATACGATGGCGGCGGAAATACGCTCGGGCAGTCTCGCCGTAGGCACGCGGATGCCTTCGTTGCGGCAGGTCATCGCGCAGCATGGCGTCAGTCAGTCCACGGCGTTTCGCGCTTACTATCTATTGGAGGAGTGGGGGCTCATTCGCGCGCAGGAGCGTTCCGGCTATTACGTCGCGCGCGGCGCGGCTGTTCCCGAAAGTCGCGAGGCCACAGCGAAGCGCGTGCTCGCCGAGTCCGCGAAAGTCGATATCAGCGAACTCGTTTTCAGCGTACTCGAAGCAGCAAGGCATCCGGGCGTTGTGCCGCTCGGTTCCGCGTTTCCTTCGCCCATGTTGTTTCCATTGCAGCGTCTTGCGAAGTCGCTCGCACAAACGGCGCGCACGGTGAATCCGTGGAGTACCGTCGTCGATTTGCCGCCTGGCAACGAGGCATTGCGTCAGCAGATAGCGCTGCGTTATCTGGGCATGGGGCTGTCGCAGCGGCTCGATGAAATCGTCGTCACCAATGGCGCGCTAGAAGCGTTGAATCTGTGCCTGATGGCCGTGACCCGTCCTGGCGACGTGGTGGCGGTCGAGTCTCCGGGCTTTTACGCCGCGCTACAGGCGATTGAGCGACTCGATTTGCGGGCCGTCGAAATTCCCGTCGATTCGCAAACCGGCCTCGATCTGGATGCGCTCGAACAGGCGCTCGACAAGCATCCCGTTCGCGCGTGCTGGTTCATGACGAACTACCAAAACCCGACAGGCGCGACGATGCCGCTCGAAAAGAAAAAGGCGCTAGTGGAGCTGCTCGCGCGACACGAGGTGCCGTTGATCGAAGACGACGTGTATGGCGAACTGCATTTTCAGGCGGATTATCCGTTGCCCGCGATTGCGTTCGATCGAAAAGGTCTTGTCATGCATTGCAGTTCTTTCTCGAAGACACTTGCGCCTGGGTATCGAATTGGCTGGGCCGCCGCGGGAAAATTCGCGGAGAAAGTACAGCGCGCCAAGCTGATGACGACGCTTTCGGCGAGCATTCCCGTGCAGGCGGGTATCGCCGATTATCTTCAACATGGCGGGTACGACCGGCATTTGCGTAAATTACGTGCGGCATTGCGCGCGCAGCTCGACGCGATGAATGTGGCGTTACGACGTTACATGCCGAAGGACGTGAAATGGACGTGTCCGTCGGGCGGCTATTTCGTATGGCTCGAATTGCCCGAAACGATCGACGCGTTGACGCTGCACCGACACGCGATCGAGCAGGGCGTGAGCATCGCGCCGGGGCCTATTTTCTCGGCGGCACGCAGCTTCCGGCATTGCGTGCGCATCAATTTCGGGCATCCGTGGAATGCGGATATCGACCGTGCCGTCCGTGTACTCGGCGAACTCGTTACACAGGCAGTGAAATGAGTAGAGCGCGCCTCATTAACAGACTCGGCGATGGATTCGTCCAGAGCCTCTCACGCGTTCACTGGCGCGGAAGTTCAAGGCGTGATCACTGCTGAGTTGCCAATACTGCCGCGCTGCTGAAGCCGCTTGACATCATCTCCAGTAGACCCGGCTTCTTCCCTTGAGAACGGACAACGATGAGTCGTTTTCGGAAAAGTTGACTTGAGATCGCGCGCTCCAGGTAAGGCTTGCTGGCAACCGTCTTCGCGAAGTGCTTCAGGTACACTCGTTGCGCGCCTTCAGGGCACTCATTTTCGCGGGAGGTGAACGATGGGTACAATCAATCGGCAAAGGCGCGGAACGGGTGGAGCAGGTAGAGACGAAGCCGCGCGGGATCGAAACGCAGTAGCACTGCATCCCGCGCGGCTTCCAGAAGGCTTTCCTTTTAGACCTTGACGGAGGAAGCCTCGTAAATCTCATCGATGGCTTCCGCGAGCTTTGCATTGAACTCGTCGTCGCTCATCTGCTTCTTCAGGTCGTTGATCAACGCACGCGAGAAGCTCGCGATCATGCCGTGATTGTGCGCGAGCTTCTTGCACGCGTCCGTGCGCGTATAGCCGCCCGAAAGCGCGACGACTCGTGCGACACGCGGATGATCGATCAGCGGCTTGTAGAAGTCGGCGACGTCGGGAATGGTCAGCTTGAGCATCACCTGCTTGCCGGCAGGCAGTGCATCGAGGCCCTTGCTGATTTCATCGCGCAGCGCCTTTTCCGCGCCCGCCTTGTCTGGCGCCTTGATCGACACTTCGGGCTCGAGAATCGGCATGAGTCCGCACGCGTCGATTTGCGCGCCGTATTCGAATTGCTGCTTGACGATGGCGGCAATACCCGACGGCGAATTCTGCTCGATTACCGAGCGCATCTTGGTGCCGAAAATGCCGACCTTGCGCGCACGGTCAAGCAACGTATCGAGCCCGGGGATCGGCTTCATCAGGCGCACGCCATCCTTTTCTGCTTCGAGTCCCTTATCGACTTTCAGAAACGGCACGACGCCGCGGTCTTCCCAGAGAAACGACGGCACGGGTTTGCCTTGAGCCTGCCCGTCCATCGTGGCCTCGAACAGAATGGCCGCGATGATTTTTTCGCCGGTGAAGGCGGGGGAGGTGATGATGCGCACACGCATTTCATGGATCAGCTTGAACATTTCCGCGTCGCCGTTGTAAGCGTCGTCGGGAATGCCATACTGCCGCAGCGCGCCCGGGGTCGAGCCGCCGCTCTGGTCGAGCGCGGCAATGAAGCCGTCCTTTTCAGAAATTTGCGTCAACATTTTGTTTGCCACGGACGTTCCCTCCTTGAACCACTGATTTGTGGACCATTCGTTTCCGACTCGATAAGTGTACGGCATTGCAGCGCGCACTCCTATATCGTGCAGATCGGGTCAATTGAACACATAAGCGAGGAATGTTCCAGGCACAATGTGTCAGAAAACGCGCGATCCGGCGGTGTGATTGATAACACTCGATCTGATCCCGTTCCGAATAGCGGCGGTAAGATCGACAAGCCGGTCTCTGCCATCGGTGGACGGCAAAGAAAGTACTTCCTTCATTCGGGGCGCGCGGACCTCGCGCGAATAGCAATGAAAACGCTGGTGCGAGTGATCGCGACTGTGGCATGTATGGCGGCTGCGCTCGGACTCTTGTTCGTTCCGTTGCCGCGCGCTTTTCATCTTTCGACGCGCATTGTGACTGTTGAGCGCATCGCGCGGCCCAGCACGGCTGTTTTCGACTATGTAACGACGCCTGCGCACTGGCCGGCATGGCATCCGTCGTCGCTGTCGGTCACGGGCGCAACGGATCATTCGCTGGCCGTCGGCGAGCAGACGACGGAGGAGTTTCGCGTCGCGGGACGCAGTGGGCGCGTCGTATGGACGGTCGTCGAGCGCAACCGGCCGGACAGGTGGACGATCGACGGCACGATCGACGGCCGACCCGCAGGCACGGTCAGCTACACGCTGACACCCGATGGAAATGGCACAAACGGCACGAATGGCACACGGTTCGAGCGCACCTTCATCTACCATTCGCCGACGCTCTGGTTCGCGTTGCTGAATGCGGCGCTACTGCGCGCGAAGATCCAGGCGGAATCGGACGAAGCCGTCGAGCGGCTCAAGAATGTACTTGAACAGCAAGCGGGGCAGCACGAGTAGCACGCGTTCAAGCGGGATCGACGGAACTCATTCTTCTTGAGGCGCTTTCCGCCGCAATGCAAGCGCGACGCCGCTCAATGTCAGCGCCATCGCTATTGCTTCCTTCCAGCCGAGCGGTTCGCCGAGCGCGAGTGCCGCGGCGACGATCCCCATGATGGGGACCAGCAGCATGCCGATCGATGCGATCTGCGGCGGCAGATGCCGCAGCGTCGCGAACCACGCGAGGTAGCAGACGCCCATCGGCACGAGCGTCATGTAGATCATCACGGCCCAGCCGTCCACGTGCAGCGACGCGTAAGCGGGGCGCTCGATCAGCAGGCCGGCGACGATCATCGGTGCGCAGCCGAGTCCCACTTGCCACGCAACGAGGCTGATCGGCGCGACGGGTATCGGCGTGCGCGCAATGACGGTCCCGAGCGCGAACAGGACGGCCGCGAGCAGCGCGAAGGCAATGCCCGCTACCTTGCCGGCATCGAACGCGACGCCGCGTCCACCGAGCAGCACGACAACGCCCGCAAGTCCGAGCAGCAACGCGAGAAACTCCATTGCGGATGGCCTGCGCGAAAGGATCGGCCAAGCAAGCAACATTGCCCAGATCGGCATCGTGTAGACGAGCAGCGCGCCCTCGCTGACGCTGAGCCACTTCATTGACAGCGTGGAGAAACCCATCCATGCAAAGACATTTGTGCAAGCCGCGAGAATCAATCGCGGTATGTATCGACGCGGCACACGCGGCGCTTCGCCTGCGCACACCGCGACAATGCCGAGAAGGACCGACGCCGTCACGCCCGCGATGCCGCGCGAAAAGAGCGGCGGCCATTCGCGCAGCAGAACTTTCATTGCAGGCCAGTTGAGGGCCCATCCCGTTGCGGTGATGAGCAGATAGAAGAGCCCTGTCCAGCGTGGATGCTTCATCGAGCGATTCGTATGAGTTCTTTTTAGAGCCTCGATCATACGAGGTTCCGCGATGACATGGATTTTTCTGCTGCGTGCGATGTGACATATGACGCAAACGATTGCGTTGTATCCTTGACGACGCTGTAGCGCGCAGTGCCGATTCATTTGCGTGCAATCTTTCGTCAGACAGAAAACCGCGCGAACCACGCGGTGCAACTGTAGATGCGATCCTCTGTCTGACAGCAGGGAACAGTCCCGCAGTAGCCGTTCAAAATGGGCACATTCCGGACGTTTTCTTTGTTGTGAAAACGTCTCGCAAGGTACTCGCAGGCGTTGGCGCCAGGTTCCCGCGACCCTTAATCCACGGCTGTCGCTCGCATTGGGCGCTATCAAACGTTTGCGGCGGGTGTGTGTCAAGGGTTGTTCCGAACTGATCGATGCCGAACGGAGTGAGATAGTTTCAATGCGGGATGATCGGGGCATGGTTTCATGAAAGCAACACGAAATACGGTTAGATCGCAGTTCATGAGAGGCTGAAAATGGAACAGTCCGTACGCAACTTCGCGCTTTCGACTAACGGCCAGTCCGTGACTTTCGATATCGTCGTGCAAAAGCGTGCGATCGGATGTTCGATCACGCGCGATGCGCTCGAACAGCATTTCTGGCTGGAACGTGGCGCGGACGAATTGCACCTCACGAAGGCATTCGGCAACGGTCAGCGCCGCATAGCAGCCGTGGCCGAACGCAAGGCGCTCGCGAAGGGCTCGACGCACGTGTTGATTACCGCGGACGATTTCGAATACCGCTAGACGCCGCCTGGCGTCCATTGCGCGCCGGCGCTGCCCGGCATGCTGTTACGCGCGGCTCGCGGCCGCGCGGGGTACCTCGCAAGCCTGCTACACATCGTTTTCCGTTCTGCCCATCCTTGCGTCGTCGCGTGTCGCGCGCTTCTCGAAGACCGCTCCAAAGCAATGCGGACACCATTTCCGCTCGCCGCGATAGATTGCCGGCTGCTCGTACTGCCCAGAAGTTAGTGATCCTTCTTAGTCTGGGGTTTTTCTTCTTCGATCTAGACCTTTTGTACAGTGGCGACGTCGCGCCCGGCCTGATGAAAAGCAACATCCTCTTGCCGTCGATGCATGGACTATTCGGAACTGGCGCCACGAGCTTTAGTGCTGCATTATTCGCGGGCCTGTCTATCGGCACACTGGCGTGCGGATTTCTGGCGGACACGTTCCGACGTCGTTCGGTCTTTACCCGGTCGCTGCCTTGGGATGTTTGCAGCGAGCGTCGTCATGCAGGCGGATTGAATTTGTAGCGCATCGTTCGTGGAGCCATTTTCGGCAATCTTTACCGCATCCTGATTTTCGGCGGGTTTGCATAACTTTGGAGCAACGGCTAAATGAGGCCGAAAACCACAGGCGTCGAGCTGGAATAAACTTCCTGTTAGCAGCGGTATTCCAGCGAGCGTGTTGTCGTGGTGAGACACGCACTTGCATCACGGCGCTAAGGGTTTATACTAGGAACTGTCTCCTCCATGTCTCCTCTTGATATGGATTCGGCCCACCACCTGGTGGGCCTTTCTTTTTGTCCCTTCTTTTCCGATCAGCTCTCCGGCTGCCGACTGCTACGAGCGTGGCTCTTCAGCCTTTCGCAGAGGCGTGATCGTGTAACGAGCGGCGGTCAGACTATTCAGCAGCGAATTCTCGCCGAAGAAATGAACTGCACCGATTGCGATCAGGATCAGTTCTTTGCCATGAAATTGGCCAAAGCTTTCTAGGGAGGCGGCAAAGGTCTTCGTGCCCGTGTAGCCGACGTGACGGTCTGCAGCGCCTAGCGAACGACTGTCGTGAGAGTCGCGATGCGTTGCCAGGCGTTCAAGTTGCGCGACGTCCGAAACCAGCCAGGCGTTCTGACGCTATCCCAGTCTCGATGACAACTGCCACGTCGCCTGAATCAGCGGTGTGACATAGGGACGAGCATCCTTTTGCGCGGCAAAGCAGACGCCCATCGCAGCCAGCGGTTCCCCGCGCCGGTTGAGCACGGGCGCAGCCAGACTGTAGGTGTCCGGGGCGGTGGCGGATCGCGTCAACGCGTAACCGATGCGCTTGATTTCAGCGAGATCGCGTAACCAGTCATCGAGAGTGATCGCGTGCGAAAGCGCATGCGCGCGGCCGTCGATGAACTCTTCCCAATAGTGCTTCTGGATGTACTCGGGCCGCATGCTCATCATCGCCTTTCCAGCCGCATCCTGATGCAGCGGATGGGACATGCCGACATACACGCCGAAGGTTTCGGCAAACGGCCACGTAACATGCGCGACAACGAGAGCATGGGAACCCGCAAGGACGGTCAGGTTGACGGCTTCATGCAACTCGTTCTTCAGTACGTCGGCCGTCGAATGAAACAGGGATACGATGGGTTGCTGGAAATACGCAGCCGAGGCCATTTGAAACAGCTTTGCGCCGACGCAGTAAGACTTCTTGCGCTGCAGGTCACGCACGACAAGCTCGCGGCGCAGCAACGTGCCGATGATCCGATGACAACTCGCGACGGGCATGCTCACCCGGTCCGCAATCTCCGAGAGGGAAAGCGGATAGGTGGATTGAATGAGTGCCTCTAGTATGTCCAGTGCGCCGTCTACAGCAGGCGCTTTGGATTTGTCTTCCGGCAGCGGATCGATCGCGTTCATTGGCGCTTATTGTATCGGCTTTCAGTTGAGGGCGAAAATCGGGGAAGCATGCATAAGGCGCCCGTCAGAACGAGTGGCGCATCCCGATTCTCACATCCTGTTGCGATGAATGTCGGATCGAAAGCGGGCGGAACAACCGTCACGCTTGCACGTCGGCGACGCGTGCCGCGCCTCGCGACTCGGTTGTACCTTGATGCGTCAGGAAGAGTTGCGCGGCTCGTTCGGCGACCATCATCGTGGGCGCATTGATATTGCCCGACGTGATGTTCGGAAAGATGGATGCATCCACGATTCGCAATCGCGCGATGCCGTGTACCTGCAACTCGCTGTTCACAACCGATGTGCGTGTGTCGGAGCCCATCGCGCACGAGCCGCACAGGTGATAGATCGATCCGCTCTGCTCGCGGAAAAACTGCAGCATGCTTGCATCGTCCGTGACGGTTTCTGCGGGCCTGACTTCTGCTCTAGTCACTTCGAGCAGGCCCGCCGTCGCTGCAAGACGCCGTATGAGCTTGCTGCCCGCGATCGCTTCCGCCTGGTCGTGTTCTGTCGAGAGGTAGTTCGGATCGATTCGCGGAGGCACATGAATGTCGGGGCTGCTCAGTTGTACGCTGCCTCTGCTAGTGGGGCGGCACGGCGCAAAGAACATCGTATAGCCCGAGTAGGGTTCCACCTTCGGCATTCCGCCCGACTCCGGCAAGACATACGACAAAGGGTTGAAGTAGAGCTGCATGTTCGGATGAGGCTCTGCTTCACTCGTCCGGAAAAATCCCCCGGCTTTGACAGTTGTGGCGAAGATCCCTTCGCGACGCAACAGATACTTCAGCATTGCGGCAGCCTGCTGCGGCCAGGTTCGCACTTCGTCATTCACTGTCGGGCGCGTCGCCTCGAAGTAATACGAAGCGCACAGATGGTCCTGCAAATTGCGCCCGACAGCGGGTGCATCGTGCACGACGGGAATCTGGTGCTGCTGAAGAAGCGTCGCGTCGCCGACGCCTGAGCATTGCAACAGCCTGGGCGTTTCCACGGCGCCAGCCGACAGGATCACTTCGCGATTCACACGGAATTCATGGCGATGACCGCGTATCAGCACACTGACGCCCACGGCCGTTCTGTTCCCGTCGAATAGCACGCGCTCGACGAGCGCACCCGTCTCGACGACCAGGTTCGGCCTCTTCATGGCCTGCCGCAGGTAGGCCGCGCACGACGAATCGCGCTGACCGTCGCGCGTATTGATGTCGTACACGCCCGCGCCCTCGAAGCGCGCGCCGTTGAAGTCATCGTTTCGCGGGAAGCCAAGCTCGTCGCATGCGCGGAAAAAGTTCTCGCAGATCGGATGCACGGCGTCGCGCGTAACGCGGATTTTCCCGCCACTGCTGTGCCATTCGGTGTCACCTAGCGGGTGCGACTCGATGCGTTTGAACCAGGGCAGCACATCGTCGTAAGACCAACCCGCGTTGCCCTGAGCGGCCCAGTCGTCGAAATCGCGGCGCTGCCCGCGGACATAGATCATCGCGTTGATCGAGCCCGAACCGCCAAGGACCTTGCCGCGTGGCGTATAGACGCGCTGGTTCGCCAGTTCCGCCTGTGGCGTCGTGTGATATCGCCAGTTGTAGCGCGGATGGTAAAACAGCTTCGCGAAGCCAAGCGGCATGCGAATCCAGAACGAGTCGTCGGCATCGCCTGCTTCGAGCAGCAACACGCGGAAATCGCCGGATTCGCTCAGCCGGTCCGCGAGTATGCACCCGGCGGAACCCGCGCCGACGATGATGAAATCAAAAGAGCTTGCATCCATTCTGGTCGCCTGCTGGTTTGCTATTGCTGGTCTACGGCGTAGCGATTTCGCCAGCTTTCCGAGAATCCCGCCTTCACGTCGAACGGTTGGCTCGATACGGTCAGATGGAGACGCCGGCTCGTGTAGGGCGTGTGCGCGTTGACGACATCCATGTCGAGCTCGACGCCAAGGCCCGGTTCGGTCGGCGCAATGATGTAGCCGTCCTCCCAGCGAATCGGCTTCTTCAGGATCTGCGCATGGAAACCCTCCCATCGCATGATGCTTTCCTGAATGAGGAAATTCGGCGACGCCACGCCCAACTGGATACTGGCGGCTGCGCCAATCGGACCGTTGTAGAGGTGAGGCGCAATTTGCGCGTAGTAGACCTCGGCCATGCTGGCAATCTTCTTCGCTTCGAGAATGCCGCCGACACGCCCAAGGTTCATTTGCAGAATCGATGCCGAGTTGTTTCGAAGCAGATCGAAGAACTCATACTTGGTCGTCAACCGTTCGCCCGCTGCAACGGGAATTCCGGTTTTCTGCGCGACGCGCGCCATCGCTTCCGACTGTCCTGGCGGGACGGGCTCTTCGAACCACAGCGGGTCATAGGGCTCGATATGTCGTGCGAGTCGAATGGCAGCCGACGGCGTCATCTGGCCGTGCGTGCCGAAGATCAGATCGCACTGGTTGCCGACGGCCTCGCGAAGGCGCCGGCAAAACGTCGCCGACAACTCCATCAGGTCCAGACTGAGCTGATGCCCGCAATATGCCGTATAAGGACCTGCCGGATCGAACTTGATCGCCGTAAAGCCTTGCTTTACGTATTCCACTGCGCATTTGACCGAGAGGTCGACGTCTTCGTAATCGTGCGAGTACTCGCCGTCGGCTGTCTTCGGATACAGGTAGGTGTAGGAGCGTAGCCGCTCATTCACCTTCCCGCCGATCAATTGATACACGGGCTGATTCGCGGCCTTGCCGATAATGTCCCAGCACGCCATTTCGAGGCCGCTCACGATGCCCATCATCGAAAGGTCGGGGCGCTGCGTGAAGCCGCTGGAATACGCCTCGCGATAGAAACGTTCGACATGGTGCGGGTCATGATTTTCGAGGTATCGCTGATACACATCGGCGATAGCGGCCTTCATCACGTCCGGATGGAAAGTGGCCGCATACACTTCACCTACGCCCTCTATGCCGCAAGCCGTCTTCAGTTTGACGAAGATCCAGTAGCGTCCGCCGATATAGGGCGGCGGCACGGCGACGACATAGGTTTCAAGAGAAGTTATCTTCATTCAGACCTCTTTGCGATGATGATTCGACGAGAGCGTGCTGCACGCTATTACAAGAAATTCATTGGCCCGGGAAGCGGTAATGCACGGTGCGCTTCTTGAATACGAGCACCAGTACGCTGCCGGCCAGGCAACACACTCCGATGTAGACGAAATAGATCTGTGTTCCGAGTGCGCCCGGATAGCGATGTGAAATAGCCGACGTGAGCATCGGCAGATAGATGTCGGGAGAGAGGCCGACCATCGAAATGATGCCGACTGCCAGTCCCGTGACGCGCGCCGGCACGTCGCATCGGTCGATGATGGCCCAGTAGAGTCCATGCACCGAATAGGTCATCAGCCCGAGCACGACGATGCAAGCGGCGAGGAGCCACATGGGCACCGTCGAGGGCACGAGCACGAAGAGCATCCATGCAACGGAGGCCGCAAGCATGCCGAAGCCCAGAACATTGACGTTCGTATAGCGATCGCCGAGGAAGCCGCCGCCGATTGCTCCGATCGGTCGCATCCACAGCTTGATTACGGTGAGTTCGCCCGCAAGCACGGCGGAAGCGGCGAAGTGCTGCTGGATGTAGCTGGAAAAATAGAACGTTGCCCACAACAGCTGATAACCCGCCAGCACGATCAGACTGATGAGCCAGATCTCCGGAATGCGCGCCAGCATCAGGAAATCACGCAATACGGAGGGGCGAGCCGACGTGTTCAAGGCGGAGCGTCGCTCATCGCTCCCGTCATTGGGCAGAAAGAGTGCCGACAACGCGGCGATCGCGAGACAAACTCCGGCGTACATGTGGATCACCGGACGCAGCGACACTTGCGGCGCATCGTTTGCGTAATGCGCGAAGATTGCAATGGCCAACGATGCGAGGATGGCCTCAGTCAATCCGCGTCCGCCATCGAGAATGCCGAAGAACCTTCCTTGCTCGTGCTGGTTCGCCAGCAGCTTGACGGCCCGCAACATCGCGGACCAGAACGTCAGGCCGCCCGCGATGCCCCATCCGAAGAAGATGCATTTCATCGCCGCGAAGCCGGGATAGGTGGCGAACCAGAAACCGAGCAGGCCGACGACGCTCAGCGAGAATACAACCAGCCAGCGCGAACTGATCCGGTCGGCAAGCCAGCCGCTCGGAATATACGTGACCACGTAAATGATCCCGAGGAGCGTATAACACTCGCCCAACTGGTCGACATTGATGCCGAATGCGTTCAGGATCGTGACTTCGAAGTTCTGCCGCAAATAGAGCAACGGGTACAGCGCGCCCGCGGCCAACGTCAGCAGGCCGAGCTGAAGGTAGCGGACAAGCGCGCCGGATGACGCCGCATCGACGGCGACTGCGTTCTGTTGTGATTCCGGGGATGCTGCCATGATGTCTCCTTTGTTACCGTCTTCATGGTTGATGCATGGGGCTTGCGGCAAGCTGAATGCATTGGCGCGATCGCGAAGAGTCTATGGAGCTCTTTTGTGTGTGCGTCGCTCAATACGTTTAGATATCCAAATTAAAACAGATGTATCGATGTTCCTTTCGATAGAAGTTGGGGGAGTGTCCAGTCCTCCTCTTCGCGAGCAGGACCGGTTCTTTGAAGCTAGTACGGCATTACGACGAGGCGTGTCTGCGTAAATGCCAGCATGCCGTGCTGTCCGTCGTCACCGCCGATGCCCGAGCGTTTCCAGCCCGCGTGATGTCCCTGATAAGGATCATCCGGCACGCGGTTGACATAGCATTCGCCCGCTTCGATTTCATTGGCGACGCGCATGATCGTCCCGTGGTTCTGGCTATAGATCATCGATGCGAGACCGAACTGATGATCGTTTGCCATCGCCAGCGCTTCGTCGAGTGTTTTGTGAACGACGACGGCGAGCACAGGCCCGAACGTCTCTTCCTGGACAATCTCCATGTCCTGGCGGCAGCCAGTCAGCAGCGTGGGCGGGTAGAAAAAACCCTTGCCCGATGGGATCACGCCTCCGCATTCGAGCACGGCGCCATCGTCGATCGCGCGCGCGACCATCTGGTGGATATGCAGGCGGGCGTTGTCATGAATCAGCGGGCCCATCCAGTCGTGGTTCTTGCTGCGATCGCCCCATTGGCGCTCGCGCATCCGGTTCCGCAGCAGATCGATGAATCGCGACGCAACGGCTTCGTTGACATACACACGCTCGACTGCAGTGCAAAGCTGACCGCAATTCGTCGTCTTGGAGCGCACGATATCGTCGGCTGCCTTTTCGAGGTCGGCATCCGGTTCGATGATGGCAGGTGTCTGGCCGCCAAGCTCGAGCGCAACTTTCGCGATATTCACCTGCGAATATTCGAGCACCTTGCGGCCCGCGCCGACACTGCCTGTCAGCGTGATCATCCCAATGGCCGGGTGCGTGCAGATCTGCTCGGCCACCTGATGATTCATCGCAAGGATGTTGATGACGCCTGGCGGCACATCGGCTTCCTGCACCGCGCGGGCGATCTCGAGCGCGGAGCAGGGCGTATAGCTGCTCGGCCGGACTATCACGGTATTCCCGGTGATCAACGCGGGAGCAAGCTTGCGCAACAGCGTGTAGACGGGCGAATTGAACGGAACGAGGCAGACGACGACGCCGATGGGCTCGCGATAGAGCAGCAGATTCTCGCTTGCGTTGTCGCTTGGAATGACTTCGCCTGTGATCCGGCGCGCCCACTCGGCGTGATAGCGGGTTACTTCGGCCGCATAGAGCACTTCCGATCGCGCATGCTGCGGGCTTTTTCCGGACTCGAGCGCGAGTGCGCGGCCGATATCATCCGCGCGCGCGACGAGCGCGTCTGCAAGGCGATGGAGTACTTTGCCGCGTTCTATTGCAGGAAGACGTCGCCATTTCTTTTGCGCTGCGGCGGCACAGCGTACGGCTTCGTCGGCATCGTACGGATTCGCGCTGTCGACTGTGGCGACAATATCTTCTGTCGCCGGATTGACCACCTCCAGCAACGTTGCCCCGTCCGAAGTCTTGAATTGGTTATCGATAAAGTTGCGATAGTGGCGCACGCGTGTCTCCGTGAATGTCTATGTCGGCGTGGTCGGTGTTGTTGGCGGACTATAAAATCCAATCCGTCCGCGGTCAATGATTTCTAAATAAAGAATTTGTTTTTTATATATGGAAAAATAGTCAATCATCGAAGTCACGTTAGCGGTTTGAACGTGTTGGTGGAGAAACGATTCCACATTCGACGTGCGGCGCGCGGGCGTCACGTCGGAAGGGACTTCGCGCTCGTCTCTTTGAAAGACAGATTCGATTTCTGAAAAGCAAATGGCCGGTGCGTTACACACCGGCCATTTTCATTTCACCAAGATGCTCAGGCGTTCGTCACGCTTCGAGTGCGAGCGTCGCAAAAGTGGCGAGCCAATGCTCGCCCATATAGTCGCCGGCGACATGCTGCAACGCGCTTTCCAGATGTATGTCAGCGGCTTCGAACAGCACTGCGCGACGCGGATCGTCATTCGACAGCGCGCGCGCAAGCGATCGCTGGCACCACGCGCGGCTCAGATTCAATCCGTCCAGATGCGCAATCTTGCCGTCGCTGCGGTCGGTGACGGTGGCGGGCACGAACAGGGTTGCGGGTTGCCGCTGTGCAAGATCGGGCAAAAAGCGCGTGAACCACCCGTCGAACTCGGCGGGGGGCAAGGCGCGCCGCATCAACTCCGCTTCCATCAGCGAAGGCGACAGGAACTCGTCGCCGGACGGCTCCCACGCCTGGCAACCTGCGTCGTTCAGATACCAGCGCTTCGCCGTTTCGACGATCAGCGTTGCAAGCGAATCGCGTTGCGTGCGATGCGCGAATTCGAGCGTGAGCGCCAGTGCAAAAGCCGTGTTGAAATGCGTGCCGACGCGCAGCGGATAAGTCGCCTTCGGCAAGAACTCTTCGAAGCGTTCGACGAATGCATCCGTTAGCGGCTCGATCGTCTTCGACCAGCGTTCGGCTTGTGGCAGCTTCAGCGATGCGGCATGACCCGACAGCGCAAGCAGCCATGCCCAGCCATACGGCCGCTCGAAACCTTGGTTATGCGGCAGATCGAGATAGGCACGCTCACCCGTGACCTTCTCTTCAGTGAAGTGCTCGTCGACGACGGCAATGATGTGCGGCGCCTCGGGCAACTCGGGGAAGCGTTCGAGCAGATGCAGGAGCAACCAGTAGCCATGCACGCACGAATGCCAGTCATAGCTGCCATAGAAGATGGGATGCAACGCGCGCGGACCTTGCACGTCTTGCGGACGGGCGAGCGAGTGCGTGAGCTTGTTCGGATACTCGCGGGTCAGATGAGCAAGCGCGAGACCAGCGAATTTCGATGCGATTTCAGATGTGAGCACGGCATTCATCGACGCCTCGTCATAACGGACATAGGGGTTACGGTAAGCCTTCAATCCGTTTGCTCGGGCATGCACGGGCCGAACATCGTGTTGAAGGCAAGGAGCACATTCTGCCCCTATCGCCCCCTTCCTGTCATGTGTGAAGCGCGTTGCCGGCGCGTGGGCTGAGTACCGTTACGAAAGCGCCAATTGACGGGCGGTTGCGTCGATGGCTTTTTTCGCCTTCGATACGAGCTCGTCGATCTCGCTCTTCGTGATGACGAGTGGCGGCGAGAGCAGCATGCGGTCGCCCGTTGCGCGCATGATCAGATTGCCGTTGAAGCAGAAGTCGCGGCAGATCATGCCGACGTCGCCGCCGTTTTCGAAGCGCTTCCTGGTCTTCGGGTTCTGCGCGAGTTGAATGCCCGCGACGAGACCCACGCCCGCCACTTCGCCGACGATGGGGTGATTCGCGAATGTCTCGCGCAGCGACTTTTGAAAGTACGGACCCGTTTCGTACTTCACTCGCTCGACAATCTTTTCGTCGCGCAGCAGTTTCAGATTCGCGACGGCAACGGCAGCGGCCACGGGATGCCCCGAATACGTGAGGCCGTGATTGAATTCGCCGTTCTCGATGATCGCCTTGGCGATGCGATCATGCAGGCCGACAGCGCCCATCGGCACATAACCGCTCGTCAAGCCCTTGGCCATCGTGATCAGATCGGGCTCGAAGCCGAAATGCAGATGCGCGAACCATTCGCCCGTCCGGCCAAAGCCGCCGATCACTTCATCCGCGACGAGCAGCACGTCGTACTTGCGGCAGATGCGCTGGATTTCAGGCCAATACGTCGATGGCGGGAATATGACGCCGCCAGCTCCCTGGAACGGCTCGCCGATAAATGCCGCGACACTCTCCCGTCCCAGTTCGAGAATTTTCGTTTCGAGTTGTCGTGCGCGTTCGAAACCGAATTCTTCCGGCGTCATGTCGCCACCTTCGCCGAACCAGTATGGCTGGTCGATATGCACGATGTGCTCGACCTGCGACGGCATCTGCTCATGCATATAGCCCATGCCGCCGAGCGTGCCGCCCGCGATCGTCGAGCCGTGATAGCCGTTCTTGCGCGAGATGACGAACTTCTTCTGCTTCTGGCCTTGCGTCGCCCAGTATTGGTGGACGATGCGCAGCACCGTGTCGTTGCCTTCCGAGCCGCTGTTGCAATAGAAGAAGTGATTGAACGGCGCGGGCGTCAGTTCGGCGAGCAGCGCCGACAACTCGATCACGGGAGGATGCGTGGTCTTGAAGAACGTGTTGTAGAAGGGCAGTTCCAGCAACTGCCGATAGGCCGCGTCCGCGAGTTCCTTGCGACCATAGCCGACGTTCACGCACCACAGTCCCGCCATGCCGTCGATGATCTTGTTGCCGTCCGAGTCCCATAGATAGACGCCTTCGGCCTTCACGATCACGCGGCTGCCTGCGCGATTCAATGCGCCCATATCCGAGAACGGATGAATGTGATGCGCGGCGTCGAGCGCGCGGTATTCCGCCGTGCTGCGCTGCTGTCGCGATGCGCTGGCCTTTGCAGTCGGCTGAGCAGGTTGCACGTAAGTGATTTCTTCTGTTCTGTAGCTCATGTTGCCTCCAGTTGTCTTGCGCTTGCACGTTGCATTCCGGGTACTTAAAAGAGTCGAAGCTCAGACGTGCAGCAGCAAATGCTTGCGTTCCCATGAACTGATCACGCGGAAAAACGCCTCATATTCGGTTTCCTTCAGCGCGAGATACGCCCTGACGAAAGGCTCGCCCATGATCTCGGCGAGCGGCTCGCATGCGGCCATCAGCGTGAGCCCTTCTTCGAGATTGCGAGGCAACTGATACGGCAATTGATATCCGTCGCTCGTGAGCGGTTCCGTCGGCGTCAGGCACTGTGTGATGCCGAGATAGCCGGCGGCGAGCGTGCCGGCAATCGCGAGATACGGATTGCAGTCGACACCCGGAATGCGATTCTCGATACGGCGTGCTTGTGGACTCGAATGCGGAATGCGGAATCCGACCGTGCGGTTGTCGTAACCCCATTGCACGTTGATCGGCGCGGCCATGAAGCGCGATAGCCGGCGATACGAGTTGATGTACGGCGCGAAGATCGGCATCAGCGCGGGCGTGTACTTCTGCAGTCCCGCGAGGTACTGGTTGAACAGCGCGGTCGGCTTGCCGTCGCTGCCGGTGAAAAGGTTCTGGCCCGTCTCTTCATCGACGATGCTTTGATGCACGTGCATCGCCGAGCCGGGTTCGCCTTCCATCGGCTTCGCCATGAAAGTGGCGTACATGTGATGACGCAGCGCCGCTTCGCGCACGGTGCGCTTGAAGAGAAACACGCGGTCAGCGAGGTTGAGCGGGTCGCCATGCAGGAAGTTGATCTCCATTTGCGCGGCACCCACTTCGTGAATCAGCGTGTCGACTTCCAGTTCCTGAATGTCGCAGTACTCGTAGATGTCTTCGAAAAGCGGATCGAACTCGTTCACGGCTTCGATCGAATAAGCCTGGCGTCCCGTCTCGGCGCGCCCCGTGCGCCCGACGGGAGGCTGCAAAGGCAGGTCGGGGTCCTTGTTCATGTCGACCAGATAGAACTCCAGCTCCGGCGCGACGACGGGCTTCCAGCCTCTGGCCTTGTAGAGATCGAGCACGCGGCGCAGTACGCGACGCGGCGAGATCGCGACGGGCGTGCCGTCGAAATGCACGCAGTCGTGAATCACCTGCGCCGTGGGATCGACGGCCCACGGAATGATGCGGATCGTCGAAGGATCGGGCACGCACACCATGTCGGGATCGGTGACGCCCGTGAGCGAGCCGTCGTCCGGATACTCGCCCGTCACGGTCTGGATCATCACGGCCTGGGGCAGCCGCATCGATTCACCCAATTCGAACTTGCTGCGCGGAATGATCTTGCCGCGCGCAATGCCCGCCATGTCGGGAATGATCGCTTCGATTTCGGTGATGTGATGCTTCTTCAGAAATTCATCAATGTCTTGCATGATCGTTCTCTCTGTTTTGTTGCTCGAGACGGGGATCAGGCGTGCGCGCTTGCAGCCGATCCCGTCTTCATACGCATCCGCTCGCGGCACGCTGCGCCAAACGCACGGAAGATCGCTGTCGATAGCGCGTCGTTCGCATGCTTCCATTCCGGATGCCATTGCACACCCAGCGCGAAAGCACGCGCATTGGCGACGCTGATCGCTTCGATCAAACCGTCCGGCGCGTGGGCTTCGACAGTGAGGCCGTTGCCGAGCCGCTCGACGCCTTGTCCGTGCAATGAATTGACGCGCGCTTCGCTTGCGCCGCCGGCGAGCTTCTGCAACAGCCCGCCTTGCACGAGATGCAGCGCATGCGAGGGCCCGTACTGCACGTCGAGGTCGTCTTCCTTGTTCTCGCGATGGTCGTCGTAGCCGTCCACCGTGTGAACGCTTTGATGCAACGTCCCGCCGAATACGACATTCATTTCCTGAAAGCCACGGCAAATCGCGAGAACGGGGATGCCCGCGTCAATGGCGGCGCGCATTAGCGGCAGCGTCGTCGCGTCGCGTGCGGGGTCGTGCAGCGTGCCGGGCGCGCTCGCATGACCGCCGTAGCGACGCGGCTCGACGTTCGAATAGCTGCCCGTAAACAGCAGGCCGTCGACGTGCGCGAGCACATCTTCGGGCGTCTGGCGTTCGCCTAGCGCGGGCAGCAAAACTGCCAGCGCGTGCGCGCCGTCGACCACGGCTGCGATGTACTTCTCGCCGACCACATGTGACGGATGCACGCCCCTCATCGTTCTGTCGGCGCTGATGCCGACCAATGGCTTCGTTTGCATGACTAATCGTATTCGTTGATTGACTTCGCTAACGCGACACGCGTTGCCAAATGCGACTGTGTATGTGGCTGCGTGCGCGCGGCACGATTTCGCGGCCGTGCGCAATGCAAAGCCGCTTCAAGGGTGTTTGTTTGTCACGGTCGTCAGCGAACCGCGCCGCGCGTTGCGATCAGATAAGCTGTCCGGTTTGCTCCGCAGCGAGCAACTGCGGGCGTGCAAGGGTGCGTGCACGGTGCAGGAACGAGCGCGAGCGAAGACGCAGCGCATTGACGCGCGCGAAGCATTGACCCACGAGCGGGCCCGACAGCGGAAGAGGGAAAGACGCTAGGGCAAGAGCGATGCGACACCGTCGGTGTGCACCGCGATGAAGGCACGCGCTGAAATGGAGTTATGACGTCGGACGGAACGGCGCGACAGGATCGTGGAGACGGACAGAAAGCGGCGAAACGCATGCCTGCCGTTGCTGCCGTCGGCGATGGCGTTGTCGTCGCGAAGACACCTCGCGAACTGACTACGATCCCACCTTACCAAAGGGCCACGGACTCTCACGATGACACTCGACTGGCACGTTGAAGTATTGAACGCCCCGCTTGAAAAACGCGCCAATAAAAAGAAAACGGGACGCCGGGTTGTCATTCAAAATACATTCTTTATCGCTTTGACGCCGCTCGAATTGCTCAGCGCATTGGATTACCGAACGAAAGAAGCTCAACCTGTCGTCAGCATATACGAGTCGTAATTTCCGGAAAAGTCTTTTCGTTAATTTATGCGGGCTTACCCTGAGCTATCTTTGGCATTCAAGTCCGCATTTGAATGCGGCAGGTATAGAGAAGCTTCGATTTTTTGCAGGGTTTTCCCCGGCGGCAGTCAATTTAAAGTGACTAGTATATTCAATACACGTGTGTGCTATTCGAACCGCTGTTCTCGCATAGTTCTCGCTCATCGAACAGAACCGTGAGTCCTTCTGTCGGCACATTGAAGAAACTGTGCGCATGTGTTCCGATGAGCGTTGCGGAATTCTTCACATTTGAAATCTCAGCGAAGTGCGCAGCCGTCTCACGCTGCGCAAAGATGCTGAACCTCGGCGAACTCGCAAGGCTGGCGCTTTGCGTCACTTGTATGACATTGAGGCATCCTGATGGACAAGACGACATTGGCTTATTGGCAGGGAAATGCAACGGCACTTGCAATCGAAGGCCGTGCGTTTATCGACGGCGAGTATCGGCCGGCTGAGAGCGGGCGTACGTTCGACAGTGTGAGCCCCATCGACGGAACGGTACTCGCTCAGGTCGCCGATTGCGGCGAAGCCGACGTGAATGCGGCCGTAAGGGCCGCGCGGCGCGCGTTCGAAGCAGGAGTGTGGTCCGGTCTCAATCCGCGTCAGCGTAAGGCGAAGCTGCTCAATTGGGCTGCGCTGATGCGTGAACATCTCGACGAGCTTGCGTTGCTCGAAACGCTGGATGCAGGCAAGCCGATCGGCGACACGACCTCCGTCGATGTGCCGGGTGCCGCGTATTGCGTCGAGTGGTTTGCGGAAGCAATCGACAAGGTGGGCGGCGAAGTGGTGCCCGCGGATCATCATCTCGTCGGACTGGTGACACGCGAGCCGCTGGGTGTCGTCGCAGCCGTCGTGCCATGGAATTTCCCGATCCTGATGGCTTCGTGGAAGTTCGGACCCGCGCTCGCGGCGGGCAACAGCGTCGTGCTGAAGCCATCGGAGAAGTCGCCGTTATCGGCGATTCGCGTCGCGCAACTCGCGCTCGAAGCGGGCATTCCTGCTGGCGTATTCAACGTGGTGCCGGGCGGTGGAGAGGCGGGCAAACTGCTCGCGTTGCATCGCGATGTCGATTGCCTCGCGTTCACCGGCTCGACGAATGTCGGCAAGCTGATCATGCAATACGCGGGGCAATCGAATCTGAAGCGCGTATGGCTGGAACTGGGCGGCAAATCGCCGAACATCGTGCTGCCCGATTGCCCGGACCTCGACCGCGCCGCAAAGACGGCGGCGGGCGCGATCTTCTACAACATGGGCGAGATGTGCACGGCGGGTTCACGGCTGCTCGTGCATCGCGACATCAAGGACGTGTTTCTCGACAAGCTCGTCGATGCAGCGCGCGGTTATATACCGGGCAATCCGCTCGATCCGAAAACATCGATGGGTGCGATCGTCGATCAGCTTCAACTGGATCGCGTGCTCGGCTATATCGAAGCGGGGCGCGCCGAAGCGAAGCTGCTGCACGGCGGTTCGCGAGTGCAGCAGGAAAGCGGCGGCTTCTATATCGAGCCGACTGTTTTCGACGTATCGCAACACGACGCGAAGATCGCGCGCGAAGAGATCTTCGGGCCGGTGCTGTCGGTAATTACGTTCGATTCGATCGACGAAGCCGTAAAGATCGCGAACGACAGCGACTACGGCCTCGCCGCAGCCGTGTGGACCGCAAACCTGACGACGGCGCATGAAGTCGCACGGCGTTTGCGCGCGGGCACCGTCTGGGTCAACTGCTATGACGAGGGCGGCGACATGAACTTCCCGTTCGGCGGCTACAGGCAATCGGGCAACGGCCGTGACAAGTCGCTGCACGCGCTCGAAAAGTATACGGAGTTGAAGTCGACGCTCGTGCGTCTGCGTTGAGTGACGGACTGGGCGCGCCGGCGCACTGCACAACTGTCGAGCCGGGCGCAGGCGCGCTCATGATGCGCTGCGCCGGGGCATCGGCATGCCTTGCTCGCGGCACTCGACAGGGCAGTCGGCCTTCAGGCACGGCTTGTCGTCGCAGAAGCGGCAGAGTTGCATCGCGTGCGATGCGTCGCGTGTTTCGTTCCAGAGTATCTTGATCAGCAGGTCTTCGAAGACGGCGCGCTCATCGTCGCCGAGCCGTCCGACGATGCGCTCCAGCAGGCGTCCGCGCGCCGTGCGCAATCGGCCGGCTTCGCGACGCCCCGAAGGCGTCAAAGCCAACGCGACCGAGCGCTTGTCGTTGCCCGCCTTTTTTTCGACGAGGCCCGCGTCGACCAGCCCGGCGACTGCGCGCACGGCGGCGGGGTGCGAAAGCGCGACGGCTTCGCGCAGCACTTCGATCGACGAATCGGGATACTGGCCGATCGCATTCAGCGTCGCGCGTGCCGTCGGTCCGGCGAGCGCAGGCAGCGTGGATGGCGAGCTCAGATCGTCGTTCACCAGAACGGCGAGCACGCCGAGCAGGTTTGCCGTGCGCTGAACCATGACGCCACCTCGATGTGTGCAATGTGCATATGTGCATGATGCACATATCGGCGCGCGGATTCAATGCGAATCCAGCTGACCCTTTTTTGCGTTTTTCAGTGAATTGCGCGGAAATATCCAGTAACGGATTCGTAACTCACCGACGGGTCGCTTCGACTATTGTTCTTATGTTGGACTCTGGATTTACATACTGGCGTGTCGACGAAGATGAACAGAACACAGATCACGAGAAAGCTTGCCGTGCCGGCGCTCGTCGTCGGGACGATGCTCGCGTTGGGCGGTTGCGCCGTTGTGCCGCCCAGCGGGCCGAGCGTGGTCGCGCTGCCGCGCAAGGGCGAGCCGCTCGAGCAGTTCCAGCAGGACGATTACGCGTGCCGGGACTACGCGTTCCGCAGCACGGATGCGAACGGCGCGTCGCAGGCGGCGACGCATAATTCCGTGAATAGTGCGGCCGTCGGCACGCTCGGGGGCGCAGCCGTCGGCGCGCTGTTCGGCGCGGCGGCGGGCAATGCGGGCGCGGGCGCGGCGATCGGCGCGGGCAGTGGCTTGCTGCTCGGCGGCGCGACGGGTGCGAATAGCGCGTCGTATTCGGCGTACGGTTTGCAGGCGCACTACGACGCCGCCTACGCGCAGTGCATGGTGGCGAAGGGCAATACGATCGCGCAACCGCCCGCGCCCGCGTATTACTCGGCGCCGCCTGTCTATTACGCGCCGCGTCCTTACTACTACTATGGCCCGCCGGGTGTCGTGTACTCACCGTACCCCTACTACTGATCGAGCGTGAGCGAAAGACGCGAGCGTCGTTACGGCGCTCGCGTTTTTGTCTGGACATGTGCAGCGCGCACATATCCGCGCAGTTTCTTGCTGCGCGATGAAAGCGATGAACGCCCGTCAGTCCGGCGCGTACTTGAACTCGGGCAACGCCTCCAGCGACGACTTCGTCGCGTCCGGCATCATGACCTGCTTGCTGTTGATCTGCAGATCGCTGAACGGCACGGCGACATAGTGCTTGCCCATCCCGAGAAAGCCGCCCACTGAAAGTATCGCGAACGCAGTGTGATCGGACGGCGAGACGACCAGATCGTCGATGATGCCGATCTTGTCCTTGTCGCGGTTATAGACAGTCGCGCCCGAGAGCTTCGATGCGAAAACCGGTGCCCGTCTGCGTGACCTCGGTGTGGCGCCCGGTGATCGACTGCTGCGCGCCTTGCGCGAGCGCCGATGTCGAGACGAGCGCGGCCAGCAGGCTTGCGAGGCCGATCCGGCATGTTCGATTGAATGCGTGCTGCACGATGGTCCTCCCTGTCGACCATGGTTGGCGCCATTGGCGCGCGCTGCTCTCATCCCTGCGCGATGATTGCTCTCGTTCGATGTTTTTGATGAACGACGCCCGACCTACGGCTTGTCGTCTTCGTAATCTGGGTTGACGTCGGGATCGAGTGGCGGAGCGTCGGGGTCCTGCGGCGGACCGACGTTGGGCAGGTCGGTCTCGACAGTCCCGGGTGAGGGCAAGTCGGACTGATCGTGGCGGATCGGGGCGCCGCCTTGGCCTGGCTTCGTGGGCATGGCCGGTCCTCCTTGGGTTCATTGCTGGCATAGGTGTTGCCAGCAAGTAACGCTCCCGGCCGCGCGAGCGCGATCTACGCGTTCTCGCTGTTTTTCGCGGCGACGGTCGCCGTCTCGCGTGGTTTCGCCAGCTTTTGGGCGGCCTCGGCTTCCGCGAGCCGGCGCGCTGCTTCGCTCACTTCCTGGCGGAACTGGACGAGCGCGCTGAGCGATGCATCGGGCGGTTGCAGCGCTGTCCACAGCACGTCGATCAGGCGGTCCGCCGTCGCATCGATATCGGTGCGGCGATTGCCGAGCGCCGCGTCCCACAACACATGCTCCATCGGGCCGAACACCAGCGAGCGCAACAGGCGCAGCGGCACGTCCGAACGGATCTGGCCGGTTTGCTGGCCTTGAGAAAGCACGCGCATCAGCGGCGCGGTGTAGCGCCTCTGCAGGCCCGTCAGTTCTTCGCTGAGCTCGTGCTGGCGCGTGCGCCCCTCGGACAGCACGAGCGCGCACAAGCCGGTCCCGTTGACCAGCATCAGCCGCAAATGCGTGCGGACGATGAACGCGAACTGCTGGCGGATGCTGCCGTCGCGCGGCAAGCCCGACTCGATGGCCTCGATGATCTCGTCGTACCAGTCGCCGATCACGCGCGCGCACAGTTCGCGTTTGCCGCGAAAGTAGCTGAACACGGTGGCCTCGGAAATGCCGAGCCGTTGCGCGATTTCCGCCGTGGTCGCGCGCTCGTAACCCTTTTCGGAGAACACGTCGCGGCCCGCCTGAAGAATTTCCTTCACGCGCTGCTGCGATTTGCGTCCCGCCGGCTGGCGGCGCGATCCCGGCACTTCGGCCCTTGCTACGCCCATTATATGAGTCCAGTTCAGATTTCGGGGCAGGAAAGCCCCGCTGTGGCCGATACTACCACGGTAATTAGCGGTTCGGCGCGTGCCTAACGGTTTTGAGTGACACTCAAAAATACCGATTGACGCTTACGTAAATCTGGAGTGAAATGCGGTCTATGCTGTCGCGCGCCGGTGGTGCCGGACTCATCGGCCGTCAAACCGGCGGCGCGGGGCCGACGAACTGGCTGAGCTTCGCTCAGAAAAAATGCTTGATGCGACGCGGCGCGTACCCTGCGCGTGGTCCGCGCACGATGAACTCCTGGAGACACACAAATGAGTAACCTGCCCGGTTTGCAGTTCCCGCTTGGTGAAGAGATCGAGATGCTGCGCGACACCGTCGCGTCGTTTGCGGCGAAGGAGATCGCGCCGCGCGCAGGCGAAATCGACCGCACCGATCAGTTCCCGATGGACCTGTGGAAGAAGTTCGGCGACCTGGGCGTGCTGGGCATGACCGTCTCTGAAGAGTACGGCGGTGCGAACATGGGCTACACGGCGCACATGGTCGCGATGGAAGAGATTTCGCGGGCCTCGGCATCGGTGGGTCTTTCGTATGGCGCGCATTCGAACCTGTGCGTGAACCAGATCCACCGCAACGGCAGCGAGGCGCAGAAGCAGAAGTACCTGCCGAAGCTGGTGTCGGGCGAACACGTCGGCGCGCTCGCGATGAGCGAGCCGAATGCGGGCTCCGATGTCGTCAGCATGAAGCTGCGCGCGGAGAAAAAGGGCGACCGCTATGTGCTGAACGGCACGAAGATGTGGATCACGAACGGCCCGGATTGCGACACGCTCGTCGTCTATGCGAAGACCGATATCGAAGCCGGTCCGCGCGGCATCACCGCGTTCATCGTCGAGAAAGGCATGAAGGGCTTTTCCGTTGCGCAGAAACTCGACAAGCTCGGCATGCGCGGCTCGCACACAGGCGAGCTGGTGTTCGAGAACGTCGAAGTGCCGGAAGAGAACATCCTCGGCGAACTGAACGGCGGCGTGAAGGTGCTGATGAGCGGCCTCGACTACGAGCGCGCGGTGCTCGCGGGCGGCCCGACGGGCATCATGATGGCGGTGATGGACGCCGTCGTGCCGTATATCCACGACCGCAAGCAGTTCGGCCAGTCGATCGGCGAATTCCAGCTGATCCAGGGCAAGGTCGCCGATCTGTACACCACATTGCAGGCGTGCCGCGCGTATCTGTACGCGGTCGGCCGCCAGCTCGACACGATCGGCTCGGGCCATGTGCGCCAGGTGCGCAAGGACTGCGCGGGCGTCATTCTCTACACGGCGGAAAAGGCCACGTGGATGGCGGGCGAAGCGATCCAGATTCTCGGTGGCAATGGCTACATCAACGAGTACCCGGTGGGCCGTCTGTGGCGCGATGCGAAGCTCTATGAAATCGGCGCGGGCACGAGCGAAATCCGCCGCATGCTGATCGGCCGCGAACTGTTCGCGGAAACGATGTAAAGCACGCGCATCGAAAAGGAGAACAACGCGATGCCGATCATCGAATCGAAGTTGAATCCGCGCTCCGACGATTTCCGCACGAACGCGGCCGCGCTCGAAGCACTCGTCGAAGACCTGAAAGCGAAGATCAGCAAGCTCGCGTTGGGCGGCGGCCCCGCCGCGCGCGACAAGCATGTGTCGCGCGGCAAGCTGCTGCCGCGCGATCGCATCGCGCAACTGCTCGATCCGGGCACGCCGTTTCTCGAACTGTCGCAGCTTGCGGCGTTCGGTATGTATCACGACGATGCGCCGGGCGCGGGTGTCATCACGGGCATTGGCCGCATTGCGGGCCAGGAGTGCGTGATCGTCTGCAACGACGCGACCGTGAAGGGCGGCACCTACTACCCTGTCACGGTGAAGAAGCACGTGCGCGCACAGGAAATCGCGCAGGAAAACCGCTTGCCGTGCGTGTATCTCGTCGATTCGGGCGGCGCGAATCTGCCGAACCAGGACGACGTGTTTCCCGACCGCGATCACTTCGGCCGCATCTTCTACAACCAGGCGAATCTGTCGGCGCAAGGCATTCCGCAGATCGCCGTCGTGATGGGCTCGTGCACGGCGGGCGGCGCTTATGTGCCCGCGATGAGCGACGAGTCGATCATCGTCAAGAATCAAGGCACGATCTTTCTGGGCGGCCCGCCTTTGGTCAAGGCGGCGACGGGCGAAGAGGTCAGCGCGGAAGATCTCGGCGGTGGTGACGTGCATACGCGACTGTCGGGCGTCGCCGATCATCTCGCGCAAAATGACGCGCATGCACTGGCGATCGCGCGCAGCATCGTCGGCAATCTGAACCGCCGCAAGGACGTGCCCGTCACGATGCAGGAGCCGAAGCCGCCGCGCTACGACGTGAAGAGCATCTACGGCGTGATTCCCGTCGATACGCGCAAGCCGTTCGATATCCGCGAAGTGATCGCGCGCATCGTCGACGATTCCGCGTTCGACGAGTTCAAGGCGCGTTACGGCACGACGCTCGTCTGTGGCTTCGCGCATATCTGGGGGCACCCGGTCGGCATCGTCGCGAACAACGGTATTCTGTTTTCCGAGTCCGCATTGAAGGGCACGCACTTCATCGAGCTGTGCTGCCAGCGCAAGATACCGCTCGTGTTCCTGCAGAACATCACGGGCTTCATGGTGGGCCGCAAGTACGAGAACGAAGGCATCGCGCGCAACGGCGCGAAGATGGTGACGGCCGTGGCCACGGCGAAGGTGCCGAAGTTCACGGTGATCATCGGCGGCTCGTTCGGCGCGGGCAACTACGGCATGTGCGGACGCGCGTATTCGCCGCGCTTTCTGTGGATGTGGCCGAATGCGCGCATCTCGGTGATGGGCGGCGAGCAGGCGGCATCGGTGCTCGCGACCGTCAAGCGTGACGGCATCGAAGCGAAGGGCGGCACGTGGACGGCCGAGCAGGAAGAGGCGTTCAAGCAGCCGATCCGCGAGCAGTACGAGCATCAGGGCCATCCGTATTACGCGAGCGCCCGCTTGTGGGACGACGGCGTGATCGATCCGGCGCAGACGCGCGACGTGCTGGGCCTCGGGCTGTCGGCGGCGATGAACGCGCCGATCGAAGACACGCGCTTCGGCGTGTTCCGCATGTGACGCGGCATAGCGAGCAAGGAGCCTCGATCATGCAATACGAAAACCTGACCGTCGCGTTCGACAACGCGATCGCCACCGTCACGCTCGATCGCCCCGACGTGCGCAACGCGTTCAACGAAGCGATGATCGCGGAGATCACTTCGGTCTTTCGCGCGATGAACGAGCGCGACGACGTGCGCGCCGTCGTGCTCGCCGCGAACGGCAAGGCGTTCTGCGCGGGCGCGGACCTGAACTGGATGAAGAAGATGGCCGCTTACTCGGACGACGAGAACCGCGCCGACGCGATGCGTCTTGCCGACATGCTCGCGTCGATCTACCGTTGCAACAAGCCGGTGATCGCGCGCGTGAACGGCGATGCGTACGCGGGCGGCATGGGCCTGATTTCGGCGTGCGATATCGTCGTGGCCGTCGATACCGCGAAGTTCTGCCTCTCCGAAGCGCGCCTCGGCCTGATTCCCGCGACGATCGCGCCGTATGTGATCCGCGCGCTCGGCGAACAGGCATCGCGCCGCTACTTCACGTCAGCCGAGCAGTTCGACTGCGCAACGGCATATCGCCTTGGCCTCGTCAGCGAATGCGTGAGCGCGGACAAGCTCGACGAAACCCTGCAGCAGATCGCAGCGACGCTGTGCGCGAATGGCCCGCATGCCGTCAAGGCGTGCAAGCAACTCGTGCAGGACATCGCGGGCCAGGAACTGAACGCGGCGTTGATCGAAGATACGGCTGCGCGCATCGCGCAGATTCGCGCGAGCGCCGAAGGACGCGAAGGCGTCGCGTCGTTCCTCGAAAAGCGTTCGCCTTCGTGGCCCGCGTGATCGCGCGGCATATGAGGCCGAACGCGAAGACACGCGCACACAGAACAACACCCCATCGAGACACCTCATGTTCAACAAGATCCTGATAGCGAACCGGGGCGAAATTGCCTGCCGCGTCGCCGCGACCTGCAAGCGGCTCGGCATCACGAGCGTCGCGGTCTATTCCGACGCCGACGCGAACGCAAAGCACGTCGCCGCGTGCGACGAAGCCGTGCACATCGGCGGATCGACGGCGGCGGAGAGTTATCTGCGCGTCGAACGCATCATCGAAGCGGCGCTTGCGACGGGCGCACAGGCTGTGCATCCCGGCTACGGCTTCTTGTCGGAGAACGAGGACTTCGCGCACGCGTGCGAGAAGGCGGGCATCGAGTTCATCGGGCCGCCCGTCGAAGCGATTGCCGCGATGGGTTCGAAAGCAGCCGCGAAGGCGCTGATGCATTCGGCCGCTGTGCCGCTCGTGCCGGGCTATCACGGCGACGATCAGAACGCCGATCTGCTGCATCGCCAGGCCGACGAGATCGGCTATCCGGTGTTGCTGAAGGCGAGCGCGGGCGGCGGCGGCAAGGGCATGCGCGTCGTCGAGCGCACGGAAGATTTCGCGGCCGCGCTCGCGTCGTGCAAGCGCGAAGCGGCCAGCAGCTTCGGCAACGACCGCGTGCTGATCGAAAAGTATCTGACGCGGCCGCGGCACGTCGAAGTGCAGGTGTTCGCGGACAAGCACGGCGGCGCCGTGTATCTGTTCGATCGCGACTGCTCGGTGCAGCGCCGTCATCAGAAGGTGCTCGAAGAAGCGCCCGCGCCGGCCCTGCAGCCGCACGTGCGGCGCGCGATGGGCGAGGCGGCCGTCGCGGCGGCGCGCGCGGTGAACTACGTCGGCGCGGGTACGGTCGAGTTCATCATGACGGCGGGCGGCGACTTCTACTTCATGGAGATGAACACGCGTCTTCAGGTTGAGCATCCCGTCACGGAGATGGTCACGGGCCAGGATCTCGTCGAGTGGCAATTGCGTGTCGCGGCGGGCGAACCGCTGCCGCTCGAACAGGACCAGTTGAAGATCGAAGGCCATGCGATCGAAGCGCGTATTTACGCGGAGCATCCGGCGCGCGGCTTCCTGCCGTCGACGGGCACGTTGAAGCATCTGCGCATGCCGGAAGGCGTCGAGTTCTCATTGGGCATTGGCGGCGAACGCGCGCCCGTGCGTATCGACAGCGGCGTGCGCGAAGGCGATACGATCACGCCGTTCTACGATCCGATGATCGCGAAGCTGATCGTGCATGGCGCGAGCCGCGACGAAGCGTTGAAGCGCATGAGCCATGCGTTGCGCGACTGCGAAGTGGTCGGGCCGCATACGAACGTCGAGTTTCTGCAACGTATCGTGACGAGCGTGCCGTTTTCGACGGGCGATCTCGATACGGGTTTGATCGAGCGTCATCACGATGCGCTTTTCGCGCCTGTCGCGAAGCCGTTCCGCGAAGCGCTGGCGCTCGCTTGCGGCGCGCTGATAACGCGCGAAGGCGGGGTCGCGCACGGCGCTTCGCCGTGGGATGCGCTGTCGCACTGGCGCCTGAACAGCGGCTATACGCAGACGCTCAACTGGCGCGATGTCGAGAAAGAGTCTGCATTTACGGTGCTTTTCTCGCGCGATGGCGAGTCGCGGACGCTCACGCACAATGGCAAGACCGAGCCGTTCAAGTGGTGGACGGGTGCGGGCAAGCATGAATGCGGCGCGACGATCGGCGATGCGCACGTGACGGGCCGCGTGTTTATCGACGGCGATACGTTCCATGTGTTTTGCCGCGGCGAAGCGCTGGCGTTCGAATGGCAGAACCTGCTGGCGCATGCAGCCGATGCCGAGCACGGCGAAGGACGGCTCACCGCGCCGATGCCCGGCAAGGTGATCGCGGTGCTGGTCGAGCAGGGCGCTGTCGTCGAGAAGGGGCAGCCGCTGCTCGTGATGGAAGCGATGAAGATGGAGCACACGATCGGCGCGCCCGCGGCGGGCAAGGTGGCGGAGGTGCTGTACGGCGTCGGCGATCAGGTCGCCGACGGTGCGCAGTTGCTGGTGCTCGACGTCGAATAACGCACAGATAATGCGGAAGCGTGATGTCATGCGAGGCGCGCGTAGTTCGCTACGCGCGCCTCGTTTTCCATTTGCGCGATGCAGTCGTACGCTTCGTGCGGCAACACTGAAAAGCCTTTGAGCCGCAGGCGTCGCGCACGCGCGGGCTGTGTCGCGATGGCGTGATCGAGCGCAACGCGCAAGGCGTCGATCTGTTCGATCGATATGTTCTTCGAGGCGATCAACGGCAAGCCCGGTGACGCGCCCGCGTAGCCAATTTCCTTCACGGCACTTGCGAGCTGCGGATAAGCGTCGCGCACGAAGGCCATCGTCACGCAATCGATCGCGGCGGTGTCCGCGCGGTTGTCGGCAAGCGCGCGAAGCGAGCCGAGATGCGAACCCGTCTCCAATGCCGCGCCGAAGAAGCGGCCGTCGTGGGCCAGCGGTGCAACCGCATGCCGCAACGCGTTGTAGCCGCTGTTCGAATCGGTGGCGTTATAAGCGGCGCGCGCGCCGCGACATGCATCGAGAGAATCGAATCGCGTGCCGGCGCGAGTGACGAGCATACTCGAATACGTCGCGCCTTCGCAGCCCGGCGCGTCGAAGTGCGGCGTCGCGATCAATTGCACGTATTCGTGCAGGCCGAGCACGAAGGGATAGCCGCATGTCTGCGAAATCAGCAGGCCGGGCTGACGCCAGAACGCATCCAGATCGTTCGGCTCGACGATCTGTGCCATCGGTTCGACATGCTTGAGCACGTCTGCGAGCAGCGCATGCCAATCGGCCGCGAGTGCGGGCGACACGTTGTACATCGGCAGGGCGGCGATCGCGTTCATGCCTGCGATTCTAAACGCGGATTCGCCGGTGATGTGGCCACTGCACTGATGCCGGGATGAAATGCCGCTGTTACGTAACCGAACGCTCGATGCTGTCGACGGCGCAGCGACGGTATCGACCATCGCCGCGCCGCGCACGCGCTGTTTCGCGGATGCCCCAGGCCCGCGTTCAGATACAACTCCGCGAATTACGGCGCAGCGAATACATCGGTGCGGTTAGTGGTATTGCCCGAGTTCGTTTGCACGAAGAACGGCACGAAGCTCGTCCCCCGGACGTCGAGACCCTGGTAGTCGCCCACGAAAAAGCCCTCCGCGTTCGGTGCCGTTCTCATATCGAATGGACCGGCCACGTTTACTTCGCCGCCGAAGCTCTGTCCGCCATTGGTCGACGTGGTGCGCCAGATGTTGGTGGGCAATGTCGTCATGTTTCCGGCCTGCAGGTCGCGAAGATCGTAGTAGGTGACGGCGACCGTCCCGGCGGAGTTGACGCGAATGGACGGATTGAAAGCGGCGCGCCCCGTCGGCGTGTTGACGCGGATCGGACTGCTCCATGTTTTCCCGCCGTCAGTGGAAGTGGACAGCGCGATCTCGTCGAACTGACCGCCATTGAAGCGCGAGTCCTGCCAGACAACATAAAGCTGGCCCGTCGTCGGATCGATTGCGGGCTCGGGAATGATGTCGCCGGTACGCAAAGGCTCAGTCGTGTTCGGGTCTGTGACACCGACGGTTCTCAAGTCGGCGATGATCTGCGGCTTCGTCCAGGTTGCGCCATCGTCCGTCGATTTGATGAACGCGACCTTGTTGGCCGTTACGCTGAAGGGCGGCGTGATCAGATTGAAAAAGTCATAGAGAGTCCCTGTCCGCGAATTGACCACGATCTGGTTGCCGATAGTCTGTTGCCGCGACGGAACCTTCACGATGACGGAAGGCGAACTCCATGTCTTGCCTCCGTCCACAGTCTTCGAGAAGTAAGCCGGCCCACGAAAAGCGGCCGTGTGCAGATTGGCGTACGGATTGCCATTCGGCAACTCGAGCCGGTCCCACACCGCGTATGCAACACCGGCTTTGATCGGGTTGGCGGTGACGGACTCCTTGTCGTTGAAGAACTGCACCGTCGGTTCATTGTTGGCGATGAGCACGCTCAGGTTTCCCCAGGTGATGCCGCCATCCGTTGACACTGCCGCGGCCACCGCATTGTTGTTATTGGACTGGTTGAAGGAAATGGATACCGAATAGGCGGTGCCGTCCGGTCCGATCGACACCCACGGGTCCGACGCACGTTCGTACCCGAGCCCGTTTGCGCACGCGCTGAACGGAAGGTTGGTCTGTTTCCATGTCTGGCCGCCATCGAAAGAGTAGCCGGCGACGAGACCGTGTGCTCCGCCATTGGACCAGCGGTCCTGTTGCCATACGCCGATTAGGTTCGACTGATTGGCGGGATTGACGGCCAGCCACGGTTCGACCTCGGCGTTCACGAAGTTCGTACCGGGTCCGCCGATGGTGCAGTTCGCGAACGGGCTGGGTGTAGCGGAAACGAGAACGGGGGAAGCCAGGCTCGTTGAACTCGCGGCCAACGCGAGAACGAGTGTTGTCCCTGGCAGAAGTACATTGGATATGTTGCGACGCATGAAAGCCTCTCTTTTTCATTTGCGGTCTGCAACAGGCGCGACAGTAGCTTCCGAGGCTGCACATGCGCTACCGGTCCGGCTGCTGCATGCCACCAGCGGTGAACACCGACACCGCGTCGGTTACGGCTCTATCACAACGTTCAGGTCTGCTCTTGTCGTCAGGCGGTACTACGCTGGCCCGCCGTTTAACAGCTGATAATAATCGGCGGAATGCAATGGACTTTAGGTCGCGGCGGCATTCGTAGCAAGAATATTTTGTGACGGCGAGAGGTATTTGCCCGGGCGCTTCACAACATCAGTACGCCATCCAGCGAAATGCGCAGTTCTGGGAGTACATGCACGATGACGCGACGTTCGAAGTCGTTCAAGAAAGGGCTTTAAATGTTCTCAAATTGCGAGTGGTTCTCACGCGATTAAGAGTGAATGCTTTTCGACGTGTGTGATTTGCGCGATCTACTCCCTTCGATTGCCCATTGAACGAATCAACGCTCGGGCTTCGCAAACAGAAGCGGCGCAGGAACAACGATTGCTACTGAATCCGCGCCATTGCCAATGCCGATATCCGGCCGGATTTTCAATTTCGTCAATGATGTGACGCTTGATCGAGATCAGCGGAAGAACTGCAGCACTTTGCTATCTTGCTTTGCTTCCTGAGAAAGCCGTACCAGCTGCTTCTGCTTTGAGTTCCCGCCATGTCGACATCCGCAATGCAATGCACGCCAATGCTTCCTCCCGATCTGCAACTGGGAGAACCTATAACCGATGCAACGCATAGCGAGTTTATTCGCCTGCTCGACCTCGCGGACCTGGCCACTGACGAATCGCTCATCGCCTCGCTCGACGACTGGATTGCTCACACCAGGGAACACTTCTCGCAGGAAGAAGCGTGGATGGATGCGATGGACTTCGGTCCGCGTCATTGCCATGCGGGCCAGCATCGTCATGTGCTGCATGTGGTCGATATGGTGCGCGGAGAAATGGCGGACAACGGCCGCTTTGACCTGGGGCGCCGACTGTTGAGCGAGTTGCGCGTGTGGTTCGCACATCACGTGAAAACGATGGACGCGATGATGGTTGCCTACATGCAGGAACACGGCGTTCCTCAAGCCGCGTGAACGATACACGAGCCACTCGCCTCATTCACGCAACTTCAGACCAGTAATTCGCTTACATGGCAAACGACATCGTTATCGTGGGTGCCGGCCCTGTGGGGCTATGCCTCGCTCGCGCACTCAGCGGCCTCGGCCTGCGGATCACATTGATCGAGCAGCAGCCCTTGAATGAAATCAGCGACCCGAAATTCGATGGCCGTGAGATCGCGCTGACTCAAAAGTCAGTTCGATTCATGCAGCAACTGGGTCTCTGGGATCTGATCGACCCAGACGCGCGTTCTCCGCTGCGCCGCGCGAAGGTATTCAATGGCGCATCCCTGTCCGCACTGGAGATCGGGCACGAACTGGCCGGCCACACGGAACTGGGCTGGCTGGTTTCCAACTACCTGATCCGCAAGGCCGCTTATGACGCGGTACATCGCAGTATCGTCGAGAACCATGACGTCACGCTGCTCGCGGCGGAGAAGGTGAGCAGCGTCAAGAGCGATGACGTCTCTGCCAGTGTGACGCTGGAGAGCGGAAAGACTCTCTCGGCCAGGCTGATCATCGCAGCCGATAGCCGCTTCTCGGCGACGCGCAAGATGATGGGAATTCCAGCCGATATGCGCGATTTCGGCAAATCGATGCTTGTGTGCCGAATGACACACGAGCAGCCCCATCAGTACACGGCGTGGGAATGGTTCGGATATGGACAGACGCTCGCGCTGCTTCCGATGAATCCGGATCGATCGACGAATGCGCACCAGTCTTCGGTGGTGCTCACGCTGCCCGCGTGCGAGGCGACCGGACTTGCCTCCCTTGATCCGGGCGAATTCAGCGCCAACCTGGAACAAAGATTCGCGCGGCGGCTGGGCGTGATGAAATTGGCGAGCACTCGCCATCTTTACCCGTTGGTCTCCGTTTACCCCGAGCGATTTGTCGGGAAGCGCTTCGCGGCAGTGGGTGACGCTGCCGTAGGCATGCACCCCGTGACCGCGCATGGATTCAACTTCGGACTGGCGAGTGTCGAGACGTTGTGCAAAGGAATCGTCGCTGCGCATAGGAACGGCGTCGATGTGGGCGCGGAGTCCGTCTTGAGTCGTTACGGCGATAGCCATCGCCGCGCGACCAGGCCGCTCTATCTCGCCACGCGGCTTGTCACCGACATCTATACGAACAGTAGCGTCCCAGCGAAGTTGGCGCGAAACATCATGCTGCGTGCGGCTTCGTTCTCGATGCCTTTCAGAAAAGCTATCGCGGCGTCGTTGACCGGCTAGGCATGTCATTGGGGCGGCGGGTCCCGCTCGGCGCCAGTGCCGCTCAGCGAGGACCGCCATCGGACACTCGCGTTCACGGCTGCCCGTTCGTTTGCTGGTTCCTGAACGCCGCCTCTCCCGCATCCGATACCTCGACCCACTTCTTGTCGGGCGGCGCGTCGGCGACATAGCTGTCGTGCCAGTTCCACCACTTGTAGGTTGGTGTCTGAGGATAGCCCTCGGGCGAATCCTCCCAGACTTCCTGCCGGCCAAGCGGCGTGATGTCGAGATAGTTCCAGGTGCCGCCCATCTGCTCGTCGCCGCGATTGTTGATGAAGTACGTGCGGAACATGCGGTCGCCGTCACGGTAGAACACGTTTGTGCCGTGCCATTCGTCGACGCCGAAGTCAGCGTCGAAGCTGTCCGTGACGGTGAACCACGGTATCTGCCAGCCCATTCGCGTCTTCAGTCGCTCGATGTCCGCCTGAGGCGCGCGAGAGACGAAGACGAGGGTCGTGTCGCGGGCGTTCAGGTGGGCGAGGTGGGCGACCTGGTCGGCCACCATCGAGCAGCCCCGGCACGCGTGGTCGGGCCAACCGAACACACCCGGCTCGAAGAAAGCGCGATAGACGATCAGTTGACGCCGACCGTCGAACAGGTCCAGCAGGCTCGCCTTGCCCGCAGGCCCTTCGAATGCATACGTTTTCTCGACGGCCATCCACGGCATGCGGCGGCGCTCGGCGGCCAGTGCGTCACGGGCGCGGGTATGGGCCTTTTCCTTCACGAGCAACTTCTGGCGCGCTTCTTCCCATGCCTGCTGCGAGACGACGGGCGGCGTATGCATGGCGGGCTGTCCGCCTGTCGTTGCGTCTTTCGTTGTATTTCCGGTTGATGTCGTCATGGCTTTTGCAACCTCCTGATCTGGGGAAAATTCCTGCAACGCCAGGCTGAAGCGCGATTCCGTTCAGCATGCGTCGCTGGATGTTTGCTGAGAGACAGTTTGGGCCGTCACGTCAAACGATGGGAGTAACAAGTGTGGCGGTATTCCGGCCGACGATCTGATGTTCGCGCGGCGCATCTATCGCGGCATCCTTCGCTATGCGAGTGCGGTTGGTGGGACTTAAACTCTGCTCACATGCCACCAGATCCCGAAGGTCATGCCCTTTCGCGAAATGCACAACGCCCGGCAATCCACCCCGTCATCCGCGTCGGTCGATGACGGCGCATTGCAAGACCCGGCGCTGCTGCGCCGCCTGCTACGCGCCAAGGATCGCATGGACGCTGCATCGCACGAGGCCTGGCCCGTAAGGCGCCTGGCTGAGGTCAGTGGCGTCTCCGAAGCCCATTTCGCGCACTCGTTCAAACGAGCTTTCGGTGTTCCTCCGCACCGATACCTGCTTACGCGGCGCATCGAACGTGCCACGGCCCTGCTGCGCGACACTGAACTCAGTATCACGGACATTGCGTTCGCCACCGGCTGGGAAAGCCTGGGTACTTTCGGCCGAACATTTCGCGACATCACGGGCCGAAGCCCCGGTGCGATGCGCGTCGAGGCCCGGAACGCTACGGCTCAACCCGGCCCCGTGCCTGCCTGCGTTCTGAAGGCGGCGCAGCGGCCGGACCTCACGATCGCAGTTTTGGAGAAGCGCCGCCGCGTGGCCAAAGGTACATTCCGGCCATCAATCGAGGAGGAGGTGTCGTGATGAACCAGGGTATCAATGTGGTGGGCTTGTACGTCGACAATCAGGACGAGGCGCTTGCGTTCTATGTCGACAGACTCGGATTTCGCGTCCATACGGACGTGCGCAACGGCGACTATCGCTGGCTCACGGTCCAGCATCCGGAGCAGCCGTCGTTCCAGCTCGGCCTGTTCAAACCCGGCCCGCCCATCCACGACGAAGCCACCGCGCAAACGCTGCGTGCGATGGTCGCCAAAGGGGCCATGCCGCCACTCGTTCTGTCCGTGGCCGACTGCCGCGCGAGCTATGCGCAGTTGAAGGCGCGCGGCGTGGAATTCATCCAGGAGCCAGTCGAGCGCTTTGGCAGCATCGACGCCGGCTTCCGCGATCCGGCGGGCAACGGCTGGAAGATGATCCAGTCTCCGTCGTCGAAATAAATACGGGCATTGGAATCCGACGGCTTCGCCCTCGGGTGGCCGTCATATCGTCAGTGACAGGGGAGCACCAGGCCGGCGAGTGCAGGTGCCCCCGATACCTTTAGCGCTGCTTGATCCAATCGAGCCGCCGACTTCTCCTTTCCGCGCTGTTTGACAAGCGCGGACACTCTTTGCCGCAGCGGGCTGCGATGCGCACGATGCGAATCGCAATGCCGTAGCCAGGAATACGCTCGGCACCCAGTTCGATCGTGATCATCAACGCCACGCGCGTCGCCGTGGCCAGGTTGCCAGCGGCACGGAGCGCGAATCCCGAGGCATGACTTTGTGCCAGCACGCGCCCACGGCCCGAACGCACGATGCCGCGAGTGTGATAGGTCGAGTCCAGTCCATTTCCAGATATCCGCACGCCGCTCTCTTGCCTCTTGTTGAGGCGCCCGGAAGGTTATCCATTTCGCTCGGGCCGCTTACGATGGCCGTGCTGCTGTTATTCGCGACAACGCACGCCGGCGCGCAATCCGCGGATGCGCAACCATCCACTACGGCTACGGATGCTCAGCACGAAGCCACGCTCCCAGCCGTCAGCGTGAGCGCGCAAGGCAATCAGGACGCGCCGTACGGGCCGACCAACGGATACGTCGCGGAATGGAACTCGAGCGCCACGAAATCGGGCATGCCGATTCTGGAGACGCCGCAGTCCGTTTCCGTCATCACGCGCGATCAGATCGAGCAGCAGAACGCGCAGAACCTGAACGCTGTCGTGCGTTATACGTCGGGCGTGACGCCCGAGACGCGCGGCAGCATCGCGACGCGCTACGACCAGCTGAAAGTCCGCGGCTTCGACGCCGACACCTACTGGAACGGACTGAAGCTGATCAACAATGGCTGGTACGCGGTGCCGCAACTCGATCCATACATGATGGAGCGCGTCGAAGTGGTGAAGGGGCCGGTATCGGTGCTGTACGGCCAGGCGGCGGCGGGCGGGCTTCTCGATATGGAAAGCAAGATGCCGACCGTGCTGCCGCTGCATGAGGTCGGCGTCGAAGTTGGCAACTTCGGCCACGCGCAGGGCAAGTTCGACCTGTCCGGACCGATTGCCGGCGATGATCGCTATCTGTTTCGCCTGACGGGCATCGCGCGCAAGGAAGACGGCCAGGTGAACATGACGAGGAACGAGCGCATTGCGATTGCGCCGTCGTTCACCTGGCGCCCGGACAACAGGACGTCGTTGACACTGTTCGGTCTCTATCAGCACGATCCGCGCAGCACGTCGTATGGCAGCGTCCCGCCGCAAGGCACGGTGCTGTTCAATCCGAATGGCAAGCTGCCCAGCAACTTCTACGACGGCGACCCGAACTTCGAGAGCTTCAATCGCGTGCAGGAATCGATCGGCTACAAGTTCGAGCGGCGTCTGACGAACGCGTGGTCGTTCCGCGCGAACGGCCGCTTCGTGCATCTCGCGCAGGACTACAAGAGCGTCTATGCATCGATGCTCGAAGACGATCTGCGCACGCTCGACCGGGGAACGGCGGCATCGACGGATAACCTGAACACCGTCGCGCTCGACAACCAGCTCGAAGGGAATTTTTCAACGGGGCCGATCGACCATACGTTGCTCGTCGGTTTCGATTACCAGCACTACGCGAGCAACTTCGACGCGGGCTTCGGCACGGGGCCGTCGATCGACATGTTCGCGCCCGTCTACAACCAGCCGGTCACGCCGCCGGACCGCTACCATCAGGTGCTGAGCGGCACGCAGTACGGCGTCTATGCGCAGGATCAGGCGCGCCTCGGCAACGCAATCCTGACACTCGGCGGACGCGAGGACTGGGCAAGCAGCAAGACACGCAATGACACGTTCGATACCTCGTCCAGCCAGTTCGATCGCGCGTTCACGGGGCGTGCGGGCTTCACGTATGTGTTCCGCAACGGCATCGCGCCTTATGTCAGCTATACGCAGTCGTTCACGCCGCAGGCGGGCACCGACATCAACGGCAAGGCGTTCGATCCGGAGCGCGGGCACCAGTACGAAGTCGGCGTCAAGTTTCAGCCGAGGGGCTACAACGCGCTCTTCACTGCGGCGCTCTTCAGTTTGACGCGCGAGAATCTGCTGACCACGGATGCTTCGAATCCGAACTTCCAGTCGCAAGCAGGCGAGGCGCGGTCGCGTGGCGTCGAACTCGAAGCTAAGGTCAGCCTGACGAATTCATTGAACGTCGCGGCGAGCTATACGTATCTGAACACCGTCTACACGAAAGACAACAGCGGGCTCGAAGGCAAGCATCTCGCCGCGATTCCGCAGAATCAGGCTGCGTTGTGGGCGTATTACACGATCGATCGCGGCCCGCTCGCGGGTCTGTCGATGGGCGCGGGCGGACGCTACACGGGCACCACGTATAGCACCGACAACAGTTTCGAGGTGCAGAGCTTCTTCCTCGTCGATGCCACACTACGCTACGATCTCGGCCGCGCTGCATCACAGCTGAGAGGCGCGGAGCTGTACGTGAACGCGCAGAACCTGTTCAACAATGAATACGTTGCTTCGTGCTATTACGGAAGCTGGTGCGCGTTCGGTTACGGACGCCAGGTCTTTGCGGGGATGAACTATCGCTGGTAGTTCGGTTTTGCACTCGGCTCGCTTGCGCCGTCACACGCACATTGATGTAACGGTTTGAGCGTTGAACCGCTTCAAGCGACAACCGCGCTCTTCTTTTTGTGGCGCTTGGCCTCATACATCGCGACGTCCGCCGACCCCAGCACCTTGTCGATCCCGTTGCCCACGCCAGTCACGGGAGCAATACCGATGCTGGCGCCGATTTCGATTACCACGTCGTCAGCCAGATGGAACGGCCTTTCGATCCCGGCGATGACTCTGTCTGCAAAGGTGTTGGGTTCTGCGGCACCTGGCACCTGACCGACGATCACAAATTCGTCGCCGCCCATTCGTGCAACAAGGGCGTCCGGTCCGGCGAGCTGGCGCAGTCTTGCCGCGACCTGCGCCAGCAGCTTGTCGCCGAACTCGTGCCCATGCGCGTCGTTGACGGCCTTGAAACCGTCCAGGTCGATATAGAAAAGCGGCACGCCGGTTCCGATATGAGCGGACCCGGCAAGTTCACAGGTCGTCGCATGGAAAAGGCCGGCGCGGTTGAGCAGCCCCGTCAGGCCATCGTGGCGCGCGCGGCGATCGTTCTCGCGCTCCGCCTCCATGGTGGTAATGAGCATCGCGTTGAGCTTTCTGGCGGCAACGCTCATCGCGAACAGATAAAACGGAATCTGAACCAGCGTCAGCAGCAGCACAGGTTCGCCCGACAGCACCGCGCCGATACAGCACGGGCCGAGCGACAGAAAGATCATGATGGCGACGAGCCGCGGTGCCGCGAAATTCCGGAAGCAGATTCCGCCCACCATCGCCGCCGCGGAAAGAAAGGAGAGCGTCGCTGCCACCCAGTCGCCGCTTATCGAACTGATGAACGCGCCATAACCGACTGTCGCTCCCCATAAGGGCGCAAGAAGAATATAAAGGTCGGTCGGCGTGGACTTGCCCTGTTGCGCCCGCCGGTGAGCCAGCATGAGCACGAACAGGCGAGCCACGCAGACGACGATCTCCGAGATCAGCCAGAACCGGAATAGCGCGCCTGGATGGCGGTATTCGAGCACCCAGGCAACGGCTATTGTGTTGAATACGCCGCCCAGGAAAATCGGCAGTGTGCCGAACAGCGTATAGACAAGCGCTGTCCGGATCTCTTTCGGAGTGTCTCTGCCGGGGTGCAGCAGCCAGCAAGCAAGCTTGCCCTGCGGCAAGCTGAACGATTTGATTGGATTCGTCACTTGAGCACCTGCGAATTGCCTCGCGACGATTATTTGTCGCCCCATGCGGTGACCGGGAACGCGAAAAGGGCAGGGATCGACGCCTCCGCGGCACGCACCGGATGTCCGTCAACCTCGGCTCGACAGCGGGGATCGCTATGCCGTGAGTGAAGCGATTGACACCACATGACCGGTTATCGGCGTTTGCGGGTGGCGACTTTAGACAGATGAGCTCGATTCAGCACTTCGAACCACCGACCTATACCAGCAAATACATGGAGTCGCGCTCACGCATGCTATAGCGTTTGTCTTGTGGCGTGGCGTTCGGCAGTGGCCGATGCAGGCGGATTAAAGTGGATGAAGCCGCAACGATCAGCGTGCTCCGGATGCGTGACCGGCATGATCGAGTAGAGCCTCGCCCATTCGCCATAGCCCTTTACCAGAAAGCCTCCTGAGCGTTCTATGTATTGCTGGCGGGATCTTTCATAGACGGCGCGAAGCGCAAACCAGGGGACATGCGGCAGGTCGTGATGAACCAGATGGTAGTTGTTGTTCAGAAACAGCAGCCGCCAGAACCATGCGGCTTCATTGATGACCGAGCGTTCCTCGTGTGAAGCCGCCGCGCGATGTTCATGGAACGAGCGTACCGAACTCAGCGCGAGCGCCGGATAGCCGACGCCCGCGATAAAGAGCCACGGCGCAATGGCGCATGCGCGATCGAGCCAGCTGACGAGCACGGCGAGCGCGAAACAATGCGCGAGCCACGCGGGCACATCCGACCAGTCGCCGCGCAAAGGTTTGCGCAGCGACTGCGTGGCCGCCGCCGCAATCGAGAACGCGGGGCCGAGCAGGAGACGTCCCACAAACGTATTGCGCGCGACGAGCAGAACGCGCGTCAGCGTTCCTGCCTGTTGCCATGTTTCGGGGCTCACGAAAAACGTTTCGGGATCGATCTCGGGATGCGTCAGATGCGCGTCGTCGTGATGCTGCAAATGCAGATCGCGATAGACGGCATACGGAAACCACACGGCGAGTGGCGCAAAGCCGATCAGGCCGTTGACGGCCGCCGAGCGCGTCGGATGACCGTGCAGCAGTTCGTGTTGCAACGACATGTACCACGCGCTGAACAGCGCGAGCAGCGCAAGCGCAACGGTCAACCCGAGCGTCTGCGCATGGCTCGCGATGAAAAACCACCCGCCGTAGATCACACCGATCAAGAGCCACGTCGGCCATTCGGTGCGCCATGTGAAGCGCGTGCGTTGATGCAAAAGCGCCACTCGTTGCGCGTCGTCGAGATAAATGGCCATCGGTGGATCGGTCGTTTTGCAGTCGATACGATCCTAATGGCGCGCACGCGGCGGCCGAACCAATTTGTTTGGCTAAGCTTTTGAGGAAAGCGGGTTTAAGCGAAATGCCTGCGTCTGCGCGAAACAACATCAACGTTACTGATGCATGCCGATCTCGCAGGAATGATCGAGCAATGGTTCCGCCGTACCGCTGCCATCGTCGAGTTCGAGCCCGCTGTTCACAACGAGCCAGCCGTCGCTATCCGACGGACCCGCGCCCGTCACGAGGATGGTCTGCTGCGCCATCGCATCGCTGCCCTGACGGTCGCGCGCGACGATGCGGAACGGGTCGCTGTCGCCCGTCAGCGAAAGGACGCGCATCACGCGATACCGGTTGCCGTCGAGCGTCGTCCATTGCCATTTGCCTGGCTCGGCCGTGCGGTAGTGTGCGAGGTTCTTGATGATGTCGTCGTGCATGCAGTCCATGTGGATGTGCAACTGCTGCTGCGTGCGGCGGTACTTCGAGTTGATCTCCAGTCCCAGCTGATTGGGCGGAAACGTCAGGCCGATGCGCGAGCCCACATATTGCCGCGCCTTCCACGCATCGGCCCAATACTCGGGCGCATTCGCGTCGAGCACGCTCGGGCTTTCGATACCCGTCACGCGGTCAGTCGGAATCAGCAGATATTGCGTGTTGCCGTTGATGTCCTTCAGGATCGCATAGCGTTTCGAGAGATCGACGGTCGTGCAGAAACCGGGGCTGCCGGACGCGCGGGCAACAGGTACGCATTGACGGTTGACGATCGACCAAAGTGCGTTGGGGTCGGCGGCCGCGATGATCGCGCAACCCGATGTGCAAAGCGCGAGGGCGAGCGCGGCCAGGTGTCGAAGACGTGGTCGGATCATTGCAGCGTGTGAATGTCAGATGGTGGGCGCCGGAACTGGGCCGAGCACCGCCTCGAATGCGATGCCGATCGCGAGCAGCCGCCGGTCGCTGCCGAGCGGCCCGTCGAGTTCGATGCCCACGGGCAAGCCGTCCCGCGTCAGGCCCGCAGGCAGCGACAGGCCCGGAATGCCCGCGTTGCTCGCGGGATCGGTATTGCGCAGATAGGCGGTCATTTCGTCGATGGCGGGCGCGCCGTCGATCGACACGACGGACGAGCCGTTCACTTCGTCGAGCGGCGCGGCGACGAGCCGCGTGGTCGGGAAGAGCAGTGCGTCGAGGCGCCCGGAGGCGAACGTGTCCGCATAATGCTGCTGCAATCGCGGACGCCAGATGGTCATTGCATCGTGATACTGCTGCGCGAGCGCGTGCGCCATCACCACGTCGTACACATCGCGCACATCGGGGCTCGCGATGCGCGCCGCGACTTGGGCGACGGTCTTGACGGGCGCATCGTTCGCGACGAGATACTCGCGCACGTCGTCAAACGCTTCGTGAATCGCGACCGGGCCGCCCGTCTGTTCGTTCAGATGCAGCAACTCCGGCATGTGGATGGGCACGAACGTGACGCCCGCCGCTTCGAGCTTCTTGAGCGCGGCTCGCGCGGCGTCTTCCGTCGCGTGTTCGAGATCGGCCCACAGCGGCGAAGGCAAGCCGATGCGCAGCGCGGACAACTGCACATCGGGCAAGGTCGTGTCGCCCGCGATCACGCCGTCGAGCAGCGCGACGTCCGCGATGGTGCGCGCCATCGGCCCGACGGTATCGCGCGTATGGCTGATGGGAACCACCGCTTGCGGATCGTGATAGCGGCGCTCGCCGCCGCCGTTGCCCACGGACGGACGAAAGCCCGCAATGCCCGTCAGCGCGGCGGGAATGCGCGTCGAGCCGCCCGTATCGCTGCCGAGCCCCGCCGTCGAAATGCGCGCTGCGACGGCAACGGCCGTGCCGCCCGACGAGCCGCCCGCGATCAGCGACGGGTCGTACGGATTGCGCACGGGGCCCGCGTGCGAGGCCAGATTCGTGCTGGTGATGCCGAACGCGAGTTCGTGCATGTTGGTCTTGCCGAGCACGATCGCGCCGGCGTCGACGAGCTTGCGCACGGAAGGCGCGTCGGTCTTCGGCTTGAAGCCGTCGAGCGCGGGCGTGCCAGCCGAAGTCAGCAGTCCCGCCGTGTTGATGTTGTCCTTGATGACGACGGGCAGCCCGGCAAGCGGAAGGCGGACTTTCTCGTCGGGCGTCAATGCGTCGATGCGTTTCGCGGCGGCGAGCGCGCCTTCCATGTCGAGCGCGGTGAACGCGTTGAGCGTCGCGAGCGCGGCGGCGCGCGCGAGCAGCGTCGCGACGTAATCGGTTGCTTTGAGGCGGCCCGACTGGATGGCGGCGACGGCCTGTGTCGCCGTCAGCGCGAGTTGTTCATCGACGGTCCATTGCATGTACTGTGTCCCTCCCGGTTCGACGGCGCGTTGCGCCGCGCGACGTGTCGTGAATGTGCCCGTGCGAGCGCGCGCGGCACGCTCATTTGCGCATCAATAGCAGCGCGAGGCGCGCGAGCTTCGGAACGAGCGTCGGACGAACGAGCCGTTTGTCGTAGCCGCTCATCCGTTGGTCGTTTTCCTGAAGGCAGAGTTCGATCAGCTGACGCACCGAGAGTGCCTGGCCGATCGTCGAGCTGTTGGCGGGCAGGAAGTTCGAGTCGTGCGCGACGCCGTCCGCGTCGATGCCCTTCGCGATCGCGACGCGGTCCCAGACCAGCTTGATCCAGATTGCGCCGACACGCAACGCATGCCACGGACGCCGCCACCACGGCATCGTGCGCCGATACCACGCGACCCAGTTGGCGAAAAAGAGAATGTGGCGCGCTTCTTCCTGGATCACGGGCTCGAACGTGTCGACCAGTTCTGACGGGAAATAGCCCGACACCTGCGCGGAGCGAAACAGGCCAAACGCGAAGAAGCTGTCGATGCACTCGCTGTAGCCCGTGAACATCCACGCCCATTCGGCGTCGCGCGGCGCGGGGTAATGGGGCTCGGGCGCGAGCTCGATGCCGTACGCGGCGACGAGCCGCGACAAGACGTGCTTGTGGCGCGCCTCTTCGGCCGCGTCCATTTCGATTGCTTCGCGCACCAAAGGGTCTTGCAGCTGCGCCGCATACGTGGAGACCCGGATCGACGCGCGGCCTTCCGTCTGCACGGCGATGTCCCAGATGGGCAGGGACGTGATGCGCTTGAGCGCGTCGGCGGGCAACTGCGGCCAGTCGATGACGGCTGGCTTGTACGGGTTGTGAGTCTCCAGCAGCATCCGGCAGAACATCTGCTTGTGTTCTTCGGAGCCAATGGGCATGCGCGCGTGTCCGTGGAACGTCCAGTGACGCAGCGCGCGATCGTGATCGGCTTCTGTTATCAGGGTGTCGGACATGACAGGCGAATGCTTTGGCGAGTTATTCCGCCTATTCTGTCATACCCCGTCAATCTGTGGCGTGGAGCGGGCGCTTACCGTACTGTCGCACGCGTTTTCGCGCTGCGCGGCGTGAAAAATTGCAATGCAGTATTGCGCTCATTGCTGACTGTCGACCCACAGGCGCCCCCAGCGAAACGCATACGCAAGCGCGTGTTCTTCGTCGAAGAAGTAGTCGAGTGCATCGAATGAATAGGCGCGTCCGTCGTTGGCGGCCGTGGCCTTTTCGATCGTGAGATTCGCGGCGAAGAGCCCGTTGGGCAGGCGCTGCGCAGCGGGGGCTACTTCATAGCCTTTGTAGCGGATGTGTCGGTTCATCGGTTTCATGTTCGATCGCCTCCCCGCGGCGGATTGCGCGCAGCGCGGCGATCAGTCGAGTGAAGCGGGCAGGGACTAGCGTAGGCTGTGCCGTGTAGCGCGTGAACCAATCTTTCGTCGCAAGCAAATCACGGGTGGCCGGGAACGGTCTTCGAAGATCTGGATGTGGCGTTATCGCGTGCGTTGTCGCGATCATCGGGCGGCGAGGGGAGCGTGTCTGTTATTTGGGCCACGATGGCGGGCCCTGGTGTGTTGGCGAGCGCACGCAGCGCGTGCGTCGATAGCGGCGTACGCGCTTCGATCAGCCCTGGATCGGATCGAGTGCTCGACGTACGTGCGTGAACGCGATGCGCGGCTGCATCGCGTTAGCTTGCAAGGGCGTCGATTCGCGAGTGTGTCGGTCCGCAAGCGCTTCAGTTCGCAAGCGCGAGCGCCTTGATGCCGTGCGTTTCGTCGGCGGGGTCCGGTGTCGCGGAGGCCGGATACGATGCGGTGCTCGCCTGCTGCGAGTGCGAGCGGAACGCGAGCGCGAATTGCGCGGCCTGCTGGCCGACCATCGACAGCTGTTCGACAACCTTTGGATCGGAGCACGTATCGGCCGTATCGAAGCGCGTTTCGAGCGTATTGATGCCCGCGCCGAACGGCGTTGGCCAGCCGCGCAGCGCGTGCACGATCGAGCGTAGCGACGTCAGCACCGAGCCCGCCGCCTGCCATCCATACGCGGTGACGATGCAACCGACGGCACGGCCGTCGAGATAGGGCCGCGCCTCGCCGCGCAGTTCTTCGAGCGTATCGAGCGCGTTCTTCACGAGACCCGACACGCCGCCGTGATAGCCGGGCGTCGCGATGACGAGGGCATCGGCGTGACGGACGGCCTCGATGAGTTCGAGTTGTTCGTCGGTGCGATGCGTGCTTTCGGGCGCGTAGTGCGGCAGGCTATGCAGGAACGTGCCGCCGAAGAGGCGCGTGCGCGCGCCGGCCTGCTCCGCGCCGCGCAGCGCGAATCCGAGCGCGCGCTCGGTGGACGACGCAGCGCGCGTGGTTCCGCCGATGCCAATCACGAGCGGGCGGCGGTTCTGATCGAAACGGGTCAACTGGATGCTCCTTGCTGCTGTGACGGCTGGCCGGATGCGCGGGCGACGACGTGACGTGTTGTCCATGCGAACGGCGCGTGAACCTGAACTGCCATCTTAGTGACCGATGGTAGCAGCGCGAAACGACTTTTTGTTCTAACGATATAACGGGGAAAGGGTCTTTGGCCGCGCCACGCCGGGTGGAATCCTTGTGCGAAAGGCTTCGTTGGAGGGCACGGAGGCGGGCGTTATGATGGACGCGTCTCCTCCATGAAAACTCCTTGACATGGGATTGGCCCCGGCTCGAAATGGACCGGGGCATTTTTTTGCGCACTTTCGAATACGCGCGCGATGTGGGCAATGCGTGCAGCCGCGCAAAGGACAGGCAACGGACAGGCAACGGACAGCCAGTGGACAGGCCTATTGCGGCATCGGCACGATCCGCTGTACGGCGAGCGAGTTGTCCTGCGCGGTTTGCTCGCGCGCGTCGGGCGTGACGCACACGTCGTCTCCCTGAAAGGCTTCGCGCCATACGAAGCCGTTCTTGCAGGTGTTCGGCCCGTATACGCCGCCCGTCGGCGAGCGATTGTCGGCGGCGGCCCTGTTTTCGGCGTAGATGCGGGCCTGCGTATCGGGCGTCACGCATACGCGGTCGCCCGGCCGCGCCTGCCGCCACACGTAGCCCTTGATGCACGCGCCGCGCAGATGCGCGCGCCGTTGCAGCTCGACCTTCGATATGACGCCGCTGGCGACGGGGCGATCGACGGCAACGGAGGCTGGCGAGGCCACCGCGTCCTCGACGGCGGGCGCGTGCTGATTGGAACCCGACAGCTTGAGCAGCACGGCGCCCGTCAGCCCCACAGCGGCCAGCGCGCCGACGATCGGCAGCAGCGTGCGCCGCTTCGGCTCGGCCGGCTTGTCGGGAGCGGGCGGCGCTGCAGGCGTGTTCTTCTCTGCACCCGGATGCCCGCGCAACGCGTTGATCAGCAGTTGCACATCGCTGTCCCATCGTGCGTGCGTCAGCTCGATCGAGTTGCGATAGGCGAGATCCTTGATGTCGTCGGGCAGGTCGGCTTCCTGCGGCATCGTCGCGCCTTGCACGAGCACGGGAATAAGCGTCACGCCGCGCTTGAGCGCCGACGACGTTTCGAGCCGCACGAAGTCGTTCGGATTGTCGAGCCGCCGCTTGCCGTCCTTGCCGGTGACGGTGAGCCACGTTCGTCCGATCAGCGAGAGCACGACGCCGCACTGTTCGATATTCGTCTCGATCGCGCGCCGGAAGTCGGCGCCCGGTTCGATCGTCGCGACGTCCATGAACACCATGTGCTCGCCGAACACTTCGCGCAACGATTCGAACAGACGCCCCGCCTGACCTTCCGTGTCCTCGCGTCTATAACTGATGAAAATGGGCCGCATCGAACGATTCCTCCCTCAACGGGTTGAACGGCGAGCCGAACCTGCAATTCAAACGCCTTTTCATTAAAGCAGAGCGATGCGTGTCGTGTCAGGAATGCAAGCGGGCATCCGGCGCTCGAAACGCGGATGTTATGTGCGGTAGCCAACCGACTGCACCGCGCAAAGCGGACAACGCTTTCCGGTCCGATGCGCGCATGGCGTTCGGAACGTTCAATGCGTTCACAGCGTCCGATGCCGCGTCGCGCGTGAACGAACACATCTGCAACGCGTTCGCGCGACGCCGTATCGAATGCGCGCTGTTCTTGGAGATCGAATCGAATGACGGCCGACGTTGCAGACCAGGTCGTGCTTTTCTCCGGCCACATGATCGATGCGCCGGGCCGGCCGATCGAGCGCTTTCCCGCGAGACTCGTGCCGCGCGTCGCCCAGGCGATCGGCGACGCACTGGATGCGATAGGCGCTGGCGGCGCGGATATCGCGCTGTGTGGTGCCGCTTGCGGAAGCGATCTGCTATTCGCCGTCGCGGCGCTCGAACGGCATATGACACTGCGCATTCACCTGCCTTTCGACGAGGCGGCCTTCATCGAGCGCTCCGTCGCGATCGGCGGCGAGCGATGGGTCGAGCTTTATCGGCGCGTCACCGAAACGGCGACCTGCATCGTTGCAGACGACGTGCTGGGCCCGCTGCCGCCGGGCGCCGATCCGTTCACGCGCAACAATCTGCTGATGCTGTCGGAAGCCACGCGGCTCGGCGCGCGCGCGTTCGGGTTCGTCTGCGTGTGGGACGGCCAGCCCGGCGACGGGCCAGGCGGGACCGCGCATCTGGCAAGCGCCGTGCGGGCGGCTCACGGCGAAGTGCGAATCATCGACATCCGTGCGCTTGCGAATGAGCGCAGGGCGTGACGCACGAGGTTCGTTCCCGCCCGCAACGACCGGCGTGAAGGACAACCCGAAATCAAATATATAAGCCAACTTCGGACGCGCTATCAGCCCCCGCGCGCCGAGTTCTGTTCGGCATCGAGCAAAATCCGCAAACTCACCTTGGCAAGTCAGCCCGCTTTGCTATGCTCATTGAAGCTTGGGCAAGCCTGCCGATCTCGCAGGCACAGACGCACAGATTTGCCGGCGCGCACGCGCCGGATTCTCGCGCTCATCGGGAGCCTCGCCATGAATGCGTTCGACACGCTGCTTGCGCAAACCATCAGTTCGCCCGATCTGCTCTCGGACACCACGGGCAACGAAGAGCGCCAGGTCTACGACGCCGAGCATCCCGTCACGCTGCCCGTGCGCCGCGCGGCATTGCCCGCGATCTCCGACCGGGCCGTCGAGCTGATCGTCACGTTCGAGGTCACGAGCGAGGCCGTGTACAACCGGCTCTACATACATCCTGTCTGGCCGCAAGGGCAATCGGGATGCACGATCGGGGTCGGCTATGACCTGGGCTACGTGGACGCCCAACGCATGACGGCCGACTGGAACGCCGCGCAACTGGCCGCCGCCGATGTCGCGCTGCTCGCGGGCGTATGCGGGCTCAAGGGCACGGCCGCGCAACAGGCGCTCGCGAACGTGAAGTCGGTGAACGTGCCGTTCGCGGCGGCGAATACGGTGTTCAGGCAGGTGACGCTGCAACGCACGATTGCGCAGACGATTGCCGCGTTGCCCAAAGCCGATCAGTTGAAACCCGATTGCCTCGGCGCGCTCGTTTCGCTCGTCTACAACCGTGGCGCATCGTTCGCGGCCGCGGGCGACCGTTACATCGAAATGCGGGCGATCGCGGCCGACGTCGCCAGCGGCAATCTCGCCGATATCCCGGCGCAGTTCCGCGCGATGAAGCGGCTGTGGCAGAACCAGCCGAACATGCAGGGCCTCGTGCGCCGCCGCGAGCTGGAGGCGCTCTTGTTCGAACAGGGATTGAGCAGCTGACACGCCCGCTGTCGACGAACCGCGGCGTGTTCGCGCAACGACGGGCCCGATGGAGCGAAGCGTGCAAAACATCGAAGGGGCCGTGCCGCCCGACGTGCTCGCCGGGCTGCCGCAAGAGCGCGCGCCCGCCGCCGCCGACGACAGGCGGTTGAAGATCAGCGTCATCAACGGCAATCTGCAATTCATCCAGGAGCCGCTCCTGATCGGGCACTACCGCGATGCGTCGCTGACGGGCGTCGAGCGCGTCGTCGACGATCTGATCGGCGGCGCGTTGAGCACGTCGATCCGTCTCGGACGTTATCCACAGCACCTCGGCAGCCAGCAGGTGTTCGTCAACGCGGGCTTCCGTTCACCGCATCCGTTTCGCCTGCCACGGCCCGCGGGGCTGATCGTCGTCGGGCTCGGCAGCGAAGGACAACTGCGCGCGAGCGATCTTGCGACGACCGTGCGCCTGGGCGTGATCGCGTGGGCGCAACGACTGGCCGAGAACGAGGCGCAGTGCGCGGAGCCGTTCGCGCTCGCGGCGACGCTGATCGGCAGCGGCGGCTCGGGCATCTCGCCCGGCCAGGCCGCGCGGCTCGTCGCCGAAGGGGTGCGCGACGCGAACCTGCGGCTCGCGAGCACCGACTGGCCGTGCGTTCGGCACCTGCGGCTGATCGAGCTGTACCTCGACCGCTCGGCGGAAGCGTGGCGCTCGCTGAAGCTGCTCGAACAGGCGAGCCCCGAGTGCTACGAGATCGACGACATCATCCTGCCTTCGACGGGCGCGCTGCTGCGGCCTCTCGACAGCAGCTATCGCGGCGCCGACTACGATCTCATCAGCGCCGTCACGCAAATCGACGCGTCGGCCGACACCAACATCGTGTACACGCTCGACACGCGCCGCGCGCGCACGGAAGTCCGCGCGACGGCGACGCAAGGGCGTCTCCTCGCGCAACTCGTGAAGGCGGCGTCGAGCGCCGACAACGACGACGCGAATATCGGCCAGGTGCTTTATCAGTTGATCGTCCCGCGCGAGATGCGGCCGTTTCTCGCGGGCGGATCGGAGATGCAGATCGAAGTCGACAGCGGCACGGCGGGCATTCCGTGGGAAATGCTCGACACGTCCGCGAACGCGCCGCAGCGCAACGCCGACTCGCCACGGCCGTGGGCCATACGCGCGAAGCTGCTGCGCAAGCTGCGGATCGGCGATTTTCGCCATCGCGTCGACGATGCGCCGCGCGACGCGCAGATTCTCGTGATCGGCGAGCCGTACTGCAACGATCCGCGCTATCCGGCGCTGCCGGGCGCGCGGCAGGAAGCGCAGGCGATCGCGAACCTGTTGCGCGAGCAGATCGGCGCGGCGCGCGTGACGGGGCTCGTCGCCGCATCGGGTGGCGAACGCGGACCGGACGCGCGCACCATCATCAGCACGTTGCTCGAACGCGACTGGCGCGTGCTGCACATCTCGGGACACGGCGAGCCGCCCGCCGACGACGCGAACCCGGTCGATGCGGGCGACGACCGTCTGCGCGGCGTCGTGCTGTCGGACGGCATCTTTCTCGGGCCGCGCGAGATCGGCATGTTGCAGCGCACGCCCGAACTCGTGTTCGTGAACTGCTGCTATCTCGCCGCGCGCAGCGGCGACCAGTTGCTGAAGGCCGCGGACGTGCCCGTTTACGACCGGCCGCGCTATGCCGCGAACGTCGCCGAGGCGCTGATCCGGATCGGCGTGAAGTGTGTGATCGCGTCGGGCTGGGCCGTCGACGACGAGCCCGCGCAACAGTTCGCGACCACTTTCTACCGGCAGATACTCGAAGGCGAGCGCTTTCTCGATGCCGTCGCCGTCGCGCGCGACGCGGCGTGGCTATGCGGCGGCAACACGTGGGCCGCGTACCAGTGCTACGGCGACGCGAACTGGACGCTCGAACCGGCATCGGGCAGCACGGGCGCGCGCGAGCGCACGGCCGAGGACCGCTATGCGGGCATCGCGTCGTCGGTGTCGCTGATACTCGCGCTCGAAGAACTTGAGACAAGCGCGCGCTTCGACGCGTCGGGCTCGCCGGACCGGCTGCGCTATCTCGACGAGCGTTTCGGCTCGCGCTGGGGCGCGCAGGGCGATGTCGCGGAGGCGTTCGGCAGGGCATGGGCCGCGTGGCGGATCGAAGAGAAAGCGGTCGAGTGGTACGAGCGGGCCGTGCGCGCGGGAGACGGCCGCACGACGTTCGCCGCGACCGATCAGCTCGCGAACCTGCGGGCGCGGCTCGCATGGACCACGCTGAAGGCGAAGGCGGCGCAGGGCGGCCCGAGTGTTGTATCCGCGTCCGACATCGACGCCGCGCGCAGCCAGGTCGAGAACAGCATCGCGCTGCTTCAGTCGCTGCTCGACGTGCGGCGCACGGTCGACCGTTTGAGCATTTGCGCGGCGGCGTACAAGCGGATCGCGCTCATCGAGCGGATTGCTGGCGACGAAGCGGCGGAGTCGGCGGCGATCGGCAAGATGCTTGCGCTGTATCGGGAGGCCGAGCGGCTCGGCGACGCGCAAGGCGATGCCGCGACGTTCTATCCGCTCATCAACCGGCTCGCGGCCGAACTGATGCTGGGCATGGGCGCGTCGTCAGCGGACGGTTTCGACGCCGCTTCCGTCGACAGGCTCAGGCAAATGCTCGAGCAGTGCGCGCATGGGGAGCCGGACTTCTGGAACATCTCGGCGATGACGGAACTGCGAATCTATGAAAGCGTCGCGGCGAAGCGGCTGGAGGCGAGCCTCGCCGCGATCCGCGCTGATTTCGTCGATCTTCACACGCGCGTGCCGTCGAGAAGCAACTGGAGCTCCGTGCTCGATCAATACGATTTCGTGCTCTACCGGTATGCGAACCAGCCGGCTATCGCAGACGGCGAGAAAGCGGCCGTCTCGCAGTTGCTCGACATGTTGAAGCAATGGGTGCATGAGGACGAGCCGCAGCAACCGCAGCAGCCGCAATCGTCGGCGTGAGTGCTCGTGGTGTTCGTCACGTTCGTAGCGTTCGTCACGACAGATCGGGCAGCGCGCTCAGATAGCTGCTCGTGAAGCTCGCCACCTTCTGTTGCAGCGTCGCCTGAACGGCGTCGAGCACCGACAGGTTGATCTGCGCCGTCGTCGAGAAGCGCTTGAGGTTCGCCTCGTTGTTCTGCACCTTGACGAACAGCACTTGCGTGATCGTCATGCTCGCCGCCAGCGAAAATGCCATCAGCGATACGCTGAGGTCGCCCGCTTCTGTCGGCTCGGCGAGCGCGATCTGGAAGCTAGCCGTGTTCGCGCGGCGGCTTTCGCGGTTGAAGAGCGTGATCCACGGCGTCGAGGTATCCATCGAACGCAGCGCCTTGAGCGTCGCGTCGATCAGCGGCGCGGCGGCGATGGCGCCCGGCCCGAGCAGCAGCGCCGCGACGGCCGTGATCGCTTCGTGCACGTCGAGTCCCGCCTCGCCCGATACATAGTCGGTCATCTCGCAGCTTTCGACGCGCCATCCGAGATTCGACAGCACGCCGCCATAGCCGCGATACCAGTTCTGCGTGTCGTCGGGCGAAATCCCCTGGTGCTTGAGGATCAGTTGCGCGAGCAACAGCGAGTCCGCGACAGCCTGGCGCCGGTTCGCCGGAACGCCCGACTTGAACGACACGACACCCGAGCCCGCGACGATCGCCTGATCCTTGCTCGCGTCGAACGCGGGCGGCTGCAGGTTCGACGTTCCGGGATCGGCGCCGCGCCGGCGATGGTCGGGCAGAACGGCGCCCGTCACGAACGCGGTCGCCTGCTCGGCGGTGGCAGTGGTCATGGCGATGCTCCTCGGCGGATAGAGACGGGTCGACGGTTCGTGGGATGTGGCGCATGCCGCGCATGTGACAGCTGGCGGCACGTTCCATCAGGTTAGGTCATCGATGCGGATCGGGCCGTGTTTTTCAGCGTCGACGTTGGCCTCCCACCCGATCCGCTTTTGTTATCACCCCATCCAAACCTCGGATTGTTCCCGTATCGGGCACCGATTTATATTGCGTACACCGAGGGCCGTCACTGACCACGGACCCACAACGAAGAATGCGCGGCACGTCAAGACCGCGCATCGGGACAGCCTTGCATGGGACCGGAGTAAGTGCTTTGCATGGGGCTGGAGTAAGTGCTGAAGCACTAACTCCAGCCGACAGCTAAAGCGCCAACTCCGATCGACAAAGGAGAAAGCATGAATCGTATTGATCTGGACGGCCGTGTCGTCGTCATCACAGGTGGCGCGCGGGGCATCGGCTACGCGGTCGCGCAGCGCGCGCTGCGCTCGGGCGCGAGCGTCTCGCTGTGGGACCGGGACGGCGAACGGCTCGCGCGCAGCGAGCGCGAGCTCGGCGAACTCGTCGGCGAACACGGCAAGGTCTCCGCCGTCATCGTCGATCAAACGAAGGAAGCCGAGATCGATGCCGCCGTCAGCAAGACGCTCGCTGCGCACGGCGCGATCGACGTGCTGATCAACTGCGCGGGCATCACGGGCGGCAACGGCACGACGTGGGAACTCGACCCGGATGTATGGCGGCAGGTGATCGACGTCAATCTGATCGGCCCGTATCTCGTGTGCCGCGCGGTCGTTCCGCAGATGCTGAAGCGGGGCTACGGGCGCATCGTCAATATCGCGTCGGTGGCGGCCAAGGAGGGCAATCCGAACGCGTCGCACTACAGCGCGTCGAAGGCGGGGCTGATCGGCCTCACTAAATCGCTTGGCAAGGAGCTCGCGACGAAGAACATTCTCGTCAATGCCGTGACGCCCGCTGCCGCCAAAACAGAAATCTTCGATTCGATGTCGCAGCAGCACATCGACTACATGCTCTCGAAGATACCAATGAACCGCTTCCTGCTGCCTGAAGAGGCGGCGTCGCTGATTCTGTGGCTGTCGTCGGAAGACTGCGCGTTCAGCACGGGCGCGGTGTTCGATCTGTCGGGCGGCCGCGCGACTTATTGAGCGCAGCGCGCAGCAAACACCAGCAACGTCAAGAAGAACAACAGCGGTACATGCATGCCGCCCGCGCGCTCGCGCGATACAACAGACACCAGGAGACACGATGAGCCGGACCCCACGCGAATCCATCGACGGCATCGTCGGCCAGGTCATGCGGCGGCTGTTGCCGTTCCTGCTGCTGATGTACGTGCTCGCGTTTCTCGACCGCGCGAACATCGGCTTTGCGCAGAAGGCCTTGCAGCACGATACGGGCATTTCGAACGCGGCGTTCGCGTTCGGCGCCGGTGTGTTCTTCGTCGGCTATGCGCTCTTCGAGGTGCCGAGCAATCTGCTGCTGCATCGTGTCGGCGCGCGGCTGTGGATGTGCCGGATCATGGTCACGTGGGGCATCGTGTCGGCGGCGATGAGTCTCGCGCATTCGGCGACGGCCTTCTACACGCTGCGCTTCCTGCTGGGCATCGCGGAAGCCGGCTTCTTTCCCGGCGTCATCTATTACCTCACGCGCTGGTTTCCGCAAGCTGCGCGCGGGCGTGCCGTCGGTGTGTTCTATTTCGGCGCGCCGCTCGCGTTCATGTTCGGCAGTCCGCTGTCGGGCCTCCTGCTCGATCTGCATGGCGTGCTGGGCCTCGCGGGCTGGCAGTGGCTGTTCCTGATCGAGGGCGGGCTCGCGTCGATAGTCGGCGTGTGGGCGTTCTTCTATCTCGACGACCGGCCCGACGACGCCACATGGCTCACGCCCGGCGCGCGCAAGACCTTGAGCGCGGCACTCGACGACGATGCCCGTGCCGCCGCCGCGCACGGCCCGCGCAACATCGCCGCGGCGCTGGTGGACAGGCGCGTGCTGCTGCTGTCCGCGATCTATCTGCTGATCCAGATGAGCGTGTATGGCGTGATCTTCTATCTGCCGCAGCAAGTCGCCGCGTTGATGGGCGAGTCGGTGGGCTTGCGCGTCGGTCTCGTCGCGGCCGTGCCGTGGATCTGCTCGCTCGCGCTCACCTGGATCGTGCCGCGCCGCGCCGATCGCACGGGCGCGCATCGAAGCTGGGCCGTCGCGCTGCTGGTGCTCGCGGGTTGCGGCATCGGCGTGTCGGGTCTCGCGCATAGTCCGCTCGTCGCGTTGCTCGCGCTGTGCTGCGCGGCAAGCGGCTTCATCGCCGCGCAGCCGCTCTTCTGGACCTTCCCGACGCGCTATCTGACGGGCGCGGCGGCCGCGGGTGGGATCGCGCTGATCAATTCGCTCGGCAGCCTGGGCGGCTTCATCGCGCCGACGCTGCGCACGAGCGCCGAGCATGCTTTCCAGTCGACGTCGGCCGGGCTGTTGTTGCTGGGCGCGGCGAGCCTCTTCGCCGCGTTGCTGATCGGCACGGCGGTTCGCCTTCGCACCGCACGCGAAACGCCCGCTTTCCCGCAACCCATTCACCGCGTCCGCTGACACAAGGCGCGCGCAAACCACGAACGGAGCTCTAGAACATGGCGATGCCCACTATCCGGCACGTGCGTGCCTTCGTCGTCCGCGGCGGCGGCGCGGACTATCACGACCAGGCCGGCGGACACTGGATCGACGACCACATCTCGACGCCGATGGCGCGTTATCCCGAGTACCGGCAAAGCCGCCAGTCGTTCGGAATCAACGTGCTGGGTACACTGGTCGTCGAAATCGAAGCGAGCGACGGCACCGTCGGCTTCGCGGTGACGACGGGCGGCGAGATCGGCGCATTCATCGTCGAGAAGCATCTCGCGCGCTTTCTCGAAGGGCAGTTGGTGACGGACATCGAGAAGATGTGGGATCAGATGTACTTCTCGACGCTCTACTACGGACGCAAAGGCATCGTGCTCAACACGATTTCGGGCGTCGATCTCGCACTGTGGGACCTGCTCGCGAAAGTGCGCAAAGAGCCCGTGTATCAACTATTGGGCGGTCCGGTGCGAGACGAGCTTCAGTTTTACGCGACGGGCGCGCGGCCCGATCTCGCGAAGCAGATGGGGTTCATCGGTGGCAAGCTGCCGTTGCAGCATGGTCCCGCCGAAGGCGAAGCGGGCCTGAAGCAGAATATCGACAAGCTGGCGGATATGCGCAGCCGCGTCGGCAGCGACTTCTGGCTGATGTACGACTGCTGGATGAGCCTCGACGTCACCTACGCGACGAAGCTCGCGAAGGCCGCGCACGAACATGGGCTCAAGTGGATCGAAGAAGCGCTGCCGCCCGACGACTACTGGGGTTACGCCGAACTGCGCCGCAATGTGCCGCGCGGCATGATGGTGTCGACGGGCGAGCACGAAGCGACGCGCTGGGGCTTCCGGATGCTGCTCGAGATGAACTGCTGCGATCTGATTCAGCCGGACGTGGGCTGGTGCGGCGGCATCACCGAGCTGATCAAGATTTCCGCGCTCGCCGATGCGCACAACGTGATGGTCGTGCCGCACGGCTCGTCGGTGTATAGCTATCACTTCGTCATCACGCGCCACAACTCGCCGTTCGCCGAGTTTCTGATGATGGCGCCGAAGGCCGATCAGGTCGTACCGATGTTCACGCCGCTCTTGCTCGACGAGCCCGTGCCCGTCAACGGCCGCATGAAGGTGCACGATACGCCGGGCTTCGGTGTACGGCTGAACCCGGAGTGCAAGCTCGAGCGGCCTTATCAGCATTGATCCACACGTCGATCGAAGGAGAAGCACGTGCTGCTGAAAGACAAGGCGGTGATCGTCACGGGCGGTTCGCGCGGCATCGGTCGCGCGATCGCGGTGGCGTGCGCGAAAGAGGGCGCCGATGTGGCGATCAACTATTGGGGCGACAACGATGCGTCGTATAACCGGCGTTCCGCCGTCGAAGAAGTGGTCGGCGAGATCGATGCATTGGGGCGGCGCGTGATCGCGGTCGAAGGCAACGTCGCGGCGAAAGAGACAGGCCCCGAGCTCGTGCGCCGCACGGTCGAAGCGTTCGGCAAGGTCGACGTGCTCGCGAGCAACGCAGGCATCTGCCCGTTCCATGCGTTTCTCGACATGCCTGCTGACGTGCTCGAAACCACGGTTGCCGTGAATCTGAACGGTGCGTTCTTTGTCACGCAGGCGGCTGCGCAGCAGATGAGGGCGCAGGGCACGGGCGGCGCGATCGTCGCGACGAGCTCGATCAGCGCGCTCGTCGGCGGCGGGATGCAGACGCATTACACGCCGACCAAGGCGGGCGTCCATTCGCTGATGCAGTCGTGTGCGATTGCGCTCGGGCCGTACGGCATCCGCTGCAATTCGGTGATGCCCGGCACGATCGCAACCGATCTGAACGCCGAGGACCTCGCCGACGAAGCGAAGAAAGCCTACTTCGAGAAGCGCATTCCGCTGGGCCGGTTAGGCCGTCCGGAAGACGTCGCCGATTGCGTCGTGTTTCTCGCGTCAGACCGCGCGCGGTATGTGACGGGCGCTGCGTTGCTCGTCGATGGTGGGTTGTTCGTCAATCTTCAATAGTGGTGTGTGGTTTTTTTTGCCCTTATCGCGGGCGTCTGCGATTGTGTCGCTATTTCAGCGTGCCGCGGGCATTCGCGATGCGTTGGTTTGCTTTGCTCTTCGCTGGCATCCGCGATGCGCCTCGCGGCGCGGGCGTTGCCCCTGTGCGGGGCGGCACCTACTTTTCTTTGCCGCCGCAAAGAAAAGTAGGCAAAAGAAAGCGGGCTCACACCGAA
>NZ_CYGY02000210.1 GCF_900007165.1 Paraburkholderia piptadeniae
ACAGGGCAAGCCCGACTGTAGGGTGAAGTCCAACATCAAGTCGCTGCCCGCTGTAATGGTCGGCGACGGCACGCTCGATGAACTCGACAGCACGCTTGCATCTGTTGAAAAATACCAATTCCATTGCAACTGGCCGTTTGCTCATGCGATATACGATCACCAACATGGTCCGGGATCGGTAAATGGCCAAAATGGACGAGGCGGCGCGCAAACGAGTGCATACGGCAGTAGCACGCTGCCCGCCGAAGTCGCCTTCATGCTGCGCGGCGAACGTTCGAAGGCGTTGGCCGAATTCGCTTCAAGACGGCGAAGGGCCATGCTGACGGCAGCCTGGGTGCGATGAAGCGCGATTGTCGCGTGCTCACGCTGTCGGCTTCAACCACCGTCACGCCGGTACGCAGCAGCGTGCCGGCGAGATGGCGGATCATCAATTTCCCTCATGCAGACATAAAGATTTCGAGCTTATACCACGCATATACCTGCGGTTAGTATCGTTTCTTCACTCACGCGGGAAATATGGATGAGCGAGGAATTGAACGCAAAACAAGCCAAATACGCGTTATCGAGAACGTCCGTGCCGTTCTCGCGCGCCATCGCGCCAATGTTCGCCGTCGCGTCAATGTGCAGCATTCAACTCGGCGCCGCGCTGTCGCTGTCCACGACGATAAAGCACGGAACCATTAGCACAACATGGCTGCGGCTGTGCTTCGCAGCGGTAGCGCTCGCGGCCATCGTGCGGCCGCCGTTGCACACGTATTCTCGCCAGCACTGGGCGGCCGCGGTCGCGCTTGGCAGCGCAGCGGCGTGTATGACACTATGCTTCTTCGAGGCAGTGCGCCGTGTGCCGCTTGTGTTCGCAGTGGCCGTCAGCTTCCTTGGGCCGATCGCGGTCGCGACATTCGGCGAGCGCAAGCTCCGAAGGCTGATGTGGCCGGTGTTCGCAGTGGCAGGCGTGTTATTGCTAGCTCGGCAGGACGGTATGTGGGTGGTCAGCCCCATTGACTTGGTGTTCCCGATTGGGTCGGCGCTCGGCTGGGTCGCACACATCGTGTTGAAGAAGCACGTCGGCATGCTGTTTGATGGGCTGGAAGGGCTTACTGCGTCCCTGATCGCAGCCGCCGTCGTTACCGGACCATTCGGTATTCTGCTGAGCGGCGGACATTTGCCTGCGGGACAACTCGTCAATGCCGCGTATATTGCAGTCCTGGTGCCGCTTGTCCCATACGTACTCAAAGTAATCGCCCTGCGCCGGATGAGCGCATCCGCATTCGGGGTCGTGATGTGCACCGAGCCTGCGATCGCGGCAGCGATCGGCTTCCTCGTACTCGCACAGCCGATAAGCAGATCGCAGATCGTCGGAACGCTGTGTGTTGTTGGCGCATGCATCGGCGCAGTGGTGGGCGGTATCAGTGCTGGCTCGTCTCAACGGGTTCGCGTGTGACCGCACTACAAGCAGGGACATCTAACCGGTCCGAATCAGCGGAAAAAAGATTCGAGGGGGAAAGCGTTCCTTGAAGCTTCGAGAGGTCGCTCGCAAATACCGGCTTCTCCTGTAGCCGTCGAGAGGAGTTTAACAGTATCGCCTTCTCATCAGGCAGCGACTGCAAGCGGCTTCGCGCATCAGTGGATGGTGAGTCTCAAGGGTTCCGGGGTGCTTCATTGCTTCGCAAAAACAGCTGGCTTCCTTAGCTCACCGAGTCGAGGAAGCTTCAGCAACGTACCGCTTCGCGTTGCCATTTCCGCTCCTGCTTTAATCAGGAGGGCCGCATGACGGCAGATAACGATCGCATTCATCTAGAGCAAGTCGCCGAGCAGGCAATGGAGCAGATGTTTGCCACGTCGCCTGAAACTGCGGCATTCCACCGTGGCAATTGGATTGACAGTGAATACTATCGCCGGCACCTGGTCGAAACCGTGCTACAGAACCGGCTCAACAACGAAGTCGACGCGTTTGCATTGTACAAGCTCGGCTACAAGGACAACATGCTCGCGCAGATTCTCGCGCAATACCTCGCAGGGAAATACGGACGCCATGGACTATTTTTTCGTGACATCGAGAGATTTGGCTTGTCGGCCGATCACGTTGACTGTGTTCGGCCATTCCACAGCACTGACAGGCTAATCCACTCTCTCTATCTGAGTATCGGTCGCGAGGGTCCGCTCTCGACGATAGTGTGGGATTGGTTTGTCGAATGGTATTCGGATCGCTACAACAAGCTCATTACTGAAGCGGCGGATCGCGCGTTGGGGCGCGTTCTCACGAACGGCTCGCCGGACCACATTGCGTATGACAATGCCCACGGTCACGCTGATTTGATGCAGATTGCTCTAGAGCTAGCAATTGACAGATGGGGCGGAGTCGAAAAGGCGGAATATTATCTGTGCCACTTCGTCAAACTGTACGGCGAATACCTCAACGAACTACGTGCAGCGACTGTGCCGCAGTTCCAAACGGCTGCCGGTCATATGCCGGTCGATGGTGGCCGTCATCGTGATTAACCGGCGCGGTTCGTCCCGTCGTTCCTCGTCGGCTCTTGCGCGAATTGTCGTCACCATGCACGCGTTTCCCTGCGAACGACAATGGTGGGCATCGTGCCACTCACCTGTGGGAGACTGACGTGCCGTTTTAATGGTCGACACCGTTTCGCGACACGCTGTCGCCACCGGCGCCCATGCAATCGCGCACGGGCTTCAACATCCGAATTGCGAAGTTGTGGAAACGGCAACGCGGCGCGGCCTCTCACGTCGCCAGCCACTCGAAAAACAAAATCGCCGCAGCGGCCGACGCGACGCTGCACGATTTTTAGCGCAATTCACAGATGTCGCGAGAGCCGCCGTCTGCGGATGACCGTGTGTACGACTGGGGAAAGAAGTAGCTTGGAGGGGGGGCTTTCGTCATGATGCTATCGTCCGCCGGACACTGCTTCGCGCCCATCAAGCACGGTAGCTGGCGCGCCCAGATTATAGGGTTTGGGACAGTCGCGAAACGAAAGCCCACTGCGATGGGCGCAGTCAGCTGAAATGGTATTTATGGGAATAGCTGGAACCTCGCATATCCATCCAGAAATCTGTCAAATCCTGACGTGCTGCTGATGGTTCCCACGATGTCTCTGGCGGGCGGAGATTTCATGCCGGCAGCTACTGCGTGAACAGATCAATTTGAAGCATCCGCTGGTCCCTATTTGGCAGACTGATCAACAGGGATCGGCTGGGCGCGTCGATGAGCAAGACCTTCGTCTCACGCCAGGGTTGTTTGGCAACGTCACCGAGGCTGGCTGATTGTGGGCCTGCCGATATCTGCGATACGCGTTCAAGCCGTCGACGAAGAAGTCGTCCGGCAATCGGTCGAGAGTCCGTATCGGGTGCGCCGGGAGCCACCAGCCATCTCCTTCATAGTAGCCGAGTCCGAACTTCTGTTTAAGAACCTGATAGTCACGCTCGATGCGCCAGCACATCTTCGTCATGGACACAATCGATGAAACAACGCGGTTTTGGATCATCAATTTCCCTCATATAAACATAAAGATTATCAGCCTATATCACGCGTCTCACTGCGGTTAGTATTTCTTCCGTCACTCGCTCGGAGAACACGCATGAGCGAGGGTGATGTCACGTTGATATTTTGGCAAAACTTGCGTGCAAGTATTTCTCAAGAAAGCGGTCGAATGACGAGAAAGCACAGTGAAGCGATGCCATCGTGCATGGCATTGGCCGAGTTCTTTGAGGAGCGAGGTGCGTAGCAGGTCGCTTGGGCGCTAAGGGCCGCGTATTCTGGCTGACGCTCAAGGTGAACATTAGGTACCAGAATCCCGGAAGCCGCGTATGCGGCGCTCCCTTCGCGACCATGAGCCAATAACTGTTTCGTCTCGGAGATTAGACCGGGCACAGGACTTGACAATCACGTGCCCGATCTTCGCCGCTCCCTGGGATTTCGGCTGTCGTGGCGGATAGCTACGGTAACTGGTCGGTGACGATCCGGCTTGGCACTCCAGGCTAGGAGCAAAGACGCGCTTCAAAACCCGTCCGGCGCGGCTACTTCATCGCGACGTCTTTTCCGCGGAATATCGAGTGCGACACGATGCGGATGTGATGACAGATATTGTCGATAATGGTTGATTAGTTAGTTGTGTTCTACTTCTGGAGCCTTTCAATGAGGAGAATGTATTTGTCGATCACGCTGTTAGCGATGCAACCGGTCAGTGCGTGCGCAGCAGAAAGTAGCGCTGCTCGTCCGCCTTTCATTGAGATTCAGTTTGGCAATCCAACCTTCGAGCAGAAGCTTTTTTACAAGAAAATGTATGAAAAGAAGCCATTTCCTGATGCAACGCTCTATTACTATGACAATGGCGTCTACAAGATCATTTCGCAAGGCGAAGAACACTACGGCGTCTATGTCGTACGTGGACATCTGACGGACGAGGAATACGCCGTCCACTACATTTCGCTCCCTTCATCGGACTGGCAGTGGAAGACTGCCCATCATTACCTGAAATTTAACCGTAAAACCGGCACATTCACACAGCAGGCGACGTGGGAAGAGGACCCGAACATCGCACCGCAAGATGGGCTGTTTTCTCAAGGCGAAAACACAATCGCTGACCCACGCTCGATCACGTGGTCAACGCATGCAGACCCCGAGCAGAAGAGGCGGTAGTCGATTTAACCAGTGAAAATTGCACGGATCGGTCGCTTCAACATAACGAGTGGCACGGAAAATAGCAGCTACTAGGGGTAGCGGCAAGGTA